>NZ_JACYHB010000015.1 GCF_014837295.1 Cellulosimicrobium arenosum
GATGCTCCGTTCGAGGGTGCTGTGGAAGGTTCACTCGAAGGATCACGCGGTGGCCGCTCTACGTCGCGTCGAACGACGACGCCGACGAACCCGACGACCGCGCTACACCACTATCAGGGACTCAACTGTCGGACCAGTCTGACGAGACGTAGGCACATGTTCGGCGGCGGCGGGGTTCCGCGTAGCCTGCTGGGATGACTTCGCGTGAGGTTCTCTGTCGGCGTGGTGACGACGTGCCCGGCTCGCTGTCGCCCGCGACGGTCGTCGTCGCGGCCGGGCGGCCCGAGCGGTCGCAGGGCGCGCCCGTGAACCCGCCGATCGTGCTGTCGTCGACCTACGTCTCCCAGGGCGTACAAGGACCCGGAGAGTTCCTGTACGCCCGGATGGACACCGAGACCTGGCATCCGTTCGAGGAAGCGTTGGCCACGCTCGAGGGTTCACCGGTGCCCGCCGTGGCCTTCGCGTCGGGCATGGCGGGGATCGCCGCCATCTTCTCGTTCGTGCCCGCGGGTGGGGTCGTCGTCGTCCCGCGCCACGCCTACCAGGTGACCCTCGGCTTCGCCGACGACCTCGCGCAGCGCGCGGGCGTCGACATCAGACGCGTCGACGTGGCGGACACGGACCAGGTCGTCGCGGCGCTCGACGGCGCGTCGCTCCTGCTGGTCGAGTCGCCCACGAACCCCATGCTCGAGGTCGCGGACCTGCCCGTGCTGCTCGCGGAGGCCCGACGGCGCGGGGTGCTGACCGCGGTCGACAACACGTTCGCGACCCCGCTCGTCCAGCGACCGCTCGAGCACGGGGCCGACCTCGTCGTGCACTCCGTGACGAAGTACCTCGCAGGCCACTCGGACGTGGTCCTGGGCGCCGTGGTCGCGGCGTCGGACGAGCTCGCGCAGCGCGTGCGCGCCTACCGAACGCTGCACGGCGCGATCCCGGGCCCGTTCGAGATCTGGCTCGCGCTGCGGGGGCTGCGCACGCTCGCGCTGCGCGTCGAGCGCTCGCAGGCGAACGCCGCCGAGCTGGCGAGACGTCTCGCCGTGCACCCGGCCGTCGTCGACGTCCGTCACCCGAGCCTGCCCGACGATCCCGGCCACGAGGTCGCGGCGCGGACCATGTCGGGCTTCGGGTCGGTCATCGGCCTGCGCCCCTTCGGCGGCCGCGAGGCCGCGGACGCCGTCGTCGCCGCCGTGCGGCTGTGGGTCCCGGCCACGAGCCTCGGCGGCGTCGAGTCCAGTCTCGAGCGCCGCCGTCGCTTCCCCACGGAGTCGGTCACCGTACCCGAGGACCTCCTGCGGCTGTCTGTCGGCGTCGAGGACGTCGAGGACCTGTGGAGCGACCTGGACCAGGCGTTGCGCTCAGCCGGCCGATAGGTCGGGGTCCCACCGAGGGATCCGTCGAGGCCTCGTCGCTCCTCGCCGGCACGCGGGACGGCGTGACTCTTCAGCGGCCTTTTCGTGACCTGATCGAGGCTTGCGCCAGACGACGTTCACGGGCCTACCTGGGTACGATCGACGGATGGACACGATGCGACTGGTGTGGGAGAGGTCAGCAGTGCGGCGGCCTTCCCGGGGCTCGCGCTCGCCACGGCGCCGGGCCCTGCCCGCGCTGCTCGGTGCGGTCGGCCTCGTGCTCACGCTGGGCGCGTGCGGTGGGGATGGACCCGACGACACCGAGACGGTCACGGTGACCAGCGAGGTCACGCCCGAACCGTCGGACGACGACACCGCGACCGACGAGTCCTCGCCCACGGACGAGGGCACCGACGACGACGGGTCGACCGACGGTGACGAGACCTCGGGCGAGACCGGGGACGACGACGCCGAGGCGCCCGTCCCGTTCCCCGCGAACACCGACCCGGACACCGAGGACCCGTCCTCCGGGGCCATGCTCACGGTCACGGACGTCCGCACCGGCCATCACGACGGCTACGACCGCGTGGTGTTCGAGCTCGACGGCGAGGGCACCCCCGGGTGGCGTGTCGAGTACGTCGGCTCCCCCGCCGACGACGGCAGCGGCAGTCCCGTCGACATCGACGGCGACACGTTCGTGCAGGTCAGCATCTCCGGCAGCGGGTACCCGACGGACACCGGGGTCGACGAGTACTCGGGCCCCGACCCGGTCGAGGCCACGGACTCCGGCGTGATCGAGGAGGTCAGGCTGCGCGGTGTGTTCGAGGGCTACACCCAGGCGTTCATCGGTGTCGACGACGGACCCCGACCCTTCCGCGCCTTCCTGCTCGAGGACCCCACGCGGGTCGTGGTGGACGTCCGCGACGACGGCTGATCTCAGCCCTCCGCCGAGAGCCCTTCCGCCTTCTGCGGCCGGGACAGCAGCCCCCGCGCCATCTCGTCGACCGGCATGCCCTCGTGCAGGACGGCGACCACGCCGGCCGTGATCGGCACGTCGACCCCGGTCGAGCGTGCGAGCTCGAGCACGGAACGGCAGGACTTCACGCCCTCCGCCGTCCCGCCCGTCGCCGCGACGGCCTCGTCGAGGCTCATCCCCTGACCGATGTGCTTGCCGAGCGTGTGGTTGCGCGACAGCGGCGAGGAGCACGTCGCGACGAGGTCCCCCATGCCCGCGAGGCCGGAGAACGTCTCGGCGTCCGCGCCCAGCGCTCGTCCGAGCCTCGTGATCTCCACGAGACCGCGCGTGATCACCGTCGCGGTCGTGTTGTAGCCGAAACCCCGCCCCTGGGCGATCCCCACCGCGAGCGCGATGACGTTCTTCACCGCGCCGCACAGCTCGACGCCCACGACGTCGGTGTTGGTGTACGGCCGGAAGTAGGACGACGAGCACGCCGCGGCGACGCGACGCGCGACGTCCTCGTCGATGCACGAGACGACCGTCGCGGTCGGCTGGCGGTGCGCGATCTCGCGCGCGAGGTTGGGCCCGGACACGACGGCCACGCGCTCGGGTGCGATCCCCAGCGCCTCGACGACGACCTCGCTCATCCGGCGGTCCGTGCCCAGCTCGACGCCCTTCATGAGCGAGACGACGACGGCGTCCGGCCCGACGAGCGGACGTAGCTCGGTCAGCGTCGCGCGCGCGACCTGGGACGGGACGGCCACGACCACGAGATCCGCGCGGTCCAGGGCGGCACGTGGGTCGGTGGTGGCGCGGATACCGGCGGGCAGCTCGATGCCCGGGAGGCGCTTGTCGTTGCGCCGCTCGGTGTTGACCTGGTCCGCGACGTCGGCGTCCCGACCCCAGAGCCGCACCTCGCACCCGGCGTCGGCGAGGACGGACGCGAACGTCGTCCCCCAGCTGCCGGACCCGAGGACGGCAGCGACGGTCGGTGCCGCGCTCACGCGTCGCGCTCCGGCTTCTTGCGCAGGTCGAACGGTTCCACCGGGGGCTCCTCGCCGCGGATCTCCGCGAGCTGGGCGGTGATGGCGGCCATGATGCGTGCCGTCGCCTCGCGCAGCGTCGCCGTGTCCTGCGGGCGGTCGTACAGGTCGGACAGGTCGACGGGGGTGCCGGCGTGCACCGCGACGTGCTTGCGCGGGATCGGCTTGAACACCTTGCCGTACGGCGCGAGCAGGTCCTGGGCGCCCCACTGCGCGATCGGCACGACGGGCGCACGGCTGGTCAGCGCGAGCCGCGCGACGCCGGTCTTGCCGACCATGGGCCACAGGCCCGGGTCACGCGTGAGCGTGCCCTCGGGGAAGAAGACGACGCACTCGCCCGCGTCGAGCTGGGCGGTCGAGTCCACGAGCGACTGGGCAGCACCCTTGGTCCCCCGGTGCACGGGGATCATGCCCGTGCCGGTCAGGATCTTGCCCAGGACCGGCACGTCCCAGAGCGACGACTTCGCCGTGATCTTCGGCGCACGCCCCTGGTCGTACAGGTAGTGCGCGAGCGTGATCGGGTCGACCTGGGTGACGTGGTTCGCCGCGGCGATGAAGCCGGAGGCCGGGAGGTTCTCGGTCCCGCGCCAGTCACGTCGGGTGATCGCGAAGAGGAGCGGTCGCAGGACGGAGGCCAGGGCGCGGTACGCGCGCGGGGTCTGGGGCGGGGTCGACACGAGCACCGAGCCTACCGGTAGGAGCCGCACCGTCGGGATCCCCCGGCGGGCGACGGCGGCCTCAGATCCAGCCGTGCCGACGTGCGACGTGCACCGCCTCGTGCCGGTTCGCGGCACCCAGCTTCGCCGCCGCCGACGAGAGGTAGTTGCGCACCGTACCCGGCGCGAGATGGGCACGGTGGGCGATCTCCTCGACCGGTGCGCCACCGGCGGCGAGCTCCAGGACGTCGGCCTCGCGCTCGGTCAGCGGACTCTCACCGGCGGCGACGGCCTCCGCGGCGAGCTCGGGGTCGACGTACCGGCCGCCGTCGTGCACCGTCCGTACGACGTCCGCGAGGACGCGCGCGGAGACGGTCTTCGGCAGGAACCCCCGCGCTCCCGCCTCCAGCGCGCGCTTGAGATAGCCCGGCCGGCCGTGGCTCGTGACGACGACCACCCCGCACGCCGGCAGCTCGACTCCGAGGCGGCGCGCGACCTCGACACCGTCGAGCCCCGGCATCTGCAGGTCGAGCACGGCGATGTCGGGCTCGTACCTCGTCGCAGCGGCGACGGCCTCCGGACCGGACGCGGCGACCCCGACGACGTCGAGGTCGTCCTCGAGCGCGAGCAGGGACGCGACCGCGTCACGGATCAGGGTCTCGTCGTCGGCCAGCAGGATGCGGATCACGGGCGGTCCTTCGTCGTCGGGCCTGGGACGGGAAGGGCCAGGTCGTCCGCTCGCCCCGGGCCGGACGTGCCCACCACGGGGGCACGACGGTCCGGGACGCGGGCGACGAGACCGAACCGGTCGCCGTCGCTCCAGGTCTCGATCCTGCCGCCCGCACCGTCGAGCCGTTCAGCGAGGCCGACCAGTCCAGAGCCCCGCCCCGCGACCGCGCCCACCGGGACGCCGTCGTTCACGACCTCGACGACGCTCGACGCGTCGTCGCGGTGCAGCGTGATCGTGCAGGACCGCGCGTCCGAGTGCCGCACGACGTTCGTCACGGCCTCCCGCACGGCCCAGGCCAGCGCCTCCTGCGCCTGTGCCCCCACCGGCGTCCCCTCGCCGTGCACCGTGGTGTCGATCCCGGCGGAGCGCAGCACGCTGCGCGCGCCCGCGAGCTCGGCCGGGAGGTCGGTCGCGCGGTAGCCGGCCACGACGGCACGCACCTCGCGCAGCGCGTCCTGCGCGATACGCCGCACCTCGAGCATCTGCTCCTCCGCGCCCGGCCGCCCGCGGGAAGCCAGCTCCGCGGCGAGCTCGCTCTTGACGGCGACCACGGACAGCGTGCGCCCGAACACGTCGTGGAGGTCGCGCGAGAAGCGCAGCCGCTCCTCGGCGACGGCGAGACGCGCGTGCACGACGCGATGGCGCTCCTGCTCCCACACGACGCCGAGCATCCACACCGACACGCGGTAGGAGCCGAAGATCGCGACGAGCATGAGTGCGGTCGAGAGCCCGAGCCCGACCGCCATCCCGGCGCTCGTCGCGGTGATGGGACCGGTCCCGACCCACACGGAGCATCCCGTGCCCGCGGAGAGCACGAGCCCGAGGAGCGCGAGCCGGCGGAACGACAGGAGCGGGACCGCCGCCAGCGTGCCGAACCCGAGCCCCAGGAGCAGGGCGTAGTAGCGCGAGCTGGCGACGACGTCCTCGGGCGACCCGACCGGGAACGTCCAGAACCCGAGGACCCCGACGGCGAGCGAGAGGATCGCGAGCGCGGCCAGGAGTGTCCGACGCGGGACCTGACCGCCGAGGAAGTGCGAGATCCCGGCACGCAGCGACGCGAGGCACACGGCCGTGTGCGCGAGGACGAGGACGAGCCAGACGCCGAGGGTGTCGCGCGAGAACGTCGGGTCGACCCCGACGAGCGCGAGAGCGAGCAGCGGCTCGGACCCGGAGATGAGATACAGCGACCAGCGCGTGTAGGTGTCGAACCGTTCGGGCGCGGTCCGACGGGACCACACCTCGAGGAAGGTCCGGGGTCTGCTGCGCACGGGCACCAGCCTGTCACGGACGGCGGCCCGCAGGCCGTGACAGGCGTCACGACCTCCGGGCCGCCGTCGGGACGCGGCGGGTGCGAGCAGCCGCTCAGTCGCGGCTGACGTCGGCGCCGAGGGCGACGAGCTTGTCCTGGAAGTTCTCGTACCCGCGGTCGATGAGACTGATGCCCCGCACCGTGGAGGTGCCGTTCGCGGCGAGCGCGGCGATGAGGTGGGAGAACCCGCCCCGCAGGTCGGGGACCTCGATGTCGGCCGCGGCGAGCGGCGTCGGGCCCGAGATGACGGCCGAGTGGCGGAAGTTGCGCTGCCCGAACCGGCACGCCCGTCCGCCCAGGCACTCCTTGTAGACCTGGATGTGCGCGCCCATGCCGCGCAGAGCCTCGGTGAACCCGAACCGGTTCTCGTAGACCGTCTCGTGGACGATCGACAGGCCGGTGGCCTGCGTGAGCGCGACGACGAGCGGCTGCTGCCAGTCGGTCATGAAGCCGGGGTGCACGTCGGTCTCGAGCACGATCGAGGTCAGGTCGCCGCCGGGGTGCCAGAACCGGATGCCGTCGTCCTGGACGTCGAAGCGGCCGCCGACCTTGCGGAACGTGTTGAGGAACGTCATCATCTCAGGCTGCGTCGCGCCCTTGACCATGATGTCGCCACCCGTGGCGAGGGCGGCGGACGCCCACGACGCGGCCTCGATGCGGTCGCCGAGCGCCGTGTGGTTGTAGCCGTCGAGGCGGTCGACGCCCTCGATGCGGATGACCCGGTCGGTGTCGACCGAGATGATCGCGCCCATCTTCTGCAGCACCGCGATGAGGTCCATGATCTCGGGCTCGATCGCCGCGTTCGCGAGCTCGGTGATGCCCTCGGCGCGGACGGCGGTCAGGAGCAGCTGCTCGGTCGCGCCCACCGACGGGTAGGGCAGCTCGATCTTGGTGCCCTGCAGCCGTCGCGGTGCGCGGATGTGGATGCCGTTCTCGCGCTTGTCCACGACCGCGCCGAACTGGCGCAGGATGTCCAGGTGGTAGTTGATCGGCCGGTCGCCGATCCGGCAGCCGCCGAGGTCGGGGATGAACGCCTCGCCGAGGCGGTGCAGCAGCGGGCCGCAGAACAGGATCGGGATGCGGCTCGACCCGGCGTGCGCGTCGATGTCCGCGACGTGCGCCGACTCCACGTTCGACGGGTCGAGGTCGAGGATGCCGGCGTCGGGGTCGGACTTCACGGACACGCCGTGCAGCTCCAGCAGCCCGGTGACTACTCCCACGTCGCGGATCTGCGGCACGTTGCGCAGGACGCTCGGCGACTCGCCCAGCAACGACGCCACCATCGCCTTGGACACGAAGTTCTTCGCGCCGCGGACGGTGATGGTCCCGTCCAGCGGGGTCCCGCCGTTCACGTACAGCACATCGTTCATGAGCTCGGATCGCCCTCTCGACAGCAGTTGGTGGTCCAGGTGGAGCGGCGCAGACCGCCCTGCTCCCTGGTGCCCGTACACGGCACCCGGAGATTATTCACCTGTTCGGGCGGGCACGACGATCCCGCCTCGCGCCGGACCCGCATCGTGAGACGGTGCTTCCGTCATACGAGAACCTCGTCCCGGCGGGCTCCACGTTACCCGGCGGTACGCCCCGGCAGGAGCTCACGGCCCCCTCAGCCGGCGTCCAGGCCGTAGGACGCGACGTACCGGTCGACCTCCGCGAGGTACGCGTCGCGCTGCGCGACGCCCAGCCACGAGGCGGCGAACGAGTTCCGTGCCAGCCGCACGACCTCCTCGCACGTCAGGCCGGCGGCCTCGGCGAGCGCGAGGTAGTTGTCCGCGACATACCCGCCGAAGTACGCGGGATCGTCGGAGTTGACGGTCACGCGCACCCCCGAGCGCAGCAGCCCGACGATCTCCGTCGCCTTCATGTCGTCGGAGACGAACGAGTTCGAGATCGGGCAGCACGTGAGCCCGAGCCCGCGCTCGAGCAGGACCTCCACGAGCGCCGGGTCCTCCACGACGTTCGTGCCGTGGTCCACCCGGTCCACCACGACCTGCTCCAGCACCGTGCGGATGTTGTCGATGCTGCCGGCCTGGTCGATGTCGCAGTGCATCGTCAGGCGGTAGCCGAGGTCGCGCGCCCGCGCGAACACGGTGGCGAACTTCTCCGGCGGGTTGCCACGCTCGTCCGAGTCCAGCCCGACGCCGAGGATCCGGTCCCGGAACGGCACCGACGCCTCGAGCGTCTCCGCGGCGCTCTCGGCCGACATGTCGCGCAGGAAGCACAGGATCAGGTGCGCGTCGACGCCGTGCCGTTCCGGCGCCTCGGCAGCCGCCCGGTGGTAGCCGGTCACGACGGTCTCGAACGGCACACCGCGCGACGTGTGCGCCTGGGGGTCGAAGAACATCTCGACGTGCTTCACGCCGTCGGCGGCGGCACGCGCGAGGTAGGCGTCGGCGAGCTCGTAGAAGTCGTCCGCCGTCTGCAGCACCTCCATCGCCGGGTAGTAGACCGCGAGGAAGCTCGCGAGCGAGTCGAACGCGTACGTGGCGCGGACGTCCTCGACGGTCGACTGGCCGATGTCGATCCCGTTGCGGTCCGCGAGGCGCAGCTTGAGGTCCGGCTCGAGCGTCCCCTCCAGGTGCAGGTGCAGCTCGGCCTTCGGCAGGCCGGTGATGAACTCGCGCGTCGGCGTCGTCGGCAGAGCCATGGTTCTCCTTCTCGGGTCGGGTCGTCCTCGCCCATCTTCCCCCCTGCCCGACGCCGGGGTCACCCGAGCGCGAGCGGTGCAGCGCGTCGTCGCGCGGTTCAGGAAGAGGACGCGCGGTCGCGCACCTGGTCGACACCACGGTTGGCGAGCTCGTCCGCGCGCTCGTTGCCCGGATCACCGGCGTGCCCCTTGACCCAGACCCAGCGCACCTCGTGCCGCGCCACCTCGGCGTCGAGCGCCTGCCAGAGCTCGACGTTCTTGACCGGCTTCTTGTCGCTGGTGCGCCAGCCGTTGCGCTTCCAGCCGACGATCCAGGACGTCATGCCGTTCATGACGTACGACGAGTCGACGTGGAGCGTGACGTCGCACGGCCGGGTGAGCGCACGCAGCCCTTCGATGACGGCGGTCAGCTCCATCTTGTTGTTGGTCGTCATGGGGTCCCCGCCGAAGAGCTCCCGCTCGCGGCCCTGCGAGCGCATGAGCACGCCCCACCCGCCGACGCCGGGGTTGCCCTTGCACGCGCCGTCGGTCCACATCTCCACGACGGTCAGGGCGTCCGTCGCCGTGGCACCGCCGTCGATGCGCGGCGTGGTCACGAGGTCGGGCTCCGAGTCAGGCACAAGACCACACTAGACGCCGTGGCGAAAGGGTCTCGGCCCGAAAGTCGTCGACGCACGGTGTGTGGTCGGGGGGCGGGCCTCGACGGTGCGTGACAGCCGGGTTACCGCGGCAGCGGGCCGTTGTACGCGCTGCGGGCCTGCTCGACGGCGGGCAGGTGGTCGTCGGTCCAATCGGCGAGGGCGGCGAAGACGGGCGACAGGCTCTCTCCGAGATCGGTGATCTCGTACTCGACGCGGGGCGGCACCTCGGGGAAGTACTGCCGTCGCACCAGGCCGTCGCGCTCGAGCTGGCGAAGCCGCTCGGTGAGGACCTTCGGCGTGATGGTGCCGAGTCGCCGTTCGAGCTCGCCGAAGCGCAGCCGCCCCGACCGGTGGAGCGTCCACAGGATCGGGGTCGTCCAGCGACTGAAGAGCAGGTCCACCGTCGGGCTGATCCGGCACACGACCGGGGCGTCGACGACGGTGATCGCGTCGGTGCTGTCCATCTCGCTCCAGTACTTTCCAGGGGGAACCTGCTCGGAGTCGGCTCCTAGATTCCTCGTGTCGCCGCCGCACGGCAGCGATCCGGTGCATCTCCCGCATCGGAAGCATCTCACCGAGGAGCAAATCATGATCGTCGTCACAGGTGCTACCGGCAATGTCGGCCGGCCGCTCGTCGAGTCACTCGCACGTTCCGGCCACGCCGTCACCGCCGTCTCCCGCGGGATCTCGTCGCCGCCACCCACGCTCCCAGGCGTCACCTCGATCACCGCGGATCTCGCCGACCCGCCCAGCCTGACGTCCGCGCTGAAGGGAGCCACAGCGCTCTACGTCCTGGTCTCCGGAGCGGGCGCGCACGTCGATGGCCCCGCCGTGCTGCGGCGCGCGGCCGAGGCCGGCGTCGAGCGCGTCGTCCTCCAGTCCTCCCAGGCCGCCGGCTCTCGGCCGGACGCGGTCTCGCACGCACCGCTCGCCGCCCTCGAGCAGCAGGTCCGGTCGTCCGGCATGGCCTGGACGATCCTGCGCCCTGGAGGATTCACCACCAACGCGTTCGCCTGGACGCCATCGATCCGCGAGCTGCGCACCGTCTTCGCGCCCTACGCCGACGTCGCGCTCCCAGCCGTGGACCCCCTCGACATCGCCGACGTCGCAGCGGCGGCGCTCACCGACGACGTCCACACGGGCCGGAGCTATACGCTCACCGGGCCCGAGACGACCAGCCCGCGAGGCCGGACGGAGATCCTCGCGGACGCGCTCGGCGAGGAGCTGGCCTTCGTCGAGCTCGAACACGCCCAGGCCAGGGATCAGCTGTTGCACGTGATGCCCGAACGGGTCGCCGACGGCACGCTCGCCATCCTCGGCCGGCCGACGCCCGACGAACGCCGCGTCAGCCCCGACATCGAGTCCGTGCTCGGACGCCCCGCCACGTCGTTCGCCACCTGGGCCCGCCGCAACATCGAGGCATTCCGTTGACGATCCTGCGCGGGCACCTCGACATCCGGGGGTGTCCACCGAGGCCGTCGAGACCACTGGGCGTTGCGCCCGCGACGCCAACATGCTCGTGCTCGCCTACGCCGCCGTCAGCGCCGGCAAAGACCTTCCCCGTCGGCAGATCGCCGAGACCCTGGACTCGCTCGGCTACCAGCACTCCGACGGGCGCCCGGTCGACGCCCACGCGCTCCGCGGCTTCGAGGGCAACGCCCTCGACGTGCTCATGAACGTCGCCGCACCGCCGTTCAACCGGCGGACCGAGCACCGGACCTCACCCGTCGCCGCGGCGTTGGCGTACGTCGCGCTCACCCGGCCTGCCGCATGACCCTGCGCGATCCGCCTTCGTCGTCGCCGGAGGCACGGCGCTCGCCGAGCTGAACGACCGCCTCACCGACGTCCTCACCCCCGACGAGCCGGCCACGGTGAGCCACTCGCTCGAGCACGTGACGCACCGCTCTCGTAGCCGCGCCGCGATGCCCTCACAGCTCCGTCTCGGTCAGCGTTCGCGAACCCGGAGCCCAGAAGGAACTCCGCCCTCCTGACACGGTCCCCGACGGAGGGGACCACCGACCGGGCGGCCGCGGCAGTCACCGCACCCAGGTGACCTCGGCCTCCGTCGGCCCTCCGCACTCGGCCGTCCCGCCGACGCGCACCCAGCCGACGTCGAACTCCGTCTGCTCGAGCACGTCCCCGTCGTCGTCCAGGGCGCGGAGCGCGATCAGGTTCGGTGGGTAGAAGAGGGTGAAAGTCCAGGTGTCGCCATCGTGTGACGTCGGGATGGCGGGCACCTCCGCGTCCGGCGGGTACAGCGGCTGCCAGTGGTCGCCGTCGCGCACCTGGAGGACGGCCACCTCGGACGTGTCCCCGTCGAGCGTCACCTCGAGCACGCTGGAGTAGCCGATCGCCGGGCACGCCCGTTGCGTCCCGGGCACGTCGGGTGCCACGACGGCGGCGACGACGGTGAGCGCGACGATGCCGAGCGCCGCCACCGCCGCCCAGGGCGGTAGCCGCAGGCGCCGCGAGCGCTCCGGTGCCGGTCGGTCACTGTCGGATGGCGCCATCGCTCCTCCCCATGTGGTCCGTCGTCCACATCATGTCGCGAGGCGGCGCGTACTTGCGCGGGTGGCGGCGCTGTCGTCCAGGAGGACGAGCATGACGATGCCCGAGGCCGACCTGTTGCGCATCGGACGGTGGTGCCGGGAGCAGGTTCCAGAGCACCTGTGGGACCACGTTCGGGTCGAGGCCGAGATCGCCGACCGGCACGTGACGATCATCGAGACACGTCTGCCGTGGGACGGTCAGGGCGTCTGGACACGCTTCCCGATCGCCCGACTGCGCTACACCGCCACGACGGGCCAGTGGAGCATCTCCTGACGCGACCGGAACCTGAGGTTCCACGAGTACAAGGTCCTGACGCGGCATGCGTCTGGTTGAGGAACGCCCGCGCGTCGGTCTTCGTGAGGAACCTCAGCGGCCGATCGTCGGCCGTGCGCGCCGAGTACGCCTCTCCGTCGGGGCCCCTGTACCGCGCCTGCCACCGCTTCGACGGCAGCTGGCGCAGCCGTCCCCATGCCTCGCGGTGCTGCCGAGTTTCTCACTTCTTTGCCATCTCGACCCTCCTGTTCTCGTGCCCGCTCCGTGCCACTTCGAGTGGCACGCAGGGGCACGCCCGTCCTCAGGTGTGCACGGACCTCCAGACAGAAAGAGGCCCGGATCCACGGAACTCCGCGGATCCGGGCCTCTGACCAGAGGGTCGACCGGTGACCGATTCGTCCCGGTTGCTAGAAGTTGATCATGTGCCCCGCGAGGCCGTGGACGGACTCCTGGACCGCCTCGGACAGCGTCGGGTGCGTGTGCACGTTGCGCGCGACGTCGAAGACCGTGAGGTCCCACTTCTGCGCGAGCGTGAGCTCGGGCAGCAGCTCGGACGCGTCAGGACCGATGAGGTGGCCGCCGAGGAGCTCGCCGTAGGTCTCGTCCGAGATGAGCTTGACGAACCCGGTCGGGTCGCCGAGCCCGTGGGCCTTGCCGTTGGCCATGAACGGGAAGTTCGCGACCTTGACCTGGTAGCCCTCGTCGCGCGCCTGCTGCTCGGTGAGGCCGAAGCTCGCGACCTGCGGCTGGCAGAACGTCGCGCGCGGCATCATGCGGTAGTCGCCGAGCGTGAGGGTCTCGGCGCCGCCGATGGTCTCGGCCGCGACGACGCCCTGCGCCTCGGCGACGTGCGCGAGCATGAGCTTCGCGGTGACGTCACCGATCGCGTAGACGTGCTCGACGTTGGTGCGCATGACGTCGTCGATCGCGATGGCGCCGCGCTCGGTGAGCTCCACGCCGGTGTTCTCGAGGCCGAAGCCCTCGACGTTCGGCGCGAACCCGACGGCCATGAGGACCTTGTCGACCTCGAGCTGGCCCGGCTCGTCGTCCTTGACGCCCTTGTAGGAGACGGTGACGGACGACCCGTTGTCCTCGACGGTCTGGACCGCCGTCGAGGTCAGGAGCTTCACGCCGAGCTTCTTGTACTGCTTGGCGATCTCCTTGGACACGTCGGCGTCCTCGTTGGGCAGCGCGCGGTCGAGGAACTCGATGATGGTGACGTCCACGCCGTAGTTCTTCAGGACGTACCCGAACTCCATGCCGATGGCACCGGCGCCGACGATGGCGATCGACTTCGGCAGCTCGCGCGTGAGGATCTGCTTCTCGTACGTCACGACGTTCTCGGACAGCTCGACGCCCGGGAGGAGCCGCACGGTCGAGCCCGTCGCGATGATCACGTCGTCGAACGTGACCTGGTCCGTCGAGCCGTCGGACAGCGAGACGTCGATCGTGTGCGCGTCGCGGAACGTGCCGCGCCCGTCGTACTCGGTGATCTTGTTCTTCTTCATGAGGAAGTGCACGCCCTTGACGCGACCGTCCGCGACCGTGCGCGAGCGGTCGAACGCCGCGCCGAAGTCGAAGCTCACGTCACCGGACATGCCGAAGGTCTTCGCGTCGTGGGTGAAGATGTGCGCGAGCTCGGCGTTGCGCAGGAGCGCCTTGGAGGGGATGCAGCCCACGTTCAGGCACACCCCGCCCCAGTACTTCTCCTCCACGACCGCGACCGACAGGCCCAGCTGGGCTGCACGGATCGCGGCCACGTAACCACCGGGGCCTGCACCGAGGACGACGACGTCGTAGTGGGATGCCATGGTTCCCAGCCTACTGGCGCGAGAGCGCTCGCGAACCCTGCGCGCGGGCGACGTCCGCCACACCCCGCCCGGCACCGGACGCTCCCCCGTCACGTACCCCCGAGTCGCTACGATGCGCTGCAGCCGCGTCGAACCCGACCTGCATGCCCGTGGGCGGCGACACAGGCAGCCGACGACACGACGGAGCACACCATGGCAATCGGCCTCGCTGCCCTCCTCGACGACATCGCCGCGTTCGCCAAGCTCGCCGCGGCGTCCGTCGACGACGTGGGCGCCGCCGCGGGTCGCGCGAGCGTCAAGGCGACCGGCGTCGTCATCGACGACACGGCCGTCACGCCCCGGTACGTGGAGGGCCTGGCCGCCAAGCGCGAGCTGCCCATCATCCGGCGCATCGCGACCGGCTCGTTGCGCAACAAGCTCCTGTTCATCCTCCCGGCCGCGCTGCTGCTCAGCGAGTACCTGCCGTGGCTCCTGACGCCCCTGCTCATGCTCGGTGGCACGTACCTCGCGTTCGAGGGCGCCGAGAAGGTGTGGGAGATGGTGTCGGGCACGCACCACGCCGCGGTCGACGACGCTGCCGCGAAGAAGGCCGTCGACGAGGACCAGGTCGTGTCGAGCGCCGTGCGCACCGACTTCATCCTGAGCGCGGAGATCATGGTCATCGCGCTGAACGAGGTCGCGGGCGAAGGCTTCTGGGCGCGCGCGATCATCCTCGCGATCGTCGCCGTGCTCATCACCGCGCTCGTGTACGGCGTCGTCGCGATCATCGTGAAGGCCGACGACGTCGGCCTGCACCTCGCCGGCCGGGAGACCTCGTGGGTGCAGTCCTTCGGCCGCGGGATCGTCAGGGCGATGCCGCGCGTCATGGCTGTCATCTCGTTCGTCGGCGTCATCGCGATGCTCTGGGTCGGTGGCCACATCCTGCTGCAGGGCGCGTACGACCTCGGCTGGCACGGTCCCTACGACGTGCTGCACCACCTCGAAGGCCTCGTCGACGGTGTCTCCGGGGTGGGCGGGTTCCTCACGTGGCTCGTCGACACCGCGGGGTCGGCGGTCGTCGGCATCGTGGTCGGGGGCGTGGTCGTGGCGGTGGTGCACCTGGTCCAGCACGTGCGCGGGGGGCGCACGCACGCCTGAGCCTGCGGCGCACGCGGCCGACCCGCGAGCGGCGCTCACGCCTGGTTGGATGGTCCGATGGATTCCGGCACCTGGACCAACATCGCCCTCGTCCTGCTCTTCGTCCTCGTCGGCGGCGTCTTCGCCGGGACCGAGATCGCCCTCGTCTCGTTGCGCGAGAGCCAGGTCGCGCAGCTCGCGAAGCAGTCCCCCCGCGGTGCGCGCGTCGCGAGCGTGGCGCGCGACCCGAACCGCTTCCTCGCCGCCGTCCAGATCGGCGTGACGGTCGCGGGCTTCTTCTCGGCCGCGTACGGCGCGTCGACCCTCGCCCCCGACCTCGCGCCGGTGCTCGAGGGCCTCGGCCTCTCGGAGTCGCTCGCCTCGACGGTCGCGCTCGTGCTGCTCACGCTCGTCGTGGCGTACCTGTCGCTCGTCCTGGGCGAGCTCGTGCCCAAGCGCATCGCGCTGCAGCGATCGGCCCCCGTCGCCCTCGCCGTCGCCCCGCCGCTCGACCGCTTCGCGACGCTCATGCGTCCCGTGATCTGGCTGCTGTCGAGGTCGACGGACGCCGTGGTCCGCCTCGTCGGGGGCGACCCGTCCGCACGGAGCGAGGAGATGAGCGAGGACGAGCTGCGCCAGCTCGTCCTCGACCACGAGGACCTGCCCGAGGACGAGCGGCAGATCCTCGGCGACGTCTTCGAGGCGGGCTCCCGCTCGCTCGCCGAAGCCATGACGCCGCGCGCGGACGTCGCGTTCCTCCCCGCGGCGTCGAGCCTCGCCGACGCCGCGCGTGAGGTGGCCTCCGGTCCGTACTCGCGCTACCCCGTGACGGGCGAGGACTTCGACGACATCATCGGGTTCCTCCACGTGCGGGACCTGCTCGGCCCCGAACCGTGGGCCGAGGGAGCGGTCGGGACCGCAGGACCGCAGGAGGTCCGGCCCCGCACGGTGCGCGACGTCGTCCGGCCCGTCCTCGAGCTGCCCGCGACGAACACGGTGCTGCCCACGATGTCCCGCATGCGGCGCGAGGGCGTGCACATCGCCGTCGTGGTCGACGAGTACGGCGGCACCGACGGGATCGTCACGCTCGAGGACCTCGTGGAGGAGCTGGTCGGCGACATCCGCGACGAGTACGACCCGCACGAGCCGTCCGCGGCGCGCGAGCACGCCGGCGCGACCAGCGTCGACGCCGGTCAGACCATCGAGGAGTTCGCGCGCCGCACGGGCGTCTCCCTCCCCGACGGCCCGTACGAGACCGTGGCGGGGTTCGTCATCGCGGACCTCGGCAGGCTCGCGGGCGTCGGCGACCACGTCGACGTCGGCGACCACCGCCTCACGGTGACCGACGTCGCGCGGCGGCGGATCGTGCGGGTCGACGTCACCGCCGTCGCCGCCCCGGATGTGGGTGGCGACGCCTAGCGTGATCGCCATGGACACGACGACGGAGACCGAGACAGGGGCCGGCCGGGCGGGCCGGGCCGACACGACGGCGGGCATCAGGGTCGGGTTCGTCGGGAGCTTCGGGTCGGCGCCGCAGGTCGTCGACATGGCGGTAACGGCCGAGGACGCGGGCTGGGAAGGGTTCTTCTCGTGGGACGGCATGAGCATCATGGCCGTCGACACGTTCGACCCGTGGTCGATCCTCGCGGCGGCGGCGGTACGCACCGAACGCATCGCGCTGGGCGCGATGGTGTTCGCCCTCCCCCGGCGCAAGCCCTGGGAGGTGGTCCGCCAGGCCCTGACGGTCGACCACCTGTCCGGCGGCCGCCTCGTCCTGCCGGTAGGCGTGGGCGTGCTGGACGACGGCGGGTTCTCCGCGGTCCCCGACCAGCCGCAGGCGCTGCGCGACCGCGCTCAGCAGCTCGACGACGCGCTCGACTTCCTCGATCGTGCCTGGGCCGGCGAGCCGTTCGACTTCTCCGGTAGGCGGCTGTCGACCGCACAGATGCAGTTCCTGCCGCGACCGGTCGATCGCGAGGGCGTCGGCCGGCGCGTCCCGGTCTGGCCGGTGGGCGTCTGGGACGCCGAGCGCCCCCCGACGAGGTCCCTCGACCGTACGCTGCGCCACGACGGGATCGTGCTCCAGCTCCGCGGCGAGCGCGGGTTCGACGTGCCGACGCCCGACGACGTCGCGTCGCTCGTGGCGTGGCTCACTGCCCGCCGCGCCGAGCTGGACGTCGCGGACGGGCCGTACGACGTCGTCGTCCAGGGCGTGCTGCCCACGGACCGCGCCGCGGCCGCCGACCAGCTCGCGGCCCTCCGGGCCGCGGGCGCGACCTGGTGGGTCGAGTCCCGCTGGAACCCCGAGACCGCGACCCCGACGTCGCTGCTCGACGCGATCCAGGCAGGCCCGCCCCGCCCCTGAGGCGATGGGTCAGCGGGCGGGCCGAGCAGCCTCGATCTCGACCTTCGGCAGCGTCTTGGCCGGGAGCGTCAGCGGTCGCCACGACGCACGCGTCGCCTCGAACGCGGTGATCTCGTCCGCGTGCTGAAGGGTCAGGCCGATGTCGTCGAGGCCCTCCATGAGCCGCCAGCGCGTGTAGTCGTCGATCTGGAACGACACGGTGACGTCCTGGGCCGACGCGGTCCGCGCGGCCAGGTCGACGGTCACCTCGGTGCCGGGATCGTTCTCGAGGATCTTCCACAGGAGCTCGATGTCCTCCTGCGCGACGATCCCCGCGACGAGGCCCTGCTTGCCGGAGTTTCCGCGGAAGATGTCGGCGAACCGGGACGCGAGGACGACGCGGAAGCCATAGTCCTTGAGCGCCCACACGGCGTGCTCACGGGACGAGCCGGTGCCGAAGTCGGGGCCGGCGACCAGCACGGAGCCGGACGTGTAGGCGTCCTGGTTGAGGACGAACGCCGGGTCGCTGCGCCACGCCGCGAACAGCGCGTCCTCGAAGCCTGTGCGGGTGACGCGCTTGAGGTAGACGGCGGGGATGATCTGGTCGGTGTCGACGTTGCTGCGACGCAGCGGGACGCCGACGCCGGTGTGGGTCGTGAACTTCTCCATGATGGGACCTCTTCGTGAAGGGAAGGACTGAGTGGCACCAGGTGGCACCAGGTGGCACGGTCGCGGGCGCCGGGTAGCGCCGGGGCGTCAGACCTGGACGAGGACGCCCGGGTCGAGCGGTGCGAGCGGCGTGCCGTCGAACGAGGTGAGGTCGACGTCGTCGGGCAGGTCGAGGTCCGAGACGGACGAGAGGGTGCCGCGGATCGCGGTCGCGGCCGCGACGAGCGGCGAGACGAGGTGGGTGCGGCCGCCCTTGCCCTGGCGCCCCTCGAAGTTGCGGTTCGACGTCGAGGCCGCGCGCTCTCCGGGTGCGAGCTGGTCGGGGTTCATCCCCAGGCACATGGAGCACCCGGCGTTGCGCCACTCGGCGCCGAACTCCTTGAAGATCACGTCGAGGCCCTCGGCCTCGGCCTGCAGGCGCACCCGGGCGGACGCGGGCACGACGAGCACACGCACGCTGTCGGCCTTCTGCTTGCCCTGGACGACCTTCGCGATCGACCGCAGGTCCTCGATGCGCCCGTTGGTGCACGAGCCCATGAAGACCGTGTCCACCGGGACCTCGCGCAGCGGCTGGCCCGGGGTGAGGCCCATGTACTCGATCGCGCGCTCCGCGGCAACGCGCTCGCTCTCGTCGGCGATCTCCGCGGGGACGGGCACGGTCGCCGAGATCGGCAGGCCCTGACCCGGGTTGGTGCCCCACGTGACGAACGGCTCGAGGTCCGACGCGTGGAGGGTGACCTCGGTGTCGAAGACGGCGTCGTCGTCGGAGCGCAGCGTGCGCCAGTACTCGACGGCGGCGTCCCAGTCGGCACCCTCGGGCGCGTGCGGGCGGCCCTTGAGGTACTCGAACGTCGTGTCGTCGGGGGCGATCATCCCCGCGCGGGCGCCGGCCTCGATCGACATGTTGCAGACGGTCATCCGCGCCTCCATCGAGAGCGTGCGGATCGCCTCGCCGCGGTACTCCAGGACGTAGCCCTGGCCGCCACCGGTGCCGATCTTGGCGATGATCGCGAGGATGATGTCCTTGCTCGTCGCACCGGGGGGCAGCGCACCGTCGACGTTGATCGCCATGGTCTTGAACGGCGCGAGCGGCAGGGTCTGCGTCGCGAGCACGTGCTCGACCTCGGAGGTGCCGATCCCGAACGCGAGCGCACCGAACGCACCGTGGGTCGAGGTGTGCGAGTCGCCGCACACGACCGTCAGGCCGGGCATGGTCAGGCCGAGCTGCGGGCCGACCTGGTGGACGATCCCCTGGTCGGCGTCACCGAGCGAGTGGATGCGCACGCCGAACTCGCGCGCGTTGTTGCGCAGCGTGTCGATCTGCGTGCGGCTCGTGAGGTCGGCGATCGGCAGGTCGATGTCGAGCGTCGGCGTGTTGTGGTCCTCGGTCGCGATCGTGAGGTCCGGGCGACGGACGGGGCGACCGGCGAGGCGCAGGCCCTCGAACGCCTGCGGGCTGGTGACCTCGTGCACGAGGTGGAGATCGATGTAGAGGAGGTCGGGCGACCCGTCGGTGCCGCGTCGCACCAGGTGCGCGTCCCAGACCTTCTCTGCCAGCGTGCCGGCCATGTTGCTCATCTCCTCAGTCTTCTGCCACGGCCGCTCCCACGGGTTACGGGGGGCCGTCGGACGATGGTCCGTCCTCGGGTCGCCGGATGGGCGGACCGTCCAGCGGGTGGAATGTACGCCACGAACTTGCATCTCATTGCGTGAGACGTCAGTATCGACCTATGGACAATAGTAGCGGAGTCGGCGTGCTCGACAAGGCGGCGTCGGTCCTGGGCGCCCTCGAGTCCGGCCCGGCCACCCTCGCACAGCTCGTCACCGCCACGGGCCTCGCCCGCCCGACGGCGCACCGCCTCGCCGTCGCCCTCGAGCACCACCGCATGGTCACGCGCGACATGCAGGGCCGATTCGTCCTCGGGCCGCGCCTGAACGAGCTCGCCACCGCCGCCGGGGAGGACCGGCTCCTCGCCGCGGCCAACCCGGTGCTCACCGCGCTGCGCGACCACACGGGCGAGAGCGCGCAGCTCTACCGCCGCCAGGGCGACCACCGCATCTGCGTGGCCGCGGCCGAGCGCCCGGTCGGCCTGCGCGACTCGATCCCCGTCGGCGCGACACTGACGATGCAGGCCGGCTCGGCCGCGCAGATCCTGCTCGCGTGGGAGGAGCCGGACCGGTTGCACCGCGGCCTGCGCGAGGCCAAGTTCACCGCGACGATCCTCTCCGGTGTCCGACGCCGCGGCTGGGCCCAGTCCGTGTCGGAGCGCGAGCTCGGGGTGGCCTCGGTCTCGGCCCCCGTGCGGGGTCCGTCGGGACGCGTCGTGGCCGCGGTCTCGATCTCCGGCCCCGTCGAGCGCCTCTCGCGCCAGCCGGGTCGCCTCCACTCGGGTTCGGTGGCCGCCGCCGCGAACCGCCTCACCGAGGTCCTGCGCCGCGCCGGCGAGTAGCCGTACCGCCACCGGAGCACGTGCTACCCGGCCCGGCCGGGAAGTCGACCCCTCGGCGCGCCGTGGGGACCAATCAGGACGGGCCCTGTCAAAATGGCACGCACTGCTGCCATGCTGGGGCACGCTTGCTCGACCCGAGCTGCGCAGCAGGGTGCAGGGGCACCTGACGGCACCGACCGACGACCTGCGAGGAGACCTGATGCATCCGAAGGTGAAGGCGATCCTGATCTGGGCGCTGGTGATCTTCGCCGTGTACGCGATCATCACGAGCCCGGACAAGGCAGCCGGCATCCTGGAAGGGATCTGGGACGTGATCGTCGGCGCGTTCCGCAGCATCGGGCAGTTCTTCAACTCGCTGCTGGACTGACCTCGTGTCCTCTCGCGGGGGCCCGCGCGGCAAGATCCTCGACCGCTACGTCATCGGCGGCGAGCAGGTCGTGTTCGCGACCCGCCACCACTGGGGAATGCTCTTCGAGCCCGTGGCGACGACGCTGGTCGCGCTGCTGGCCGTCGCATGGATCGTCGTAGAGGTCGGGCCCGCCGTGGGCGACGGCGTCCTCGTCCTGTGGTGGCTCTGGCTGATCCTGCTCGGCCGCCTCGTCTGGCGCGTCATGGAGTGGCGCAACGAGTGGTTCGTCGCGACGGACAAGCGGCTGCTCCTGCTCTACGGGCTGATCACGCACAAGGTGGCGATGATGCCGCTCAAGAAGGTCACCGACATGAACTACGGGCGCTCCCCCACCGGGCGCGTCCTGGGCTACGGCCAGTTCCTCCTCGAGTCGGCGGGGCAGGACCAGGCGCTGCGCAAGATCGACTGGGTCGCGCAGCCGGACGAGACGTACCGACGGCTCTGCGACACCCTCTTCGGCCCGTCCGGTCCCGACCTGGACGACGACTCCCCGGTGCCGGCTCCGGCACCGGGCGCGAGGCCCGGACGCACGCCCACCGCTCGGCGGCGTGCCGACCCGGAGGTCCAGCAGGACGCCGGACCTGCCGAGGCGCACGAGGTGGAGCCCGTCGAGCCGTGGGACGGGCGGTCTCCGGTCGAGTCGGCGCCACTCCCGGAGCCGTCGCCCCGTGCGGACCGACCGGTCGTCGTCGTCCCTGGACGGGAGACGACCGACCGGCATGAGCCGGCGAGCAGCTCCACCCAGCCGATACCCGTGCACGCGTCCCGCGCCAGGGCCTCGCGCCCCGCGGACGAGGACACCGACGACGAGCGCGGGTGGACCGTGTCCGGAGAGCACCGCGCCACCTACGTACCCGTCGTGCACCCGCAGGGCCCGCCGCTGCCCAAGCCGTACGAGCCCGGGCCCGGTCGCGACGAAGCCCCCTGAGCGAGCCGAGGGGCGCACCGCGACGACGGCGGAGCCTCACGCGGAGGTCCTTCAGCGCGAAGGACCCGTCAGCGCTTCGCCGGACCGCTGCGCCGCTCCTCGACCTTCTCCTTGAGGAAGAACATCGGGAGCAGGAAGGTCGCGAGGGCTGTGACCAGCCACACGACGAGCGCCGAGAGGATCCACGGCACGACACCGCCGGTGATCGACAGCCCGTCACCGACCAGTGACGCGATGAGCAGGGCGACGAAGGTCGAGACCAGGCCGATCCCCCCGAGCAGCGCCGGCGCGTAGCGCGCAGCGGTCTTCGCGATGAACGGCGCCAGGATCGCCTGGGCGACGGTGAACACGACGACGGCGACGACGAACCCCGTCACGGTGAGGTTGACGCCGTCGATCACCCAGGACGCGACGAGCAGCCCCAGTGCCGCGGAGGCGAGAAAGATGACGGTCCTGATGAGCAGTCGCAGCATATGGTGAGCATAGCGACGTAGGTCACACCCTGCTCGTGCTGCCGACGGCTCGGTCCACGGAGAGCCGGGCACCGCGTCAGGTCTGGGCATGACGAAGGCCCGGACACCCTCGCGGGTGACCGGGCCTTGATCGTGTACCCCCAACGGGATTTGAACCCGTGTTACCGCCGTGAGAGGGCGGCGTCCTAGGCCGCTAGACGATGGGGGCCTGTGGAGAACGAACCGTGCGGGCTCGTTTGCCGGTGAGAACTCTACCTCATGTCCCGAGACGGTCTGACCGCCCGGAGCAGGAATCGAAGCTCATCGCTGGGGTACCAGGACTCGAACCTAGACTAAGTGGATCAGAACCACTCGTGCTGCCAATTACACCATACCCCATGGGGGTATGACCGCCGCTCGTTCGGGAGCCGTTCCGGACCGACTGACACCTGTCCCTGGACTCCCTCACGTGGAGGTCTTACCGGGCGAGAACATTACCGGACGAGTGGTCCGTCGCCAAATGCGCGGCTCAGGCGGCTCCGCACCGAGCTGCGCACCCGCTCGCCGAGGCCGACGGGTCGGAATGCGGCCGACGCGTGGTCGAGCGCGGCCACCTCGTCCTCGGCGAGGGTGACGGACCCCGCCTCCACGTTCTTCTCGAGCTGCTCGACGCTCGAGGCCCCAGGGATCGCGAGGACGCCGGGACGCGCCACGACCCAGGCGAGCGCGGCCTGGGCGGGCGTGAGGTCGTGCGCGTCCCCGACCTCGCGGAGCGCGTCCACGAGCGGCACGACACGCTCGAGGTTCTCCGGCCAGAACAGCGGGTTCGCGCGTCGCACGGAGTTCTGCGGCCGGTTCTCGGGCGTGTAGCGGCCCGAGAGCACCCCCTGGCCGAGCGGGCTGTACGCGACGACGACGCGTCCCTGCTCGCGCGCCCAGGGCAGCAGGTCCTGCTCGGGGTCACGGTGGACGAGCGAGTACTGGACCTGGTTCGTCATCACCGGCCCCCCGAGCGCCAGCTCGGCCTCCTGCCAGCGCTGCAGCGGGTAGTTGGAGACCCCGACCTGGTCCACGAGGCCAGTGCGCTGGAGCGCCGCCATCCCGCGCATCGTCGTGCCGTCGCGAACGACGGGGTTCGCCTGGTGCACCTGGTAGAGATCGAGGCGCTGCACCCCGAGCCGGTCGGCGGACGCGACGGCGCGCTGCTCGACCACGGGCGCGACGGGGAGCAGGGGGAAGATCTTCGTCGCGACCACGGCGTCCTCGCGACGATCGCCGAGCGCCTCGCCGAGGATCCGTTCGCTGCGGCCGAACCCGTAGAGCTCGGCGGAGTCGAAGAACGTGACGCCGAGGTCGAGCGCACGTCGCACGATCTCGCCGGCGCGCTCGACGAAGTCGTCGCCGTACCCCCACTCCTTGGAGCCGAACTGCCAGGTGCCGAGGCCGATGACGGAGGCGGGCACGCGCGTGCCGATGTCGAGGGTTCGCATCGGACCACCCTGTGCGGGTCGGCCTGCACCGCGCAACCGCTGCGCTCTCACGTGCCCGTCGCAGCACCGGCGACGCGCCGGGCGCCGGCCGAGAGCGCGACACCGTCCTTCCACACCATCCGCAACCGCCGCCCGAGCTCGAGCCCCGGGACGGCGACCGTCACGAGCGTGCCGTGCGCGACGTCGTCGGACACCGCGAGGCTCGACAGGACCGCGACCGCTCCCCCGTGCTGCACCGCCGTCTTGAGCGCGGCCGTGGACCCCAGGTGGGGCAGGTGGTCGGGCAGGCGCGTCCCGTGCGCGGCGAGGGCACGCTCGAGCGTTTCGCGCGTGCCCGAGCCGGACTCGCGGACGACGAGGCCCCCGGCGACGAGCTCGTCGACGCGCAGGGCGCTGCGCCGCGCCCAGGGATGGCTCGGACCGACCACGACCACCAGCTCGTCGTGCGCCACCGTCCGCGTGCGCAGGCCGCGCCGCACCGACGCGCTCTCCACGAACCCGAGCTCCACGCCGCCGTCGAGCACGAGGTCCGTCACGTCGGTGGAGTTGCGCACGACGAGCTCGACGTCGGGCGAACCCGGCGTGGTGCGCCCGTCGAGGGCGAGTCGCGCGAGCCAGCGCGGCGCGAGGTACTCGGCCACCGTCAGGCTCGCCGCGACGCGCACGCGCGCGGTGGGGGCGTCGCGCAGCGCCGCCGTCGCGCGCTCGAAGCGGTCGGACGCCTCGACGACCTCGCGCGCCCAGGCCGCGGTTGCCCGTCCGGTCTCGGTGAGCCGGGCGCCGCGGGTCGTGCGCTCCAGGAGCTCGAGCCCGAGCCGGCGCTCGAGCGAGCGCAGGCCCGCCGACGCCGTCGGCTGCGACACCCCCAGCGCGCGCGCCGCGGCGCTGATCGAGCCGTGCGAGTCGGTCGCGACCAGCAGCTCGAGCGCCCGCAGCGCGGTCCGGTCCGCTCTCGCCTCAGCCATAGTCTGATCCTATGGGTCCCGAGGGAGCTCGGCCTTCCGAGGTCGTGCGGCACCACGCAGGCTGGAGCCATGGCCCACACCCGACCCCGGACGACGCGCGCCCCGACGCCCACCGCCGGCATGTCGTCCGTGCAGCGGACCTCGCGGACCAGCCCGGCGCCCGCAGCCCCGGAGTCCCGCACGTCGCGGACCGCTCGGGTGCGGGGCGTGCTGCCCGGCCTCGGCATGGTCGCGCTCGCTACCGTCGCGGTGCTGGTCGGGTCCCGGGCCGTCCTGACCGTCTCGCCGCTGGTGGTGGCCCTCGCGCTCGGCGCGGTCGTCGGTTCGTCCGTCGTCGGCCGCGCCAGCGGACGGCGCGCGACGGCGACGGTCGCCGCGCTGCGGCCGGGGATCGCGTGGACGTCGTCGAACGTGCTGCGCACCGGCGTCGTGCTCCTCGGCCTGCAGCTGTCGATCCCGGAGGTGCTCGCGCTCGGGTGGCAGGGTCTGGTCGTGGTCACGACGACGCTCGCCGTGACGTTCTCCGCGACGCTCGCGCTCGCGCGCCTCCTGCAGGTGCCCCGCACGACCGGCCTGCTCGTAGCGACCGGGTTCTCGATCTGCGGCGCCGCCGCGATCTCCGCGATGCAGAGCGTCGTCGCGCGGCCGGGTCGATCGCCGCGGCAGGTGCGCGAGGACGACGACGCCGTGGCGGGCGCCCTCGCGCTCGTCACCGTCTACGGGACGCTCGCGATCGTGGCCCTGCCCTGGCTCGCCGGGGTCATGAGCCTCGACGACGACCGCGCCGGGCTCTGGATCGGGGCGAGCGTCCAGGAGGTGGCCCAGGTGGTCACGGCCGCCGGTGCGGTGTCCGCCACCGCCCTCGCGACCGCGACCGTCGCCAAGCTCGCTCGGGTCGCGCTCCTCGCGCCGATCGTCACGGCCGCCGGCATCGTCTCGGGTCGCGCCACGGCCCGGGGGACGAGCAGGCCGGGCGAGGACGCGGCGTCGGGCGTCGGGGGGATCCCGCCCGACACCGACCGCGCGCGCCGTGTGGCCCCGGTCCCGTGGTTCGTGGTCGGGTTCGTGGTCGCCGTCGCGGTGCGCAGCCTCGGGCTGCTGCCGGCCCCGGTGCTCGACGCCGCGGCGACCGTCACGACAGTCGCGTTCGTCGCGGCGATGTTCGCGATGGGCCTGGGCGTCGACCTCCCGCGCCTGCTCCGCACGGGCCGCAGCACCCTGGTCCTGGGTGCAGCCTCGGCCCTGACCGTCACGACCACCGCCCTGCTCGGTGTCCTCCTCCTGACCTGACCCACCGATCTGGGGCGGCAGCTCACGCGGACGTGGTCGACGGCGACCTCGACGAAGGTGGCGGGGCCTGGTGGTCCACGCCCGAGGGTCAGCGGGTAGGAGCGAGCACCGCGGGCAGCTCCGCCAAGCCGTGGACCACCACGACGCCCGACGCGCGCGCCGCGGACGGGTCCTCGGGGTGCGGCCCGCCGCGGCGGGTGCCGGGGCGGTCGAGCCACACGCCGACGAGACCGGCGGCGAGCGCGGCGCGCGCGTCGACGTCGAGCTCGTCGCCGACGTACGCCGTGCGGGCCGGGTCCGTGCCGAGCCGCCGGCACGCCTCGGCGAACACGCGCGGGTCGGGCTTGCCGAAGCCGAGCGTGTCCACGCCGACGAGCAGCGGCACGTCGGGGAGCCCGACGGCGGCGAGCTTGCGGGTCTGCAGCTCGACGCGCGCGTTGGACAGCGACCCGACGGCCACCCCGGCGGCGACGAGCTCGTCGACGACCGGTCGGGAATCGTCGAACGCGGTCCACGACTGCTCGAAGGTCCCCCAGAACACGGCGTTCCAGTCCACGTACGTCGCGTCGTCGAGCAGCTCGCCGCCGAACGCCGCCTGCAGCTCGTTGGCGCGCGCCATGCGCTGGGCGTCGAAGTCGACCTCGCCGCGCGTGTAGGCGCGGTAGTGCCCGTCGGGGTCCGCGCGCCACAGGGCGAGCACCTCGTCGTAGCGGTCCGCAGGCAGGTGGGGCAGCCAGACGCGCGATGCCGCGGCGATGGCCGCGGCGAAAGCGGCCCGCGTGTCGACGAGCGTGTCGTCGACGTCGAACAGGACACCGTCCACCGTCCCGGCGAGCGCCGCTGCGTCGACGACGGCGTCCGCGGTGGCACCTGCCGGGTCGACCCGCACGCGTTCGACGCGCGCGCTCACAGGGTGGCCCGCAGCCGCGCGAGGCGCGCGAGCGTGGATCCCTTGCCGAGCAGCTCCATGGACTCGAACAGCGGCGGCGAGACGCGCCTCCCGCTCACGGCAGCACGCAGCGGGGTGAACGCGAGGCGCGGCTTGATCTCCAGGTCCTCGACGATCGCGGCGGTCAGCGCGGCCTGGATCGGCTCGGCGGTGAAGTCGTCGAGACCGGTGAGCGCGGCGACGGCGGCGTCGACCACCTGCGGCGCCGACTCCTTGAGCCCCTTGCGCGCGTCCTCCTCGACCTCGAGCACGTCGTCGGGCGTGAACAGGAAGCCCAGCATCCCCACGGACTCCCCGAGCAGGACCATGCGCTCCTGCACGAGCGGCGCAGCCGCGGTGAGCAGGTCGCGGTGACGCGGGGAGAGGTCGGCGAACGAGTCGGCCGGGACCAGGCCGGCCGCGTGCAGGTAGGGCACGAGGCGGTCGCGGAAGTCGTCGGGGGCGAGCATGCGCACGTGCGTGGCGTTGATGGCCTCGGCCTTCTTCAGGTCGAAGCGCGCGGGGTTGGGCAGGACGTCGTGCACGTCGAACGCCGCGACCATCTCGTCGACGGAGAAGATGTCGTTGTCCGGCGCGATGGACCAGCCGAGCAGCGCGAGGTAGTTGAGCAGCCCCTCCGGCGTGAACCCGCGCTCGCGGTGCAGGAACAGGTTGGACTCCGGATCCCGCTTGGACAGCTTCTTGTTGCCCTCGCCCATGACGTACGGCAGGTGGCCGAACTCCGGCATCACCGTCGCGACGCCGATCTCCAGCAGTGCCTGGTACAGCGCGATCTGGCGCGGGGTCGAGGAGAGCAGGTCCTCGCCGCGCAGCACGTGGGTGATCCCCATGAGCGCGTCGTCGACCGGGTTGACGAGCGTGTACAGCGGCTGGCCGTTCGCGCGCACGATCGCGTAGTCCGGGACGGAGCCGGCCTTGAACGTGATCTCGCCACGGACCAGGTCCGTGAACGTCACGTCCTCGTCGGGCATGCGCAGGCGGAGCACGGGCTCGCGGCCCTCGGCACGGAATGCGGACCGCTGCTCGTCGGTGAGGGTGCGGTCGAAGTTGTCGTACCCCTTCGTCTTGATGCCGGCCGCGGCGTTGCGCGCGTCGACCTCCTCGGGCGTGGAGAACGACTCGTAGACGTACCCGCCCTCGACGAGCCGGCGGATCACGTCCTGGTAGAGGTCCGCGCGCTGCGACTGCCGGTACGGCTCGTGCGGGCCCCCGACCTCGGGGCCCTCGTCCCAGTCCAGGCCGAGCCAGCGCAGCGCGTCGAGCAGCTGCTCGTAGCTCTCGAGCGAGTCGCGTGCCGCGTCGGTGTCCTCGATGCGGAAGACGAACGTGCCCCCCACGTGCCGCGCGTACGCCCAGTTGAACAGCGCGGTGCGGATCAGCCCCACGTGCGGGGTCCCCGTCGGGGACGGGCAGAAGCGGACACGGACGGGCGAGGAACCAGGTGCGGGGATCACGGGCCCAGCGTAGTGGCCGACGACGTCACATCCACTTGCGCCGCTTGAAGATCCAGTAGAGCGCGCCGGCGAAACCGACCATCGCGACGACCGCCGACGGGTAGCCGAGCGTCCAGTGCAGCTCGGGCATCACGTCGAAGTTCATGCCGTAGATCGCGGCGACCAGCGTCGGCGCGAACAGGATCGCGGCCCAGCCCGAGATCTTCTTCATGTCCTCGTTCTGCCGTTGGGCCACGAGGGTCGCGTTGACGTCGAGGATCTGCGCGAGCGCGTCGCGGTACTCGGACACCTGGGCGTGCGCGCGGGCGAGATGGTCGGAGACGTCCTGCAGGAAGGTCTGGAGCTCCTGGGGGACGTCGTACTTGCCGAATCCCTCGCTGAGCGAGCGCACCACGGAGATCATCGACGACGTCACGTGCTGCGTGTCGATGACCTCCTGGCTGAGCCGGTAGATGCGCTCGGCGACGGCCGCGTCCCCGCTGAAGACCTGCCGCTCGATCTGCTCCTTGTCGATGTCGATGCCCCGCAGGACGGGCGCGTAGCCGTCGACGATCGTGTCCAGGACCCGGTACACGACAGCCTCCGGACCCTGGTTCAGCAGGTGCTCCTCGGTGAGCAGGGAGCGGTCGCCGCGAGCCAGCACGTCGGCGATGCTCTCCTCGAGCGCAGCACCCGCCGTGCCGTCGATCCACCGCGCGTCCTGGCACAGGATGGCGATCGCGCCCGGGCGCACGAGGACGTGGAACTCGGAGAAGTCGACCTCCTCGAGCTCGTCGACGTACCGGGCGGAGCGGACGACGAGGAACAGCACGTCCCCGTAGCGCTCGAGCTTGGGACGTTGGTGGGCGTGCAGCAGGTCGTCCACGAGGACCGGGTGCAGGTCCCACGCCTGTGCGAGCTCCTGCACCGCCGCCGCGTCCGGGGCCGGGTAGAGCAGCATGGTCATGTGGTCGGGCGCCGCAGCGGCGAACCGCAGGCCGTCCGCGACGCTGTCCTCGTCCGGGGCACGCAGGACCCGCCCCGCGTCCACGTACCGCATGATGCGGGGCAGGTCGACGGTCTCGGGCTCGCCCGCGGGACGGCGGCGCAGGAGATCGCGGCGACGAGCCGGAGGGCCCTCGGTGCGGCGTGCGCTCATGGCGATGCCTCCCTGGGACGTCAGGCCCGCCGGACCACCGGGTTGCCGAGCACGCCGATGCCCTCGACCTCGCACTCGACGCGGTCGCCGACGTCGATGCGGCCGACGCCCGCCGGCGTGCCCGTGAGGATGACGTCCCCCGGCAGGAGAGTCATGGCCTCGGAGATGTACGAGACGAGGTACGCGACGTCGAACACCATGTCGCGCGTGCGGCCGTCCTGCTTGACCTCGCCGTTGACGCGGCTGCGCACGCCGACGTCCTCGGGGTCGAGGTCGGTGTCGATCCACGGGCCGAGAGGGCACGAGGAGTCGAACCCCTTGGCGCGCGCCCACTGGCCGTCGGTGCGCTGCGCGTCGCGCGCGGTGACGTCGTTGGCCACGGTGTAGCCCAGGACGTACGACGCCGCGGCGTCCGGCGCCACGTCCTTGGCGAGCCGTCCGATGACGACGGCGAGCTCGGCCTCGTACGAGACCTCCTGCGAGAAGTCCGGCAGGACGATCGGGTCGTCCGGACCGACCACGGACGTGTTGGGCTTGAGGAAGATCAGGGGGCGCGAGGGGACGTCGGTACCCATCTCCTGGGCGTGGTCGGCGTAGTTGCGACCGACCGCGACCACCTTGGAGCGCGGGATCACGGGGGCGAGGAGCCGCACGCCGTCGCCCAGCTCGATCCGCTCCCCCGTCGGCGTGACCGGCATGTAGAGCGGGTCACCCGTGAGGACCGCGAGATACGTGCGGTCCCCCTCCTGCTGGACGAGGGCGTAGCGGGGGTCGTCTCCGGTGGTGAATCTCGCGATGCGCACGGGCCCAGACTATCCGGGCACGCGGTCAGGCGCGGGCGAGCACCTCGCCGTTGAGCACCGCGAACCACCCGGCGGGCTCCTCGGCCCAGCGCAGCCAGTCCTGCGCGAGCTGCTCGAGCGCGACGTCGTCGGCGAGCGACGACTCCTTGGCCTGGGCGGCGAAGTTCGACGCGACGCACCGCTCGGCCCACAGCCCGCCCCACCAGGTCCGGTCCTCGGGCGTCGCGTAGCACCACGTGCTCGCGGACGGGACGATGCCGGCCGGGTCGAACCCGGCCTCCTGCACCCACGCGAAGAGGCGACGCCCGGCGTCGGCCTCGTACCCGTAGTCGTGCGTGACCTCGTGGTAGAGCGTGTTCCACTCCGTCAGGCCGGAGGACTCGGGGTACCAGGTCATGGCCGCGTAGTCGGCGTCGCGGACCGCGACGAGGCCGCCCGGCCTCGCGACGCGACGCATCTCGCGCAGGACGGCGATCGGGTCGGAGAGGTGCTGCAGGAGCTGGTGGGCGTAGACGACGTCGAACGTGTCGTCGGCGAAGGGCAGCTCGTACGCGTTGGCCTGCTGGAACGCGATGTTCGGCGTGCTGCGCCGCGCGGCGAGCTCGCGCGCGCTGCCGAGGACCTTCGCCGACGCGTCGACGCCCACCACCCTGCCGGACGGCACGCGCGCCGCGAGGTCGACGGTGACCGTCGCGGGGCCGCACCCGACGTCGAGCACGCTCATGTCCTCGCGCAGGTGCGGCAGGAGGAAGCCGGCCGAGTTCTCGGCCGTGCGCCAGCGGTGGGAGCGCAGCACGGACTCGTGGTGCCCGTGGGTGTAGGACTCGGACTCCTTCGACGGGACGGACCCGGTCGCCCCGGTAGGAGCCTCGCTGCGAGGTCCGGTCGCGTCGCCGTGGAGGGGAGTGTGCGTCATACCCGCACGGTATGCCGGACGTGGTGGCTTCTCGACCGCGTTCTCACACTCTGGGCGCTCCCCTCGTGCGCACCCGAGCAGCTGACGGAGAATCGCACGCATGGTCGCCGACGTCACCGCCCACGCCCCGACGTCGTCGTGGCGCCGTCACGCCGAGCTGCTCGTCGGCGGGCCCGGCCGCATCACGGGGGTCGACGTCGCGCGCGGGGTCGCGGTGCTCGGCATGTTCACCGCGCACGTGGGGTTCACCGACACCGACGCCGGTGGTCTCGCTGCGGTGCTCGACGTCTCGCACGGTCGGTCGTCGATCCTGTTCGCGCTCGTCGCGGGGGTGTCGCTGGCGCTCGTGTCCGGGGGCCGGGTGCCGCTCGACGGACTGCCGCTGCTGCAGGCCCGCACCCGGATCCTGGTCCGGGCGGTCATGCTGCTCGGGCTCGTCGGGCTGCTGGACCTGCTGGGCACGCGGGTGCTGCTCATCCTCGGGTTCTACGCCGCGTACTTCGTGCTCGCGCTGCCGTTCCTGCGCTGGTCGGCCGGTCGGCTCGCCGTGCTGGCCGGGACGGTCGCGGTCGTCGGCCCGGTGCTCGCGTACTACGGCCCCGAGGTGCTGGCGCGAGCCGGGCTGCACCTGCCCGACGACGGTTCCGGGTCGCTGACCGACTTCCTGCTCTCGGGCCACTACCCGGCCGGCGTCTGGATGGCGTACGTGCTCGCAGGCATGGCGGTCGGCCGGCTCGACCTCCGGTCGACGCCCGTGCGCGTCGCGCTGGTGTCCGGCGGGCTGCTCGCGACGGTCGTGGGGTACGGCCTGTCGGCCACGATGGTCGGGCCGCTGGGCGGCGCGCAGGCGGTCGACGACGCGGCGGCGACGTGGTCCAGCGCGTTCCGACCGGAGGCCCTCGACCGGACCGACCCCTGGCCCACGTCGGCGTACCTGTGGCTGGCGGGACCGCACACCGACACCCTGCCCGAGGTGATCGGGTCGGGTGGGTTCGCGGTCGCGGTGCTCGGCCTGTGCCTCTTCGCCGGACGCATCGGGAGGTGGGCGCTGGCGCCCGTCGCCGCGGTCGGGGCGATGGCGCTCAGCGTCTACAGCGCGCAGATCGTCGTGGTGTGGCTCTGGGGCGAGGAGGCCTTCGAGCAGACGACGAACGGCCCGCTGCTCGCCCTCGTGCTCGCGACCCTCGCCGCGGCCACGCTCTGGCGGTGGGCGCTCGGCAGGGGTCCGCTCGAGCGTCTCCTCGCCGGCGTGGCCGGGCGGACCGCGACGGTCGCGAGCGCAGCGCCGGTAGCCTCGCAACCATGACAGCCTCCTTCACCACGCCCGCCGGCACCGACGCTCCCGTCCCCTCCACGCGACGGCTGGGCCGGTCCGGTCTGGCCGTGTCGGCCGTCGGGCTCGGGTGCAACAACCTGGGCCGGACAGACGCAGCGACGACCACGTTCGAGGGGAGCCGCGACGTCGTGCACGCCGCGCTCGACGCCGGCATCTCGTTCTTCGACACCGCCGACAACTACGGGGCCGAGCCGGGCCTGAGCGAGCAGTTCCTCGGCCGGGCGCTGGGCTCGCGCCGCGAGGACGTCGTCGTCGCGACGAAGTTCGGCATGGGCGTCCGGGGGCTCAACGGGCCCGACTTCCGGGCGCGCGGTTCACGCCGCTACGTCATGAAGGCGGTCGAGGGCTCGCTGCGCCGCCTCGGCACGGACTACCTCGACCTGTACCAGTTCCACACGCCCGACGACCAGACCCCGATCGACGAGACCCTGTCCGCCCTGGACGACCTCGTCCGCCAGGGCAAGGTCCGATACGTGGGGCACTCCAACCGCGCGGGCTGGCAGATCGCGGAGGCGGAGCTCACGGCGCGTGCGACCGGGACCACCCGGTTCGTCTCGGCGCAGAACCAGTACAACCTCATCGACCGGGCGGCCGAGCTCGAGGTGCTGCCCGCCGCCGCTGCCTACGGGATCGGTGTGCTCCCCTTCTTCCCGCTCGCCAACGGGCTGCTCACCGGCAAGTACGCGGGCGGCGCCCGCCCCGCGGACGGCCGCCTCGTCCGCGCCAAGCCGCACCTCCTCGAGACGGCGCCGTGGGAGGCGCTCGACCGGCTGCACGCGTTCTGCGCGGTGCGGGGCATCACGGAGGTGCAGGTCGCGTTCGGCTGGCTGCTGTCCCGACCGCAGGTGTCGAGCGTGATCGCCGGCGCGACGACGCCCGACCAGGTCCGTCAGAACGCCGCCGCAGGCGCCTGGGAGCCCTCGCCCGACGACCTGGCCGAGCTCGACGAGATCTTCCCGCCGGCCCGGAAGGTCGCACCCTTCTGACGCGCAGGAGGCGGACGGTCGTACCGTGGAGGCATGGCCACGTGGGACGACGTCGACCGCATCGCCGCGGTCCTGCCCGACACCGCTGCGGACGGACGCGCGTGGCGGGTGCACGGCAAGCTGTTCGTGTGGGAGCGCGCCCTGCGAGCGAGGGACCGTGCCGAGCTCGGCGACACCGCGCCCGCCGAAGCACCAGCGGCGTTCCGCGTCGCCGACGAGGGCGAGAAGGAGGCGCTCGTCGGCGACGACCCGCAGACGTTCTTCACGACGTCGCACTTCGACGGGTATCCCATCGTGCTCGCCCGGCTCGACCGCGTCCCGGTCCCCGAGCTCGAGGAGATCGTCCAGGACGCGTGGCTCGCGCGGGCACCTCGTCGGATCGCGGCGCAGTACCTCGACCGTTCCGAGTAGGTCTCGGACGGCCACGCACGTCAGTACTGGCGAGCCTCGGAGATCTCGAACGTCGCGGCCTTCAGCGCGTCGACGTCCTCGGGCAGGACGAAGTCGAAGACCGTCACCGTCTCGGACTCCCCCGGCTCGAGCGTGTCGGTGTAGAGGAAGTCCTCGTCGATGACCTTGCCGTCCGCGTCGAGGGCCTGCACGTCCATGTCGTACATCTTGGCCTCGTCGGCGTTGTTCGTCACCGTCACCGGCAGCTCGGTCTCGACCCAGCCGTCGTCGTCCGACGCGGTGAACTCGCCCCACTCGAGGGTCACGTCCTCCGCGAGGATGACGTCGGACGCGTCACCCGACATGCGGTCGAGGTCGTCCATGATCTCGTCGGTGGAGGGCACCTCGCCGTCGGCGTCAGCAGGGGCCTCCTCGTCGTCCGCCGGAGGCTGCTCTCCCTCCGTCGAGTCCTGGGTCGGCTCCTCCTGCGACTGCGTCGTCGTGTCGTCGTACTCGTACTCGTAGCTGTCCGCCCAGGCGAGGAGCAGGACCCACGACAGGATCGTCACGATGATCGCGACGGCACCGACGATGATGGCACTGAGACCGAGGCCCTTGCCCGACTTGCCCTTCTTGACCTGCGTCAGGCCGACGATCCCGAGCACGATGCCCACGAGCGCCATGAACGCCGCGAAGAAGTTGAACCCCGGGATCCACGAGCCGAGCAGGCCGAGGCCGGCCAGGACGAGACCGATGATCGCGAAGACGTTGGTCGTCGACGGCGGCGGCGGGGTATAGCCCCCGTACCCGCCACCGTAGGAGGGCTGCTGCTGACCGTAGGGGTCCTGCGGCTGACCGTACGGCTGCTGGCCATAGGGGTCCTGCTGGGGTGCGCCGCCGCCGTAGGGGGCGCCCGGGGCGTACGGGTCCGGCACGGGCTGCTGCGGGGGCGTTCCCTGGGACCCGTACGGCGGGTTCCCGCCACCCGACGGCTCGCCCGTGGGCACCGGGGCCGAACCGTCCTGCGGACGGTACGGGTCGTACTGGTACGGGTCCTGACCTGTCGGGGGCTGCGTCATGATCTCCTCCGCGGCCGCGCCGCGTGCTCGGGCTCGCCGCTGCTCGCGGCGTCGTGAACCTGTGTCGTCCGAAGACCGCGGCCACCTCGACCCGGCTTGCTAGCCTGGGACGGTGACCCCTCTCCCGACCGCGGCAGATCCTAGCGGGTCACGTCCCGTCGTCGACCCGGGCGTCCACGATCCGTCGGCTCGCCCCTCCGGCCCGGTGCTGGCGCCCGGGACCGCGCTCCTGCCGCCCCAGACGTGGCTCGAACGGGACCGCGCCCACAGCGAGCGCGCCGACGCGCTGACCGCCGGGTGGCGCCACCGCAAGGACCGCGCTGAGAAGCACGCGATCGAGGACTTCCTCTTCACCTACTACCCCACCCGCCCGGCACAGCTGCGGCGATGGCACCCCGGGGCCGGCGCCGTGCTCGCCCGCCCCCGGACGCCGCAGCACCCGCGGACGCAGGCCGGCGACGCGGCGTCGGGCTCCTACGCCGACCGTACGACGTGGCGGTGGTACCGCGAGACGGCGACGGGGGTCACGCTCGACGTCGACGCGTTCCTCGCCGACCGGGGCGAGACGGTGCGCTACGTCCACCGGCTGCTGTCCGCGACCGCGTCCCGTACCGGCCGGTTCGGGTGCTTCGGCCTGCACGAGTGGGCGATGGTCTACCGGGACCGCGAGGCCGGTCGGGACCGGCGACACCCGCTGCCGCTGCGGCTCGGCCCCGAGGGCACCGACCGGGTGGTGGAGTCGAACCCGGTGCAGTGCACGCACTTCGACGCGTTCCGCTTCTTCACCCCCGAGGCCGCGCCGCGCAACCGGCTGCAGCCCACGCGCGCGTCCCAGCCGGACCTCGAGCAGCCCGCATGCCTCCACGCGACCATGGACCTGTACAAGTGGGCGACCAAGCTCGGCCCGGCGACGCCGGGCGGGCTCCTCCTCGACTGCTTCGAGCTCGCGCGGGACGTACGCGTCACCGACATGCGGGCCTCGCCCTACGACGTCTCCGCCTACGGTCTGGGCGCGATCGCGATCGAGACCCCCGAGGGCAAGGCCGAGTACGTCCGGCACCAGCGCGCGTTCGCCGAACGAGGTGCGACGCTGCGGGCGCGGCTGCTCGACGTGTGCACGGCGCTGCTGGACGCCCCGATCGCGCCGGTCGCCGCTGCGACAGCCTCCCGCTGACGAGACCCGCTCGGGCCGGCCTTCCGCACGCCACGGCATCCCGCTTTCTCCGGGGGACGGCCGCGAGATCCTGCCCCGCTCACACCCGGTCGACGTGCGAGCATCGACCAGGTGGACCGTTCCCCAGCACTCGCCTCGGTACCGGGCGCCCCCGTCACCGTCCCCGCGGCGGTCCGCGAGATCGCCCGGGACGACGCGATCGCTCCCGTCTGGCGCAACCAGCTCGGCGGCCTCACCTTCCGGCTCGACCCGGCCGACGGCGCCGGGCCGGGGCGGTTTGTCAAGTGGGTCGCCGTCGGGACCCCCGAGATCGACCTCGCGGGCGAGGCCGCCCGCATCCTGTGGGTCGGCAGGCGCTCGCCGGTCCCCGTCGTCCTCGACCAGGGCGGCAGCGCCGACGGCGCGTGGCTCGTCACGCGCGCACTGCCCGGCCGGTCCGCCGTCGACCCGTGCTGGATCGCCGACCCGGCGACCGCGGCCCGCGCGATCGGGCGCGGACTGCGCGCGCTGCACGACGCGCTCCCGGTCGACTCGTGCCCCTTCTCCTGGTCGGTCGAGGAGCGCGTCGCGAACGCCGACGCCCGTCTCGCGGGTGGGAGCGGCCCGCACGAGTGGTTCCCCGAGCACCGCGACCTGGCCGTCGCCGCGGCGCGCGCCCGGCTCGACGCACCCCCCGCCGTCGACCGCCTCGTCGTGTGCCACGGCGACGCGTGCGTCCCCAACACCCTCCTGCACGACGACGGGACGTTCGCCGCGCACGTCGACCTCGGCTCGCTCGGGGTGGCGGACCGCTGGGCCGACCTCGCCGTCGCGGCCTGGAGCACGGAGTGGAACTACGGCCCGGGGTTCGACGGCCATGTCTACGCGGGCTACGGGGTCGAGCCCGACCCGGAGCGCATCGCGTTCTACCGGCTCCTCTGGGACCTGTCCTGAGGGGAACCCTTACCCGGGCGCCGCACCCGCCGACGACGCCCGCTACCGACGCGGCTGGTGCGCCGGGACGCCCTGCTCGGCGAGCTCGGCGGTCTCCGCGACCCGGCGTGCACGGGTCTCCGGCCGGCGGGCCTCCACGATCCAGCCGAGGATCGCGCGCCGCGCACCGGGCGTGAACGCGTCGAACTTCTCACGCGCACACGGGCGGTCCGCGAGCGCCGTGGCGAGGTCGTCCGGCACGACGAGCGCCTCGGCGTCGTCGTGCCGGGTCCACGACCCGTCCGCCTTCGCCGCGTCGACGACGGCGCGCCCCGCGTCGGTCATGCGGCCGTCCGCCTCGACGCGTGCGACGCGTTCCTTGCTGAGCCGGGTCCACCGGCTGCCGCGCCGCCGACGCGTGAACCAGAGCGCGTGCCTCCCGTCGTCGACGACGGACGCCTGACCGTCGATCCATCCGAAGGCGAGAGCCTCCTCGATCCAGGGTTCGTAGCCGGGGACGTGGTGCCCGCTCCCCCGGCGCCATGTCACGAGCCAGACGCCGGGTGAGGGATCGTCGTGGTGCGCGGCGAGCCAGCTCCGCCACTGCCCGGGGTCCTCGGCCTGGAACGCGGGCTCGTCCCGGTAGGTCGTCAGCGGCTCGACGGTCATGACGTCCGTGCCTCCTCGTTCTCGGCGGTGCTCGGACGGTAGCGTCTCGCCCACGGTCGGGCGCGGTGAGCGCGGGACCGTGGGCGAGGCGTCGCCCGACGGGGACCGTCAGCAGGCCGGGACGGCGACCTCCTCCGTGACGGTCTGGGTGTCCTGGCCGGTACCGGCCGTCACCGCCACGGAGACGTCGCCCTCGGCGTCGCGCACGCGGAAGGACTGGTAGGCGTTCGCTCCCGCAGCGACGTCGTCGAACGCGCGCGACCCGACGTCGGTGACGAGTCCGACGTCCACCGGGCCGTCGGACGTGTTCGTCGCGCGGACGGCGACGTACGGCGTGCCCGCCAGGCAGCGCGGGCTCACGTCCACCGTGACCAGCTCGACGTCCTCGCCGGTCGGGACGAGCTGCTCGGCTGCCAGGCGCAGCCGGCGCTCCTGCTCGTCGACCTGCTCCTGTGTCGCGTCGTCCGCCTCCAGCAGCGCACGCGCCGCCTCGAGCTCACGCGTGAACACACCGAAGTCGATCCGGTTGTACCGGCCGCCCTCGCCCTCCAGGTCCTCGACGTCCGCGACGACTGCCGCGAGCGCCGTCGTGTCGACCGGGCCGGTCTCCACGTCGGCGAAGAAGGTCATGCTGTCGAGGTTGGCGACGTACGGGTGGCCGTCGTACGCCTCGGTCGTCAGGCGGACGAACAGCTCGTGCGTCCCGCGCACCGGCTCGGGCAGGTCGATCGTCGCCGTGCCGTCCTCGGTCCAGCTCGAACCGGTCGTGGGCAGCGCTACGCGGGCGAACGGGTCGCCCGGGTCCTGCGGGTCGAGCTCGTCGAGATAGACCTCGAGCGCCGAGTTCTCGCCGCTGCGGCTCGAGTTGTGCACGTAGTGCACCGACAGCTGGTCCAGCGCCGCCGAGCCGAGGTCGATCTCGCCGTACGCGAGCCAGTCGCCGTCCGCGGTACCGCCCACGTTGGTGACCGGACCGCTCGTCCAGGTCGAGCTCTCGTTCTTGAGCCCGCCGCCGGAGCTCTGCGTCCAGTCCTCCGACTCGACGGTGACCCGGGGCTCGGCCGCGGGATCGTTCTCGCTGAAGGTGAACCAGTCGAAGTTGCCGACCCAGTCGCGGCCCTCGACCGTGCGGAACTCGAACGTCACCACGCCCGCGTCCGCGAGCGCCTGCGCGTCGTCGAGCTCTGTCGTGACGTCGCGGTAGCTCGCCCACGCGCCCGTGCCGTCGAGGTCCACCGTCGCGACGACCGGACCGCTGACGTCGCCGCCGTGCACGACGAGCGTGCTCGGCTCCTCGCCGGACGCGAAGCTCGTCGCGTAGCTCAGCGTGAGGTAGGAGGGAAGGGCGTCGCCGTCGAAGGTCATGTCCCCGTACTGGATCCACGACCCCGACCGCACACCACCCAGGTTGCCTGACGAGCTGTTCGCCTCGTTCGACAGGTCGCCTCCGGACCAGGCCTCGGACTCCTCGGCCTGCAGGATGCGCAAGCCACCGCCGGCGATGTCGAGCCCGTCGATCGCCGACTGCAGGCGGTCGGCGGCGAACTGCAGGTACGTGGTCGCCGCGTCGTCGTCCGAGAGCATGTCCTGAGCCCGCCCGAGCGCCGCGGAGAACGCGGCGAACGAGGCCGACGAGTAGTTCCCCTCGACCACACCGCTCGCGTCGTCCACGAGGTCCGACAGCGTGGTCCGCGCCGCCTCGGTCGCGGAGAGCTGCAGCGGCGCGTGCGCCGAGATCCCGTACCCCTGCAGGGACGACGCCACGACGTCGTCGGCCAGGGCGGAGTCCGCGAGCACCACGTGGAAGCGGGCGTCGACCGTGGTCGATCCGGTGACGGCGACGACCGCGGCGGTCTCGGACTGGACCGTCACGCTCGCGTCGACGCCCTCGGGCAGTCCCACGACGCTCGCGCCACCACTCGTGACCAGGTCCGTCCCGGCGTCGGCGGCGAACCGCGCACCGTTGCTCAGCGTGAGCGTCACCGCACCGTCGACCCCGCCCTCGGCGTCGGACTCCACCGTGAGCGGGTCCGCTGCGACGTAGGGAGCGTCGCCCGGCTGGGTGGGCTCGCCCACGACGTCGCCGTCGACGGTGAGCGTGCCGTCCTCGTTCACCGTGACGTCGGCAGCCATGGCCGCGGCGAGGTCGATGCGCTGCCACTCGCCCGCTCCGGCGGTGTCGAGCGCGTAGCCCGAGTCGATCGCGGTCGCACCGAGCACCAGGCGGCGCTGGTCGCCGGTCAGGTCGGGGAACGCCGTGCGCAGGAGGTCCTCCGCGCCGTCGGGCACGTCGATCTCTCGGCCGGTCGCACCGACGGTCGGGAAGCCGTACGTCATGCGGTCGGCGTAGACGTCGAGCGCGGCGTCGGTCGGCAGGTACTGCTCCTGGTCGCTCACGCACACGGCGAGCACGTCGCCGCACTCGTCCTCGAGAACGTCCACCAGCTCGGTGCGCGACTGCTCGAGCAGCTCGCGGAACTCCGGGTCCGACCAGCGCAGCTGGGCGATGTTCTGCCCGGTCATGCGCCCGCCCATGACATCGAGCGGGTAGTGGAAGCCCAGCACGAGACGGTTGTCGCCGTACTCGGACGCCCGTGCGAGGATCTGCGGCGCCAGCTCCGGCAGCAGGGTCGCGAGGATCGTCCCCTGCGCGTACCCGTGGTTGGTGTGCCCGCTCGGGAAGGACCCGTTGTTGCGCAAGCCCTCGTAGCTGCCCGACGACTCGAAGGCGTTGACGTGCCCGCCGTCCGCCGTGAAGCCCATCCGCGCGAACGGGCGCTTGTAGTTGTACGCGGCCTTCGCGGGCTCGTGGTCGCCCACGGACTCCTCGACGCGACCGGAGAGCAGCGCCTTCGTCCGGGGCAGCTCGCCGGCGTCGAGCGCGTCGAGGTAGAGCGGCCCGAGCTCGCTGCCCAGCCCGTCCGCCATGGTCGTGTACGGCGAGCCGCGCCCGTCGGTCAGCGCGCGCTCGACCTGGGCGTCACCGGCCTCGTACGCGTTGTTGCGCGCGAGCGAGCCGAGGTCGTTCGCGCTCGTCGGCTCGCCCGGCTCGTTGGGCGAGAGGATCTCCGGGTGGTCGTCCCGCAGGTCCGCGAACCCGCGCAGCATCCACGTGAACCAGTCCTCGTCCCCGGGCGCCCGGGGCGTCGAGTCGGACGCGTACTCCAGGCCGAGCACGCCGGAGGGGAACGGCGTGGGCGCAGCGCTGTCCGTCGTCGCGAGCTCGAGGGAGAAGAAGACGTCCGAGCTCGTGTCGTTGCACTGGTGTATCTCGACCGCGATCGTGTTCTCGCCCTCGACCAGCAGGTCCGCGGGGATGACGAGGTGCTCGCGCAGCGGGTCCCTCGCCCCGCTCACGCCCTGGTACTGCAAGTTCTGGGTGATCATGTCGTCACCCCAGCCGGCGACACGCTCACCGTTGACGTAGACCGTCGCGGCGTCGTCGTACACGAGCGTGCCGGCGAGGCCGGTGGCGCCCTCGAGCGTGGCGGCGTCCAGGGTGACGGTGGTCCGGAAGAAGTACGCCGGGACGACCTTCTTCGGGTCCTGGGTGATCCAGTAGCTCAGCAGGGTCTCGATGGAGCTGTCCCCACCGATGCCCGACGCCGTCCCGTTCACCGCGCCGAACCCGGGGGTCCCGGTCTGCCAGGCCGCGTCGTCGAAGCCGGGCTCCGTCCACGCCGTGCGGTCGGTCTCCCCCGCCGCCGGGTCGGTGTTGTCGTCGAGGTAGCGCCAGGTCGTGTCGGCACCGACCACCTGGTCGCCCGCGGCGACGGCCGACACGGCCTCGGCCCCGGCCGCGTCCTGAGCCGCGTGGGCGCTCGGCGCCTGCAGCGCACCGGTGCCCAGCAGCGCGAGCGTGGTCAGTGCGGCGAGCGCCGCGGCCGCGGCCCCCCGCCGACCGTCCGGCGCGGCTGCGTCGGACCTGTGGAACATCGTCGTCCCTGTCATGTCGTCCCCTTCGTGTGTCGTCGTGCCTGGTCGTGCACTGACGACGGGTTCCGTCGCCGCGGCGTCCGGACGACACCACGGCGACGGGACCCGTCAGGTCAGGAGCAGCTGGAGACCGTGACGGTCTGCTCGACCGTCTGCTCCCCCTCCGCTCCGGTCGCGGTGACGGTGACGTCGAGGTCACCCGTGACCGAGCGCGCCGCGAACGACTGGTAGGCGTTCGCGCCCGGCTCGACGCCGTCGTACGACCGCGTACCCAGTGCGCTCGCGAGCTCGACGTCGACCGCCGCGTCCGAGACGTTCGTCGCACGCACCGCGACGTACGCCTTGCCGGCGAGGCAGCGCGGGCTCACGGTGACCTCGACCAGCTCGACGTCCGGCACCGGCACGAGCTGCTCGGCCGCGAGCGTCAGACGACGCGTCTGCTCGTCGACCTGCTCCTGCGTGGCGTCGTCCGCGCCCAGCAGGGCTCGGGCCGCGGCGAGCTCGCGGGTGAACACCCCGAAGTCGATCCGGTTGTACCGGTCCGCCTCGTCCGCCAGGTGCTCCACGTCCGTCACGACGGCGGCGAGCGCCGCGGTGTCCGTCTCGGGGACCTCGACGTCGTAGGCGTCCGTGAAGAACGTCATGCTGTCGAGGTTCGCGACGTACGGGTGGTTGGCGTACGCCTCGGTCGTCAGGCGCACGAACACCTCGTGCGTCCCGCGCACCGTGCTCGGCAGCTCGATCGTCGCGACGCCGTCGTTCGACCAGCCGGAACCGGTCGACGGCAGCGGTACGCGGGCGAACGGATCGCCCGGGTCCTGCGGGTCGAACTCGTCGAGGTACACCTCGAGCGCCGAGTCGTTCCCGCACCTGCCGGAGTTGTGCACGTAGTGCACCGACAGCTGGCCCAGCGCCGCCGAACCGAGGTCGACCTCGCCGTACGCGAGCCAGTCGCCGTCCGCGGTGCCGCCGACGTTCGTCACGGCCCCGCTGTCCCACGTCGAGCTCTCGTTCTTGAGCCCACCGCCCGAGTTCTCCGTCCAGGCCTCCGACTCGACGAGGACGTCGGTCGGTCCGCCGGGCGCGAACGTCATGCTGTCGAGGTTCGCGACGTACGGGTGCGCGGCGTCCGCCTGCGTGGTGAGCCGCACGAACACCTCGTGCGTCCCCGACACGGTCTCGGGCAGTGCGACCGTCGCGGTGCCGTCCGCCGTCCAGCTCGAGCCGGTCGTCGCCAGCGGGACCGTGGCGAACGGCTCGCCGGGGTTCTCGGGGTCGAACTCGTCGAGGTACACCTCGAGCGCCGAGTCCGCCCCGCACCGACCGGAGTTGTGCACGTAGTGCACGGAGAGCTCGCCGAGCGGGAGCTCGCCGAGGTCGACCTCGCCGTAGGCGAGCCAGTCGCCGTCCGCGGTGCCGCCCACGTTGGTGACGGGGCCGCTCGCCCAGGTGGACGACTCCTTCTTCAGTCCGCCGCCCGAGGTCGCGGTCCAGTCCTCGGACTCGACGGTCACCGCGGCGGTGGCGTCGGGGTCCTCGGTCTCGGCCGGGTCGTCCTCGCTGAAGCGGAACCGGTCGAAGTTGCCGACCCAGTCCCGGCCGGCGACGGTGATGAACTCGAACGTCACCGTGCCCGCGTCGGCGAGCGCCTGCGCGTCGTCGAGGGCGACCGTGAGCTCGCGGTAGTTCCCCCAGCCACCGGTGCCCGTCAGGTCGGTCGTCGCGACCACGGGGCCGTCGACGTCGCCGCCGTGCACGACGAGGGTGCTCGGTGCGTCGCCCGAGCCGAAGCTCGTGGCGTAGTCGACGGTCAGGTACCCGGGCTGCGCGGCGTCGTCGAACGTCATGTCCCCGTACTGGATCCACGACCCCGACCGCACGCCGCCAAGGTTGCCGGCGGAGCTGTTCGCCTCGTTCGAGAGCTCACCCCCGGACCACTCCTCGGACTTCTCGCCCTCGAGGATGCGGTAGCCACCCCCGGTGATGTCGAGGGCGTCGATCGCGGCCGAGAGCCGGTCCGCGGCGAACCGCAGGTCCACGCTCGACGACGCGTCGTCCGCGAGCAGGTCCTGCGCGCGGTCGAGCGCGGCCGAGAAGCGCGTGAACGACACGGAGGAGTAGTTCCCCTTGCGCACGGGGGTGGCGTCGGCCACGAGGTCGGCGAGCTCCGCGCGCTCGGTGCCGGCGACCGACAGCCGGAGCGGTGAGCGCAGCGACACGCCGTCGCCTCCCAGCGACGACGCCGCGACGCCGTCCGCCAGGGCCGAGTCGCGCAGCCGGACGTAGAAGCGTGCCTCGTCGGCGGCCGTGCCCGACAGCGCGACGGTCAGGGTCGACCCGGAGGCGACCGTGACGGTCGCGTCCACGCCGTCCGGCAGGCCTTCGACGCTCGCGTCGCCGCTCGCCACCAGCTCGGTGCCGGGCTCGGCCGCGAGGGCCGCGCCGCCACCGAGGGTGAGCGTGACGGAGCCGTCGACGGCGCCGTCCGCCCCCGCCTGCACGGTGCTCGGCTCTGCCGAGACCGGGTAGCGGGTGTCGTCGTCACCGTCGTCCGTGCTCATCGAGTACGCGGGCTCGGTGTCGGTGCCCCAGTCGCTGGGCTGGGCGCCCATCGCGAACGTGAGGTCGCCGTCGCCGACGACCGCGGCGTAGTCGACCCAGGTGTTGTCGAGGTCGGCGCCGTCGAGCGTGGCGGACTGGATGTAGAAGTCGTCCTCCGACACCCCCTCGGCTGTGACCTGGAACGAGGTGCCGTCGTCGTGGCGGATCGTCGCCGTGTCGAAGATCGGCGAGCCGATCTGGTACTCGTCCGAGCCGGCGGTCACCGGGAACAGGCCGATCGCGGCGGCGACGAACATCGTGGACATGGTGCCCGCGTCGTTGTCCATCGTCGCGAGCATGCCGCGCGGGTCGAGCTTGTACACGTGCGTCTTGATCGGCGGGGTGAATTCGCCCCCGCCGCTCGGGAAGAAGCTCGTGGACCCGGTGCCGATGTACCGGTTCCAGGTCTCCTTCGTGTAGATCGCGCGCGTCCACTTCTGCGTCAGGGCCGGCTCGCCCACGTAGTTGAACAGGTAGGGCGCCTGCAGGTCGATCTCGTTCGCGTTGGAGTGCAGCATCCCCGAGCCGTCGTCGACGTCGGAATCCTCGCCGAACATGTGCCGCATCGCGAGGCGGGCCGCCTCCGTGCCGCCCATCGCGTCCATCAGGCCGGCCATGTCGTAGGCGTCGTACCAGTTGTACTGCCACAGCGTGCCCTGGTAGAGGCGCGCCGTCTCGAACTTCTCGAGGTCGGCGTCCTGCCAGGAACCGTCCGCGGCCCGCGGCATCAGCACACCGACCTCGGTGCCGTCGTCGGCCGTCCACGCGCCGGGCTTGATGAGGTTCTCGATCGGCAGCGCGGCCTGGTCACGCAGCGACTGCGCGTCGTCGGTGCGACCCAGCTCGTCGGCGATGATCGACAGGGCCCACTGGTCGTAGCCCAGCTGGACGGACGAACCCGGGTTCCCGGGAAGGTAGCCGCGCTCGCGGTCTGCGTCGCTGTATCCGCCGACGAGTCGCTCCAGCGCAGGGTAGGCCTCGTCAAGGCGGTCGAAGCCCGTGTAGCCCTTGCCGATCGCGTCGGCGACCACGACGGCCGAGCGTTCCCAGCGCACCGTCGGGACGGTGTGCAGGAGATCGCCGATGGAGCTGCCGGACCCCTCGGCCTCGGCGTCCGCGTACAGGTAGATCAGCGACTGGATCATGTCACGGTACGTCTCGGGGTCGATGTACGCGATGACCGAGAACTTGCGGAAGTCGTCCCACGTGGTCCACGAGTCGTAGTACGTGAAGCCCTGCGCTCGGTGGACCACGCCGTCGACGCCGCGGTACGTGCCCGAGGTGCTCGTCGCGTTCATCGGCATCGCGAACATCCGGTACAGGTGCGTGTAGAAGAGCTTCTTGAGGTCGCCCGTCGGGTCGGTCGCGACCGACGCGGACACCTCGACCTTGCCGAGCTGTGCGTTCCACTCGGCGCGGGTGCGCTCGCGGATCGCGTCGAACCCGAGATCGCCGAGCTCGTTCGCCTGGTCGACCTTCGCCTGCGCCGCGCTCACCGGGGAGAGGGTCACCTCGAGGCCGACGTCGTCCGCATCGTCCGCGTCGAACGTGAGGATCGCGCCCGTGTCACGGCCGTCCTGGGCGGTCGCGTCGGTCAGCGCCTTGTCGTCGCCCCAGGTCTGCACGTCCGCGACGGGCTGCGTCGTCGTCGCGTAGTAGTACATCTGGTAGTCGGCGTTGTAGAAGTGGCCGGTGAAGCTGCCGCTGATCGCGGTGCGGCCGTCGTCCAACGTCGTGACATCGAGCGACGATGCGATGCGGCTCGTGTTGTTCGTCGACAGGTCGAGGACGAGGCTCGGCGTCGAGCCCTCGGGGAAGTCGTACCGGTGCACGCCCGAGCGCGTCGTCGCCGCCACCTCGGCGTCGATCGTGCCGCCGGCGGCCTCGATCGACCCGTCGCTGCCCGCGATGTTGCCCAGCCCGACGGAGTAGTAGCCCGGCCCGGCGTCCTCGTCGTCGTGGGAGAACGCGTGCGCGTACGTGCTCGTGCCCGGGCGGGCGGTGTAGCTGCCCGACGTCGGGACGACCAGGATGTCGCCACCGGCGCCGGAGCCGCCGACGGCGTCGAGGTTCGTGTGCGTGAACCCTGAGATCTGCGGCTGCGCGTAGTCGTAGCCCGTGTTGTTGCGGCCGGGCATGGTGCGCGGGTTGACCTTCGCCAGGCCGTTGGGCGCCTGGGCCGCGGGCATGTCGTTACCGAAGTCCCCCTCCGTGCCGACGAAGACGTCGACGAGGGACGCAAGGTCCTGGTCGGCGTCGTCGGTCGCTGCGGTCGCCGGGGCCGCCGGGGCCGCTGAAGCGACGGGAGCGAGCCCGACGACCGCGAGAGCGGCGGCGAGCGTCCCGGCGACCAGCCGGCGGCCTCGACGGCGCAGGACGGTCCCGTCGGCTGCGGGTGGCACGCCGACTGCGGTGGCGGGTCGTGCACCGCTGGGGTGCAGGAGCCTGTCGTTCATGGTGTTCCTCGATGCTCGGGGGACGTGACGGTATGGAGAGTGCCTGGACGGCACGTGTGATTCTGACAGCGGTGGCGCGGGCCGTGGCCCGCGTCACCTTGCCAGGGACTGGTTACGAACAGGTGATTGCGTCGTGCACAGCGGTGAGCACCTGAGGTTCGCCGCCGTCAGCCGTGACGGACACGGTCACCTCCCCTGCGGCGACCTCACCCGCCCGCACGGCGAACGACTGATAGGCGTTCCTACCGGGCGCGACCTCGGCGAAGGTCTTCGACCCGAAGGCGGTCGAGAGATCGATCGAAAGAGGCTCGTCGCCCGTGTTCGTCACACGGACCGCGACGTAGGCCCCGCCCGCGAGGCACCGTGCCTGCGCCGTGACCTCGACCTGGGGTTCCGGGTCCACCGCGTCGGGGTCCGTCGCGATCGCGAAGACGTGCAGCTCTCCCTGGTTCGGGAACGTCACCGACACCGCTCGACGACCCTCGGGGGCGGTCCAGGGCTCCGTCGCGAAGACGAACGCCGAGTCCATGTCCCCGTTGCGCCGGTTCATCTGCGCGACGACCGAATTACCGGCGACCGGCGAGCCGTCGGCGCTCGGGAGCACCCAGTCACCGAACGCGAGCTCGGTCGTCACGGTCGACCCGTCGTCGAGGGTGACGACGACGTCGCCGCGCTGGGTCCCGTTGGTCGCGGCCCCCACGAAGGACAGCCCCGTCGTCGCAGCGCCGAGCCGGACGGTCTCACCGCTCGTGGTAAGGGAGTCCGGACGGCCGACGCCCGACGCCGGCCAGGTGTACGTCAATCCGTCGACCTCGTGCTGCGAGCCCGGGGTCAGCCCCGCCTCGCCGAGCGCCTCGCGCGAGAACGAGTTCCCCGCGCCGTCGAAGTTCCCGACGCCCCGGTTTGCCTCGGGTGCGGACCCGACCGTGTCGAGCGCGGCGACGAACGACCCCTCGGGGGCGACGAGGACCGTCAGCGGGACGTCCACGCCCTGCCCGCCCGCCGACACGACGAGCGTGACGTCGTGGTACCCGTCGGGCACATCGTCGGAGACCACGACCGGCACCGACCCGCTCAGCTTCCCGGTCCCGTCGTCGACCAGGTCGGGGGTGCCGACCTCGATCCCGTCGGGAGCGTCGACCGACACCGAGACGTCACCGAGCTGTGCGGAGCCGAAGAGCTGTGCCACGACCGTGGCGTCGACGCTCTCCCCGGGCACGACCGAGACGAGACTCGGGTCGGCCGCGGCCGTGACCGCGTCCTCGCCATCGCGCCACGACGGCGGAGCGGCCGCCTCGTCGGCGCCCCACGTGGTGTCGCGCTCAGTCGACATCCCGAGCTCGACGACGCCGCCGTCGTGGACCAGGTCCCGCGGAAGGGCCGTCGAGTCCCACCGCTCGCCGTCCACCGTGACGCCGCTGATGTAGCGCGCGCCCGTGGACGCGCCGTCGGCGCGCAGGTCGAGAGTCTTGCCCTCGCCAAGGTCGATCACGACGCGGTCGAAGCGCGGCGCGTTCAGCGCGAGCACGTCCGTGCCCGGCGTCGTCGGGTACAGGCCGAGCGAAGCCCACACGTACCAGCCGGCCTGGGCACCGAGGTCGTCGTTGCCCGGCTTGCCGTCCGGCTCGGGCCGGAAGAGCGTCGAAGTGAGCTCGTCGACGAGCTCGCTCGTGCGCCACGGCTGTCCGACGTAGTCGTACAGCCACGGCACGCCGAAGTCGGGCTCATTCCCGATCCACAGGTACGGCTCGTTCGCTCCGACGTTGTGCTTGCTCGTGAACGCGTCGAGCCGCTGCGTGACGGCGTCGCGCCCACCCAGGCCTTCGACGAGGCCGGCCACGTTCTGCGGGACGAGCCAGGTGTACTGCTCGGAGTTGCCCTCGTCGAACCCCGCCTGGCCGAACCCGGCCCCACCGTCGGCACGCACGAACGTGCCGTCGGGGTTGCGCGCCGCCGACGTGCGCGTCACCGGGTCGAGGACGTGCTGCCACCACTGCCCGCGCTGGGCGAACTGCGTGGCGACATCGTCGTGCCCGAGGGCGCTCGCCACCTGACCGATCGCGAAGTCGGCGATCGACCACTCGAGCGTGATCGAGGCGCCCACGACCTGGTGGTCACCCCGGAACTCCTCGGTCTGCGGCGCGTAGCCGCGCTCGAGGTACGTCTCGATCCCCCGGCGCTGCACGTACCCGTTGTCGGTCGGCGCGGCGCTCGTCGCGCCCTTCACCATGTGCTCGAGCGCCGACTCGACGTCGAAGTCGTGGGCGCCGAACGCGTACATGCTCGCAATGAGCGGCACCGACGAGTCACCCGTCATCTGGCCGACGTGCTGGTTCGCGACCGGCCAGCGCGGCAGCCAGCCGCTCTGGTCGGCGTCGTTCACGAGAGACTGTGCCATGTCCGACGCGCGTTCCGGCTCGAGCACCGACTGCAGCGCACCCAGGGAGCGGTAGGTGTCCCAGTCGGAGAAGTTGGCATACTGGGTGTGGCCCGGCTCGACCTCGTGGATCTCGCCGTCGAAACCGATGTATCGACCGTCCACGTCGTTGAACGTGTTGGGGTGCAGGAGCGAGTGGTAGAGCGACGTGTAGAGCATGGTCGTCGCGTCCTCGTCCTCGCCCGCGACGCGGACCTTGCCGAGCAGGTCGGACCACGCCGCGCGCGTGGCGTCCCGCACGGCGTCGAAGTCGAAGCCCGGGATCTCCGCGGCGAGGTTCGCGCGGGCCCCGTCGACGCTGACGTAGGACATGCCCACCTTGGCCTGGACGGTGCTGCCCGGCGCGAACGTCAGCCACGCGCCGGCGCCGTCGCCGTCGGAGGAGGCATCACCGGGTGAGACGGTCGAGCCCTCCCACGTGCCGTACGACTCCGAGTCCTGGTCGAGCTCGATCGCGAAGTACGTGGTCTGCGTGTTGTTCTTGCCGCAGAAGCCGCCGGTCGTCACCGATCCCGTGATCGTGCGCGCGTCCTCGACGTCGATGGTCGCGTTCTTCACGCTCGCGAGCGAGCCCGCCGCATTGATGATGATCTGGGCGTCCTTGCCGTCGTCCGGGTACTCGAACGACAGTCCGCCGGAGCGCGTCGCGGCCGAGAGCTCGGCCTCGATGCCCGAGTCCTGGAGCGTGACCGAGTACCGCCCGACCTCGGCGTTCTCGGAGTCGTGGCTGAAGGTCTCCTTGCGGTCCCACGGGTACGTGCCGACGTCGCCCGTCACGGGCAGGATCGGGACGTCACCGAAGATCCAGCAGCCCGCCGCGGCGTGCGTCATGGAGAAGCCGCGGATCGCGGAGTGCGAGTAGCGATACCCGGCATAGGCCTTGTCGCCGTTGTCGACGGAGACCTGCGTGTCCGGGGAGAGCTGCATCATGCCGAACGGCATCGACGGGCCGGGGAAGTTGTTGATCTCGCCGACGACGCCGGTCGCCTGACCGGTTCCCACCATGGGGTCGACGTAGGCGAGCGGGTCGGAGACGAGTGCCGCGTCGTCCGCGGCCGCGGGCGCCGCGATCGGCGCCGGGGAGGCGGCCAGCGCGGGCGCGGCGCCGAGCCCTGCGGCGAGCAGTGCCGCAGCGGAGGCGGTCGCGACGATGCGACGGGCACCTCGGCGGCGAGGCGGGATGGGGTTCATGGGGATGCTGTCCTCGGGTCTCATGTGGTCGTCAGGTCTCGTCGGTCCGGGAGTCGTGCCCGGCCGGTGGGAGATCGCGGCGGTGCGGGGCAGCACACCTCGCACCGCCGCGGTCCTCATCGGGCGTCCGTCACGAGCAGGACGCGGCGTCGTAGGCGGTCGTGACCTGCTGCGGCTCGCCGCCCTCGGTCGTCACCGTGACGGTGACCTCGCCGGCCTCGACGTCCGCGGCTCGCACGGCGAACGACTGGTAGGCGTTCTTGCCCGGCTCCACCTGGGCGAACGACTTCGCGCCGTAGGCGGTCGCGAGCTCGATCGCCGCGGTCTCCTCGCCGGTGTTCGTCGCCCGCACGGCCACGAACGCCTTGCCCGCCAGGCAGCGCGCCTGCGCGGTGACCTCGACCTGCGGGGCGGGCTCGGCGCCCGTCGCGTCGGTCGCGATCGCGAACACGTGCAGCTGCTTGTCCTCGGGCAGCGTGATCGACGTGAGCACCTTGCCCTCGGGCAGCGCGATCGGCGACGTCGCGTAGAGCCCGCACCCGATGTTCTGGGTGCCCGTGCCGTCACCGCGCGCCCCGGCCTTGGCGACGAGGATGTTGTCCTTCTCCGGGTTCCCGGTGCACCAGTCACTGAGCCGCGCGCTTGCCGTGGAGGTGGTGCCGTCGGCGTAGCCGAGCACCAGGTCACCGCCGTGCGTGCCGTTCGTGGCGGTCCCGACCACCGAGATCGTCCGCGCGGAACGCAGCTCCTCGGGGACCTTCAGGACCTGGCCGTCCGCCAGGGTGTTGTCCGGCTCGCCCGCGGCGGGAGCGCCGAGGGTGTAGGTCAGGTCCGTCCCGGGCACGCTGAGCTCCAGGCCCTGCACGGCACCCGCGTCGGCAAGGGCGCCGCGCAGCAGGTAGTAGCCGAGGCCGTCGAGGTCCGCGTTGCCCTTGCCCTCGTCGCCGATGCCGACGTTGTCGAACGTGTCCGCGATCCACGACTCGCCCGAGACCACGACCTTCACCTCACGGGTGGTCTCGATCCCGGCGTCGTCGCTCACGACGAGCCGGACCGTGTGCAGTCCGGGCTCCGCGTCCGCGGGAGCCGTGAGCGTGATCGTGCCCTCGACCGTGGCCGGGAGCCCGTCGGACTCCGCGGACCAGTCCGCGAGGTCCGTCGTGGCCTGGACAGCGTCGTCGGACGACACCTCGAGCGTGCCCTCCTTGGTGCCCTCGCCCTGGGCGACGACCTGGACGGACATCTCGGTCGAGCCGCCGGGTGCGAGGACCGGCTGGCGCGGCGAGGCGCCGACGAACAGCCGCTCGACCGTCCCGTCGGCCGGCACGACGGCGCCCGGCGAGGCCGCCGCGTCCGTCGCCCAGGCGGACGGCTCGGAACCGACGCTCACGTCGAGCGTGCCGGCCGACGTGAGCTCGTCACCGGTGACCCATGCGCGGTCGAGGTCGTCGCCGTCGAGGGAGACGGACTGCGTGTAGTGCGCGTCGTCCGACACGCCGTCGGCCGTCAGGTGGAGCGCGTCCTTGCCGAAGACCTCCGGGTCGAGCGTGACGGTCACGTCGTCGAACGCCGGCGTCGTCAGGCCCCACATGTCGGTGCCCGGGACGATCGGGTAGACGCCGATCGAGGAGAGCACGTTCCACGCCGACATCGTGCCGAGGTCGTCGTTGCCCGTGACGCCGTCCGGGCCGTCGGTGAAGAGCGTCGACGCCGCGCGGACCACGTCCGTGGTCTTCCACGGCTGGCCCGTCCACAGGTACGTGTACGGCGCGGTCAGGTTGGGCTCGTTGTTCGGGTTGTAGGTCTTCCAGCCGTAGTAGTCGTACGTGCCGTTGACCCAGACGTCGCGCGCGACGCGCGCCGGGTCCTTGACGAGCTGGTCGTACGCGAAGAAGTCGTCGAGCCGGTCGGTCGCCGCGTCCGTGCCACCCATGAGGTCGAACAGCCCGGGGAAGTCCTGCGGGGCCAGCCACTGGTACTGCACGGCCGTGCCCTCGTGGAACCCGTCGGACTGCGCGGGGTCGGGGTCGCCCACGAAGAACCCGTCCGCGTTGCGGGCCCGGAAGTTGCCGGTGCGCGGGTCGAACACGTTGCGGAAGCTCTGGCCGCGCGCGGCGTAGCGGGCGGCGTCGTCGTCGTGTCCGAGGCCGTCGGCCATGGTCGACAGCATCGCGTCGGAGAGGGCGTACTCCATGGTGGCGGAGCCGCCGTGCTGCAGGTCGTAGTCACCCGGGTCGCCGTGGCGCGACGGCTCGTGCGGGACGAACCCGTCGCGCAGGTACTCGACGTTCCCCGCGCGCCCATTGTCCGGCGAGTCGGCCGGCGGGACACCGTCGGCGTTCTGCGTCAGGACGGCATACGCCTCCTCCTCGTGGCCCGCGAGCAGGCCCTGCTTCCACGCGCTGACGAGGAACACCGTGCCCGGGTCACCGGTCATGATGTTGGTCTCGACGGTCCCGTAGCCCCAGCGCGGGAGCCAGCCGTTCTGCTCGCCCTGACGCACGAGCGAGAGCGCCATGTCCGCCGACTCCTTCGGAGCCAGCAGGTAGAGCAGCTGCTGCTGCGTGCGGTACGTGTCCCACAGCGAGTAGTTCTGGTAGTACACGGAGGGCTCGCCCGCCACGCCCGCGGAGTGGACCTCCTGGTCCCAGCCGCGGTAGCGGCCGTCGACGTCGGACCCGACGTTCGGCGCGAGGAAGCTGCGGTACAGCGACGAGTAGAACGTCCGCAGGTCGGTCTCGTCCCCCTGCGCCACCTTGACCAGACCGAGGCGCTCCTCCCAGGCGGCGCGCGCGGCGTCGTGCAGGTCGTCGAACGTGCCCGTCTCTGCGGCCAGGTTCGCCGCGGCGCCGTCGGGACCGACGTAGCTCATGGCGGTGACGGCCTCGACGTCGAGGTCGCCGCCGGTGGTGTCGAACGTGACGTATGCACCGCGACGGCCCTCGCCGCCGATCGACTCGTCCGCCCCCGCCGTGACGGTGTCGCCGTCCCACGTGCCGTGGGCCGTGAAGGGGCGGTCGAACGTCGTGCGGGTCCAGATGGTCTGCGGCTCGGTGTCCTGGCAGAACCCGCGCACGGTGATCTCGGTCTCGACCGTGTGGTCGTCGACGACGTGGACGGTCGAGCCGGTGACCCGGTTGAGCGCCTGTCCCGCGTTGAGCAGCACGTTCGCCTGCTCGGTCGCGGGGAACGTGTAGCGCTGGACACCGGTGTGCTCGGTCGCGGTGAGCTCCGCGTCGATGGTGCCTTCGGCGCCCTCGAGCCCGACACGGTAGTAGCCGGGCGAGGCGTCCTCGTCGTCGTGCGAGAAGCCGAGCGCGTACTGCGCGTAGTCGGTCGACGTGATGTCACCGGTCGTGGGCAGGACGGGCAGCGGGCCCCCGAGGCCGCAACCGACGCCGGACAGGTGGACGAGCGAGAAGCCGCGGATTGCCGTGCGGTCGTAGTCGTAGCCGACGTTGTGCCCGTTGTCGGGCGAGAGCTGGACCATCCCGAACGGCACGGCCGCGCCCGGGTACGTGTTCCCGTCGTCCTTCGTCCCGATGAACGGGTTCACGTAGTCGACCAGCGGGTCCTCGACGGCCGCAGCGGCGGCGTCGGACTCCGTCGCTGCCGGGTCGGCAGGGGCCGCCGACGCCGAGGTGGTCAGACCGGGGACGACCAGCCCGACGACCGTGAGGGCGGCGACAGCCGCCCCGACCGCTCGTCGGGAGTCTCTCGCCCCTCCGCCGGGTGGCTGTGCTCGACCGATCGGCGCTCGACCCGTCGACGTCCGTACGACGCTCTGTACCCGCATGCAGGTCACTCCTTCGTGCTCCACGACCTCGTGGGAATCGTCCAGCTGCCGGCGGCTGTGCCGACACCGCTTACCCTGACACAGGTTGACAGCGCTATCAAGCCGGTCGTGGGTGGAATCTGATCGAACCGAGGCAGTTCGGACCTGAGACACTCGGGGCGTGACCACGACGACCGGCCGGACCGCCTCGCTCCTCGCCCACGTCCCCGCGCCCACGGGCAGGACGCCCGACCCGGACGCGCTGTACGAGGGGTTCACCACCTGGGTGGGCGAGCAGGGCCTCGAGCTCTACCCCCACCAGAGCGAGGCGCTCATCGAGCTGGTCACCGGCTCGCACGTCATCCTGGCCACGCCCACGGGGTCGGGCAAGTCGCTCGTCGCCATGGGTGCGCAGTTCGCGGCCCTGGCCGCACACCGCTCAGGTCGGGGCGGGCGCACGTTCTACACCGCGCCGCTCAAGGCCCTCGTGAGCGAGAAGTTCTTCGCGCTCGTCGCAGCGTTCGGGTCGACGAACGTCGGCATGATGACCGGCGACTCCGCCGTCAACGCCGACGCACCGATCATCTGCTGCACCGCCGAGATCCTCGCGAACCTCGCCCTGCGCCGCGGCGACCGAGCCAGCGGGTCCGCGGACGACGCGATCTCCCAGGTCGTCATGGACGAGTTCCACTTCTACGCGGACCCCCAGCGCGGCTGGGCCTGGCAGGTCCCGCTCCTCGAGCTCACGGACACCCAGTTCCTGCTGATGTCCGCGACGCTCGGTGACACGACGCGGTTCGTCGACGAGCTCACCGAGCGCACCGGACGAGCGGTAGCCGAGGTCAGCACGGCCGAGCGTCCCGTCCCGCTCCACTTCTCGTACGTCGTCGAGCCCCTGACCGAGGTCATCGAAGAGCTCGTCACGACGTACCGCGCTCCCGTGTACGTCGTGCACTTCACGCAGAAGGACGCGGTCGAGCGCGCCCAGTCGCTCCTGTCGACGAAGCTCTCCTCGCGCGCCGAGAAGGACGCCATCGCCACCGAGCTCGGCGACTTCCGGTTCGGCACCGGCTTCGGCAAGACGCTCAGCAAGTTCCTGCGGGCCGGCGTCGGGGTGCACCACGCAGGCATGCTCCCCAAGTACCGGCGCCTCGTCGAACGCCTCACGCAGCGCGGTCTGCTCAAGGTCGTGTGCGGGACGGACACGCTCGGTGTGGGGATCAACGTGCCGATCCGCACGGTCCTGCTCACGTCGCTCGTCAAGTTCGACGGCGAGCGCATGCGCCACCTCACGGCACGCGAGTTCCACCAGATCGCCGGGCGCGCAGGGCGCGCGGGGTACGACACGCTCGGCGAGGTGCTCGTCATGGCGCCCGAGCACGTCGTCGAGAACCGCAAGATGCTCGCCAAGGCGGGCGACGACCCGAAGAAGCTCAAGAAGATCGTGCGCAAGAAGGCCCCGCAGGGGTCCGTGAACTGGACCGACGCGACGTTCGAGCGCCTGCGCGACGCCGATCCGGAACCGCTGTCGAGCCACTTCCGCGTGACCCACGCGATGGTGCTCAACGTCCTCGCCCGGTCGGAGCGCCACGGGCACGGTCACTCCACCGACCCCGACGCCGGCCAGCGCGACCCCGTCACCGCGATGCGCCACCTCCTGCTCGCCAACCACGACACCGAGTCCCAGCGCCGCGAGCACGTGCGCCAGACGTTCCGCATCTACCGTTCCCTGCGCGTCGCGGGGATCGTCGAGCGCGTGCGCGTCCCCGACCCGTCCACGCCGGCGGGGTACCGCCCGAGCGTGCGTCTGACCGTCGACGTGCCGCGCGAGTTCGCGCTCAACCAGCCGCTGTCCCCCTTCGCGCTCGCCGCCCTCGACCTGCTCGACGTCGAGGGACCGGGCCACGCCCTCGACGTCGTCTCCGTCATCGAGGCGACGCTGGACGACCCGCGTCAGGTGCTCTACGCGCAGCAGAACACCGCGAAGGGCACGGCCGTCGCGGCCATGAAGGCCGAGGGGTACGAGTACGAGGAGCGGATGGCGCTGCTCGAGGAGATCACCTGGCCCAAGCCGCTCGAGGACCTCCTCACGCCGGCGTTCGCCACGTACAAGCAGTCCAACCCGTGGGTCGCCGACGCCGAGCTCTCGCCGAAGTCCGTGGTGCGGGACATGGTGGAGCGCGCGATGACGTTCGCGGAGTTCGTCTCGGTGTACGGGCTGGAGCGGACCGAGGGCGTCGTCCTGCGGTACCTCGCCGACGCGTACCGCGCGCTGCGGCAGGTCGTGCCCGACGAGCACCGCACCGAGGACGTGCACGAGATCGTCGAGTGGCTTGGCGAGCTCGTCCGCGGCACCGACTCGTCACTGCTCGACGAGTGGGAGCGGATGTCCCGCCCGGTGGACGACGACGTGTCCGGCACGGGCAGCACCCAGTCCGGGGACGGTCCCCTGGCAGGGACGGGCGAGGACGCTCCCGCACGACCGGTCACCGGCAACCCGCGCGCGTTCCGGCGGCTCGTGCGCAACGCGATGTTCCGCCGGGTCGAGCTCGCGGCACGCGAGGACTACCACGGGCTCGCGGCGCTGGGAGGCGGCTGGGACGCCGACGCGTGGGGCGACGCCCTCGACCCGCTCTTCGAGACGCAGGGTGACGACGCGATCGGCATCGGCCCCTCCGCACGGGCGACGGGACTGTTCCAGGTCACCGAGCCGGGTGCCGAGCTGCCGGCCGGGCACGAGGGTCCGACGACCGCCCACGTCCCCGGCGGCGTCGTGCCCCCGGGGACGTGGCTGGTCCGCCAGGTGCTCGACGACCCGGCGGGCGACCACGACTGGGCCCTCACGACGACGATCGACCTGCGAGCGAGCGACGAGGCCGGCGCGCCGGTGATCACCGTGCTGGCCGTCGGCCCGCTGTAGGCCACGGATCGCCGTGGCACGCGCCGACCGCCCGGCGGCCGGTCACCCGACGGCCAGCAGTCCCCGCTCCGCCAGGACCTTCTTGGCGACGAGCGTCGCATTGAGCGCGCGGGGGAACCCGCAGTAGACGGCGGACTGCAGGAGCGCCTCGACGACCTCGGTCGGTGTGAGCCCGGCGTCGAGCGCGGCGTTGACGTGGATCTCGAGCTGCGGTTCGCAGCCCCCGAGCGCGGTCAGCATGCCGAGCGTGACGAGCTGCCGGTCCCGGGCCACCAGGCCGGGACGCGCGTAGATCTCGCCGTACGCCCACGCGGAGATCTGGTGCGCCAGCTCCGGGGAGACGTCCACGATCGCGTCGACGTGGGCGGCACCCGCCGCACCGTCCACCGCGTCGAACACCGCCCGCCCGTGCTCGTAGCGCTCCTTGCGGGTCGTGGGCTCGTCCATGGGTCCGCTCCTTCGTCCGGGGTGGGTCGACAGGACGAGGTGGTACCGGTTGCCGGTCGCCGGCGCGGGCAGCACGTGCGGCCTCGCGCGCTTCCGTCGCGCCGCGGCAGCGAGTCTGCCGCGGGGTCCCCCTGCGTCACGTCGGACAGGCTAGGGGACGCGGCACTCTCCACGTCAAGACCCACCCTCGTCCGCCGCACCGGGCCTGCAGCGGTCCCGCCTCTCGGGAAGTCGCCGGAAGCCGGCGGACTCGTAGGTGGCGACTGCGCCGAGGTTGTCGCTCGGCGTGGCGACGATCACGCTCGACGAGCCCATCTGCCGCAGCGCCCCCGCCGCGGCGAGCGTGACGGCCCTGCCGTGGCCGCGACCGCGGAAGTCCCGGTGCACGCCCAGGGGTTCGACCAGTCCGGGTCGCCCCGGACCTGCCGCCCAGACCGCCACCACGGCCACCGCGTCGCCGTCGCGGTCGTGCGCGAGCAGGCACCGGGCATCGGCGAAGGCCGGCCCGGCCGCCATCGTGCTCCACCGGTCGACCGTGGACGTCGACCCGTCGAACGAGCCCCGGAGCACGCGAGCCCACTCGGGCGCCTGCTCGGCCGTGACCGTGTCGACCTGGATCCCCGGGTCCTGCACCGGCCCCTCCAGGTCGCGGCGCAGCAACGTCCACGGCTCACCCGAGGCCCAGCCGACCTCGCCCAACCGGTCGTCGACCAGTGCGCCGACGGGTGCTTCGACGCAGGCCTCCCCGTCGGCCAGCACGCCGCGCTCGGGACGAGCGGCGTCGTCGGCGAGCCGTCGCGCGAGCTCCTCGTCCTGCCGCCCGTCCGGCGAGATCGCCAGGCGAAGCAGCCCCGGACCGTCGAGGAGCCCGACGGCGAGGAGCTGCCCGCCACGGCGCCACGTCCGGACCGCAGCGGCAGTCGCCTCGGCTCCGAACCGCCAGAACCACCCGAGGTCTCCCGGGTGGAGCTGGAGCGGCGCGTCGTCGTCCTGCCACGTCCGCAGCGCGCCCACCACGTCGGTCAGTCCGTCGACTCCTGGGGTCTCCAGCACGATGGCCATGGCTCGATCAGACACCATCTCGCCCTCGGCACGCCTCCTGTTTTCCTCGCACGAGCGACGGGCGACCGCTGATCGCTCGAGCCCGCGACGGACCGCACCCGGTCTGGGGCAGAATCGGAGAGTGGCCAAGAAGTCGCGGTCGTCCGGCAGAACCGGTGCCCACGCCGGCACGCCCGCCGTCGCCCTGCTCGAGCGCGAGCGCGTCGCCCACACCCTGCACCCGTACGAGCACGACCCGTCGAGCGACCTGAGCTACGGCCTGGAGGCCGCGGCAGCGATCGGTGCGGCGCCGGAGCAGGTGCTCAAGACGCTGCTGGCGGTCGTCGACGGGGACGACCTCGTCGTCGGGATCGTGCCCGTCGACCGTCAGCTCGACCTCAAGGCGCTCGCGCGGGCAGTCGGCGGCAAACGGGCGACCATGGCCGAGCCGGCGGCGGCCGAGCGCGCGACGGGCTACGTCGTCGGCGGCATCTCCCCGCTCGGGCAGCGGCACGCCCACCGCACCGTGCTCGACGAGAGCGCGCTGACGTTCGCGGTCGTGTACGTCTCGGGCGGGCGGCGGGGCCTCGACGTCTGCCTGTCTCCGGCGGACCTGCTCCGTCTGACGGCGGCGAGCCCGGCCCCGATCGCGAGGTAGGGCTCCGGCGACCTCCACCGCCCGGCACGGGCTGACCGGGGTGCTACCTCGGCGGGTACGCCGTGTACGGGGCGGCGGTGGGGACGATGTCCTTGCCGAGCGGCAGGAGCGAGATCGGGATCATCTTGAGGTTCGCGATGCCCAGCGGGATGCCGATGATCGAGACGAACAACGGGATCGAGGTGAGCACGTGCCCGATCGCGAGCCAGATCCCGGCCACGACCACCCAGATGACGTTGCCGATCGTGGACCATGCGCCGGACGTCGGCTTGTCCACGACCATGCGCCCGAACGGCCACAGCGCGTACCCGGCGATCCGGAACGAGGCGATGCCGAAGGGGATGGTCACGATGAGGATGCAGCAGATGATTCCCGCCGCGACGTACCCGAGCGCGAGCCAGAAGCCGGCGAGCACGAGCCAGACGATGTTGAGCAGGGTCTTCACCCCACCATGATCCCCCGAACCGGCCCCGTGCGGGATCCGGGAACTCCCTGACCCGCCCCCGGACGGGCACGGGCGCGCGACCTAGACTGGCCGGCATGCCCAGCTCCTCCCCGGACCTCCTCACGCTCGTCACCGAGAACGTCCGGGCGGTCCGGGCACGGATCGACGGTGCCGCGCGCGGCGCCGGGCGCGACCCGTCTGACGTGCGCCTGCTGGTCGCGACCAAGACGCAGCCGCCCGAGGCCGTCCGCGCCGTCGTCGCGGCCGGCGTCGAGCTCGTCGGGGAGAACCGCGTGCAGGAGCTCGTCGCGAAGGCGCCCGCGATCGCGGACCTCGTCGCCGCGGGGGACGTCGCGGTGCACATGATCGGGAACCTGCAGCGCAACAAGGTCAACCAGGTCCTCGCGACGGCGTCCGCCGTCCAGAGCGTCGACTCCCTCGCGATCGCCGAGGCGCTCTCCTCGCGCTGCGTGCGCGACACGCTCACGATCGACGTGATGGTGCAGGTCAACGTCTCCGGTGAGGCGTCCAAGTCCGGCGTCGAGCCCGACGACGCGCCCGGCCTCGCGCGCGAGGTCGCCGCCCTGCCGGGGGTGAGGCTCACCGGGTTCATGACGATCGGGGCGCGCTCGCGCGACGACGACGAGGTCCGTGCCGGGTTCGCGCGCCTGCGCGAGGTGCGGGACGTCGTCGTGCGCGCCGGGGACCCACGGACCCGGGACGCCCGGGAGCTGTCGATGGGCATGAGCGGTGATCTCGAGCTCGCCGTCGCCGAGGGTGCGACGATCGTCCGGGTGGGAACAGCGGTCCTGGGCTCGCGCCCTGCCCCCTGACCGGTCACGAGGTGCGGCCCCCGGTGGCGGGCGACATACTCGGGGCGTCGAGCACCCCCGAGGTCGTGGAGGACCGCGCGCATGGCAGGACGCATCGAGGACTACGGCATGATCGGCGACCTGGAGACTGCGGCACTCGTCGGGCGGGACGGTTCCGTCGACTGGCTCTGCCTGCCCCGCTTCGACTCCCCCGCGTGCTTCGCCGCCCTGCTCGGAGGTCCCGAGCACGGACGGTGGAGGCTTGCGCCGGCGGCGGGCGGACCCTGCACGTCACGGCGCTACGTCGGCGACACCCTCGTCCTCGAGTCGACCTGGTCGACCCCCGAGGGCGACCTCACGATCACCGACCTCATGCCCCCGCGCGACCGCGCACCCGACCTCGTCCGGATCGTCGAGGCGCGCGGCGGGCGGGTCCCCGTCGAGATGGACCTGCGGGTCCGGTTCGACTACGGGGCGATCGTCCCGGCCGTCTCCACCGGCCCGAAGGTCACCGCGGTGGCGGGACCCGACGCGGTGACGCTGTACACGCCGGTCCCCACGACGCACGAGGACGGCTCGATCCGAGCACGCTTCGACGCCGTCCCCGGGGCCCCGGTCCCTTTCGTGCTCCAGTACCACCGGTCCCACGTGCACCCACCGGTACCCGGGGACGCCGCACCGTCGCTGGACCGGACGGTCGACTTCTGGAGGGGCTGGAGCGCACGCTCGACCTACAGCGGCCCGTGGCAGGACGCGGTCACCCGCTCGCTCGTGACCTTGAAAGGGCTCACCTACCAGCCCACGGGCGGCCTCGTGGCCGCTGCGACCACGTCGCTCCCGGAGCAGATCGGCGGTCCTCGCAACTGGGACTACCGGTACACGTGGCTGCGCGACGCGACCTTCACCCTCCAGGCCATGGTCGCGACCGGGTACCTGCGCGAGGCGCGCGAGTGGCGCGAGTGGCTGATCCGCGCGGTCGCGGGCGACCCGGCCGACCTGCAGATCATGTACTCGATCGACGGGTGGCGTCGCCTCCCCGAGCAGACCCTCGACTGGTTGCCGGGATACGAGGGTTCCGCACCCGTGCGGATCGGCAACGGCGCCCACGACCAGCACCAGCTCGACGTGTGGGGCGAGGTGCTCGACTCGCTGCACCTCGGGCGGACCGCGGGCATCGCCGCGACCGACGACGGCTGGCAGCTCCAGAAGAACCTGCTCGACTACCTCGAGGGTCACTGGTCCGAGCCCGACAACGGGCTGTGGGAGATCCGCGGGGAACCGCGCGCGTTCGTGCACTCGCGCGTCCTGGCGTGGGCAGGTGTCGACCGTGCGGTGCGCGCCGTGACCGACTGCGGGCTGGACGGACCGCTGGACCGCTGGCGTGCCCTGCGCGAGACGATCCGGGACGACGTGCTCACCCACGGCTTCGACGCGCGGCGGGGCACGTTCACCCAGTTCTACGGGTCGCGCGGCGTGGACGCCGCTCTGCTGCTCATCCCCCGCGTCGGGTTCCTGCCCTGGGACGACCCGCGCGTCGTGGGGACGGTGGACACCGTGCAGCGCGAGCTCAGCGTGGACGGGCTGCTCCTGCGCTACCGGACGGACGCCGACGGCCGGGTCGACGGCTTGCCCGGCGACGAGGGTGCCTTCCTGATCTGCACGTTCTGGCTCGTCGAGGCCCTCGCGGGCGTCGGGCGTCGGGACGAGGCGACGCGCCTGTTCGAGCGTCTGCTGTCCCTGCGCAACGACCTCGGCCTGCTCGCCGAGGAGTACGACCACCGCACCGGCCGCCAGCTCGGCAACGTCCCGCAGGCGTTCAGTCACGTGGGGCTCGTCAACTCCGCCCTCACGCTGCAGTCCTCGAGCCCGCCGGGCACCGGCGGGACGACGACGCGTGAGGACGGAGACGCGCTGCGCGACCCGGCCGGCGGCGACCCGAGGCTCGACGAGGAGGACCGACGATGAGAGCACTCACCCTGGTGCCCGGTGACGCCCGCCCCCTGGACGTCCGCGACGTGCCCGATCCGGAGCCCGGCCCCGGCGACCTGCTGGTCGAAGGGCTCGCCGTCGGGATCTGCGGCACGGACCGCGAGATCGCCGCAGGTGAGCACGGCAGCGCACCGGACGGCGACGAGCGGCTGATCCTGGGTCACGAGTCCCTCGGACGGGTGCGCTCCGCGCCGGACGGCAGCGACTTCGCGACGGGCGACCTCGTGGTGGGCGTCGTCCGGCGGCCCGACCCCGTGCCGTGCGGCGCGTGCGCGCGCGGACACTTCGACATGTGCCGCAACGGCCTGTACACCGAACGCGGCATCGCCGGCCGCCACGGGTACGCGAGCGAGCTGTGGACGGTCGAGGCCGACTACGCCGTGCACGTGCCGGACGGCGTCGGGCGGCTCGGCGTCCTCATGGAGCCCACGAGCGTCGTCGTCAAGGCGTGGGAGCAGATCTTCGCCGTCGGTGCCCGGTCGTGGTTCGACCCGGAGCGCGTGCTGGTGACGGGCGCAGGACCGATCGGGCTGCTCGCGGCCCTCGTCGGCGTGCAGCGGGGCCTCGACGTGCACGTCCTCGACCGTGTCGAGGACGGGCCCAAGCCCGACCTCGTGAGGCGCCTGGGTGCGACCTACCACTCCGGGCCGGCGAAGGACGTGATGGTCGATCTCGACCCGGAGATCATCGTCGAGGCGACCGGCTCGCGCGACGTCGTCCTCGACGCGATGTCACGGACCTCGCACTACGGCATCACGTGCCTCACGGGCGTCTCGGGGGCGGGACGCCGTCTGCGGGTCGACACGGGTGCTCTCAACCGCGACATCGTGCTCGAGAACGACGTGGTCGTCGGGTCGGTCAACGCGAACGTCGACCACTACACGGGCGCCGCGCGCGTGCTCGCCGCTGCCGACCCCGAGTGGCTCGCCGGTCTCGTGACGCGGCACGTCCACCTCGACGACGCGCACGACGCCCTCGTGTCCCGGCCAGGCGACATCAAGGTCGTGCTGGACCTCGCCCCCGGGTCGACGTAGGACCAGCACCGGCGCCTGCCGACCCGGCGAGGAGCGCGCCGCGGCGTGCGGTCAGGGCACGCGGGCGGTCCACCCGGGCGTGGAGAACTTCGTGCGCGCGAGGTCCTCCGCCCGCTCCCGCTCGAACGGGGTGACCGCTCCGTCGACGGTGCGGTAGCGCGCCCGGAAGTGCGCGACGAACGCGTCGATCACGTCCGCACGGGCCATGCCGGTCTGCGAACGCACCGGGTCGACGCGCTTGTTCGCGCTCGTCGTGCCCTTGTCCGAGAGCTTCTCGCGCCCGATCCGCAGGACCTCGGTCATCTTGTCCGCGTCGATGTCGTAGGCCATGGTCACGTGGTGCAGCACGGCTCCCCCGCGCAGCCGCTTCTGCGCGGCCCCGGCGATCTTCCCGGCGGGCGACGCGATGTCGTTGAGCGGCTTGTACGTCGCCTCGACACCGACGTCCGCCAGGGCGCCGAGCACCCAGTCGTCGAGGAACGCGTAGGAGCGCTCGAAGCTGAGCCCCTCGACGAGCGAGCCCGGGACGTACAGCGAGTACGTGATCGTGTTGCCCGGCTCGACGAACATCGCGCCACCGCCCGAGATGCGGCGCACGACCGTCACCCCGTGCCGCTCGGCGCCCTCCGCGTCGACCTCGTTGCGCAGCGACTGGAACGAGCCGATGATCACCGCGGGCGACGCCCACTCCCAGATCCGCAGCGTGGGACCTCGGCGGCCGGCGGCGAGCTCCTCGACCAGCACCTGGTCCAGCGCGAGGTGCATCGCGGGCGACTCGGGGCCCTCGTGGATCACCTCGAACTCGTGGTCGCCCCACCCCGTCGCGTGGCCCAGCGCGCGCCGGACCGCGACGGCGACCGCGTCGGGCGAGAAGCCGACCATCGACACGTCGTCGCCGAGGGCGCCCTGGACCGCGTTCGCGAGCTGGGCGACCGTCGCGCTCTCCGGCATCCCGGTCAACGCCCCGTCGATGTCCTCGAGCGCCTCGTCGGGTTCGAGGAAGAAGTCACCGCTCACGGAGACGTGGACGAGCCGCCCCGCCTCCACCTCGACGTCGACCGCCACGAGCTTGCCACCGGGGACCTTGTACTCTCCGCGCACCGCACCAGCCTATGCCCGACGGCGGGACCGAGCGTCCAGCCGGGCGGGTCAGCGCGGGTCGACCCCCGCGTGGACGAGCCCGAAGATCGCCGAGTCGGTCAGCGCCTCCCAGGCAGCCTCGATGAGGTTCGGCCCGACGCCGACGGTGGACCACGAGGTGACCCCGTCGGTGGTCTCGATGAGCACCCGCGTGATCGCACCGGTGCCCTGTTCGGTGTCGAGGATGCGGACCTTGAAGTCGATCAGCTCGAACGCCTCGATCTCGGGGTAGACCCGTGTGAGCGCGAGACGCAGCGCGTGGTCCAGCGCGTTGACCGGGCCGTTCCCCTCACCCGTCGTCACGATGCGCTCGCCGCCCGCGCGCAGCTTGACGGTCGCCTCCGCCTCGGCCTCCGTCCCCCGCCCCCCCGCGCGCGCCACGATGGTCCGCCAGCTCTCGACGCGGAAGTAGCCGGGCCGCTCGCCCGTGATCTCCTCGCGCAGCAGGAGCTCGAACGACGCGTCCGCCGCCTCGTACGTGTAGCCGTTCGCCTCGTCGTCCTTGACCCGGCTCGTCACGCGCGTGAGCAGCTCGCTCTGTCCCGACAGGTCGAACCCGAGCTCACGCCCCTTGAGCTCGATGGACGCGCGGCCCGCCATGTCGGAGACGAGCATGCGGATGTCGTTGCCGACCGCCGTCGGGTCGATGTGCTGGTACAGGTCGGGATCGACCTTGATCGCGCTCGCGTGGAGTCCGGCCTTGTGCGCGAACGCGCTCGACCCGACGTACGGCTGGCGCGCGTAGGGAGAGATGTTCGCGATCTCGCTGACGGCGTGGGCGATGCGCGTCGTCTCCTCCAGCCCTGCACCGGCGAGGGTGCGCAGCCCGTGCTTGAGCTCGAGGTTGGCGACCACGGTGAGCAGGTCCACGTTCCCGGTGCGCTCCCCGTAGCCGTTGACGGTGCCCTGGACGTGTGCGGCACCGGCGTCGACCGCGGCGAGCGTGTTCGCGACGGCGCAGCCCGAGTCGTTGTGCGCGTGCATCCCGAGCAGCGGATCACCGGGGCGGGCGTCGCGACCGTGCGGAACGGCGAGGTCGTCGCGCAGCTCCGCGACGATCTGCTCGACCCAGCCGGGGAGCATCCCGCCGTTCGTGTCGCAGAGCGCGACGACCTCCGCACCGGCCTCGAACGCCGCGCGGACCGCTGCGCGCGAGAACTCCGGGTCGTACCGGTAGCCGTCGAAGAAGTGCTCCGCGTCCACGACGACACGCCTGCCCTCGCCCGCGAGGAACGTCACGGTGTCCGTGATCATCGCGAGTCCCTCCTCGGGCGTGGTGCGCAGCGCCCGCTCGACGTGTCGGACGTCGGACTTGGCGACGAGCGTCACGACCGGCGCCTCGGAGTCGAGCAGTGCCCGGACCTGCGGGTCGTCCCAGGCGCGCACGCCGGCCTTGCGGGTCGCTCCGAACGCGGCGAGGACCGCGTGGCGCAGGTCGAGCTCCTTGGCCGCGCGACGGAAGAACTCCGTGTCCTTCGGGACCGCACCCGGCCAGCCGCCTTCGATGTACCCGACACCCAGCTCGTCGAGGAGCGGTGCGATCGCGAGCTTGTCGGCCACGGAGAGGTTGATGCCCTCCTGCTGCGCGCCGTCGCGCAGGGTGGTGTCGTACACGTGGAAGACCGGCGGGCTCGTCACCGGGTTCGTCGCGGAGGTCATGTCCCTCATCCTGCCGTTCGCTGTCTCAGAGGTCGGTCGTGCGATCATCCCTCACCCCAGGATGCCGGGTCGGTTGCCCTCGTGAGGCGCAGGACCCGGCGTCCGTGCCGCCCGGCCGGGGTGGTGCCAGGCAACAAAAAAACCCCCCGAAGGTGCGGGAGGTTGGCGCGTCCGGTGAGATGGTCCGGACGCGCTACTCGATAATGAGCTGGGAGGCGAGGTGTGTCACAGACCACATGGTGCCACACGTTCCGACAGGATGGGCGCGTGCGTCCACCCTGTGGGCACGCGCCCGGGCGACCGGGTGGGCGCGTGAGACCGGTTCGACGAGCAGCAACGACCGAGGAGTGACGATGAGCAACCCCACCCCCGGGGGCTACGACCCGCAGAACCCCGGCGCGCGGCAGTACGGACGTCCGCCCGCGTCGGGGGTTCCGCAGGGTCAGCCACCCGCGGTCCCGCCGACGAACGACCCCCGGGCGGACTTCCCCGAGCAGCGTCCTCCCGTCAACCCGGCCGACCCACGCCTCGCTGTGGAGGTCGGCAGGTTCTGGGCCGGTGCCGCCGCGACGGCGTTGGTGGCCGCACTCGTGGGCCTCATCGGCGTGATCGTGTTCGAGGGGATCTTCTCGGTGTCCCTCGTCCCGCCGCCGGACATCTTCGGCACCGGGTCCCACCAGACCGCCTTCGCGATCGACGGCGCCATCCTCGCCCTCCTCGCGGCCGGGCTCCTCCATCTGCTGATCCTCAGCACGCCACGCCCCCGCTCGTTCTTCGGCTGGATCATGGCACTGGTGGTCGTCGTGATCGCGGTGCTCCCGTTCGCGTGGACGGACGACCTGCTCTCGGCGTCGCTGTCCGGACTCGTGAACCTGCTCATCGGGATCGCCACGTGGTCGCTCCTCGCCGGAGTCGCGGGCCGCACCATCGTGCGCGCCCCCGCCTGAGCCGGGCGGCGACGCGGGACGCGCACCCTGGGTGGCGCGCCCGCGTCGGCGTCGGTCAGGTCCGGGTCACGCGAGGCGGCGCATCCAGCCGTGCCGGTCGGCCGCGCGCCCGGTCTGGATGTCGGTGAGCTCCGAGCGCAGGGCCGTCGTGAGCTCGCCCGCGGTGCCGTCCGCGATCGTTTGGTCGAAGTCCGAGCCCGCGAGGCGGCCGATCGGAGTGATGACGGCGGCCGTCCCGCACGCGAAAACCTCGGTCACGGATCCGTCCCGGATGCCCTCGAGCAGGTCCGCGAACGGAATCTGTGCCTCGAACGTCTCGTAGCCCCGGTCGGCCGCGAGCTGGAGGATCGACGACCGCGTGACGCCCTCCAGGATCGAGCCCGAGAGCTCCGGCGTCTGGAGGGTTCCGTCGGCACGCACGACGAACACGTTCATGCCGCCGAGCTCCTCCAGGTACGTGCGCGTCCCGGAGTCGAGGAAGCAGACCTGCTCGCAGCCGTTCTGCTGCGCCACGACCTGAGGCAGCAGGCTCGAGGCGTAGTTGCCCCCGCACTTGGCCGCGCCCGTCCCACCCGCACCGGCGCGGCTGTACTCGCGGTCGACCCAGATGGACACGGGCTTCACGCCGCCCGAGAAGTACGCGCCCACCGGCGAGGCGATCACCAGGTACTCGGCCTCGAGCGAGGGACGCACCCCGAGGAACCGCTCGGACGCGTACATGAACGGGCGCAGGTACAGGCTCGACTCGGCGGACGTCGGGACCCACGCGGCATCGGTACGCACGAGCGCGGTGATCGACGCGATGAAGTCGTCGATGCTGAGCGCCGGCAGTGCGAGCCGGTGCGCGGACCGCGCGAAGCGCGCCGCGTTGGCCTCGGGCCGGAACGTCCAGATGGAACCGTCCGCGTGCCGATAGGCCTTGAGGCCCTCGAAGATCTCCTGCGCGTAGTGCAGGACGGCGGTCGCGGGGTCGAGCTGGAGCGGGCCGTACGGCTCGACGCGGCGGTCGTGCCATCCGGTGTCCGCAGTCCAGGTGACACGAGCCATGTGGTCGGTGAACACCGTGCCGAACGTCGGCGAGGAGGCGACGAGCGCGTCGCGCGCGTCGTCGGCGAGGACGTTGCCGGACGGACGCACGTCGAACAGCGTGACGAGGTCCTCGAGCGAGGACGAGAGGATCTGCGGTGCGAGCGGAGTACTCATGGAGGGAAGCCTTTCACCTGGCGACCTCTGTAGTTTTCCACGCCGTCCGGTTCAGTTCGACCCCATACCTCGCCAGGTCGTCCGGCGTGCCTACAGCGGTCTGGGTCGACGGATCGAACGAGACCGGCACGGACGGCCGACGTGGTGCTCGCAGGGCGCCGGACCCGTAGGTCCGGCCGCCCCGTCAGCGGGCGACGCGCTCTGCGAGCTCGCGCCCCACCTCGGCCGTCGACCGTACTCGGCTCCCCCGCTCTGCGAGGTCCGCCGCGACCGCTGCCTCGACACGTGCGGACTCCTCGGGCAGTCCCAGGTGGTCCAGCAGCATGGCGACGGACAGCACCGTCGCGGTCGGGTCGGCCTTGCCCTGGCCCGCGATGTCGGGTGCGGAGCCGTGCACCGGCTCGAACATCGACGGGGCGGTGCGGTCCGGGTTGATGTTCGCCGAGGCGGCCAGTCCGATCCCACCGGTGATCGCGGCGGCCTGGTCCGTCAGGATGTCGCCGAACAGGTTGTCGGTGACGATGACGTCGAACCGCGACGGGTTCGTGGTGAGGAAGATCGTCGCGGCGTCGACGTGCAGGTAGTCGGTCGTGACGTCCGGGAAGTCGGCGTTGACGGCCTCGACCGTGCGGCGCCACAGGTGGCCGGCGTGCACCAGCACGTTGTGCTTGTGCACGAGCGTCAGGTGCTTGCGGGGACGCGCCTGCGCACGTGCGAAGGCGTCGCGCACGACCCGCTCCACGCCGAACGCCGTGTTGACGGACACCTCGGTGGCGATCTCGTGCGGGGTACCGACGCGCAGCGCACCGCCGTTGCCGACGTACGGCCCCTCGGTGCCCTCGCGCACGACGACGAAGTCGACGTCACCCGGGTCCGCCAGCGGCGAGGTGACACCCGGGTAGAGCTTGCCCGGACGGAGGTTCACGTAGTGGTCGAGCGCGAAGCGCAGCTTGAGCAGGAGCCCGCGCTCGAGGATCCCGGACGGGACGCTCGGGTCGCCGATCGCACCGAGCAGGATCGCGTCGTGCCCGCGGATCGCGTCGAGGTCCGCGTCCGTGAGGGTCTCGCCCGTCGCGTGCCAGCGCCGCGCGCCCAGGTCGAACGGGGTGGTCGAGACCTTCGTGTCCGACCCTGCCACCGCGGCCTCGAGCACGGCCAGGCCCTGCTCGACGACCTCGGTCCCGATGCCGTCCCCGGCCACGACTGCCAGATCGATAGTGAGCGTCATGCGGGGAGCGTACGTCGGGACTCGAGGGTCGGGACGCCAGGTCTCACGTCTCGGACGCCGATACCGCGAGCCCAGGGCGCCCCCGGGTCTCGTGCGCTGCTCAGCGCGGGTACAGGCGCTCGAAGCGCTCGCACACGACCGGCATGTCGTCCGGGACCTCCTTGCCCAGCACGCGCGAGAAGTAGCGGCGGTGCCCCTCTCGCCACGCCTCGACCGACCCGTCGTCCTCACCCTCCGCGAGCGCGAAGTCGCCGTCGACCTCCGCGAACGGCACGACGTCCACGGACGTCGTCCGCACGAGCGCACGAGGTCGGCCACCGCCGTCGAGCAGGATCGAGAGCTCACCCTTCTCCGGGAACGGGGTCGCGTCGTCGTACTCCCAGGCCGACGAGGACGTCGCCGTCTTGGCCCCGCTGAGGACGGCTGCGACGAGGACGTCGGCGAGGTCGGGGTTGTCACCGAACGACCACGCCTGCGGAGGGATGCTCCCGGCGACCCCGATCCCGAGCACCACGCTCAGACGCGAGACCTTCGCGCTGGAGCGGGCTGCCTCCCAGAACTCCAGGATCTCGCGCGCCTGGTCGTCCCGACCTCCGTCGTCCACCGTCGCGTCGCTCATGGTCACCATCCTTGCGCAGGACCGGACGATCTGCCCGGTCTTCGCCCGTTCGTCCCGCTCGTGTCGTCCCCGGACCAGGATCGACCTCGCAGGACGACGAAGGGTGGGCGCCCCGTGTCGTGCGACACGAGGCACCCACCCTCGACGGCAAGCAGGAGGAAGGTCAGCGAGCGGCCGAGCCGTCGACGTAGTCCGCGTCCTGCTGCTTCCACGCGAAGAGCGAGCGCAGCTCCTTGCCGACCTTCTCGATCGGGTGCTGGGCGGCCTGGTCGCGCAGGCGGTGGAACTCCGGCGCGCCGGCGTCCTGGTCGTCGATGAAGCGCTGGGCGAAGGCACCCGACTGGATGTCGGCGAGGACGGCCTGCATGTTCTCCTTGACGCGGGCGTCGATGACGCGCGGGCCGGAGACGTAGTCGCCGTACTCGGCCGTGTCGGAGACCGACCAGCGCTGCTTGGCGATGCCGCCCTCCCACATGAGGTCGACGATGAGCTTGAGCTCGTGGAGCACCTCGAAGTAGGCGATCTCGGGCTGGTAGCCGGCCTCGGAGAGCGTCTCGAACCCGTACTGGACGAGCTGCGACACGCCGCCGCAGAGCACGGCCTGCTCGCCGAACAGGTCGGTCTCGGTCTCCTCGGTGAAGGTCGTCCTGATGACGCCGGCCCGGGTGCCACCGATGGCCTTCGCGTAGGACTTCGCCACGTCCCAGGCCTGGCCCGACGCGTCCTTCTCGACCGCGATGATGTCGGGGATGCCGCGACCCGCGACGAACTCGCGGCGCACCGTGTGGCCCGGGGCCTTGGGGGCGACGAGGATGACGTCGACGCCCTCGGGCGCCTCGATGTACCCGAAGCGGATGTTGAAGCCGTGCGCGAACGCGAGCGTCTTCCCGGTGGCGAGGTTCGGCTTGATCTCGTCGTTGTAGATCGAGCGCTGGTGCTGGTCCGGCGCGAGGATCATGACGAGGTCGGCCCAGGCCGCGGCCTCGGCGACCGTCTTCACCTCGAAGCCCTCGTCGGTCGCCTTCGCGATCGACTTCGAGCCCTCCTTGAGCGCGATGACGACCTCGACGCCCGAGTCGCGCAGGTTCTGCGCGTGCGCGTGGCCCTGGCTCCCGTAGCCGACGACCGCGACCTTCTTGCTCTGGATGATGGACAGGTCGGCGTCGTCGTCGTAGAACAGCTCAGCCACGGTGGATCTCCTCGGTTCTTCGGTGCGGTGCAGTTGCCTGCAGGGTAGGTGATGGTCAGGCGGACCGGACGACGCGTTCCAGCGCTCGGTCGGTGATGGAGCGCGAGCCCCGCCCGACGGCGACGGTCCCGGACTTCACGATCTCCCGGACGCCATAGGGCTCGAGCGCGCCGAGCAGCGCGTCCAGCTTCTCGTCCGTGCCGGTCGCCTCGATGGTCACGGCGTCCGGGACGACGTCGACGACCTTGGCACGGAACAGGTTGACGACCTCGAGCACGCCGGTGCGCGTCGCGCCGTCTGCCCGGACCTTGACGAGCAGGAGCTCGCGCTGCACGGACGCGGACTGGTCCAGCTCGACGATCTTGATCACGTTGACGAGCTTGTTGAGCTGCTTGGTCACGTGCTCGAGCGGGCGGTCCTCGACGTCGACGACGACGGTGATCCGGGAGATGTCGTCGTGCTCGGTCGGTCCGACCGCGAGCGAGTGGATGTTGAACGCGCGGCGCGCGAACAGACCGGCGACGCGCGTGAGCACGCCGGGCTTGTTCTCGACGAGCACGGAGAGGGTGTGGCGGGACATGGCGGCGCGCTCCTCAGTCTTCGCGGTCCCACGCGGGCGAGATGCCGCGCGCGTACTGGATGTCGTCGTTGCTCACGCCGGCCGCGACCATGGGCCAGACCATCGCGTCGCGCGAGACGTTGAAGTCGACGACGACCGGACGGTCGTCGATCTCCATGGCCCGCTTGATCGCTGCGTCGACCTCGCTCGCCGACTCGACGCGGATGCCCGCGCAGCCGTACGCGTCCGCGAGCTTGACGAAGTCGGGCACACGGGCGGTGCCGTGGCCGGTGTGCAGGTCGGTGTTGGAGTAGCGCTTGTCGTAGAACAGGGTCTGCCACTGGCGGACCATGCCGAGCGAGCTGTTGTTGATCAACGCGACCTTGATCGGGATCTCGTTGATCGTGCAGGTCGCGAGCTCCTGGTTGGTCATCTGGAAGCAGCCGTCGCCGTCGATCGCCCACACGGTGGCGTCCGGGCGCCCCACCTTGGCACCCATCGCCGCCGGGATCGAGAAGCCCATGGTGCCGAGCCCGCCCGAGTTGAGCCAGGTGCGCGGGTGCTCGTAGCGAATGAACTGCGCGGCCCACATCTGGTGCTGGCCCACGCCTGCGACGTACAGCGCCTCGGGGCCGGCGAGCTCGCCGAGCCGGGAGATGACGTGCTGCGGGGCGAGGTGGCCGTCGTCGGGCTCCGTGTACCCGAGGGGGTACGTCTCGCGCCAGTCGTCGATCTGGTGCCACCAGGCCGCGACGTCGGGCTTGCCCTTGGCCGCGTGCACCCGCTCGAGCTCGGGGACCAGGTCGGTGATGACCTCGTGCAGGTCGCCGACGATCGGCACGTCCACGTCGCGGTTCTTGCCGATCTCCGCGGGGTCGATGTCGGCGTGCACGATCGCGGCGTGCGGCGCGAAGCTCGAGAGCTTGCCCGTCACGCGGTCGTCGAACCGCGCGCCGAGCGCCACGATCAGGTCGGCCTTCTGCAGGGCCGCGACGGCGGGGACGGTCCCGTGCATGCCCGGCATGCCGAGGTTCTGCGGGTGCGTGTCGGGCACCGCGCCGCGTGCCATCAGTGTCGTCACGACCGGTGCGCCCGACAGGTCGACGAGACGGCGCAGCGCGTCCGACGCGTTCGCGCGGACGACGCCGCCCCCCACGTACAGCACCGGGCGGCGCGCGGAGGCCAGGAGGCGCGCGGCCTCCTTGATCTGCTTGCTGTGGGGCTTGGTCACGGGGTGGTAGCCCGGCAGGTGGAGCTCCTGCGGCCACGAGAACGTGGTGGGCGACTGCATCGCGGACTTGGCGATGTCGACGAGCACGGGACCCGGGCGCCCGGTCGAGGCGATGTGGAACGCCTCGGCGATCGTGCGCGGGATCTCGTCCGGGTCGGTGACGAGAAAGTTGTGCTTGGTGATCGGCAGTGTGATGCCGACGATGTCCGCCTCCTGGAAGGCGTCCGTCCCGATGGCGCCCGCGGCGACCTGCCCCGTGATCGCCACCATCGGGATCGAGTCCATGTTCGCGTCGGCGATGGGCGTCACGAGGTTCGTCGCACCGGGGCCGGACGTCGCCATCGTCACGCCGACCTTGCCGGTCGCGTGGGCGTAGCCCTGTGCCGCGTGGCCACCGCCCTGCTCGTGGCGCACGAGGATGTGCCGCAGCCGCGTGGAGTCCATGAGCGGGTCGTACGTCGGGAGGATCGCACCGCCGGGGATGCCGAAGACGACCTCGGCACCGGCCTCCTCGAGCGAGCGGACGATCGACTGGGCGCCCGTCATCTCCTCTCCGGGCGTCGCCGCCGTCGTGGGCCGGACCTGCGCGCGGCGCGCGTCGGGACGAGGCGCGACGGACGCGGGCGTCGGGGCGGGCTTCGGCGCTGCGACGGCCGCCTGAGCGGCTGGTCGCGGGGGTGCCGGGGTGGGTCCCTGGGCCATGGTGTCTCCTGCTGTCGTGGCCACGGCCCGGCGGGCGCCCCGTGGGGCGCTCCGCCGGTTCCGGAGCCGACCGTGGTCGTGCGGCGGTGCTGTTCGCGCGGACGGTTGCCGGTGGTCGCGGGTCGCGCGGTGCGGCAGCCGTGGCGGCCTCGGTTGGCCGTCGGCCGTGCTGATCATGCTGGTCGTGCTGGTCGTGCTGGTCGTGCTGTGCCCTCGTGGTGGCAACAAAAAACCCCTCGACCCCGGGTAGGGGCTGATCGAGGGGTGAGCGCGCTGACGAAGCCTGTGTGCGTGGCTTCAGCCGGCGCGCTCAGGAAGTACTACGAGAATGATCGTCTGCACGTCTGGGACTGTACGCGCATGTTTCAGGGATGTCACGTGGCGAGGTGCCCGTCTCAGGGGGTGGGACGGGCACGGCGCCGTCGCACGTCGGCGCGGTACCGCCGGCCGGCACGGCACCGCAGGTCAGGACACGTCGCGCCGCCGGAAGACCACGAGTGCGAGCAGCGACGCCACGACCGTGACGCCGAGCAGGAAGAGGCCCCCCTGCGTCTGCGTGACCGCCCGCTCGATGCTCTCGCACACCATGCCGCCCGTCTCGTCGGGCGTGCAGTCGTTGATCCAGAAGGCCGTCCCGCCCTCCGTCCAGGCCGTGACGTTCGTGCGCACGAGCCAGCGCTGGAGCTCCGGCACCGCCGCACCGACCACGTTCTCGAGGACGCCCACCCACACGACGAGGAACCCCAGCGCGGCCGCAGCGTGCTTGAGGAGCACACCGAGCGCGGCGCCGACGGCTGCGGTCCCGGCCGAGGCCACCAGCAGACGACCGCCCACCGACGCGAGCTCGGACCAGGTCTCGCCCGTGACGTTCCCGAGCCGGTCGTTGAGCGCGAACGCGCCGTAGGCCCCGCCCGCCATGATCGCGTAGGCGAGGGCCACGACGGGCAGGACGCCCAGCATCGCAGCCGCGACCTTGGACCAGTAGACGCGCTGACGTCGCGGCTCGAACGTCAGCCACAGCCCGATCGCCCCGGTGGAGATCTCCGCGGTCACGAACGACACCCCGGACGACGAGCGCGAAGAGCACGAGCAGCGACGCCAGCCCGGTGACGGAGGAGTCGCCCGGCAGGCTCTGGGAGTACGCGAGCGCGACGGTCAGGACCGCGAGGGCGATCGTGCCGACCGCGGCCCACCGGACCAGACGCCGTGCACGCAGCCGGCGCAGCTCGACGCGCAGCAGGCGCATCATGCGGTCACCTCCTCGACCGTGGTGTGCCGACCGTCCCGGACGCGCCGGTCGTGGCGAGACCCGGCCGCCTCGTCCTTGCCGACGAGCTCGAGGAACACCGACTCGAGACCGGCCTGGACGGGCACGAGCTCGTCGACCCACAGGTCGCGGCCCGCGAGCGCCCGCGTGATGGCCGCGGGGTCCTCGACGCCGTCGACCATCAGGGAGCGGCCGTCCGGCCGGACGACCCAGCCCGCCTCGCGCAGCACGGTCGCCGCCAGCGCGGTGTCCGCGACCCCCACGCGCACCGACGCTCCGCCGGCACCGATCAGCTCGGCGACCGAACCGCTCGCGATGAGGCGGCCGCGCGTGATGATGGAGACCGTGTCCGCGACCTGCTCCACCTCGGCGAGGATGTGGCTGCTGACGAGCACCGTCTTGCCACGGTCCGCGAGCGAGCGCATGGTGTCGCGGATCTCGCGGATGCCCGCGGGGTCGAGGCCGTTGGTCGGCTCGTCGAAGATGAGCAGGTCCGGGTCCTTGAGCAGGGTCGCGGCGATCGCGAGCCGCTGCTTCATGCCGAGCGAGTAGCCGCGGTAGCGGTCCCGCGCACGCTCGCAGAGCCCGACCTCCTCCAGGACCTCGCCGACGCGGCCTCCGGGAGCGCCGATCGCCGCCGCGAGCAGGTCGAGGTTGCGACGCGCGCTGAACGCGGGGAAGAACTTCGGGGACTCGACGATCGCGCCGACCCGCCCCACGACGTCGGGCAGGTGCCGCGGGACCTCGTGGCCGAAGATCCGCGCCGTGCCCGAGTCGGCCCGGACGAGGCCGAGGAGCATCCGGATCGTCGTGGTCTTGCCGGACCCGTTGGGCCCGAGGAACCCGTGGACGCCACCGACCGGCACGACGAGGTCGAGCCCCTCGACCCCGACCGCGCGTCCCCGCCTGCTCCGGTACGTCTTGCGCAGCGCCCGCGTCTCGACCGCGGGCACCTCCGCTGTGCTCTGCACCCCTGCACTCCCCCTCGATCAGGTCCGGGACCGCGGTCGCGCCCTCCCGGCATCGTCGCCGGCTGCGAGGAGCATAGGGGGCTGTGAGGGCCCAGTGAGGAAAAGTCACCACATCTCATACCTGGGTATGGCTCGCCTCGTCCCGGCGCCGCAGGACCACCGCCTCCCACGGCCGCAGCACCCGGTGCCCGACGCCGGAGCCCGGCCCCGCGTCGTCCGGCGCGATCCCGTCCGTGGGGCCGTGCGTCGCGACGAGGACGTCCGCGTCCTCCCACCCGGACACGACCTCCCCCGGGACGTCCTGCCGCGAGCCGGAGACGTTGACGAGGACGAGCAGCTCGTCACGCCGCCGGCCTCGCTCACCCTCCGTCTCGCCCCCGTCGGCAGCAGACGGCGCGTCGAGCGCACGCGTGAACGCGTAGATCGCGTCGTGGTCGGGCAGCAGCATGCGGAAGTCGCCGAGCGCGACGACGGGGATCTCGTGCCGCAGCGCGACGAGGCGGCGGTAGAGGTGCAGGACGGAGTCCTCGTCGGCCCACGCGGCCCCGGCGTTGATCTCGGTGTGGTTCGGGTTGACCTCGAGCCACGGCTGCCCGGTGGTGAACCCGGCCGCCGGCGTGGCGTCCCACTGGACCGGCGTGCGCGCGTGGTCGCGGCTCGCGTGCGCGAGGACGGCGAGCATCTCGTCGTCGGTGCGCAGCCGCGGGCCGCCCGTGCGGCCCGTGAGCTCGCGGTAGTAGCCCAGCGACTCGACGTCCTGGTACTGCTCGATCCGCGTGAAGTGCGCGTTCGTCATGCCGAGCTCCTCGCCCTGGTAGAGGTACGGCGTGCCGCGGTGCAGGTGCAGCAGGACCGCGAGCGCCTTCGCCGACGCGACGCGGTGCTCCGGCGAGTCGTCGCCGAACCGCGAGACGACGCGCGGCTGGTCGTGGTTGTCCCAGTACAGGGCGTTCCAGCCGCGCTCGGCGAGTCCGGCCTGCCACCGGCCGAGCGTCGCCTTGAGGTCCGCGAGGCGCCACGGGCGCGGGTCGTAGCGGGTCACGCCGTGGTCGACGCCCATGTGCTCGAACTGGAACACCATGTCGACCTCGCGCCGCGCCGGGTCGGTGTACCGCACGCCGTGCTCGACGGTCACGCCCGGGGTCTCCCCCACCGTGAGGACCTCGCGTCCCTGCGCGAGATAGGGCGCGACCACCTCGCGGTGCATCTCGGCGAGGTACTCGTGCACGCGCGGGCCGTCCGTGTAGTGCGGGCCCCCGTCGCCGTACGCGCCCCAGTGCACCTCGCCGTCGGGGAGCGAGCCGTCCGGCGCGACCGCCTTCGAGATGAGGTTGATGACGTCCATGCGGAACCCGTCGACGCCGCGGTCGAGCCAGCGCCGCATCATCGCGTAGACGGCCTCGCGGACCTCGGGGTTCTCCCAGTTCAGGTCCGGCTGCCGGGGGTCGAACAGGTGCAGGTAGTACTCCCGGGAGGCCGCGTCGAACGCCCACGCGCTGCCGCCGAAGAACGAGCGCCAGTTCGTCGGCTCCGCACCGGGCGTGCCCGGCTCCATGCCCGGGCGGGCGGGCCGCCACCAGTACCAGTCGCGCCGCGGGCTGTCCGGGCCGGTCGCCGACTCCCGGAACCACGGGTGCTCGTCGCTCGTGTGGTTCACGACGAGGTCCATGACCAGCTTTATGCCACGCTCGTGCAGCCCGGCGACCAGCGCGTCGAGGTCGGCGAGCGAGCCGAACAGCGGGTCGACGTCCTCGTAGTCGCTGATGTCGTACCCGTTGTCCGCCTGCGGAGACCGGTACACCGGGGACAGCCACACGACGTCGACGCCGAGGCGCCCAAGGTGGTCGAGGCGTCGCGTGATCCCCGGCAGGTCACCGATCCCGTCGCCGTCGGTGTCCTGGAACGAGCGCGGGTACACCTGGTAGACGACGGCGCGCGTCCACCACGGCGCACCGCCCGGACTCGTGGCACCCGGCGACCCGCCCCGGGGTCCGTCGTCGGGCACGGTCTGCTGTCCGGTCATCGCAGGCATCCTCTCGCCTCACCGCTGCGCCCCTCCACCCTGCCCGATCCTTCGCCCGGCTGCTCCTCAGCCCGACGCAGTGCGCCACGTCATCCCGCCAGCCGCATCGATCCGCTGCGCGGCGGCGCGCGCGAGGGCCGCGCGGTCCGGCTTGCGCGAGCGCCCGGCGAGCGGGATGCGGTCGGCGTGCAGGACGACGTCCGGCAGCGCGTCGTGGTCGAGGACGGCAGGCAGGCGCGCGCGCACGTGGTCGACGAGCGGGTGGTGCGGGTCCAGGTGGACGCCGGCCCCGGCGTCGGGCGCCGAGGTGGTGGACGCGCCGCGCGCGGGGCTCGCGGAGGTCACGATGAGCGCGACACGCTCGTCGCCGTCGACCTGCGGCAGTCCGACGAGGACGGCCTCGCCGACGCCGTCGAGCGCCGCGACCCGCGGCTCGAACAGCCCCGGGTAGATGTTCGTCGTCCCGCGGATGATCATGTCGCGGGTGCGTCCGACGAGGACGACGCGACCGTCGGCGTCGATCCTCGCGAGGTCGCCGGTGCGGTGCGCCGCGGCCCGCGGTCCGGCGCCGCGGGCGGGCGTGTCGAGGTCGTGCAGGTATCCCGCCATGAGCGACGGACCGGACAGCACGAGCTCGCCGACCTGCGGCCCGCCCTGTCCCGGGTCGTCGACGGGGTCGAGCCGTGCCACCGTGCCGGGCAGGGGTCGTCCGACGAGGTCGCCGTCGCCGTCGCCGTCGTGCGCGAGCTTGTCCTGTGCTTCGACGACCGCGACCGGGAGGATCTCCGTCATCCCGTAGACGGCGACCCAGCGCGTCCCGGGCAGGACGTGCGTCGCGCGCTCCAGCAGGGCTCGGGTCACGGGCGCCCCACCGACGAGCGCGGTCCGTGGGCCGCTGGCCGCCACGTGGCCCGCCTCGATCGCGTCGAGCAGCGTGGTGACGTCGGCGGGCACGAGGTAGGTGCCGGCCGCACCGTCGAGCTGGCGCGCGAACGTCTGGACGTCGCGGGACGGCGGGTCCGCGGGCACCGACCACGTCGCCCCGGCGAGCAGCGCGGGGACGCCGAGCAGCATCTGGTCGGTATGCACGACGTCGCCCGGCGCGAGCGCGAAGACGTCGCGCAGCAGGTCGGTCCCGGCGAGGAGCGAACCGGCGGTGTGCACGACCGCCTTGGGCTGCGCCGTCGTGCCGGACGTGAAGACGGTGAGGGCCTCACGGTCCGGGTCGAGCGACGGCAGCGTCGACGAGGTGGGGGCCGTGGCCGCGAGCGAGCGCGCCGAGCGCGAGCCGCGCGGGACGCCGGGCAGCCACGGTCCGGCGTGCACGTGCCGCACCGGCAGGCCCGCGTAGTCGGGCAGGAGCAGCCCGCGCGAGCGGGCGAGGCGGCGCAGCGGGCCGCGCGAGACGGCGTAGAGCAACGACTCGGTCGTCGCGAGCGACGGCCCCGCGGCACGCACGCGCGCGGCGAACAGCTCCGGCGTCGAGCCCGGGTCGACGAACACGACCGTCCCGCCCGCGCGCACGACACCGAACGCGAGCACCACGCCCTCTGGTCGCGGACGGACCGAGAACAGGGTCCGGTCGCCGGGGGCGAGGCCGCCGGCAGCGAGCGCTGACGCCGTCGCGGTCACGCGCCGCGCAAGATCGGCATACGTGACCTCCTCGCGCACGCGCGTCCCCCGCCGCCCGCTGCGGCCCGGCCGGGTCCAGTGGCGGAGCGCGACCTCGCCGGCCGACGCGTGCCCCGGCTCGCCGTGCGCGAGGATCGGGGCGAGCAGGTGCCGGTCCGCGGGGCTGGCCTGGACCTCGGGTGCGGTCACGTGGCCACCGCTGCGCGACGGCCGTGCCCGACGGCGACGCCCTCGCCCGCCTGCACGACGAGCGACCGGTAGGCGGGGATGAGGACGCCGCGGGCCACCGCGCGGTCGAGGACGCGCAGGGACTGTCCGGCGGCGACGACGGGCCGCAGCGCGTCGAGCACGGCGTCGACCTGGGCCAGGGCGAGCGGCATCCCGAGGCAGAAGTGCGGTCCGGCGCCGAACCACAGGTTTCGCACGGCGGGATCGACGGGCGCGTCGGGGTCGAACGGCCCGGCGTCCTTGCAGCACGAGACCGTCGCGATGACGACCCGGTCCCCGGCGTGCACCCGCACGTCGCCCACGGCCGCGTCGGTGCGCACCGCGCGCAGCATCGCGGGCGTCGGTGCGGTGACGCGCAGCGCCTCCTCGACGACGCGCGCACGCAGGGCTGCGCCGTCGCGACCCGACTCGCCGCCGGCGCCCGGGCCTGCGAGGAGGAGCCGGTCGAGCCACCCGGTGTCGGCGGTGAGCGCGACGAGGCGCGGCACGAACGACTGGATCGTCTCGGTGCCGGTGAGCACGAACGCCCCGACCGCGCCCATCGCCTCCTCCTCGGTGAGCCCGAGCTCGCGCATGCGGCCGGGGACGGTCGCAGGGTCGCCGTCGCGGTAGGCGTCACGCGCCGGTGCGGAGAGCCGCGAGAGCACGTCGCGCGCTTTGCCCACCTGTGTGGTCGTGAGGCTGCGCCGGTGCAGGCGCACCATCCCGACGACGGACTGCGCCGCGGTCATCGCGTCGCGCACGGCGGCGTCGGTCGGCGGGAGCCCGGTCATCGCGCAGATCACGGTGCCTGCCATGGTCGCGGTCTCGGCGACGAGATCGATGCTCTCCCCGGCGAGCAGCCGCGGCGCGAGCCCGGAGAGCACGTCGGGCACGCTCGCCGCGACGAGCTCGCCGACCGCACGCGGCGTGAACAGCCCGGAGAGCGCGCGGCGCAGCCGGGCGTGGTCCGCGCCCTCCATGTTGAGCAGCACCGACGGGCCGAGCACGGGCGTCCACAGGTCCGACGGCGAGCCGGGACCCACCTTGGTGAACCGCTCGGTGTCGAGCAGGACGGCGCGGGCGGTCGCCGCGTCGGACACGACGACGCCGATGCCCGGCACGCGCACGACCGGCCCGCGGTGGCGCAGCGCCCGGATCGCCGGGTAGACGACGGGGTGCGCGCCGCGCTGCACGCGTTCCTCCCAGCGGTCGGCGAGGCTCATCGGATGTCCACGACCTCGGGGCGGTAGCGGTGGTCCGCGTACCAGCCGAGCGTGCGCACCAGTCCCCACGCGTGCGCGCGGCGCGTCGAGGCCCGGACGACGACCTCGCGGTGCGCGCCGTAGCGCGTCGTGATCCGGCGGACGGCGTTGACGAGCGCGCGGTCCTCGTGGAGGTCCTCGATCGCGGTGCGCGGGAAGCCGCCCGCCGCCTCGTAGAGCTCGGCCGTGATCGCCATGTTGCACCCGGGCGCCATGACGTAGGGGCCGAGGTAGGACGGGTCCTGGTTGCCCGGCCGGAACCGCCCGAACGTGCTCGCGACGCTCACCGCCGCCGACAGCACAGCCTGCTGGAGGCGCGAGACGGGACGGTCGTCCGTGCGGGCGACGAGGCGACCGGCCACGAGGTCGTGCCCGCCGTCGAACGCGGCGCGCACGCGCCCGGTCCAGTCCGGTAGCGGCAGGCAGTCGGCGTCGGTGCGGGCCAGGTGCGTCGCTCCCCCGGCGATCGCCGCGCGCATCCCTGTGTCCGCGGCAGCGCCGGTGCCCTTCTGCGGCTCGTCGACGACGCGCCAGCGCGTGAGCCCGTTGCGGCTCACGAACAGCCGCACGACGTCGCCGGTCCCGTCCGACGACCCGTTGTCCACGACGACGACGTCGACGTCGCCATCCTCCTGGTCACGCAGCGCCTCGAGCGTCGCGACGATGCCGTGCGCCTCGTCGCGCGCGGGCACGACGACGGCGAGTCTCACAGTCGCACCACGGTCGCGCCGATGCTGATGCCGCCCGCGAGGCCCACGAGCACGACGACGTCCCCCGGCCCGACTCGTCCCGTCTCCAGCGCGGTCGCGAGCTGGAGCGGCAGGGTCGCCGAGGCGACGTTGCCGTGGTCCGCGACGGTGACGAGCGTCCGGCCGGTCGGCAGGCCCAGCGCGGTATGGACGTCGTCGAGGTAGGACACGGCGACCTGGTGGACCGCGACGAGCGCGACGTCGTCCCACGTGAGGCCCGCCCGGCAGAGCGCGTCGAGCACCACGCCCGGACCGAGGGCGAGGAAGGCCTCGCGCAGTCGCGACCCGTCGATCTCGAAGTACGTGCGCTCGAGATCCCGCGGGTGCGCGGTCCCGCCACCCGGCAGCATGCCCACGTCCCAGTGGTTCGACTCCGCGCCGAACGCGCTCGCGAGGATCCCGCGCGGGGACGGTGCGCCGTGGGCGTCGCGCGCCTCGACGTCGGCCGGTACCGCGCGGCGGACGAGAACCGCGGCGCCGGCGTCGGACATCGTGTAGCCCGGGGCGGACAGCAGGTAGGTCGCGCGGTCGGGAACGTCCCAGCGCACCGCGCGCGAGGGCGCCTCGCCGCACGCGACCAGCACCGTCGCGTACCGCCCGCCCGCGATCAGCGCCTCGGCGACCTCGATCGCGTTGAGCACCGAGTTGCACGCGTTCTTCACGTCCATGACGGGGGCCCGGACCCCGAGCTTCGCGGCGACGATGTGGCTCGTCGCGGGCTCGACCATGTCCTGGCTCGCCGCGGCGAAGATCAGCAAATCGACGTCCGTGGCCGCAAGCCCCTGCGCCGCGAAGAGCTTCTCTGCGGCCGCGACCGCGAGGTCGGAGGCGTCCCAGTCGTCGGGCAGGACGTGGACCCGGTGCACCCCGGTCAACCGCGAGACCATCGGCACGCGCGGGGCCGCTCCCGGGCAGCGGGTGGCGAGCGCCTGCTCGGCCTCGCGCACGTCGACCGTCCGCTCGGGCAGGTGGACGCCGACGGCGGCGAGCACCGCGGCGGGGGCGGTCCGGTCCTGGGTCACGGCGCCACAGTAGCTGCGGCATGAGACGTGGCTCACTGTCGTCCACGGAAGGCGCAGGGGCGCAGGGGCCGGCCGGGCAAGCTAGCCCCCGATCGATAGTCACCAGATCGCGGTGACCTGCAGGGTGCGATCTGCCGTCGCCGGTGGACCGTACGGCGACCGAGGTGATGATCCCGCACACTGTCCGCGTGACCACGACGGCCGACCCCACCGGACCGCGCACATCGCGCGTCGTACCGCCGACGACGCGGCACGAGCTGCGGCTCCTCGTCGCGGCGCGACCCGCCATGGCCGCCGTCCTCCTCGCCGGCGGCGCGGTCGCCGGACCGCGCAGAGGCGGACGCGCGGGCCTGCGCAAGGTCCCGGGGCTGGGCTGGGTCACGGCCGACCCGGTCGTCGGCCGCCAGGTCCTGACCGACCACCGGCACTTCACGATCGTGGGCGAGGGCGGTGTCGGGCACCTGTGGGCCCAGATCCTCGGCGACTGGGTGCTCGACCTGTTCGACGGCCCCGGGCACCACGCCCTGCGCACGCGCTCGCGCGAGCTGTTCACCGAGGTGAGCGCGGCCGCGCTGGTCGACGGCGCGTGGTCCGGCCCGCTCCACGACGCGCGTCGCACGCTCGCGGCGGGCAGGTCGGTCGACGTCGGCCGGCTCGCCCGCGTGCTCGTCGGCCGCATGATGATCTCCCTGCTGGGCATCCCGGGTGCCGGTGGCGGCGGCGAGCGACTGCCGTCGGACGACGAGGCGCTGACCGCGTTCGCCACGGGCGAGCGGCTCGCGTCGATCGCGCTCGCCAGCGCGGGCTCGACCTATCTCGCGCCGGAACAGGTGAGTGCGGCGCAGGCGATCGTCGCAGAGCTCACGCGCGGCGTGCCCGACGGCTGGCGCCACGCCCCCGCCGACCGGCTCCTCGGCCGCTGCCGCGAGCTGGGGCTGGGTCTCGACGAGACGACAGGGCTCGCGAGCCTGCTCATGGTCGCCGGGACGGAGACGTCGGCGTCCGCGATGGCCCGCACGACCGCGCTGCTGGTCGACACCGGCGAGCAGCACCGCCTGCTCCGCCTCATGGCCGACGAGCGCGAGCATCCGGTCGCGCGCGGCGCCGGGGAGCCGGACGCCGTCGAGAACGCCGTGCGCGAGGGGCTGCGCGTCACCAGCCCGGCGTCCGTCATCGGGCGCGGCGTCTCCTCCGACGTCGAGGTCGCCGGACGCATGCTGCGCGCCGGCGAGCGGGTCATGATCCTCACGTGGTCGGCGAACGTCGCGGCGGGCGCGTTCCGTGCCGACCGCCCGTACGTCCGCGAGACACGTCAGCTCTGGTTCGGCGCCGGCCGGCATCTGTGCCTCGGTGCGGCCCTCGCGCGTGCGGAGATCGCCGCGCTCCTGCACACGCTGTACGACGACGGCGCGCCCCTGCGCGTCGTCTCGCGGCGCGCCATGCGTCGCGTCCTCGTCCCCGGCTACGACGAGCTCGTCGTCGCACTCGGCTGACCTCTCCCGGGGCGCAGGTCAACCCTGCGGCGTGACGCTCCACTCGCCGTCGGTGGTGATCGCCAGCACGCCCGGCAACGGCAGCTCGACGACGTCCGTGAACGCCACCGAGTCTCCGAACATGCGCGCAGCCGCCCGGTCGACCCCGAAGAACCGCCCCTGGAACGTGTCCTCGTCCCCCGCAGGGGCCCAGGTGACCTCCGCCTCCGCCGTGCTGCCGTCGATCAGCAGGACCGTCGAGCCGGTCCCGGACTGCGCACCGGTCGCCACCGGCAGGTCGTTCCAGCTCTCGAACCTCAGCGACCACGCGCCGTCCGTCTCGAGCCACACCGACTGCTTCGGTGCGCTGTCCTCGAACACGTCCATGAGGTACGCCCCGGAGCTCTCGGCGAGCGTGCCGGGGTAGGGCGTCACGCCCGTCGGGGCCATGAACGCCCGCGTCCCCGCGCAGTCGCCGCAGTCGAGGTGCACGACGACGGCGAAGTCGCCGTCGCGCTCGAACGTCACCTCCGCGCTGCCCTCCCCGCTCGCCTCGGCAGCCGATCCCTCGGCGACCGTCCCTGCCGAGACCTGCTGCTCGGGCGCCTGCGTCGGACGGTCGGCGAGCGGGTCGTCCACGACCTCCCCGGCGGCGTCGTCCTGCGTGTCCTCGGCCGGAGCCTCGTCCTCGTCCCCGTCCCCGTCCGGGTCCGGAGTCGCGGTCGTCGAGCTGTTCGTGCTCGGCGTCGGGTCCACCGGTACGGTCCCGGGACCGGGAGCGCACCCGGCGAGCACCACCGCGAGCGCAAGGAACACGGGCACGGTGGCCGTCCGACCTGTCAGAGGCATGGGACCAGGGTGCCAGAGCAGCGGAAGCACGCCCGCCGCCCCGTCGTCGGGTGCACCCGACGCACGGCCCCGGGCTCAGTCGCGGGACTGCCAGGTGCAGACGCACGCCTCGTTGCCCTCGGCGTCCGCGAGCACCCAGAACGCCGGTGCGCTCTCGTCGGAGACGAGGTGCCCGCCGGCGGCGATGGCCGCCGTGACCCGAGCCTCCGCGACGTCGTGCGGTACGCACACGTCGACGTGGATCCGGTTGCGCTGCTCGCGCGGAGCGTCCATCTGCTGGAACCAGAAGCCCGGACCGTGCGTCGTCGCATCCGCGAGCGCCGGGGCGGCAGACCCGTCCGGCGACTGCTCGTCGTACCCGAGCACGGCGCGCCAGAACGGCTGCACCGCAGGCCCTACGAGCGTGTCGACCGCGATCTCGAGCTTCTGGACCGATTCCGGCGCCGCGACGAGGTCGAGCTCGCGCGCGGCCGCCGAGATCTGCCGGGCCAGCTCGACGTCACGTCGGCTCAGCCCGCCGACGTCGTGCGACGTGAGCCGCACGGTCACCGCGGGGTAGCGGAGGTCGACGTCGGGGTGGTGGTCGGCGGCGTCCGCGAGCTCTCCGATCGCGTCGACGAGCTCCACCCCGGCCGTGAAGGACCCCGTGCGGAACCGCGTCTGGGCACTGGCGAGAACCACCCGCCAGTCCTCGACCCCGTCGCTGTCGTGAAACTCGCGGGCGCTGATCCGGTCGTCGGCCATGCCTCTACCGTGGCCCCCCGGTTCGCCGTCCGCACGTCGGGATCGGGAACCTGCTCCCCTTCCCGGTCGGCGCCCGCACCCTATGCTGGTCGTGAAGCCGACACCGGCCCGCGTGCCGCGGCTGCGCCACGCCCGGCACGGAGCACGAGACCGCGGGAGGACGGGAGGCCGTGAACCTGGCACGCACCCGGGCCGACGTGGCCGCCCTGCCGGGGCTGCGGCGCGCGGCGCTCGCTGCGGTGTCGGAGTCTCCCGCCGTGGCGAGGGCACATCCGGCACCGTCGGCAACGTCGGTGCCCGACGTCTGGTGGGGCTCCGTGGTGCACTGCGAACGCTGGGCCCTGCCCCTCGCGGCCGACGTCCTCGACGCCGAGGAGCGCGACCGGGCGGCTCGGCTGGTGCACGAGCTCGACCGGACGACGTACACGGTCTCCCACGTCGTCCTGCGGCTCCTCCTCGCGCACGAGCGGCCCGATCTCGATCCGGCCGGACTCGTGCTCGACCGCGCGCCGTGCCCCTCGTGCTCCGGCCCGCACGGTCGGCCGGTCCTGGTCGGCGGTCCGGAGTTCTCTCTCTCGCACACCCGCGGCGCGTTCGCCGTCGCGATCGCGGCGAGCGAGGTGGGCGTCGACATCGAGCGCGCGCACGACCCCGCGGTCGCGCAGGAGGTCGCCGGAAGCCTGCACCCGCGCGAGCGGGACGAGATCACCGCCCGGCCGCCCGAGGAACGTCCCGGCGCCTTCGCCCGGACCTGGACCCGCAAGGAGTCCTACCTCAAGGCGCTCGGCACGGGCGTGTCCCGGGACCTCGCCGCGGACGACGTGGGCGCGGGCCCGTCGCCGCGGTCGCCCGGCGCGGGGTGGATGCTCGCCGACCTCGCGCTCCCCCCGCCCTTCACGGGGGCCACGACCTGGCGGGCGGCACCCCTCGAGGCACGCTGACCTGGTTCGGCCGACGCGTCGGCCTATTCGAGGATCGCCCCGCGCGACGCCGACTGGACGAGCTTCGCGTACTTCGCGAGCACCCCACGCGTGTACGCGTGCGGCAGCGGCGCCCAGCCGTCGTGTCGCGACGCGAGCGTCGCGTCGTCGACGAGCAGGTCGAGCGTCTTACTCGCGACGTCGAGCCGGATCCGGTCGCCGTCGCGCACGAACGCGATCGGGCCGCCGTCGACGGCCTCGGGGGCGACGTGCCCCACGCACAGGCCCGTCGTCCCGCCGGAGAACCGGCCGTCGGTGAGCAGCAGGACGGTCTTGCCGAGTCCCGCGCCCTTGATCGCGCCGGTGATGGCGAGCATCTCGCGCATCCCGGGCCCGCCCTTGGGGCCCTCGTAGCGGATCACGACGACGTCCCCGTCGGTGATCGTCCCGTCCTCCAGCGCGTCGAGCGCCGCACGCTCGCGCTCGAACACGCGCGCCGTGCCCTCGAACACGTCCTCGTCGAAACCGGCGGACTTCACGACGGCACCCTCGGGCGCGAGCGACCCGTGCAGGATCGTGATGCCGCCCGTGGGGTGGATGGGCCGGTCGAGCGCTCGCAGGATCTTGCCGTCCGGGTCCGGCGGGTCGATGTCCGCCAGGTTCTCGGCCACCGTCCGGCCGGTCACGGTGAGGCAGTCGCCGTGCAGCAGGCCGGCGTCGAGCAGCGCCTTCATGACGACCGGAACTCCCCCGATCCGGTCGACGTCGTTCATCACGTACCGACCGAACGGCTTGAGGTCCCCGAGGTGCGGGACGCGGCTCGCGACCCGGTCGAAGTCGTCGAGCGTCAGCTCGACCTCGGCCTCGTGCGCGATCGCGAGCAGGTGCAGGACCGCGTTGGTCGAGCCGCCGAACGCCATGACCACGGCGATCGCGTTCTCGAAGGCCTCCTTCGTCATGATGTCGCGCGCGGTGATACCGAGCCGCAGCAGGTTCACCACGGCCTCGCCCGACCGGTGCGCGAACTGGTCGCGCCGGCGGTCCGCCGACGGAGGCGCGGCCGACCCGGGCAGCGACATGCCCATCGCCTCGGCGACGGACGCCATGGTGTTCGCGGTGTACATCCCGCCGCACGCGCCCTCGCCGGGGCAGATGGCGCGCTCGATGCGGTCGAGATCGCCCGTGCTCATCAGACCGCGCGCGCACGCGCCGACCGCCTCGAACGCGTCGATGAGCGTGACGTCCTTCTCCGTGCCGTCCTCGAGCTTGACCCAGCCCGGCATGATCGACCCGGCGTACAGGAACACGCTCGCCAGGTCGAGCCGCGCGGCCGCCATCAGCATCCCGGGCAGCGACTTGTCACAGCCGGCCAGCAGCACGGACCCGTCGAGGCGCTCCGCCTGCATCACCGTCTCGACCGAGTCGGCGATCACGTCGCGGCTCACGAGCGAGAAGTGCATCCCCTCGTGCCCCATCGAGATGCCGTCGGACACGGAGATCGTGCCGAACTGCAGCGGGTACCCGCCGCCGGCGTGCACGCCCTCCTTCGCGCCCTGCGCGAGCCGGTCGAGCGACAGGTTGCACGGCGTGATCTCGTTCCAGGAGCTCGCGATCCCGATCTGGGGCTTGACCCAGTCGTCGTCGCCCATCCCGACGGCGCGCAGCATCCCGCGCGACGCCGTCGCCTCGATCCCGTCGGTGACCTGGCGCGAGCGCGGCTTGAGGTCCGGTGTCGGTGCAGCGGTGTCAGACGTCATACCGCCAGGCTAGGGCCGACGGCGGCCCGCGGCCCGGTGGACTACCTGTCCTCGCGTCCGCCAGGGCGGCTGCCGTGCATGCGGTCGACGCCGGTTTGGTACCGCAGTGGCGCTGCCGACCGGGCAACGTCGCTTCTGCACGCGTGGCCGAACGTCTCGGATTCGTCCGGTTCGGCGAACAGGTCACGATCGACCTCGGCCCGACACCACGGTGAGTCCGGGCACGCCGTGGGGTCGGGCCAGGCGGCGTCGTTCGTCGCCCCCTGGACCAGGAGCGGTCAGCGGCGCTTGATCAGCGACACGTCGCGCACGGCACCACGGTCCGCGGACGTCGCCATCGCGGCGTACGCCTGGAGCGCGGGAGAGACGTACCGGTCGCGGTCGACGGGCTGCCACGGGTTCTCCGACGCCTCCATCTTGGCGCGCCGCTCGGCCAGCACCTCGTCGGGGACGTTGACGCGGATGAGGCGGGTGTCGACGTCGATCTCGATCTCGTCGCCGTCCTCGATCAGCCCGATCGTGCCGCCCGCGGCCGCCTCGGGCGAGACGTGGCCCACCGAGATGCCCGACGAGCCGCCGGAGAACCGCCCGTCGGTGATGAGCGCGCACACCTTCCCGAGCCCGCGTCCCTTGATGTACGAGGTCGGGTAGAGCATCTCCTGCATGCCGGGACCGCCGGCGGGCCCCTCGTAGCGCACCACGACGACGTGGCCGGGCTCGACCTGCTTGGTGAGGATCTTCTCGACGGCCTCGTCCTGCGACTCGCACACGAGCGCCGTCCCCACGAAGTGGAAGACGTCCGGGTCCACGCCCGCGGTCTTGAAGACCGCGCCGTCCTCGGCGATGTTGCCGCGCAGCACCGCGAGGCCGCCCTCGACGGTGTAGGCGTGCGCGACGTCGTGGATGCACCCGTTCTCGGCGTCCGTGTCGAGCGACTCCCACCGGTTCTGCGTGGAGAACGCCTGCGTGGTACGCACCCCGCCGGGCGCGGCGTGGAACAGCTCGACGGCGCGGTCCGTGGCCTTGCCGCCGCGCACGTCCCAGTCGTCGAGCCACGCGCGCAGGGTCGGGGTGTGCACCGACGTCACGTCGTGGTCGAGCAGACCACCGCGGTCGAGCTCGCCCAGCAGCGCGGGGATGCCGCCGGCGCGGTGCACGTCCTCCATGTGGAAGTCCGGGTGGTTCGGCGCGACCTTCGACAGGCACGGCACCTGGCGGCTGATCCGCTCGATGTCGGTGAGGTCGAAGTCGACCTCACCCTCCTGCGCGGCGGCGAGGACGTGCAGCACCGTGTTGGTCGAGCCGCCCATCGCGACGTCGAGCGCCATCGCGTTCGCGAACGCGGCCTTGGTGGCGATCGAGCGCGGAGCGGCGGAGTCGTCCTCGTCCTCGTAGTACCGGCGCGCGAGGTCGACGATCGTGCGACCGGCCTCGAGGAACAGCTCCTTGCGCGCGGCGTGCGTGGCGAGCGTCGAGCCGTTCCCGGGCAGCGAGAGGCCGAGGGCCTCGGTGAGGCAGTTCATCGAGTTCGCGGTGAACATCCCGGAGCACGAACCGCAGGTGGGGCACGCGGCCTCCTCGACCTGCGCGAGCGCGGCGTCGGAGACGTTGTCGTCCGCCGAGTAGTTGATCGCATTGATCAGGTTGAGGCTCGTCCGCGCGACACCGTCCGCGACGACCGCCTTGCCGGCCTCCATGGGCCCGCCGGACACGAAGATCACGGGGATGTTCAGGCGCAGCGCCGCGTTGAGCATGCCCGGCGTGATCTTGTCGCAGTTGGAGATGCACACGAGCGCATCGGCGCAGTGCGCGTTGACCATGTACTCGACGGAGTCGGCGATGAGGTCGCGGCTCGGCAGCGAGTAGAGCATGCCGGCGTGGCCCATCGCGATGCCGTCGTCGACCGCGATCGTGTTGAACTCCTTGGAGACGCCGCCCGCCTCGCGGATCGCCGACGCGACGAGATCGCCCATGTCCTTGAGGTGGACGTGGCCGGGCACGAACTGCGTGTACGAGTTCGCGATCGCGACGATCGGCTTGCCGAAGTCCTCGGATCCCATGCCGGTCGCGCGCCAGAGCGCGCGGGCGCCGGACATGTTGCGGCCGTGGGTGGACGTCCGAGAACGCAGGGGACGGCTCATGTCGGGTCAGCTCCTTCGACGGGTCACCACGGCCGCTGGGGCGTTGGCCGCCGGGTCACCTTACGCCCGCCCGACGACCTCCCCCGGCCGCGTCCGACACGTGGTCCCTTCCCAGGTCATGGGCTCGCGGGCTCGACGCCCACCCAGGAATACCTCCAGCACGGCGCCCGGGGGTCCGCTCGCGAGCACCTTCGCGTCGATGGCCGGACCCGTGACCGACTGGTCGTTCATGCTCGGGATGCTCGGTACCGGGCTGGCGCTGCTGCTGGGGATCGGGATCCGCGTCGCCGCGACGAGCGGCGGGCTGCTGTTCGTGAGCCTCTGGCTGACCCGGTGGCCGCCCTCCCCGGGAGGTCAGGCGCCCGCGCTCGCAGCGCCCTCGAGCTCGTCGGCACGGCGGATGTGCCGCGTGACCCAGGGCGCGAGCAGGAGCAGGATGCAGGCGCACACGAGCCCGACGGCTCCGATCCCGCCGAAGTACGCCGTGTCCGAGACTCCCTCGGTCGCCTCGATCGTCTGCGCGGTGACGGCCTGGCCTGCGGCGTTGGACAGGAACCACAACGCCATCGCCTGCCCACGGAACGCCCGCGGTGCGAGCAGCGTCGTGGCGGCGATCCCGACGGGCGACAGGCACAGCTCACCGAGCGTCTGGATCACGTAGACGGTGACGAGGATCCACGGCGAGGCGAGCGAGTCCCCGAGCGCGGCGGAGGCGAGAGCGAGGAAGACGAACGACAGTGCGGCGAACGTCAGGCCCAGGACGAACTTGTACGCCGTGGGTGGGCGGTCGTGCGTCCTGGTCCAGATCCACGCGAACACCGGCGAGAGCAGGATCACGGACGCCGGGTTCACGGCCTGGAAGAACGCCGGGGAGATGGAGATCCCGAAGAGCTCCAGGCTGGTGCGGTCGTCGGCGAACTCCGTCAGCGTCGACGCCGCCTGCTCGAAGATCATCCAGAACAGCATGGACGCGACGAACAGCGGCGCGTAGGCGAGCACTCGGGGCCGTTCGGCGGCCGTCACGCGCGGCGACCGGTACATCACGACGAGCAGCACGGCCGGCGTCGCGAGCGCGAGGTAGGAGACGGCGTCGATGAACGTCTCGATCCCCCAGCCTTTCCCGACGAGCGCGGCGAGGACCGTGGCCGCGACGACGCCGGCGAGCACGAGCGCACCGAGGCGCGCGACGGCCGGTCGGTCGTCGGGCGTGATCGGGTTCGGCACGTCCGTGCCGGCCGTGCCCAGGTACCGGTACCCGGCGACGAAGAACACGAGTGCGAGCGCCATCCCGACCGCGGCGACCGAGAACCCCGCGTGGTAGCCCCACGCGCGCTGGACGGACCCCACGATGAACGGCGAGAAGAACGAGCCGAGGTTGATCCCCATGTAGAAGATCGCGAAGCCCGGGTCGCGACGCGGGTCGTGGCGGGCGTACAGCTCGCCCACCATCGACGAGACGTTCGGCTTGAGCAGGCCGGTGCCGAACGCCACGAGCCCGATCCCCGCCATCGAGAACCCGAACCCCGGGACGGTCAGCAGGACGTGCCCGGCCGCGATGACGATGCCGCCGTAGAGCACCGAGCGGCGCGCGCCCACGACCCGGTCCGCGAGCCAGCCCCCCACGACCGACAGCAGGTAGACCGACGTGCCGTAGATCGCCACGAACGCGCTGCCCGTGGTGCGGTCCAGCCCCAGGCCGCCGTTCGCGACGGTGTCCGTGAGGTACAGCAGCAGGATCGCGCGCATCCCGTAGTAGCTGAACCGCTCCCACATCTCGGTGGTGAACAGCGTGAAGAGTCCGCGCGGGTGGCCGAGGAAGGCGTGGTCACCCTCGACGTGTCCCGCTGCGGGGCCGCCCTCGCCCTCGCCGGCGTCGCCCCGACCCCCGGTCCCCATGGGGCGATGCTCCCACCGGCGAACGGGACCGGCGACCGATAGCGTCGGTGGATGCCCTCGATCTGGTGGTCGCGCCGCGACCTGCGCCTCGCCGACAACCCGGCGCTCGTCGCCGCGACGGACGCCGCGCGCGCGGCGGGCGACGAGGTGGTCGCGCTGTACGTGCTGGACCCCCGGCTGTGGGAGTCTGCGGGTGGCCCGCGCCGGTCCTACCTCGCGCAGAGCCTCGCGGCGCTCGACGACGCGACCGGGGGTCGTCTCGTCGTGCGCCACGGCGACCCGCGCGACGTCGTGCCCGCGCTCGCACGCGAGCTCGGGGCGGACGAGGTCCACGTCGCGGCGTCGTACGAGCCGTACGGGCGCCGGCGCGACGACGCGGTCGAGGCGTCGCTGCCCGACGTCGGCGGACGCCTGGTGCGCACCGGTTCCCCGTACGCGGTCGCACCCGGCCGTGTCCTGAACCAGCAGGGCTCGCCCTTCCAGGTCTTCACCCCGTTCCGTGACGCGTGGGTCGGGCACGGGTGGCGGGACCCGGCGGTCCGCCCCCGGGAGATCCCCTGGGCCGACGTCCGCTCGGACGGGCCGCCCGCCGACCCCGGCACGGACGCGGACCTCCCCGCGGCCGGGGAGGCGGCGGCACGCCGTCGGTGGCACGCGTTCCTGGCCGACGACCTCACGGGCTACGGGCGCGAGCGCGACCGGCCGGACCGGCCCGCGACGTCGGGCATGTCGATCCCCCTCAAGTGGGGCGAGGTGCACCCGCGCACGCTCCTCGCGGACCTGCGTGCGGCGCTGCACGACGGCGCGCCGTCCGACGACGTCCTGACGTTCCGCTCCGAGCTCGCGTGGCGCGAGTTCCACGCGGACGTCCTGTTCCACCACCCGGGTGCCGCGCACCGCTCGCTGCGCAGCGTCGTGCCCGACGACGCGTGGGCCGACGGCACCGACGAGGACCGGTACCTCGCAGCGTGGGCAGCCGGGCACACCGGCTACCCGCTCGTCGACGCGGGCATGCGCCAGCTCCTCGGCGAGGGGTGGATGCACAACCGGGTACGCATGGTCGTCGCGTCGTTCCTCGTCAAGGACCTGCACGTGCGCTGGCAGCGCGGCGCGGACCACTTCATGGCGCACCTCGCGGACGGCGACGTGTCGCAGAACCAGCTCAACTGGCAGTGGGTCGCGGGCACCGGGCGCGACGCCGCGCCCTACTTCCGCATCTTCAACCCGGTGACGCAGAGCAAGAAGTTCGACCCGGACGGCGCGTACGTGCGCCGCTGGGTGCCGGAGCTGCGGGGCGTCGACGGCCCGGCCGTGCACGAGCCCTGGACGCTGGACGACCCGCCGCAGGGCTACCCGGAGCGGATCGTGGACCACGCCGAGGAGCGGCGCGTCTCCCTCGACGACTTCCAGCGGGCTCGCGACTCCCGCTGAGGACGTGCCGCCGGCCGGACCCCCGCGGCCGGCCGGCGGCGGCTCGTCAGGCCGGTGCCTCGCCCGGCACCTGGTCCCGGTGTGCCTGCGGCAGCGACTCCCACCAGCGCAGCCGCGCGGCCGCGAGGTCCTCGGGGGTGAGCTCCCCCCACACCCGCAGGCGGGACAGCCCGCCGTCGGGGTACACGTCGAGTCGCAGGTGCGTCGCCGCGGGCGCGCCCTCGATCACGTGGCGGTGGCGCGTGTCCGCGCGCACGTCGGCCTTCGGCAGGACGTCGGACCACGGACCCGACGGCGCACCGTCGTCCAGGCCCGCGCCCTCGGCGGGCACGGGGCCGGCGTCGTGCACCTGCAGGCGGACCGCGCCGGGCGCGTTGCCCACGTAGTAGGTCGTGTCCACCTCGACGTGGCGCACGACGCCGCGCTGCGCGAGCGCGAAGACCGCGAAGTCGTTGCCGGGGCCGCGGCGCCGGGCGTTCTCCCAGCCCTCCCCCATGTGCGCGGCCTTGCCGGGCAGGATGATGTTGCCGGGCGAGGAGTAGAACGCGTCGGAGGTCTCGACGAGCCGGCCGCCGTTCTCGGCGGCGACGAGGTCGATCGTCCCGGCGAGGAAGCGCGGGTCGGGGACGACCTCGCCGTGCACGCGGAACCGCGCGACGCCGCCGTCGGGGTAGATGGTCAGGCGGACGTGGGTCCACCGCGTGCGGTCGGTGACCTCATAGACGTTGGGGGCGTCGCCCTCCGCGTCCTGCTTCGCGACGATGGTCGTCCACGACGCGTCGTGCAGCTCGTCGACGGAGGGGTAACCCTCGACCGACGTCGCCTCGACCGACACGTAGGGCGGGTAGTTGCCGCGGAACCACGCGGTGTCGACCACGACGCCGTGGACGATCCCCGCCGCGCCGAGCCGCACGATCGCGGCGTCGGACTCCAGCCCGTCGCGGCGCCGACGCGTCTCCCAGCCGTCGTAGACCTTGCCCTTGTGGCCGAACTCGTTCACGTCGAACGCGGGCGCGCCGGGGCGGATGAGGTTCTCGCGCTGGGCGAAGAGCTCGTCGCTGGCCCAGACCACGCTGCCGCCCAGCGCGCGGGACGCGAGGTCCGGCAGAGCCTGGAAGGCGGCGAGCGGCGTGGGTACGTGGGACATCAGATGTCTCCTCTCGTCAGGAGGCGTCCGGTGGGCCGGTCGGGTGTGACCTCCTCGCCACGCAGGAACGTGGCGACGACCGCGCCGGACAGCGCTCGGTTCGCGTACGGGGTGATGGGGTTCTTGTGGTGCAGCGCGAGCGGGTCCACGACGAACGTCGTGCCCGGCTCGACGACGGCCAGGTCGGCGTCGTGCCCGACGACGATCCCGCCCTTGCGGGCGAGGCCCGCGAGCCGCGCGGGCCGGGTCGACATCCACTCGACGACACGCTCGAACGCCACGCCGCGCTCGCGCGCCGCCGTCCAGACGATCGCGAGGCCGAGCTGGAGCGAGGACACGCCGCCCCACGCGGTGCCGAAGTCGCCGGTGTCGAGGTCCTTGAGGTCCGGCGTGCTGGGCGAGTGGTCGGAGACCACGATGTCGATCGTGCCGTCGAGCAACGCCTCCCAGAGCAGGTCGCGGTTCGCGCCCTCCCGGATGGGCGGGCAGCACTTGTACGCCGTCGCGCCGTCCGGGATCTCCTCGGCCGCGAGCGCCAGGTAGTGCGGGCAGGTCTCGACGGTCAGGCGGACGCCCTCCGCCTTGGCGCGGCGGATCATGGGCAGCGCGTCGGAGCTCGACAGGTGCAGGACGTGCGCACGCGCACCGGTGCGGCGCGCAGCGTCGATCACGTGGGCGATCGCCGTGTTCTCGGCGTCGCGCGGTCGCGAGGCGAGGAACGACTCGTAGTGGTCGCCGTGCGCGGCGGGTGCCTCGTCGATGACGTGCGAGTCCTCGGCGTGCACGATCATGAGGCCGTCGAACTGCGCGATCTCGGCCAGGTCGGTCTCGAGCTCGTCGGGCTCGAGGTGGCCGAACTCGTCGACGCCCGAGTGCAGCAGGAAGCACTTGAAGCCGAACACGCCGGCGTCCCACAGGGGGCGCAGGTCGGACGTGTTGCCCGGCACCGCGCCGCCCCAGAACCCGACGTCGACGAACGCCTGGTCGCGCGCGACCTTCTGCTTGACCTCGAGCGCCGCGACGTCGACCGTGGGCGGGATCGAGTTGAGCGGCATGTCGACGATGGTCGTCACGCCGCCCGCGGCGGCGGCCCGCGTCGCCGACGCGAAACCCTCCCACTCGGTGCGCCCGGGCTCGTTGACGTGGACGTGCGTGTCCACGAGCCCGGGGATCAGGACCTGCCCGGGCGCGAGCTCGACGACGCGAGCGCCGGCGAGCCCCGTGCCGAGCGGCTCGACGGCGGTGATCGCACCGGCACGCACGCCGACCTCCCGGGGCTGCTCCGCGCCGTCGACGAGCACGCGCTCGCCGCGCACGACGAGGTCGAACGTGTGGTCGGGTGTCGTGCTCATCGGCTGATCCTCCTGCTCGTCGGTGCAGTTCGTCGATACGTCGCGCGTGTCTCAGTCGAGCAGGGCGGTCGCCGTGGGCGCGTCGTCCGCCGAGAGCGCCAGCGCCTCGAACTCGTTGACCGAGCCGAGCGCCGCGGCGCCCATGGCGATGTTGGTCACGCGCTCGAGGATGACCTCGACCACGACCGGCACGCGGAACTCCGCCGTCATGGCCTGCGCCGTGGCGAAGGCCTCCGCGAGCTCCTCGGGGTCGGTCACGCGGATCGCCTTGCAGCCCAGGCCCTCGGCGACCTTGACGTGGTCGACGCCGTAGCCGCCCAGCTCCGGGGAGTTGATGTTCTCGAACGACAGCTGCACGTGGTAGTCCATGTCGAACGCCCGCTGGGCCTGCCGGATGAGACCGAGGTAGGAGTTGTTCACCACGACGTGCACGTACGGCAGGTTGAACTGCGCGCCGACCGCGAGCTCCTCGATCATGAACTGGAAGTCGTAGTCGCCGGACAGCGCCACGACCTTCTCGGCCGGGTCGTCCGCGAGCGCCTTGGCGACGCCGAGGGCGGCCGGGCCGGTCCAGCCGAGCGGGCCCGCCTGGCCGGCGTTGATCCAGTGCCGCGGCTCGTACACGTGCAGGAACTGCGCGCCCGCGATCTGCGACAGCCCGATCGTCGTGACGTAGCGCGTCTCGCGGCCGAACGCCTTGTTCATCTCCTCGTACACGCGCTGCGGCTTGATCGGGATCTCGGTGAAGTGCGTCTTGCGCTGCAGGGTGCGCTTGCGCTCGGCGCAGTCGCCGACCCAGCCGGAGTAGTCGCGCGCCGTGCCGGCGTCGCGGCGCTCGCGCGCGACCTCGACGAACAGCTCGAGCGCCGCGCGAGCGTCCGACACGATGCCGTACTCGGGCGCGAACACGCGCCCGATCTGCGTCGGCTCGATGTCGACGTGCACGAACGTGCGGCCCTCGCGGTACGTGTCGAGCCCGCCGGTGTGACGGTTCGCCCACCGGTTGCCGATCCCGAGCACGAAGTCGGAGGCGAGCAGGTTCGCGTTGCCGTAGCGCTGCGACGTCTGCAGCCCGGCCATGCCGGCCATGAGCTCGTGGTCGTCGGGGATGATCCCCCAGCCCATGAGGGTGGGGACCACCGGGACGCCGAGGGTCTCTGCGAGCTCGACGAGCAGCTCCTCGCCGCCGGCGTTGATGATGCCGCCACCGGCGATCAGCAGCGGGCGCTCGGCGGCGAGCAGCATGTCGATCGCCTTCTCGGCCTGCGCGCGCGTCGCTGTGGGACGGTGCACGGGCAGCGGCTGGTACGTCGCCGGGTCGAAGTCGATCTCGGTGAGCTGCACGTCGATCGGCAGGTCGACCAGCACGGGGCCGGGGCGGCCGGAGCGCATGAGGTGGAACGCCTGCTGGAAGACCTGCGGCACCTGGCCGGCCTCGAGGACGGTCTTGGCCATCTTCGTCACCGGGGCGGCGATGCTCGCGATGTCGACGGCCTGGAAGTCCTCCTTGTCGAGCTTCGCGACGGGCGCCTGACCGGTGATGCACAGGATCGGGACCGAGTCCGCGATCGCGGCGTACAGGCCCGTGATCATGTCGGTCCCGGCCGGGCCGGACGTCCCGATGCAGATGCCGATGTTGCCCGGCTTGGCACGCGAGTACCCGTCGGCCATGTGCGAGGCACCCTCGACGTGACGCGCGAGCACGTGGTCGATGCCGCCGTGGGCGCGCATCGCGGAGTAGAAGGGGTTGATGGCGGCACCGGGCAGGCCGAAGGCCTGGGTGGCTCCCTCGATCTCGAGGATCGCCACGGCGGCGTCCACCGCACGCATACGAGGCATGGTTCGCTCCTTGCTGGGATGCGCCGGGTCGTCGTCGGCCCGACGGCGCGTGGTCGGTGTGGTCAGGAGGTCCGGTCGGTGCCGAGCCGGCCGGAGAGGCGCTCGACGCCGCGGAGCAGACCGGAGTGGTCGAGGTCGCCGTCGCCGTTCGCGAGGGCCGAGCCCATGAGCTGGGCGACGAGGCCGCCGAGCGGGACGACGACGCCCTTCTCGCGCGCCGCCGCGGTGACGATGCCGAGGTCCTTGTGGTGCAGCGCGATGCGGAAGCCCGGGGTGAAGGACTTGTCGATCATGTTCTGCTTCTTCTGGTCCAGGACCTTGGACCCGGCGAGCCCGCCACCGAGCACCTCGAGCGCGCTGGGGAGGTCCACCCCGTACGCCTCGAGGAACGCCACGGACTCGGCGAGCGCCTGGATGTTGGCAGCCACGATCAGCTGGTTCGCGGCCTTGACGGTCTGCCCGGAGCCGGTCGGCCCGACGTGCACGACCGTCTTGCCGACGGCGTCGAAGACCGGGCGCGCGGCCTCGAAGTCCGCCGGCTCACCGCCGACCATGATGGACAGCGCGGCGTTCTTGGCGCCGGCCTCGCCCCCCGACACCGGTGCGTCCAGGTAGCGCAGCCCCCGCTCACGGGCTGCCTCGGCGAGGCGCACGGTGACGTCGGGACGGATCGAGGAGAAGTCGACGACGAGCGTCCCGGGTCGGGCGTGCTCGAGGACCCCGCCCTCCCCGGTGAGCACCTGCTCGACGTCCGGGGAGTCGGGGACCATGATCGCGACGACGTCGGCCGAGCGGACGGCGTCGGCGATCGAGTCCGCGGCGGTCCCGCCCGCCTCGACGAGCGGTCGGGTCTTCTCGGGGCTGCGGTTGTAGCCCGCGACGTCGTGGCCGGCGTCCTGCAGGTGGACGGCCATGGGGCTGCCCATGATGCCGAGTCCGATGAAGGCGATGGAGGTCATGTCTGTCTCCTACGGTCGGGGAGGTCGGGAGGTCTGTCGGGCGCCGTGGATCCGTCGGGCCGGCTGCTCAGCGCTCGGAGGCGGGCAGCCAGACGAACGGGTCTGCGGCGGCGGTCTTGTACTCGAGGCCGACCCAGCCGTCGTAGCCGCCTGCGCGCAGGTCCTCGACCCAGCGGTCGATCGGCAGGTCGCCCGTCCCCGGCTCGCCGCGTCCCGGTGCGTCGGCGACCTGGACGTGCGCGACGCGGTCGCGGTGGGCGGCGAGTGCCGCGTCGACGTCGTCGCCGTTGACGGCGAGGTGGTAGACGTCGAACAGCAGACCGAGGTTCGTCTCGCCGTGCTCGGACGCGACCCGGTCGAGCACGGCGATCGCGTCCGCCGCAGTCTTCAGGGGGTAGGCGGGCGCTCCGCTCACGGGCTCGACCAGCACCGTGCCGCCGATGCGGCCGACGGCACGCGCGGCCAGGGCGAGGTTGTACGCGCCCAGCTCGTCCTGCGCCTCGGGAGTCTGGTCCTCCTGGCGGTTGCCGTAGAGCGCGTTGAACGCGCGGCAGCCGGTGCGCTCCCCGATGGTGGTCACCACGTCGAGGTTGGCGCGCAGGTCCGCGGACCGGGAGGGCCACGACACGAGCCCCCGGTCCCCGCCCGGCATGTTGCCGGCGTCGAAGTTGAGTCCGGTGAGCCGGACGCCCGCCGCCTCGATCGCGCCGACGAAGGCGTCGACCTCCTCGTGCGCGGGGGTCGGCGTCGCGAACGGCCACCAGAACTCCACGCCGCGGAAGCCGGCTGCGGCGGCGGCCGCCGGGCGCTCGAGCAGCGGCAGGTTGGTCAGCAGGATCGAGCAGTTCACCGTCCAGGTGGGGGTGATCGCCTCAGCCATGGTCGTGCTCCTCGCGTCTCGTCGTCGTTCCGTCGAGCCTCCCACGCTATTCCGTCTTGTGGAAGTTCTCTTCTGCTATGTGAAATCCTAGGCCGGGTCGTGGCGATCGTCAACCCCTGCGCCGCACCCCGCACCGAGCCGCCGGGCACGGCGATCCGCCGTGCGGGAGCGGGGAGGACGCACGGAGGGCGGTCGCGGAGCCGGCGCTCCACGACCGCCCTCCGGGATCGCCGACCGGCTCAGTGCGCGTCGACCCCCGGGCGTGCGTCGCGCAACGCCTCGAGGCGACGTCGGGTCAGCGTCTCGTCGTCTCCCGCCACCTCGGTCGGCGTGAGCGCGCCGCAGTCGAGCGCGCGCAGCAGGAACCACGCGAGCGCCTTCGCCGTCGCCGGCTCGTCGAGCACTCCCCCGGGCTCGCCGAGACCGTCGACGACCCGCACGTAGTCCCGCAGCCGCTTCACCGCCGCGGGCGCCGCGCGGCGGAAGAACGCGTACGTCGCCGCGTACCGGCTCGCGAGCTGCGCCGGATGCAGGTCCCACCCCTGGTAGAAGCCGCGCTCGAGCGAGCGCCGCACGAGCCTGCCGTGCAGCACCCACGCCGCGCCGACGGTCCGCGTGTCGCCCACGGGCAGCACGTTCGTCGACCCGTCCGAGACGCGGACGCCCGTCCCCGCGGCCGCGAGCTGCATGACCGCCTTGGCGTGGTCCGCCGCGGGGTGCTCCATCGACTGGTACTCGGCGGCGATCCCGAGCGACGCGCTGTAGTCGTACGTCCCGTAGTGCAGCCCGACGGCGCGCGCACCCGCCGCGTGCACCATGCGCGCGACGGTCGCCGTGCCGTCGGGCCCCAGGACCGCCTGCGGCGTCTCGACCTGGATCTCGAACCGCAGCCGCCCGGCCGGGAGGTCCAGCGCGGCCTCGAGGCGCTCGCACACCGCGACCATCGCCTCGACCTGCTCGACCGCGGACACCTTCGCGAGCGTGACCACGTAGCCCGCGGGCAGGTCCCCGCCGACGCCGGAGGCGTCGGTCCCGCTCGCACGCAGGCCCGCGACGAGCGCCGTCGTGAAGACGTCGAACGTGCGCACGCCACGACGACGGGTCGCGCGCTCGAACGACTTGATCCGGATCCCCACGAACGCAGGGCTGCTGCCCGCCGCGAGCGCCGCGACGAGCTCGTGCGCCGCCGCGTGCGCCGCCGCGTCCTCCGCCGCGTCGCCGTGGTCGCCGTAGCCGTCCTCGAAGTCGATCCGCAGGTCCTCGATCGGCTCCGCCGCGAGCTTGGCGTCCACCAGCGGGGCGACACCGAGCGCAGGGTCGACACCCAGCGCACGCACGAGGTGGCGCGAGCCCCCGGCCGCCCGCAGGGCCGCCCGCGCCTGCTCACCCCACCGGGCGGGCAGGTCGCGGTCGTACCGGTCGCCCGGCACGTAGACCGTGTGCACGGGCTGACGTGAGCCGTCGTCCCCCGGATAGCCCTGCTCGAGCAGCACGTCCACGGCCTCGAGCCGTGCATCGAGCTCTGCGTCGAGCGCGGCGTCGAGCGACCGCGCTGCGTGCGGCCTCTCGCTGCCGGCCGAGCCCGCCGGTCGCGCGAGCGGTCCGGCCGTCACGGGGTCACCCCGCCGTCGGCCTCCGCACGGACGATCGCCTCGTAGGCGGGCAGCGTGAGGAAGTCCACGTACTCCTCGCCCAGGGCGATCTCCTCCACGAGGCGGCGGGCGGCGTCGTACGGCCCGCCGTCGTACACCTCGTGCCCGACGTCGTCCCGCAGCCGGGCCGTCTCCTCGACGAGCAGCGTGCGCACGAGATCGGCGGTGACGGTCGCGCCCGCGCCCGGGCCGTCGGTGAACGTCGTGCCGGAACGCACCCACTGCCAGACCTGGGAGCGGGCGATCTCGGCGGTGGCCGCGTCCTCCATGAGGTTGTGGATCGCGACCGCACCGTTGCCCGCGAGCCACGCGGCGACGTAGGCGACGGAGACGTAGAGGTTGTTGCGCAGGCCCGTCTCGGTGATCGCCCCCGCGGCCGACGCCGTGTCGAGGAGCTGGTCCGCCGTGACCTGCACGTCGGGCCGCAGCCGGTCGAGCTGGTTGGGGCGGTCGCCGAGGACGGCGTCGAACACGACCCGGCACACGGGCACGAGGTCCGGGTGGGCGACCCACGACCCGTCGAACCCGTCGGCGGCCTCGCGCTGCTTGTCCGCACGCACCTTCTCGAACGCCTGGGCCGTCACGTCCGGCTCGCGCCGGTTCGGGATGACCGCCGCCATGCCGCCCATCGCGAAGGCGCCGCGCCGGTGGCAGATGGAGACCAGGAGCTCGGTGTACGCCCGCATGAACGGCGCCGTCATCGTGATCGCGCCACGGTCCGGCAGGGTGAAGGACGGACCGGAGTCGCGGAAGTACTTGATCACCGAGAACAGGTAGTCCCAGCGACCCGCGTTGAGCCCCGACGCGTGCTCGCGCAGCTCGTAGAGGATCTCCTCCATCTCGAACGCCGCCGGGATCGTCTCGATCAGCACGGTCGCGCGGACCGTGCCGTGCGGGATGCCCAGCGACTCCTGGGCATAGGTGAACACGTCGTTCCACAGGCGCGCCTCGAGGTGCGACTCCATCTTGGGCAGGTAGTAGTACGGACCCGACCCGCGGGCGAGCAGCTCGGCGGCGTTGTGGAAGAAGTGCAGGCCGAAGTCCACGAGGGCGCCGACGGCGGGGGCGCCGTCGACCAGGACGTGCACCTCGTCGAAGTGCCAACCACGCGGCCGGACGACCATGACGGCCAGCCGGTCGTCGGGGGTCTCGGGCCGCAGCGCGTACTGCTTGCCGTCGGGCGACGCGAACGCGAGCCTGCGCCGGGTCGCGTCGTGCAGCACGACCTGACCGCCGACGACGCTCGCCCAGTGCGGGGTGGACGCGTCCTCGAGGTCGGCCAGCCAGACCTTCGCGCCGGAGTTCAGCGCGTTGATGGCCATCTTCGGCGTCGGCGGTCCGGTGATCTCGACCCTGCGGTCGACCAAGTCGGCAGGTGCCGCCGCGACGCTCCACTCCCCCGACCGCACCCCCGCGGTCTCGGGCAGGAAGTCGAGGCGACCGGTGCGCGAGACCTGCTCACGCCGGTCGCGCCGGGCGCGGAGGAGCTCGTCACGCCGCGGGCCGAAACGCCGCTGCAGCTCGGCGACGAACGCGAGCGCCTCCGGTGTGAGGATCTCGGCGGACCGGTCGACCTCGGGACCGCGGACCGTTGCGGGAGTCGTGGTGGTCATGATGGACGTCCTTTCTCGAACGTACGGACGAGACAGTCGGGATCGGACCGGTCAGCCGTGCGACCGCGCCGGGCCGGACGAGCTGCCGGACGGGCTGTCGGACGGGGTGCCGGACGAGGTACCGCGCTCGCGGTGCGCGCGGTTCCGCTCGGCGACCTCCGCGACGGCGCGGGCCACGTTGGGCGAGACGGCGGCGTCGAAGACGCTGGGCACGATGTAGCTGGCGCTCAGCTCCCGCGGTTCCACGGCGTCGGCGATCGCGACCGCAGCCACGCGCAGCATCTCGTCCGTGATCTCGCTCGCCCCGGCGTCGAGCAGACCACGGAACAGGCCCGGGAACGCGAGGACGTTGTTGATCTGGTTCGGATAGTCGCTGCGCCCGGTCGCGACCACCGTCGCGTGCTGGGCCGCCGCGATGGGGTCGACCTCGGGGGTCGGGTTCGCGAGCGCGAACACGATCGCGTCGTCCGCCATCGTCGCCACGTCGTCCCCCGTGAGGATGTTCGGGCCCGAGACCCCGACGAACACGTCCGCGCCGGCGAGACCTTCACGCAGCGAGCCGGCGAAACCGTCCGGGTTGGTCGTGGACGCGATCCAGCGCCTGGTCTCGTCCTCGCCCGCGTTGTCCGCGTGCACCGCGCCCTTGCGGTCGAACGCGACGATGTTCCGCGCGCCCTGACCCTGGAGGAGCCTGATGATGGCCGACCCGGCCGCGCCGACGCCGGACACCACGATCCGCACGTCCCCGATCGCCTTGTCGACGACCCGCAACGCGTTCGTCAACGCCGCGAGGACGACGATCGCCGTCCCGTGCTGGTCGTCGTGGAAGACGGGGATGTCGAGCTCGTCGCGCAGGCGCCGCTCGATCTCGAAGCACCGCGGGGCGGAGATGTCCTCGAGGTTGATCCCCCCGTACACGGGCGCGATCGCCTTGACGATCCGGATGATCTCCTCGGTGTCCTTCGTGTCCAGGCACACCGGCCAGGCGTCCACCCCGGCGAACTGCTTGAACAGCGCCGCCTTGCCCTCCATGACGGGCAGCGCCGCGGCCGGGCCGATGTCGCCGAGACCGAGGACCGCGGTCCCGTCGGTGACGACGGCGACCGTGTTGCGCTTGATGGTCAGTCGCCGCGCGTCCTCCGGGCGCTCGGCGATCGCGAGGCACACGCGCGCGACGCCGGGCGTGTACGCCCGGGCGAGGTCCGCGCGGTGTCGCAGCGGCACCTTGGGGTTGACCTCGAGCTTGCCGCCGAGGTGCATGAGGAACGTCGCGTCGCTCACGTGCCGCACCGTGATGCCGTCGAGCGCGCCGAGCGAGTCGCGGATCCGCTCGACGTGCGCGCTGTCGACCGTGTCGGCGGTGATGTCGACGACGAGCCGGTCCGCCCCGGACTCCGAGACGTCGACGCCCGTGATGGCGGCACCCGCGGCGCTCACGGCCGCGACGATGTCGCTCGCGGTGCGGTGACCGCTCGGCGCCTCGACGCGCAAGGTGATGGAGTAGCTGGGACTCGTCGACACGTGGCTCGCAGCCGATGCGGTCCCGCTCTGCGAATCGGAAGTCATGATCGTTCCTTCTTCTCGTATGCTGACGTACGGTTTCCGTGATGCGGAAGAATGTCGCGGGAATGTCCAGCGACCGGAGCACGAGGCTCGCCCGGTACCGGGACGGGCCTCGCGGACAGGAGATGGAGATGGCCCCCACTGCCGCGGGGAGGCAGCCCCAGGAGAACGAGACGGGCCGCGCCGGTGCGCGGTCCGGCGGCGTGCAGTCCGTGGACCGTGCGATCGAGCTGCTCGAGCTGCTCGCCGACTTCGGCGGCGAGTCGGGGCTGAGCGAGCTCGCTCAGCACACCGGCCTGCCGTTGCCGACCATCCACCGGCTGCTGCGCACGCTGGTCGCACAGGGATACGTCCGCCAGACGCCGAACCGGCGCTACACGCTCGGCCCGCGGCTGATCCGGCTCGGTGAGTCGGCAGGTCGCCAGCTGGGGGCGGGAGCACGCCCGCACCTCGAGCGCCTCGCCGTCGAGCTCGGCGAGTCTGCCAACCTCGCGATGATCGACCGCGACATGGCCGTGTACGTGGCACAGGCCTCGTCGCAGCACTCGATGCGCATGTTCACCGAGGTCGGCCGGCGCGTCTACACGCACTGCACGGGCGTCGGCAAGGCGGTGCTCTCTCAGCTCCCCGACCAGACCGTCCGCGAGATCGTCGCGCGCGTCGGCATGCCGCCGGCCACGGACCTGTCGATCACCGACGTCGACGCGCTGCTCGCCGACCTCGCGGCCACGCGCGAGCGCGGGTACGCGATCGACGACGGCGAGCAGGAGCTCGGCGTGCGCTGCTTCGCGGTGCCGGTGCCCGGCACGCCCACCCCGACCGCGCTGTCCGTCTCCGGCCCCGCGGCCCGCGTCACCTACGAGTTCGGCGAGCGCGCCGTGCCCGTGCTCCAGCGCGTCGCCGCCGAGCTGACGCGCGAGCTGGTCAGCACCGCGCCCTGACGACGGCCGACCGTACGACGGCGCGCCCCGGCCCGCCGCGGGGCTCCCGCGGTGCTCCGGGGTGCGCCGTCGCGTCATCGGTCAGCAGAACCCGGCGACGGTCGCCCAGGCGCGCGGCTCGGCCGGCACGCCCTCGCGCTGGACGGTCGCCTCGATCAGCCCGTACGGGCGGTCGGCGGCGAAGAAGACCTCGTTCGGGTTGTCGAGGCCGAACGGCTCCAGGTCCACGAGGAAGTGGTGCTTGTTCGGCATCGAGAACTTGATCTCGGCGATCTCGGGGACCGCCTCCAGGACCGCCTTGCCCATCGCGAACAGCGTCTGCTGCAGCGCGAGGGAGTGCGTCGTGGCGAACTGCTCGAGCTGGATCGCGCGGACCTTCGCGTACACCGCGTCGAAGTCGATGTCCGTGGTCGTGTAGCGCCAGCGCGAGGAGACCGACGTCGCGAGGATGCGGTCGTCCGTCTCGACCAGCGTCGTGAACCGGTCCCGGGGGAAGCCGTGGAACTCCGACCCGGTCGACTTGAGGACGACGAGGTCCGTCAGGCCCGAGACGACGAAGAACTCGTCGCCGTCACGCTGGACGACGGTCGTGCGCGTCTCCTGGTTGTCACGGACGAAGGCGTGGTCGTGCTCGCCCTGCGCCGTGCTGATGCGGTTCCACGTGTACTGCTCCACCTCCCACCGGCCACCGGTGATCCACTGGAAGTCTTCGACGAAGTGCGTCCCGAGACGCATCGCGAACTCCTCGATCGCGCCGACGCCGGCGCGCGCGAACCCGTAGATCGTGTTCTTCTGCGTGTCGGTCGCGACGCACCTCGAGTTGTCGCCCTCGAGGTGGGTCGCCTCCTGGCCACCCCGCAGCTGCGAGGACACGTTGAGGTCGGTGATCTCGTGGCGCGGTGTCGCGCGGTCGATCCGCACGAGGCGGACCTCCGCCTTGCCCCACTGGTTGTCGCCCAGCACGATCGCGCCGTTGCTCTGGGTCTCGCTCATGTCAGCTCCCTCGATAGGTCGAGTAGGCGAACGGGCTGAGCAGGACGGGGACGTGGTAGTGCTGCTCGGCGCTCGCCACCCGGAAGACGATGACGACCTCCGGGTAGAAGGACACGGTGCTCGTCCGGTCGAAGTACTCGGCTGTGTCGAACACGAGCCGGTACGTACCGGGGACGAGGGACTGCGGCCCGAGCTCGGGCACCCGTCCGTCGTCGTTCGTGCGGGAGGACGCCACCAGGGACCATCCCTGCCCCGTCGTCCCGTCCGCGATCCCCGGAGCCGCCTCGAGGCGGACGGAGATCCCCTCGCCGGGCCTACCGCTGGCCGCGTCGAGTACGTGTGTGGTGATGTGGCTGGCGTGCGCGCTCATGCGGACAGCACCCCTTCCAGCCGCAGCGCGGCGATCTCGCGCAGGTTGCGGGCGGCGTTGGCCCGCTCGGTCGAGGCGTCGTTGTCCAGACGCCGGGTGAGGTGCTCGAGGATCTCCTCGGCGCTGCGGCCGGCCGCCCGGATGAGGAAGACGTGACCGAACTTCTCCTCGTACGCGCGGTTCCCCTCGGTGAGGCGGCGGCCGACCTCGTCGTCGTCCGTGGCGACGGCGGCCTGCTCGGTGCGTGACATCTGCGCGTCCGCGTCGTCGCCCTGCGCTCTCTCGCCGATGCGTGGGTGGCGCGCGAGCGCGGCATCGATCTCGGAGTCGGTCCACGGGTCCGCGACGGTCCGGGCCGACCGGACGGCGTCGCCCACGCTCGCGTAGGGACGCGCCGCGGCGACCTCGTCCGCCCACCGCGCGACGTCCGCACAGGCGAGCAGGACGTCGCGCGCCTGGTGCTGCGTCAGAGCGTTGAACTGGTCCAGCCTCATCGCCGTTGCCCTGCCTCTCGACCGCTCGGATTCTGCGTTGCACGTCTCGCATTCATTCCACTTTGTGGAAGTTCGTTTCCGCACTACGAATGTACGACGAGCCTCGCCGCGCTGTCAACCACCCTCGCGTCCCTGTCCGCGCTCCGCCAGCGCTCCCCCCAGCGGGGTGTCGCGGGCGCACGTGAAGCACCGGCGGACGACGAAGGGCCCGGCAGCGGATGCTGCCGGGCCCGTGGCCGCGCCTCGTGGCCGCCGTCAGGCCCACCCCTGCGGGGGACCTGCGCGTCGGGTGCGCGTGCGCCGTCAGGTGCGTCGAGAGCTCAGGACGTGCCTGCCCCGGCGCGGAACTCGTCCTCGAGGATGCTCATGACGATGGTGTCGGACCACCCGTCGCCGTCGGGGTAGACGTCGCGCAGCCGGCCCTCCTCGCGGAAACCGAGCGACTCGTAGAGCATGCGGGCACGCGGGTTGATGCCGAGCACGTCGAGACTCACGCGGTGCAGGTGCGGGCCCCCGTGCCGACGACCGTCGACGTCCGTGGTGCCGTCGAACGCGAAGCGGAGCACCTCGTAGATCGCTTCTCGCCCGTACCCCCGACCGCGATAGTTGGGCAGGAGCGCGAGCCGCAGGTTCGCGGACCGTGCGGCGGCATCGATCTCGTTGAGGACGATCTCCCCGATCATCTCGTCGCTGACGAGCTGACCGTCGCGCACCGCGCCCGACGTGATCGACCAGTCGACGCGGCCCGGACGGTCACTGATCGTCGCCGTCCACTCGTCGATCTGCTCGCGCGTGAACGAGGCGGTGGTACCCGTCAGCCGCCTCGACTCCGGGTCCTGGAGCGACTCCCACATCCGGTCGGCGTCGCGCGCCTCGATCGGGCGCAGCTGGACCATCTCGCCCAGCAGGACCGGCCCTCGTGTCACGGCGTCAGCCGATCCGCTCGAGGACGAGCTCCCGCACGCGACCTGCGTCGGCCTGCCCGCGGGTCGCCTTCATGACCGCGCCGATGATCGCCCCGACCGGCCCGAGGTTGCCGCCTCGTACCTTCGCGACGACGTCAGGCTGCGCGGCGAGCGCCTCGTCGATCGCCACGAGGAGCGCGCCGTCGTCCGAGACGATCTCCAGCCCACGCGCGGCGACGACCAGCTCCGGGTCGCCCTCGCCGGCGAGCACGCCGTCGAGGACCTGACGTGCCAGCTTGTCGTTCAGGCGCCCGCTGTCCACGAGCCCCTGGAGCTGCGCGATCTGCGCGGGCGTCACGTTCAGGTCGCCGAGCTCGAGCTCGTCCTGCTTGGCGCGCCGCGCGAGCTCGCCCATCCACCACTTGCGTGCTCCGGCCGGGCTCGTCCCGGCCGCTACCGTCGCCTCGACGAGATCGAGCGCCCCCGCGTTGACCACGTCACGCATCTCGGCGTCCGCGTAGCCCCACTCGCCCTGCAGACGCCGACGACGCGCGACGGGCAGCTCGGGCAGGCCCGACCGGATCTCTTCGACCCACTCGCGCGGTGGGGCGACGGGAACCAGGTCCGGCTCGGGAAAGTAGCGGTAGTCCTCGGCGTCGGACTTGGGTCGGCCCGACGTCGTGATGCCCGTGTCCTCGTGCCAGTGGCGCGTCTCCTGCGTCACCGTGCCGCCGGCGTCGAGCACCGCGGCCTGGCGCGAGACCTCGTAGCGCACCGCTCGCTCGACCGAGCGGAACGAGTTGACGTTCTTGGTCTCGGTCCGGGTGCCCAGCGGGTCCTCGGCCGTCGGCCGCAGCGAGAGGTTCACGTCGGCCCGGACGTTGCCGCGCTCCATGCGCGCCTCGGACACGTCCAGGGCGCGGAAGATGTCGCGCAGCGTCTGGACGTAGGCGCGCGCGACCTCAGGAGCGCGGTCGCCCATGCCCGTGATCGGACGGGTGACGATCTCGACGAGAGGGATCCCGGCGCGGTTGTAGTCGACGAGCGAGTACTCGGCCCCGTGGATCCGCCCGGCGGCGCCGCCGACGTGGGTGTTCTTGCCCGCGTCCTCCTCCATGTGCGCGCGCTCGATCTCGACGCGGTGCACGGTGCCGTCCTCGAGCTCGACATCGATCCAGCCGTCGTGGGCGATCGGCTCGTCGTACTGCGAGGTCTGGAAGTTCTTCGGCACGTCCGGGTAGAAGTAGTTCTTGCGGGCGAACCGGCACGTCTCGGCGATCTGGCAGTTGAGGGCCAGCCCGATCCGGATCGCGTACTCCACCGCCTTGCCGTTCACGACGGGGAGAGCACCGGGGAGACCGAGCGAGACGGGGGTGACCTGGGTGTTCGGGCCTGCACCGAAGCTCACCTCGGCGGGGCAGAACATCTTGGTCAGGGTCCCGAGCTCGACGTGCACCTCGATCCCGATGACGGGGTCGTAGCGGCGCGTCGCCTCCGCGTAGTCGACGAGCTCGACTCCTCCGGCGGCGGCCGGGAGGTTCTGTGACTCGACCATGGCCTCAGCCCTTCTGCTCGGTGGTCGGGAGGACCGGGGCCCGGTCCAGCAACGGGCCACCCCAGGAGTTCTCGAGCGCGGCCTCGAGGGCTCCTCCCACGCGGTACAGGCGGTCGTCGGCCTTCGCGGGTGCGAGCACCTGGAAGCCGACGGGAAGGCCGTCGTCCGACAGCCCGGCGGGCACCGACATCCCGGGCACGCCCGCAAGGTTCGCCGGGATCGTCGCGACGTCGTTCAGGTACATGGCGAGCGGGTCGTCGAGCTTCTCACCGAAGCGGAAGGCCGTGGTCGGTGCCGTGGGCGACACGAGCACGTCGGCCTGGTCGAAGGCGGTGGCGAAGTCTCGCTGGATCAGCGTTCGCACCTTCTGCGCGCTGCCGTAGTACGCGTCGTAGTAGCCGGCGGACAGCGCGTACGTGCCCAGGATGATCCGCCGCTTGACCTCGTCGCCGAACCCCGCGCCACGGGTCGCCGCCATCACGCGCTCGGCGGTCGCCGGTCCGTCCTCCGGCTCGACCCGCAGGCCGAAGCGCATTCCGTCGAACTTGGCGAGGTTGCTCGACGCCTCGCTCGGCATGATCAGGTAGTAGGCACCGAGCGCGTACTCGAAGTGCGGGCAGGAGACCTCGACGACGTCGGCCCCGAGACCGCGCAGCAGCTCGAGCGACTCGGAGAACCGGGCGCTGACACCGTGCTGGTAGCCGTCCCCGCTCAGCTCGCGGACCACACCGACGCGCACGCCGGCGAGATCACCGGCAGCACCCTTCCGGGCGGCGGCGACGAGCGCGGGGACCTTCTCGCGGATCGACGTGGAGTCGCGCGGGTCGTGCCCACCCACCAGCTCGTGGAGCAGCGCCGAGTCGAGCACCGTGCGCGTCACGGGCCCGGCCTGGTCGAGCGAGGACGCCATCGCGATGAGGCCGTACCGGGACACCCCGCCGTACGTCGGCTTCACGCCGACGGTGCCGGTGACGGCCCCGGGCTGGCGGATGGACCCGCCCGTGTCGGTGCCGATCGCGAGGGGGGCCTCGAACGCGGCGACCGCCGCCGCAGAGCCACCACCGGACCCACCGGGGATCCGGTCCAGGTCCCACGGGTTCCTCGTGTTGCCGTACGCGGAGTGCTCCGTCGACGACCCCATCGCGAACTCGTCCATGTTGGTCTTGCCCAGGATGGGAAGACCGGCACCACGGATGCGCTCGACGAGCGTCGCGTCGTACGGCGGCACCCACCCCTCGAGGATCCGCGAGCCGGCCGTGGTGGGCATGCCCTTGGTCACCACGACGTCCTTGACGGCGACAGGCACGCCCGCGAGCGGGTGGAGCTCGTCGCCCGACGCCCGACGCGCGTCGACGTCGCGCGCAGTCGCGAGAGCGTCCTCGGAGCTGACGTGCAGGAAGGCGTGGACCGACTCGTCCACCTGGTCGATGCGGTCCAGGTGGGCCTGCGTCACCTCCACGCTGCTGACGTCGCCCGCGCCCAACCGCGCTGCGAGCTCGGCGGCGCTCAGTCGTGTCAGGTCGCTCATCATTCCTCCCCGAGGATCTGCGGGACCGCGAACCGGCCGTCCTCGGCGGACGGTGCACCTGCCATGACGTCCGCGACGGGCAGTGCCGGCTCCGGCACGTCGTCCCGGAAGACGTTGGTCAACGGCAGGGGGTGGCTCGTCGCGGGCACGTCGGCCGTGGCGACCTCGCTCACCTTGGCGATGGCGTCGACGATGACGTCGAGCTCACCGGCGAACCGGTCCAGCTCCTCGGGTCGCAGTTCGATGCGGGCCAGCGCGGCGACGCGCGCGACCTCGGCACGGGAGATGGTGGACATGCAAGCCATCCTAGAGGTCAACGACGAGGTGCAGAAATGGGCGGGTGCACACATGCCGAAGGCCCACCCCGTGTGGGGTGGGCCTTCGGTGAAGGGTGTCCGGCGGCGTCCTACTCTCCCACCCCGTCTCCAGGGCAGTACCATCGGCGCTGAAGGGCTTAGCTTCCGGGTTCGGTATG
>NZ_JACYHB010000016.1:0-38479 GCF_014837295.1 Cellulosimicrobium arenosum
AGCACGTCGCCCAGCAACTCAACGGACGACCACGCAAAACGCTCGGCTGGAAGACTCCAGCCGAGCGTCTGCGTGATCTACTGACGACCGTCTAGGCCATCAGGTGTTGCGAGGACCCCGAGAATCCACCAACCGGTCGCGGGGCCCTGTCGTGTCTCGTGCTGGTCAGCTGACGACGACCGCGAGGATGTCGCGCGCCGACAGGACGAGGTAGTCCTCGCCGGCGTACTTGACCTCGGTGCCGCCGTACTTGCTGTAGATGACCTTGTCGCCGACGGTCACGTCGAGCGGCACACGGTTGCCGTTGTCGTCGATGCGACCCGGACCGACGGCCAGGACCTCGCCCTCCTGGGGCTTCTCCTTGGCGGTGTCCGGGATGACCAGGCCGGATGCGGTCGTGGTCTCGGCCTCGAGGGCCTTCACGACAATCCGGTCCTCGAGCGGCTTGATGGGGACCGACACGTCGGACCTCCCCTTTCGCGATGAGAACTGCAGGCGGATGGGTCGAGCGGTGACGGCCGTCGTCGCGGGTGCCGGCCGGCATGGTCGCTCGCGTGCCACCGCGGTCCGAGGACCGGGTGACCCGCGGTCAAATCTAGATCCCGGTTAGCACTCGGTCAAGGCGAGTGCCAACGACCTGCCGTTCCCGGGGTACCGGGCGGCTCCCGAGCGAGCGGTCGGCGCACGAGAGGTGCAAGGATCGCGTCATGGACTCTGCCGCTCTCACCAAGCTGCTCAGCCCCGAGGGATGGACCCTTCTCGGCGCTCTGCCGCCCTACGACGAGCGCCAGGCGCTCGTCCTCGGCGCGGGCCTGCGGGCCAAGGGCGTGGATCCCGAGCTGGCGGCAGCGGCGCTCACCCAGTCGAGGTTGCGCAGCGTCGCTCGTGCGAAGTTCGGGGACTTCGCCGACGGGATGCTGTTCACCCCGGCCGGTCTCGAGCAGGCCACGCGGCTCGTCGTCGCCGCGCTGCACGCCCAGCGGTATCTCACGGCAGGCGTCGAGCGCGTCGCCGACCTGACGTGCGGCATCGGTGCGGATGCCATGGCGTTCGCCGGAACCGGGCTGTCCGTGCTCGCGACCGACGTCGACGAGGTCACCGCCGCGATCGCGACCGTGAACCTGCGGCACTTTCCCGAGGCGGAGGTACGGCACCGCGACGGGCTCTCTCTCGACCTGGCGGCCGAGGGCGTCGACGGCGTCTACGCGGACCCGGCCCGCCGCACCCGCGCCGGGTCGCGCGTGTTCGACCCGAAGGCCTACGCGCCCCCGCTCGACGCGGTGTGGGCGGTGCGCGACCGCGTGCCCGCGGTCGGCATCAAGGTCGGTCCGGGCATCCGGCACGAGGGGCTGCCGCACGACGCGGAGACGCAGTGGGTGTCGGTCGACGGCGACGTCGTCGAGGCGGCGCTGTGGTTCGGGCCGCTGGCCCCCGACGGCCCCGGACGCTCCGCGCACCTCCTGACGAGCGTCACCGACGACGACGGCGCGTCCCGCACCGTCTCGCGCACCCTCGCCCACCGGGCCGGCGACCCCGACCCCGGGAAGGAGGTCGGCGCCGTCGGGCAGTATCTCTACGAGCCCGACGGCGCGGTGATCCGTGCCGGTCTCGTGGCCCACGCCGCGGCGGAGCTGGGCGGACGGCTCGTCGACCCGACCATCGCGTACGTCACGACCGACTCCCCCGTACCGCCCGACGCCTCCGGCCTCGCGGCGGGTCTCGCGCGGGGGTACCGCGTGCTGGACGTCATGCCGTTCGGCCTCAAGCGGCTCCGCGCCTACCTGCGCGCGCGCGGTGTCGGGCGGCTCACGATCAAGAAGCGGGGCACCGCGGTGACACCGGAGCAGCTGCGCAAGCAGCTCGCGCTGTCGGGAGACGCGGAGACGACGATCGTCCTGACGCGCGTAGCGGGTGCCCAGCACGTGCTCGTGGTGGAACCCCGATGAGCGCGCCGCGCACCGGCGACCTCCCCTTCGCCCGGTCCGAGCGTTCGACGGTCGGTCTCGAGTGGGAGCTCGCCCTCGTGGACGCCGACTCCGGCGACCTGCGCCAGGTCGCCCGCACGGTGCTCGACGCCGTCCGCCCACCGGGTGGGGGCGAGCACCCCGCGATCAAGCAGGAGCTGCTGCTCAACACCGTCGAGGTGGTCTCGGGAGTGCATCGCACGGTGGGCGCTGCGGGCAAGGACCTCGAGCGCTCCGTCGCGGAGCTCCGGGCGGTGACCGACCCGCTGCGGGTCGAGCTCATGTGCGCGGGCACCCACCCGTTCGCCCGCTGGGCGCAGCAGAAGGTGACCGACAAGGAGCGCTACCAGACGCTGATCGACCGCACCCAGTGGTGGGGCCGGCAGATGCTCATCTACGGCGTGCACGTGCACGTCGGGATCGAGGACCGCCGCAAGGTGCTGCCGATCGTGCGCGCGATGCTCACGTGCTTCGCGCACCTGCAGTCGTTGTCCGCGAGCTCGCCGTTCTGGGGCGGCAAGGACACCGGCTACGCGTCGAACCGCGCCCTGATGTTCCAGCAGCTGCCGACCGCAGGGCTGCCGTTCCAGTTCGAGGAGTGGTCCGAGCTCGAGGGCTACGTCGCCGACATGCTGCACACGGGAGTCATCGACCAGTTCGACGAGGTGCGCTGGGACCTGCGTCCGGCCCCGCGGTTCGGCACGCTGGAGACCCGCATCTGCGACGGTGTGACGAACATCACCGAGCTGCTCGCGCTGTCCGCCCTGACGCACTGCCTCGTGGAGCACTTCTCGACGATGCTCGACGAGGGCCGCGAGCTGCCGGTCCTCCCGCCGTGGTTCGCGCAGGAGAACAAGTGGCGCTCCGCGCGGTACGGGATGGACGCGATCATCATCCTCGACCGTGCGGGGAACGAGGAGCTCGTGACGGAAGCCGTCAGTCGCCTCCTCACGGAGCTGGAGCCGACGGCCGCGCGGCTCGGCTGCCTCGACGAGCTCGACGGGGTCCGCACGATCCTGCGGCGCGGGGCGTCGTACCAGCGCCAGCGTGCCGTGGCGCGGCGCCACGGGGGCGAGCTCGACGCTGTCGTGCGCTCGCTCGTCGCGGAGATGCGGGCCCGGCGTCCGCTGTAGGTCCCATAGACGCCTGTGCACTGCAGACATCTACCTGCACCGAGCAGGCACCCTCGTGCGAGCCGCTCAGTGCTCCGCGACCACGACCCCCAGGTCCGCGGCCCGGTCGGCGAGCCACGACGGCGTCCAGTCCTCGACGCCGCACGGCGAGGACGAGTCGGCGGCGAGCGGTTCCATCGCCGCGTCCCAGGACAGGACGCGGCACGACGCGTCGGTCTCCACCGCGGTCGTCCACGCCTCGTCCTCGGCCAGGCCCGCGTCCACGGCGGACTGCACGACGTCGAACTGCTGCCACCACTGCAGCGCGTGGGACAGCTCGTGCGCGAGCACGAACTCCCGCATCGCCGGGTCGGCCGACTCGCCCCACCACAGGAAGATCGTGCGGGGGTGGCGCGGGTTGAAGCAGCCCGCCGCGCCCCGCTCGTGCGCGTCCGCCTCCTCGATCAGCGGGATGCCGCAGTTCAACGTCTCGTCGTCGGTGACCACCACCTGCATCTCGGCGTTCCGTGGGTTCACCGCGGCGACCCACTCCTGCGGGTCCGGGTACCCGGGCACGAACTCGGTCGTCGTTCCCGCGCCGGGAACGGGTTCCGCGAGCAGCTCGGTGTACTCCCCGTCGCGCCACCTCTCCTCCATGCCGCCCGGCAGCGGCGGGGCGGCGGGCTGGGCGAACACGTCCTGCACCTTCGCGCGCGCTGCGGGCTGGTCGACGAGCAGGATCTTGCCGGGGTCGGACGCCCACGGGACGTTGCCCCCTCGGGACTGCGACCCGAGCTCGCTGACCGTCGCCCACCCACCCGCGAGGACCGCGACCAGGGCCACCAGGGCCGCGAAGCCCGCGGCTGAGGCCCCGCGTGACCGCCGGCGTCGGGGCACGGGCGGCGGGAGCGGGGCGAGCCGGTGCTGCGGGAGCCAGACCTGCTGGACACGGTGCTGCTCGAACCAGTACGCGGCGGCGCGCTCCGCCTCCGCGCGCTCCGGGCCGGGAGAGAGCCGCTGGGCGTGCTCGTGCCAGGCCCGGCCGCGACGCCAGGCCTCGTCCGGGGGGACGGGAGCCTCGGGCGACGGCCTCGGGGCGCCGCCCGTCCATGCGCCGGGTGGCGGCACCGGACTCACACGTGGCTGACGGTCAGCGGCATCGACGAGTCGACGCCGATGTCGAGGCTCGACGGCGCGACACCGGCCCGCACGACCGCCGAGCCGAGCGCGGCGATCATCGCCCCGTTGTCCGTGCAGTAGCGGATCGGGGGGATGCGCAGCTCGATCCCGGCCTCCGCGCACCGCGCCGCCGCCATGTCGCGCAGCTGGGAGTTGGCGGAGAAGCCACCGCCGACCACGAGGGTGTCCACCTCGTGCCGATGGCACGCCGCGATGGTCTTGGCCGTGAGGACGTCCGCCACCGCCTCGGCGAACGACGCCGCGACGTCGGGCACGGGGATCTCCTCGCCCGCGTCGGTCCGCGCCTCGACCCACCGCGCCACCGCCGTCTTGAGGCCCGAGAACGAGAAGTCGTCCGCGTGCTTCTCCTGGTCCTTGCGCGCCGTGAGCCCGCGCGGGAACCTGATGGCGGTCGGGTCGCCCTCGCGCGCGAGGCGGTCGATGTGCGGGCCACCGGGGTAGGGCAGGCCGAGCAGGCGTCCCACCTTGTCGAACGCCTCGCCCGCCGCGTCGTCGAGCGTCGAGCCGAGCTCGGTGACCGAGGTCGCGACGTCGTCGACGAGGAGCAGCGAGCTGTGCCCACCGGACACGACGAGCGACAGGAAGCGGTCCGGGAACGCACCGTGCACGAGCTCGTCGACGGCCGCGTGCCCGATCACGTGGTTCACCCCGTACAGCGGCTTGTCGAGCGCGAGCGCGAGCGCCTTCGCGGCGGAGGCGCCGATGGTCAGCGGCCCGACCAGGCCGGGGCCCGCGGTGACGGCGACCGCGTCCACCTCGGACAGGTCGACGTCGGCCGTGCCCAGCGTGCGCTCGAGGGTCGGGATCATCGCCTCGAGGTGGGCGCGCGAGGCGACCTCGGGGATGATCCCGCCGTAGCGGGCATGATCGTCCATCGAGCTCGCGACGGTGTCGACGAGCAGCTCACGGCCGCGCACCAGCGCGACACCGGTCTCGTCGCAGGACGTCTCGATACCGAGCACGAGCGGCTCGCCGCCGGGCGCGGTCACGGGGGAAACCATGCGGTCCAGGGTAGCGGTGGCTGCACTGTCGCCGAGGTCACAGCCGTATCGGGAACACCGGTTTACTCCTCAACTGTTGCTCGAGGCATGAGCACCGACACCCTTGCCCCCGCCCTGTCCGTCGACGACGCCACTGCCGACCTCTTGTTCCGCGAGGCCCGCACGACGCGCGAGTTCACGGACGCGGAGGTGACCGACGAGCAGCTCGCCGCCGTGTACGACCTCGTCAAGTGGGGCCCCACCGCGATGAACACGCTGCCGCTGCGCGTGCTCGCCGTCCGCTCCCCCGAGGCCCGCGAGCGCCTCGTCGCGCACATGGCCGACGGCAACAAGGAGCGCGTCTCGACCGCGCCCCTGTCGCTCGTCGTCGCCTACGACCCCGCGTTCCACGAGCACCTGGACACGCTCATGCCGCACCTGCCGGGCATGCGCGACAACCTGCACGCCGTCCCCGCCGTGCGCGAGGACATGGGCCGCACCAACGGCCTCCTGCAGGCGGGCTACCTCGTCGTCGGGCTGCGCGCCGCCGGGCTGGCCGCCGGACCCATGAACGGCATGGACCACGCAGCGGTCGACGCCGAGTTCTTCGCGGAGAACGGCTGGAGGTCGCTCCTCGTCATCAACGTCGGCGTCGCGGCCGGCACCGGGACGACCTACCCCCGCGCCCCGCGCCTCGCAGCCGAGCAGGCCGTCACGACGGTCTGACCCGACCCCTTCCCGTCGGCAGAGGCGGCGTCCCTGCGGGGGCGTCGCCTCGCGTCGTGACCGGCCGCGCCTCTGCGGTCGCGCCGGTCGCCGCCGGCCGCGCGGGGTCGTTCGACCACTGCGACCACGAGCCGGCGTACAGCGCGGCGTCGATCCCGAGCGTCGCGAGCACCGCCACCTGGTGGGCGGCCGTCACTCCCGAGCCGCAGTAGACACCCACCGGCGTCCGGCCGGAGACGCCCAGGGCGTCGAAGCGCGCGCGCAGCGTGGCGCCGTCGAGGAGCTCGCCGTCGTCCCCCAGGTTCTCGGTCGTCGGCGCGCTCACCGCGCCCGGGACGTGCCCCGCGCGCGGGTCCACCGGCTCGACCTCGCCGCGGTACCGCTCGCCCGCACGGGCATCGAGCAGCACCCCCGTGCCCGACGCCGCGAGCGCGGCCGCGGCGTCGGCGTCCAGCACCGGCATCGACCCCGGCGAGACGACGACGTCGCCGGGCTCCCCCCGCTCCTCGCCCTGCGCGAGGGCGAGACCGGCACGCTCCCACGCCGCCGGCCCGCCGTCGAGGATCCGCACGTCGTCGTGCCCCGCCCAGCGCAGGAGCCACCAGGCGCGGGCGGCCGAGGTCCCGCCCGCCGCGTCGTAGACCACGACGCCACGGTCGCGGCGCACGCCCCAGCGCCGCGCCGCGGCCTGCAGGACGTGCGCCGCAGGCAGCGGGTGACGACCCGCCGCGGCCGACGGCAGGGCCGCGAGCTCGGTCTCGAGATCGACGTAGACGGCCCCGGGGAGGTGCCCCGCCAGGTAGCGCTCGTGCCCGTCCGTCACGCCGAGCGCCCAGCGCACGTCCAGGACGACGGGCATGGCCGGGCCGTCGAGCAGACCGGCGAGCTCCCGCACCCCGACGAGCACGCGCTCGCGCGCGGGGCTCATGCGAGGACGCTCCCGGCGTCGGTGGCCGTGCCGTGGTCGGGGTCGTCGCGCGGACCGGCGAGCTCGAGCCGCATCGTGTAGGCGTCGACGTCCTCGGGCTGGTAATAGCGCTTGCGCACGCCGAGCTGCTCGAACCCGTACTTCGCGTACATCGCGAGCGCCGGGTCGTTGTCGACGCGCACCTCGAGCAGGAGCGCCTCGGCACCGATCGCGCGCGAGCGCCCGATGAGCGCCTCGAGCAGCGCCGAGCCCACCCCCTGGTGCTGCAGCGCCGGGTCGACCCCGATCGTCATGACCTGCGCGACGTCGCCGTCGAACCACAGCCCCGCGTACCCCACGATCTGCTGCGCCCCCGCCGCGTAGACGCGCTCCGGCTCCGCGGCCACGTACCAGCGCCCGAGCCCGGCGAGCTCGTCCGCGAGCATGCCGTAGGTCCACGCGCCGCGCCCGAACAGCTCGCGCTCGAGCTCGACCACACGGTCGAGGTCGGCCGCCCCCAACGGGCGCAGCCGGATCTCGTAGCGGCGCAGGCTCATCGGGACGCCGCCTCGGGGGTCGGCCCGATCGCCCGCTTGCGGGCCGCCGACTCGTGCACGTCCGGTCGCCGCAGGTACAGCGGCTCGGAGGGCTGGTGGACACCCGCGGCGCGACGGGCGAGCGCGAGCCGGGCCAGGACCGCGGCGTCGGGCACGAGCGGGGCGTCCTGGTCGAGGTCGAGGACGTCGGCGTACAGGGCTCCGCCCTCCCCCACGACCGCGAGCCGCGCGGTCCCCCCGAGGCTGTCGACCAGGGTCGCCGCCGCGCCGACGTCGGGACCTGCGAGCGTCGCGAGGACCGGGACGGCGTGCGGCCCCTCGTGCGCGACGACGCGGTAGTGCGCCCAGTACACCTCGCGCCGGCGCGCGTCGGTCGCGACCAGGACCTCGTCGTCCGGCGCCAGCCCGAGGTCGCTCACGGCCTGGGCGGCGATCACGTCCACGCTGGGGACACCCAGCACCGGGATACCGAGGGCGAAGCCGAGAGCCCGCGCGGTGACGAGGCCGACGCGCAGCCCGGTGAACGGTGCGGGCCCGGTCCCGACCGCGACGGCCGAGAGGTCGGTCCGCGCGACGCCGGCGGCAGCGAGGGCCTCCTCGACGAGCGGCGCGAGGGACTCGGCGTGCCGACGACGCTCCGGTGCGTCACGCTCGGCCAGCCGGGCGCCGTCGTCGGACAGGACGGCAACGGTCACGGATGCGGAGGTGTCGAGCGCCAGAACAGCCACGGACCCAGCCTACGACTGCTGGGCAGGTCGGGCGGCGGGTGCCGTGCCCGCGTCGCGGGCCAGCGTCGCGACGTCGAGGTCGGCCCACCGCTGCCCGACGCCGCGCAGCACCACGCGCCGCTCGCCCGCCTCGGGCGCCTCCTCCTCGGACGCCCTGCCCCCGTGCGGGTCGTCGGCACCGTCGGTCGGTACGCCGCCGGCCCCACGCGGGCGCTCGAGCACGACCTCGAGCCGGTCGCCCGCGAGCGCCTCGACGAGTCCCTGACCCCACTCGACGATCGTCACCGAGTCGTCCAGGCTCGAGTCGAGGTCGAGCGCGTCGACCTCGTCGAGCGACCCGAGGCGGTACGCGTCCACGTGCACGAGCGCCGGTCCGCCGACGAGAGACGGGTGCTCGCGGGCGACGATGAACGTCGGGGACGCGACCTGCCCGCGCACGCCGAGGCCGGCGCCGACGCCCTGCGTCAACGTGGTCTTGCCCGCCCCGAGATCGCCCGTGAGGATCACGAGGTCGCCGGCACGCAGCCGCGCCGCGAGGGCACGGCCGAACGCGCGGGTGGCGTCCGCGTCGGGCAGGACGAGGACGAGGTCCGGCCCGTCCGGGCCGACCGTCCCGGGTTCGGGTGCACCCACCTGATGGGTGGCGTTCAGCTCGGGGTCGTTCACCGTGAGGTCGTCCTCTCGTGGTCCGTCGGGTCGGAACCGGTCGGCGCTGCCGCGGTGGCGTTCGCCGCGCCCGGGCGTGCGGTCGCCGCCCGGACGAGGGAGCGCGCGGCGTCGTCCAGGACGTCGAGCCCCACGTGCTCGCGCGGGACGCGCCCGCCGAGCCGCGTCGTGATCTCGTAGCCGATCGTGCCCGCCGCCTGCGCCCAGTCCTCGGCGATCGGTGTGCCGCCACGCCCCAGGCCGGTCCCCGCGCCGAACAACGTCACGACGTCGCCCGCGCGCTCGGTCGCACCGGGCCCCAGGTCGAGCACGAGCTGGTCCATGCACACCCGCCCCCGCACGCGCAGCACGCGCCGTCCCGCGTCCGGCCCGCCGACGAGCACCGGTCCGCCCGGACCGGACCCGGACGGGCCGCTCGAGGCGTGGCGGGGGATCCCGTCCGCGTACCCCAGCGGGACGACGCCGAGGACGGTCGGCCCGGTGGTCGTGTACTCCCCTCCGTACGAGACGCCCTGACCCGCACCGACCTGCTTGACGGTCGCGAGCCGCGCCTCGAGCGTCATGGCGGGGGTGAGCCCGTGCTCCGCCGGCGGGCCGAGCTGCGGGACGGGCGACATCCCGTAGACCGCGAGGCCGGGGCGCACCAGGTCGTAGCGGGTCCGCGGCGCGGTGAGCGTCGCCGCCGAGTTGGCGAGGTGTCGCACGTCGGGGGCGAGGCCGGACCGCTCGGCGAGCCGGACGGCGTCGTCGAACACCTCCGCCTGGGCGGCGATGCTCGGGTGGCCGGGCTCGTCCGCGCACGCGAGGTGGGACCAGATCCCGACGACGCGCAGCACGCCCTCGGCCTCGGCGCGGACCGCGGACGCGAGCACCGCGGGCAGGTCCGTCGGCATGACGCCGTTGCGCCCGAGGCCCGTGTCGACCTCCAGGTGCACGCGCGCCGGGCGCTCCGCCGCGCGCGCGGCGGCCGCCACGTCGTCGAGCGCCCAGCACGCCGCGACCGACACGTCGACGTCGGCCTCGATCAGGGCGCGCAGCGGCGCCCCGGGAGGGAACAGCCACGCCACCAGACGGGACCTGTCCGGGCCGAGCCCGGCGGCGCGCAGCGCGAGGGCCTCGCTCGGCTGCGCGACCGAGAGCCAGGTCGCCCCGCCTGCGAGCGCCGCGAGCGCGCTCGGGAGGAGCCCGTGCCCGTAGGCGTCGGCCTTGACGACGGCCATGACCTCAGCGCTCCCGGCGTGCCCCCGCAGGGCGCGCACGTTGTCCCGGATCGCGGCGAGGTCGACGACGGCGCGCGCCGGGTAGCGCGCAGGGTCCGGTCCGTCAGGGCGGGCCGTGCGCGAGGTGTCGTCCACGGTCGTCGATTCTCTCACCCGCGCCGGTGCCGTCACGGTCGCCCGGCCGCGGGGCCGGTGGCGTCGGTCGTCGCGGGGCCCCGCACGGTGTCGGCCTCTGCCGGTGCGGCGACTGCCGGGGCGGACCCCACCGGTGCGTCCCTGCCGCCCCAGGAGTCCAGGACCCGGTCGGTCGTGAACCGGCGGAGGCGGCCGCTGAAGGGATCGGTGAGCTCGAGCGAGCGGGACACGAGCTGGAGCGGGCGCGTGTAGTCGTCCGGCGCGACGTCGTACGGGTCGGGGTAGAAGTTGTCGTGGAGGATCGGCACGCCGAGCCCGGACATGTGCAGGCGGAGCTGGTGCGTCTTGCCGCTGTGGGGCTCGAGCCGGTAGCGCGCGAGACCTCGCCCGGGGTCCACCTCGGCGAGGCCGACGCGGCTCTCCGCGTTGGGCTCCCCGGCCACCTCCTCGGCGCGCATGATGCCGCGGTGCTTGACGATCCGGCTGCGGACGGTCGTCGGGAGGTCGAGCGCGGGGTCGTACGGCGCGATCGCCTCGTAGGTCTTGCGGACCTCCCGGCGGGCGAACAGCTCCTGGTACGCGCCGCGCACCTGCGGTCGCACGGTCAGCAGGAGGACGCCGGCGGTCACGCGGTCGAGCCGGTGCGCCGGGCTGAGCTCGGGCAGGTCGAGGTCGCGACGCAGGCGCACCAGGACGGAACGCTCGACGTGCGCGCCGCGCGGGATCGTCGCGAGGAAGTGTGGCTTGTCCACCACGAGCAGGTCCCGGTCGCGGTGCAGGACGCGGATCTCGAACGGGACGTCGGGCTCGGGCACCAGGTCCCGGTAGAGGAACACGAACCCGCGCGGCTCGTAGGGCGTGCGGGCGTCGACGGGCCGCCCGCGGCCGTCGACGACCTCTCCGGCCGCGACCTTCTCGTGCAGGCGTGCGGCGTCCGCAGGGAACCGGTCGAGGACGTAGTCGAGCGTGCGGGACCACCGGCCGACGCTCGCGTCGTCGTGCGGCAGGACGAGACGCGTCGGGTTGAGACCGTCCCGCACGGGCAGAGGAACCACGACTCCACGGTACCGGCGCACCCCCGGAAGTTGTCAGCGGTCCGTACGTCCAGGGCCACACCGAGGGCTGACGACGTGGCCGACGGTTGGTCAGCGCGCGGCGACCAGCTCGCAGACGACTCCCGGGACGGCTGCCGCGACGTCGAGCGCCGAGATCGGGCCGCCCGGGTTCGCCCGCTCGGCGGCGAGCCCGTGCACCAGTGCGGCCGCCGCAGCGAGCTCCGCGACGCTCCCCGGCTCCGCGACCGCGCGCGCCGCGTGGCCTGCCAGGACCACACCGAGGATGCCCGTGAGCACGTCGCCGGCCCCCGCGGTCGCGAGCCACGCCGGCGCGTCCGCCTGCGCGTACACCCGCGCCGGCCCGACGACGAGAGTCACCGACCCCTTCAGCAGCACCGTGGCACCGGTCAGCTCGTGCGCCCGCCGCGCCCACCGCAGCGGCTCGGCCTCTACGCCCGGGCGGTCGACCGCCTCGCCGCGCCCCTGCAGGAGCGTCGCGAGCTCCCCCGCGTGGGGCGTGAGGACGAACCAGGGCGGGCACCGGTCGGGCAGCAGCGAGAGCGCCCCGGCGTCGACCACCGTCGGCACCGGTCCGCCGCTCGACGTCGCGCCCCCCGGATCGCCCGCCGCGTCCGCGAGCGCCGCGCGGATCCGAGCGTGCTGCCCACCGGGATCCGGCTCGTCGTGGCCGGCACCCCCCGCCGCCGCGGCCGGCACGCCCGACCCGAGCGCCCACGCCTGCACACGCCCCGACGCCGGCACCACCTCGGGACGTGCCGCGAGCACCGCGCGCGCGACGTCGTCGGGCCCCTGGTAGCGGACCATCCCCGGTCCGGTCCGCACCGCGGCGCTCGTGACGAGCACCGCCGCGCCGGGGAACGTCGGCGTCCCTGCGACCACCCCGAGCACGCCGCGGGTGTACTTCTGGTCCTCCGGCCCGGGCACCGTCCACAGGCGCCCGACGTCGCGGGCCTCCAGCCGCCGCACCGCGGGTCCCGGTGGACCGGCCGGATCCGCACCGAGCGCGAGCCCGATCTCGACGACCGCCCCGTGACCGGCCGCACCGGCAGCGGGTGGCACCAGCAGACCCGGCTTGGCCGCCCCGAACGTCACGGTCCGGTCGGCGCGCAGGACCGTCCCCGGGAGCGTGCCGTCGTCGACCCCGATGCCGCTCGGGACGTCGACCGCCACCACCCACGGACGGGACCGGACGCTCCCGTCCCCGCCGCGCTCGTCCCGGTCCGTCCTCGCACCGAGGACCTCGACCAGCCGACGTACGAGCACCGCCGCCGGGCCACGCAGCGCCCCCGACGCCCCGATCCCGAGGAGCCCGTCGAGCACGACGTCCGCCCCGACCGCCCGGGACACGGCGTCCTCCACCGTCGCCGGGTCCGGGTCCCCCCACCGGGACGCGCCGCCCTCTCCCCCACTCTCCGGGACGAGCTCGACGACCCGGCCGCCCGCCCGTCGCAGGGCCGCGAGCCCACCGCCGTGCACGTGCTCCGACGCGAGCACGGCCAGCACGCCCATCCCGCGGCGCACCAGGTGGGCACCCGCGAACAGCGTGTCGCCGCCGTTGTTGCCCGGCCCGACGAGGAGGACCGCGCGCGCGCCCGTCACGCGGCCGTCGCGCCGCCCCCCGTCCGGGCCGACGACGGACCGTCTCCGCGCGACGTCACGCGCCACGATCGTCGCGAGCGCGAACGAGGCGCGTTCCATGAGCGGGTCACCTGCGGCGAGGAGGGGATGCTCTGCAGCACGGACGTCGGCGACGGACCAGGCTTCGATCATGTCCCCATCCTGCCCACCCCGACCGCGCCCGCGCTCGCGAGAGCGCCTATCGTGACGAGCATGCGATTCGGACTGTTCATCCCGCAGGGCTGGCGGCAGGACCTCGTCGGCATCGACCCGTCCGAGCAGTGGGAGACCATGCGCTCCCTCGCTCGGCACGCCGACACCGCGCTCGCGGGCGAAGGGCTCTCCGGGTCGGACCCGGCGTGGGAGTCGATCTGGGTCTACGACCACTTCCACACCGTCCCGGTGCCGACGGACGAGGCGACGCACGAGGCCTGGACCCTGATGGCCGCGTTCGCGGCGTCGACCGAGCGCGTGCGGCTCGGCCAGATGTGCACCTGCATGGCGTACCGCAACCCCGCGTACCTGGCAAAGGTCGCGGCGACGGTCGACGTCGTGAGCGGCGGGCGCGTCGAGATGGGCATCGGCGCCGGGTGGTACGAGCACGAGTGGCGCGCGTACGGGTACGGGTTCCCGAGCGCCGGGGACCGTCTCGGCGCCCTCGACGAGGGCGTGCAGATCTTCAAGCAGCTGTGGACCAACGGGATCGCGACGCTCGACGGCGAGCACTACCAGGTCGACGGCGCGCGCCTCGCGCCCCTGCCGCTGCAGGTCGACGGCCCGCCGCTGTGGGTCGCGGGCGGCGGCGAGAAGAAGACCCTGCGCATCGCTGCCGAGCACGCGCAGTACACGAACTTCGACGGGACGCCGGAGGTCTTCGCGCACAAGTCCGAGGTGCTGCGCGGGCACTGCGACGCGATCCGTCGCCCGTTCGAGGAGATCACGCGCTCGGCGAACTTCAACGTCATCATCGGCGAGACCGCGGCGGACGTCGACGACCGTATCGCCTGGGTCGAGGAGCACTTCTCCCTGTCGGTCCCCGAGAAGGCCGCGCAAGAGGCCGAGAACCTGCGGCGTGGGCCGCTCGTCGGGACGCCCGAGCAGGTCGTCGAGAAGCTGACGGAGCTGCGCGGCCTCGGCCTGGGCTACGCGATCACGTACTTCCCCGAAGCGGCATACGACCGCAGCGGCATCGACCTCTTCGAGCGCCAGGTCATCCCGGCCCTGGCCCCCTAGCTCGCCACCTCTCCTCCGTCGAGCATGTTCCTGTGGCCCGCGCGGGGCCACGGACGGGCAGCTGACACATGGTGGTTCGTCACCGTCCGCATGCTCGGCGTCGCGCAGATCCGCACGGCTGCGGCGACCTGGCAGTCCACAGGACCGTCTCGTGCGAGGCCGTCCACACGTCGAGCTCGGCGTCCGGCACAGCGGGTGCAGATCCGCTGAGGTGTCGTCCATGCGACGAGCTCACCTTCCCGTCAGCCTCCCCGCCGTCGGCGCGACGCAGGGTGACCTCGTCTCGATCGCCCAGTGCCGCGACCACGGCCTCACGGACAAGGACGTCGGAGGGCTCGTCCGGCGCGGTGTGCTCACGCGGGTGACGCGTGGCGTCTACGACACGTGCCCGACGCCGGTCCCGGTCCGCCCGTGGGACGCGCGGCGTCTCCGCGCGGCGTGGGCGGGACTGCTCGCCTACGGTGAGGATGCGGTCGCCGTCGGACAGTGCGCGCTCGCGCTGCACGGGGTGCGCGGTCTGCCCGGGGCGATCCGTCCCGAAGCAGCCGTGCCGTGGGGCAGGAACCGCCGCGACCGCGACGGGATCGCGCTCCGACAGTTCGACGCGGGGATGACGACGGCCACCGTCGGCGGCCGGCTCGTCGCTGACATCGACTGGGCGATCGCGCAGGCGGTCCCTGAGCTTCCTCGCCCGAACGGTCTTGCCGTGCTGGACTCGGCACTGCACCTCGGTCTGCTCGACCGGTCGGGTCTCGACCGGTCGCACGTGCATGCCCGAGGGAGGCGCGGCGTCGCGCTGCGCCACGCCCTGTGGACCCTGGCCGACCCCCGGTCGGAGTCCCCGCTCGAGTCGTTCGCCCGTCTCGACTGTGTCGACGAGGGCGTGCCGCCCCACACCTTGCAGCTCCCGGTCCACCTGGGACCGGACTCTCCCACGCTGCGGGCCGACATGGGGTGGCGGCGAGCCGACGGTCGGTGGCTCGTGGCCGAGCTGGACGGCATGGACGTGCACGACGCACCCGCCGCGGTCTTCGCCGATCGGCAGCGTCAGAACACGCTCGTCGCCACCGGCAGGCTGGACGTCCTCCGCTTCACGGGTCGTGACGTCGGGACGATCGGCAGAACTGTTCGCAAGGTACTGCTCGTCACCTGACCATGCGTCTGCTGCTTGACGACCATGTGGCTGTCGCCCGTCCGAGCGTCCGGACGAGCCACGACCACATGGTCGGCGGGTGGTGTGTGGGGGTATCAGTCTTCTGCGACGACCATGGCTGAGGCGATGCCGGCGTCGTGCGAGATGCTCAGGTGCCAGTTCCTGATGCCCAGCTCGGCAGCGCGGGCGGCGACGGTGCCGCGGATCTCCACCTCGGGCGGTCCGCCGACGACGCGGTGCACCGTCGCGTCGTGCCACAGCATGCCGCCCGGGGCCCCCAGCGCCTTCGCGATCGCCTCCTTCGCGGCGAACCGCGCAGCGAGGGAGGCGTCCGGCAGGTCACGCTCGGCCTCGGTGAACAGCTTCTCGCGCAGCCGCGGGGTCCGTTCGAGCGTCGACATGAACCGTCCGACGTCCACGACGTCGATCCCGACCCCGATGATCATGCGGCCACCCTACGTCCCTCCCCGCCAACGAGAATGCCCTCCCTACCTGTCGAGCATGTGGCTGTGGCCCGTCCTGACGTCAGGACGGGCCACAGGCACATGCTCGGCGGGGGGCTATTCCACCGTGACCGATTTGGCCAGGTTGCGGGGTTGGTCTACGTCCAGGCCCTTCGCCGTCGCCAGCGCCATGGCGAAGATCTGGAGCGGGACGACCGCCAGCAGCGGGCTCAGGAGCGTCGGGGACCGTGGGATCCAGAAGATCTCGTCCGCGTACGGAAGCACCGCGTCGTCGCCGTCCTCCGCGATGACCAGCGTCCGCGCACCACGCGCCCGGATCTCCTGGATGTTGGAGATGACCTTCGAGTGCAGGCCCTCGCGACCGTGCGGGGACGGCACGATGACGAACACCGGCTGGCCGTCGTCGATCAGCGCGATCGGGCCGTGCTTGAGCTCACCCGCGGCGAACCCCTCGGCGTGGATGTACGCGAGCTCCTTGAGCTTGAGCGCCCCCTCCAGCGCGACGGGGAACCCGACGTGGCGGCCCAGGAACAGCACCGACGCGGTGTCCTTCATCGACCGGGCCGTCGCGCGCACGTACTCGCCGCGCTCGATGACCGTCTGGATCTTCGCCGGCATCGCCCGCAGGTCCTCGAGGATCGCCGCGATCTCGTCGGGGAACTTGTTCCCGCGCAGCTGCGCGAGGTACAGCCCCAGGAGGTAGGCGGCGGTGATCTGCGACAGGAACGCCTTGGTGGACGCGACCGCGACCTCCGGGCCGGCGTGCGTGTAGAGCACCGCGTCCGACTCGCGCGGGATCGTCGAGCCGTGCGTGTTGACGATCGAGATGACCTTCGCACCCTGCTCGCGCGCGTGGCGCACGGCCATGAGCGTGTCCATCGTCTCGCCGGACTGCGTCACGGCCACGACGAGCGTGCGCTCGTCCACGATGGGGTCGCGGTAGCGGAACTCGTGCGCGAGCTCCACCTCGACGGGGATGCGGCACCAGTGCTCGATCGCGTACTTGGCGACGTGACCGGAGTACGCGGCGGTCCCGCACGCCACCACGATGATCTTGTCGACCGAGCGCAGGACGGCCTCGTCGATGCGCAGGTCGTCGAGCACGAGCTTGCCCGAGGTGTCGGTACGGCCGAGCAGCGTGTCCCCGACAGCGTGCGGCTGGTCGTGGATCTCCTTGTCCATGAAGGAGTCGAAGCCGCCCTTCTCGGCGGCCGCGGCGTCCCAGTCCACGGTGTACCGCTTCGCCTCGGCCGGGTTCCCGTCGAAGTCCGTCACCTCGACCGCCGTCGGCGTGATCGTGACGATCTGGTCCTGGCCGAGCTCGAGCGCCTCGTGCGTGTGGGAGATGAACGCGGCGACGTCCGAACCGAGGAAGTTCTCGCCCTCCCCGAGCCCGACGACGAGGGGCGAGTCGTGCCGCGCGCCCACCACCGTGTCGGGCGCGTCGGCGTGGACGGCGAGGAGCGTGAAGGTGCCCTCGAGCCGCCGGGCCACCTGGCCCATGGCGAGCGTGAGGTCGTGGGTGTCCCGGTAGGCGCGCGCCAGGAGCTGCGCGGCGACCTCGGTGTCCGTCTCCGACAGGAACTCGACGCCGTCGGAGAGCAGCTCGGCCTTGAGCACGGCGAAGTTCTCGACGATCCCGTTGTGGATGACCGCCAGCCGGTCGGAGTCCGCGAGATGGGGGTGCGCGTTGGTGTCCGTCGGTCCCCCGTGGGTCGCCCAGCGCGTGTGCCCGATCGACGCCGTCGCGACGGGGAGCGGGTGCAGCTCGATCTCCTCGACCAGGTTGGCGAGCTTGCCCGACTTCTTGGCGAACGCGACCGCGTCGATCTGCGGCCCGACGAGCGCGACCCCCGCCGAGTCGTAGCCGCGGTACTCGAGCCGGCCGAGTCCTTCGAGAGCGACGTCGAGGGGTCGCCCCGACGCCTCGCCCACCATGGTTCCAGGGCCCACGTAGCCCACGATTCCGCACATGGTGGTCGAGTGTATCCGCGCTGCCCCGGCCCCCGGGCACGGCCGGGTTGTCGGTCCGGCGTGTTCGTCCGGCACAATCACCGGGTGGACCGTTCTCCCCGTGACATCGAACGATCGTCGCCCGGCACCGGACCCGACGTCCTCGGCGGTCTCCCGACGGCCCCGTCCCCGTACGTCGACCTGGACCGCGCGGCGTGGAGCCGCCTCTCGGAGTCGACCCCGCTCCCCCTCACCGACGACGACGTCGCACACCTGCGCGGCCTCGGCGACCCGATCGACCTGGCCGAGGTCGACGCCGTCTACCGCCCGCTGTCACGCCTCCTCAACCTGTACGTGACCGCGAGCGCGGGACTGCACGAGGCCACCTCGACGTTCCTGCGGGAGGACACCGGCAGCACGCCGTACGTGATCGGGGTCGCGGGCAGCGTCGCGGTGGGCAAGTCGACCACGGCGCGGATCCTGCGCGAGATGCTCGCGCGCTGGCCGGAGACGCCCCGGGTCGAGCTGATCACCACGGACGGGTTCCTGCTGCCCAACGCCGAGCTCGCGCGGCGCGGGCTCATGGAGCGCAAGGGCTTCCCCGAGTCCTACGACCGCCGCGCGCTCGTCCGCTTCCTGTCCAAGATCAAGGCCGGACGGGACGAGGTCCGGGCACCGGTCTACGACCACCTCACGTACGACATCGTCCCCGGGGCAGAGGCCGTGGTCCGCAAGCCGGACGTGCTCATCGTCGAGGGCCTGAACGTGCTGCAGCCGGCGCGTCCGAGCGCCCACGACGAGCCGACGGTCGCCGTGTCGGACTTCTTCGACTTCTCGATCTACGTCGACGCGCGCACCCGCAACATCCGGCAGTGGTACGTCGACCGGTTCCTCACGCTGCGTCGTACGGCGTTCGCCCGGCCAGAGTCCTACTTCCGTCGCTACGCCGGGCTCACGGACGACCAGGCGGTCGACCGTGCACGATCGATCTGGGACTCGATCAACGCCCCCAACCTCGAGCAGAACATCCTGCCGACCCGCGGTCGCGCGACGCTCGTCCTGACCAAGGGCACGGACCACTCGGTCCAGCGCTTCCGGCTGCGCAAGCTCTGACCCCGTGGGCCGCGGCGCGCCCCGTGGTCGACGCTCAGTCCGCGAGCCCTGGGTGCTTGCCGGCGCCCGCAGGAGTCGCCTCGGCCACGGACTCGTCCGTCGTGACCGCCCCGAGGTCCGGGTCGCCCCGGCGGCGGGACCGCGTCATGAGGAGCCGGTCGATGACGAAGCCGGTGGCGACGCCGAGGACCACGCCGACGACCATGGCCAGCAGCGGTTCGTGCCCGAGCCACCGTGCGGCGACGAGCCCGATCAGCACCGAGTACACGGCCCAGGTGACCGCGGCGATCCCCGAGAACAGCATGAACCGGGACCGCGGATAGCCGACCGCGCCCGCCGTCATGTTCACCGCGACCCGACCGATGGGGATGTACCGCGCGGCCAGGATGAACGAGGCCCCGCGGTGGGCGAGTGCCCGCTCCGCCCAGGCGACGGCCCGACGACCTCGAGGTCCACGGAGGAAGCGCACCCGGTCCGTCCCGACCGCGCGGCCTATCGAGAACGCGATCTGGTCCCCCAACCAGGCGCCCAGCGCGGCGACGACGAGGACGAGGACGAGGTTCGGTGAGCCCGTCGCGTGCGCCGCCACGGCGAGCGTGATGACGACGGACTCGCTCGGCACCGGGGGGAAGAATCCGTCGATGGTCGCGAACGCGAACAGCGCCGGGTAGATCCATGCGGACGCCGACAGCGCGAGGACCCAGTGCTCCAGGTTCTCCAGGAAGGTCGTCACGGCCTCGGTCAACGGTTCCCTCGGTTTCGTCTGCTGGGGTGAGCCAGTCCGGTGCGGCGTCGTGCGTCCGTCGCCACACCAAGCCTAAGCAGTGCAACGCGATTCGCCATCAGGGTTATCCCGGGCTCTTCCCGGGGGTGTCCCGCACCCCGTCGCACGGCCGCCGTCGGCGGCGCTCAGTCGATTCTCCCGCGCGGTGCCGCCGCGGGCATCATCCTGACGACGGACTCCGCCGACCCCGCTTCTCCACCGGAAGGACCAGGACGGTGCGCGGCGGCGGACCGGTCGCGACGCGACGTCCGCCGTCAGTCCGCGGGAGCGCGGCGCGGCAGGCGCGCGACACCCTCCGTGGAGGCGAGGGTCCGCAGGTCTGCGCCGTCGAGGTAGAGCTCCCCGCGCAGATGATCGGTCTCGTGCTGCACGATCCGGGCGGGCCAGCCCACGAGCTCGTCGTCGACGGGACTCCCGTGCTCGTCCTGCGCCTGCAGCCGGACGCGGCGGTGCCGGGTGCGTTCCGCCTGCCACCCGTGCACCGAGAGGCACCCCTCGACGAACGTCCGAGACTCGTCCCCGACGGGGGCGTAGCGCGGGTTGACCAGGACTCGGAAGGGCAGCGGCGGCCGCTCGTGCTCGTCGTCGCCGGGGAGGCCCGGGTCCTCGACGACGGCGATCGCGATCCCGACCCCTACCTGGGGAGCAGCGAGCCCGACGCCGGGGGCGGCCCGCATCGTGCGGTGCATCGCCTCGAGGAATCGGGACAGCAGGTCGCCGAGCTGTCCCGTGTACGGCGCGGCGGGCGTGCGGAGCACCGGGTGCCCGGCCTGCACGATCGGCAGGACGCCGTCCTCGAACGTCGCGAGCAGCTCGCCCACGGAGGTCGTCAGGCCGAGGTCCTCGCCCGGGGGGAGACTCACAGCGCGAGCCGGGACCGCACGACGTCGGCAAGCTCGGCGGCGACCGCGTCGGCCTGCTGCTGCGTCGCTGCCTCGACCATCACGCGGACGAGCGCCTCGGTGCCGGAGGGACGCAGCAGCACGCGTCCCGTCTCCCCGAGCGTGGTCTCCGCACGGGCAACGGCCTCCAGGAGCACGTCGTCGGTCCGGGCGCGCGCCTTGTCGACGTCGGACACGTTGACGAGCGTCTGCGGCAGCCGCCGGACGACCCCGGCGAGGTCGGCCAGCTTCTGTCCGGACGACGTGACCCGGGCCGCGAGCTGCAGAGCCGTGAGCACGCCGTCCCCCGTCGTGGCGTGCCGCGACAGGATGATGTGACCCGACTGCTCGCCGCCGAGCGCGTACCCTCGGGCGCGCATCTCCTCCAGGACGTAGCGGTCCCCGACGGCCGTCTGGATGGTGCTGATGCCGGCGTCACGCAGGGCGAGGAGGAGACCGAGGTTGCTCATCACCGTGACGACGACGGTGTCGGCCGCCAGCTCGCCCTGCTCCTTGAGCGCGAGCGCGAGCACGCCCAGGATCTGGTCCCCGTCGACGACGACGCCGGCGTGGTCGACCGCGATGCACCGGTCGGCGTCGCCGTCGAACGCCACGCCGAAGTCGGCCTCCGACGCGACGACGACGGCCTGGAGCTGCTCGGGGTGGTTCGACCCGCACGCCGCGTTGATGTTCCGGCCGTCGGGGCTCGCGTTGATGACGACGACGTCGGCGCCCGACGCGCGCAGCGCCGCGGGGCCCACGTCGCTCGCCGCGCCGTTCGCGCAGTCCACCGCGATGCGCAGCCCCGCGAGAGGCTTGTGGTCCTCGTCGGCGCCGATGCTGGACATGAGGTGCTCGACGTACGCGGTGCCGGCACGGCCCGTGTCGGCCGAGATGCGCCCGACCCCGTCGTGCGTCGGGCGCGACCACTCCTGGTGGAGCGCGGCCTCGATCGCGTCCTCGACCCCGTCGTCGAGCTTGACCCCGCCTCGCGCGAGGATCTTGATCCCGTTGTCCTGCATGGGGTTGTGGGACGCCGAGATCACGACGCCGAAGTCGACGTCCATGGTCGCGGCCAGGTACGCGACCCCGGGCGTGGGCAGCACCCCCACGTCCTTGACGTCCACCCCGGCGCTGGCCAGCCCGGCCGCGAGCGCCGTCGCGAGGAACTCGCCGGAGACCCGGGTGTCCCGGCCGACGACGGCACGCGGTCGGTGCCCCTCGTCGGTGCGGGCGAGGACGCGCGCGGCCGCAGAGCCGAGCCCGAGCGCCAGCTCGGCCGTCACGTTCCCGTTGGCGAGGCCGCGTACCCCGTCGGTGCCGAAGAGCCGTCCCATGGCAGTCCTTCCTTCGTCGGGCCGTCCGCCGCCGCCGTCGCGGACCGGGCGTCCCGTCCACGCCCGCGCGGTCCGGCGGGCTCGTCACGAGCCTCAGCAATGCCGACGGCCCCGGTGGACGGTGTCCACCGGGGCCGACGAGCCCGAGCGCTGGATCAGCGCTTGGAGTACTGCGGTGCCTTGCGGGCCTTCTTGAGCCCGGCCTTCTTGCGCTCGACGACGCGCGCGTCGCGGGTCAGGAAGCCGGCCTTCTTCAGCGCGGCGCGGTTGACGTCGGTGTCGATCGCGTTGAGCGCGCGAGCGATACCGAGGCGCAGCGCACCGGCCTGGCCGGAGGTGCCGCCACCCGAGATGCGGGCGACGACGTCGAAGCGACCCTCGACGTCGACCAGCTTCAGGGGGGAGTTCACCAGCTGCTGGTGCACCTTGTTCGGGAAGTAGCCCTCGAGCGTGCGGCCGTTGATCTTCCACTGGCCGGTCCCGGGAACCAGGCGCACGCGCGCCACGGCCTCCTTGCGGCGGCCCAGTGCCTGGCCGGGGGCGGTGATGCTCTGACCGGCGCCGATGGGTGCGGCGCTCTCGGAGGTGTAGGTGCTGGGGGTCTCGTCACCCAGCGTGTCGGTCTCGACGGTGGTCTCGGCCACGGGTGTGTCCTCGCGTCTTTCTGTCGGCTACGCCTGGACGGCGATTACTGCGCGACCTGGGTGATCTCGAACGGCTTCGGCTGCTGAGCGGTGTGCGGGTGCTCGGCACCCGCGTAGACCTTCAGCTTGCCGAACTGGGCGCGGCCGAGGCTCGTGTGGGGGATCATGCCGCGAACGGCTCGCTCCACGGCACGCTCGGGGTGCTTCTCGAGCAGCTCGCCATAGGCGACGGCACGCAGGCCACCCGGGTAACCGGAGTGGTTGTAGGCCATCTTCTGCTCGCGCTTGTTGCCGCTCAGCGCGACCTTGCCGGCGTTGATGACGATGACGAAGTCACCGCCGTCGACGTGCGGGGCGAAAGTCGGCTTGTGCTTGCCGCGCAGCAGGGTGGCCACGTGGGTGGCCAGGCGGCCCAGGACGACGTCGGTCGCGTCGATGACGTACCAGTCGCGCTGGATGTCGCCGGGCTTCGGGGTGTACGTACGCACGGTCGTAGCCTTCGTTTCTGTCAGGTGTCTTCTTCGGCTGCTGAAGCGTGCGGCCGAGAGGGCGTTGTCGTTGCGCGGCGGGCTCGACTGACACCCGCTCCTTGGCCGGCAGCGAGTGGGCGCGCTAGCGACACGGGTGTCATGAGGTGAGCACAACGACTTAACAGAATAGCGGTGATTCGGCAGCACGGTCAACGTGACGAGCAGCGCACACCTCGCAGCGCCGCTCGCGCGCGACGTGCGCGCAGCCTGCGCAGTACAGCCGCAGGGTCCGGCAGCCCGGATCCACGCAGTTCTCGTACTTCGCCGTGGGTGCGGCGCACGCGACGCACTCCCCCAGCGGGGTCGATCCCGGCCCCAGCTCCACGTGCATCCGCTCGTCGAACACGTACAGCGACCCCTCCCACAGACCCTGCGACCCGAACTGCTCGCCGTAGCGCACCACGCCGCCGTCGAGCTGGTACACCTCGTCGAACCCCCGCGTGCGCAGGATCGCGGACAGCACCTCGCACCGCACGCCACCCGTGCAGTAGGTCACGACCGGTCGACCCTTGAGGTCGTCGTAGCGCCCGGAGTCGATCTCGGCGACGAATTCCCGCGTCGTCGCGACGTCCGGCACGACGGCGTCCCGGAAGCGCCCGATCGCCGCCTCGAACGCGTTGCGCCCGTCGAACATCACGACGTCGTCCCCGCGCTCGTCCACGAGGTCGTGCAGCCCCTGCGGGGAGAGCCGGGTCCCGCCGCCGACCACGCCGTCCTCGTCCACCACGACCACGCCCGGGGCACCGAACGTCACCAGCTCGGGCCGGACCTTGACCGACAGCCGCGGGAAGTCGAGGCCGGTCCCGTCGGACCACTTGACGTCGATCCGCTCGAAGCCCGGGTACTGCCGCGTGGTCTTCACGTACTGCTTGAGGTCCTCGACCGTGCCGCCCAGCGTCGCGTTGATCCCGTGGTCGGCGACGATGACCCGGCCCGTGAGGTTCCACCGCTCGGCCAGCGCACGCTGCCACAGCTGCACCGCGCGCGGGTCCGCGAGCGGCGTGAAGGCGTAGAAGAGCACGATCTTGTGGACAGCCATCCGACCAGGATAGGGACCCGGACGCGTTCCCCTCGTCGCGTCCCGGGTCCGTGCTGCGACCGGCTGTCCGAGGTGCCAGGCTGGGGGGCATGAGCGACACGACCGGAACGACGCCCGACCCCGAGACCGGCGGCGAGGGCGACAACGACCAGCTCCAGGCCGAGGACACGCTGCTCGACCGCGGCGTCGACGACGTCCTGGACGAGGGCTACTCGCCGCCCGATCGACCCCGCTCGAACCACTACGGCGAGACGGCGTGGGAGGAGACGCACGGCGAGCCGCTCGACCAGCGTCTCGCCGAGGAGGAGCCGGACACCTGGGAGGCCGACCCTCTCGACCGGCCGGACCAGACGCGCGCAGGCCGCCTCGTGGCGGACTCCGAAGCCCTCGACGGGCGGCAGAACGACACGTTCGCCGAGGACGAGGGCATCGACGGCGCCGGGGCGAGCGCGGAGGAGGCCGCCGTCCACGTCGTCGACGAGCCGTAGCAGCGGGTCAGCAGCCCACGCTGGTCCCCGAGGGCGGGGAGTCGTCGCAGACGTCCTCCTCGTTGCGTACCGCGCGTACGCGCTCGGCGCGCGTGGCGAGGTCACCGTCGGGCGGGTAGGTCACCTCCTCCAGCACGAGCCCGTGCGCCGGGACGACGCCGGCAGCGCCGTCCCGGCGTCGGCTCGCGAGCAGCGCGGCAGGCCAGGCGACGTCGCGCCGCCCCTCCCCCACGGCGAGCGACGCTCCCACGAGAGAGCGGACCATGTTGTGGCAGAACGCGTCCGCGCGGACGTGCGCGACGACGAGGCCGGCGTCCGGACCGCTCGCCGGCCTCGTCCACGACATGGCCTGCAGCTCGCGGATCGTCGTCGCACCGGGCCGCGGCTTGCAGAAGGCCGCGAAGTCCCGGACGCCGAGCAGCGGCCGGACGGCGTCGTCCATCGCCGCGACGTCCACGGGGCGCCTGTTCCACAGCACCCACTCGCGCCGCAGCGGATCGCGCAGCGCGTGCCGGTCGACCACCCGGTACGTGTAGGCGCGGTGGAGCGCCGAGAACCGGGCATCGAAACCTGTCGGCGCCCGCGTCGCCCGCTGCACGACCACGTCGCCGGGGAGCACCCCACCCAGCCTGCTGACGAGCGCGTCCCCCGGCGCCCGGTCGGACCGTCCCGGCAAGGCGGTCCACTGCTCCGCGGTCAGGTCCACGTGCACCACCTGACCGCGTGCGTGCACACCCGAGTCGGTCCGTCCCGCGACCGTGAGCCGCGGGGCGTCGGCGCGCAGGAGGGTGGCGAGCCCGTCGGCCAGCGCGCCCTCCACGGTCCGCAGACCCGGCTGCCGGGCCCAGCCGGCGAAGTGCGTGCCCTGGTAGGCCAGGTCGAGACGGACACGCACGACGTCGTCGGGCACGCCCGGAGAGAGGTCGGTCGTCACACGCACCACCGTAGCCAACGCGCGGCCGGAGCACGGACGTCCTCGTCCTCGCGCTGCACGGGCACCGCGCACTGCCTACGCTGCGGAGCATGGGCGAGGTCCGCACGCTCTCCGTCGACTGCGGCGGAGGTGGCATCAAGGCGAACGTGCTGGACACCTCCGGCACGGCCCACGCCGCCGCCGTCCGCGTCCCCACGCCCTACCCGCTCCCCCCGGAGCTGCTCGTCGAGACGGTCGCCGTCCTCGCCGGCAGCCTCCCGTCGGCCGACCGGGTCACCGTCGGCATGCCGGGCATGATCCGCAGCGGCGTCGTGGTCCACACGCCGCACTACGTGACGCGCGCCGGGCCGCGCACCCGGGTGGACCCGGCACTCGTCGCGGCCTGGTCGAGCTTCGACGTGCAGGCTGCGGTGACGCAGCGGCTCGGTGTACCCGCCCTGGTGCTCAACGACGCCGAGGTGCACGGCGCCGGGGTGGTCGCGGCGTCCGGTCTCGAGCTCGTGCTCACCCTCGGGACGGGCCTCGGTTCCGCGCTCTTCCACGGCGGACGGCTCGCTCCGCACCTCGAGTGGTCGCGCGCACCGGTGCGCCGCGGCACGACGTACGACGAGTACGTCGGCGAGCCGGAGCGCCGACGGCTCGGGAGCGCCCTGTGGTCCCGCCGGGTGCTCACCGTCGTCGACGGGCTGCGCGCCGTGTTCTGGTGGGACCGGCTCTACCTGGGCGGCGGGAACTCGCGCCGGATCAGCCCCGCTGCGCTCGAGCGGCTGGGAGACGACGTCGTCGTCGTCCCCAACTCCGCCGCGCTCGTGGGCGGTGCGCGCGCGTGGGACCTGCCGCCCGCGTGAGCCCGTCGGGCTCAGCGGCCGTCCGCCACCGCGACGGCACCGGCCGCCGAGGAACCGTGGCGCTCGCCGGACGACGCGACGTCGTCCACCGCCGCCAGCACCACCCGGGTGAAGGCGACGGGCGCGTCCAGGCTCACCAGGTGACGCGCTCCCGGGAGCACGACCAGTCGCGCGGGCGCCCCGCCGCGCGCGGCCGCCGCGACGTACGCGCGTTCGGCGAGGCGGAAGTGGTCCCAGCGCCCGTTGACCACCCAGACGGGCGAGCCCGATGACGCCAGCGCCGTCAGCGGGTCGCACCGACCGACCTCCGCCAGGATCGCGCTCATGACGTCGAGCGCGAAGCCGCCCGCGGCCAGGTCCGTCGCAGCAGGCCCGGACAGGGTCCGGTCGACCAGCGCCTGGTTGAGAGCTGCACCGCCGTCCCGCATCCGCTCGATGCGGCGCGCCGCGACGAGCCAGGCCCTGCGCAAGGGAGTACGTGGGAGCGTGCAGCAGGAGGCGGCGACGAGGGCGAGCACCCGCTCGGGATGGCGCGCGCGCACCTCGATCCCCACGTACCCGCCCAGAGACAGCCCGACGACGACCGCGCTGCCACCCACCTCGTCGATCCCCCGGACGACCGCGTCCACCGCTCCGTCGAGCGTGAACGGCTCCCCCCGGCGAGTGCCGTGCCCCGGCAGGTCCACCGCGAGCGTCTCGACGCCGGCCCTGCCCAGTGCCGCCACCTGAGCCCGCCACATCGTCCGTGACGTCCGGGAGCCGTGGACCAGCACCACGGGCGGGACGGACCTCGTGCCTCTCGCCGACTGCATCTCTCGACCCTAGGCGCCCACGCGGTTCCGTGCGTCTCCCGGCGGGCCCGGTCAGGAGACGTCAGGAGACGACGACGGGCCCGGAACCGCGAGGTTCCGGGCCCGTCGAGAGAGGAAGGGTGCTCAGGCGTCCTTCGACTCCGCAGACTTCTCGTCGGCGGCGTCGGTGACGGGGGCGTCCTCGACCTTGGCGTCCTCGGCCGGGGCGTCCTCGACCTTGGCGCTCTTCTTCGCCGGCGTCTTCTTGCTCGACCTCTCGGCAGCCTTCTCCGCCTCGCGGACGACGGCCTGCTTGGGGCTCACCGGCTCGGTGACCAGCTCGATCACGGCGAGGGGCGCGTTGTCACCCTTGCGCGTCCCGACCTTCGTGATGCGGGTGTAGCCGCCGTCGCGCTCCGTCATCTGCGGGGCGATCTCGGTGAACAGCGTGTGGACGACGGACTTGTCGCGCACCACGCGCAGCACGCGGCGGCGCGCGTGCAGGTCCCCGCGCTTGGCGAACGTGATGAGACGCTCGGCCACCGGACGCAGGCGCTTCGCCTTGGTCTCGGTCGTCGTGATGCGGCCGTGCTCGAAGAGCTGCGTGGACAGGTTCGCGAGGATCAGACGCTCGTGAGCCGGGCCACCGCCGAGCCGCGGGCCCTTGTTGGGGGTAGGCATGGGATGTGCTCCTTGGGAAGTGATCGCGACCCGGGGACTGTCCCGGGCGCGCTGAAGGTGAGGGCGTCGCCGACTGGCGCAGACTCAGTACTGCTGCTCCGTGTCCGAGAAGGTGGCGTCGCCGCCCTCGTCCTCGTAGTACGACGCGGCGGACGGGTCGAAGTCCAGCGGGGAGTCCTTGAGGGACAGGCCGAGCTCTGCGAGCTTCTCCTTCACCTCGTTGATGGACTTCGCGCCGAAGTTCCGGATGTCGAGCAGGTCCGCCTCGCTGCGTGCCACGAGCTCCCCCACCTGGTGGATGCCCTCGCGCTTGAGGCAGTTGTACGAGCGGATCGTGAGGTTGAGCTCCTCGATCGGCAGTGCCAGGTCCGCGGCGAGAGCCGCGTCCGTCGGCGACGGCCCGATCTCGATGCCCTCGGCCTCGACGTTGAGCTCACGGGCCAGGCCGAACAGCTCGACGAGCGTCTTGCCAGCGGACGCCAGGGCGTCACGGGGGGTGATCGCCGGCTTGGCCTCGACGTCGACGACGAGCTTGTCGAAGTCCGTGCGCTGCTCGACTCGCGTCGCCTCGACCTTGTAGGTCACCTTGAGGACGGGCGAGTAGATCGAGTCGATCGGGATGCGTCCGATCTCGGCCTCGTAGGACTTGTTCTGCGACGCGGACACGTAGCCGCGCCCGCGCTCCACCGTCAGCTCGATCTCGAGCTTGCCCTTGTCGTTGAGCGTGGCGATGTGCAGGTCCGGGTTGTGGACCTCCACGCCCGCCGGCGGCACGATGTCCGCCGCGGTCGCCGCACCGGAGCCCGCCTTGCGCAGGTACATCACGACCGGCTCGTCGTTCTCCGACGAGACGACGAGGTTCTTGATGTTGAGGATGATCTCGGTGACGTCCTCCTTCACCCCCGGGACCGTGGTGAACTCGTGGAGCACACCGTCGATCCGGATGGAGGTGACCGCCGCGCCCGGGATGGACGAGAGCAGCGTGCGACGCAGCGAGTTGCCGAGCGTGTAGCCGAAGCCGGGCTCCAGCGGCTCGATGGAGAAGCGCGAACGGTTCTCCGAGATGACCTCTTCGGTCAAGGTGGGGCGCTGTGCGATCAGCACTGGTGGTTTCCTTTCGGTGAGCGTCCGCCATATGACGCTGCACGGTTCAGGGCGAGGCGCGCCGTCGGCGCGCCGTCCCGGCCGGGATCCTGTCTACCCGGCCAGGAAGGTGTCGTCAGGACGACAGGGTGCTGGTGACCGAGGGCCCGGCACAGCCGGGTCCTCGGTCGGCACGGACGTCAGACGCGGCGGCGCTTCGGCGGACGGCAGCCGTTGTGCGCCTGCGGCGTCACGTCCTGGATCGAGCCGACCTCGAGGCCCGTGGCCTGGAGGGAGCGGATCGCGGTCTCACGGCCGGAGCCGGGACCCTTGACGAAGACGTCGACCTTCTTCACGCCGTGCTCCTGGGCACGGCGCGCGGCCGACTCGGCCGCGAGCTGCGCGGCGAACGGCGTCGACTTCCGCGAACCCTTGAAGCCCACGTGGCCGGCGGAGGCCCACGAGATCACGGCGCCCGACGGGTCGGTGATCGAGACGATCGTGTTGTTGAACGTGCTCTTGATGTGCGCCTGGCCGACGGGGACGTTCTTCTTGTCCTTGCGGCGAGGCTTGCGCGAGGTTGCGCGAGTCTTGGGAGGCATCTGCTTCTTCTCTCCTGGTCTGAGGTGGTCGGACCGCGGGGATCACCGGCCGCCCGACGACGCGTGGGGCGTCGTGCGGTCGGGGCCCGCCCTGCGGACTGCTGCTTAGCGGGCCTTCTTCTTGCCGGCCACGGTGCGCTTCGGTCCCTTGCGCGTACGCGCGTTGGTCTTCGTGCGCTGTCCGCGCACGGGAAGGCCGCGGCGGTGACGCAGGCCCTGGTAGGTGCCGATCTCGACCTTGCGGCGGATGTCGGCGGCCACCTCACGGCGGAGGTCACCTTCGAGCTGGTAGTTGCCCTCGAGGTAGTCGCGCAGCGCGACGAGCTCGGCGTCGCCGAGGTCCTTCACGCGCGCGTCCGGGCTGATGCCCGTCGCTGCCAGCGTCTGCTGGGAGCGGGTACGACCGACGCCGTAGATGTAGGTGAGCGCAACCTCGAGCCGCTTGTCGCGGGGGAGGTCGACGCCGATGAGACGTGCCATGTGCCTGTCGGCTCCTCGTACTTCGTCCGGAGGTCTGCCGCACCGCCCTCCCGCGAGACCGCGGGCCCCGGCCTCCGGGCCGGGGGTTCCCCCTCGCCGTCGGACATCGCGGTGAGCGATGCGGGGCGCGGGTTCGTGGTGGTGCGCTGAGGGTGACCGCCGGCAGGCGGACGACCCTGGTGATCCGGTCCGTCAGGACCGTCACCCGTGGCGCAGGCGCAGGGTCAGCCCTGGCGCTGCTTGTGCCGCAGGTTGTCGCAGATCACCATGACGCGACCGTGCCGGCGGATCACCTTGCACTTGTCGCAGATCTTCTTGACGCTGGGCTTGACCTTCATCAGTGTTCCCTCAGTGGTGCTCCGCCGCCGTGCGCGACCGACGGGGTGTACCCGGCGGCCCGGCAGCGATGGCTGTGGTGAGTGGTGGACGCGTGACGACTACTTGTAGCGGTAGACGATCCGGCCGCGGGACAGGTCGTACGGGCTCAGCTCCACCACGACCCGGTCCTCCGGGAGGATGCGGATGTAGTGCTGGCGCATCTTGCCCGAGATGTGCGCGAGAACCTTGTGCCCGTTGGCCAGCTCCACGCGGAACATCGCGTTCGGCAGTGCCTCGACCACGCTGCCCTCGATCTCGATGACACCGTCCTTCTTTGCCATGTCCTCCGCTAACTCTCGTCTGAACTGCTGATCTCGCGCACGGACCATCGGTCCGTCCACAAGGGTTCGTGCGTGAAGCCGTGCGGTCCGGCCGCCACCCGGCGCCCACGACACGCGACCCCTGGAGCACGCGACTGCTTGCATCGGCACTCGCCAAGGTGGCTGAGGTGGTTGTGGTGGCGGACGTCGCACACGGACGACACCCAACGGAACATCCTACGGCATCGGCCAAGCAAAGGGAAACCGTGCGATCCCGGACCTTCGGTCAGCCCTGGTCGAGCGCGGCCACCGCTATCCCGCGCGCACCGAGCTCCACCGCGCCCCCGTCGGCCTCCGTCAGGACCCACAGCCCGTCGTCGAGGACGGCGACGGTGTGCTCCCAGTGCGCGGCCCTGCCGCCGTCGTCGGTGACGACCGTCCACCCGTCCTCGCACACCTGGGTGAAACGCTCCCCGAGGGTCACCATCGGCTCGATCGCCAGACACATCCCTGGCCGGACGCGCGGGCCACGCTCCCGGGCAGCGTAGTTGAGCACGTCCGGCGCCTGGTGCATCGTGGTGCCGATGCCGTGACCCACGTACTCCTCGACGATCCCGTAGGCCGCGCCGTCCGTCAGCGCGCGACCACGGACCGTCGCCTCGATCGCCGCGCCGACCTCGCCCAGACGGGTGGCGCCGGCGAGCGCGGCGATCCCGTCCCACATGGCTCGGCGCGTGGCCTCGACCAGCGCCTCGTCCACCGGGTCTGGCTCACCGACGACGAAGGACAACGCCGCGTCCGCGTGCCAGCCGTCGATGATGGCGCCGCAGTCCACCGAGACCAGGTCTCCCCGCTCGAGCTCTCGTGCTCCGGGGATGCCGTGCACGACCTCGTCGTTGACGGACACGCACGACGACGCGGGGAAACCCTCGTAGCCGAGGAACGAGGCGACAGCGCCGGCATCGGCGATGACCGCGACCGCGAGCTCGTCGAGGTCCGAGGTCGTCATCCCGGGGCGGGCGGCGTCCCGGACGGTGTCCAGGCAGCGCCGGACCACGAGGCCCGACCGACGCATCGCCCGGACGTCTGCTGTCGACTTGTACTCGATCCGTTCCCGGCCGAACATCGGCCACCTCATCCGGTCGTCGCCGTCGTCAGGACGTTCAGACGCCGAGCGCCGCAGCGATGCGGTCGCTCACGACACCGATCTCGCCGATCCCGTCGGCGCGACGAAGCAGCCCGCGGTCGGCGTACGCCGACGTCAACGGTGCCGTCTGCTCGGCATAGATGTCGAGCCGGCGCGCGATGGTCTCCTCGGTGTCGTCCTCCCGCCCCTCCAGCTCGGCGCGCTTCGCGAGACGGGCCAAGAGCTCGTCACGCTCCGCGGTCAGCTCGACCACGGCGTCCAGAGACTGGCCGAGGTCGCCGAGGATCCCGTCGAGCTCGACGACCTGCGCCGCGTTGCGGGGGTAGCCGTCGAGGATGAATCCCACCGTGGCGTCGTCCTGGGCGAGCCGGTCCCGGACCATCGCGTTCGTCACGGAGTCGGGGACGAGCTCACCCTTCGCCGTGTACTCCTGCGCGAGCCGACCGAGCTCCGTCCCACCCTTGATGTTCTCCCGGAAGATGTCACCGGTGGAGATCGCGGGGATCGCGAGCCGCTCGGCCAGGAGAGCCGCCTGCGTCCCCTTGCCTGCGCCCTGGGGTCCCATGATCACCAGGCGCGCGGGTGTGGCGTTGCTCAACGGAGGAACCCTTCGTAGTGACGCTGCTGCAGCTGGGAGTCGATCTGCTTGACCGTCTCCAGGCCCACGCCGACGATGATGAGGATCGACGAACCGCCGAACGGGATGTTCGTGGTCACACCCAGTCCGATGAGCACGAGCGTCGGCAGCAGCGCGACGAGCGCGAGGTAGATCGAGCCCGCCGACGTGATGCGCGTGATGACGTAGTCGAGGTACTCCGCCGTCGGACGCCCGGCACGGATCCCGGGGATGAAGCCGCCGTACTTCTTCATGTTGTCCGCGACCTCGTCCGGGTTGAACGTGATCGAGGTGTAAAAGAAGGCGAAGAAGACGATGAGCAGCACGTAGATCGCGATGTGCAGCGGCGCGTCCTGGGGCACGAGGTTCGCACTGATCCACAGGACCCAGTCGGCGCTCTGGTCGCCGAACTGGGCGATGAGCCCCGGGACGGCGAGGAGCGAGGCCGCGAAGATCACCGGGATGACCCCGGCCATGTTGATCTTGATCGGGATGTAGGTGCTCGAGCCGCCGTACATCCGACGTCCCACCATGCGCTTGGCGTACTGGACGGGGATGCGACGCTGCGACTGCTCGACGTACACGACCAGGCCGATGACCAGGACGATCACGGCGATCATGACGATGAAGTTGAACGCCCCGTTGGTCCCGCCCACGATCGACCAGAGCGCGGCCGGGAAGCTCGCGGCGATCGACGTGAAGATCAGGAGCGACATGCCGTTCCCGACGCCGCGCTCCGTGATGAGCTCGCCGAGCCACATGATGAGGCCCGTGCCCGCGGTCATGGTCACGACCATCAGGGCGAGGGTCACGAAGTTCGCGTCCGGGATGACGTCTGCGTCACAGCCCTGGAACAGCAGACCGTTGCGCGCGGTGGTGATGACCGTCGTGGACTGCAGGATCGCCAGCGCGATGGTCAGGTAGCGCGTGTACTGCGTCAGCTTCGCCTGACCGGACTGGCCCTCCTTGTGCAGGGCCTCGAACCGTGGGATCACGACGCGCAGGAGCTGCACGATGATGCTCGCGGTGATGTACGGCATGATCCCGAGCGCGAACACCGACAGCTGCAGGAGTGCTCCACCGCTGAAGAGGTTCACGAGACCGAGCAGGTTGTCGTCGGCGACCTGCTCGGTGCAGATCTGCACGTTCGTGTAGTCCACGCCCGGCGTCGGGATGAACGACCCCACACGGAAGATCACCATGATCGCGAGCGTGAACAGCAGCTTGCGCCGCAGGTCGGGCGTCCGGAAAGCCCGGGCGAATGCGCTGAGCACCTATCCTCCTGGCCCGCCGAGGCGGGTTCTCGTGTCGCCGGGAGGCCCGGCGAGTGTGACGCACGGCACGGCGCCAAGAGGCACCTTAGCCCGTGCGCCGCGTCATACGGCAAGTCGGCGTCCACCGACCAGAACGGTCGACCCCCGTCCGCGAGGCGGACGACGGACCGACCGGAAGTCTATCCGGGCCCCGACGGCGGTCGGGACCACGGGCTGGGACCGAGCCGGTCCCGGCAAGCGACAGGGCCGACGGCGTGCGCCGTCGGCCCTGTCGTCAGGTCAGTCCTGCGAGACCGATCCGCCGGCCGCGAGGATCTTCTCGCGTGCCGAGCCCGAGAGCGCGTCGACCGCGACCTCGAGCTTGACGGTGATCTCCCCCGCGCCGAGCACCTTGACGGGCTGGCCCTTGCGGACCGCGCCCTTCGCGACGAGGTCCTGGACGGTGACAGAGCCACCGTCGGGGTACAGCGACGCGAGCTTGTCCAGGTTCACGACCTGGTACTCGGTGCGGAACGGGTTCTTGAAGCCCCGGAGCTTGGGCAACCGCATGTGCAGCGGCATCTGCCCGCCCTCGAATCCGGCGGCGACCTGGTAGCGGGCCTTCGTGCCCTTGGTCCCACGTCCTGCCGTCTTGCCCTTCGACGCCTCGCCACGGCCCACACGGGTCTTGGCCTTCTTGGCGCCGGGAGCCGGCCGCAGGTGGTGCATCTTCAGGGTGCCGCCGGCGCCCTGATCCGTCTGCGCGGGAGCGGCCTCGGTCTTGGCCGGAGCCTTCGCCGCAGCCTTGGTCGACGTCTTGGCAGGCGTCTTCTTCTTCGGAGCCTCAGCGGTCTCCTTCGTGGCCTTCTCAGCCATGGTCACTCGACCTCCTCAACGGCGACGAGATGCGCCACCGTCGCGACCATGCCACGAATCTCCGGGCGGTCCTCCTTCACGGCGGTGTCGCCGATCCGCTTGAGGCCCAGAGAGCGCAGCGTGTCACGCTGGTTCTGCTTGCCGCCGATGGCGGACTTCTTCTGGGTCACCTTCAGGCGAGTCATCAGGACTTCACCCCCGCAGCCTGTGCACGCAGGAGCGCCGCCGGAGCGACGTCCTCGAGCGGGAGGCCACGACGCGCGGCAACAGCCTCAGGCTGCTCCAGGTTGCGCAGTGCCTCGACGGTCGCGTGCACGATGTTGATCGCGTTCGACGAACCGAGCGACTTGCTCAGCACGTCGTGGATGCCGGCGCACTCCAGCACGGCACGCACCGGACCACCGGCGATGACGCCGGTACCCGGCGACGCCGGGCGCAGGAAGACGACGCCAGCAGCGGCCTCACCCTGGATCGTGTGCGGGATGGTGCCCTGGATGCGGGGGACCTTGAAGAAGTTCTTCTTGGCCTCCTCGACACCCTTGGCGATCGCCGAGGGCACCTCCTTCGCCTTGCCGTAGCCGACACCGACCGTGCCGTCGCCGTCCCCCACCACGACGAGCGCGGTGAAGCTGAAGCGACGGCCGCCCTTGACGACCTTGGAGACGCGGTTGATGGTGACGACGCGCTCGAGGAAGGCGTTCTTGTCGGCGGCGTCGCCGCGACGGCCGTCGCGGCGGCCGTCGCGACGGTTGTCGCGACCCCCGCGAGCGTTCTGACCGCCCGACTCGTTGGCGGCGCCGCCCGTGGGGGCGCCGGTGGTGCTGCGCTGCCCTGCAGCCATCAGAGAATCCTTTGCTGTCGTACCGACGATGCGGCGCTGATCACGTTGTCCATCACAGGGCCAGACCGCCCTCGCGGGCACCGTCGGCAACCGCGGCCACACGGCCGTGGTACTTGTTGCCGCCACGGTCGAAGACGACCGAGTCCACGCCGGCCTCCTTCGCACGGGCAGCCACGAGCTCGCCGACCTTGCGCGCCTTGGCGGACTTGTCGCCGTCCGAGGCACGCAGGTCCGCCTCGAGCGTCGAGGCCGACGCCAGGGTCTGACCGATCGTGTCGTCCACGACCTGTGCCGTGAGGTGACGGGAGGATCGCGTGACCACGAGACGCGGACGCGCGGGCGTTCCCTTGATCTTCTTCCGCAGGCGAAGGTGCCGACGCTGTCGCGAGACGGCCTTGCCCTTGCCGAGAACCTTGAGAGCCATGGTTACTTACCAGCCTTTCCGACCTTGCGGCGGACGACCTCGCCGGCGTAACGCACACCCTTGCCCTTGTACGGCTCGGGCTTGCGGATCTTGCGGATGTTCGCCGCGACCTCGCCGACCTGCTGCTTGTCGATGCCGGCGACCGAGAACTTCGTGGGGCTCTCGACCGCGAACGTGATGCCCGCGGGGGGCGCCACGACGACCGGGTGGCTGAAGCCGAGGGCGAACTCGAGGTCCGAGCCCTTGGCGGTCACGCGGTACCCGGTACCGACGATCTCGAGCTTCTTGACGTAGCCCTCGGTGACGCCCTGGACGAGGTTCGCCAGCAGGGTGCGGGTCAGGCCGTGCAGGGCACGCGACTCGCGCTCGTCGTCCGGGCGCGACACCACGAGGGTGCCGTCGTCCTGGGCGACCTGGATGGGGGCGGCGACGTTGTGCTCGAGAGAACCCTTGGGGCCCTTCACGGTCACCAGTGCACCGCTGATCGTGACGTCCACGCCGGCCGGGACCGGAACGGGGATCTTGCCGATTCGAGACATTGGCGTATCTCCTTTCCGATTACCAGACGTAGGCGAGGACTTCTCCGCCCACGCCCTTCGTGGAAGCCTGCTTGTCGGTGAGCAGACCTGAAGACGTGGACAGGATCGCCACGCCGAGGCCGCCGAGCACCTTGGGCAGGTTGGTGGACTTCGCGTACACGCGCAGGCCGGGCTTCGACACGCGGCGCACGCCGACAAGGCTGCGCTCGCGGTTCGGGCCGAACTTGAGGTCGAGCGTGAGGTTCTTCCCCACACGTGCGTCCTCGACGCTCCAGCCGGTGATGTAGCCCTCGGCCTGGAGGATCTCAGCAATGTGCTGCTTCAGCTTCGAGTACGGCATGGTCACCGACTCGTGGTAAGCCGAGTTCGCGTTTCGCAGACGCGTGAGCATGTCTGCGATCGGGTCGGTCATCGTCATTGGGCTCTAGCCCTTCCTCGCCGGGGTATCCGGTCGGTGGCGCCGTGCGGCGTCCCACCCGACCGGACCTGCGACGTAGTTGTTACCAGCTGCTCTTGGTGACGCCGGGAAGCTCACCACGGTGGGCCATGTCGCGCACGCAGATGCGGCACAGGCCGAACTTGCGGTACACCGAGCGCGGACGACCGCACTTCTGGCACCGCGTGTACGAGCGGACCGCGAACTTGGGCTTGGCGGCCGCCTTGTTGACTAGGGCCTTCTTCGCCATGTCAGTTCTCCTTGAAGGGGAAGCCGAGACGGCGCAGCAGGGAGCGTCCCTCAGCATCGGTGGTGGCGGTCGTCACCAGGGTGATGTCCATACCGCGGACCCGGTCGATCTTGTCCTGGTCGATCTCGTGGAACATCGACTGCTCCGTCAGACCGAACGTGTAGTTGCCGTGGCCGTCGAACTGCTTGGGCGACAGTCCGCGGAAGTCGCGGATGCGCGGCAGCGCGATCGACAGCAGGCGGTCGAGGAACTCCCACATGCGGTCGCCCCGCAGCGTGACGTGGGCACCGATCGGCATGCCCTCGCGCAGCTTGAACTGCGCGATGGACTTGCGGGCGCGCGTCACCTGAGGCTTCTGACCGGTGATCGCGGACAGGTCGCGAATGGCGCCCTCGATGAGCTTGGAGTCCTTCGCCGCGTCGCCGACGCCCATGTTCACGACGATCTTCGTGACGCGCGCGACCTGGTTGACGTTCTCGTGCCCGAACTCCTCGCGCAGGCCGGCGACGATGTCGTCGCGGTAGCGCTGCTTGAGGCGCGGGACCTCGGGGGCTGCGATCTCAGTGCTCATCAGATGTCCTTACCGGAGCGCTTGGCGACCCGCACCCGAACGGTGCGCTTGCGGCCGTCACGCTCGACCTCTTCGGTGCGGTACCCGACGCGGGTGCCCTTCTTGGTCTCCGGGTCGACGACCATCACGTTGCTGACGTGGATCGGCGCCTCGACGGTCTCGATGCCACCGGTCCGGGTGCCGCGCTGCGACTGGCCGACCTTGGTGTGCTTCGTGACGCGCTGGACGCCCTCGACGACGAGCCGGTCGCTGTCCTTGAGCACCTCGAGGACGCGCCCCTGCTTGCCCTTGTCCTTGCCGGCGATGACGACCACGAGGTCGCCCTTCTTGATCTTCGCCATGTTCAGATCACCTCCGGAGCCAACGAGATGATCTTCATGAACCGCTTGTCCCGCAGCTCGCGACCCACGGGGCCGAAGATGCGGGTGCCGCGCGGCTCACCGTCGTTCTTGAGGATCACCGCGGCGTTCTCGTCGAACTTGATGTAAGAACCGTCCGGACGACGGCGCTCCTTGGCGGTACGGACGACGACCGCCTTGACGACGTCGCCCTTCTTGACGTTGCCGCCCGGGATCGCGTCCTTGACGGTAGCGACGATGGTGTCGCCGATTCCGGCGTAGCGACGGCCCGAGCCACCGAGAACACGGATGCAGAGAATCTCCTTCGCACCCGTGTTGTCGGCGACACGAAGTCGCGACTCCTGCTGGATCATGTAATGAACTCCTGTCGTCGAGCCGGTTCTCGCGTGCTGCGAGCCTTGCCGAACGGATAGCTGTCAGTGCCGGGTCCCTCGCGGGTGAACCGGCCAGGAGAGACGGTGGTCCCGTCTCGCCCTGTCCTCACTGGTTGCCGCACCGCGGTGCGGCACGAGACGGTCGTGGGGGGGGGGCCGGGGGCCCGCCCCCCCCCCGGCCGCCCGGCGGTGGGCGGGGGGGGCATGGGCCGCTCGGGGGTAGGCCCCC
>NZ_JACYHB010000016.1:38489-111617 GCF_014837295.1 Cellulosimicrobium arenosum
GGCGCCGGCCCCCCCGGTCCGCCGGGGGGGCCGCCCCGGGGGGGGGCCGGGGGGGGGGGGGGGGGGGCCCCCCCCCCCCCCCCCACGACCCTGCACGTCGGCAGTTCGCCGGGTGCTACTTCGCCTTCTCGAGGATCTCCACCACGCGCCACCGCTTGGTCGCGGACAGCGGGCGGGTCTCCATGATCACGACCAGGTCGCCCACGCCGGCAGCATTCTGCTCGTCGTGCGCCTTGACCTTGCTCGTACGCCGGATGACCTTGCCGTAGAGCGGGTGCTTGACCCGGTCCTCGACCTCGACCACCACGGTCTTGTCCATCTTGTCGCTCGCGACGTAGCCGCGGCGCGTCTTGCGGGTGGTGGTGCGCTGCGCGTCTGCGGCAGCGTCCTCCACGGGCGTGTTGGTTGCGTTCTCGCTCATTCCAGCCTCACTCACTCGGCGCTCGGCGCAGTACGGATACCGAGCTCGCGCTCACGCAGGATCGTGTAGATCCGCGCGATGTCGCGACGGACGGCCTTGAGACGTCCGTGGCTCTCCAGCTGGCCGGTGGCCGACTGGAAGCGGAGGTTGAACAGCTCCTCCTTGGCCTTCTTCAGCTCGGCGACGAGCTTCTCGTCGTCGAAAGCGTCCAGGTCCGTGGGGGCGAGCCCCTTCGTTCCGACAGACATCAGTTGCCACCACCCTCGCGCACCACAAAACGGCACTTCATCGGGAGCTTGTGGATCGCGCGACGCATGGCCTCGCGCGCCAGGGGCTCCGGGACACCGGCCAGCTCGAAGACGATGCGACCGGGCTTGACATTGGCGACCCACCACTCGGGCGAACCCTTACCGGAACCCATGCGGGTCTCGGCGGGCTTCTTGGTCAGCGGACGGTCCGGGTAGATGTTGATCCAGACCTTGCCGCCACGCTTGATGTGGCGGGTCATCGCGATACGAGCAGCCTCGATCTGCCGGTTCGTCACGTACGCAGGCTCGAGAGCCTGGATGCCGTACTCGCCGAACGAGATCTGAGTACCACCCTTGGCCGCACCGGAGCGCGAGGGGTGGTGCTGCTTGCGGTGCTTGAGCCTGCGCGGGATCAGCATGACTCAGGCCTCCGTTCCGGTCTCAGGGGTCGGCTGAGCAGCAGGCTCCGCGGCCGGAGCCTGTGCGGCTGCCGGCGCCTCGGGAGCAGGACGCTCGGCCGAACGCTCGGGACGACGTCCACCGCGACGGTCGCCGCCACGCTCACCGCGCGGGCCGCCACGGCCCTGACGAGGAGCGGCGGTCGCCTGCTGTGCGGCGAACTCCTTCTCGGTCATGTCGCCCTTGTAGATCCAGACCTTCACGCCGATGCGGCCGAAGGTCGTGCGAGCCTCGAAGAAGCCGTAGTCGATGTACGCGCGCAGCGTGTGCAGCGGCACACGACCCTCGCGGTAGAACTCCGAACGGCTCATCTCGGCGCCGCCGAGGCGACCGGAGACCTGGACGCGGATCCCCTTCGCACCGGCGCGCTGCGCGGACTGCATGCCCTTGCGCATCGCGCGGCGGAAGGCCACGCGGCTCGCGAGCTGCTCAGCGATGCCCTGGGCCACGAGCTGCGCGTCGATCTCCGCGTTCTTGACCTCGAGGATGTTGAGCTGCACCTGCTTGCCGGTGAGCTTCTCCAGCTCACCGCGGATGCGGTCTGCCTCGGCGCCACGGCGACCGATGACGATCCCCGGGCGCGCCGTGTGGATGTCCACGCGGACGCGGTCGCGGGTGCGCTCGATCTCGACCTTGGAGATGCCGGCGCGCTCGAGACCGGTGCTCATGAGCTTGCGGATCTGCACGTCCTCACGGACGTAGTCGCGGTACCGCTGTCCGGGCTTGGTGCTGTCGGCGAACCAACGCGACCGGTGGTCGGTCGAGATGCCGAGGCGGTACCCGTGCGGGTGAACCTTCTGTCCCACTATCGGGCACTTCCCTTCGTGTTCTCTCGCGGAGCGACGACCACGGTGATGTGGCTCGTTCGCTTGAGGATACGGTTCGCCCGGCCCTGGGCCCGCGGCCGGAAACGCTTGAGGGTCGGACCCTCGTCGACGAACACCTCACGCACGACGAGCTCCTGCTCCTCGAACGCGACGCTCGCACGATCGGCCTTCACCCTGGCGTTCGCGACGGCGCTCTCCACGACCTTGCGGACGGGCTCGCTCGCCGCCTGCGGTGCGAACTTCAGCACGGCGACGGCCTCGGAGGCCTGCTTGCCACGGATGAGGTCCACGACGCGCCGGGCCTTCTGGGGCGTGACACGGACGAACCGCGCCTGCGCCTTGGCTTCCATTGCTGTCCTGCCTTCTTGTCTTGTGACCGTCAGGTGCACATCGCTGCTGTCTCGAGGGCCGAGGCCCACCGAGTCAGCGGCGACGGCCCTTCTTGTCGTCCTTCACGTGGCCGCGGAACGTCCGCGTCGGGGCGAACTCGCCGAGCTTGTGGCCGACCATCGCCTCGGTGACGAACACCGGGGTGTGCTTGCGGCCGTCGTGCACGGCAAAGGTGTGACCGAGGAAGTCGGGCGTGATGACCGACCGCCGGGACCAGGTCTTGATGACGTTCTTGGTCCCCTTCTCGTTCTGTCCGTCCACCTTCTTCTGCAGGTGGTCGTCGACGAAGGGGCCCTTCTTCAGGCTACGAGGCATGTCTCCAGGCTCCTATCAGCGCTTCTTGCCGGTACGGCGGCGACGGACGATCAGCTTGTCGCTGGGCTTGTTCGGGCGGCGGGTACGACCCTCCGGCTGGCCCCAGGGGCTCACCGGGTGACGACCGCCGGACGTCTTGCCCTCACCACCACCGTGCGGGTGGTCGACCGGGTTCATGACCACGCCACGGACGGTCGGGCGGACGCCCTTCCACCGCATGCGGCCGGCCTTGCCCCAGTTGATGTTGGACTGCTCGGCGTTGCCGACCTCGCCGACCGTCGCGCGGCAGCGCAGGTCGACGTTGCGGATCTCGCCGGACGGCATGCGCAGCTGCGCGTAGGGACCGTCCTTGGCGACGAGCTGCACCGACGCGCCGGCCGAGCGGGCGATCTTCGCGCCGCCGCCGGGCCGGAGCTCGATGGCGTGGATGACCGTACCGGTCGGGATGTTGCGCATCGGCAGGTTGTTGCCGGGCTTGATGTCGGCGCCCGCGCCGTTCTCGACGACGTCGCCCTGCTTCAGCTTGCTCGGCGCGATGATGTAGCGCTTCTCGCCGTCGGCGTAGTGCAGGAGCGCGATGCGCGCCGTGCGGTTCGGGTCGTACTCGATGTGCGCGACCTTCGCCGGCACGCCGTCCTTGTCGTGGCGACGGAAGTCGATCACGCGATATGCACGCTTGTGGCCACCACCCTTGTGCCGGGTGGTGATGCGGCCGGAGCTGTTGCGGCCCCCGCTCTTGGAGAGCGGGCGGACCAGAGACTTCTCCGGCTGCGAGCGCGTGATCTCGGCGAAGTCGGCGACGCTCGAGCCGCGGCGGCCTGGCGTCGTCGGCTTGTACTTACGGATTCCCATGGGGATCTGTCCTCAATCTGCTCTCGTCGGCTCAGCCGAAGATGTCGATCGTGCCCTCGCGGAGGGTGACGATCGCACGCTTGGTGTCCTTGCGCTTGCCCAGGCCGTAGCGCGTGCGGCGCGACTTGCCCTTGCGGTTGATCGTGTTCACCGAGGCCACCTTGACGTCGAAGATCTGCTCGATCGCGATCTTGATCTCGGTCTTGTTGGCCCGCGGGTCGACCACGAACGTGTACTTGCCCTCGTCGAGCAGGCCGTAGCTCTTCTCGGAGACGACCGGCGTGAGGATCACGTCGCGGGGGTCCTTGGTCACGGTGGTCACTTCGCGGCCTCCTCGGCAGCAGTCTCGTCCGCCTCGGAGGACGTCGCGACAGCCTTCGCGGAACGACCCGTGGCCGGCCCGGCCAGGAACACGTCGAGCGCGCCCTGCGTGAAGACGACGTCGTCGGAGACGAGCACGTCGTAGGTGTTGAGCTGGTCGGCCACCAGGAGGTGGACCTGCTCCACGTTCCGCAGCGACTTGACCGTCAGCTCGTCCCCACGCTCGGTGACGACGAGGACGTGCTTGCGCCCGGAGAGCTTCGCGAGCATCGTCAGTGCGGTCCTGGTCGACGGGGCACCGTCGACGCCGAAACCTGTCACGACGTGGACGCGGCCGTTGCGTGCCCGGTCGGAGAGGGCACCGCGCAGCGCGGCGACCTTCATCTTCTTCGGGGTGCGCTGGTCGTACGAGCGAGGCGTCGGACCGTGGACGATGCCACCGCCGGCGAACTGCGGCGCACGGATCGAACCCTGACGGGCGCGGCCGGTGCCCTTCTGCTTGTACGGCTTCTTGCCACCACCGCGGACCTCGCCGCGCGACTTGGTGTCGTGGGTACCCTGGCGCGCAGCAGCGCGCTGGGCCACGACGACCTGGTGGATCAGCGGGACGTTCGTGACGACGTCGAACACCTCGGAGGGGAGCTCGGCGGTCCCGGCCTTCTTGCCCTTGGGGTCAAGGACCTCAACGCTCAGTGCAGCCACGATGTTCACGCTCCCTTCGCGGCGCTACGGACGAGGACGACGCCACCCTTGGGGCCGGGAACTGCGCCCTTGACGAGCAGCAGACCCTTCTCTGCGTCGACCGCGTGCACGGTCAGATTCTGGGTGGTCTGACGGGCGTGACCCATCCGACCGGCCATCCGCATGCCCTTGAAGACGCGCGACGGGGTCGAGGCCCCACCGATCGAGCCGGCCTTGCGGTGGTTGCGGTGCGCACCGTGGGAGGCACCGACACCGGAGAAGCCGTGGCGCTTCATGACACCTGCGGTGCCCTTGCCCTTGGTCGTACCCATGACGTCGACCAGCGCCCCGGCCGCGAAGGCCTCGGCAGTGATCTCCTGGCCGAGCGAGTACTCGGCGGCGTCGCTGGTCCGCACCTCGGCCACGTGACGGCGCGGCGTGACGCCGGCCTTCTCGAAGTGGCCCTTGAGGGGCTTGGTCACCTTGCGGGGGTCGATCTGCCCGTAGGCGAGCTGCACGGCCGCGTACCCGTCGGCGTCCGCGGAACGCACCTGCGTCACCACGTTCGTCCCGACGGCCACGACCGTCACGGGAACGAGGCGACCGGCCTCGTCCCACAGCTGGGTCATGCCGAGCTTGGTCCCGAGCACCGCCGACACAGGGCGGATGTTCTGCTGGGGGGTAGTCATGATGTCCTCCAGCCTCAGAGCTTGATCTCGATGTTCACGTCGGCAGGCAGGTCGAGACGCATGAGCGAGTCGACGGCCTTCGGCGTGGGGTCGATGATGTCGATCAACCGCTTGTGCGTGCGCATCTCGAAGTGCTCGCGGCTGTCCTTGTACTTGTGAGGCGACCGGATGACGCAGAAGACGTTCTTCTCCGTCGGCAGCGGCACCGGACCCACGACCGTTGCACCAGCGCGCGTCACCGTGTCGACGATCTTGCGCGCCGAGCTGTCGATGACCTCGTGGTCGTAGGACTTGAGCCGGATGCGGATCTTCTGTCCCGCCATGGCGTCGTCTGACTCTCTCTCTCGTACCGCTAGCTGTCCGACCCCCGCGCTCGGGCGTGTCGCACTCGTGCGACACACCAGGGCGCACACGCCCGAAGGCGTAGGGCCGTTGGATATGTGAACCACCGCGCACCGCGCTCTCACGCGACGCCGCAGCCTGGATCACAACGTTTGGCGAGCCTGACCGGAATGTGCTTCCGCGGGGCTCCTCGATCTGTACCGACAGAGAGTCCATCCCGCAGCCCCGGCCCGAGGGGCCGGTTCCTGGTCCCCGACGAGCGAGGACTGGATCAACACACTGTTCGATACATGAAAGAGCGCGCCCGTAACAGGCAACCTGAACAGTCTGCCACACGAAGCCGTGATCGCCAAGTCGGGACGGTGGACCGCCTCGTGCGCTTCTCGTGCGCCTTCACGTGGGCCTTCGTGGGCCTTCACGTGGGCAGTCCTCGTGCCGGCCCGGCGAGGAGCTCGACCCCGGCCGAGCGGACCCGTCACGGCACGAGGGCCCGGCACCTGCGCGGTGCCGGGCCCTCGTGAGCAGTGCTGCAGGGCAGCGTCAGATCACTTGTTGATCTTGGTGACGCGGCCCGAGCCGACGGTACGACCACCCTCACGGATGGCGAAGCCGAGGCCCTCCTCCATGGCGATCGGCTGGATCAGCGCGACCGACATCTCGGTGTTGTCGCCCGGCATGACCATCTCGGTGCCCTCGGGCAGCGTGATGACGCCGGTGACGTCCGTGGTGCGGAAGTAGAACTGCGGACGGTAGTTCGAGTAGAACGGGTTGTGACGCCCACCCTCGTCCTTGCCCAGGATGTAGACCTGCGCCTCGAAGTCCGTGTGCGGGGTGATCGAGCCCGGCTTGACGACGACCTGGCCGCGCTCGACGTCCTCGCGCTTGATGCCGCGCAGGAGCAGACCGGTGTTGTCGCCGGCCTGGGCCTGGTCCATCTGCTTGTGGAACGTCTCGATACCCGTGACCGTGGTCTTCTGCGGGGAACGGATGCCGACGATCTCGACGTCCGAGTTCACGTCCAGCGTGCCACGCTCGACCTTGCCGGTGACGACCGTGCCGCGACCGGTGATCGTGAAGACGTCCTCGACGGGCATGAGGAACGGCTTGTCGAGCTCGCGCACGGGCTCGGGCACGTTCTCGTCCACGGCGTCCATGAGCTCGACGATCTTCGAGGTCCACTCGGCGTCGCCCTCGAGGGCCTTGAGGCCGGAGACGCGGATGACCGGTGCGTTGTCGCCGTCGAACTCCTGCGAGGAGAGGAGCTCACGGACCTCCATCTCGACGAGCTCGAGGATCTCCTCGTCGTCGACCATGTCGGCCTTGTTGAGCGCCACGAGCAGGTACGGCACGCCGACCTGGCGGGCGAGCAGGACGTGCTCACGCGTCTGGGCCATCGGGCCGTCGGTCGCGGCGACGACCAGGATCGCGCCGTCCATCTGGGCGGCACCGGTGATCATGTTCTTGATGTAGTCGGCGTGACCCGGGGCGTCGACGTGCGCGTAGTGGCGCTTCGGCGTCTCGTACTCGATGTGCGCGATGTTGATCGTGATACCGCGCTGCTTCTCCTCGGGAGCCGCGTCGATCTCGTCGAAGTTGCGCTGCTTGTTCGCCGGCAGGTCCGGGTACGTGTCCGCGAGCGTCTTCGAGATCGCCGCCGTCAGCGTCGTCTTACCGTGGTCGACGTGACCGATGGTGCCGATGTTGACGTGCGGCTTGGTCCGCTCGAACTTGGCCTTAGCCACTGGGGTCCTCCTGGGACTTGGGTAGATGTGCCGAACGTTTGCGAATGTCGTCCGAAGGATCTTACATCCGCGGGGCGTTGCGGTTTCCTACAGGTTGATGGTTCTGATGGTCTTCGACCTGTGGGGACTCACTCGCCCCGGGTCTTCTTGATGATCTCTTCGGCAACGTTCCGAGGAACCTCGGCATAGCTGTCGAACTGCATCGAGTACATCGCGCGGCCCTGGGTCTTCGACCGCAGGTCACCGATGTACCCGAACATCTCTGACAACGGTACGTTGGCCCGGACGACCTTCACACCCGTCGCGTCCTCCATGGACTGGATCATTCCACGACGTGAGTTCAGGTCGCCGATGACGTCGCCCATGTACTCCTCGGGCGTACGCACCTCGACCGCCATCACCGGCTCCAGCAGAACCGGGTCCGCCCGCTTGACGCCCTCCTTGAGGACCATCGAGCCGGCAATCTTGAACGCCATCTCCGACGAGTCGACGTCGTGGTACGCGCCGTCGAGCAGCGTCGCCTTGACCCCGACCATCGGGAAGCCGGCGAGCACACCGAGCTCCATCGCGGACTGGATCCCCGCGTCCACGCTCGGGATGTACTCCCGCGGGATGCGACCACCGGTGACGGAGTTCTTGAACTCGTAGAGCTCGCCCTCCGTCGTCTCGAGCGGCTCGAAGGTCACCTGGACCTTGGCGAACTGCCCGGAACCGCCGGTCTGCTTCTTGTGCGTGTAGTCCACCTTCTCGGCCGCGCGACGGATGGTCTCGCGGTACGCGACCTGCGGCTTGCCGACGTTCGCCTCGACGCGGAACTCGCGGCGCATGCGGTCCACGAGGATGTCGAGGTGGAGCTCGCCCATGCCGCCGATGACGGTCTGGCCGGTCTCCTCGTCCAGCTTCACGCGGAACGTCGGGTCCTCCTCGGCGAGCTTCTGGATCGCCGTGGAGAGCTTCTCCTGGTCCGCCTTCGTCTTCGGCTCGATCGCGACGTCGATGACGGGCTCGGGGAACGACATCGACTCGAGGATCACCGGCGAGTCGAGCGCGCAGAGGGTGTCACCCGTGGTGACGTCCTTGAGCCCGATGAACGCGTAGATGTGACCTGCGGAGGCGGACTCGACCGGGTTCTCCTTGTTGGAGTGCATCTGGAAGAGCTTCCCGATGCGCTCCTTCTTGCCCTTGGTCGAGTTGAGCACCTGCGCGCCCTGCGAGACCTTGCCCGAGTAGACACGGACGTAGGTGAGCTTGCCGAAGAACGGGTGCGAGGCGACCTTGAACGCGAGCGCGGCGAACGGCTCGGTGGCGTCCGGGTGGCGCTCGACGACCTTCTCCTCGTCCTTGACGTCGATCCCCGCGATGGCGGGGACGTCGAGGGGCGAGGGCAGGTAGTCGATGACCGCGTCGAGCATGGGCTGGACGCCCTTGTTCTTGAACGCGGAACCGCACAGCACGGGGAACGCGTCACCCGAGATGACGAGCTTGCGGATCCCGGACTTGATCTCCGCGACCGTGAGCTCCTCGCCACCGAGGAACTTCTCGAGCAGCTCGTCGTCCGCCTCGGCGACGGCCTCGACGAGCTCGGTCCGGTACTGCTCGGCCTTCTCCTGGAGGTCGGCCGGGATCTCCTCGACGTCGTACGCCTCACCGAGCTTGGTCTCGCCGTGCCACACGAGCGCCTTCATCTCGAGCAGGTCGACGACACCGGTGAAGTCGTTCTCGGAACCGATCGGGAGCTGGATGACCAGCGGCTTCGCCTTCAGGCGGCTGATGATCGTGTCGACGGTGAAGTAGAAGTCCGCACCGAGCTTGTCCATCTTGTTGACGAAGCAGATGCGCGGCACGTTGTACTTGTCCGCCTGGCGCCACACCGTCTCCGACTGCGGCTCCACGCCCTCCTTGCCGTCGAACACCGCGACGGCGCCGTCGAGCACGCGCAGCGAACGCTCGACCTCGACCGTGAAGTCGACGTGGCCGGGCGTGTCGATGATGTTGATCTGGTTGTCCTTCCAGTAGCAGGTCGTCGCGGCGGACGTGATCGTGATGCCGCGCTCCTGCTCCTGCTCCATCCAGTCCATCGTCGACGCACCGTCGTGCGTCTCACCGATCTTGTAGTTCACACCCGTGTAGAACAGGATGCGCTCGGTCGTCGTGGTCTTACCGGCATCGATGTGGGCCATGATGCCGATGTTGCGGACCTTGTTCAGGTCGGTCAGCACGTCAAGTGCCACGTCTGTGTCCCTCGCTAGGTGGGTTGAGTCGGGGGCGCTGCTCGGACCGGAGGTGACCGGCCGGGACCCGCCGACGGCCCCGGGGACGAAGATCCTCGGGGCCGGTCGGACGGACTACCAGCGGTAGTGGGCGAAGGCCTTGTTGGACTCCGCCATCTTGTGCATGTCCTCGCGGCGCTTGACCGCGGCACCGAGGCCGTTGCTCGCGTCGAGGATCTCGTTCATGAGGCGCTCGGTCATGGTCTTCTCGCGGCGGGCCCGCGAGTAGTCCGTGAGCCAGCGCAGCGCGAGGGTCGTGGACCGCACGGGGCGCACCTCGACGGGCACCTGGTACGTCGCGCCACCGACGCGACGCGAGCGGACCTCGAGCGCGGGGCGCACGTTCTCGAGCGCGCGCTTGAGGACGACCACGGGGTCGCCGTCGGTCTTCGACTTCACGCCCTCGAGGGCGCCGTAGACGATCGCCTCGGCGGTCGACTTCTTGCCGTCGAGCAGCACCTTGTTGATGAGCTGCGTGACGACGGGAGACCCGTAGACCGGGTCGACGATGAGCGGCCGCTTCGGGGCCGGGCCCTTACGGGGCATCAGCTCTTCTCCTTCTTGGCGCCGTAACGGCTGCGGGCCTGCTTGCGGTTCTTCACGCCCTGCGTGTCGAGCGCGCCGCGCACGATCTTGTAGCGCACACCCGGGAGGTCCTTCACACGACCACCGCGGACGAGCACGATGGAGTGCTCCTGCAGGTTGTGGCCGACGCCGGGGATGTAGGCCGTGACCTCGACCTGGGAGGAGAGCTTCACGCGAGCGACCTTGCGGAGCGCGGAGTTCGGCTTCTTCGGGGTGGTGGTGTACACGCGCGTGCACACACCGCGCCGCTGCGGGGAACCCTTGAGTGCCGGAGTCTTCGACTTCGTCACCTTCGAGGTTCGTCCCTTGCGGACGAGCTGCTGGATCGTAGGCACTACGTCTCCGTTGTCTTCTCGAGCTGTACCGGGGCGATCCCCGGCTGTGGTCTGGCTGGCTACGGGTGCCGATCGCACGCGGCACCCACGACGCGAGGCGTCGTGCGCAGCCACCTACCACCGGCTCGATGGTCCGTCACCGGCCGGCGCGCACGGAGCGCTACGACGATCGGTACCGGAATGCCCACGCGCTCACATCGGCTCGTCCACGGATGACCAGCAGGATCGACCGATCTTCGACAGATCGGTGAGCCTGGCACATCAGGGAGAGCCCGACGGCGCGGGCACGGCTTACCACGATACCTGCGACTTCGTAGGTAGTCAAAAGGCGCGCACCTCGGCCCGTCTCCTGACGACAGATGCCCGGCGGCACGACTCGCGTCGCACCGCCGGGCATCGAGTCGACCGGACGTCAGCGGTAGTCGCCGAAGTCCAGGTCCTCCAGCGGGATCGCCTCGCCGGTGCCCATACCGAGCGCCGGGAAGTCGATCTCGTCGTAGCCGAAGCTCGGGTAGAGCTCCGTCTTCGCCTGCTCGGTCGGCTCCACCTTGACGTTGCCGTAGCGGGGCAGGCCCGTCCCGGCAGGGATGAGCTTACCGATGATGACGTTCTCCTTGAGGCCGAGCAGCGGGTCGCGACGACCGCTCATCGATGCCTCGGTGAGCACCCGGGTCGTCTCCTGGAAGGAGGCGGCCGAGAGCCACGAGTCCGTCGCGAGCGACGCCTTCGTGATACCCATCAGCTCCGGACGGCCGGAGGCCGGCTGGCCGCCCTCCGCCACCGTGCGACGGTTCGCGTCCTCGAACCGGCCGCGCTCGGCCAGCTCGCCCGGGAGCAGCGGGGCGTCGCCCGAGTCCAGGACCGTGATCCGGCGCAGCATCTGGCGCACGATGACCTCGATGTGCTTGTCGTGGATGTCCACGCCCTGCGAGCGGTAGACCTCCTGGACCTCGTCCACCAGGTGCTTCTGCGTGGCGCGCGGGCCGAGGATGCGCAGGACCTTCTTGGGGTCCATCGCACCCTGGACGAGCTGCGTGCCGACGTCGACGTGGTCGCCGTCCTGCACGAGCAGACGCGCCCGCTTGGTCACCGGGTACGCGATCTCCTCCGAGCCGTCGTCCGGCGTCAGCACGAGGCGACGCGAACGCTCGGAGTCGTCGATCGCGATGCGGCCGGGGAACTCCGCGATGGGCGCCTCACCCTTGGGGGTACGGGCCTCGAAGAGCTCCGTGACACGCGGCAGACCCTGCGTGATGTCGTCGGCCGAGGCCACACCACCGGTGTGGAAGGTACGCATCGTCAGCTGCGTGCCCGGCTCACCGATCGACTGGGCCGCGATGATGCCGACGGCCTCGCCGATGTCGACGAGCTTGCCCGTCGCGAGCGAGCGCCCGTAGCACTTGGCGCACGTGCCCACGCGGGACTCACACGTCAGCACCGAGCGCACCTTGACGGCCTGCACGCCCGCGGCCACGGCCGCGTCGATCACGATGTCACCCGCGTCGTCGCCCGCCTTCGCGATGACGTTGCCCTGGGCGTCCACGACGTCGGACGCCAGGTTGCGCGAGTACACGCTCGTCTCGACCTTGGAGTGACGCACGAGCTCGCCGTTGGCCAGCTCCTCCGCGATCGGCATGGGCAGCCCACGCTCGGTCCCGCAGTCCTCCTCACGGATGATGACGTCCTGGGACACGTCCACGAGACGACGCGTGAGGTAGCCCGAGTCGGCGGTCCGCAGCGCGGTGTCCGCCAGGCCCTTGCGGGCGCCGTGCGTCGCGATGAAGTACTCGAGGACGGACAGGCCCTCGCGGTAGTTGGACTTGATCGGGCGCGGGATGATCTCGCCCTTCGGGTTCGCCACGAGACCGCGCATACCGGCGATCTGGCGGACCTGCATCCAGTTTCCGCGCGCGCCGGAGCCCACCATGCGCAGCACGGTGTTGCGGCGGTCGGACTCGAGGTTCTCGCGCATGACCGCGGCGACCTTGTCGGTCGCCTGGGTCCAGATCTCGATGAGCTCCTGACGACGCTCGTCGTCCGTGATCAGACCACGGTCGTACTGCTGCTGGACCTTGAGCGCGCGCTCCTCGTGCTGCTCGAGGATCTCCGCCTTCTCCGTCGGCGTGGAGACGTCGGAGATCGCGATCGTGACGCCCGAGCGGGTCGCCCAGCGGAAGCCGGCCGCCTTGAGCGCGTCGAGCGAGGCGGCGACCTCGACCTTCGGGTACCGCTCCGCCAGCTCGTTGACGATCGTCGAGAGCCGACGCTTGTCCACGATCGCGTTGACGTACGGGTAGTCGACGGGCAGCGTCTCGTTGAACAGCGCCCGACCCAGCGTGGTCTCGAACAGGATCGGCTGGCCCTGCTCCCAGCCCTCGGGTGCGTCGAACCCCGAGACCGGCGGGACGAGGTCCGTCATGCGGATCTTGACCTGCGCGTTCACGTCGAGCGTGCCCTGGTCGAACGCCATCACGGCCTCCGACACCGAGCCGAACGAGCGGCCCTCGCCCTCGGCGGCGTCCCGCTCGCTCGTCAGGTGGAACAGGCCGATGATCATGTCCTGCGAGGGCATGGTCACCGGGCGGCCGTCCGACGGCTTCAGGATGTTGTTGCTCGAGAGCATGAGGATGCGGGCCTCGGCCTGCGCCTCCGCGCTCAGCGGCAGGTGCACGGCCATCTGGTCACCGTCGAAGTCCGCGTTGAACGCGGCGCACACGAGCGGGTGCAGGTGGATCGCCTTGCCCTCGACGAGCTGCGGCTCGAACGCCTGGATGCCCAGGCGGTGCAGCGTCGGTGCACGGTTGAGCAGCACGGGGTGCTCGGTGATGACCTCTTCGAGGACGTCCCACACGACCGGGCGCGCGCGCTCGACCATGCGCTTGGCGCTCTTGATGTTCTGCGCGTGGTTGAGGTCGACGAGCCGCTTCATGACGAACGGCTTGAACAGCTCGAGCGCCATCTGCTTGGGCAGACCGCACTGGTGCAGCTTGAGCTGCGGGCCGACGACGATGACCGAACGGCCCGAGTAGTCGACGCGCTTGCCGAGCAGGTTCTGACGGAACCGGCCCTGCTTGCCCTTGAGCATGTCGGAGATCGACTTGAGCGGGCGGTTGCCCGGTCCGGTGACGGGACGGCCACGACGACCGTTGTCGAACAGCGAGTCGACGGCCTCCTGGAGCATCCGCTTCTCGTTGTTGACGATGATCTCCGGCGCACCCAGGTCGAGCAGGCGCTTGAGCCGGTTGTTCCGGTTGATCACGCGGCGGTACAGGTCGTTCAGGTCGGACGTCGCGAAACGGCCACCGTCGAGCTGCACCATCGGGCGCAGGTCCGGCGGGATGACCGGGACGGCGTCGAGCACCATGCCCGTGGGCGAGTTGGTCGTCGTGAGGAACGCGTTGACGACCTTGAGGCGCTTGAGCGCACGCGTCTTGCGCTGGCCCTTGCCGCTGCGGATGGTCTCGCGCAGCGACTCGGCCTCCGCGACGAGGTCGAAGTCCTGGAGCCGCTTCTGGATCGCCGCGGCGCCCATCGCCCCCTCGAAGTAGGTGCCGTAGCGATCCTGCAGCGAGCGGTACAGCATCTCGTCGCCCTCGAGGTCGGCCACCTTGAGGTTCTTGAAGCGGTCCCAGACCTGCTCGAGCCGGTCGAGCTGGGCGTCCGCACGCTTGCGGATCTGCGTCATCTCACGCTCGGCGGAGTCGCGCACCTTGCGGCGTGCGTCGGCCTTCGCGCCCTCGGCCTCGAGCTCGGCGAGGTCGCCCTCGAGCTTGGTGGCGCGCGTGTTGATGTCGTTGTCGCGGGCGTCCGAGATCTCCTTCTTCTCCAGGTCGATCTCGTTCTGGAGGTTCGGGAGGTCTTCCTGGCGGCCCTCGTCGTCGACCGACGTGATCATGTAGGCCGCGAAGTAGATGACCTTCTCCAGGTCCTTCGGTGCCAGGTCGAGCAGGTAGCCGAGGCGCGAGGGCACGCCCTTGAAGAACCAGATGTGCGTGACGGGGGCGGCGAGCTCGATGTGCCCCATGCGCTCACGACGCACCTTCGAGCGCGTCACCTCGACGCCGCAGCGCTCGCAGATGATGCCCTTGAAGCGCACGCGCTTGTACTTGCCGCAGTAGCACTCCCAGTCCCGGGTGGGGCCGAAGATCTTCTCGCAGAAGAGTCCGTCCTTCTCGGGCTTGAGGGTGCGGTAGTTGATGGTCTCGGGCTTCTTGACCTCGCCGTGCGACCAGGTACGGATGTCGTCGGCCGTGGCCAGGCCGATACGCAGCTCGTCGAAGACGTTGACGTCGAGCAAAGTGTCCTACTTCCTTCGCCTGCCGGGGCGACGTCCCGGGGTACCGGGACGTCGCCGCCGACTCCATAAAGACGGGGTGGGTGTGAGTCTGCGGATCAGATCTCGTCGACGCTCGCGGCGGCGTTGGGCCGACGCGACAGGTCGATGCCGAGCTCCTCCGCGGCGCGATACACGTCGTCGTCGGACTCCCGCATCTCGATCTGGACGCCGTCGCTCGAGAGCACCTCGACGTTCAGGCACAGCGACTGCATCTCCTTGAGGAGCACCTTGAAGGACTCCGGGATGCCCGAGTCCGGGATGTTCTCACCCTTGACGATCGCCTCGTAGACCTTGACACGGCCCGGGACGTCGTCGGACTTGATCGTGAGGAGCTCCTGCAGCGTGTAGGCCGCGCCGTACGCCTCGAGCGCCCACACCTCCATCTCGCCGAACCGCTGACCGCCGAACTGCGCCTTACCACCCAGCGGCTGCTGCGTGATCATCGAGTACGGGCCGGTCGAGCGCGCGTGGATCTTGTCGTCGACGAGGTGGTGGAGCTTGAGGATGTACATGTAGCCCACCGACACGGGCTCCGGGAACGGCTCGCCGGAGCGGCCGTCGTACAGCCGCGCCTTGCCGTCGCCGCCGACCATGCGGTCGCCGTCGCGGTTGGGGATCGTCGCCGACAGGAGCCCCGTGAGGGCGTTCTCCTGCAGGCCGTCGAACACCGGGGTCGCGACGGGGCGACCAGGGTCGGACGTCGCCGCGATCTCGGGGACGTCCTTCTTCCAGGAGAGGTCCTTGCCCTCGGCCAGACTGACGTCCCAGCCCTGCTTGGCGATCCATCCGAGGTGCGTCTCGAGGACCTGGCCGACGTTCATGCGGCCGGGCACACCGAGCGGGTTGAGGATGATGTCGACGGCGGTGCCGTCCTCGAGGAACGGCATGTCCTCGACGGGCAGGATCTTCGAGATGACACCCTTGTTGCCGTGCCGGCCGGCGAGCTTGTCGCCGTCCGTGATCTTGCGACGCTGGGCGATGTAGACGCGCACCAGCTGGTTCACACCGGCGGGCAGCTCGTCGCCGTCCTCACGGTTGAACTCGCGCACGCCGATGACGGTGCCGGACTCGCCGTGGGGCACCTTGAGCGAGGTGTCGCGCACCTCGCGCGCCTTCTCGCCGAAGATCGCGCGCAGCAGGCGCTCCTCCGGGGTCAGCTCGGTCTCACCCTTGGGCGTCACCTTGCCGACCAGCACGTCGCCGGCCCCGACCTCGGCACCGATGCGGATGATGCCGCGCTCGTCGAGGTCCGCGAGGACGTCCTCGGCGACGTTCGGGATGTCGCGCGTGATCTCCTCGGGGCCGAGCTTGGTGTCGCGCGCGTCGACCTCGTGCTCCTCGATGTGGATCGAGGAGAGGACGTCGTCCTGCACGAGACGCTGGCTGAGGATGATCGCGTCCTCGTAGTTGTGACCCTCCCAGGACATGAACGCGACGAGAAGGTTGCGCCCGAGCGCGAGCTCGCCCTCGTCGGTCGCGGGGCCGTCGGCGAGGACGGACCCGACCTCGACCCGCTGTCCCTCGTCCACGAGCACGCGCTGGTTGTAGCTCGTGCCCTGGTTCGAGCGACGGAACTTGGCGGCGCGGTAGCTCGACGTGGTCGCATCGTCGTTGGCCACGAGGACGAGGTCCGCAGAGACCTCGGTGACGACACCGGGCTTGGTCGCCACGATGACGTCACCGGCGTCGACGGCAGCGCGCCACTCCATGCCGGTCCCGACGAGCGGGGCCTCGGAACGGACCAGCGGCACGGCCTGGCGCTGCATGTTGGCGCCCATGAGCGCGCGGTTGGCGTCGTCGTGCTCGAGGAACGGGATGAGCGCCGTCGCGACGGACACCATCTGCCGCGGCGAGACGTCCATGTAGTCGACCTGCCCGCCCGGGATGATCTCGACCTCGCCGCCCTTGGTGCGCACGAGCACGCGCTCCTCCACGAAGGAGCCGTCGGCGCTCAGCACCTGGTTCGCCTGGGCGATGACGTAGCGGTCCTCGTCGTCGGCGGTGAGGTACACGACCTCGTCGGTGACCTTGCCGTTCGTGACCTTGCGGTACGGGGTCTCGATGAAGCCGAACGGGTTGATCCGCCCGTAGGACGCGAGCGAGCCGATCAGACCGATGTTCGGGCCCTCGGGCGTCTCGATCGGGCACATGCGGCCGTAGTGCGACGGGTGGACGTCACGGACCTCCATGCCGGCGCGGTCACGCGACAGACCACCGGGGCCCAACGCGTTCAGACGACGCTTGTGCGTCAGGCCGGCGAGGGGGTTGTTCTGGTCCATGAACTGCGAGAGCTGCGACGTGCCGAAGAACTCGCGGATCGAGGCCACGACCGGACGGATGTTGATCAGCGTCTGGGGCGTGATCGCCTCGACGTCCTGCGTCGTCATGCGCTCGCGCACGACGCGCTCCATCCGGGACAGACCCGTGCGGACCTGGTTCTGGATGAGCTCGCCGACCGCGCGGATGCGACGGTTCCCGAAGTGGTCGATGTCGTCGGTCTCGACGCGCACCTCGATCGCCTCGTCGGCGCGCACGCCGGGCATGGTCGCGTGGTCGGCGTGCAGGGCGGCGATGTACTTGATCGTCGCCACGACGTCGGAGACCGAGAGCGTGGAGTCGGTGAGGTCCGCGTCGACGCCGAGCTTCTTGTTCGCCTTGTAGCGGCCGACCTTCGCGAGGTCGTAGCGCTTGGGGTTGAAGTAGAAGTTCTCGAGCAGCGCACGGCCGGCCTCGACGGTGGGCGGCTCGCCGGGACGGATCTTGCGGTACAGGTCGACGAGCGCCTCGTCCTGGGTGTGGACGTGGTCCTTCTCGAGGGTGTCGAGCACGGCCGGGTAGTCGGCGAACTGCTCGCGGATCTCGGCCTCGCTCAGCCCGAGGGCCTTCAGGAGGATCGTGACGGGCTGCTTGCGCTTGCGGTCGACGCGGACGCCGACGGCGTCGCGCTTGTCGATCTCGAACTCGAGCCACGCACCGCGCGACGGGATGATCTTCGCGGAGAAGATGTCCTTGTCGCTCGTCTTGTCCGGGGTGCGCTCGAAGTACACGCCAGGCGAGCGCACGAGCTGCGAGACGACGACGCGCTCCGTGCCGTTGATGATGAACGTGCCGCGCGCGGTCATGAGCGGGAAGTCGCCCATGAAGACGGTCTGGCTCTTGATCTCACCGGTGTTGTAGTTGACGAACTCCGCCGTGACGAAGAGCGGCGCGGCGAAGGTGAAGTCCTTCTCCTTGCACTCGTCGGCCGAGTACTTCGGCGGCTCGAAGCGGTGGTTGGAGAACGAGAGCGACATCGACGAACCGAAGTCCTCGATGGGCGAGATCTCCTCGAAGATCTCCTCGAGCCCGGACGACGTCGAGACGTCCCGGCGCCCGGAACCCGCAGCGGCGGAGACGCGGGCCTGCCATGCCTCGTTGCCGAGGAGCCAGTCGAAGCTCTCGGTCTGGAGGCCCAGCAGGTCGGGGACGCCGAGAGGCTCGTAGACCTTGGCGAAAGAGACGCGACGCGACGCGGTACGGTTCGCGATGGCGTCGGCGGACGGAGCAGAAGGGGTGCGCGAGGCAGCCAAGAGGGGTCCTTCCCTGCAGATCGAAAGAACGCTGCACCACCCGGCTTGGGAACGATCACCGCCAGCCGTGACTGCTCGACGACGCGCACGTACGTCGACAAGTGGGTCACGGGGTATATGAGATCGGGGGCACAGGACAGCGCAAAGCGCTAGCATACCCCCATCCACGGGGGCCGTCCAGCCCGTGCCCCTGTGGAGGGCTGTGCCAGGAATCCGGTCCGCCTCGCGCCGCTCCCCCGAGGCGATCCCACGAGCGGCGTCCGCTGTCCTGCTTCGCCGCTGTCGGTCGGTCGCCACGCGCTCCCGGGCCGTACCCAGCTCTCGCCGATCATCATCGACCGACCACGACATGGTGGCACAGAGCACCCCGCGGGGGGAAGCCGTAGGGCCGATCACTCGTCTCGACGGGTGCGCGGGGATCGTCCGGCCGCCGGAGCACCGCGAGGCCCGCACCCCGAAGGGTGCGGGCCTCGCGTGCGTGCAGTCCCGGTCCCGCTCACGCGGGACCGGTGGGGGTCACTTGACGGTGACGGTGGCGCCGGCGCCCTCGAGGGCAGCCTTGGCCTTGTCCGCGGCGTCCTTCGCGACGTTCTCGAGGACGGGCTTGGGAGCGCCGTCGACGAGGTCCTTGGCCTCCTTCAGGCCGAGGGACGTGAGGGCGCGCACCTCCTTGATGACCTGGATCTTCTTGTCGCCGGCGGCCTCGAGGACGACGTCGAACTCGGTCTTCTCCTCGACCTCCTCGGCGGCGCCGCCACCGGCGGCGGCGGGGGCGGCAGCGGCGACGGGCGCCGCGGCGGTGACCTCGAAGGTCTCCTCGAAGGCCTTCACGAACTCGTTGAGCTCGATGAGGGTCAGGTCCTTGAACTGCGAGATGAGCTCGTCGGTGCTGAGCTTCGCCATGATGGCGTTCCTTTCGTCAGTGCTCGGCAAGGGCCCGGTGCGGGCCTGCCAGAAGCGGGGTTGTGTGCTTGCGCTGTCGCGATCGCGTGCCGGAGCACGGGATCAGGCGGCAGCGCCCTCCGATTCCTGCTTCTGGCGCAGGGCATCGATGACGCGGGCGGCCTGGGCGGTGTTCGCGGTGAAGACGTACGCGGCCTGGTAGAGCTTGGCCTTCATCGCGCCGGCCGCCTTGGCCAGCAGGACCTCGCGGGACTCGAGGTCCGCGAGCTTCGTGACCTCCGCAGCGGTCAGGGGGCGTCCGTCGAGGACACCGCCCTTGATGACCAGTGCGGGGTTCGCCTTGGCGAAGTCACGCAGACCCTTGGCTGCCTCGACCGGGTCCCCGGTGACGAAGGCAATGGCCGACGGGCCCTGCAGGTCGGCGTCGAGTCCCTCGACACCGGCCTCCTTGGCCGCGATGGCGGTCAGCGTGTTCTTCACCACGGCGTAGGTTGCGTTGCCGCTGAGCGACCGACGCAGCTGCTTGAGCTGCGCGACGGTGAGCCCGCGGTACTCGGTCAGCACGGCAGCGTTCGAGTCGCGGAACTTGTCCGAGATCTCGGTGACTGCGGCTGCCTTGTCCGGCCTCGCCATGGCAATCCTTCCGGTGGTGGTACCACCGGCCCCGGAACGAGGAAGAGCCCCGCGCAGGCGCGGGGCTCGGTGTCGCGGCCGGCACGGGGCCGGACTCACGTCGTCGATTCGCTACCTGCGCTGGCCTCCACCTCGTGGTGGGACTTCGGCCTTCACGTCCTGCAGAGGAGTCTGCGGGCAGCGTCGGACGACCGGCGGTCTTGGGTACCCGAGCATCGTACGGGACGACGGCGCGTGGTCCAAACCGCGGCAGGAGAGCAGGACGAGCGGACCGGGTGCGCCGCGCCGGCGGAGGGGCCGAGAAGGTCACAGCACGAGCGGTCCGAAGCACACGAGAGGAACGGGTTCGGGCTCGTCGATGACTGCCCGCGCCAACGCCACCCCAGGCATCGCGCCGCCGCGCAGCTCCGCATGCAGTGCAGGCATGACGCGCGCGGCGACATCGTCGCGCAGCGGGGCGACGCTCGCGATCACCGCGCGCGCCCCGAGCCGGAGCAGGACGCTCGTCAGGCCGAGGGACTCCCCTCCGATGCGCGGGGTCGACAGGCCCACCTCGCAGGCCGAGAGCACGACGACGACGCCGTTCAGGTCGATGCCGTCCAGCTCGTGGGCGAAGAGCGGACCGTCCGTGAGCCGGATCGACGAGAAGAGCGGGTTGTCGGTCTCGTGCGCCCCGTGCGCGGCCAGGTGGACCACGCCGGCGCCGTCGAGACCGTCGACGACCGCTGCGCACGTCGCGCTCGCGCCGGTCAGAAGGGCCGCCGACTGCCAGGCACCCGCCACGAGACGCGCCTCCGCGCTCGAGAACCGCAGCCCCGGGCCACCGACGACCAGTGCATGGTCGGTACGGCGCTGAGGCTGCCCCTGCCGGAGATCTATCCAGGAGTTCGCCCACGTGCGCAGCCCGCGTCGCGACGGGAGCGCGGCCCACGGGACACCGAGCAGGACGTTGCGCGCCGCAAGATGCAGGTCTCCCTCGGCCTCGAGAGGCGCGATCAAGGTGTCGTCCAACCAGGCGAGCGTGCGCTGCAAGGACCCGAGTGCGGCCTCGCGCATGGGGACGGGTATGAGTGCGTTGGACAGGACCGCGAAGTCCGCTCGCGCCCGGCGCACGTGCTCAGACACCTGCTCGAGCGACGCCAGGCGCCGCAGTCGCGATCCCCGCCCGCCGACGCGCACCGCGGTGACCGCTCCCCCGTCGACCAGCAGGTCTGCGACGACCGTCGACGAGCCGGTGTCCGCGAGCGCGGCACGCAGCGCCCGCTCCGTCGTCGCTACCGGTACCGCAACCTCTCCGGAGTCCAGCCACGACCGGCGCCGGGCCTCTTCCTGCAGACGGCGTGCCTCTCGCAGGTGCTGCTGCCGCTCGAGCTGGAGCTCGCCGTCGGCCGCCGACCCGATGTCGCGCGCGGCCTCGACCTCCCGGCGCGCCCGGGTGAGCAGCCCGGCGTGCGCGGGGTCCGACGGTGGCCGGATGCGTCCCGACCCCGCGAACGCTGCGCGTCCGCGCTCGACCGCGTCGAAGACGGCGGCAGGGCGCCGCGTCCACAGTGCAGCGGAGACGTCGACGTTTCCCAGTCGAACGGCATGGACGGCCGTGGCAGTCACTGCGTCCACGGACCCGAGCCGGGCACGGTGCTCCGCGATCGCCTGTTGTCCGCGACGCACGGAGCGGACACCGTCGCGCCGGTCCCCGTCCGCGAAGGCGAGCTGGGCTCGCACGGCGTGGTGCTGGACCCGGACCGGGAAAGGTGCCCATGCAGGCAGCCGCCGGACTGCGCCGAGGATCTCGCGCGCGGCATCGGTCTCGCCTCCGAGCAGAGACCACTCGGCGGCATACAGCCTCGCGGGCACACTGACGCCGAACCTCGCGATCACGCCCCGCTCGTCGCCCGCCAGAGCGACCTTGAGCGCGAGGCCGCTCCGTCTCCGGGCGCGACGTCGCGCCTCGGAGACGGTGTCCGTCTCGGAGCGGTCCGCTCCGAGCATGGCCTCGAGCTCGACGACGCGGGCGTAGAGGCACCACGTCGGGTTGCCTGACCGCTGGTACAACCGTCTCGCCTGCACCGCGACCTCGCGTGCCTCGTCGAACCGGCGCAGCCCGACCAGACATCGGGCCCGGTCGAGCAGCGACTCCGCCCGTTCCAAGCCGAGTCCTTCGTCATCCAGGAGTGACTCGGCCTCTTCCAGTGCACGCTCCGCCTCGTTCAGCAGGCCGACCTCGAACAGCACCCGCGCGCGCCCGACCAGAGCCATCCCGTCGGCGCCGTCGGGAAGCAGCGCGACCGACTCGTCCATGAAACGGAGCGCCGCCGGCATGTCGCCCTGCGCGTAGTGCGCGTAGCCGATGTTGTGCAGCGCGAAAGAGGCGTAGTAGTCGTTGCCCAGGACCCGGGCGTGATGGAGCGCCGCCTCGAAGTCGCGCAGCGCCGCGTCGATCTGCCCGCCGTCCACGTACGCCGAGCCGCGGTTGAGCCGCAGCAGGGTCATGTCACGCTGGTTGGTCTCGTCGGCCTCGTCCAGTGCCGCCGTCAGCTCGCGCAAGGCCGCCTGGCCATCCCCTGAACGCAGGAGCAGCAGCCCTCGCTGCCCGTGCACCGACGACCGCAACCGAGGATCTCCGACCTCCAGGGCGATGGCCTCCGCACGGTCGAGCACCTGGTTGCCGGCTCCGACACTTCCCCGAAGCGCGTAGACGCACGCCGCCGCGCCCACCAGTGCGCGCACGCGCAGCTCGCACGACCAGTCCGTCGCCCCCGCCGACCGCTCCCACCGTTCGACGTCGCGGACGAGCGCGCGAAAGGCGGTGTGCGCGGGACGCACCCTGGCCAGCGCGTTCAGCTCCTGCGCGGCACGGAGGCGGTCGGTGAACATCGCGCGTGCGTCACCGTTCACACGACCGCCCCCGACACGGGATCAGACGGTCGCGGCCCCGTCGGCGAACAGTCGCGGCACACGACGCACAGCATCCCACGCCAGACCTGTGCGCTGCGAGGCCGCGTCGTCGCCGGACGCGTCGGCTGCGTCACGGCGTCTCCCGCCGCCTTGTGCGGTCGTCCGCCCTTCGAGGAGTCGCGCGGCAATCTCTCCCGCGAGGTACGGGGCGGAGAACGACGTGCCGCTCCACGTCGCGAACCCGCCGCCGAAGTCGTCGGGATCCACCGACGCCCGCACCCCTGGTCCGAGCCGCTCGGGCAGCCGGACCGACGGCGTCAACGGGCCGTCGATGGTGGTGGGCATCGTGCTGACGACGGCGGCTCCGGGCTTCACCGCCGTCACCCACGGCCCGTCGTTGCTGAAGACCGCGACGGTCGAGTCCGGGTTCGTCGCCCCGACCGCGAGGATCGGCGTGTACTCGGCCTTCAGGTCGGCACGCTCGCGCGGGACCGCACCCGCCGGCGTCCTGTCCACGTGCGGCGTCCAGGCGGCGGGGAACATCGGGCGCGTCGTCCCGTCGTTCCCCGCTGCGACGACCACGATGATCCCCGCACGGCGCAGAGCACGCAGCACCCGCCGCAGCGGACCGTCGTACCCGTAGTCCTCCGGCTGCTCGTGGTAATAGCCCATCGCGAGCACGACGACGTCGACCGGATGGCAGCCCTTCTCGCCACGCAGCCCACGGCGGTGGAAGCGCAGGAGACGCCACAGCGTGTGCAGCACCTCCCATTCCGGGACGTCCCCCGACCCGCCGAAGGCTCGCACGGACAGCAGCACCGCGTCCGGGCACAGCTGGTGCACGATGCCCGCTTGGAACGTCCCGTGGCCGGCGACCGGGTCGAGCGGTCCCGTGAGCGGGTCCTTGCTCATCCCGCCGTACTCCGCGTCCTCCGAGTCGATGCGCGGCACGGGGAAGGTCCCGATCGGGCTCCCGTCCAGCTCCGCGTCGCGCACGACGATCGAGTGCCGCGTGTCCGACCGCTCCCCGGGTGTGTAGTCACCGAACCAGGGATGGGTGCCGACGCCGGTGTCCACGAGCGCGACGACCGGCCGGCGGGTGCCGTCCTTCGCCTCCCAGGGCGACGAACCGTCGGCGAGCCTGCGCACGGGTGCCGGTGCGATCATGCGGACGGGCGTCAGGCCGCCGGACCCCGGATGGCCGTACTCGTCGACCGCACCCACCGGTAGCGGCGACGTCCGAGGCCGGGCGACAGGGATGAACGGCAGCGGAGACGTGCGCCGTTGGGCGCGCAGGACGTGGTCGAGACCGGCCGCGGGCGCCTCGAGCCCGTCGTCCGGAGCGAGGTCGCGCAGCTCGGACGTCACCCGCTCGAGCACCTCCCACGTGTCTGCCTCGACGTCGTCGGAGCGGACGGGCACGAAACGCAGGGCATACCCGAACGGAGACTCGGCGTCGTCGTCCTCGTCCAGTGCGAGGTCTCCCAGCCGACCGTCGTAGACGACCTGATATCCCATGTCCGCGGCGATCCGACGGACGCCGTCGAGCCACGTCGTCGGCTGCTCGTCCCCCGACCACCTCGGGAGCGCGACCTCAGCTGTCGGGCCGCCCGCTCGCAAGGCCTCCGCGTCCGAGGACGCGAGGTCCCGCAGGGCGCGGGGAGGCGCACCCCGCACGATGATGCGGTCCGCCACGTAGGCCGTGGGTTCCACCCGAGAGGCGCCAGGGCTGCGCCGCACACGCTCGGGATCCAGGTGTCGGACGGGTCGACGACCGCCGACGGCATCACGGACCGTCCGCGACGGGGGGATCTCAGGGGTCTCGCTCACGGGCTCCTCCTAGTGGTCGGGGAATCTCGCTGCGCCGCTCCAGTGCGGGCAGGAAGCAGGGTCGGGGCATGTGCGGGCGGCGGCTCTCGGAGACGCCGCAGCGTGCTGCGGACCCGAGTCGGTCCGCAGCAGGCCTGTCGGCGCTAGAGCTCGATGACCGGCGTGCTCACGGCGCCGCCGGAACCATCGGCGCGTCGGACGACGAGGCTCGCAGGACCGCGCTCCACGGCGTCGAACGCGAAGCGGCCGTCGTCGTCGCTCGAGGCCTCCGACACCGAGCCGGGCCGGTGCAGCTCGACGCGCAGCGCCGTCGCTGGCGCGGCCCAGCCGTCGATGCGGACGAGGCCGCCGTCCGCCGGGGACAGCGAGATCATCACGGTCACGGACTCCGACGTGAACGTGATCGTGCGTGCCTCGACGGGTGGGGCGTCGCCCCGGACGGACATCGCGGGGGCCTGGACGTACTCGAGCTCCATGACCTCGGCCTCGAGCCCGGCGAGCGTGATGGCGAACAACGACCGGTCGACAAGACCTGCGGGGACGGGGTCGATCTCGTCCGCGATGCGTGCCAGATCGGCGAGCAGGGCGACGTCGACCTCGTCCAGCGGCTCGTCGGGGCTGTGCGTGAACTCTGCGTTCATGGTGTTTCCCACGATTCCCCCTGGTCGTCGATGATGTCGCGCAGCTTGGCCAGGCAGCGGCCGCGCGTCGAGCCGATGCTGCCCACCGGCATGCCGGTGGCGGCCGAGATGGCCTTGTAGTCCGGGCGGTCGGCGAGCGACACGAGCCGCAGCAGCTTCTGGCACCGCTCCGGCAGCCGCGCCATCGCCTGCCACAGGCCCCGGTCGCGCTCGTTGCCCAGCACCTCCGCCTCCGGGGAGGGGGCCGACGAGGGCAGCTCCGGGATCCCCTCGTCGGTGTCGTCGGGGAGCTCGGTGCGGCGTCGCGCCTCGTCACGGTGCCGGCGGACCGCCTCCCAGGAGGCGCGCTTGGCCGTGATCAGCAACCACTTGAGGACCGCGTGCGGCTCCTTGATCGTCGTCGCGTTGCGCACGAGCGCGACCCACACCGTCTGGACGAGGTCGTCGGCCTGCTCACGATCCACGCCCTGCGCGCGCACGGTGTGCCACAGGAGCGGCGTGGCCTCGCGCACGAACGCCTCGAACGCGTGCGTCCGGCCCTCCCGGTACTCGAGGAGCGCGAACGCCCCTCGGTCGCCGAGGCTCTCCTCGGACTCGCCGGTCGGCACCTGTTCGTCTGTCGGTCTGCTCATCGACTCGGTCCTCGGGACGCTCGTCGGGTTGGGTCTCAGCAGCGGGTCGCTCGGATCAGGTGATCCTATGGCGGCACCGATCGGGTCGACAACCATGATCATCGGTCACCACCCTTCTGCTGCGCACTGCATCGGTCCATCGTTCTCCTCGGTGGTGATGCGCGGGCCGGGGCCCACCGAGCCCCGCACGGGACTCTCCACCTGGACGAGAGGCCGCACGAGGTCGCCTGATACGTCCTGAGCGAGACAGTTCAGCACATTTCGCCGACGGACCCGGGACCCATCCGATCTCTCGGTGCACTACGAACCCTGCCCGAGGCGCGGGAACGACCCGCGCGCCGTCCACGGAAGCAGGTACCGCCATGAGCTCGTCCCCGAACCGACTCCTCGCCGCCGTCTTCGGCGCGGTCTACCTGCTCGTGGGCCTCGCCGGGTTCCTCGTCACCTCCGGTGTCGGGTTCGCCGCCACCGAGGGCGACGAGCTGCTGATCTTCGAGGTGAACCCGCTGCACAACATCGTCCACCTCGGCGTGGGCGCGGCGTTGCTCCTCGCGTCGCGCTCGACCGGCGGCGCGCGGGCCGTGAACATCACGATCGGCACGGTGTACCTGCTCGTCGGCGTGGTCGGGCTCTTCCTCGTGGGGACCGCGGCGAACATCATCGCGCTCAACGGCGCCGACAACGTGCTGCACCTCGCGAGCGCGATCCTGCTGCTCGGCGTGGGTCTCGCCGCCGACACGCGGCCGGGCAGCCACGCCGCGACGGCGTGACCGGGCGTGCGCCGCTGCTGCGGGTGCTCGTCGGCTTCGCGCTCCTCGGTGCCGGGATCGTCAACCTCGGGCTCTCCCGGGGGACGCTCCCGGCCACGGGAGGGCTCGTCGCCCTGGGGCTCGGGACCATCGAGATCCCGTGCGCGCTGCTGACGCTCGCCGACCGCCGGCCCCGCCGCCTCGGCGCGCAGGCCCTCGGACGCGTCGCCGTCGGCCTGCTCGTGGTCGGGAGCATCACCCAGGCGGCGCTCACCGTGCTCGGCGGCCAGACCCTCGGGTCCGCCGTCACCGCCGTCGCGGCTCTGCAGATCGCGGGCGCCGGGACGATCGGGGTGCTCACGCGGCCGGAGCTCGGGTCGCGCCCGCTGCCGGCGCGGCGCGCCACGACGACCGTCGGAGCCCTCTTCGTCGCCGCGGTCGTGGTCGCGACGGTCACGACGTTCGGGCTGAGCGGCACGGAGGCCGCGGAGCACGCGGTCCCCCACGGCGACCACCACCTCCCCGACCTGCCGGGGCTGCACGTCCGACACCAGCCGTAGCACGACCGACAACCGCTCCCCGTCCCCGGCCTGCCGGCGAGAGCAAGGTCGGGAGACGCCGACGGCGCGGCTCCCCCGGGGGAGCCGCGCCGTCGGCGTGTGCAGGGTCTGCGGTGTCAGGCCGCGTCGTCCTCGAGAAGCTTCGTCGTCTTGGACTGGTCCAGCGGGATGCCGGGGCCCATCGTCGTCGTCATCGTGGCCTTGCTGATGTAGCGGCCCTTCGAGGACGACGGCTTGAGGCGCAGGACCTCGTCGAGCGCCGACGCGTAGTTCTCCACCAGCTGCTTCTCTTCGAACGAGACCTTGCCGATGATGAAGTGCAGGTTCGCGTGCTTGTCGACACGGAACTCGATCTTGCCGCCCTTGATGTCGGACACGGCCTTGGTCACGTCCATCGTCACGGTGCCGGTCTTCGGGTTCGGCATGAGACCACGCGGGCCCAGCACCTTACCGAGACGACCGACCTTGCCCATGAGGTCCGGCGTCGCGACCGCGGCGTCGAAGTCCGTGTAGCCCGCGGCGACCTTCTCGATCAGCTCGTCGCCACCGACCTCGTCGGCACCGGCCGCACGTGCCTCCTCCGCCTTCGCCGCGTTCGCGAAGACGATGACGCGGGCGGTCTTGCCCGTGCCGTGCGGGAGGTTGACCGTGCCGCGGACCATCTGGTCCGCCTTGCGCGGGTCGACGCTCAGGCGGAACACGACCTCGACGGTCGCGTCGTACTTGACCGACGACGTCTCCTTGGCGAGACGGACGGCCTCGAGCGGAGCGTAGAGACGCTCACGGTCGATCTTCTCCTCGGCGTTGCGGTACGCCTTGCTGCGCGTTGCCATGCTGCTTCTCCTTCTGCAGTCGTGGTCAGCGGGTCCGCGCGGACCCTGCCACTGCCGTCCACGGATCGTGGACGGACGAATCTGGTGGTGCCGCTCAGTCCTGGACGGTAATGCCCATGGAGCGGGCGGTGCCGGCGATGATCTTCGACGCGGCGTCGAGGTCGTTCGCGTTGAGGTCCTCGAGCTTGGTCTGGGCGATCTCGCGCACCTGGGCCGAGGTCAGCTTCGCGACCTTGACCGTGTGCGGCGTCGACGAGCCCTTGGGGACGCCCGCGGCCTTCTTGATCAGCTCGGCGGCCGGCGGCGTCTTGGTGATGAAGGTGAAGGAACGGTCCTCGTAGACCGTGATCTCCACCGGGACGACGTTGCCGCGCTGCGACTCGGTCGCCGCGTTGTAGGCCTTGCAGAACTCCATGATGTTGACGCCGTGCTGTCCGAGCGCGGGGCCGATCGGGGGCGCCGGGTTCGCGGCACCCGCCTGGATCTGGAGCTTGATGAGGCCGGAGACCTTCTTCTTGGGAGGCATGCTGGTTCCCTGTCTTTCGTGTCGTGGGCCGACGCCTTGGGCGATGACCCGGTTGCAGTGCTGCGTGCTCGCGAGCGGCGGGTGCCGCTCACCGCCTCAGGGGCGAGTCAGATCTTGGCGACCTGGTTGAACGACAGCTCGACCGGGGTCTCCCGGCCGAAGATGGAGACGAGGACCTTGAGCTTCTGGTTCTCGGCGTTGATCTCGGAGATCGTGGCGGGCAGCGTGTCGAACGGCCCGTCGGTGACGGTGACGGACTCGCCGACCGTGAAGTCGACCTCGACCGGAGCCCGGCCCGAGGCGCCACCCGCTGCGGGCTTGCCCGGCTCGGCGGCGGCGGGGGCCAGCATCGGCGCGAGCATCGAGAAGACCTCGTCGAGCGTCAGCGGCACGGGCTGGTGCGTGTGCCCGACGAAACCCGTGACTCCCGGGGTGTGGCGCACGGCGCCCCACGACTCGTCGGTGAGCTCCATCCGCACGAGGACGTAGCCGGGGATCCGCACGCGTCGAACGATCTTCTTCTGCGCGTTCTTGATCTCGGCCACCTCCTCCATGGGGACCTCGATCTGGAAGATGTAGTCCTCCATGTTCAGGCTCTGGATGCGGTTCTCCAGGTTCGCCTTCACACGGTTCTCGTAGCCCGCGTAGGAGTGGATCACGTACCAGTCGCCGAACTGCGAGCGCAGCGTGCGCTTGAACTCCGCGACCGGGTCCTCGATGACGTCGCCGTCCTCGTCGACCGCGCGTGCGTCGTCCTCGTCCGTCGCCTCGGCGGCGTCCTCCGCCACCTCGACGTCCTCGGTCACGTCGGCATCCTCGGCAGCGGGCACGCCGGAGGCCTCGTCGACCTGGTCCTCGCCGCCCTCCGGCTGCGTCGGGTCGACGTTCTCCGTCTGGTCCAGCGGCTCCTGGGACACGAACGAACCTGCTTTCTGCTGACCTGCTCGAATGACTGGTGGACGTAGGGCGGTCCGTGGCGCCCGCGGAGGCCGATCGCGCTCGCGACGCCGCCGGGCGACCGCCCGGCCGGGGAGCTAGCTCCCGAAGATCCAGAAGGTGGCCTTGCCGATCCCCAGGTCGAGCACGAACACGAACGCCATGACGACCGCCACGAACACGAGGACCACCGTGGTGTAGGTGATGAGCTCGGACCGGGTGGGGGTCACGACCTTGCGCAGCTCGGCCACGACCTGACGCACGAACAACGCGATGCGCGCGAAGAAGTTGGGCTTCTTGCCCTCGACGGACCGGCCCTTCTGCGCCTTGTCGCCGTGTGCGTCGTCCGCGCCTACGGCCTCTGACGGTGACTCGCTCACTCGATCTTCCCCATCGTTCGCGTACGGGACGTGCCCTGGACCTGTTGGAACCCTTCTCTGTAACCCGTTCCCGGACTACGCGCACCCCGGGGGATGCGTCCTGCAGGGTAGACAGGGCTCGAACCTGCAACCTGCGGTTTTGGAGACCGCTGCGCTACCAATTGCGCCACTACCCTTCGTTGCCGACGCCCTGTCCACACCTCGCGCGACACCCCTCCCGGGGCGCACTTCAGCCTGGTGGACGTCAACCACCGAGGGTCAACTGTACGCGACGCGACGGCCCGGGTCGAACCGCCGCCCGGACCACGGGGGCTCCGCCGTCCACCGATCGGTGGACGACGGGTCCCGCCGACCGGTCGTCGCGGCGTGGAGCCCGCGCTCGGCACGCTGATGGCATGACGACGACACGCGGCGGACCCGCCGCCGCCCCTGCCCCGCCGACCCGGCTCACCACGGAACGCCGAGCCGCGGCCGTCGAGGTGTGCGGGCTGCGCAAGGCGTACGGCACGAAGCAGGCCGTGGACGGCCTGGACCTGCGCGTCGAGCGCGGCGAGATCTTCGCCGTCCTCGGCCCCAACGGCGCCGGCAAGACGACCACCGTCGAGATCCTGGAGGGCTTCCGCCGCCGGGACGCGGGCGAGGTGCGCGTGCTCGGGGAGGACCCCCAGAGCGCGGGCCGCGCCTGGCGCGCGCGCCTCGGCGTCGTGCTCCAGGACTCGCGCGACCAGTCCGAGCTGACGGTCGCCGAGCTGGTCCGTCACTTCGCCGGCTTCTACCCCGCACCTCGCGACCCGGACGAGGTCGTGGACGCCGTCGGGCTGCGCGCCAAGGCGGGCACGCGGACGCGACAGCTCTCCGGCGGGCAGCGGCGTCGCCTCGACGTCGCGCTCGGCATCGTCGGACGCCCCGAGCTGCTGTTCCTCGACGAGCCCACGACGGGGTTCGACCCGCAGGCTCGCCGCTCCTTCTGGGAGCTCGTGCTGTCGCTGCGCGACGGCGGCACGACCATCGTCCTGACCACGCACTACCTCGACGAGGCCGCGCACCTGGCCGACCGGGTGGCCGTCGTGCGCGACGGTCGGGTCGTCGCGCTGGACGCGCCCGACCGCCTCGGCGGGGTCGCCGCGCGGCGACCCGTCGTGCGCTGGTTGGACGGCGGCACGTGGCGCTGCGAGCGCACCGACTCCCCCACCGCGCTCGTCACGTCGCTCGTGGCCAGTGGTGCGGGCACGGACGGCGAGGTGCCCGGGCTCGAGGTGACCCGCCCGAGCCTCGAGGACGTGTATCTCGACCTCATCGACGGCGGCGCGGCGACGCCGTCGATCGCACCCGGGACCCTCGCCGAGGAGGCACGACCGTGACCGCACCCACCACGTCCGCCGCACCGACGGGCGGATCCGGCCGCGTCGCCCGGTCGTCACCCGCGCTGCCAGGGCCCCTCCGCCTCGGGCTCGCCCGTTCGGCCGCGGAGCTGCGCGCGTTCTTCCGCGAGCGCGACGCGGTGATCTTCATCTTCACGTACCCCGTCATCATGCTGGCGATCTTCGCGTCGGTGTTCGACGGCCAGGACCAGGGCACGGACGGCTACGGCGTCCCGTTCGCACAGTACTTCCTGCCGGGGATGGTCGCGACGGGCGTCATGCTCACGAGCTTCCAGTCGCTCGCCATCTCGATCGCGGTCGAGCGCGACGACGGCACGCTCAAGCGGCTGCGCTCGACGCCGCTGCCCGCGACGGCCTACTTCTACGGCAAGGTCGGGCTGGTCCTCGCGACGGCGCTCGTGCAGACCGCCCTGCTCCTGGCACTGGCCGCGATCGCGTTCGACGTCCCCATGCCGTGGACCATGCCCGACGGCGCGGGGCGGGTCGCGACGTTCGCCTGGGTGTTCGTCCTGGGCTGTGCCGCGGGCGCGGTGTGCGGCGTCGCGTTCTCGTCGATCCCCCGGTCGGGGAGGTCCGCGACGGCGGTCGTCACGCCGGTCGTCCTCGTCCTGCAGTTCATCTCCGGCGTGTTCTTCGCGTTCTTCGCGCTGCCGTCGTGGATGCAGTCCGTGGCGTCGGTGTTCCCCCTCAGGTGGATGGCGCAGGGCATGCGGTCGGTCTTCCTGCCGGAGCAGGCGGCGGCGCTCGAGCCGTCGGGGTCGTGGCAGCACGGCGCGACGGCTGCTGTACTGGTGGCATGGCTGGTGGTGGGTCTCGTGGTGGGCGCGCGCACGTTCCGGTGGCGGCGCCGTGACGACGGCTGACCGCGCGGACGTCGACGACGCCGAGCCCAGCGCCACCGCACAGCTCGACGGCACGTGGACGCGCGACGTGCGCTGGTGGGACCTGGCGTTCTACGTCATCGTCACCCTCAGCGCCGTCGCGCTGTTCACGACGGAGCTCTCCCGTGCCGCCCTGGTCGTGGCGCTCGCGGCGATCGGCGCGATCCTGCTCGCCTACACCGTCTGGGGGCGGCGGGCCGCCCGCACGCGCGACCAGGTCGCCGCGCACCTGTACCTGCTCGTGGCCGTCGCGGGGACGGTCGTGGTCGCCGCGCAGGACACGCTCGGGACCCTGCTGCTGTTCGCGACGTTCACCCAGATCTGGATGATGTCGGAGCACCTGTGGGCGCAGGTCGTGCTGTGCGTCGTCCTCGCGGGCGGCACCGCCGTCGCGCTCGCGTGGGACGCGACCGCAGGACGGGTGGACCCCGACGCGCTCGTGAGCACCGCGCCCCAGATGGGGGTCGCGCTCGCCTTCTCCCTCGGCCTCGGGCTGTGGACCGCGCACACGATGCGGCAGGCGGAGCGGCACGCGCGGCTCGTCGACGAGCTGCGCGCGACCCAGGCCGAGCTCGCGCGCTCGCACCACCGCGCCGGCGTCGCCGCCGAGCGTGAGCGCGTCGCGCGTGAGATCCACGACACGCTCGCCCAGGGCTTCACGAGCGTCGTCATGCTCGCCCAGGCCGCGGGCGCCGACCTCGACCGGGGCGCGACCGACGCGGCGCGCGACCGGCTCGCGATCGTCGAGGCGACGGCACGCGAGAACCTCGCGGAGGCGCGCGCGCTCGTCGCCGCGACAGGTCCCGTGCCGCTGGCGGCGGGCGGGACGCTGGTCGAGGCGGTCGCTCGGCTCGCGCAGCGGTTCGGCACCGAGTCGGGTGTCGAGGTGACGACCTCCCTCGCCGACGTCTGCGGCCTGTCCAGCGCGGAGCAGGTCGTGCTGCTGCGCTCGGCGCAGGAGGCGCTGGCGAACGTCCGCCGGCACGCGGCGGCTCGCACGGCACGTGTCGTGCTCACCCAGGACGTCGGCGCCACGGTCCTCGAGGTGGTCGACGACGGGCGTGGCCTGCCCGTCGGCCGCACCGAGGGCTACGGGCTGCGGGGGATGCGCGAGCGGGTCGCGGCCGAGGGCGGGACGGTCGTCGTGGGCGACGGACCGAGCGGCGGCACGCGCGTCGAGGTCCGCCTGCCCGCGGCGGTCCCCGTCGACCGGTCGCCGACCGCCCGGACGCGTGCGCTGCCCGGGCTGCCTGCTCTGCGCCGGACGGGGGCAGGGTCCTGACCGCGGCGGTGCGCGTGCTCGTCGTGGACGACCATCCCGTGGTGCGGTCGGGAATCATCGGCATGCTCGCGGCCGAGCCCGACCTGGACGTGGTCGGCGAGGCGGGCGACGGCGAGCAGGCCGTCGCGCTCGCGGCGGAGCTGCGCCCCGACGTCGTGCTGATGGACCTGCGCATGCCCGTGCTCGACGGCGTCGGCGCGACGTCCGCGATCGTCGGCGGGCCCGGCGGTGCGGGCGGCCGGGACGTGCCGCGCGTCGTCGTGCTCACGACGTACGAGACCGACACCGACATCCTGCGCGCGGTGGAGGCCGGTGCGACGGGCTACCTGCTCAAGGACACGCCGCGCGACGAGCTCGTCGCGGGCGTGCGGGCCGCGGCGCGCGGGCAGACGGTCCTCGCGCCGAGCGTCGCGACCCGGCTCGTGACGTCGGTGCGCGGCGGACGGCTGACGGACCGCGAGGTCGAGGTGCTGCGCCTCGTCTCCCGTGGCCGGTCGAACGCCGCGATCGGGCGGGAGCTGTTCATCACCGAGGCGACGGTCAAGACGCACCTGCTGCGCTCGTTCGCCAAGCTCGACGTCGACGACCGGACCGCGGCGGTGACGGTCGCGATGCAGCGGGGCTACCTCACCGGTCCGTGACAGACTCCCGGTGTGCGAGACCTGGCGACGCTTCCCAAGGCCCACCTGCACCTGCACTTCACGGGGTCCATGCGGGTCGAGACCCTGCGCGACCTCGCGCAGCAGTACGGCGTGCGCCTGCCGACGGCGCTCCTGGACGGCGACCCGCTGCGCCTGCCGGCCACCGAGCGTGGCTGGTTCCGCTTCCAGCGTCTGTACGACGCGGCGCGCGCGTGCGTGCGGTCCGAGGCGGACATGCGGCGCATCGTGCTGGAGGCGGCGCAGGACGACGCCGCGGAGGGGTCGGGGCGCCTCGAGATCCAGGTGGACCCGACGTCGTACGCACCGTTCGTCGGGGGCATCACGCCCGCGGTCGAGATCGTGCTCGACGAGGCCCGGTCCGCGAGCGCCGCGACGGGCACCGAGGTCGCCGTGGTCGTCGCGGCGTCGCGGACCCGCCACCCGCTCGACGCCCGGTCGCTCGCCCGGCTCGCGGCGCAGTACGCGGGCGAGGGCGCCGGCGAGGTCGTCGGGTTCGGGCTGAGCAACGACGAACGCCGCGGCGACACGTCGGAGTTCGCGCACGCCTTCGCGATCGCGCGGCGCGCCGGGCTGGCGTCCGTGCCGCACGGCGGCGAGCTCCTCGGGCCCGCGCACGTGCACGAGGTCGTGACGGCGCTGGAGCCGGACCGTCTCGGTCACGGGGTGCGCACCGCGGAGGACCGGCGCCTCCTCGAGGACGTGGTGGAGCGCGGGGTCGCCCTCGAGGTGTGCCCCGCGTCCAACGTCTCCCTCGGGGTGTACGACGACGCCGGCCAGGTCCCGCTCGGCACGCTCGTCGACGCCGGCGCCCGGGTCGCGCTCGGGGCGGACGACCCGCTGCTGTTCGGGTCGCGGCTCGTCGCTCAGTACGAGACGGCCCGCCACGAGCACGGCTTCACGGACGACGACCTGGCGGACCTGGCGCGCGCCTCGATCCGGGCGAGCCGCGCGTCGTCGGGCACGAAGTCACGGCTCCTGTCGGACGTCACCGCCTGGATGGCGGACCCGCCCGCTCGGTGAGAACGACGACCTGCCCCGGGAGCACCTCTCGACGGCCGAGCACCGCTGCGCGGTCGGGGCGGCGCTGTCCCGGCGGGTCTTGACACGTCGGCCTGATCGCGTCAAAGTATCAATGTGTCAATACATATTGTCTTCCTTGCGCTGCTGGTCGCCGTGCCCGCCGTCGTCGTCGCGTGGGTGGTGGGCCGGGTCCTGCGCGACCGGCCGTCGTCGGACGGGCCGGCCGTGGTCACCGATCCGGCGGCCGCGGTCGGCGCGCGACGCCACGCCGGCACCGGGGCGCTCGTCGCAGTCCTCGTCGCCGTCCTCGTCGCCCTCGTCGCGCTGCCCGTCGCGAGCCATACCGCCTCGAGCACCCTGTCCGGCCTCGCCGGCGGCGTCGCGTACGGCGTCGCCCCCGCGACCGCGGGTCTCTCGTTCCTCGCGGTGCTCGCGCTGACCGAGGTCACGTGGCCGTCCCCCTCCGGCGAGCGCCGCAGCGCGAGCCTCGTGCCGCGCAGCGTGCGGGACGTCGCCCCGCACCGCCTGCGCCGGTGGACCTGGGTGACGGCCCTCCTCGCGACCCTGACCACGCTGGCCTGCGGCCTGACCGCCGAGCCGGACGGCAGGTCGGTCGGCTACGTCGACGGTCTCGTGTCCGGCGCGAGCAGCCCCTACCCGGGCTGGTTCTACGGGCTGCCGCTCCTCGGCGCGTGCCTGCTCGTGCTCGCCGGTGCCGAGGCGTGCCTGCGCCTCGTCGTCTCCCGCCCTGCCGTCGCGGGCGTCGACACGCAGTGGGACCTGGGGCTGCGCCGGCTCTCGGCCCATCGTCTGCTGCGGGGTGCGCAGCTCACGATCGGCCTCACGACCGCGGGGATGCTGGTCGTCGCCGGCAAGGCGGCGACGAGCACCGCCACGAACGCCGGGCTGAACGGCGCGAGCGCCGGCCCCGTCGGCGTGCTGGGCGCCGTCGCCCTCGGCCTCGGCATCGCGCTGGCTCTCACCGTGGTGGTCGTCGCACTGCTCCCCGGGACCCCGGCGGGCACTCGCCGCGGCGTCGCACGCGCGGAGCCCGCGTCGGCGGGCGGCACCGGGGCGGACGGGGACATCACCCGTGCCCGCTGACCTGCGCGTCGAGATCGACCTCGCCTCCGGCGTGCCGCCGTACGAGCAGATCCGCGCCCAGGTCGTGGCGCACGTCGCATCCGGGCGGCTCGCCGTGGGCGACCGGCTGCCGACCATCCGCGCGCTCGCGAGCGACCTCGGGCTCGCACCCGGCACCGTCGCCCGGGCGTACCGCGAGCTCGAGGCGGCCGGAGCGGTCACGACACGACGCCGGGCCGGGACCGTCGTGTCCGACGGCGCGACCGCGGCCGACGTCGTCGCGCGCCACGCGGCGAACGAGCTCGTGCGCACGGCACGTGCTGTGGGGCTCTCGGACGACGCCGTCCTCGACCTCGTGCGCGGAGCGCTGCTCCACCACGACCCGGCGGCCGCCCCCGACGATCCGGTCGCGCCGGACGTCTCCTGAGGGAGCGGCGACGAGTTACAGCACGGTCACGATCCGGGGCGACCGCGCCACGGGCGTGCACGGGCGACCCGAGCGGGGCGCATCATGGTTCTCCCGCACCGAGAGTGCTGAGCGACAGGGGCCGACATGGTTGAGCACGACACCTCGCGACGCGGCATGCCGGGCCATGACGCACGACGCGGCACGCGTCGCGTCGTCGTACCGGTGCTCGTCGCCCTGCTCGCGCTCGCGGGCTGCCAGGCAGGACTGCCCGACATGGAGCCGGGTCGCGCACCGACGGCCACGACGACGGAGCCGGCGAGCGCCGACGCGTCCCCGACCAGCACCGAGGCCCCGGCACCGGAGCCCTCGACGACGGCACCGACCGAGGAACCGTCCGAGGAACCGAGCGACGAACCGAGCGAGGAACCGGCCGAGGACCTCACGGACACGGCGACCGAGACCCCGACCGAGGAGCCCGAGCCCGAGCCCGAGGCGACCGAGACCCCGGCCGAGAAGCCCGCGGAGCCCGAGAAGCCGGCGGCGCTGGTGCGCGGAGCGAGCGGCGAGCGCGTCACGGCGCTGCAGGCACGCCTGCACGAGCTCGGATACTTCATCGGTTCGCCGGACGGGTCGTTCGGCCCCGGGACGCAGCAGGCGGTGTGGGCGCTGCAGAAGGCGGCGGGGATCTCGCGGGACGGCGTCGTCGGCCCGGCCACGCAGGCGGCGCTCGACGACGGGGTGCGGCCGGGGGCCCAGAGCTCGTCGGGCAAGGTGATCGAGATCGACCTTGGCCGTCAGCTCCTCCTCGCGGTCGAGGACGGGAAGGTCGTCACGGTGATCAACGCATCCGGCGGCAGCGGTGAGGCGTTCGAGGCCAAGGGCCGGCAGTACCACGCCAACACGCCGCGCGGGACGTTCCAGGTGGGTCGCCAGGTGGACGCGGACTACGAGTCCAGTCTCGAGCTGGGCAGCATGTGGCGACCCAAGTTCTTCACCGGCGGTATCGCGGTCCACGGGTCGCCGTCCATCCCGCCGTGGGGCGCCTCGCACGGGTGCGTGCGCGTCGCGAACGGCGCGATGAACTGGATCTGGGACTCGTGGGGCGCTCCGCCCGGGACGACCGTCCTCGTCTACTGATCCCCGAGCGCGTGCTCGTGCCGCGGCCAGGGGCAGGTCGGCCTCGCGTCGGAGGAAGACTCCGACGGGCTCAGAGGGAGACCCCGACGAGCACGGGCTCGGGCACGAGCTCGACACCGAACGACTCGCGCACGCCGTCGCGCACGGCGCGGGCCAGCTCGACGACGTCGCCCGCGCTCGCTCCCCCACGGTTGGTGAGCGCGAGCGTGTGCCGGGTGGACAGCGTCGCGGGACTGGCCGCGCCGTGCACGCCGTACCCCTTGGCGAAGCCCGCGTGCTCGATGAGCCAGGCGGCCGACGTCTTGACGAGGGACGGGTCGATCTCCCCGAGGCTCGGCCCGGTGGTCCTGCTCGGCGTCGCGGACCGCACCGGGAACCGCGGCGCGTCGGCAGGGAGCGTGTCGGCCGCCTCGGCCGGGACGACCGGGTTGGTGAAGAACGACCCCGCGCTCCAGCGGTCGTGGTCGGGCGCCGGGGTGCCGGAGCCCGTGCCGGGTTCGGCCCCGCCGTCGAGCAGCATGCCCTTGCGCCCGCGCAGCTCGAGCACCGCGGCACGCACGTCCGCGCTCGGCGCCCGGTCCCCCACCTGCACGCCGAGGGCGCGCGCCAGCTCCGGGTAGGCGACCGGCGCCGACAGCGACCCGAGCCGGGACTGGAACGCGACGTCGAGCACGACGTACCGCGGGCTCGGATACCACGGGGTGCTCGGGTCCGCGGCCACGCGGTGCATGCTCTGCTTGAGCAGCGACGTGCGGTAGCCGAAACCGAGCTCGCCCACGGCGAGGGTACGTACGCGCGACTGCGCGCGGTCCCACACGCGCACCGACGAGACCACGCCCGCGACCTCCTGCCCGTAGGCACCGATGTTCTGCACGGGCGCGGCGCCCACCGTGCCCGGGATGCCGGACAGGGCCTCCACCCCGACCCACTCCTCGGTCACGGCCCGCGCGACGAGGGAGTCCCAGTCCTGCCCGGCGGGCGCGTGGAAGCTCGCCCCGCCGCACGAGTCCTGGGCGTCGACCGTGACCCCCGTGCGGCGGTCGCGCACCACGACGCCGGCGAAGCCGTCGTCGCCCACGAGCAGGTTGGAGCCGCCGCCCAGCACGAGCAGCGCCTCCCCCGCGTCGTCCGCGGCTCGCACCGTCTCGACGAGCTCGGCATCGCTCGTGACCTCGACGTACCGGTCGGCGGGACCTCCGACGCGGAGCGTCGTGAGCTCGGCGAGCGCCGGCTCGCCGACGGACGCCGGGCGCAGGCCCGGGGCGGTCGCGAGCGCGCTCGTCGGGTCGCCGGGGCGGGGATCCGTGGGTTCGCAGGTCACGCGTCCAGCCTAGTTCGAGTCCCTGCCGCCCGACGACGCGGCGTCGCCCCGTGCGGCGTCGCCCCCTGCCGCGCCGTCGCCCTCCTGCGCGGGACCGCCCGCGGCCGTGGGCAGCGGACGGGCCGCACCGACCACGAGAAGACCCACGACGACCGGCACGAGGATGACCAGCAGGGCGTACCGGTAGCCGACCGCGTGCGCGAGGAACCCGATGAGGGGCGGACCGACGAAGAACGCGGAGTACCCGATCGTCGCGACGACGCTCACGCGCATCGCCGCGCGCTGCGGGTCGTCGGACGCCGCGCTCATCCCGACCGGGAAGCCGAGCGCCGCACCCGTCCCCCACAGGGCGACCCCGACGAGCGCGAGCCACAGCGTCGGCGCGAGACCGAACACGAGCAGGCCCGCGAGCGCGAGCCCGGCGGACAGCCGCAGCACGGGGACCCGGCCGTAGCGGTCGAGCAGCCCGGTGCCGAGGAGCCGCATGACGGTCATGGCCGTGAGGAAGACGGCGAGCCCGACGGCACCGAGCGCGTTGTCGGTGCCGAACCCGTCGACGACGGCGAGGCTCACCCAGTCGTTGGCCGCACCCTCGGTCAGCGCCGCGCCCAGGACGATCAGCCCGATGAGCAGCGTGCGCGGCTCGGTCCACGCGGACAGCGCGGAACCTGCGGCACGGCGGCCGGCCTCGCCGCCACGGCGGCGGCCGGCCCCGCCTGCGCCACCCGTCCCGACCGCGGTCGCGGGGTCCGCACCGTCCGAGGCGTGCTCGGCCGTGCGCGCTCCGGCCGTGACGGCGGCCCGGTGCACGTCCCGCTCGGGCAGGAAGTGCCGGACGCTCCACAGGACGCCGACCAGGCTCACGACGACCGCGACGAGCACGTGCCACCGGAGCGGCAACCCCAGCCCGGCGGCGAGCGCGCCGACGCCCGCGCCGGCGACCGTGCCGAACGAGAAGCCGGCGTGGAAGCGCGGCATGATCGCGCGCCCCAGCCGTTGCTCGACCGCCGCACCCTCGAGGTTCATCGCGGCGTCCCAGACGCCGGTGCCGATGCCCGTGACGAACAGCGCGACCCGCACGACCCAGTCGGCACCCGCGTCGACCGCGAAGACCGTGGTGACCAGTCCGACCGTGTTCACCAGGGCGAACAGGACGATGGTGCGCGACGCGCCCAGGCGTTCGACGACCAGGCCGGACAGCGGCATGGCGAGGATCGACCCGACCGCGATGGACAGCAGCAGCAGACCCATCTCGGCCTCGGCGAAGCCGAGCTGGTCGCGCACGGCGGGCAGCCGCGACGCCCAGGTGGCGAAGTTGAAGCCGTTGCAGAAGAACACGGCGAAGACGGCCCAGGCCGCGACGGTGGCGACGCGCGCGGGACGAGGGGTGACGGGCGAGCTCATGCCGAGGTCTCCTGGCGACGGTGCGGGCGGTTCGTGCGTCGCCCGGCGCGCTGCGGGTCCCGGTGCGGGCGACGGGTCACGCGCACCGGGGCGCGCCGGTCGGGCAACGCCGCCTCGGCCCCCGGCTCAGGGGCGCCGTCCGTGCCGTCAGTGCCGTCAATGCCCTCGGTGCCGGCCGCGGGGCCGCCGTCGTCCACCGGTCCATCCTGCATCACGGCGCCCGCGACGGCGCCGGACGGTGCCCGCAACGGTGCGACCCGGTCCGCGAGCAGGACGCTGAGGACCATCGCGCCGACGATGAGGACGAGCGCGTGGCGCGCGCCCACGGCCTCGGCCGCGAGCCCGAGCAGCGGGGGTGCGGCCAACGCCGCCATCGACGAGAACGCCGAGACCACGGACACCCGGCCCGCCGCCCGCAGGGGCTCGTCCGAGGCGGCGGCGATGCCGATGGGGACGGCGAGCGCCGCACCGAACCCCCACAGGACCACGCCGACGCCGGCGAGGGCGAGCGTGGGGGCGAACCCGAAGAGCAGGAGCCCGACGACGGACGTGATCCCCGACGCCCGCAGCACCGCGACGCGCCCGAACCGGTCGATCAGGCGTGTCCCGGCCAGGCGCATCACGGTCATCGCGCCGACGAAGGTGCCGAAGACCACGGCGCCGACCGCCTCCGTCTGGGCGAACCCGTCGACGACGGCCAGCGACAGCCAGTCGTTCGCGGAACCCTCGGACAGCGCCGCGGAGAGGATGACCAGACCGATGAGCAGCGTCCGGGGCTCGCGCCACGCGCCCAGCGCGGCGCCGAGCCGCGCACCTCGGTGCGCGACCGCGCGGCGCAGCACGACGGAGCGGTGCCTGAGCGTGGGCGAGGCCGAGCCGGGTCCCGTGGTCTCCCGCGGGGCCGAGGAGGCGCCGCTCGCGCCACGACCGCGGGGCTCGGGCCGGGCCGGGGACATGGGCAGCGTGTCGTGCACGATCAGGGGGATCGTGGCGAGGCGCACGACGGTCGCGAGAGCGCCGGTCACGACGAACTGGACCAGGACGGGGACCCCGCCCGCGGCGCACGCGGCGCCGAGGAGGGACCCCGCGACGGCGCCGATCGAGAAGGCCGCGTGGAACTGGGGCAGGACCGTACGACCCGTGCGGCGCTCGATCCCCGCGCTCTCGACGTTCATGGGGACGTTGCCCAGCGAGAAGGCCATGCCGTTGAGGAGGATGCCGGTCGCGAGGAGGGTCACGGAGCCGGTGGCGGGACCGACCCCGAGGAGCACGAAGGCCGCGGCGAAGAGCACGGCGGCGATGAGGAACGCGACGCGACCGCCGAACCGGGTGACGAACGGACCGGCGACGGTGACGGTCGCGAGCGCGCCGACGGCGCCCGCGAGCAGCACGACGCCGAGCTCGGCGGGTGTCAGGTCGAGCGCGTCGCGCACGGACGGGATCCGCGCGAGCCAGCTCGACATCATGACGCCGTTGAGCGCGAAGATGCCGAGGAGCGCCCAGCGGGCACGGGCGAGCACCCGGGGGTCGGACGGGTCCGGCGCCGCAGATCCTCGAATCGATTCGATCCGATCGAGGAGCGCGGGCTTCGAATCGATTCGAGGCATGGTCACCAGTGTGCGGGTACGCTGGCCGCGCGTCAATCGACTTTCCAGGTCAGCGGCCAGGCAGGAGCGTGATGAGCGACACCACGGGCACCAGGGCCGGCGGCACGCACCGCCCGACCCTCGCCAAGGTCGCCGAGCGCGCCGGCGTCTCCGTCTCCACGGCGTCCCTCGCGTTCTCCGGCGCCGGGCCGATCACACCCGAGACCCGCGAGCGCGTCCTCACCGCGGCCGAGGAGCTCGGCTACACCGGACCGAACCCGCTCGGGCGCCAGCTCCGGTCGGGCCGCTCGGGCGTCGTCGGCGTCGTCGTCGGCGACCAGCTCCGCCGCGCGTTCCGCGACCCGGTCGCCGTCCAAGTGCTCGACGGCCTCGTCTCGACCCTCGGGGAGAACGGGCTCGGCGTCCTGCTCATCCCGGGTATCCCGTCCGACGACCCCGCCCGCGCCGTCGACCCCCTCGTCGAGAGCGCCGCGATGGACGTCGCCGTGCTCGTGTGGGGAGTGGGGTCCGACGACGCGACCCTCGCCGCGCTGCAGCGCCGCGGGGTGCCCGTCGTGATCGGCGAGGGTCGCGAGGTCGAGGGCGCTCCGCTCGTCGGGATCGACGACCGCGAGGGGACGGCCGAGGCCGTCCGCCACCTCGTCGGGCTCGGCCACGAGCGCGTCGCGGAGGTCTCCCTGCCGCTCGACAACTCCGACCGCAGCGGACCGCTCGTCGCGGCGCGGCTCGCCCAGGTGGACCGCACGCCCACGGCCAACCGGCTCGCCGGGGTCCGCGACGTCGTCGAGCCCGTCGCGAGCTGGGAGACCGAGGCGTCCCTCGTCGAGCACGGGCGCTCCGCAGCCCTCGCGCTGCTCGGGACACCCGGCCCGGACGGCGCCTTCCGGGCGCAGGACGCCGCGACGCGGCCGACGGCGATCATCGCCCACTCCGACCTGCTCGCCGCAGGAGCGCTGCTCGGGGTGCGCGAGCTGGGGCTGCGCGTGCCCGACGACGTGTCGGTCGCCGGTTTCGACGGTCTCGACCTGCCCTGGCTGGCACCGGACGTCCTGACGAGCGTCCTGCAGCCGCTCGCGGACAAGGGCGCCGCGCTCGGCCGGGCCGTCGTCGGCCTCCTCGCCGGGGAGGAACCGGCGACGACGACGCTGCACGTCGAGCTCGTGGTCGGGACCACGACGGGCCCGGTCCGCCCCGGCGCACCGGTGGCGTGAGCGACGGGTCGCGCTCCGGACTCAACCTCCGTCGGTGCCCGGACGTGTCACTGTCCTGAGCACCCACGCACTCGCCCTCGGGGCGAGCGACCAGGACGACGGCGACGGCGGCGGACCACCGGGCGCACCCCGGGCGGATCCGGCGGACGACCTGGTGCGGGTGGTCCGGACGGCGCGCACGACCGAGCGCGAGTTCACCGACTTCATGCGGGACACCGTCACGCCGACCGCGACCAGCTCGTGCGCGCGCTCGCGACGCTCACCGCGCGGCAACGCCGCGTCGTCGTGCTGCGCCACCTCGTGGGCCTGACCGAGCGCGAGGTCGCCGACGACCTCGGCGTGTCCGTCGGGACGGTCAAGTCCACCGCGTCCCGCGGCCTCGCCCAGCTCCGCTCCGTGCTCGGCGCCGCTGCCGAGCCCACCGCACGCACCGACGGGAGCCCGTCATGAACCCCACCACCGACCGCACCGACGCCGACTTCGCCCGCTCGCTGCGCGAGCACGTCGACGCCCTCGCCCCCACCATCGACGTCGACACCCACGACGTCGTCCCGGCGGCACGCCGTCGTCGTCGGCGACGTGCCGCGCTCACCGGCGCCGCCGCGGTCGCCGTCTTCGCCGCCGGCGCCGGCTGGGCGGCGCACACCTGGATCCTCACGGTTCCCGACGAGGTCGTGCCCGCGACCGTCGTCCCCTACGTCCCCTCCGACGGCGCCCCGACGATCGACGGCGGGTGGCCGGACGCACCGTACTGGCGGGTGCGGTTCGAGACGCAGGGCACGGACACCACCGGCGCGGGCTCGACGGCCGTGCGCGTCGACTGGCTCGGGCACGACGACCCCGGGCTGCTCACGGAGGAGGGTGAGGACGAGGTGACGCCGATCGGGCCGTCCTCGTGGGCGGAGCTCCTGATCGACGACGAGCGGGTGCTGGTCGGGTGGGACGGGCTCTACGCGCTGCCGACCGACCCGGTCGAGCTCGAACGTCTCCTGCGCGACAGCGTCGAGCCGGACCGAGGTGCCGGCACGCCCGACGACAAGGTCTTCGACATGGCGCGGACGCTGCTGGTGGGCACCCCTGCGCCGCCGGCGCTGCGCGACGCGCTCTGGGACGTCCTCACCGACCTCCCGTCGACGTCCGCGCTGGGTGAGGTGACCGATGCGCGGGACCGGAGCGGGCAGGGCGTCGAGACGACGATCCAGGGGTGGACGAGCCGCATCGTGTACGACCCGACGGCACACCGCGTCCTCGAGACGACCGGGACGCAGGACGACGAGCTGCTCGACGAGATGCGCGACGACGGACGCCTCGACGGCGTCATCCTGACGACCTCGTCCCGCACGACCTACCTCGACGAAGGACCCGCGGACGCTCCGCCCGCCGAGCCGCGCCTCGAGGACAGCGGCTGCGTCTCCTGGGAGACCTGCTGACAGCACCTCAGAGCCGGACGACCGCCTGCGTCTTGCCGAGCACCCGGGCACCCTCGAAGGTCACGGTGAGGTCGACGCGGACGGTCCCGGCGTCGGCGTCGATCGCACCGACCGTGCCGGTCACCTCGAGCGTCGCGACGCCCGCGTCCGGGACGGGGACGGGGCGCGTGAAGCGGGTCTGGTAGTCGACGACGGCGCCCGGGTCGCCCGCCCACTCCTCGACGAGCGCGACCGCGGCGCCCATGGTGAACATGCCGTGCGCGATGACGCCCGGCAGGCCGACCCCGGCCGCGAACGTGTCGTTCCAGTGGATCGGGTTGAAGTCGCCGCTCGCACCGGCGTAGCGCACGAGGCGTGCACGGTCCACCTCGACCGTGCGCGTCCCGACGACGTCCCCGGCGGCCAGGTCTCCGATCGCCGGCCGGCGTGCGGCAGCGGGCCGCTGGGCGGTCATGCGTCCTCCCCGCGGACGGCGAGGGTCGAGACGACGGTGGAGACCGGCGTCCGCGCCGGCTCGCCCGCGTCGTCCGTGGCCGCGGCGAAGATCTCGCAGCGCGTCGTCACCATCGCGAGGCCTGCGCGCTCGACGATGCGGTCCACGTGGAGCACCGTCACGAGCTCGTCGCCGGCGACGATCGGCCGGTGGTGCGTGAAGCGCTCGTCGGCGTGGACGACACGCGTGAAGTCGATGCCCGCCTCCGGGTCCTCGATCAGCTGCGCCTCGGCGCGCTGCGCGACGACGACCGCGAAGGTCGGGGGCGCGACGAGGTCGCCATGACCAGCACCCCGCGCCGCCACGAGATCGTGGTGCACGGGGTGCGTGGAACCGACGGCCGCGGCGAACTCGCGCAGCTTCTCGCGTCCGACGGAGTACGGGGCCGTGGCCGGGTACTCGCGCCCGGCGAAGTCTGCGTTGATCGCCACGGGTCGGTGGGTGAGCGCTGGGTCAGCGGGTCTCGCGGTGCGCGGTGTGCTTGCCGCAGCGCGGGCAGAACTTCGCGAGCTCCAGGCGGTCCGGGTCGTTGCGACGGTTCTTCTTCGTGATGTAGTTGCGCTCCTTGCAGTCCACGCACGCGAGCGTGATCTTGGGGCGAACGTCAGTACTCTTTGCCACGGTAGTGAGCCACCTCTCGCGCCTCCGGAGGGCGCTTGTGCTGTGCAGGTCGCACGACGCCGGCCGCCGTGCGAGTTGTGAAGAGTGGTAGCGGAGGCGGGGATCGAACCCGCGACCTCACGATTATGAGTCGTGCGCTCTAACCATCTGAGCTACCCCGCCGCATGAGGCGAACGCGGGACCGTCTCGCAGTATTCCAGCAAGACGGCCCCGCGTCACCACAGAGCCCCGAAAGGGAATCGAACCCTTGACCTTCTCCTTACCATGGAGACGCTCTACCGACTGAGCTATCGGGGCAGCGCGGAAAACTTTACACGGTCCGAGCCCTGGCGCGAAATCGGCTGATTTCCGCGGCTCCGGCCCGCTGCGGGCTCTCCCCGGATCTTCCCGGCGAGCAGCTCTGCAGGCGCCGGCACGACGACGGGGCACCACCTGATCCGATGGCGCCCCGTCGTGCTGGTGGCAGGTGAGGGATTCGAACCCCCGAAGGCTGAGCCGTCTGATTTACAGTCAGATCCCTTTGGCCGCTCGGGCAACCTGCCGTGTCCAACTGGGTGCCCGCCGGTCGTCGACCAGGCGAGCGGGGACAACACTACAGTCCACCGGCCGTGCCGTGAAATCCGGGCCGCCGCCGTCGTCCGGTCGTCTCCGTACAGTGAGCACGTGAACGCCTCCGGCCCCGCACGCCCGTCCGCCCCAGGTCCGACGGGCGGGCCGGCCCCGGCGGACCGGCGCGGGCTGCTCTTCGGTGTCGGCGCCTACGCCCTGTGGGGCACGATGCCGCTGTACTTCCCGCTCCTCGAGCCGGCCGGTCCGGTCGAGATCATCGCGCACCGCATCGTGTGGTGCCTCGTCGTGTGCGTCCTCGCGCTCCTCGTCACCGGTGGCCTGCGGCGGTTCCGCGCCGTCCTGCGGGACCGGCGCACGTTCGCCACCCTCGCCCTCGGCGGGGTGCTCGTCGCCACCAACTGGACGATCTACGTCTACGGGGTCCTCTCCGGCCACGTGCTCGACGCCGCGCTCGGCTACTTCGTCAACCCTCTCGTGACGGTGCTGCTCGCCGTCGTCGTCCTGCGCGAACGGCTGCGGCCCGCCCAGTGGGTCGCGCTCGGCCTCGGCGCGGCCGCCGTCGTCGTCATCACGGCCGGCGTCGGCGAGGTCCCGTGGATCGCGCTCGGCGTCGCGTTCTCGTTCGGGCTCTACGGGCTGGTGAAGAACCGGGTCGGCCGGACCGTCGAGGCGCTGCCCGGCCTCGCGGCCGAGACCGCCGCGCTGGCGCCCTTCGCCCTCGCGTTCCTGCTCTGGCTCGGGCTCACCGGGGCCGGGACGTTCACCCCGGCGGATACCGGCCACGACCTCCTGCTGGCGTCCTCCGGGATCGTGACGGCGGGGCCCCTGCTGCTCTTCGCCGCCGCGGCGCGACGCATCCCGCTCGCCGTGGTCGGGATGCTGCAGTACCTCACGCCCGTCCTGCAGTTCCTGTGCGGCCTCCTCGTGTTCCACGAGGCGATGCCGCCGTCGCGCTGGATCGGCTTCTCGCTCGTCTGGATCGCGCTCGTCGTCCTGTCCACCGACGCCGTGCGCGCCGTGCGCGCGACGCGGCTCGCCGCCCGGACCGCCGCGCGCGGCTGACGCGACGGCTCGACTACGGTGGAGCCAGCACCCGCAACCCGCCCAGGAAGGGAACCACCATGGCCGACTCCTCGTTCGACGTCGTCTCCAAGGTCGACCGCCAGGAGGTCGACAACGCGCTCAACCAGGCCGCGAAGGAGATCTCGCAGCGCTACGACTTCCGCAACGTCGGCGCCTCGATCGCCTGGAGCGGTGAGGCCATCCTCATGGTCGCCAACTCCCCCGAGCGCGTCCTGGCGATCCTCGACGTCCTCGAGACCAAGCTCGTCAAGCGGGGGATCTCCCTCAAGTCGCTCGACACCGGCGAGAAGGAGCCGCAGGCGTCGGGCAAGGAGTACCGCCTCGCCGCGACGCTCAAGGAGGGGCTGTCGAGCGAGAACGCGAAGAAGATCACCAAGATCATCCGCGACGAGGCCCCGAAGGCCGTCAAGACGCAGATCACCGGCGACGAGGTGCGCGTGACGAGCAAGTCGCGCGACGACCTGCAGACCGTGATCTCGCTGCTCAAGGGCGCCGACCTCGACGTCGCGCTGCAGTTCACGAACTACCGCTGAGCACCGCCGCGTGACCCGACTCCCCGGGGTGACCGCCGAGACCCTGCCACGCGTCGTCGCGACCGACCTGGACGGCACCCTGCTCCGCTCGGACGGCAGCGTGTCGCCCCGCACCCGTTCGGCCCTGCGCGCCGCCGAGGACGCCGGCATCGAGGTGGTCCTGGTGACCGCGCGGCCGCCGCGCTGGCTCGGGTTCCTGTCCGACGTCGTGGGCGGGCACGGGCGGGTCGTGTGCCTCGGCGGTGCGGCGGTCTGGGACCTCGCGACCGAGCAGGCGCTCGAGGTGTGCGGGTTCGCCGACGACGACGCACAGGCCCTCGTCGCCGACCTGCGCGAGGCCGTGCCCGGCGTGGCGCTCGCGCTCGAGCGCGCCGACGGTCCGACGTTCGACCGCGGCTTCCGCACCCCAGGAGACGACGCAGTCGACGTCGACCCCGTGGACCGCTCGACCGTCGTGAGCCGCGTGGAGAGCACTCTCGACGGCCGGTCGACCGCACCGGTGGGAAAGCTGCTCGCCCGGGCCGCGGACGCCGGTCCCGTGTCAGGTGGCCCTGCGACCCGGCCCGCCGCCCTCGCGGACGCCCAGATCCCCGCGCAGGAACAGTTCTTCGCGCGCGTGCGCGCCGTCGTCGGCGATCGCGCGCAGCTCGCCTACTCCGGCGCTGCCGGTCTCGCCGAGCTGCTCGCGCCCACCGTCTCGAAGGACGCCGCGCTCGCGCGCTGGTGCGCCCGCCTCGGCGTCGACGCGCGCGACGTGTGGGCGTTCGGGGACATGCCGAACGACCTGCCGATGCTGCGGTGGGCGGGCCGCTCGTTCGCCGTCGCCAACGCGCACCCCGACGTCGTCGCCGCGGTGAGCGACCGCACGGTCTCCAACGACGACGACGGGGTCGCGCTCGTGCTCGAGGGCGCCCTGGCGGGCTGAGCGCGCTCACGGTCGGACGTCGCACGGCGAGCACCACCGCGCGAGCAAGCGGCCGGTCGGCCTCAGTGGTACGTGATGCCGCCGTACCCGGGACCGTGGCCGGCCATGGTCTCCAACCGCTTGATGCGGTCGGCCATCGGCGGGTGCGTCGCGAACATCTTCGCGACGCCGGCGCCGCGGAACGGGTTGGCGATCATCAGGTGGGAGACGTCCACCAGGTCCCGGTTCTGCGGCAGGGGCGCGCGCTGCGTCCCGGAGTCCAGCTTGCGCAGCGCGGACGCGAGCGCGAGCGGGTCCCCGGTGAGCTTCGCGCCGTCCTCGTCGGCGTCGTACTCGCGCGTGCGCGAGATCGCGAGCTGGATCAGCATCGCGGCGACCGGTGCCAGGATCACCATGGCGATCGACGCCAGCGGGTTGCCGCCCCGGTCCCGGCCCCCGCCGAAGAACAGCAGGAACTGGGCGAGCGACGTGATGACGCCCGCGAGCGCCCCGGCGACGGACGACGTGAGGATGTCGCGGTTGTAGACGTGCATGAGCTCGTGCCCGAGGACGCCGCGCAGCTCCCGCTCGTCGAGGAGGTGCAGGATCCCGTCGGTGCAGCACACCGCGGCGTTGCGGGGGTTGCGCCCGGTGGCGAAGGCGTTGGGTGCCCGGGTGGGCGAGACGTACAGGCGGGGCATCGGCTGCCGCGCCTCCGTCGAGAGCTCGCGCACGATCCGGTACATCGCAGGCTGCTCGAGCTCGCTGACGGGCCGGGCGTGCATGGCGCGGATCGCGATCTTGTCGGAGTTCCAGAAGCCGTAGAACGTCGTGACCAGACCGATACCGACGAACAGCCACAGCAGGTTGGCGCGCGCGCCGAAGACCATCCACAACCCCAGGACGATCGCCCACATGACCCCGAACAGGGCCGCCGTCTTCAGTCCGTTGAGATGGTGCCGTCGACCCACGTGGGCTCCTTCCGCGATCGAGGCGGCCCACCGCCGTGCCGGGGCCGCCCTCGGGACGAGGCTCGCGCCGTCCGTCCCTCCAGAGAACGCTCCAGCGGACGCACTCGTTCCCGCGATCTCGCGAGCCGGTGAGGAGCGACGCAGCACGCACGACGTCCGCGCTCGTGGGCCTGCACGACGACGGCGCCCCGTCCGGGCGGAGAGGGCGCCGTCGTGCCGTGCTCGCGGAGCGTCAGTCGACGAGCGCCTCGCCCCGGGCCACCCGGATCATGTCCTCGCGCGAGACCACCTTCACGCGCTCGCGCCCGTGCGGCTCGCCGAGGGTGCGCTCGTACGCGTCCAGCAGCTCCCAGCCGGACCACTCGACGTGACCGACGCCGCGCTCGGTGAGGAACTCGACGATCGCGTCCGGGTCCCCCAGCGGTGCGGTGCGCCCCGCCTCGAGATCGGCGTTCGCGACGTCTCCGCCGTCGCCGGCCCCCGTGACGTCCTCCACGAGGTGGCGGACCGTCTCGGAGGCGTCCGACTTGGTGTGGCCGATGAGACCGACCGGGCCGCGCTTGATCCACCCGGTGGCGTAGACCCCGGCGAGGTGGTCGCCGTCGATGTCCAGGACACGACCCTCGCGGTTGGGGATGACGCCCTTGAGCTCGTCGAAGGGGATCTCCGGCAGGGGCGAGCCGAAGTAGCCGACCGCGCGGTACACCGCCTGGACGGGCCACTCGTGGAACTCACCGGTGCCGGAGACGGTGCCGTCGCCGTTGAGCTGCGTCCGCTCGGTGCGCAGCGCCTCGACCTTGCCGTCACCGAGCACCTCGGCCGGGGCGTGCAGGAAGTGCAGGTGCAGGCGGCGGGACGCCGTGTTCTCGCTCGGGTCCTTGAGCGTCCAGTCCGTGAGGGTCTTCACGACCTGCTTGGTCTGGTTGGACGAGCTCACCGCCGCCATCGAGCCCTCGTCGAACTCGAAGTCCTCGGGGTAGACGATCACGTCGACGTCCGGGACGTGGCCGAGCTCGCGCAGCTCGAGCGGGGAGAACTTCGCCTGCGCCGGTCCGCGCCGCGCGAACACGTGCACGTCGGTGACCGGCGAGGCCTTGAGCGCGTCGTAGACGTTCTGGGGGATCTCGGTGGGGAGCAGGTCGTCGGCGTGCTTCGCGAGGACGCGCGCCACGTCGAGGGCGACGTTGCCGGCGCCGAGCACGGCCACCTGCTGCGCCTCGAGCGGCCACGTGCGCGGCACGTCGGGGTGCCCGTCGTACCAGGAGACGAAGTCCGCGGCCCCGTAGGAACCGGGCAGGTCGATGCCCTCGATCGCCAGCGCCGCGTCCCGGATCGACCCGGTGGAGAAGATCACCGCGTCGTAGTACTGCCGCAGGTCGTCGAGCTTGAGGTCGACGCCGTAGTCCACGTTCGCGAGCAGACGGATGTCGCCGCGGCTGAGCACCCGGTGCAGCGCCACGATGATCTGCTTGATCCGCGGGTGGTCGGGCGCGACGCCGTAGCGCACCAGGCCGAACGGCGCGGGGAGGCGCTCGAACAGGTCGATGCTCACGTCGAGGTCGGTCTTGGACAAGATGTCCGCGGCGTAGATCCCGGCGGGGCCGGCGCCGACGATCGCGACGCGCAGGGGACGGATGCTGCTCACAGGACGGGGCGCCTTCCGGTCGAGGACAAGGTGGGTCCGCCTCCGCGCTCACGGTGACGGCCGGTGGTGGGGCCGCAGCGCGGCGGCCGGTGCAGGACCGGCCGCAGGGACCACCTCGATTGTACGACCAGGTGAGGGCATCCTCACTCAGCCCTCTCCCGGTACCTCTACTCTGCCAGCCGTCTCGCCACGTGGATAGGCCGTCTTGTGATCCGGGCGAATGTAAACGGTGAAGGTCCGTCGGCGCGCCGGGGCTCCGGCGGTCAGGACATCACTCCTGGATCCGCAGGCTCTCGGCGATCTGCCGGATCTCCGGCCCAGCCCACGGGTGCTGCGTCACCGTGCACGTCCCCGTGAGCTGGACCAGGTCGGCCACCGGGCCGCGCGGCACGACGACGGTGCGGACGGTCTGGACGAGCACCGCCCCGGCGCCACCCCTGAACTGCGCCTCGACCCACCGGCCGGCGTGGCCGTCCACCTCCACGTCCCCACCCCCCAGCTCTCGCATCTTCGGCAGGGGACGCAGCGCGCCCAGCGCCTGGGCGTGCGCGTCGTCGAGCGACTGATCGGCGCGGATGCGCGAGACGAGCACGATGAGGTTCGGGTTGAACTCGCCCTCGGCCACCTCGCGGCCGACGGCGAGCGGCAGCGCGACGAGCGGCAGCGGGACCCACCCGTCGGGGATCGACACCCCCACGCCGACGGGCGCCGGGAAGTCGTCGCTCGGGTATCTCAGCTCGGTCATCAGGTCCGGAGCCCTCTCGCGTCGTCATGGTCGTCACCGGCGTCGGCCTCGGTGTCGGTGTCGGTGTCGGCCAGTCTCCCAGACGCACGCCCGGCATCCCCACGGCAGACATGCCGCAGGCGCGGCACCCGACGGGTGCCGCGCCTGCGGTCGAGCCTCCTGGGATCAGGAGTTCGAGGTCTGCTCCTGCGCCTGGGCGTTCTGCGTGGCCTTGTTGCCCGCGTCCGTCAGGGTCTGGGAGACCTGGTTGAGCTGCGTCTGCGCGGCCGGCCAGTCGTTGCCCTTGAACTGGTCGGCGTCCGGACCCTGCCACTGCACCGACTGGATCTGCTGGTTCAGCGTCTGCATGGTCGTCTTGATCTCCTCGGCCTTCTGCTGCAGCGTCGTACCGAGCCCGCGGAGCTCCTCGACGTTCGCGCCCCAAAGTCCAGCCATGGTGGTTCCCCTTCTCTCGTCGGCGCCCACCGTGCGTGGCCACCGTCCCTGTTCCGATGGAAGTACTCAACCATCGAAGTCCCGACCCCGTCGATGGGGAGCCCTCCCCATGCGCCAGGACCGGGCCGCACTGCCCTGGACGTCACACCTAGTCGGGCAGTGCGACGTGCATCTTGCGAGCCCTGCCCGCGAGGATCAGGAAGCCTCGTCCGGGCGGGAAGTCCACGCGCCGGATCCTGCCCAGCGACGTGCTGAGCAGCGTGTCGCCGTCGACGTCGCCGGGCGTCAGGAGCAGACCCGTCCGCCCCGCCTTGAACGGTTGCGCGAGCGCCCACGCCTGGCCCCACGTCGACGACTCCGCCTCCCCCACCACGAGCTGCTCCGCGCGCACGGCGGTGCGCACGAACGCCGCGAGCGGCTGCTCGGCCGGCGTCCCGGTGAACTCCGTGACCGACTCGATCAGCAGCGTCAGCCCACCGGGGCGCAGGTGCCCCGACTCGAGCGCGCCCGTCAGGCTCTCGAGCAGGGTCACGACGTCCTCGGGCGACGAGACGCTCGTGTCCCACACGTCCAGCGACGAGATGCTCGTCCGCCGCGGGGCGAGGTGCACGACCCGGCTGCTCCCCACCCGACGGATGGCCTGGGCGATCGTGACGAGCGCCGTCGTGCGCCCGCCCCCGGGCGGGCCCGAGAGCATCATCGTCCCGCGGGGCGGCAGGCCGACCGGCGCGATGTCGAGGTCGTCGAGACCGAACGCGGCCCGCTCCCCCGCACGCACCGGCAGGTCGGAGAGCCGGAACGAGTCCGGGAGGCGCTCGACCGGCGGTGCGGGGCGGATGCCGAGCCGCGACATGGCGCTGTGCAGCTTGCCGACCTCGCGCGACTGGATCGCGACGTTGGGGTCGCCGCCCAGCACCGCCACCTGCACCTCGTCGCTCTCCAGGATCCCGCGCCCGGGAGGGGAGGTCAGGGAGAGCACGTCGCGAGGAACGCCGAGCGCGAGGTAGTCCTCCTCGCTCGCGAGGCGCAGCACGAGGCGCTTCTGGATCGTCGAGCCGAGAGACGCCGGGACCGACGACGCGCGCGACCCGGCCACGATGACGTGCACCCCGACCTGGCGGCCGTCGGTCGCGACCTGGGAGAACGCGCCCCACACCGGGAAGCCCGGCGTGTTCTTGAACTCGTAGGCCTCGCGGAACGCGCCGATGCCGTCGACGAGCAGCAGGATGCGCGCCTCGTCCGGGGCGTCGGCGAGCCGTCGGTACTCGGTGATGTCACCGGCTCGGATGGCCGCGTAGCGTGCGGAGCGCTCGTCCACGAGGTCGCGGATCATCCGCAGGACGCGCGCGACGCGCTCCTCGTCGTCGCTCGAGATGACCGCGCCCACGTGCGGCAGCTCCTCGAGCATGCGCAGGCCGCTCGCGCCGGCGTCGATCGCGTAGACCTGGACGGGGCCGCCGCGCGCGGTGATCGCGGCGGAGACCGCGATCGTGCGCAGCGCAGCGCTCTTGCCGGAGCCGCCCGTGCCGTAGATCGCCATGTTGCCGTCGCGGTCCGGCTCGTAGAAGACCGTCGGCTGCGCCTGCGACGACGGGTCGTCCTGGACGCCGAGCAGCAGCATCGTGTCGGTGCGCGGGTTGGGCAGGCGGGCCAGGTCATAGGTGTGCGCCAGCTCGGGCAGCCAGGGCTTGCGAGGTTCGGGCACGGCCGCGTCGTGCGCGGCACGCGCGATGGTGGACACCACGCGCGAGATGTCGTTCGGGCCGGGGTCGGCCGTGTCGTCGACCTCCGGCGCGGGCAGCTCCCAGCGCGCCGCGGTGCCGAAGGCCATCTCCTGGACGTCGATGCGGGGACGCTCGGGCTCCGCCGTCGTCCAGCCGCCCGCGTAGCCGGTCTGGAACGGCACGATCCGGCCCGGACCGGTCTTCACCGCGCCGCGCCCGGGGATCGACGGGTCGAAGTGCGCCGCCATCGGGATCCCGAGGATGTCCGTCGAGTCGTCGGCGTCCGCCATGCGCAGCGCGACACGCAGGTTCGTGTTCGCCCGCAGGTTGTCCTTGATGACGCCCGCGGGGCGCTGCGTGGCGAGGATGAGGTGCAGCCCCAGGGAGCGGCCGCGCTGCGCGACGTCGACGACGCCGTCCACGAACTCGGGGACCTCGTTCACGAGCGCCGCGAACTCGTCCACCACGATGAGCAGGCTGGGTGGGGCGTCCGGGTCGCCCGTGCGCTCGAGCGACGCGAGGTCCTTCGCCTTCTTCCGGTTGAGCAGGTGCTCGCGGTAGCGCAGCTCCGCGCGCAACGAGGTCAGTGCACGGCGCACCAGGTGGGGCGACAGGTCGGTGACGAGCCCGACCGTGTGCGGGAGCTGGACGCAGTCCGCGAACGCCGCGCCGCCCTTGTAGTCGACGAACAGGAACGTCACGCGGTCCGGGCTGTGCGCCGCCGCCATGCCCAGGACCCAGGACTGGAGGAACTCGGACTTGCCCGCCCCGGTCGTCCCGCCGACGAGCGCGTGCGGACCTTGGGTCCGCAGGTCCAGGTACAGCGGTTCCGCCCCGGAGTGGCCCACGAGCGCGCGCAGGTTCGTCGGGGTCCTGCGCCGTACCGGCGGTGAACCGTCGCGCGGGGTCAGCGACCCGTTCTCGCGCCAGCGGTCGACCATCACGCCGGGGTCCTCGGCGAGCGAAGGGCCGGTGAGCGCCAGGTAGGAGACCGACCGCGGGAGGTCGGAGTCGTCGTCGACCGGGGCGCCGACGTCCACCACCGGCGCGAGGATCCTCGCGAGGTCGTGCGCCGTGGCCAGGTCGAGCGTCTCGCAGGTCACGGGGAACGTGAGCTGGCCCATGCGGACCTCGCCCGACGTCGCCCCCGTCGCCGCGCCGGGCGCACCTGGCTGCGACGGCCCGGCGCCCTCGTCCCCGACGAGCACGAAGGTGCGGCACGCGGCGGGCAGCTGCTCGACCGTCGGCGCGACCCACACCACGTGCACGCCGACGTCGGGACCACGCTCGACGAGCCGTGTGAGCCGCGACCGGTCGACCGGGGCGTCGTCCTCCACGAGGACGACGACCGTCGGGAGCACCGGGGACGGTGTCTTCTCGGCCACGTCCTCCGGGTCGAGCGGCCCCCGCAGCTCGGCGTGCCGGCCGAGGTCGGCCCCCCGCACCTCGATGAGGTCCTCCAGCCGCGAGAGCAGCGAGAGCGCGGCGCCCGGGTTGTCGGCGAGGTGGTCGCCCTCGATCGGGCTGTACGGCGAACCGGTGTGCGGCATCCACTCGAGCCACTCCCAGTCGCTGCGGGAGCGCTGCGACGTGATCGCCGCCAGGACGAGCTCGGACGGCGAGTGCAGACCCGCGAGCTGGACGAGCATGCCGCGGCCGACGGCGTCGGCCACGGCACCCGACCCGGCGATGCCGAGCCCGCCGTCGGTCCGCAGCCGCGCCACGACGGGGACGCCGTCGATCGTCGCGCACTCCGCGGCGAGCTTCTCGAGCTCGGCCCAGAACTCGGGCATCGTGTTGTTCTCGCTCAGCTCGTCGAGCTGCGTGCGCGACGGCGCCCGGCCGACCCCGACCCGCAGGGTCAGGAACGCCGGGTGCTCGGGCCGGTGGGTCCACAGCAGCCCGCCGAGGCGGCGCACCGCGTCGACGGTGTCCGACACCGACGGCGCCTCCGTGAGCCGTACCGCGCGCTCGACCGCGTGGGTGCGCTCGATGGTGATCTTCATCGCGGCGACGGACGTGCGGAACTGCTCGACCTGGTTCTTGAACTTCTTCTTCGCCTGCAGCGTGTTGTCGATGTAGGCGCCGAGCATGAGGAGCGGGCTCAGCCCGATGAACACGATCGACAGGATGTTCTGCGTCACCGCGTACAGGATCGACCCCATCACCAGCGGCGCGAGCATCGCGATGTACGGGAAGCGCGGGGACTCGGGCGGCTGCGGGGGCTTGGGGGCCTTGAGCTTGCGCTCGCCGAACCGCGCCACGACGCGCGGGGACCGGTTGAACTCCACCACGGGGCTCGTCGGCGCGAGGCTCGTGGTCCGGTTCAGCGCCACCACGGAGACGGTGGTCGTGCCGATCGTCACCGTGTCGGCCGAGGTGAGGGTCGACCGGGTCATGCGGCGACCGCCCATGACGAGACCGTTCGCGGAGTTCGTGTCCGTGATCTCGATCGACTCGCCCACCGTGATGCGCGCGTGCCGCTTGGAGACCTGGGCGTCGGACAGCCGGATGTCCATGTCCCGGTCGCGGCCGACGTAGCTCGTCCCGACGGGCAGCGGGAACTCACGACCGGCGTCGGGCCCCTCGAGGACGCGGAGCACGGCCATCGCCGCACCGCGGTCCTGGCCGGGTGCGTCGAACTGCTCGGAGACGCGAACGATGGAGACCGTCGACCCGGAGCGCAGCCCCGCCTCGACGAGGTCGCTCGTCGGCGACAGCACCCGCCCGCCCTGCCCCGATCCGCCCGCGACCGTCGAGGTGCTTCCCACCTGGAGCGTGAGCCGCTCCGGGAGCTGCGCGCCCGAACGCTGCGGGTCGCCGGCGAAGAGCGCCTCCGCGACGTCCCGCACGGTCGCCGTCGCGTCCGCGGTGACGGCGACGTTGGTCGTGGTGGAGTCGGGGCGGTGCAGCGAGAGCTTGATGCGCACAGAGAGGTCCTCGGGCTGTGTCTCGGGTCGGTCTCGGGGTCGGTCTCGGGGTCGGGCGTCAGGTCGTGGGCGGGCCGTCCGCGGCGTCGAGCAGGGGCAGGTCCTCGGACGTGACGAGCCGCGACGCGACGGCGTACTCGACGAGGCGCGCGCGCCGGTTCGTCGCGAGCGCACGCGGACCGCCCCGCAGCCCCTTGACGCCGATCTTGTCCAGCTTGTCGCACACGTTGTCGAGCTTGCGGTTGAAGCGCGTCACCGCCCACCCGAGCCGCTGCGCGGCCGCCGCCGACGACGGGATCTCCGACAGCCCGGTCCCGTCGCGCCGCAGCAGCGGTTCCGCGAGGGAGACGATGAGCTGCTTCTGGCTCGTGGTGAACGTGATCATCCCGATCGTCGTCGCACCCGACTCCGGGTCCTCCGAGTGGATCTCCTGGTACGGGGCGCCCATGAGGCGCGCCAGGAGCTCGTAGGTCGTGGGGCCCGCCGTGAAGACGATGGACGTCGAGGGGAACACGATCGGCAGCCGGTTGCCCGGCGACAGCCAGGACTGGACGCCCCCGCCGGAGTCGCACACGGTGGCCGAGATGAGGGTGCCCACGTTCGCGAGCCACCAGATGCCGCCCTCGTGGGTGATCCGGAGGAAGCGACGGTGCAGATAGGGGTTGTCCTCGATGGCGAGGTCGGCGTCGCGCCCCACGTCGAAGGGCGTCCCGTCGTCGGCGGGCCGGAACCACTCGCCGCAGAACTCGATCGCGAGCTCGCTCATGCCTCTCCCCCTGTCACGCAGGCCGTGCGCGGACTGTTCGACAACCTACCGTCCCGCTCGACCGCGACCTTGATGCAGACCTCGTCGCCGGGCTTCGCGCTCAGCTCCACCTCGGTGTCGTCGAAGGCGGGCTGGTACTCACATCCCTCCTCGCCCAGCTCGAGCTTGCACCACACGAACGAGTCGCCGTCCTGGGCGTCCGGGGCGTCGTACGCCCACGTGAACGTCGCCACCTCGCGGTCCTCGTCCCACTCCCCCGCCAGGTCGTTGACCGACGGGGTCACACCCCCGAGATTGTCCGACGGCGTGAACGTCTGGCCCGCCGTCGACGGCTCGTCGGGGTCGTCCGACGGTGGGTCGCGGGTCAGCGCGAAGACCCCGACACCAGCGAGGACGAGGACCACGACGCCGGAGAGCACCGGCCACAACGCCCCGCGGCGCTTCCCCTCGGGCTCGGCCTCCTGCTGCTGCTCGGACGCGACGGCGCGGTGGACCGTGTCCTCGACGGGTGCGTCGCCCCAGCTGCCGCGGTGGGCCGGCGAGCCGGGGTGCGACCGCGACGGACCGGTCGTGTCCGCGGTGGCCACGTGCTGCGCCGGCCCGGCCGCGCTCGTCGGCGCCGTCCCTCCCGGCGTCGCGCCCTGCTGCCACGCGGCCGGCGCCGCCGTCTGGGGCGGACGCCCGCCAGGCGCACCGTAGGTCGTCGCGGGGCCCGCGCCGTACTGCATCGCGCCCTGCCCCGGCACGTACCCGGTGCTCGCCCCCGCGGCCGTCGAGGCCACCGGTCGGGACCAGTCCGACGGCGTGCCGGTGGACGTCCCGGCAGGGGGTGCGGACGTCCCGGTGGGGTCGATCGAGACCGGCACGCGCAGCCGCGTCCCGCCGTCGTCGTCGGGCTCCTCCTCCTGGACGTGGCCGGAGTCGTCGAGCAGGTCGATGGGGGTGACGGCGAGAGAGAGCTCGTTCTGGACCTGCTGCAGCGACCGCGCGAACATGAGGACCGTGGGGTACCGGGAGGACGCCGTCTTCGCCATCGCGGTCGCCAGGACGCGCTCGAGCGACGCGGGCACGTCCTGGCGCCCGGTCGGCGCCAGCGCGGCCCCCTCGATGCGGGACATGAGGTTCGCGCTCGAGTTGGAGCCCCCGGGCACCTCGAAGGGCGAGCGCCCGGCGAGCAGCGTGTACGTCGTCGCCGCGAGGCCCCACAGGTCCGTGCCCACGCCGCTGCGCGGTGGCTCGGCGAACGACTCCGGAGGCGACCACGGGATTGACATGCCCTCGGCCCGAGCCGCGTCGTCGAGCGTCGACGAGATGCCGAAGTCGGTCAGGGCAGGGTGCCCGTACTCCGTCACGAGGATGTTCGCCGGCTTGATGTCGCGGTGCAGGACCCCCGCCCGGTGCGCGGTCTCCACGGCGCCGGCGACCTGCACGGCGATGCGCAGCACCTCGGCGACGGAGAAGCGCTCGTTGCGGTACCGCGACGCCAGGTTGGGCCGCGAGCAGTACTCCATGGCGAGGTACGGTCGGCCGTCGTCGGCGACGTCCGCCTCGTACATCGTGACGATCGACGGGTGGTTCGACAGCATCGCCATGAGGTCGGCCTCGGCGTCGAACGCCTCCCGCTGGGACGGGCTCGACCACTCCTGGAGCAGGACCTTGACGGCGACGCGGCGACGCGGGCGGCGCTGCTGGTAGAGGAAGACGTCCGAGAACCCACCCGAACCGATGAGCCGAAGGTACTCGAAGCCGGCGATCTGCGGCGGAGGTGAGGGTGCCCGCTTGCCGCTCACCAGATCCCCTCGAACGTCAGCGTCGCGCCGTCGCCCAGGTCGACGACGTCGCCGTCGACGACGAGGACCGGCTCGGAGGGGTGCAGGCGACGCGGCGGCTGACCGGGACGGAGCAACGTGGTGCCGTTGGTCGTGGCCATGTCCGCGACGAGCACGTGCCAGCCCTCGAGCGAGATCTCCACGTGCGAGCGGGAGACGTCCTGCTGCGGGCTCGGCACCGTGACCAGTCGAGGCATCTCCGCGGCCTGGTCGCGCGGGGTCCGCGGACGGCGTCCGACGACGACCGCTCGGTCGAGGTCGATGCTCTGCCCGGTCGAGACCACCGCCCGTCCGAGCGGCGGCCGGACCGTCAGCTGCGCGTCGCCCTCCAGCGCCTCGTCGCACACCTTGCACGTGTCCCGCGACGGCGGGTTGGCGTGGCCCTGCGGGCAGGTCCGGGCGAGGATCTGCACCTGGCCCGGCTCTGGTGGCACCGAGAAGGTCGCCACCGGGGGCATCGGGGGCGCCGAGGGCTCCGGGAGCGCCTCTGCCGGTGCGGGCCCGGTCGGGTCCGGTACCGCGTCCTGCGACGCGGCGGCGCGCAGGTCGGCGATGGCGGACGACAGGACGGTGTGACCGTCGTGATCGGTCCCGTCGTCGTCCTCGCCGGTCCCCTCGGCTGCCGCGCTCGCGCCGTCGGGACCGACCGTCGACGCCCGGAGCGCGGCGGCGGGCGTCGCACCGGTCCACTCGCGCGGCACGCCGGCGATCAGCGCATCGGGGCTCGGTGGGGCGGGTGCCGCCGCACCGCTCGGCGGAGCCGGCGCAGCCGTGTCGGGACCGGGAGCAGGCACCGGCGGGACCGGGACCTGCGTCCCCGCGGGTGCGGAGGCGGGTGCGGAGGACGACTCGTCCTCGTCCGGCGCCTCCGAGTCGTCCACCCGGATCGCGGCGTCCTCGACCGTGCGCATGACCGTCGAACCCCACAGGTGCGCGTAGTCGTCGTCCGCCGCGGCCTCGTCGCGCGCGCGGTCGTCGAGGTCCGGGGCGGTATCCAGGGGCGCGAGCGGTACGTCGGCTCCTACCGGCGGCTCGGTCGCGGACGGCTCCCGCTCGGGCGCGATCGTCTCCTCCGAGGCGCTCGTCGGCTCGGGCGGCGCGTCCGGTACCGGCACCACGGGAGGTTCAGCGGCGGACGGAGGGACCGTGACCGGTGCCGGCGGACGCGGCGCGAGCTCCCGGCCGACGGCCTCGACGAGGACCACGCCGGTGCCGAGAGGGAGGGTGCGGACGTCGCCCAGGAGCGTGCGCCCGGGCTGCACGTCCGGTACCCGCACGCCGACCCGGACCACGAGCTCCAGCACGTCGTCCACCACCCGCTCCGACCAGGTCGTCACGTCGACACCACCGACGTGGAGAGTCCCGGCGTCCTCCTGCTCGAGGCTCACGACCATGTCGCCGCGCACCGCGACGTGCACCCGGCGACCGTCCACGACGGCGACGGCGAACGGCGGCAGGGTGCGCAGGCTCGACCCGAACGCGCCCGTCAGCACCTGCAGGACCTCGACCACCCCCGGGTCGTCCCCGAGCTGTTCCCAGAGCGTCTCGACCAGGGCGTGCCCCGCGGGCTCCGGCAGCACGACGACCGCACCACCCCGCACGAGCGCGTGCGCGGAACCGGTCTCGTAGCGCAGCGTCACGACGGACCCCCCATCTGCAGTCGAACCTCCCTCGGCAAGGTGTCCTCGTCGGCGACGGACACCATGTCACGTGGAGCGGTGCTCCCACCGCCCGTCTCGTCGGACACCCCGACCGCGTCGACGACGACGACCGTGATGTTATCCCGCCCGCCGGCGCCGATCGCCTCGTGGACCAGTCGCTCGGCCGCGGACTGGGGATCCGGGATCTGCAGCAGCACCTCGCAGATGCGCTCGTCGGACAGCTCACCGGTCAGCCCGTCCGAGCAGACGAGGATCCGGTCGTGCCGCTCGATCGGAACGTACCAGAAGTCCGGTCGCACCTCCGCACGCGAGCCCAGCGCCCGCGTGACGACGTGCCGGCGTGGATGGGTCAGTGCCTCGTCGGCCGTGATCACGCCGGCGTCGACCATCTCCTGCACCTCCGAGTGGTCCACGCTGACCTGGTCGAGCAGCCCGCCGGACAGGTGGTACGTGCGAGAGTCGCCCATGTTGACCACGAGCCAGTACGGGTTCCCGTCCTGCTCCGCCACCGCGACACCCGAGAGCGTCGTGCCCGCGCCGCGGCCCGGCTCGGTGACGATCGCGCGCACCCGCTCCTGGGCGAAGGTGAGGTGCTCGAGCACGTCGTCGGGCGTCACGACGTCGAGCGAGGCGAGCGGACGCAGCGCGTCGACCGCCGTCGTGCTCGCCACCTCGCCGGCGTCGTGGCCGCCCATCCCGTCGGCGACGAGGAACACGGAGCGCGACACGAGGAAGCGGTCCTCGTTGAGCTGCCGTCGGGCACCGCGGTGCGACGCCGCGCCCCAGGAGAGGCGGACCTCGGCGTCGGACGAGCTCATGGCGTCACCGCGTGGACGACGATGCGACGGTCCCCGACGTGGATGGTCCCACCGGCCGGGACACGGACCCGCGCTCCCGGCTCCACCACGCGCGGCGGAGTGCCGGGCGCGGAGACGACGGTGCCGTTGGTCGAGCCGCGATCGGTGACCCACAGCCCGCCGGCGTCCACGCCGATCTCGGCGTGCGTCTTGGAGACCGATCGCGTGGGGTCGTCGACCGCGACGAGCTGCCACGACGCGTCGTCGGGCGCCTGCGGGTTGCGGCCCACGAGCGTCGGGCCGTCCACGACACGCTGCTCGCCGGACTCGAGCTCGAGCCGGACCGGGACCACCGGCACCGGGTCGAACGCGTCGCGGCCCATGCGGGTGCTGTCCCACTCGGGCTCGTCGGGCTCCGGGGCCGACGGCGGGTCCGCCGCGGGCGCGGGCGCGGGCCAAGGTGTCGCGGGAGTCGGTGGCGCGGGAGCCGGCGGTCCGGGCCGGGCCGCAGGCGCAGGAGCGGCAGGGGCGCCCGCAGCCGAACCCGGTACGCCGGTGATCAGCGTGCCACCCGGCGCGGGCGTGGGGGTCGGGGCCTGCGCGTCGGACGGGAACGCCCACGGGTCGGGCAACGGCCGGGCGGGGACCGCAGGAGAAGTCGGACCCGCGGGCGGGTGGTGTGCGGGCGGCGCGAACGACCGGGCGGACGCATCCCCCTGCGCGGCCGACGACCAGGAACCGTCCTGACCCGGGCCACCGGGGTGGCCGTACCGCCCGAGGTCGGGACCGTGAGCGCCCGCGGGGCCCGCGGGCTGCGCGACGGGGGCACCGAGGAGCGATCCGGCCCCGCCGAAGGCCTCGTGGCCCGCGGGGTCCGCCGGCGCGAGGCCGCGGACGTCGACGACGGCCGCCTTCGCGAGCGAGTCGTGCCAGCCCTGTCGGCGACCCGACGAGTCGAACGCCGGGCTGAGGACCACCACGATCGGCAGGAACGGCACGATGCCGCTGATGCCGACGACGAGCCAGCGCAGCAGCGCGCGGCCGAAGCCCAGGGGCCCGCGCGTCGCCGCGTCGACCGTGCGGACACCGGTCGCCAGGTTGCCGAGCGTCTTGCCGGACGACCCTTCCCAGAAGATCACGCCGACCCACCAGGCGAGCCAGACCACCCCGGCGACGACGTAGACGACGAGCATCTTCGAGAGCAGGGCGGACGCCTCCTCGGGCGTCGCCACCCGGACGTCGCCCAGCAGGGGCGCACCCACGAGCAGGAGCCCCGCCACGACCACCACCCCGACCACGAGGGCAGGTGCCGCGACGTCGAGCACGTACGCGCCGAAGCGGCGTCCGACACCGCCGAGCGGCGCGTCGGCGAGGGCCGACGTCGCGGTCGGGGCGGTCCCGACCGGGGCCTTCTGCGTCATGGCGTAGACCTCCGGCTCGGTCGTCCCGTCCGGAGAGCTGCGCCGATAGGGAACCTGCTGGCCCGACGCGTCAGGGCCGCCCGCGACCCGCTGGACCTGCCCGACGGGCCCGTCCGGGGGCAGCGAGACGGGTCGCCCGGTCCGCGGGAACGGTTGACCGCAGACGGCGCAGAACGCAGCCCCTTGCGCCTGGCTCGAACCGCACGCGGCGCACGTCACGTCGGTCATCGTTCGTCTCCTTGCTCGGTCTCCGCGGAGCTGCGTCCGCTCGTCGGGCCGGCATCCTCCTCGCCCCGATCGCGCCACGGTACACGCCGCGCGCGGCGTGCTGCCGCGCCGGTGCGCCCGCGTGCACGACGGACCGAGCGCAACGACAGGGCGGCCCGGATCCTGGCGCGGCGCGGCACCGTCGAGCGCAGACCGCCGACGACCTCCTCGACCTGCGACCAGAAGGCGTCGATCTCCGCGTCGGTCGGCTCGTCGGTCCCGAACACGGTCGCGTCGGCGCGGTGCGCGAGCGGGATCGTGGCCGGCGCCCCGTACGACCGCACGATGACGCTCGCACCCTCCCGTCGGGTCGCCCCGGTCGGCACCGCGGTACCGAGATCCGTCGCGGCGTCGAGCACCTCGCGCCAGCCGCCGCTGACCCGGTCGACCGGCCGCGCGGCCGTCCGCCGGCGCAGCCGCCGACGCGACTTGTAGGCCAGGATCAGCACGATCGGGAGCGCCAGCAGGGCCAGCGGGATCGCGACCGCGACGCCGACGAGAACCACCTGTCCCCAGTCGAAGCCGTCGCTCTCGGCGTCGTCCTTCGTGTCGTCGTCGACCTTGCCGGCCTCGGCCTCCGCGGGCTCCTCCGGCGGCTCGGGGTCCTCGAGCACGGGCGGCTTCGGGACCTGCAGGCTCTTCGGCTCGGGCTCGATCTTGTTGTCCTCGTCCGGGATCGCGTCGACCGGGACCCAGCCGTACCCGACGAAGGGCACCTCGGCCCACGCGTGCACGTCGCCGCCCGTCACGACGAACGGGTCGCCGGGCTCCAGCGGCTCCTCCTCGTCGGGGTAGAACCCCATGACGACCCGGGCCGGGATCCCGACCTGGTTGGCCATGAGCGCGAGCGCGACGGCGAACTGCTCGTCGTCGCCCACCATCTCCTCGTCCGCGAGGAGCGCGTCGATCCGCTCGGCCGAGTGGCCCGGGCGCGACGGCGGCTGGTTCTCGAGACCGCTCGAGTACACACCGCTCGCGACCAGCCCGTCGCGCAGCGCGAAGAGCTGCTTGACGGGGTCGGTCTCCTCGCCCATGAACTGGGTCGCCTTGCCGGCGAGCGACACCGGCAGGAGCCCCTTGCTGACGTCGGGGACCTCGACCCCCTGGTCCACCGCGCCCGCCGCGAGATCCTCGTCCGTCGGCTCCGGCGCGACGATCGCGTCGAGCGTGTACGTGTCGCCGGGGCGGAGCCCGACGTCCGCGAGCGCGGTGCGCGTCGTGGAGTTGTAGTAGGTGCTCTCGTCGAGGTCGCGCGCGCGCTCACCGGTGTAGGTGATGCCGGCGAGCTCGCCGGTCTCGGGGACCCAGACGCCCTCGTAGTCGTCGACCGTGACGTCGAGCGTCGCGGGAGCGCCGTCGGCGACGGTCGCGATCTCCTCGCCGGCCCGCGTGTAGACGCCGGACCCCGGCAGACCGCTCGACGCGTCGTACACGACGCCGTTGTAGGTGTCGAGCGTGGCGAGGCGGACCCGGGCGCCCGCGGGGAGCCCGGTGACGGTGAAGAGCTCGTCCTCCTTCATGTCCTTCGCGTACTTGCGGAACCCGGTCAGCGGGCTCACGTACTCGTGGAGGTCGAGCGGGGGGACGACGGTCTCGCGCAGCACCGTGCGCGGCGCGTCCGGCAGCAGCACCGGTGCCAGGAGCGCGGCGGCCACACCGCCCACACCGAGCATGGCGGCCCCCGCGCGGACCCGGTGCCACCACAGCCGCCGGTTGGCCGCGCGGCTCGTCTCGGTCGTGATGCGGTGCGCACCGAGCCGCGCCGCGGTGACGCGCCAGCTCGCCCACAGCAGCCCGACGCACCCCACGACGAGCCCCTGCACGACCGGGAAGGCGGGGATGACCGTGCCGAGCAGGATCACGCCCACGAACGCGACGACCACGGGTGCGAGCGCCCATGCGCCGTGCCGTGCCCGCCAGGCGATCGTCCCGGCGAGCAGCCCGGTCAGGAGCATCATCAGGTAGGGCACGACGGCGAGCTCGGGGAACGAGCGCAGCGGCGGCACCGTGGTCACGACGTCGCGCCAGCCCGTGATCGACCCGAGGAGGAGCTCGCGCACCGTCGTGAGCGACGGGACGACACCCCCGATCGTGTCGGCCGGGAGCGCGAGCGCCCCGCCGAGCAGCACGTACGCGAGGACGGCGACCGCGGCGACGGTGATCGTCGGCCAGCGCCGCCACGCGCCGCACCACGCGACGGCGAGCCCGACGAGCGCGCCGCCCGCGGCCGGGACGAGGTAGGCCGCCGAGCCCCAGACGGGGCCGAAACCCACGATCGTGGCGCCGAGGAGGACCGCGAGGACCAGAGCGTCGACGGCGCCGGAGCTCGTCCTGGCGCGCGGGATCTCGTCCGCCCGCCGGCGCGTCGCGGAGCGGCTCGACGTCCCGGTCGCCGCACCGTCGGGACCGGTGGGCGGGATCCCGCGCGAGCCGCGGGTCGTGGTGGTGGTGGGGGCGCTCATCAGTCGTTCATCCTCCGCAGCGCGAGCGGGAGCTCACCCAGCTCGCCGATCGTGAGGACGACGAGCTCCGCGATCGCGTGCCGGCTCAGGGAGGCGCCCGGGACGCACTGGATCGCCATGACCTTGACGTCCTGGGGCAGCCGCGCGGACGCCGCCCGCAGCTCCGTCGGGGACACCCTGCTCCCCACGACGAACGACACCACCGAGGCGTCGCTGATCGTCATCCCGGCGACGCGTGCGACGTCGACGAGCGAGGTGCGCTTCGGCGTCGGGTCGACACGGGACAGGTCGTCGAGCAGGCGCGTGCGGTGGTCGCCCCGCAGGTTCCCGTCGTTGACGAGCACGGTGACGCCGCGGTCCTCCTTGATCGCCTGCAGGCCGAGCGAACCGCACACGCTCACCGCGAGCTCGAACTCGTCGTCGTGCGCGTAGTCCTCCGCGCGGGTCGAGAGCAGCACCGCGAGGTGCGAGCGGCGGGTCTCCTCGAACTGGCGGACCATGAGCTGGCCGGTGCGGGCCGTGGTCTTCCAGTGGATGTGTCGCCGGTCGTCCCCGGGGACGTAGTCGCGCAGCGCGTGGAAGGACACGTCGGAGTTCGAGATGTCCGTGGTGACGCGGCCCTCGAGGTCCTTGAGGAACCCGGTCGACGAGCCGGAGAGGTTCTTCACGCGCGGGTGGACGAACAGCTCCTCGGGCTCGGTCCACACGACCTCGCGGCGCAGGAGCCCGAGCGGGTCGGCACGGACGGAACGTACGGGGCCGACCGAGATCACGGACCGCTTGTGGGTCGGCACCGTGAAGATCTCCTCGTGGTTCGCCCCGGGGCGCAGCCGCGGGACGGGGAACGACGCCGTCCCGGCGCCGACGGGGAGCTCCATGACGGACGGCAGGACGGCGCGCGGGGAGTCGTTGCGCACGTCGAGACGCCCGACGGCGCGGTCCCCCACTGTCACGCGCTGCTGCGCGAGGTCGAGGTCGACGGCGTACCGGAACCTTCCGAGCACGAACACGACCGCGGCCAGGAGCGCGACCGTGAGCAGGATCGCGACGACCACGAGCTCGAGCCACGCATACCGGAGCCCTGCCCACCACGCGACGACGGTGCCCGCGAGGACGGCCCACCCGAGCGTGCTGACCGCGCCGGTCACCGGCGCGAGCGCTCGCCCGGCCGGTGCGAGCGCACGGGAGGCCGCCTCCACGGCCGGGCGCAGCAGGCCGACGAGGCCGGTGCGCACGGTCGTGCGGCGCGCGGGTGCGGGTGTCGGGTCCATGGGTTCGCGTGCTCCGGGGGTACGTGTCGGGTCGGGAGTCGTGCCGGTCAGGCGGAGCGCCGCTCCTGCGGGGCGGCGACGTCGGCGAGCAGCCGGCCGAGCACGGCGTCGGCCGTCGCTCCCGCGAACTCGGCCTCGGGGTCCAGGACGAACCGGTGGACCCACGCCGGCTGGGCCAGCTCCTTGATGTCGTCCGGCAGGACGTAGTTGCGGCCGTGGGCCGCCGCCCAGACCTTGGCGCAGCGCACGAGCGCGAGCGCCCCGCGCACGGAGACACCCACCCGCACCTCGGCCGCGTTCCGGGTCTCCTCGGCCAGGCGCGAGACGTACTCGAGCACGGCGCCGTCGACGTGCACGCGGTCGGCGAGCTCGGCCATCTCGGTCACGGCCTGCGTCGTGATGAGCGGCTGCAGGGACTTGCTGCGGTCGCGGACCGACGCGCCCGAGAGGATCTCGACCGTCGACGCGTGGTCCGGGTAGCCGATCGACGACTTCATGAGGAAGCGGTCGAGCTGCGCCTCCGGCAGGCGGTAGGTCCCGGCCTGCTCGATGGGGTTCTGCGTGGCGATGACCATGAACGGGCTGCCGACGGAGTGGCCGACGCCGTCGACCGTGACCTGCCCCTCCTCCATGACCTCGAGGAGAGCCGACTGCGTCTTCGGCGAGGCGCGGTTGATCTCGTCCGCGAGGACGATCGAGGCGAAGATCGGCCCCGGGTGGAAGTCGAACTTCCCGGAGTTCTGGTCGTAGATCGTCACGCCCGTCACGTCCGAGGGCAGCAGGTCCGGCGTGAACTGGATGCGCTGCTGCGTGCCCTGGACGCTCGCCGCGATGGCGCGCGCGAGCGACGTCTTGCCCGTTCCCGGGGCGTCCTCGAGGAGGATGTGGCCCTCCGACAGCATGCACGTCAGCACGAGGCGGACCACGTGCGGCTTGCCCAGCACCGCCTGGCCGACGTTGCCGACGAGGCGGTCGAAGGTCTGTGCGAACCAGGCGGCCTGCTCGGGGGTCATGGTGCTCATGCGCGTCTTTCCGTTCGGTATCGCGAGGAGGTGGACAGAGTCGTGGTGGTCGTCGATCTCACCGCCAGGTGTACGACGTCGACGTGCCGATCGAAGTCGTGACGTAGACCTGGCTGCCGGGGTTGCCCCAGATGCACTGCTGACCGCCCTCGTAGTTCCCGCTGCCGTCGGTTCGCAGGGTCCGGAACTGAGCGTCCCTGGTGTACCCGCCGGAACCGATCCGCGTCCCACCCCCGTAGCAGGTCGAGGTGAAGGTCGTGTTGGCCGGGCCGTTCCTGATCGTGAGGTACACCTCGGCGCACGACGCGTTCTGGCAGTTGCCGGGCCATCCGTTGGAGTCAGGCAGCTTGTGGTTGCTGCCCTTGCTCGCCGTGATGGTCTTGGGCGGCGGTGCGGGCTTGTCCTCGGTCCTGCCGGTGTCGTTCACCCAGCCGGAACAGCCCGCGTCGTTGCACGCCCGTGCGCGCACGGTGTAGGTCTTCGAGTAGCCACCGCCGACGTTCACGCGGCCCGTGCCCTTGCCGCTGCCCGACTGGCCGTTCGTGAACTCCCAGCTCACGGTCGCGGCGTTGCCGCCGTCCGAGCTGGGTCCGGAGACGGTGAAGTACCCGTCGGTCGCCGAGGTCTTCGTCCACTTCACACCGGGGCTGCTCGGCGTCGTGTAGGGCGTCACCGAGCCCGACCTCGCGGTCCAGTCCGAGCACCCGGCGTCGTTGCAGGCCCGCACGTCGAACGTGTACGCGCTGCCGTTGCTGAGCCCGGTGAAGGTGTAGGTCGTCGCGGTGGTCTTCTTCGTCGACCCGCCCGAGCCGTTGGCCCGCACGTCGTAGGTCACGGCGTTGCCGTTGGCGTCGGCCGCACCGAACGTCACCTGCGCCCGCTGACTCGTGTTGCTCTGCAGCGAGGCGGACGGCCTGCCGGGCTTGCCGGGCTTGCCGTACGGGATGACCTGGTTGGACTTCCCGCTGCCCTTGCCCTTGCCGGCCTTGTTCTCGGCGACCACCGTGTACGTGTAGGTCGCCTCGTTGTCGAGACCGGTCGCGGTGTAGGCGGTCTTGCCCGTGACCGTGATCGCACCGCCGTCGGCCGCGCCGTTCTTGTACTGCTGCAGGTGATAGCTCTTGACGGCGTCCCCGTTCTCGAACGGAGTGCTCCAGGTGACGCCGATGACGCCGCCGTTCACGTTGTCGTTGCTGCGTGCCGCGTTGGGTGCGGCCGGGGCGTCGGGCTTTCCCGCGGGGATCTCGGGCGCGGACGCGTCGCCCCAGTCGGACGGGTCGGGGGCATCGTTCTCGGCCTGGACCTGGACGGTGTAGCTGGTGCCGTTCTCGAGACCGTCCCAGACATAGGTGGTGCCCTTGATGCACGTCTTGTCGGACGCTCCTGCGGGTGCCGGGGAGATGCGCAGGTTGACGCACTCGATCGGGGACCGGTCGGTGTAGGTCTTGTTGGTCCAGGAGACGGTCAGGGCCTTGTCGCCGAACTCGAGGGAGGGTGCGGCGGGCGGGTCGGGCTTCTGGTCCGGTCGTGCGACGGCCGACGGCGGGGACGCGGGTCCGTCGCCGACGTCGTTGGTCGCGAGCACGGTGAAGGTGTACTCGACGTCGTTGGTCAGCCCGTCCAGGGTGCAGGTCGTGGTGCCGCACTCCTTGGTGTACCCGTTCTGCGAGGCCACGGTGTAGCCGGTGATGTCGGCGCCGTTGTTGTTCGGCGGGTCCCAGGACAGCACGACGGTCTCGGACCGGACCTCCTCGACCTGCGGGGTCGCGGGCGCCTCGGGCTTGCCGAGGACGGTGAGCTGGACGCGTCCCTCGACCTCGCGGTCCGGGTCCTTCGTCGCGTCCTGGACCCGGTACCGCACGACCATCACACCCACGTAGTCCTCGCGCGGCGTGACCGAGACCTGGTCGCCCGCGACGGACACGCTGCCCTGGCCGGTCTCGACGATCGCGTCGAGGAGCTGCAGGGGGGTCTCGGGGAAGGGGTTGGAGTCGTTCGCCAGGACCGGGACCGTCGTCTCCTTGCCCTGGTGGGCGTCCTCGACGCTGTCGTCGTTCGCGCGGGCGAGCGGACGCGTGGAGGCGACCACGGTCAGCGTCGCCTCGCCGCTGACCGGCGGGTTGTTGCCGTCGGACACGGTGATCGGGACCTGGACGACGGTGCCCTTGGGCACGTCCGGCGTGGCCTGTGCCTGCAGGGTCGAGCCCTCGAGGCTCGTGGTGACGCCCTCGGCCTGACCCGTGGACGTGAACGTCAGGTCGTCGCCGTCGGGGTCGGTCGCGAACCGGGCGAGGTCGATCGAGGCGTCCTCGCCAGCGGCGACCTCGAGGGTCGGCGTGGTGGTGAGCTCCGGCGGAAGGTTCTCGGGTGGCAGGACGGTGATGGGGATCGTCAGCAGTGCCGTGTTGCCGTCGGGATCGTCGGGACCGGCACCGTCGGTCACCTCGAACGACACCGCCGCCTGGCCCGTGTAGTCCTCGTCGGGCGTGTAGGAGATCTCGGTCGCCGAGCCGACCTCCCGCGAGCCGTCGGTCGCCTTGACCGTGTCCTCCGCCGTCAGGCGCGGCGTCCGTCCCTCGGCGACGAGCACGTGGTCGGTGATGTCGATGTCGAGCGTCTCCCCGGCCTGGACCTCGAGGGACGTCCCCGGGCGCAGCGTCGGGGCCTGCGCCTTGAGACCAGGGACGGTGACGAACGCCTTGGCGGTGAGACCGTCGATGTCGGTGACCGTGTACGTCACGACCTGGCGCCGCTCGGTCAGGGTGATCTCGAGCCGCCCGTCGTCTGTCACGGTCGCGGTCTCGTCGTCGGTCGTGACCGCGAGCTCGCTCGCCGCGCCGTCGGGGTCGTCGTCGTTGTCGAGGACCGCGACCGGGACCTGCGTCTCGCCGAGGACGTCCTCGACCTGCACGGCGTCGTCGCGCGCGACCGGGGGCAGCAGGGGGGCGTCCGCGGCGACGTCCACCGTGATCGCCCCGGTGGCGCGGGCGCCGTAGGTGTCCTGGATCTCGTAGTAGAACGTGTAGGCGCCTTCGTCGGCCGGGGTGGTCACCACGACGCGGTCACCGACGACCTCGGGGTCCATGCCCTGGGAGTCGTCGAGCTCGGAGGGTACGAGCGCGATCTGGTCGCCGTCGGGGTCGGTGTCGTTGCGCAGCGCCGCGATCGCGACGGTGCGGTCGGGGCGGACCGTGACCTCGTCGTCGACCGCGACCGGTGACTGGTTCTGGTCGGCGGGCTTCGAGATCCCGACCCGCACCGCCCCGGTCGCCGTCGCACCACGCGCGTCGAGCACCGTGTACGTGAACGTGTCGAGACCGACCGCGTTCTTCGACGCCGTGTACTGGACGTACCCGTCCACCAGCTGCGCCGTACCCTGCGACGGGGCCGAGGCGACGCCCGAGATCTGGACGGAGTCGCCGTCCGGGTCGATCCCGTCGAGCGGGATGTCGACGCGGGTCGACGCCCCGGAGAGCACCCGGGTCTCGACGTCACGCGGAACGGGCGGGACGTTCTCCTGCCCGTCGCGGACGTGGATCGTGACCTGCGCCGAGTCCTCCTGGCCGTTGGGGTCCTGCACCTTGTAGATCGCGTACGCGGTTCCGGCGCTCGCCCCGGCCCTGAACCGCACGGTGTTCTCGGAGACGAACGCCTCGCCCAGCTCGGGGTCGGCGCCCTGGGCCAGCTCCGGTCGCACGGACAGCTCGAGGCCGTCGGGGTGGGTGTCGTTGCGCAGGACGGGGATCGTCACGACGTCGCCGGTGTGGACGGTGACCGAGTCCGCGGCCGCGTTCGGCGGCTGCAGCTTCGTCGGGGCCGGGACCGGGACCACGCGCACCTGACCGGTCGACGTCTCGGTCCCGTTCGAGACCGTGTACTGCACGGTCACCGGGCCGTCGAGCGTGCGCAGCTCGGTGATGCGCAGGACGCTGTGGGCGAGGACCGCGACCGAGACGCCGGCGTCGTCGGGGACCTGGACCGACTGGACCACGAGCACCCCGCCCGCTGGGTCGGTGTCGTTGGCCAGGACGTCGACCAGGGTCTTGCCCCCGGTGGGCAGCATCGCGGTGTCCGTCACCACGACCGGCGCCCCGGACGCGTCGTCCGGCGAGGTCACGTCGACCCGCACCAGACCCGTCGTCGCGTTCGGGCCGTCGGTGACCTGGTACGTCAGGTCGTACGAACCCGGCTCGAGCGACGTGAACGAGAAGCTGCCCGAGTCGTAGTTCGGCGTGATCGTGGCCTGGTC
>NZ_JACYHB010000017.1 GCF_014837295.1 Cellulosimicrobium arenosum
TCCGTCAGCGCCGTCGCGTCCGCGATCGCGAACGGCACGTTCAACAACCGCGCCAACGTCTGCGCCAGATACGTCTTGCCCGTCCCCGTCGGACCGATCAGCAGCACGTTCGACTTCGACAGCTCGACCGGGTCGCCGTCGGGACCCGACCCCTTGAGGCTCACCCCGGCGCGCACGCGCTTGTAGTGGTTGTAGACGGCCACGGCGAGCGCACGCTTGGCACCGTCCTGACCGATGACGTACTGCTCGAGGAACTCGAAGATCTCGCGAGGCTTGGGCAGCTCGTCGAGCTGCGCCTCCCCTGCCTCGCTGAGCTCCTCCTCGATGATCTCGTTGCACAGGTCGATGCACTCGTCGCAGATGTAGACGCCTGGACCGGCGATGAGCTTCTTGACCTGCTTCTGCGACTTCCCGCAGAACGAGCACTTGAGCAGGTCGGCGCCGTCTGAGATGCGAGCCACTGCGTGTCTCCTTGCCTCGGTGCCCCGGTCGGACGTGTCCTGCTCCCCATTCCACACCACCGCGACGACGTTGTCAGGTGGGCGCTCCGGCGGTGCGCGAGAACACGTCGCGCCGCCGACCCCGGGACGGGATCGACGGCGCGACGCTCGCTCCTGCGCAGCCGGCTCCGGTCAGGGCTTGTTGATCTGGACCGGCTTGCGGCTCTCGAGGACCTGGTCGACGAGACCGTAGTCCTTCGCCTGCGCAGCGGTCAGGATCTTGTCCCGCTCGATGTCCTGGCGGACCTGCTCGATCTCCCGGCCCGAGTGCAGCGCGAGGGTGTCCTCGAGCCACTCGCGCATCCGGATCAGCTCGTTGGCGTGGATCTCGATGTCGGACGCCTGCGCGTAGCCACCGCCCTCCATCGCCGGCTGGTGGATCAGGACCCGTGCGTTGGGCAGCGCGAGACGCTTGCCCGGCTGGCCAGCGGCGAGCAGCACGGCCGCGGCGGAGGCCGCCTGACCGAGGCAGACGGTCTGGATCTGCGGCTTGATGTACTGCATCGTGTCGTAGAGCGCCGTCATCGCCGTGAACGAGCCACCCGGCGAGTTGATGTACAGGATGATGTCGCGGTCGGGGTCCTGGCTCTCGAGGACGAGCAGCTGGGCCATGACGTCGTCGGCGGACGCGTCGTCGACCTGGACGCCCAGGAAGATGATGCGGTCCTCGAACAGCTTGGTGTAGGGGTCCTGGCGCTTGAAGCCGTACGCGGTGCGCTCCTCGAACTGCGGGAGCACGTAGCGTGCCGACGGGGCACCGCCCGGCATGGCGACGCCGCCGGGGCGGGCCGCCGGGCCGGCGAGGCGCTGCGCGGTGGACAGGTACTGGGACTCGGCGCTGAAGCTCACGGGTTCTCCTCGGGTGAAGTCTGTGTCCGGTGGCGGGTTCAGGAGGCCGTGGTGCCGCCGCCGCCGGTGACCGACGAGGCGTTCGTGACGACGTGGTCGATGAAGCCGTACTCCTTGGCCTCCGCGGCCGTGAACCAGTTGTCCCGGTCGTTGTCCTTGACGATCTGCTCGAGCGACTGGCCGGTCTGCTCCGCGGTCAGCTCCGAGAGCACGCGCTTCATGTGCATGATCAGCTGCGCGTTGATCCGCACGTCGGTCGCGGTGCCGCCGATGCCGCCGGACGGCTGGTGCATCATGACCCGGGCGTGCGGCGTCGCGTAGCGCTTGCCCTTGGTGCCCGAGGAGAGCAGGAACTGCCCCATCGACGCGGCCATGCCCATCGCGATCGTGGCGACGTCGGGCTGGATGTACTGCATCGTGTCGTAGATCGCCATGCCGGCCGTGATCGAGCCGCCCGGCGAGTTGATGTACAGCCAGATGTCCTTGTCCGGGGCCTCCGCGGCGAGCAGCATCATCTGCGCGCAGATGGCGTTCGCGTTCTCGTCGCGGACCTCCGACCCGAGCCAGATGATGCGCTCCTTGAGGAGCCGGTTGTAGATGGAGTCGTTGAGTCCGAGGCCCGGACCCTCGGCACGTCCGACCGGGGCCGTCGCGTCGGACGGCAGGTACAGCTCGTTCACTTCCATCTCCTTCGTCGCTCCTGCGGGGCTCCCCGCCTGCGCTGCGAGCGGTCGGGACGGTGTGCTCTCCGTCCGCTACCGCCTTGCTGCAGTGACCCTAACGCGGCGGGGGTCGCGCACTCGTCCCGACAGGGCGCCGTTTCGCTGTCGGCGCACCGACGCGTGGTCGCGGACAGGTCCGGCCGCACGACCACGGCCCGCACCCTCCGGGTGGAGGGTGCGGGCCGTGGTCGACCGGTGGAGCGGGAGGCCTCAGGCCTTCGCGCTCTTCGACGCCTTCTTCTTCTTCGCGGGCTCGGCCGCGGCGGCCTCCTCGGCCTCGACCTCGGCCACGGCCTCCTCGGCGAGCTCCTCGGTCACGGCCTCGGCGGCAGCCACCTCGGCGTCCTCCTCGGAGAGCTCCGGGACCTCGTCGGCCGCGTCGTCGGCGTCGGAGCCGATGAACTCGGTGAGGTCGACGACCGTGCCGGCGGAATCCTTGACCTCGACCTGCCGCAGTGCGACCGCGAGCGCCTTCGACCGGGCGACCTCTCCGACCATCGCGGGGATCTGACCGCCCTTGTCGATCGACTGGATGAACTCGTTCGGGTCCATCCCGTACTGACGCGAGGCCTGCACGAGGTACTCGAGGAGCTCGTTCTGGGCGACCTTGACCTCGAGCTGCTCGGCGAGCGTGTCGAGCAGGATCTGGTTCTTGATGGCCGTGGTCGCCTCCACCGTGACCTCGGCGCGATGCTCGTCGTCCTCGAGCCGGCTCTCGGACTCGAGGTGACGGTGCACCTCGGCCTCGACGACTCCGGCCGGGACCGGGACCTCGACGGCCTCCTCGAGCGCCTTGAGCAGCCCGTCGCGCGCGGCGACGGCCTGGTCCGACGTCTTGCTGCCGGCGGCCTGCTCACGCAGGTCCGTCGTCAGCTCGTCCAGGGTGTCGAACTCGGACGCGAGCTGGGCGAAGTCGTCGTCCGCCGCAGGCAGGTCGCGCTGCTTGACCGAGGTCGCGGTGACCGTCACCTCGGCGTCCTTGCCCTCGTGCTCGCCCCCGGCGAGCGGTGCCGTGAACGTCGTCGTCTCGTCCGCGGACAGCCCGGTGAGCGCCTCGTCCAGCCCGTCGAGCATGTTGCCCGAGCCGATCTGGTAGCTCACGCCGGACACGGAGTCGACCTCCTCGCCGTCGACGACGGCCTTGAGGTCGAGGACGACGAAGTCGCCCTCGGCTGCCGGGCGGTCGACGCCGACGAGGGTGCCGAAGCGCTCGCGCAGCGCGTCGAGGCGCTCGGTCACGTCCTCGTCGCTCACCTCGGCGGCGTCGACGGTCAGCGCGATCGACGACAGGTCCGGGAGCGTGATCTCGGGACGGATCTCGACCTCGGCCGTGAACTTCAACGGCCCCTCCGCCTCGAGCGGCACCTCGGTGACCTCGACCTCGGGCTGGCCGAGCGGACGGATGCCGGACTCGGTGACCGCCTGGCGGTAGAAGCCGGAGAGGCCCTCGTTGACTGCGTGCTCGAGCACGGCCGGCCGACCCACGCGCTGGTCGATGATGCGGGGCGGGACCTTGCCCTTGCGGAAGCCGGGGATGTTCACCTGCTCCGCGATGTGCTGGTAGGCGTGGTCGATGCTCGGCCTGAGCTCGTCGTACTCCACCTCGACGGTCAGCTTGACCTTGGTGGGGTCCAGGGTCTCGACGTCGCTCTTCACTTCGATGGTCTCCAACTGGTCTGGGCGGGCCGGCGTGCGGCCGGGGACAGCACCGTGCTCTCACGCGGACGCGTGGAACGAACGGAACGGGAGCGGAAGGCAGCAGTCCACGGGGATCCCCGCGGACGCGCCGACCACAGACGTCGCACGTGCGCGGACGAACGGGCAACCGTCCTATCGTACGGGAACGGTCAAGCGCGACGGTTCCCCGGGTCTCCTGCGACCGCCCGGAATCGCCCCCCGAGCTCCACGTCGCCGTCCGTCTCCAGCACGACCACGACGCTGTCCGAGACCGCCCAGGACTGGTGCTCCTCGCCCGGTGACCAGAGTGCAAGACGTCCCGGGGTCACGGTCGCTCGGGCGTCGTCGTCGCCGACCACCGTGCACTCCCCCGCCACGACGGCGAACACCTGGGTACGCGTCGCCCGGTGCCTGCCGATCGTGCCTCCGGCGGCGACCCGGGCCACGTGGACCTGGGTCCGCCCGTCCGTCGCCGGCGGCAGGGCGTCCATGACGACCCCGGTGCTCCCGAACCGCTCGACCGGGTACTGCACGACCTCGAAGATCCGCACGTCGGGGTGACAGGATTTGAACCTGCGACCCTCTGCTCCCAAAGCAGATGCGCTACCAAGCTGCGCCACACCCCGATGCCGGCCGCGGGGCGGCGGGCATGGCAAGTGTACTGGTGGAGGGCGGGTCCGGATGCTGGCCCCGGACGGCCTCCGGGGGACTCTGGGGGGGCTCCGGGGGGGCTCTGGGGGACTCTGCGGCGGGCGGGCCCCACGGTTTGCTATCGTTGCCGCCGCAGGCAGCCGGGCTCCCGGCGGCCCTCGCGGGCGTAGCTCAATGGTAGAGCCTCAGTCTTCCAAACTGATCACGCGGGTTCGATTCCCGTCGCCCGCTCCACCCACGGGCGCCCCACCGACTCGGTGGAGCGCCCGTCGTCGTCTCCACCCGCGGACAGCCGTTGCGGCTCCGCGACGCGGACCGATAGCCTCAGGGCAACGCACGTCGCAGCGCCGCACCGCCGCCACCGCACGGCGGCCCGCGACCGTCGGCGCGCATCCGACCAGGAGGAGCGAGGAATGACCGCGAGCACCGCGCTTCCCGCGCCGTCCCGTCGCGCTCTCGCGCGCACCTCCTGTTGTTGCTGTCCCGGCTGTCGCTGACGACCGCCCAGCGCGCGGACCGCCGCGCAGACCGACCGCGAGAGCTCGTGCCGCGCACGACGCGCCGTCGGTCGCCGCACGACGCGCCCCGCCCGTCCGCGGCACCTCGCTCCCGCACCACCACCGCCCCGGCTCGCCCGAGCCGTCGACAGAAGAGGAACTCATGGCACGCATCTACGACGACGTCACCCAGCTCGTCGGCAACACGCCCCTCGTCCGGCTCAACAAGCTCACCGAAGGCGTCGGCGCGACGGTCGTCGGCAAGCTCGAGTTCTACAACCCCGCGAACTCCGTCAAGGACCGCATCGGTGTCGCGATCATCGATGCCGCCGAGGCGTCGGGCGAGCTCGCGCCCGGCGGCACGATCGTCGAGGCCACCTCGGGCAACACCGGCATCGCCCTCGCGATGGTCGGCGCGGCACGCGGCTACGACGTCGTGCTCACGATGCCCGAGACGATGTCCAAGGAGCGTCGCGCGCTGCTGCGGGCCTTCGGCGCCGAGCTCATCCTGACGCCCGGCTCCGAGGGCATGAAGGGCGCGGTGAACCGCGCGGACGAGATCGTCGCCCAGCGCGAGGGCGCGATCCTCGCGCGCCAGTTCGCCAACGAGGCCAACCCCGAGATCCACCGGCGCACGACCGCCGAGGAGATCTGGGCGGACACCGACGGCGAGGTCGACATCGTCGTCGCGGGCATCGGCACCGGCGGGACGATCACCGGAGTCGGCCAGGTGCTCAAGGAGCGCAAGCCGGGCGTGCAGATCGTCGCGGTCGAGCCCGAGGAGTCGGCCATCCTCAACGGCGGCGCGCCCGGGCCGCACAAGATCCAGGGCATCGGCGCGAACTTCGTGCCCGAGATCCTCGACACCTCCGTCTACGACGAGGTCCTGGACGTCAACGCCGAGACCGCCGTCGAGTACGCGCGGCGCGCGGCGAAGGAGGAGGGCCTGCTCGTCGGGATCTCGTCCGGCGCGGCGATCTACGCGGCGCTCGAGCTCGCGAAGCGTCCCGAGAACGCGGGCAAGTTGATCGTCACGATCATCCCGTCGTTCGGCGAGCGCTACCTGTCCTCGATCCTCTACGCCGACCTGCTGGACTGACGTGTCGGCACCTGCTGCGCAGCGCGGCGCACCCGGCTCCCGGGTGCGCCGCTTCCTGCGCGTCCTCGCCGAGGACCTCGAGGCGGCCCGACGGCGCGACCCGGCCGCGCGGACACGTCTGGAGGTGGCGCTCGCGTACCCCGGGCTGCACGCCGTGTGGGCGTACCGGCTGGCGCACCGGATGTGGCGCGAGCCCCTGCTGCGCCTGCCCGCGCGCCTCGTCTCGCAGGCCGCGCGCACCGTCACCGGCGTGGAGATCCACCCGGGTGCCCGCATCGGGCGGAGGCTGTTCATCGACCACGGCATGGGGGTCGTCGTCGGCGAGACGGCCGTGGTCGGGGACGACGTCGTGCTCTTCCACACGTCGACCCTCGGCGGCCGCTCGATGCGCCGCGGCAAGCGCCACCCCACGCTCGGGGACCGGGTGGTCGTCGGTGCCGGCGCCAAGATCCTCGGCCCGGTCTGGGTCGGTGACGACGCGCAGGTCGGCGCGAACGCGGTCGTCGTCAAGGACGTGCCCGCGGGTGCCGTCGCGGTCGGCGTCCCGGCCCGCGTCCGGTTCCCGCGACGCGGCGCCGACGACAGCACGGTGGAGGACCCGTCGCTGCTGATCGAGTACGTCATCTGACCCGCTGCGCGGGCCCGGCACGTGCGGCCTGGGGATGGTCTCGAGCACTCCCGGGCGTCCGCTAGGCTACTTCCAGCGGTACCCGAGACCTCGCGTCCCGGATACCCCCCTGCCCGTGACGCGGCTCGGGTACCGCCCTACTCTCCCCCTCGGACCCACCAGTCCCTCGACGACGAGGAGCACCCATGCGCCTGGGAATCCACACCGGCTACTGGTCCGCCGGGCCTCCCCCCGGGATCCAGGACGCGGTCCTGGCGGCCGACCGGCTCGGCGTCGACTCGGTGTGGACCGCCGAGGCCTACGGGTCCGACGCGTTCACCCCGCTCGCGTGGTGGGGCGCGGCGACCTCGCACGTCCGCCTCGGCACCGCGGTCGCGCAGATCTCCGCGCGCACCCCCGCCGCGACCGCGATGGCCGCGCTGACGCTGGACCATCTCTCGGGCGGTCGCTTCGTGCTCGGCCTCGGCGTCTCCGGGCCGCAGGTCGTCGAGGGCTGGTACGGCCAGCCGTACGCGCGCCCCCTCGCACGCACGCGCGAGTACGTCGACGTCGTGCGTCAGGTCCTCGCGCGCGAGGCTCCGGTCACGTCGGCGGGACCCCACTACCCGCTCCCCCTGCCCGACGGCGCAGGAACAGGTCTGGGCAAGGCGCTGCGCTCGACCGTGCACCCGTTGCGCGCCGACCTGCCGATCCACCTCGCGGCGGAGGGACCCAAGAACATCGCCCTGGCCGGCGAGATCGCCGACGGTTGGCTGCCGCTGTTCTACTCGCCGCGCATGGACGCCTCGTTCCGCGAGCTGCTCGCGGACGGCTTCGCGAAGCGCTCGCAGCACCGCTCGCCGATCGACGACTTCGAGGTCAGCGCGACCGTCCCCGTCGTCGTCGACGAGCACGTGGAGCGCGCCGCGGACACGGTCCGCCCGTTCCTGTCGCTCTACGTGGGCGGCATGGGCGCCAAGGGCGCGAACTTCCACCGCGACGCGCTCGATCGGCTGGGATACTCCGACGCGTGCGACGAGATCCAGGCGCACTACCTCGCGGGCCGCAAGGACCTCGCGGCGGCCGCGGTGCCGACGGCGATGGTCGAGGACGTCGCGCTCGTCGGTCCGGCGGAGAAGATCGCCCACGACCTGGGTGCGTGGCAGGAGACCGCGGTCACGACCCTGCTCGTGCAGGGCGACGCCACGGCGGTCCAGGTGGTCGCCGCCGCGCTGGGAACCGAACCCACCGGGCACTGAGGCCACGCCGACCTCGTGGCGGCCGGGATCAGGGGTGCCGGTCCGGACCGGACCCGCCGGGCGCGGTATCGGCGTCCGGGTCGGGGAACCACACCGCCCGTCGCAGATCGACGCGCCGGCCGTCCGCGCTGAGCGGACAGCCCTCCGCCCGGAGCGTGCGCAGCACCTCCTCGCGCTTGTGCGCCGGGGGGTACCCCGACGCCGCGAGGACGCGCCACCACGGCAGGGGCGCGCCGTCGTCGTCCACGCCGGACGACTCCCGCAGGACCCGGCCCACCTGGCGGGGTCCGCCGCGGTGGAGCGTCTCGCCCACGATCTCTGCGACGAGGCCGTACGTCATCACGCGTGCGGTCGGGATGCGCCCGACGAGGGCGAGCACCGCCGCGGCGTACTCCGCGGCGTCCGCCGTACCGGTCGAGGCACCCAGGTCGTGGGACGGTTGCATCGAGACGGTCTCCCTGCGGGTCGCGCCGGGCGACGGTCGCCGGACCTCGCCATCGTGCCACGTGGGTCACAGGTTGCGCGGCCCGCGAGATTCTCCTGGCGCCGACCACCGCAGGTCGCGATGATCGAGGCATGAGCCACGACCGTCCGCCCGAGCCGACCACCCCTGGCGTCACCGCCGACCGGCTGCCCCCGCGGTACGCGTTCACCGACCTGCAGGTCGAGGACCTGCGTGCCGTGCTCGAGCTCGACGGCACGGTCTTCCCGTCTCCCGTCGAGGTGGACGAGCTGGTCGACCGACCGCTCCCGCTGACGTGGCCGCGCACCCTCGGCGTCGTCCACGAGGTGCCCGACCCCGCCGCCGAACCGGTGGACGGCGCCGTCCCCGTCCTGCGGGACCTCGTGGCCCTGCACAGCTCGTACCCGTTCTCGCGCTTCCCCGTGCCGGGCGGCGTCGCCCCGGTCGCCGGTCTCACGTGGGTCGCGGTGCACCCGGGACACCGCCGACAGGGGATCCTCACCGCGATGATCCACACCCACCTCGCCCGCTGCCGTGAGCGGGGCGAGCCGTTGTCCGCGCTCTTCGCCGCCGAGGCCGCGATCTACGGACGGTTCGGCTACGGTCGCGCGGCCGACGACCTGCGGGTGACCCTGCCCCGTGGCGCGCGACTGCGGGACGTCCCCGGCGCGGCGCGCCACACCGTCCGGATCGAGCGTGCGGACCGCGAGCGCCACGGGGACCTCGTGGCCGACCTGCACCGGCGCGTCGGCGACGACCCGACCGGGCACGGCGGCGTCGTGAACCGACCGGGGTGGGCTGCCCGCGAGACACCCGAGCTGCAGGCGATGTTCTGGGACGACGCGAAGGTCTTCCGCAAGGACCGTGAGCCCACCCGGATCGTCGTCGTCGAGCTCGACGGCGAACCACGGGGCTACGCCCGGTTCCACCGCACGCTCTCCTGGGAACCCTCGGGGCCGCGCGGGTCGGTCCGCACGGGCGAGGTCGTCGCGCTCGACGCGGCCGCCGCCCGGGCGCTGTGGGGGGTGCTCACCGACCTCGACCTCACGCACGAGGTCGTGCCGTTCGTGCTCCCCGTGGACGACGCCGTGACCCACCTGCTCGTCGACCCTCGCTCGGCGACGCCACGGATCGCCGACAACCTGTGGGTGCGGGTCGTCGACGTGGCCGACGCGCTCACCGCCCGACGCTATGCGGCCGACGTGGACGTCGTGCTGCACGTCACCGACGAGCTGCTGGGGGACAACACGGGGCGCTGGCGCGTGCGCGGCGACGCGTTCGGCCCCGCGGTCGCGCACCGCACGGACGACGCGGCCGACCTGTCCCTGGACGTCCGCGAGCTCGGTGCGGCGTACCTGGGCGGCACGAGCCTGGCCGCGCTGGGCGCAGCCGGGTTCGTCGCCGAGCACACGCCGGGTGCGCTCGCCCGGGCGAGCGCCGCCTTCTCGTGGCCGGTGGCGCCGGTCTGCGGCTGGGTCTTCTGAGGAGCCTTCAGCCCTGGCAGCGGGCGCACCGGTACAGCGTGCGGCCTGCCAGCTCGGAGCGCAGCACCGGGGTGCCGCAGACACGGCACGGGAGCCCGTCCCGGTGATAGACGTAGAACGCGTCGTCCGCGGGCACGGTGCCGGGTACCCCGTCGGTGTTCTGGCGCACCGTGCGGGCGCCGGGCCCTGCGCCGGCGACGGCGTCGCGGTCCTCGGGCCGCGTCGTGACGATCGCGCCGTCGCGCGCACCGGCACGCATGAGGACGACGAGGTCGTCCCAGATCGCGCGCAGCACCGCCGCCGGGACGTCGCGTCCGGGTCGCAGCGGGTCCAGCCCGGCGCGGAACGACGACTCCGCGCGGTAGATGTTGCCCACCCCCGCCACGACGTCCTGGTTCATGAGGAGCACCCCCACCGGGGTGCGCGACCGCCGCACCCGCGAGACGAACGTCTCGCGCGGGTCCGGCTCCCCGGGCACGACCTCACGGAGCGGGTCGGGACCGAGCCGTCCGGTGACGGCGCGCTTCTCCGCGTCCGTGATCACCTCGCAGGCCGCCGGACCCGTCAGGTCCGCGACCGCGTGCTCTCCCAGGAGACGAGCGCGGACGGCTCCTCGGGGCGGCGGGGCCGACCACGCGACGTCGGGCCCCTGGCCGGACGCCGACGGTCCCGGAGCGCCCGCGGGGACGGTCTCGCGCTCGCCGACGCGCCGCCGTGGCGCCCCGATCGCGTGCGCGACGGCGGTGCTGCCGTCCCCGGCGAACGTCCAGGCCCCGTACAGACCCAGGTGGACGCGCAACCAGCGCCGGCACCCGGCGGTCGTCGCCGGGCCCGCGCCCGGTCGCGGAGCGAAGCCGAGGAACAGGTGCTTGCCCCAGGCCTCGCTCGCGACGAGCACGTGCCCGTCGACGACGGCCGCGCCCGCGTCGAACCGACCCTGCGGGCTCGAGACCGCCAGCTGCTTCCCGAGGAAGAGGTCGAGGAACGTCCGCGCGAGCCGGTGGACGGTGTGCCCCTCCGGCACCTCAGGCGGAGGTGCCGCGCGAGGCCTCGTACGCGGCGAGCTGGTCGATGCGGCGCTGGTGACGTGCGTCGTCGCTGAACGGCTCGGCGAGGAACGCGTCGACGAGCTCGACGGCCTCGTCCGTCGGGTGCTGCCGGGCTCCCACCGCGACCACGTTCGCGTCGTTGTGCTGGCGTCCCAGCCGTGCGGTCTCGAGGTTCCACGCCAGCGCGGCACGCACGCCGTCGACCTTGTTCGCCGCGATCTGCTCGCCGTTGCCCGACCCACCGATGACGACCCCGAGCGAACCCGGGTCGTCGACGACGGCCTCCCCGGCGGCGAAGCAGAACGACGGGTAGTCGTCCAGGGCGTCGTAGGAGTGGGCGCCGTGGTCGGTGACGTCGTGCCCGGCGGACCGCAGGTGCTCGACGAGGTGGGTCTTGAGCTCGTATCCGGCGTGGTCGGAGGCGATGTGTACGCGCATGGGTCCATCATGCCGCCCCCGGACGCCGGGCACCGTGGCGAGGTCGTAGCCTGAGACGCATGACTCAGACCTCATCGTCGTCCACCCCACCGGCCTCGGACGAGCTGCGCTCGGGCATCGACCGCACCGCGCTCGACCCCGCGACCCGGCCCCAGGACGACCTCTACCGGCACGTCAACGGACGCTGGCTCGCGACGCACGAGATCCCCGGGGACCGCGCGATGGACGGCGCGTTCCGTGCCCTGCACGACCAGGCCGAGGCCGACGTGCGCGACATCATCACCGACCTGGGCGCCCAGGTCGCGTCCGGTGACCCGGACGTGAGCCCGGACGCTGCCAAGGTCGGGGCCCTGTACGCGAGCTTCATGGACACCGAGACGATCGGGTCGCTCGGCACCACGCCGCTGCAGACGGACCTCGCGCTCGTCGCCGCCGCCACGACGCAGGCCGAGCTGACGGGTGCGCTCGGCGCGCTCCAGCGCACCGGCGGGGCGGGCGCCGTCGCCCTGTGGGTCGACAACGACGCGAAGGACCCGGAGCGCTACGTCGTCTACCTGCACCAGTCCGGTCTCGGGCTGCCCGACGAGGCCTACTACCGCGAGGACCAGTACGCACCGGTCCGCGAGACGTACCGGGCGCACGTCGAGCGCATGCTCGGTCTCGTCGGGGTGACGAGCGAGGCGTGGGGTGCCGCTCCCGCCGAGGCCGCGCAGCGGGTCGTGGACCTGGAGACCAGGATCGCCGCGCAGCACTGGGACGTCGTGCGCGACCGCGACGCGGACCTGACGTACAACCCGATGAGCATCGGCGCGCTCGAGGAGTCCGCTCCGGGCTTCGACTGGCGCGCATGGGCGCTCGCGCTCGGCGCCCCCGCGGGCGCTCTGGACGACCTCGTCGTCCGGGAGCCGGACTTCGCTGCCGGCTTCGCGGCGTTGTGGCAGTCCGAGCCGCTCGAGGACTGGAAGCTGTGGATGGTCTTCCACCTGGTGACCGCGCGCGCTCCGTACCTGAACGACGAGCTGGTCGAGGCGAACTTCGACTTCTACGGTCGCACGCTCTCCGGGGCGCAGGAGGTGCGCGAGCGCTGGAAGCGCGGGGTCTCGGTCGTCCAGGGAGCACTGGGCGAGGCGGTCGGCGCGCAGTACGTGGCTCGGCACTTCCCGCCGTCGCACAAGGCACGGATGGAGGAGCTGGTCGCGACCCTCGTCGCTGCCTACCGCGAGTCCATCGGGACCCTCGACTGGATGACCGACGACACCAAGGCCAAGGCCCTCGACAAGCTCGAGGCGTTCACCCCGAAGATCGGCTACCCGGTGCGGTGGCGCGACTACTCGGCACTCGACGTCGAGCCGGACGACCTGGTGGGCAACGTGCGCCGGGCGCACGCGTTCGAGCAGGACCGCGAGCTGGGCAAGATCGGCAGGCCGCTCGACCGCGACGAGTGGTTCATGACGCCCCAGACCGTCAACGCCTACTACAACCCCGGCATGAACGAGATCGTGTTCCCCGCGGCGATCCTGCAGCCGCCCTTCTTCGACCCGGACGCGGAGGACGCCGTGAACTACGGCGGCATCGGCGCGGTGATCGGGCACGAGATCGGGCACGGGTTCGACGACCAGGGGTCGAAGTACGACGGCGCGGGCCGCCTCGAGGACTGGTGGACCCCGAGCGACCGGGACGAGTTCGAGACGCGGACCCGAGCCCTCGTCGCCCAGTACGACGCGTACCGTCCCGCGCAGCTCGGCGACGACGGCCCGCACGTCAACGGAGGCCTGACGATCGGTGAGAACATCGGCGACCTCGGCGGGTTGTCCATCGCGCTCAAGGCGTATCGGATCGCGCTCGGGCGTCCGTTGTCGCAGGCTCCGGTGGTCGACGGCCTCACGGGCGTCGAGCGCGTGCTCCTCGGCTGGGCCCAGGTCTGGCAGTCCAAGGGACGCGACGAGGAGGTCGTGCGCCGCATCGCGACCGACCCGCACTCGCCGAACGAGTTCCGCTGCAACGGCGTGGTGCGCAACGTGGACGAGTTCTACGAGGCCTACGACGTCCGGCCAGGAGACACCCTGTACCTCGATCCGGCGGAGCGCGTGCGCATCTGGTGAGGTGCGCGCAGCTCTGAGCGGCCCGGACGACCCGGGCCGCTCAGAGCGTGCTGATCCCCGCGCGAGCGATGACGAACCCCGTGCCCGTCGTGTCGTCCCGGCACGTCATCCCGGTGTCCTCGCTGTCGCACGTGTAGTCGCCGACCGTCTTGCTCGTCCCGTAGTCCAGCAGCGCGACGCTCTCGTCCGCGGGACCCGGCTGCTCGGAGGCCGGCACGCACGGTTGGTCCACCCCGTCCGCGTCGAGCGTCGCCCGGAAGCCGATGGACCCGTCACAGCCGTCGACGGGCGCGGGCTGGCTCGCGAGCGTCGCGATCGAGCAGGTCACGCCCAGGTCGGTCATCTCGCAGGTGATGTTGCGCGACTCGGACGCGAAGGTCTCCGACACGGTCGGTTCCGCCGGCTCCGCGGACTCGTCGTCCGTGGCGGCCGCGGATGGCGGCGCGGACGACTGCGTGGTGCCCTGCGGGTCGTCGTCGCCGCCTGCCAGGGAGAGGGCGAACAGCACCGCGCCGACGACGAGCAGGACGTCGATCACGATGAAGGCGATCCAGCCCGCACCGAGGCCTCGCCGCCCGCGGCGGCCACCGGAGCGTCCGCCGGACCCGCTGCCGGCACCGCCCGACGGCGGCGACGCCGGCGTGGTCGGTTCCCGGCGCTGCACGCTCTCGGCGGACGGCGCTCCGGCCGCCGCAGGCGGGTGGTACGCGGGCCGGGAACCGTTCGGCGAGGGAGCCGGTGCCTGCTGACCGATCGACCCGACCGGCGCCGGAGCGCCGTATCCCGGTTCGGTCGCGTAGCGGACCCGCTGCGGCGGGACCGCGGACCCCGCCCCGACGACCTGGGTGGACCCGTCCGCAGCTCCCGCGGTCGCGGCCGGCAGCTGGACGGCCGTGGGTGGCCCGTCGCCCGCCGCGACCGGCCGGGTGCGCGGCGCGTGCGCACCTCGCGCGCCGACCGGGGCGAAGGTCGGGGGCAGGGCAGAGCCCGACGACCCACCGGGCGTCGGTGGCGGAGGCGGCGGCACGGGTGCGTTCGCGGACATGCTCGGACTCCTCGTGGGCTTCTCGACGGCCCCGCGTGGTCGCGACCGCCACGGGGCGGGCCGTGCGTGCACGGCCCACAACCTCACGAAGCATGGCACGACGCCCCGGCCGCGGTCGAACCGCACCCACGCGCCCACGTACCGGTCACGTGGAGCAGGGACGGACGGGGAGTCAGTCGAAGACGGGTCCCTGGGTACGGCTGCGCTTGAGCTCGTAGAAGCCCGGCGTCCCGGCGACGAGCACGCACCCGTCCCAGAGCCGGCCGGCGGCCTCGCCCTTCGGGGCGGGTGTCACGACGGGGCCGAAGAACGCGGTACCGCCGAACGCGACGACCGGGGTGCCGACGTCGTCGCCGACGAGCCGGATCCCCTCCGCGTGCGACGCGCGCAGCTGCGGGTCGTACGCGTCGGAGGTGGCGGCGTCGGCCAGCTCCGCCGGCAGCCCGACCTCGGCGAGCGCCTCGGCCACGACCGCGTCGAGGTCCTGCCGCCCCCCGGGGTGGATCCGGGTACCCATCGCGTCGTACAGGGGCTTGACCACGTCGTCGCCGTGCTCCAGCCGCGCGGCGGTCACGACGCGGACCGGACCCCACGCGCGGTCCATCAGCGCACGGTAGTCCTCGGGCAGCTCGCGGTCCTCGTTCAGCACGGCGAGGCTCATGACGTGCCAGTGCACGGTGATGTCACGGACCTGCTCCACCTCTCCGATCCAGCGGCTCGTCATCCACGCCCACGGGCACAGGGGGTCGAACCAGAAGTCGGCGGTGGTGTCGGGTACGTCCGTCGTCGCAGCAGTGGTCACGGAGGGGTCCCTTCGGGATGGACGGTGGGTCGGGTGCTTCTCGCAGCGTATATCCCGGCGGTGGACCGGGGCTGCGTGGGATGATCGTCGCCGGCCCACAGGCCGCACCGAGCTCGTGCACCGAGCCCCGTCCAGACCGACCGAGGAGTAGCAGTGCCCGGAGAGAACCTCACCCGTGCCGAGGCGCGCGAGCGCGCAGAGATCGTCGACGTCGGCTCCTACGACGTCGCCCTCGACCTGACCACGGGGGCGTCGACGTTCGCGTCCACGACCGTCGTCCGGTTCACCGCGACGCAGGGCGCGTCGACGTTCGTCGACCTGGTCGCGCCGACCGTGCGCGAGGTCGTGCTGAACGGGCGTGCGCTCGATCCGGCGCAGGTGTTCGCCGACTCGCGGATCGCGCTGGACGGGCTCGCCGCGGACAACGAGCTGCGCGTCGTCGCCGACTGCGCGTACACCAACACCGGCGAGGGCCTGCACCGCTTCGTGGACCCCGTCGACGACAAGGTGTACCTCTACACGCAGTTCGAGGTTCCGGACGCTCGCCGCGTGCTCGCGGTGTTCGAGCAGCCCGACCTCAAGGCGACCTTCACCTTCACGGTGACGGCACCCGCCGCGTGGCAGGTCGTGAGCAACCAGCCGACGCCGGAGCCGGAGCCGCTCGGCACCGTGGCGGACCCGACGGGCACGGGCGCGGGCGACGTCGAGGTCGCGCGCTGGTCGTTCGGCCCGACCCCCCGCATCTCGTCCTACATCACCGCGCTCGTCGCGGGGCCGTACGTCGTCGAACGCTCCGAGCTGACCAGCGCCGACGGCCGGACGATCCCCCTGGGCGTCTTCTGCCGGGCGTCGCTGGCCGAGCACATGGACGCCGACTACGTGTTCGACAAGACACGCGAGGGCTTCACCTTCTACGAGGAGGCGTTCGCCTGCCCGTACCCGTTCGACAAGTACGACCAGCTCTTCGTGCCCGAGTACAACATGGGCGCGATGGAGAACGCGGGGTGCGTGACGTTCACCGAGACGTACGTGTTCCGCTCCAAGGTGACCGAGGCCGTCAAGGAGCGTCGCGTCGTGACGATCCTCCACGAGCTCGCCCACATGTGGTTCGGCGACCTCGTCACCATGAGGTGGTGGAACGACCTGTGGCTCAACGAGTCGTTCGCGGAGTACGCCTCGACGCTCGCGACCGCGCAGGCCACCGAGTGGACCGAGGCCTGGACGACGTTCGCCGCGATGGAGAAGTCCTGGGCGTACCGTCAGGACCAGCTGCCCTCGACCCACCCGATCGTCGCGACGATCAACGACCTCGAGGACGTCTTCGTCAACTTCGACGGCATCACCTACGCCAAGGGTGCCTCGGTGCTCAAGCAGCTCGTCGCGTGGGTGGGCCAGGAGCAGTTCCTCGCGGGTGTCGCGGCCTACTTCCGCAAGCACGCGTGGGGGAACACCGAGCTGCGCGACCTGCTGGTCGAGCTCGAGGCCACGAGCGGCCGCGACCTCGGTGAGTGGTCGGCGAAGTGGCTCGAGACGGCGGGCGTGAACACGTTGCGCCCCGAGGTCGAGATCGACGCGCACGGACGGATCGTGTCCTTCGCCGTGCTGCAGTCCGCGTCCTCGGACCACCCGACCCTGCGCCCGCACCGCCTCGGCATCGGCTGCTACGACGTGTCCACCGTCGACGGCCGTGAGGTCCTCGTCCGCACGCACCGGGTCGAGATCGACGTCGACGGCGCGCGGACCGAGGTGCCGGAGCTGCTCGGGCTCGACCGCCCGCAGCTGATCCTCCTCAACGACGACGACCTCGCGTACGCCAAGATCCGGCTCGACGACGCGTCGCTCCAGGTCGCGACCGAGCGGCTCGCCGACCTCGCGGACCCGCTGGCCCGCTCGCTCGTGTGGGGTGCCGCGTGGGACGCGACACGCGACGGCGAGGCGTCGGCGAGCGCGTACGTCCAGCTCGTGCTCGCCAACATCGGCCGCGAGACCGAGTCGACCACGATCCGTACGACGCTCAACCAGCTCGCGCTGGCCGCCAAGACGTACGTGGCGCCCGAGCGACGTGCCGAGACCCTCGTCGAGGTCGGCGACGCGCTGTGGACGCTCGCGGGCCGGGCCGAGGCCGGCTCCGACCTGCAGTTCCAGCTCGTGAAGTTCTTCGCCCACCTCGCCTCGACACCCGCGCACGGTGCGATCCTGAGGGGGCTGATCGACGGCTCCGCGCAGCTCGAGCGGCTGGAGATCGACACCGACCTGCGCTGGGAGATCCTCGAGGGCCTCGTCCTGCTCGAACTCGCGGACGACGCCGAGATCGAGGACACGCTGGCGGCGGACTCGACGGCCACGGGACGCCAGTCCGCCGCGCGCGCCCGCGCGACGGTGCCCACGGCCGCGGCGAAGCGCGCAGCGTTCGACCGGCTCGTCGGTTCCGCGGACGCGCCCAACGCGATCGTGCGGGCGACGACGCAGGGCTTCCAGCACGTCAACGACCCCGCGGTGCTCGCACCACTGGTCGGCGCGTACTTCGACGCCCTCCTGCCCCTGTGGGACGCGCGGTCCTACCACATCGCGGAGGCGTTGGTCACCGGTCTGTACCCGGCACCGCTCGCCAGCATCGCCCTGCGGGACGCCACCCGCGAGTGGCTCGAGGCGAACGACGCGGCCCCGCCGGCGCTGCGCCGGCTCGTCGTGGAGAACCTCGCCGGGGTCGAGCGCGCCCTGAACGCCCAGGCCGACGACGACTGACCTCTGCCCGAGGTAGCACGCCGGTCCGGCGTGCTACCTCGGCAGGGGCTGGTTCATCGCGGCGGCGAGGGACCGCAGCCGCGCGTTGTCGAACAGGTCCTCGAGCATGACCACGTTGCCGGCCGAGTCGCCGAGCGGGACCCGCCAGTTCGGGTACTCACGGTCCGTGCCCGGCTGGTTCTGCGCGCGGCGCTCCCCCACGGCGTCGGTGAGGGAGACGCCGAGGAGCGCCGCAGGGCTCTGCCGGATCATCAGGTGCAGCGCCTCCACGAGCTCGCGCTCGGACGGCTCCTCGCCCACGAGGCCCCGCTCCCGGAGGAAGGCGACCGTCCGCTCGCGCTCGACCCGGGCCTGTCGGCGCACAACGGCGACCGGTTCCGTGAGGACGCCGAGCCGCTCCCGCAGCTCCACGTGCTCACCCGCCAGATAGCCCGCCGTCGGGGGCAGGTCGTGGGTCGTGACCGTGGCGAGCGTGAGCGGGCGATAGTCCTCCGGTGCCAGGGGGGCGCCGTCGTCGGTCTTCTCGAACCACAGCACCGACGTGCCGAGCACGCCCCGCTCCGCGAGGTAGTCGCGCACCCACGGCTCGAAGACACCGAGGTCCTCGCCGATGACCGTCGCACCGGCCCGCTGCGCCTCGAGGCACAGGATCCCGATCAGCGCCTCGTGGTCGTAGCTGACGTACGCACCCGCGTCGGCACGGGCGCCGCCGGGGATCCACCACAGCCGGAACAGCCCGATGACGTGGTCGATCCGGATCGCACCGGCGTGCCGCAGGACGGTGCGCAGCATGTCCCGGTACGGCGCGTACCCGGCGCGCGCGAGCGCCTCCGGGTGCCATGGCGGCTGGGACCAGTTCTGCCCCTGCTGGTTGTAGGTGTCCGGCGGCGCGCCCACGGACACCCCCCGCGCGAGGACGGACTGGTTCGCCCAGGCGTCGGCCCCCTCGGGGTGCACGCCGACGGCGAGGTCGTGCATGATGCCCACGCACATGCCGGCCTCGCGTGCGGTGCGCTGCGCGACGCGCAGCTGCTCGTCCGCGACCCACTGCAACCAGCAGTAGAAGTCGATCGTGTCGGAGAGCTGCTCGCGCAGCCCTGCCACCGCCGGCGACGCCGGGTCCAGGACGTCCCGCGGCCACTCGGCGTCGCCGTAGTGGTCCGCGAGCGCGCACCAGGTCGCGAAGTCCTCCAGCCCTCTGCCCTGCCCCGCCCGGAACTCGTCGAACCCCGCCTGCCGGGCGGTCGAGCGCGGCGCGGCGAAGACGACCTCGAGCGCGGCCTTCTTCGCCTCCCACGCCGGGTCGCGGTCGATCGGAGCGGGGTCGGAGCCCAGGTCGCGCACCGGGTCGAACGCCCACTCCACGAGCGAGCGGTCGGCGGCCGACAGGTACGCGGTCTCCCTGATGTCCTCGACCCGCACGTACAGCGGGTTGACGAAGCGCCTGCTCGTCGGCAGGTAGGGCGACGGCGTCATCGGCGTGCGCGGCTCGGCGGCGTGCAGCGGGTTGATGAGCAGGAAGTCCGCCCCGGCCTCACGGGCCGACAGCCACGCCAGGTCGGCGAGGTCGGCCAGGTCCCCGACGCCCCAGGACGCACGCGAGCGCACGGAGTAGAGCTGTGTCATGAACCCCCAGGGGGCGCGGCCCTCCGGCGCCGGCGGCGGGTCGAGCCGCTCCGGCGTGACGACGAGCGTGGCCCGGGCCCGGGCCTCGCCGCTCACGGCGTGCAGGTCGTGCCACCCGAGGGGAAGGTCCGCCGGGATCTCGAACGTCGCGCGCCCGACGCGCCGGCCGTCCACCGTCTGCGGCGGGACCGGGACGTCGAGCTGGGTCGCGTCCCGGCGCTCGCGGACGGGACGCGGGCCGGACGTCCCGCGCGCCGCGTCGTGGGGGGCCTCGAGCTCGATCCAGACCTCGACGTCGGCTCCGTCGGCGACGTGCACGGGCACGGCTGCCGCGGCACCGTGCCGGACGACGACGGTCGGCGGGAGCATCCGGCGCCACGCGTCGTCGCGCGAGTGCTCGAGACTGACCGCGACCTTCTCCGGTGACGACGCCGGGACGCCGAGAGCCTCGAGGACCGAGACGAGGGTCGACGCGCGCACCGCGTGCCGTACGCCGTCGAAGCCGTGGAAGCCGGTCGCGACCCCGTGGGCGTCGGCCAGCTGTGCCAACGGCTCGGGCAGTTCCTCGTGCTGGGGTTCGCTCACGCAGACGATCCTGCCAGAACCGGCCACCGCAGGCAGGACCGGGTCCTCGGCGCGCCCCGGACCGGTTCGACCGGGCAGGTAGCCTGCCACCATGCTCTCCACCTTCCTCGCCGGCGCACAGACCGACCCGGACGGTTTCGACCCGAGCGAGCCGCACGACTGGTTGACCTGGTTCGTCGGGCTCCCGCTGCGCGTGATCCTCATCATCGGGATCGGCGCGGTGGCGCTCGGCCTCCTGCGCCGTGTCATCCGCGGGGTCACCGAGCACATCGCCGCCGGGACACCGACGCGGGCCGGTGCGCGGCTGCGCGGTCTCGGCCGGACCGAGGTGGGCTCCGCCATCATGCGTGCCACGCCGATCGCCAACCCGCTCGCGACCGCTCGCCGCGCCGCGCGCGCCCGCACGATCGGCTCCGTCCTGCGCTCGGCGGCGAACATCCTGATCGGGACCACCGTCGTCCTCATGGTCCTGGCCGAGCTCGGCATGAACATCGGTCCCTTCCTGGCCTCCGCCGGGATCGCCGGCGTGGCGCTCGGCTTCGGTGCCCAGAGCCTCGTGAAGGACTTCCTGTCCGGGACGTTCATGCTGCTCGAGGACCAGTACGGCGTCGGCGACGTCGTCGACTTCGGCGAGGTGACGGGAACGGTCGAGGAGGTGGCGCTGCGCGTGACCAAGGTGCGCGACCTGGACGGGACCGCGTGGTACGTGCGCAACGGCGAGATCCTGCGCACCGGCAACATGTCCCAGGAGTGGGCCCGCGCGACCGTCGACGTCCGGGTGGCCTACTTCGCCGACGTCGACGCGGTGCGTTCCGCGCTCCTCCAGGCGGCGCAGCGCGTCGCGGACGACCCGATGATCGGCTCGTACCTGATGGAGCCCGCCGAGGTCGTCGGGGTCGAGGACCTGACGGCGGAGGCGCTGCGGCTCAAGGTGTGGGTCAAGACCCAGCCCGCCATGCAGTGGGAGGTCGCCCGCGCGCTGCGCGTCAGCGTCCGCGACGTCCTCGCCGAGGCGGGCATCCCGCTCGCCGGCGCCCAGCAGGTCGTCGTCCTCGACCAGTCACCGGCACGGGCGGACGCGCAGGAGAATCCGGTCGACGGTGCCGACGTGCCCCGTGACGCGGCCGCTGCGGCTGCGGGGATCGCGCACCGGGACGCTCAGGACCAGGAGAACAAGGGGTCCTGAGCGACGACGGCCGCACCGGCCGTGGCACGCACGCGCACACGGTCGGGCTCGGCCTGCAGCGCGACGACCGGGCAGACCGTCGACAGCCCGGCAGCGACGACACGCGCGGGGTCCCAGGTGATGACGAGGTCGCCACGACGCACCTCCGCGCCGGCCTCGACGTGCAGCGTGAAGCCGTCCCCGCGCAGGTTCACGGTGTCGATGCCGAGATGGACGAGGATCGCGCGCCCGGAGGTCGTCTCGAGGGCGAACGCGTGCGGGAAGAGGGAACCGATGCGCCCGTCGGCGGGCGCCACCACGTGGGAGTGCTCGACCGGCTCGGGGTCGATCGCGATCCCCGGTCCGACGATCTGCTGCGAGAAGACCGGGTCGGGTACGGCGGACAACGCCACCACGGACCCCGCGAGGGGGCTCGTGACGAGCAGCGACGACAGGTCGTCGTGCGCGGGCGGGCGAGGCGACCGGGCCGTCGTCGGCCCCGTCACCGGTGTGCGCGACCTGCTCAACGCAGCGCGTCGAGGTCGGCGGCGAGGTTGTCGGCCTCCGGTCCCACGATGACCTGGACGACCCGGCCGGACCGCACGACGCCGAACGCGCCGGTCTCCTTCAGGCGTGCCTCGTCCACCAGCTCCGGGTCGCTGACCTCGACGCGCAGCCGCGTGATGCACGGCTCGAGGTCCACCACGTTGCCCTGGCCACCGAGGGCGTCGAGAATGTGCTGTGCCTTCTGGTCCGAGGGAGTGCTCATGAAATGTCGTCTCCTGAGGCAGTGGTGCGGTCAGTACCGCACGGTGGAACGGATCACGGGGCACGTGGTCGTGCTCCTGGCTCCAGGGTAGTCTCCCGACGCCGGGGGGACCGATCGCGCGTCGCGAGCCGCAGGTGCCGCACGTCGCTGCTCTCGGGTACGGTGCCGACCACGAGGCGGCGCGCGCCGAGCGGTGCGGGGCGGCCCGTGCGCAGGACGGCTCGGGGCGCCAGCCCGGGCGGACGGACGAGGCGGTGGCAGCAGGTGGCAGGACAGCTGATCACGGGGATCGGGGTGTGCCCGGGCACGGTCGTGGGGCCGGTGGTGCTCATGCCCGAGCCCGTCGAGGAGCCACCACCAGGCGTACGGGTCGCGCCTCAGGCGGACCACGAGGCGCAGGCGCGACGCATCGACGACGCCGCACGGCACGTCGCGACGGATCTCGAGCGCGCCGCCGCCCAGGCGGACGGCGAGACGCGCGACGTCCTCGAGGCGACCGCGGCGATGGCGGCCGACCCGACGCTCGCCGCCGACGCCCGGCGCCGGGTGCTCTCCGAGCACCTCGTGCCCGAGCGCGCGGTGTGGGAGGCCGCGGACGAGGTGGCGCGACAGTTCACCGAGCTGGGCGGGCACCTCGCCGAGCGGGCGCGCGACGTCGCGGACGTTCGCGACCGGCTCGTGGCCGCGCTGGCCGGCCGGCCCGCGCCCGGCGTGCCCGACCACACGGAGCCGTTCGTCCTCGTCGCCCTCGACCTCGCCCCGTCCGCCACCGCGGCGCTCGACCCGTCGCGGGTCCTGGCGATCGTCACCGACGGCGCCGGACCCACGTCGCACACGGCGATCGTCGCCAACGCCAAGGGCATCCCCGCCGTCGTCGCGGCGGACGGGGCGAGCGCGGCCCTGGCGGCCGGAGACCTGGTGCTGGTCGACGGGTCGGCCGGGACCGTCGTCGTGCACCCGTCGCCGGACCAGGTCGCCGCGGCCCAGGCGCGTGCGCAGCAGGCCCGCACGTTCGACGGGCGCGGACGCACGCGCGACGGGCATCGCGTCCAGCTGCTCGCGAACGTGGGCGACCCGGCGGGTGCCGCGCCGGCCGCCGCCGCGAACGCCGAAGGGGTGGGCCTGTTCCGCTCCGAGTTCTGCTTCCTCGACCGCCAGGACCCGCCCACGGTCGAGGAGCAGGTCACGGCCTACCGGACCGTCTTCCACGAGTTCGCCCACCGCAAGGTCGTCATCCGCACGCTCGACTCCGGCGCGGACAAGCCGCTGCACTTCCTCACGGTCTCGGACGAGGAGAACCCGGCGCTCGGTGTCCGCGGTCTGCGCACCGCGGCGCGCTGGCCCGACCTGCTCGAGCAGCAGCTGGACGCGATCGCGCAGGCCGCCGGTGCCGAGGAGGCCGAGGTCTGGGTCATGGCGCCCATGGTCTCGACCGTCGGCGAGGCCGAGTGGTTCGTCGAGCGCTGTCGCGCGCACGGCCTCGACGTGGCGGGAGTCATGATCGAGGTCCCGAGCGCCGCGCTGCTCGCCGGGCCGATCCTCGCCCGCGCCGCGTTCGCGTCCATCGGCACGAACGACCTCACGCAGTACACGATGGCCGCCGACCGCCTGCTCGGCTCGCTCGCCGAGCTCAGCGACCCGTGGCAGCCGGGCGTCCTGCAGCTCGTCGCCGCGACGTGCGCCGGCGGCGCGCAGCAGGGGCGACCCGTCGGCGTCTGCGGGGAAGCGGCCTCGCAGCCGGTGCTCGCGGTCGTCCTCGTCGGGCTCGGCGTCACCTCGTTGTCCATGACCGCCCGTGCGATCCCCGACGTGGCGGCGCTGCTGCGCGAGGTGGACCACGACGAGTGCCGGCGCCTGGCCCGCCTCGCGCTCGAGGCCGAGAGCGCGGCGCAGGCGCGCGCCGTCGTGCGGCAGAACCTGCCCGTGCTGGCCGAGCTCGGCCTGTGACCTGTGCCCCACCGGCTCGTGGATCCCGTGCCCGCACCCCGGGGCACGGGCACCGCGATGCGATGATGGGCCGGTGAGCCCGGACTCCAGCCCCCGCCCGACGCTGCCCGTCACCTCGGCACGGCCCGGCTCCGTCGCGTCCGGAACGTCGAGCGCGCCGGCGGACGGCCCTGCGGACGACCCCGCGCCGACGCGACCGAGCCGGTCGTTCTACGACGAGGTCGGCGGTCACGACACGTTCGTCCGTCTCGTCGACGCGTTCTACGAGGGAGTGGCCGAGGACCCCGTGATGCGGCCCATGTACCCGGAGCAGGACCTCGCCCCGGCGCGGCGGCGCCTGACGATGTTCCTCGAGCAGTACTGGGGCGGTCCGACGACGTACAGCGAGGAACGTGGCCATCCGCGCCTGCGCATGCGGCACATGCCCTTCACCGTCAACCCGGATGCTCGCGACCGCTGGCTCGCCCACATGCGGGCCGCGGTCGCCACGCTCGATCTCGCCCCGCTCCACGAGGCGACGCTCTGGGACTACCTGGAGCGCGCCGCGCACTCGCTCGTCAACACCTTCGACGACTGAGCACCCGCCCACCGACCCGAGGAGTCCCGTGGCCACCGACCGTCCCGTGCCCGACCCGAGCCCTCCGAGCCGCACGAGCCCGGGTCCGGACGGCCTGACGCCCTCCCCCGGTCCGACGTCGCAGCACGCGCCGAGCACCCAGGTGCCCAACCCGCTCGGCCACCTCCTCGAGGTGCTGCGGCTCGAGCAGGTCGACGACGGCGACGGGTCCGCCGCCGACCCGGAGCACTTCCGCGGCGCGAGCGTCCATCAGCCGAGCGGTCGGGTGTACGGGGGCCAGGTGCTCGCGCAGGCCGTGCTCGCCGCCGGTCGTACCGTCCCCGCCGGTCGCCTCCCCCACTCGCTGCACGGCTACTTCCTGCGGCCGGGTGCCCTCGAGGTGCCGATCGACTTCGCCGTCGAGCGGCTGCGCGACGGCCGGTCGTTCAGCGCACGTCGCACGCACGCGATCCAGCACGGCAAGCCGATCCTGTCGATGATCGCGTCGTTCCAGGAGGCCCAGGACGGGTTCGAGCACACGTCGGCGATGCCGAGCGCACCGCCGCCGCAGGACGTCCCCTCGGCGCTGGAGGTGCTCGGCGGGATCGACCACCCCGTCGCCCGCTTCTGGTCGCACCACTCCGCGTTCGAGCTGCGCCACGTCGGCGGCTCGCTGTACCTCACGCCCGACGCCGAGCCGAAGGACCACCAGATGGTGTGGATGCGCGCGCGGGGGCACGTCGGCGACGACCAGCTGCTGCACCGCGCGCTCATGGCCTACGCGTGCGACCAGGTCATGCTCGAGCCGATCCTGCGACAGTCCGGCACGAGCTGGGTCACGCCGGGCATCTCGATCGCCAGCCTCGACCACGCGATGTGGTGGCACCGCGACGTCCGGGTGGACGAGTGGCTGCTGTTCGTCCAGTCGGCATCGAGCGCGCAGGGTGGTCGTGGGTTGGGCGCCGCCCGCGTGTTCACGCAGGACGGCTCGCTCGTCGCGTCCATCGCGCAGGAGGGCATGGTGCGGCTGCCGGACGCGTGACCCACCCCCGGGACGGTCGCCGGGGGGCCGGCGGTCGTCCTGGCAGTGCGACGTCACCCGAACCGCTGCACACTGACCAGGTGCGACTGCGACGCGTGTCGGTGACCTCCCCCGGCTACTCCCGCCGGCCCAAGGGCGAGGAGTGGGTGTTCCTCGACGTCGAGGGCATGCCCCTGGCCGACGAGGAGGAGGTCGCCCGCTGCACCCGCCTCGCCGTCCCGCCGGCGTGGGGCGACGTCTGGATCTGCCGGTACCCGGACGGCCATGTCCAGGCGTTCGGGCACGACGCCGCCGGACGCGGGCAGTACCTCTACCACGAGCAGTGGCAGGCCCGCCGGGCGCGGCGCAAGCACGACCACGTGCTCGACGTCGGCCGCCGCCTCCCCGCGGCCAGGCGCCGCGTCACGCGGGACCTCGCCCTCCCCGCCGTGCCGCGCGAGAAGGTGCTCGCACTCGCGTTCCGCCTCCTCGACCTCGCCTACTTCCGCGCGGGCGGCGAGCTGTACGCGAAGCAGAACCGCAGCTACGGCCTGGCGACCATCCGCAAGGAGCACGCGAGCGTCCGCCGGGACCACAGCGTCCACTTCCACTACCCGGCGAAGTCCGGGCAGGTGCGCGACGTCGTGGTGGACGACGAGGTGGTCGCGGACCTCGTCACCACCCTCAAGAGGCGTCGTGGCGGGGTCGAGCTGCTGGCGTGGCGCGAGGAGGCGGCCGGCGGGAGCCGGGGATCCGCCGTCTGGCACGACGTGACCAGCGCCGACGTCCAGGCGGACATCAAGGACCGGCTCGGCGACGACGCGACGCCCAAGGACTTCCGCACGTGGCACGCGACGGTCCTCGCCGCGCGTGCGCTCGCGGACGCGGGTGCTCCCCCGTCGTCGGAGCGCGCCCGGCGCCGCGTCGTGGCGGGGATCGTCAAGGACGTCGCCGAGGAGCTGGGCAACACGCCTGCCGTGGCGCGCTCGTCGTACATCGACCCACGGCTGTTCGACCTGTGGGAGCGCGGCGAGACGATCGGCGCGACCCGGTCACGACCGCGCGCCGAGCACGAGGTCCTGGAGCTGCTGGCATGAGGGCCGCGGTCACCGGGGTCACCGGATACGTCGGCGGGCGGCTCGTGCCCGAGCTGCTGCGCGCGGGGTTCGAGGTCCGCGCGCTCGCGCGCCACCCCGAGCGGCTCGCGGGTCGCGACTGGGCGGACGAGGTCGAGGCCGTGGAGGCGGACGCGGGCGACCTCGACCAGATCCGCTCCGCACTCGCCGGGGCGGACGTCGCGTACTACCTCATCCACTCCCTCGGCACCGGACCGACGTTCGAGGCCCGCGACCGCCGGACCGCGCTGACCTTCGCCCGTGCCGCGCGCGAGGCCGGCGTCGCGCGGATCGTCTACCTGGGCGGCATGTTCCCCGACGTCCCCGAGGGAGAGCTCTCGCGCCACCTCGCGTCGCGCAAGGAGGTCGGCGAGATCCTGCTCGCGTCCGGCGTCCCGACGACGGTCCTGCAGGCCGCGGTCATCCTCGGCTCCGGCTCGGCGAGCTTCGAGATGATGCGCTACCTCACCGAGCGGCTGCCCGCGATGACGACGCCCAAGTGGGTGGACAACCGGATCCAGCCGATCGCCGTCCGGGACGTCCTGCACTATCTCGTGGGTTCGGCCACGATGCCCGACGACGTGTCGCGCACGTTCGACATCGGCGGTCCGGACGTGCTGACCTACCGCGACATGATGCAGCGCTATGCCGACGCCGCCGGGCTGCGCCGGCGCAAGATCGTCAGCGTCCCCGTGCTCACGCCGAAGCTGTCGAGCCTGTGGGTCGGGCTGGTCACCCCGGTCCCGAGCGGGATCGCTCGACCGCTCGTCGAGTCGCTGCAGCACGAGGTCTTCTGCCAGGAGCACGACATCGCCCGGTACGTCCTCGACCCGGACGAGGGACTGGTCGGGTTCGACCGTGCGGTCGAGCTCGCGCTCGAGCGCATCCACGACGGCGAGGTGAGCACGCGGTGGTCGTCGGCGGCAGACCCCGGCGCGCCGTCGGACCCGTTGCCGACCGACCCCGACTGGGCCGGCGGGTCGCTGTACGTCGACGAGCGCCGCACCGTCGTCGACGCACCGCGCGACGTCCTGTGGAGCGTGATCGAGGAGATCGGCGGTCAGGGCGGGTGGTACTCCTGGTCGCTCGCGTGGCGGGTGCGCGGGCTGCTGGACCGGTTCGTGGGTGGCCCGGGGCTGCGCCGGGGTCGCCGCGACGAGCGCCGGCTGCGGGTGGACGACGCGGTCGACTTCTGGCGCGTCGAGGCGATCGACCCAGGGCGCCGGCTGCTGCTGCGCGCCGAGATGCGCAGCCCCGGTCTCGCGTGGCTCGAGCTGCGCGTGGACGAGTCCGCCGAGGAGCTGGACGACGCGTCGGACCCGGACACCCCGGGCCCCACGCCGGACGACGCGAGCGGCCCGGGCCGCACGTACTTCGCCCAGCGCGCGCTGTTCTACCCCCACGGCCTCGGTGGTCAGCTCTACTGGTGGGCGGTCAAGCCGTTCCACGGCGTCGTGTTCGGCGGCATGCAGCGCAACATCGCGCAGGCGGCGGAGAGAGCCGCCGAGCGAGGCGACCGGCGCGAGTGACGCCCACGAGCCCGCGTCCCGGGCCCGTGCGACGCTCGGCCGGTCAGGTCCGGCGGCGGAAGGTCAGCGGGTCCTCGACGAACGGCTCCCACGCGGCGCGCTCGGTCTCGCTGAGCCGGCGGGGCCGGCCGGTCGCCGCGTCCACCACGACGATCGTCGTCGTCGCCTTCGCGTACGGGGCCCCGCCCGACGTGGGCCCGGTGCGGGCGAACGTCGCGGCGCCGTCGTGCACCTCGTAGCAGACCTCGATGCTCGCCCCGCCCAGGTGGCCCACCCAGAGCTCGACCCGCACCGGTGTCCGCGTGAACGCGAGCGGGCGCAGGTACTGGATCTCCTGGCGCGCGACGAGCGTGTGGCTGCCGGCGTGCGGTCCGGTCTCGAGGACCGCGGTGGGCCAGGCGTCCTCCCCCGCCTCCGGGTGCACCCAGAACGCGGTGATGCGCGCGTCCTCGAGGAGCCGGAACATCTCCACATTGTTGACGTGCGCGTACGCGTCGAGGTCGGACCACCGCAGCGGGACGGGGACGTGCAGGCGGGTCATGGAGATCCTTCCTCGACGGCGGGCGGTGCCCGCCCATTCTGCCCCCGTGCGGCCGCCGTCAGGACGACGACGCGACGACGGCCGCCGTGCGGCAGCGCGCGAGCGCGTCGAGCTCGTCGCCCACGGGTAGACGCACGAGCCGGTCGCCGACCAGCGCGACGGCGGCCCGCAGCCGCCGTCGGACGCGCGCGGCGCGCCGTCGGGCACCGACCCGTGCCGCGACGCGCGCCACGAGCCCGGTCACGACGCCGAGGACCAGGCCGCCGACCGCGAGCAGCGTGGGCCACGGGACGTCCCCCGTGCCGAGCGAGAGCACGGGAACGGCGAGCTCGGGCAGGCGCAGGTACACGAACGCCCACAGCACGCCGAGCCACGCGACCCCGACGACGAGCGCGGCGAGCACGAGCCACTGCAGGAGGCCGACGGTGCGCCACCAGAGCGGACGCCGTCCCAGCTCGAGGTCCACGCCGACGACCGCCTGGTCGAGCTCGTCGGCGAGCCCCTCCGTCGCGTCGGCGGCCCGCCGCCGCGCGGCCAGCGCCCAGGCGTCCGGCACCCCGGTCGTCGCGCCGTCGACGTACGCGCGGACCGCGGTGCGCGCGCCCGCCCGCACCGTGGCGGGGACGACCGGCAACGAGGTGCGGACGAGCCCGGCGGAGGCGGGCGGCGCGTCCTTGCCTCCCGCAGGTCGAGGGCGCAGCCCGATCCGCCGCAGCGGGTCAGCGCGGAACCTCGCCGTCCACCGCGTGAGCGGCCAGCCCGTCGCCGCGCGGGCGTCGCGCTCGGCGCCGCCGCGCACGGCCGCCACCACGGCGGGCACGCCGGCGGCCGCCTCGAACGCGTCCACGAGCTCGTCGCGCGCCCGACGCTCGGAGCGCGCCGGCGGAGAGGCCCCGCACGCGGCGGCGATCCGACGAGCGACGCCGCGCTCGTCGGCCGCGATCCGGTCGTTCGCCGCGCGGCGCTGCGCGGCCGCGTCGGCCAGCAGCGCGCGCAGCTCGTCGAGCCCCTCCCCCGTGCGCGCGGACGCGCCGAGGATGCGCGCCTCGGCGAGGCCGTCCTCCGTGACGCGGCGGCGCAGGTCGTCGAGGCACGCGGCGGCATCGTCGGGCGTCAGACGGTCCACCTGGTTCAGCACGACGACGGTCACGGCTGCGTGCTCGGCGAGGGGGCGCAGGTAGTGCTCGTGCAGGACAGCGTCCGCGTACTTCTGCGGGTCCACGACCCACACGAGCAGGTCGGCGCGCTCCACGAGCCGCTCGGCACGCACGCGGTGCTCGACGACGACCGAGTCGTGGTCCGGCAGGTCGAGCAGGACGAGACCGCTCGTGAGGTCGGCTCCCGCGCGCGGGCGCAGCACTCGACGCAGACCGCTCGCCGGGCCCTCGCCCCCGGCGGTGAGCGGCGAGGACATCTCGTGCCGACGCCGCACCTCGAGCCAGTCCAGGAGAGGTCCCGCGCCGGAGACCCCGTCCGGTCCCCAGACGGCGGCGAGCGCGCGGGACGTCGTCGGGCGCCGGACGCCGACCTCCGCGAGCTCGGCACCGACCAGAGCGTTGAACACCGACGACTTGCCCGAGCCGGTCGCTCCGGCGAGCGCGACGACCGTGTGATCGGCGGAGAGCCCGGTGCGCTCGCGCGCGTGGGCGACGACGGCCCGGCCGCGCGCGAGCAGGTCGGGGTCCAACCGCCCCTCGGCGACGCGGACGGCGGACGCGAGAGCGGCCGTGCGGTCGGTGAGTCCGATCGTCACGGGCGCTCACCCCTGCGGCGGAACAGGCGGGACCAGCGGCCGGGGCTGCGCTCGGCCACCTCGTCGGAGGTCCCGGCGCCACCCGGCCTCGCGGCCGGCTCCGCTCCCGCCGGACCCGCCCCGCGCAGGCCGCGCGCAGCGTGCCGTGGGCCGCGTTCGACGGGGCGCCGGCCCGCGCGCTCGGCACGCGACGCGTTCTCGACGCCGCGCGCCGCGTCCCGCACGCCGTGCGCGGTCCCGGCGGCGTCCGGCGTGCCGAGCGCGTCGAGCTGGGCCGTGTAGCGCAGGGCCTCGGCGTCGAGCAGCGACCCGATCCGTTCCGTCAGGCGCTCGCGCGCGGTCCGGGCCAGCCGGCGGACGGCGTCGTCGCCGAAGACCGCCTCGAGGAGCTTCTGCGCCACGACCGCCGTCCCGCCCGCGATACCGAGCTCGGCGCCGGTGAGGCCACCCGTCGAGGCGAAGACGACGACCATGAGGCTGACGCCGAGACCGTTGACACCGAGCGACAACGCCCGGGCGGCCCCGCGCTTGCTCGCACCCTGCTCGCGCACGAGGTCGAGCACGTCCCCCTGCCACGCCCGGATCTGCGTGTCGACGGCCGAGCGCAGCCCGGCCGACGTGCGGGACAGGTCCAGCCCGTCGAGCAGGACGGCGCCCGCCGGGTCGGCGCGCCACGCACCGTAGGCCTGCTCCGCCGCGGCCTCCGCGGCGTCGACGACGACCGCCTCGAGCCCGTGCGCGAGCGCCTGCTCCACCTGCGGGGCATCGACCGGCCGCCCGCGGAAGAACGCGGCGACGGCGTCGCGCACACGACCGACCCCTTGCTCGAACGCACGGAAGATCTCGCTCGTGCCGACGAAGTCCTGCCAGCGCGCGAGGACCTCGCCGCGCAGCAGCGCGCCGTCGCTCGTGGCCGCCGCCACGCGGTCCGCCGCGTCGCCGTAGGCGTGCGCTACCGCGGCCCGCAGGCGGGTGTCCGACTCGGCCTGGGCGTCCGCCGCGGACGCGACGTGCACGCTGCGTCGCACCAGGTCGTCGATCGCACCGTCGCGCGTCGCGGTCGCGACGCGGTCGCGGGCGGAGGCGTCGGCCCCGAGGTCGTTCAACCAGCCCGCGGTCTCGCTCACCACGGGTTCGGGGAGCATGCCGTCCACGAGCGCGGTCTCGGCGAGGACGAACAGCCGGGCCGAGTCCAGCCCGTTGTCGTCCATCATCCGGCGCAGGTCCTCGGCCACGGCCTGGGCACCCGGGTCGACGCGGTCGAGGATCATCGCGACCTGCGTGCGACGCCCGACCGCGCGGTGCAGCAGGTCCCACGGGACGGCGTCCGCGTACCGGGCCGCGGTCGTGACGAACAGCCAGAGGTCCGCTGCGGCGAGGAGCTGCGCCGCGAGGTCGCGGTTCGCGCTCTCCACGGAGTCGACGTCGGGAGCGTCGACGAGCGCCAGGCCCTGCGGCACCGCGTCGCTCGCCACGAGGCGCAGCGCACGGTCCCGGACCTCGCCCGTCCCGCTCGTCCCGCCCGTCCCGCCCGTCCCGCCGCTGACGCGCGCCAGGCCGGGCAGCACCCGGTCGGTGGTGAACCAGCGCTCGTCGAGCGGGTGGTGGACGAGCACGGGTGCCCGTGTCGTCGGGCGCAGCACCCCTGGCGCCGACACGTGCTCACCCACGAGGGAGTTGACGAGCGTGGACTTCCCGGCTCCGGTCGAGCCGCCGACGACCACGAGCAGCGGCGCAGCGTGCGACCGGAGGCGGGGCAGCAGGTAGTCGTCGAGCTGGCCCACCGCGGCGCCGAGGTCCGCGCGGGCCGAGGCGGCGCCGGGCAGCTCGAGCGGCAGGCGCACGCCGGCCAAGCGGGACCGCAGGATCTCCAGCGCCTCCACGAGCGGGGCGGTGCCCGACCCCGGCGCGTCGTCGCGGGTCGGGTCCGGCTCGGTCATCCGGCCAGTGTGCACCAGCGCCGCTGGTCAGGCGCGCGCACACGCAGGGGCCGCGGGGCGTCGTGCCCCGCGGCCGCGTGCCGCCGTCAGTCGCGCGTGAGCCGGCGGTACGTCACGCGGTGCGGACGGGCCGCGTCCGCACCGAGGCGCTCGACCTTGTTCTCCTCGTAGGACGCGAAGTTCCCCTCGAACCAGTACCAGCTCGCCGGGCTCTCGTCGGTGCCCTCGTACGCGAGGATGTGCGTCGCGACGCGGTCGAGGAACCACCGGTCGTGAGACACGACCACGGCGCACCCGGGGAACTCGAGCAGCGCGTTCTCGAGCGAGCCGAGCGTCTCGACGTCGAGGTCGTTCGTCGGCTCGTCGAGCAGCAGCAGGTTGCCGCCCTGCTTGAGGGTGAGCGCGAGGTTGAGGCGGTTGCGCTCGCCCCCGGACAGCACGCCCGCGGGCTTCTGCTGGTCCGGTCCCTTGAACCCGAACGACGCGACGTACGCGCGGGACGGGATCTCGACGTTGCCGACCTTGATGAAGTCGAGCCCGTCGGACACGACCTCGAACAGCGTCTTCTTCGGGTCGATACCGCCGCGGGACTGGTCGACGTAGGAGATCGAGACGGTCTCGCCGACCTTGAGCTCGCCGCCGTCGAGCGGCTCGAGCCCCACGATCGTCTTGAAGAGCGTGGTCTTGCCGACGCCGTTCGGGCCGATCACGCCGACGATCCCGTTGCGCGGGAGAGTGAAGCTGAGCCCGTCGATGAGCTGCCGGTCGCCGAACCCCTTCTGCAGGTTCGTCGCCTCGAGGACCAGGCTGCCCAGGCGCGGGCCCGGCGGGATCTGGATCTCCTCGAAGTCGAGCTTGCGCGTGCGCTCGGCCTCCGCGGCCATCTCCTCGTAGCGCGCGAGGCGGGCCTTGGACTTGGTCTGGCGGCCCTTCGCGTTGGAGCGGACCCAGTCGAGCTCCTCCTTGAGGCGCTTGGCGAGCTTCGCGTCCTTCTTGCCCTGGACCTCGAGCCGCTCGCCCTTCTTCTCCAGGTAGGTCGAGTAGTTGCCCTCGTACGGGTACAGGCGCCCGCGGTCGACCTCGCAGATCCACTCCGCGACGTGGTCGAGGAAGTACCGGTCGTGGGTGACCGCGAGGATCGCGCCCGGGTACGACGACAGGTGCTGCTCGAGCCACAGCACGGACTCGGCGTCCAGGTGGTTCGTGGGCTCGTCGAGCAGCAGGAGGTCGGGCTTCTCGAGCAGGAGCTTGCACAGCGCGACCCGGCGCCGCTCACCACCCGAGAGGACCGTGACGTCCGCGTCCGGCGGCGGGCACTGCAGCGCGTCCATCGCCTGCTCGAGCTGCGAGTCGAGGTCCCACGCGTCGGCGGCGTCGATCGCCTCCTGCAGCGTGCCCATCTCGGCGAGCAGCGCGTCGAAGTCCGCGTCGGGCTCGGCCATGAGGGCGGAGATCTCGTCGAAGCGATGCTTCTTCGCCAGGATCTCGGCGACGGCCTCCTGGACGTTGCCCAGGACCGTCTTCTCCTCGTTCAGCGGCGGCTCCTGGAGCAGGATGCCGACGCTGAAGCCCGGGGACAGACGCGCCTCGCCGTTCGACGGCGTGTCGAGGCCGGCCATGATCTTGAGGATCGTGGACTTCCCGGCCCCGTTGGGGCCGACGACGCCGATCTTGGCGCCGGGCAGGAAGTTCAGCGAGACGTCGTCGAGGATGACCTTGTCGCCGTGCGCCTTGCGCGCCTTGTACATGGAGTAGATGAACTCAGCCACAGCCTGTTGTTCCACCGTTTCGGTCGCTCGTGGGTGTCGACCACTCAGCCTACGCGGTCGGGGCGCCGCCTCGGCCCGGGAGCGTCAGACGCCCACGAGCGGCCGGTCGTCCGCATCGGCGTCGTCGTCCTGTCCCTCGGCGTCGGTGCCGGTCGACGGACCGGTCGCCGGGGCACCGAGGCTCCAGGGGTCCGCGTACGGATCCGCGTCGTCGCCCTCCGCGCTCGACTCCCGCGTCGGCTCCGAGGATCCCTCGGTGCCGGCCGCGTCGTCCGTGACCCCGGCGTCCGTCGACTCCGCGCCGGCCGGACCGCGCCGGTGCACGGTCCGGGCGAACCTGCTCTCCCCGAGCGAGAGGTCGTGGCCCAGCGCGCCCGCCTCGACGACGAGGCTCGTGCGCGGCGCACCGTCCTGGCCGGTCCACTCGTCGAGCGCGAGCCGCCCCGTGACGACCACGGGGTCGCCCTTGTGCAGGGACGTCGCGACGTTGCGCGCGGCGCTCTTCCACGCCTTCACGGTGAACCAGAGCGTGCGCCCGTCGACCCACTCGCCGCGCTCGCGGTCGAGGTAGCGCCGGGTCTGGGCGATCCGAAAGCTCGCGAAGTCGTTGCCCGACTCGGAGCGGAACAGGGTGGGGCTCGTCGCGACGAACCCGGACAGCGTGACCGTGACGTCACCGTGCATGGTGCCTCCCGAGGTGTGCCGGGCCGGGTCCGTCCCGGCCACGACCTCAGGGTGCGGGGCGCACGGCGTCGGTGTCCGAGGGCCCGCCCTCGCCTGTGGAGGAGGCGTCGAGGTCTGGTCCTGTGGGTAACCGTAGAGCGCCGGTCAGCGGGGCGGCCGGGTCACGGTCACGTGCCGACTGCGCCAGCTCGCGCACCCGGCGGTGCGCGTCGAGCAGCTCCTGCGTGGGCGCGGCCATGGTCTCGCGCACGACGCGCTCGATCGCCCCGCGACCCGACGCGAAGACCTGCTGCCGGCGCCGCCGCCCGAGCGTTCGCCGCAGCTGGAGCACCACGAGGAAGCACACGACGGCGGTCACGACGGCCACGGCGGCGACCACCGCGCACGTCGTGAGCAGCGGCCGGGACAGCGGCACGACATCGAGCGAGCCCAGCACCGCGAGCACGGCGGCCACGACCCCCAGGCCCAGCGCGACCCAGGCCGCGCGGCGCGTCGGCCGGGCCGACGACGGTCCCCGCGTGTCGAGCGGGATCCGGGCGAGCGCGGTGCTCACCTCCCGGGCGATGCCCGACGCCGGCGTGACGGCGCGGTCGAGAGAGCGTCGCCAGCCGGGTCGCAGCGCACGCCCGGCGCGGGTCAGCCACCGGGCCCGGGACAGGGCGACCGCCTCGGCGCTCACCGGCGACAGCTCCGGGCGGCCGTACCCGTTGCGGACGGCCGCTCCCACCTGCCCGGCCACCCCGCCCAGACCGCTCACCTCGACGAGCGAGTCGACCTCCTGCTCCACGGCGGTGCTCATGGTCCAGGGCACCTCTCCGGGGGTCTCGGCGAGCAGCAGCGCGCCCGCGCGGTCGAGCTCACCGGCGACCCGGCTCGCGGCGACGGACCGGCGTGCCACCGCCTGCTCGAGCAGCGAGCGCAGCTCGTCCATGCCCTCACCGGTGCGTGCGGAGACGGTGGTCACGTAGACGCCCGTCAGCCCGTCCTCGGTGAGCAGGCGATCCATGTCCTGCACGAGCGACTCGCGCCGCGACCCCGGCACGGTGTCGATCTGGTTGAGCGCGACCACCATCGAGCCCTCGAGCCCGCTCGACTTGCGCAGGTAGCCGGAGTGCAGCGCGTCGTCGGCGTACTTCTGCGGGTCCACGACCCACACGAGCAGGTCGACGAGCGGCAGGACCCGGTCGACGACGGCCCGGTGCTCGGGCGCGATCGAGTCGTGGTCGGGAAGGTCGAGCAGCACGAGCCCGGCGAGGGCGCTCTCGTCGTCCCCGTCGAGCTCGCCCCCGCGCGTGATGCGACGATCCTGCTCGACGTCCAGCCAGTCGAGCAGCGCGGTCGCGGCGGCGCTCCACGAGCAGGCCGTGACGAGCGCCGTCGTCGGGCGGCGGACCCCGACGTCCGCGAAGTCGAGCCGAGAGACGCTGTTGAACAGGCTCGACTTGCCCGAGCCGGTGCCGCCCGCGAGCGCGACCACCGTGTGGTCCACGCCGAGGGCGAGCCGCTCGCGCACGCCGCCGACGGCGTCGCGCACCTGGGCGGCCACCTCGGGATCGAGCCGGTCGCCCGCGAGCGCCAGCGCGTCCTCGAGGTCCTGGGTCCGGGTGCGCAGCTCGGCGTCGTGGGACGTCACGTGAGCCTCCTCAGCTCGGCAAGTCGGAGTCGCAGACCGGATGCGGCGTCGCCGGCGAGCGGCGGCTCGTCGAGCGCTGCCCGCACGGGTGCCGCCTCGGCGTCCACGACGGTGGTCGCACGGTCGGCGAGGTCCTCGGCGAGCGCGGTGACCAGGTCCTCGCCGTCGGTGGGCAGCGCCGTGGACGCCAGGTCGCGGGCGTCGTCGTCGCCGGTCGCAGCGACGAGCAGCACGACGGCCAGCCCCGTGGTCCCGAACGCCCGCACGGCGGCGAGCGCCTCCTCGGACCCGCCGGACGTCAGCCCGGTCACCGCGGTCACCGCCCGGTCGCACCACTCCTGGGCCTGCGCGGCGCTGCGCTCGTCGCGGACCGACGCCGCGTCGTCCGCGCCGACGAGGACGTCGTTCGCCCCCGGGAGCGGATCGTCGCCGCCGAGCGCGCTCTCGAGCGACACGTACGCGGCCGCGCCGTGGCCGGACAGGGCGCGGGCCGCCGCGCCGCGCACCTCGGGCAGCAGCGTGGACAGTGCGCGGTCGCGCGCGCGACCGCGGCGCCGTCCGGACCGCACGACCCCGCCGCGCACCTTCACGCGGTCGATGCGCGCCTCGCTCGACACGTGTGCCCACGCCGCGCGCAGCGAACCCCGCGCCACGTCCCCGCGCGCGACGGATGCGCGCGCCGCCTCGCGCGACGGAGGCAGCGCGTCGTCGACCGCGCCGCGCAGTCGCGCTGCGGCCTCGACCTGTTCCTCGACCGCCTCGACCAGCCCGTCGACCCAGTCGGGCAGCGCGGCGAGAGAACCCTTGAGGGTGCGCACGATCACCGCGCGCGAGCGGTCCGGACCGGCGAGCATCGTCAGCCAGCGGGCGACCGGTGCGACGACGGACCGCTCCAGCAGACCCTCGTGCGGGCCGACGTCGGGCACGACGAACAGCGGAGCGTCGTCCATGCCGTGGTCGCGCAGGCGCTGCAGCAGGTCGCCGCGGATCGTCGTCAGCGTCTCCGGCGGGACCCGGTTGAGCACCATCGCCACGCTCGCACCCCGCTCCTTGGCGCGCGTGAGCGCCTGCCACGGCAGGGCGTCGCCGTACCGCGATGCCGTCGTGACGAACAACCACAGGTCGGCGGCCTCGAGCAGCAGACCCGCGGTGTCGCGGTTCGTGGACAGCAAGGAGTCGAGGTCCGGCGCGTCGAGGAGCGCCGTGCCCCGGGGGACGCCGTCGTGCTCGATCATGCGCGAGACCCGGGTCGCGGGTCCCTCGACCAGGACGTCGGCGTCGAGCGGGTTGAACGCGATGACCGGCTCGCGCGTCGTCGGCCGCAGCACCCCGGCCTGCGACACCTCCTCGCCGAGGAGGGAGTTGTACAGCGTGGACTTGCCCGCCCCGGTCGACCCCGCGACGACGACGATCGCGGGCGACGACAGCTCTTTGAGCCGCGGCAGCAGGTGCTCGTCGAGCTGGGTCAGCAGGCGTCCGCGAGAGGCCTCGGCCTCTGCCGTGTCGTCGAGCGCGAGCGGGAGCACGACCGCGGCGACGTCCCGGCGCAGGTCGCGCGCGACGTCGTAGACGGTCAGTCCCAGCTCGTCGGAGGCGCGCTCGGAGGCGGCTCGGGTTCTCACTGGTTCATAGTGACGGTTGCACCCGACGGTGCAAAACGTACGCGCCGGACCGGCCGGGCCGAGCCCTTCCCGTGCAGGTGCGCACTACGATGGGCGCGCGCCCCGATAGCTCAATGGATAGAGCAACGGCCTTCTAATCCGTAGGTTGCAGGTTCGAGTCCTGCTCGGGGCACCACGTGCACAGTGCTGACGGATTCGCCCCAGGACCCGCCGTACCGGTCGTCGGTCGCGGCCCGCGGCGACGTGCCCATGGGGAGCTCTCACCCCCGCACACCCCCTGAGACGGTCAAGTAGGCGTCAGGGTGCGCCGATATACTCGCCGGACGCCGGAGTCGGTGACCGGCAGGCGACCGAGACAGCGCACGAGCGAAGGATCGAGATGACCGAGGCAGCAGCCCTTCAGCCCCCCGAGCCCAGCGAGACGCTCACGCTCAGCGCGCCCGAGCCGGTGAAGCCGGTCGCCACCACCCAGGCTCCGGCGATGGCACCGAAGGTCGACCCCGCCGCAGTCCCGGGCCTGCAGGCCAAGGTGAGCTCCTACGTCGACCAGCTCATGTCCACGGACACGCGCTCGCCGGAGTTCGCCGCGCAGGCGGACGACGTCCGCAAGATGGGCGACCAGGACATCCGCGCCGCCGCGGACGTGTCCAACCGCATGCTGGAGATGCCGGTCCGCGAGCTCAAGGAGGGTGGTGTCTCGGAGAGCTCGAAGGTCAGCCAGTCCCTCCTCGAGCTGCGCCGGACGGTCGAGGAGCTCGACCCGAGCGAGGCGACGTTCGGCAAGAAGCTGCTCGGGTTCCTCCCGTTCGGGGACAAGCTGACCGACTACTTCCGCCGCTACGAGTCCTCCCAGTCCCAGCTCAACGCGATCGTGCAGTCGCTCTACAACGGCCAGGACGAGCTCCGCAAGGACAACGCGGCGCTGAACCTGGAGAAGCAGAACCTCTGGGACACCATGGCGCGACTGAACCAGTACATCTACATCGCGGAGAACCTCGACAAGGCGCTGGCGACGAAGATCGCCGAGCTCGAGGCCTCCGACCCGGAGCGGGCCCAGGCGCTGCGCGAGGACGTGCTGTTCTACGTCCGCCAGAAGCACCAGGACCTGCTCACCCAGCTCGCGGTGTCCATCCAGGGCTACCTGGCGATGGACATCATCATGAAGAACAACGTCGAGCTCATCAAGGGCGTCGACCGCGCCACCACGACGACCGTCGCCGCCCTGCGCACCGCGGTGATCGTCGCCCAGGCGCTGGCCAACCAACGGCTGGTGCTGGACCAGATCACGGCGCTGAACACCACGACGTCGAACATGATCGCCTCGACCTCGAAGATGCTCGCGGACCAGTCCGCGACCATCCAGTCGCAGGCGGCGAGCGCGACCGTGGGGATCCCGCAGCTGCAGCAGGCGTTCCAGAACATCTACGCCACGCTGGACTCGATCTCCACGTTCAAGACGCAGGCGCTGGACTCGATGTCGCAGACCATCGGGGTGCTGGAGACCGAGACGACCAAGGCCAACGAGTACCTCGAGCGCGCGCGCCGGTCCGACTCCTCGCAGGTCGGCAACGGCTCGCTCGACATCGGCCGGGTCTGAGCACCCCTGGCGACCACGACGGCCGGGACGACCGGCACCACCCCGATCAGGCACCGACGACGCGAACGGATGGGCGAGACGTAGATGGGCTGGTTCTCCGACGTCATCGGGCGTCTGGCGGGGCGCCCCGACGAGCCCCCCGCGCTCGCGCTGCCGGCCCCGCCCACGGCGGCGGACATCCTCGCGGCCGCGGAGCGCGTCGAGCAGCAGATCGAGGGACGGGTGCCGCCGGCGGTGACCGCGCGCGTGCACCGCATCACGGGCACGGTCGAGGAGATGGTGCCGCGCCTGGACCGCGTCGGCGGTGGGTCGCAGCAGGCGCACACGGTCGTCGCGACGGCGACGAGCTACCTGCCGGAGGCCGTCGGCGCGTACCTGCGGCTGCCCCGCGACTTCGCCGACCGGCGGGTCGTGGCGAACGGCAAGACGTCCCTGATGCTGCTGTGCGACCAGCTCGACCTGCTCGGCGTCACGCTCGACAAGATCTCCGACGCGGTCTCGCGCGCCGACGCCGCGGCGCTCGTCGCCCACGGCGCGTTCCTCGCGGACAAGTTTCGCGACTCCTCGATCGCGCTGGCCCCGGGCGCCGGGGCCGGTACCCCGCAGCCCGGCTCTCCCCCGGCGGGCGGCCCGCCGACCACCCACGGACGACTGGAGGCCCCGTGACGAGCGCACCCGACCTCGCCGCCACGCTCGTCACGCTCGCCGACACGGCGCGCGCCGCGGGCGTCGACCCCGACGCCGCGCTCGACGAGGGCGCGCGCCTCGCCGCGGCCGTCGCCGAGTCGTCCGCCGGGGCCCCGGCGGCCTGGCTCGCCGCGCTCGGTCGCGACCCGGGAGCGACGGGGGCGTTCTTCACCGCGGCGTCCAGCGCGCGCCGCTGGCGATCGGCGCCGACCGACGTCCTCGCCGGGCTGGTCGCCGCGCGCTCCACCCACGCGGCGGCGTACGGGCAGGCGCTGGCGGACGTCGCGGCGTCGGCCGCGACCCTCGGCGCCCCCGGCCGGCACGTCGCGGGCAGTGCCGCGGCGACGGCGTCCGTCCAGCGCACCGCGGCCGCGGGGCCCGCTACCGGCTCGCCCGTCCCCGGACTCCCGGGCCCGCCGCCGGCCCGCCCCCGGGGCGGTCCTCTCACCTCCCGCGGCGGCGGGTCGTCCCTCGACCTCGGTGACCTGTCCGCGCTCGGCGGTCTCGCCGGCATCACCCGCTCCGCGCCGCCGCAGGTGCCGTCCGTGGCGGGGATCCTCGACGCGCTCGGGCGCACCACTTCCACCGCCTCGCCCGACCAGCCGCCGGCCGACCAGCCGCCGGCCGACCACCAGCCGGCGGCCACCGGCCCGGGCAAGGCTGCGACGTCGGGCACGGGGGACGCGGCCGTCGCGGCCGAGGGCGAGACGCGGGACGAGCCGCTGCCGACGCTGGAGGAGCTGCTCGCGGACCTCGACGCGCTGACCGGGCTGACTCGCGTCAAGGACGAGATCCACCGGCAGACGGAGCTGCTGCGCGTCGAGAAGCTGCGCACGGAGGCCGGGCTGACCCGCCCGACGCTCACGCGCCACCTCGTCTTCCTCGGCAACCCGGGCACGGGCAAGACGACGGTCGCCCGGCTCGTCGCGGGCATCTACCGCGCGCTCGGTCTGCTCGCGAAGGGCCAGCTGGTCGAGGTGGACCGTTCCGAGCTCGTGGCGGGCTATCTCGGCCAGACGGCGGTCAAGACCTCGGAGGCGGTGGCGACCGCGATCGACGGCGTGCTGTTCGTCGACGAGGCCTACGGGCTCGCGGAGGACCAGTACGGCGCCGAGGCGATCACCACGCTCGTCAAGGACATGGAGGACCACCGCGACGAGCTCGTCGTCGTCGTCGCGGGCTACCCCGGGCCGATGGGCGAGTTCCTCGCCACGAACCCCGGCCTCGAGTCACGCTTCGCGACGACGATCACGTTCGAGGACTACACCGACGCAGAGCTGCGCGCGATCTTCGCGAGCATGGCCGCGCAGGCGGACTTCGAGCCCGCGCCCGGCGCGCTCGACGTGTTCGAGCGGCTCGCGGGGGCCCAGCCCCGCACCGAAGGGTTCGGCAACGCCCGCTGGGCGCGCAACGTGCTCGACGCCGCGATCTCTCGGCACGCCTGGCGCCTCAAGGACGTCGCCGAGCCCACCCTGGACGAGCTGCGCCTGCTGCAGCCCGCAGACCTCGTGGACGGCGAGGGAGCGCCGGAGCTGCTGGCGACCCTCGAGCCCCCCGGCACCGCGTCCGACGACCATCCCGCGACGATCGAGACGGCCGAGTCGGCGGAGTCGACCGAGCCCTCCACAGCCGAGGAGAACGCATGACGAGCACCCCGGTCCGTCCGGCGAGCCCGCCCGTCCAGGGCGCAGCGCCGCCGCACCGCACCGACCCCGACCCCGGCGGCGCCGACCCGGCCCCTGCCGCGGCGAGCACGGGCATGGCCCGGGCCCGTGGCGCGCTGCGCCGCACCCCGGGCCAGCTGCGGCTCGTCCTCGTGCTGTGCGTGCTCGCGACGCTCGTGGTGGGCCTGCTCGGCTTCCAGGCCGGCCGGGTCCAGTCGTCCGCGCTCGAGGCCGCGAGCGCGGACTCGGCGCAGCTCGTGGGGGTGCAGGAGGTCCGCAACGCCCTCGTCGCCGCGGACGCGACCGCGACCGGGTCGTTCCTCGTGGGCGGTCTCGAGCCGACGGAGCAGCGTGCGCGCTACGACGACCTCGTCGACACCGCCGCGGCCGGCCTCGCGGAGCTCTCCGGCAGCAACGCGGCCGACTCCGAGCTGCTGGGTCAGGTCGCGTCCGACCTCACCGTCTACACCGGTCTCGTCGAGCGGGCACGTGCGAACAACCGCCAGGGCTTCCCCGTCGGCGCCGCCTACCTCGACCAGGCCTCGACCATCCTGCGCGAGCAGATGCTCCCCGCGCTCGACGAGGTCGTGGTGGACGACGCCGACCGGGTCGCCGCGGACTTCTCCGGGGTGCGCAACGCGTTGTGGGTCCTCGCGGGTGCCCTCGTCGCGCTCGCCGTGCTCGTCGTCTGCCAGATGTGGCTCGCGCGCCGCACGCACCGGGTCCTGAACGTCGGGCTCGCCGTGGCGACGGGGCTGATCCTCGTCGTCGGGGTCGCCGGGACGATCATGCTCTCGAGCGCGAGCTCGCGCGCGCACGACGTGCGCGACGGGCCCTACGCGGCCACGCTCGCCGCGTCGCAGGCGTACTCGCTCGGGAACGACGCCAAGTCGATGGAGGCCTTCACGCTCATCAAGCGCGGGTCGGGACAGTCCTACGAGGACGCGTTCGTCGAGGCGACCGCCGACGCGGCCGAGCGCCTGGACACGGCGCAGTCCGACGGCGTGCTCGACGACACGACGGCGACGGCGTTGGACGACTGGGTCGCGCAGCACGCCGAGATCCGGGCGCTGGACGACGGCGGCGACTGGGACGCCGCCGTCGAGCTCGCGACGAGCACGGGCGAGGACAGCCCCAACGCCGCGTTCGCCGCGTTCTCCGACGCGGCGCGGGCGGACATCGAGGCGGGTGCAGCCCAGACGCGCGACGACCTCGCCTCGGCCGGCACGACCTCGGCCGTCGCCGGCTGGCTGCTGCTGGCGGCCGGGCTCGTCGCGGCACTTCTCGCCTGGCGCGGGGTCACAGCACGACTGGAGGAGTACCGGTGAGCACGACACCCCGCACCACGACCCGTCGGACGAGCACCCGCCGTGGCGCCAGGGCGCGCGCGGCGATCGGCACGGGCCTCGCGTCCGCGCTGCTGCTCCTCACCGCGTGCTCGGGACCGACCGGTGCCGACGACCTGCGCCTCGAGGCGCCCGAGCCCACGGCGGAGGAGGAAGCACCGGCGCCGTCGAGCACCGCGCCCGTCGAGTGCGAGGACCCGCTCGCGTCGTACGCGCCCGAGGGCGACCTGCCGGCACCGGGCTCGCTGCCGTCGGGCAGCACGATGGCAGAGATCCGCGAGCGCGGCTCGCTCGTCGTCGGCGTGTCCGCGGACACGCTGCGCATGGGCTCGCGCAACCCGCTGTCGGGGACGATCGAGGGCTTCGACATCGACGTGCTGCACGAGGTGTCGCGCGCCATCTTCGCCGACCCCGACCGCCTCCGGTTCCGGGTGATCACCTCGGGCCAGCGCATCGAGGTCCTCGAGAACGGCGACGTCGACCTCGTCGCCCGGGCCTTCACCATCAACTGCGAGCGCTGGGACCAGATCGCGTTCTCCGCGGAGTACTACCACGCGGGCCAGAAGGTGCTCGTCGCGCGCAACTCGGACGCGCAGGGCATCGACGACCTCGAGGGAGAGCGGGTGTGCGCGCCCGAGAGCACCACGACGCTCACCCGGCTCGAGGAGTACCCGGGGATCGAGCCCGTGCCGGCTGCGACGCACACACAGTGCCTCGTGCTGTTCCAGCAGGGCCAGGTGGACGCGATCACGGGGGACGACACCATCCTCGCGGGCTTCGCCGCGCAGGACCCGTACGCCAAGGTGGTGGGCGAGGCCATCAGCGACGAGCCGTACGGCATCGGCATCCCGCCCGAGAACGTCGACATGGTGCGGTTCGTCAACGGGGTGCTCGAACAGATGGTGGCCGACGGGACGTGGGCCGACCTGTACGACCGCTGGCTCGCCGAGCTCGGCCCCGCACCGGAGCCGCCGGAGCCGGTGTACGGTCGCGCCCCGTGAGCCGCACCACCGCTCCCGAGGCGCCCGGGCAGCTCGGCGAGGCGATCCCCGCGCGCGAGCTCCTGACCTACCTCGGCGCGCTGGAGACCTGGCTCGACGACCGGCGCACCGAGCTCGACCGGCTCGACGCGGCCGCTCAGGCCGCTGCGACCCCGGACGCGTACACCTCGGACCTCGTGCTGGCGCTGACCCTGTGGCAGGCGATCCGTACGCGCACGGACGAGATGCGCGTCGCGTGGGACTCCGGACGGGTCGACGCGGTCGCGCGGGAGAAGCTGTCCCGGCTCATCTGGGGCCGCCTCGACTCCGGGTCGGGAGCGGCGCTCGTCTCGCTCGTGGAGGCCGTCAAGCTCTGCGACGCGCTCGTCGTGCAGCTGCGCACCCGGCTGTCGTTCGACCCGCACACCGCCGACCACGTCGCGCGGCTCCGCGGTCTGCGCGCCGAGCTGGTGCGGTGCGAAGACCTCGCCGGCCCCGACACCGAGGCGCGCGGACGGGTCGAGGCGCTCCGCCGTCGGCTCGAATCCGTCACCGAGCGCGCGACGCGCGGTGCCGACGTGTCGGGTCCCCTGGCCGAGCTCGAGGCGGACACCGCGCGCGCCGAGCGCGACCTGATCGTCGGCTCGTCGCAGCGCCGCGAGCTCGCCCGGGACCAGGCGCGCACGTCGACCCAGCGCGACGCGCTCGAGGCCCGCGAACCCGTGCTGCACGACCTGGTCGCACGGTGCCGGCGCGAGATCGCCCGTCCGCCGCGCCTCGCCGTCCCGGACGTCTCTCGGCTCGGACCGGTGCCCGACTCACGGTTCGAGCTCGACGCCTACGCCGGTCGCCTCGCGACCGTGGGTCGCGCCATGGAGCACGTCGAGGACGCCTACGCCGCCCCGCTGCGCGAGCGCGCCGAGCTGCGCTACCGCCTCGAGGGTCTCGCGGCGAAGGCGCAGGCGAACGGCCGCTCCGCCTCCCCCACCGTCCGTGCCGGCCTCACCGAGGCCCGCGATGCCGTCGAGGCCGTCCCGTGCGACGTCACGCTCGCGCGGTTCCTCGTCGAGCAGTACCAGTTCCTCGCCCGAGACCTGCCCACCCCGGAAGGAGCGCCGTCGTGACGACTGCGACCATCCCGTGCTCGGAGCCCGGTTGCCCGGGCACCATCGAGGACGGCTACTGCAACGTGTGCGGCGCTCCCGCGGGCGGCATGTCGCCCGACGGGGGGGCCTCGACCTCGAGCCCGACCGGCACGTCCGCCACCGCCGCCTCCCCGTCCGCGATGCTCGGCACCGGGTTCGCCGAGGCGGGTCCGGCGACCCGGGGCACCGGCGCCGTCGACCCCGACGCCGAGCGCTCGACACGCACGGGCCGCACGAGCTCGAGCCGCCTCGCGACCGCTGCGCTGGGCTCGGCCCGCACGGTCGCCACGGGGTCGTCCGCGACCCGGAGGGTCGGGACCTCCTCGACCCGGCTGCGCGGGCACCGCCTCGGCGCAGGCCTGACGACGGTGCCCTCGACGCCCGTCACCGACCCGCTGCAGGCGGTCATGGCGGTGCCCGAGGTCCCCGAGCGCAAGCGGTACTGCCCGGCGTGCGGCGAGAAGGTCGGGCGCGCGCGCGACGGTCAGCCCGGCCGTACCTCCGGGTTCTGCGCGCACTGCGGCAACCGCTACGACTTCACGCCCCAGCTCGAGCCGGGCTTCGTCGTCGGCGGGCAGTACGAGGTCGTCGGGTGCCTGGCCCACGGCGGCCTGGGCTGGATCTACCTGGCGCGCGACCAGAACGTCAACGGCCGCTGGGTGGTGCTCAAGGGTCTGCTCAACTCGGGCGACCCCGACGCGTACGCTGCCGCGATCTCGGAGCGGCAGTTCCTCGCCGAGGTCGAGCACCCGCTCATCGTGGAGATCTACAACTTCGCGATGTACGACGGCGCCGGCTACACCGTCATGGAGTACGTCGGTGGTCTCTCGCTCAAGGAGATCCTCCAGGAGCGCCGCGAGGAGAGCGGTGGTGCGGTCGACCCGCTGCCCGTCGACCAGGCGCTCGCGTACGTGCTCGAGGTCCTGCCGGCGTTCGCCTACCTGCACGACCACGAGCTGCTGTTCTGCGACTTCAAGCCCGACAACATCATCCAGCAGGGCGACGGGGTCAAGCTCATCGACCTGGGCGGCGTGCGACGTGCGGACGACATGACGTCGGCGATCTTCGGGACCGTCGGCTACCAGGCGCCCGAGGTCGCCGAGGTCGGCCCGTCCGTGGCGTCCGACATCTACACGATCGGACGCACGCTCGCGACCCTCGTCCTGGACTTCCGCGGGAACACGTCGACCTACATGGCCTCCCTGCCGCCGGTCGCGGACACCCCGATCTTCCAGACCTACGACTCGTTCTACCGGCTCCTGGCGAAGGCGTGCGCCCTGAACCCGGCGGACCGGTTCGCCACGGTCGACGAGATGCGCCACCAGGTGGTCGGCGTGCTGCGCGAGGTCGTCGCGACCGACCGCGGACCGGGGAGCACCGCGCTGCACTCCGCGGCGTCCGTCCTGTTCGACGCCCCGGTCGCCGACGTCGCCGAGCGCCCCATGGCGTGGGACGAGCTGCCTGCCCTGCGGCGCGACGAGCACGACCCGATGGCGAGCTGGCTCGCCGGGGTGAACATCGCCGACCCCGAGGCCCGCATCCTGGCCCTGATGGACGCCCCCGAGTCCACGATCGAGGTCCGGCTCGCCATCGCGCGTGCCGCGCTCGAGGCCCGGTGGTGGGGCGACGTCGACAACACCATCTCGAACATCCTCACCGACGACCCGTGGGAGTGGCGTGCCGCGTGGGTGGCGGGGCTCAAGAACCTCGCGCGCGGCGAGGTCGTCGAGGCGCGCGCGTCGTTCAACGCGGTCTACGGGCAGGTCCCGGGCGAGCTCGCACCCAAGCTCGCGCTCGCGACCGCGTGCGAGCTCAGCGCCGAGCCCGAGATCGCGGAGTCGCTCTACGTGATCTGCGCGCGCTCGGACGCGAACTACACCGCGCCCGCCGCGTTCGGGCTGACCCGGATCCGGCGCGCCCGCGGCGACCTCGACGGGGCGCTGCACGCGCTCGACCTCGTGACGCCCACGCGCAGCTCGTACGTCGAGTCGCGCGTCCTGCGGGCACACCTGCTCGCCGACTCCGGACGAGGGCTGCCCGCCCTCGCCGACGCGATGGCGAGCGTCGGACAGGTGACGATCGCACCACGGGAACGGGCCGAGCTCTCCGTGGGCGTGCTGCGCTCCGCGCTCGACACCGTCACGCAGTCCGGCCCGTCGCCGACCACGCAGATCGCGGGCGTCCCCGCGGACGAGCCGGCGCTGCGCGACGCCCTCGAAGGGGCGTACCGCGAGCTGGCCGCCCTGACCGACTCGCGCGACGAGCGCATCTCGCTCGTGGACAGCGCGAACGACGTCCGCCGCTGGACCGCACGATGAGCGGCGCGGACGCGGGGCCGGGACCCGCCACCCAGCCGGTCGACGGCCCCCTCGACTGCCCGGCGTGCGGGGAGTCCGCAGCTCCGGGCAGCCGCTTCTGCGAAGGGTGCGGGACACCGCTCCGCACGGCTGCGCAGGTTCCCCTCGTGATCGACCCGGACCCGCCTGCGGCCGAGAGCGGGTCCGGGCCGGGGTCGGGGACCACGGCGCCCACGGCCCCGGCGTCCGACCCGGCGACCGCCGCACGGCCGTGCGTCCGCTGCGGTGGCGCGGTGGCCGACGACGGCTACTGCACCGAGTGCGGCGAGCCCGCGGCCTCCGAGCGCGACCACTGGTCGGAGATCCCCGCGACGTGGGTCGCCGGTGTCTGCGACCGGGGGATCCGGCACAGCCGCAACGAGGACGCGATGGCGCTGCACGCCTCGGCCGACGCCGGCGCGACCGGGTTCGCGGCACTCGTCGTGTGCGACGGCGTGTCCGCGGCCCCCGACTCGGACGTCGCGAGCCTCGCCGCCGCGACCGCGGCACGCGACGCCCTCGCTCGTGGCGGCCCGGGCGGCGCGGAGCCGGTCACCGGGACGCTCTCGGCCCGGATGGGGAGCTGGAGCGCGCTCGTCGCGAGCTCGTCCCAGGTCGCCAACGACGCGATCCTCGCGACGGTCGGCGAGATGGCCGACCGCGACAACCCGCCGTCGTGCACGTTCGTCGCGGCCGTCGTCGACGGCCCGCTGGTGGTGGTCGGCTGGGTCGGCGACTCGCGCGTCTACTGGGTGCCCGACGACGGTGACGCCCGTCAGCTCAGCGTCGACGACTCGTGGGCGCAGGAGATGATCGCCCAGGGGATCCCGCGGGCGGACGCCGAGAACGCCCCGCAGGCGCACGCCATCACGCGCTGGCTCGGGCCGGACGCCCCCGACCCGGCGGCCCGCACCGCAGCGACCGTCCCGGAGGGTCCGGGCTGGGTCCTGGTCTGCTCGGACGGGCTGTGGAACTACTGCTCGCCGGCCGACGACATGGCGACCCTCGTGCGCGCCACCCAGGAGGCCGTCGGGACGCAGCCCGGGGCGAACGGTCCCGATCCCGCAGACCTCGCCGGCGCGCTCGTCCGCTGGGCGAACGCCCAGGGTGGCCGGGACAACATCACGGTCGCCCTCGCCCGGTTCGCACCGGCGGCGGGCACCCCGGACGAGAACGCATCCGCCTCCACCCGATAACCTGCCGGAACAGCAACAGCGAAGGAGCCCCCATGGCCGAGTTCTCCGCCGAGGTCTACCAGAACGAGTTCCTGTCGGACGGCGCGACCGACGTGCACGCCATCGTGACGGTGACCTGCACGGGCGCCGGCACGGCCGGCGCCGAGTCGGGCGGCGGCGTCGCCGAGATCATCATGGTCGACACCTCGGGTTCGATGTCGGGGCGGAACATCGAGGCCGCCAAGCATGCCGCCTCGGTCGCCGTCGACCAGATCCTGGACGGCACGTGGTTCGCCATCATCGGGGGCTCGCACGTCGCGAACCGCGCCTTCCCGTACCCGAACGCGCGCGTGGCGATGGTCCAGATGGAGCCCGGCGCTCGTGCCGAGGCCAAGCGCGCGATCTCGATGATGACGCCGGGCGGCGGCACCGCGATGAGCACGTGGCTGCGTCTGGCCGACCAGCTCTTCGAGACGCTCCCCCGGTCGACGCAGCGCCACGCGATCCTGCTCACCGACGGGAAGAACGAGTCGGAGCCGCGGGCGAACCTGTCGTCGGCGGTGCGCGACGTCACGGGCCACTTCCAGTGCGACGCGCGCGGCGTCGGTTCGCGCTGGCAGGTCGACGAGCTGCGCGAGATCTCGACCGCCCTGATCGGCACGGTCGACCTCATCGCCGACCCCAGTCAGATCGCCGCGGACTTCGAGGCGCTGATGCGTGCCTCGATGGCACGCGGGGTCGCGTCCGCCGAGCTGCGCGTCTGGGCCCCGCAGGGCTCGACCGTGCTGTTCGTGCGCCAGGTGGCGCCCACGGTGGAGGACCTGACGACCCGGCGCAGCGAGGCCGGCCCCCTGACCGGCGGCTACCCCACGGGGTCGTGGGGCGACGAGTCGCGCGACTACCACGTCGCGGTGCGTGTCGCGTCCAAGCCCGTGGGGTCCGAGCAGCTCGCCGCGCGCGTCCAGCTCGCGGTGAACGGCGAGGTCGTGTCGTCGGGCCTGGTCAAGGCCAAGTGGTCGGCCGACGAGGCGCTCACCACCCGGATCAGCCCGGAGGTGGCGCACTACACGGGTCAGACCGAGCTCGCGACCGCCATCCAGGAGGGGCTCGCCGCCAAGGCGTCGGGCGACGAGGCGACCGCGACGGTCAAGCTGGGCCGGGCCGTCCAGCTCGCGCAGGAGACCGGCAACGACGAGGCGACGTCGCGGCTGCGCCGCGTCGTCGACATCGACGACGAGGAGCACGGGACCGTGCGGCTCAAGCGCAACACGTCCACGCTGGACGAGATGGCGCTCGACACCGCCTCGACGAAGACCACGCGAGTCCGGCGGTGAGCGCGCTCTGCCCGAACGGGCACGCCTCGGGCTCGACGGACTACTGCGACGTCTGCGGCATGCCCATGGGAGTCCCCGACCCTGCTCCCGCCGTCGACCCGGGAGCAGCCGTCGCCGGGTCCACGGCCGGCGCAGCCGCGCCCGAGGCGTGCCCCCACTGCGGCGCGGAGGCGGCGTCCGGCGCGCTCTTCTGCGAGAACTGCGGCTACGACTTCACGACCGGGTCGCTGCCCGACCCGGTCGAGGCTCCGTCCGCGCTCTCGCTCGACCCGCCGACGCCACCCGGGCGACCGGCCCCGGCCGCACCCTCGGTCTCGGACCCCGACCCGACCCCGGGTCCGAACCCGGGGTCGGCCGGGTCCGACGATCCCGACGAGCGCACGGCCTCGGGGACGAGCCCTGCCCCGTCGGGCGGCCACCTGGCCGCGCCCCCGGTACCGGGTCCGGACGAGTGGGTCGTGGAGATCTGGATCGACCCGGACTGGTACACCGAGCAGCAGGCCGAGGACCCGATGCCCTCGGCGGGCCTCCCGGGCCTCGTGGTGCTTCGCGAACGCAGCGTCCTGGTCGGGCGCCCGTCGGTCTCGCGCGGCATCCACCCGCTGGTCGACTGCGGCGCCGACACCGGGGTGTCGCGTCGGCACTGCCAGCTGACGACGGACGGTCAGCGCTGGTGGGTCGAGGACCTGCAGTCGTCCAACGGGACGTACGTGAGTCCCGCGGGCGAGGCTCTCCCGAGCGACCCCGTTCCTCCGGGGCAGCGGCAGGAGCTCGGTGACGGGGACCGGATCTACGTCGGCGCCTGGACCCGGTTGGTCGTCCGCAAGGCGCTCCCGGGCGAGGTCTGACACCGGACGGTCACCACGGGATGGAGGTTTCCTCCACCCGAACCCGGCTCCCGACAGTCAGGGTCGGAGGATTCCTCCAAGCGCTTGTGCGGTTCCCTGCAGGTCGGCCCCTCCCCGTGGTCCGCTTGCGCGACGGCGACGGCGTCGCGCGCGTACCAGAGTGGTCCGTGCCGACCGACCAGACCGCACGGAAGTGGAGCACCATGCCCCAGACGCCTCCCGGCGCACCCACCGAGCCAGCCGACACCACGGTGCCCGTCGGGCCCGCAGCTGCCGACCGGTCGGTGGGCCCCACCGACCGGGTGGAGGCCGCACCGTCGGCCGCGCCGGGCCGGGGTGCGAGCCGGTTCGCACTCGACGCGTCCGACGTCGCCCGGATCGCGACGTTCGCCGCGCTCGTCGCCGTCCTGGGCATGCCCGGGTCGGTCGCGTTGTTCGGCAGCGCGGTGCCGATCACGCTCCAGACGCTCGGCGTGATGCTCGCCGGGTCGATCCTCGGCGCGTGGCGCGGATTCCTCTCGGTCGCGACGTTCCTCGCGCTCGCCGCCGCCGGTCTGCCCGTGCTCGCCGGCGGGCGCGGTGGCCTCGCCGCGTTCGTCGGGCCGTCCGCGGGGTACCTGCTCGGGTTCCTCGCCGGCGCCGCGGCCGTGGGCTGGCTGGTCGACCACCTGCGCCGGGTCACGTTCTGGGGCGTCGCCGGCGCGTGCGTCGTCGGCGGCATCGCGGTCGTGTACGCGTTCGGGATCCCGGTCCAGTCGCTCGTGACCGGCGTCCCGGTGTCCACCACCGCGCAGCTCTCGCTCGTGTTCCTTCCCGGCGACCTGATCAAGGCCGTGGCCGCGGCCGCCGTGACCGTCGGCGTGCTGCGGGCCTATCCCGCCGCCCGCCGCCCGCGCGCCTGACACCTGCGAGAGTTGTCCGGTGCCCGTCGCCCCCCAGGTCCTGCGCCACGCCGCGGACCCGACCACGCGCGAACGACCCGCGCTGCGCACCGCCGACCGCACCCGCACCTACGCGGAGCTCGGCGTGGACGTGCGGACGGGGGCGCACGAGCTGCGCGCCACCGGGACCGGCACCAGCGACCTCGTCGCCGTCTCCCTCGCGGATCCGGTCGACCTCGTGACCGCGGCCCTCGCCGTCGACCACGCCGGGGCGACACCTCTGGTCTGCGACCCGGCATGGTCGCGGGCGCAGCGCGCCGAGGTCCTGCGGACCGTCGCGCCGCGCACGTTCCTCGAGGTGCCGCTGCCGCGGGGCACCGTCGGGTCCGGCACCGACGCCCCCGCCCGCGCCGCCCGGCCGGACGATCTCGCCTGGGCCGGCTTCTCGTCCGGGAGCACCGGACGTCCCCGCGCCGTCGTGCGGACGCGGTCCTCGTGGGCCGGCTCGTTCGACCACGTCACGCGGCTCACGGGCACGACGGCGACGGACACGGTGCTCGTCCCGGGCCCCCTCGCGTCCTCGCTGTCCTTCTTCGCGGTCGCCCACGCGCTCGCGACGGGCGCGTGCGCGTACGTGACGCGCACGCCCGCGGCGACGGCCACGGCCCTGGCGGTCAGCGACGTCGTGCACCTGGTCCCGCAGGTCCTGGACACGATCCTCGACGCGGTCGACGCCGGCGCCCCGTCGCGGCTGCGCCGTGCCGTGGTCGGGGGCGCCTCGGTCTCCCCCGGCGCACGGTCGCGCGCCGCGGCCCACGGCGTCGGCCTCCTCACCTACTACGGGGCGGTGGAGCTGTCGTTCGTGGCCGTCGACGTCGACGGCCGGGGGCTGCGGCCGTTCCCCGGCGTCGAGGTGGACGTGCGGCCGCTCACGGGAGCCCACGTCGGCGAGGTGTGGGTCCGCTCCCCCTGGGTGGCGAGCGGCTATCTCGCGCACGTCACGGGACCGCTGCGCCGCGACGGGCCCTGGGCCACTGTGGGCGACCTCGCGGACCCGCCCGGAACCGGCCCGCTCGTCCTGCGCGGACGGGGCGACGGCGCGATCCTCACCGGCGGCGCGACGGTCGTCCCCGAGGACGTCGAGATCGTCCTGCGCGCCGTCCCCGGTGTGCGCGACGTGGTCGTGCTGGGTACGCCCCACCGCCGGTTCGGGGCCGTCGTCACCGCGATCGTGGAGTGCGACGGGCTCCCGGGGCTGCGTGCCCATCTCGAGCGCGTCGCGCGCTCGGCGCTCGCTCCCGCGCAGCGCCCACGCCGCTGGTACGGCACGTCGACGCTGCCGCGCACGCCCTCGGGAAAGCCGGCCCGCGGTGCCCTGAGCGAGACGCTCGAGGAGCTCGAGACGTCCGGCTCCGACCTGGTGCCGCTGCGATGACCGACCAGCACGCACCGGTGGTCGTCGCTGCGCGGCGGACCTGGATCGGCACCGTCGGTCGCGGCCACCACGAGCGCACCGAGACGGACCTCGCGGCGGCGGTCCTCGCCGCGACGGCCTGCGACCTGCGCGGGCTCGGGAACGACACGCCCACGGACGACGTCGTGCTCGGCAGCTGCACCGGCCCGGGCGGCAACGTCGCGCGGGCCGCGGCGCTCGCCGCGGGGCTCGGCGTGGGCGTGCCCGGGCTGACCGTGGACCGCCAGTGCGGGTCGGGGCTCGCCGCCGTGATCGCCGCTGCCCAGCAGGTCCGTGCGGGCGACGCGCGCCTCGTCCTCGCGGGCGGCACCGAGAGCGCGTCGCGTGCTCCGCAGCGCGCCCACCGTGCTCCGCACGGCCTGACGCCGTACGCGCGCGCCGCGTTCACGCCGGCCCCGTGGGCCGACCCCGACATGGGTGCCGCGGCGGACGCGCTCGCCCGGCGCCGCGGCATCACCCGCGAGCGCCAGGACGCCTACGCGGTGCGCAGCCACACCCTCGCCCGTGCCGCGCACGCCGCAGGACGGTTCGGCCCCGAGTCCGTGCCGGTGGGCGACCGGCTCGACCGCGACGAGCGGGCCCGCCGGCTCGACCCGGACGTCGTCGGACGCCTGCGCGCGGCCTTCACGCCCGACGGCACCGTCACCGCGGCGACGGCGAGCCCGGTCAGCGACGGGGCGGCCGTCGTCGCCGTCGTCCCGGAGTCGGTCCGGCGCGACCTGCGCGTGCCCGGGCTGCGCGTCGTCGCCACCGCGAGCGTGGGCTGCGACCCGGCCCTGCCCGGCTGGGGACCGGTCCCGGCGACCCGCGCCGTGCTCGACCGCGCGGGGTGGTCCGTCGCGGACCTCCGTGCCGTGGAGATCGTCGAGGCCTTCGCCGCGCAGGTCCTCGCCATGACGGACGCCCTCGGGCTCGACCCGCTCGGCGGGGACGAGCGCGTCTGCGCGGACGGCGGCGCTCTCGCGCTCGGCCATCCGTGGGGCGCGACCGGAGCGGTCTCGGTCGTGCGGCTGTTCTCGCGACTGGTCCGCGCGGGCGCTCCGGCAGGGGCGCGAGGTCTGGCGACCGCGGCCGTCGGCGGCGGGACGGGCGTCGCTGCGCTCGTCGAGGTGGTCCGGTGAGGTGGCGTCGGGGAGGGTCGGCCCCGGCACCCGTGCGCGCGGCCGACGAGCCGGTTCCCGCGGTCGGCGGCCCCCGCGGGTGCGTCGTCGAGCTGGACGACGTGCACGTGCGCCTCGGCGACCGGGACGTCCTGCGCGGGGTCGACCTCGTGCTGCGCGAACGTCGCGTCGGCGTCGTCGGCGCGAACGGTTCCGGCAAGAGCACCCTCGCGCGCCTGCTCAACGGGCTCGTGCTGCCGACGACGGGGCGCGTGCTCGTCGACGGCCTCGACACGCGCCGCGACGGTGCCCGGGTGCGTCGACGGGTCGGCTTCGTGTTCACCGACCCCGACGCGCAGATCGTCATGCCGACCGTCGCCGAGGACGTCGGCTACTCGCTGCGACACGTGCCGGTCGGCCCCGAGCGCGACGCGCGCGTCCGATCGGCCCTCGAGGCGCACGGCCTCGCGGACCATGGCGACCACCCCGCACACCAGCTCTCGGGCGGGCAGAAGCAGCTGCTCGCACTGACGTCCGTCCTGGTCGGCGAGCCCCGTCTCGTCGTCGCGGACGAGCCGACGACGCTGCTCGACCTGCGCAACACGCGCCGTGTCGCCGCCGAGCTCGCTGCGCTCGATCAGCAGGTCGTGCTCGTCTCGCACGACCTCGATCTCCTGCACGCCATGGACCGCATCCTGGTGGTCGACGGCGGGCGCGTCGTCGCGGACGACGGACCCGCCCCCGCCCTCGCGCACTACCGGCGCCTCGTGGACGCGGACGAGCCGGACGTCGCCCGGTGAGCCGAGCGGACCGGTCGACGCCGGGCACCTTCCGACCCGGCACGTCCGTCCTGCACCGAGCGTCCGCGGGTGCCAAGCTGCTCGGGCTGCTCGTCGCCTCCGCCGCGCTCCTGGCCTTCTCGGGCCCGGTCGCCGTCGGGGTGTCCGTCCTCGTCGTGGCCGCGCTGTACGCGGCCGCCGGGGTCGGGCCCGGGGTGGCGTGGGAGCAGGTGCGGCCGCTGCGCGTCGTCGCGCCCGTCCTGGTCGTCGTGCAGTGGCTCACGCTCGGTCCGTCGGCGGCCGTGGTGCTCTCGACGCGGCTGGTGGCCCTCGTGGCGCTCGCGGGACTGGTCCTGGTCACGACACGCACGACGGCCGTGCTCGCGGCGATCGAGCGCGGGCTGGGCCCGCTGCGTCACGTGGGGGTCGACGTCGGGCGGCTCGCCCTGCTGCTCGCGCTCGCGGTGCGCAGCGTGCCGGTCGTCACCGCGCTCTCCGCCCGGGTCCGCGACGCGTGCCGTGCGCGCGGACGCGAGCACGACGTGCGCGCCTACGCCGTACCGCTCGTCGTCGGCGCGCTGCGGCAGGCGGACGCGCTCGGTGACGCGCTGCGCGCGCGGGGGTTCGACGACTAGCGACCGCGAGGTCCGCCGCGGGCCTGCGCGGGCACGACGCGCCCGCGCAGCGCGAGCGCCGCCGCCACCAGGAGGCCGACGACGGTGACCGCCAGGACCGCCCGGTAGTCCACCACCCCCACCAGCGCCGCCCCCAGGACGGTCAGCACGAGCTGCGGGACGTGGGTGAGCATGTTCGTCGCCGCGCTCACCCGGCCCTGGAGCACTGCCGGGGTACGCAGCTGCCGTTCGGTGACGTACCCGACCACGGCCCAGGTGACCCCGAGCCCGACCGCGCCGAGCCCCACCACGACGGCCACGAGGTTCGAGCCGAGCGCCGGGACGACTCCGAGCGCGAGGATCCCGAACGACCCGGCGACGAACCGGCGGGTCCCCCAGCGTCCGATCATCCGGGCGGCGGTCAGGCCCGCGACGATCGCCGTGGCCGCCTGCACGGACGAGACCGGACCGAGCAGCTCGGGGGGCAGTCCGAGGCCGTCCTCGATGATCGCGAGGCTCACGGCGTTGAGCAGCCCGATGGCACCGAACGCGACCACCAGCGCGACGGTGAGCGCTCCGAGCGGCGGGGTGCGCAGCAGGTGGCGGAAGCCGGCCGTGCCCTCGGCGAGGAACGGCTCCCGGTCCTGCGCCGCGGTCGGTGCGGTCTCGACGACGGCGACACGCGCCATGACGAGCGCGGCCACGACGAAGGCCGACGACGCGGCGAGGACGAGCGGCACCGGACCGGCGACGGCGTAGGCACCCGCACCGACCACCGGCATGAGCAGGCGGAAGACCTGGTCGATCGTCGTCAGGCGTCCGTTGGCGAGGGCGAGCGCGGAGTCGGGCAGCAGGTCACGGACCAGGCCGGACTGTGCGGACGCCGTCGCGAACCCGACGCCCGAGTAGACGACCGTGACGACGAGCACGAGCCAGACCTGGTCGGGCCCGCGCACCGCAAGGAGCGTGAGGAGGCTCGCGGCGCCCGTGAGGTAGGACACGACGAGCATGCGCCGGCGCGAGACGCGGTCGGCGACCTGACCGAGCAGCGGGGCCGCGAGAGCGGGCAGGCCGAGGGCGGCGAAGACGAGCCCGGCGGCACCGTTCGATCCGGTGAGCTCCTTGACCCAGACCGCGAGGATGATCGCGAGCACGGAGTCCGCGAGGTTCGTGAAGCCCCACGCGACCGTGAGCCGACGAAACGGCCGCGCACCCAGCGCGGCTCTCGTCTCCGTCCGGTCGGGCACCGCAGCGGACCCGGTGGCCGGCGCCCCGACGGCGGGCGCCTCGCTCATCGGTCCGCCGCCGGAGGGTCGGCGTTGACGACACCCAGCAGGCGCACGGGTCGTGACCCGGCGGGCCGCAGCGACGGGTCGTCCGAGCGGCCGGCGAACCGGTCGACCAGGGCCTCGACCTCGCGCGAGAGCGCGTCGAGCTCGGTGCGCGTCGCCCAGAACGAGGCGGTCGTGAGCGTGGAGGCCAGGAGCCAGCCGGGCTCCTCGCCCGCCGACCTCTCCAGCCACGCCCGGACCCGGTCCGTCTCCTGCCCGAGGAGCGCGGCGCCGACGGCGGCGGCCGCCGGGAGGGACCCGGGGACCGCGGGGTCGAACCTGGTCTGGCGGCCCTGCCCGACCGCGCGCCACGGCTTCTCCTTGCCACGTCGCTCGCCGGGCTCCACGAACCCGTATTTCGCGAGCATGCGCAGGTGGAACGAACAGCTCGCGACGGACTCCCCCGTCGCCTCGGCGCAGCGTGTCGCGGTGACCTCGCCCTCGTCGTCGAGCAGCGACAGGATGCGCAGCCGCAGCGGGTGGGCGAGCGCGCGCATCCGTTCCGGGTCCGACGTGACGAGCGGTCCGCGCGGGTGGTCCGGGGTCGACATGGCCACGAGCCTAGGACGCAAAAGACTTCTTGCGCAAGATATCTTTAGCGAGAACCCGTTGCCGCGGCGGATGCCCGGGCGTCGTGCCACCTGCTCACGACGACGACCACGCCCAGCACCGCGACAGCGAGCGAGAACCCGGCCAGCACGTCCGTGAGGAAGTGGTACCCGAGGTACAGGCGGCTGCCGGCGACCGCAGCGACCACGACCACGCTCACCAGCACCCAGACGGCGAGGACCCGCCCGCTGTGATGGCGGTGCCAGATCAGGTACCCGCCCACGAGGACGAGCGTCGACGCGCCGATCGTGTGTCCCGAGGGGAACGAGAACGAGCGCTCGAGGCCCGCCACCACCATCGACTCCGCCGGCGGGCGGGGGCGCGCGACCACCGCCTTGAGCACGGTCGACACGAGCGTCGCCAGGACCATGGCACCGGCCAGCAGGGCGGGCTCCCACCACGTCCCCGACCGCCGCGCCCACACGAGGCAACCCACCGCGACGAGCACCGGCAGGACGAACGGACCGAACAGGTCCGTGACGATCGTGAGCACGGTCGTGGCCGCTGCCGTGCGGTTCGTCACCAGCCAGGCGAGCAGCGGGTCGTCGAAGGTCGCGACGTCGTCCGACTCGCGCACCGCGTCGAGCAGGCCGGCGAACGCGGCCACACCCAGCACCACGAGGAGCACCCCGGGCCAGGCCAGCACCACGACGTCGCGCACCGCCCACCGCCCTGCCGCCGCCTCGTTCATGACTGGCGAGGCTACGCACGCCGGCGGCCCCACGCAGCGCGGGCGGCCACGTCAGGACACCACGACCCGACGCCGCCGAGCGGCCGCCCGCGAAAACATGGTGCACCACGCGCGTGCCGCGTGGTTGTGTGGTCACACACCGCGGTGGCGTCCGTCCGGTCCGTACCGGGCGGTGGAGGGCCCGGCCAGGCCCACGAGTCCGACGTCACGAAAGGCACGTCCCGTGCATCCCCTGATCACCTTCGACGTGGCGGCGCTGAGCCGTCGCGAGCTCCTCCAAGAACAGACGCTGCGCCGCGAACAGCTGCGCCGCACGTCCACCCGCGTCAACGCGCGCACCCGGCAGGCACGCCTGCCGCGACGCACCGCATGACGCGCACCCGCCGGACCGGGCCACCCGGTCACGGCGCCCGCACCCGAAGGCCCCGGCTCACGGACCACACCGGTCCGACGCGCCGGGGCCTTCGCCGTCGTGCACCGCTAGGCTGACCCGCGTGAGTCCTGTGAACGCCAACGAACGCATCGTCTGGATCGACTGCGAGATGACCGGGCTCGACCTGGGCACGGACGCCCTCGTCGAGGTCGCCGCCGTCGTGACCGACTCCGAGCTCAACGTCCTCGGCGAGGGGGTCGACGTCCTGGTCCGCCCACCGCAGGAGGCCCTGGACCAGATGGGGGACTTCGTGCGGCGCATGCACACGACCTCCGGCCTCCTCGACGAGCTCGCGCACGGCGTCACCCTCGACGAGGCGCAGCAGATCGTGCTCGACCACGTGCGCACCTGGGTGCCCGAGCCCGGCAAGGCACCGCTCGCCGGGAACTCCGTCGGCACCGACAAGGGATTCCTCGACCGCGACATGCCCGGCCTCATGAGCCACCTGCACTACCGGATCATCGACGTGTCGTCGGTCAAGGAGCTCTCGCGTCGCTGGTACCCCCGCGCCTACTTCGCCTCCCCCGAGAAGCACGGGGGCCACCGGGCGCTCGCGGACATCCTCGAGAGCATCGACGAGCTGCGCTACTACCGCGAGGCCGTGTTCGTCCCGCAGCCCGGCCCGGACACGAAGTCCGCGCGAGCGCTGGCCCGGCGGATCGCGGCGACGAGCGTCGCGCACCGCGAGGGCGCGGGCGAGGTGGGCACCGTCACAGCGACGGACACCGCCGACGTCTCTGCGACGTCCTGACCGACCGCGGCGAACGGGTACACTTCTTGACGGCTGGTGCGCACGCGCCCGGCTCATGGTGGGTATAGCTCAGCAGGTAGAGCACCTGGTTGTGGTCCAGGGGGTCGCGGGTTCAAGTCCCGTTACTCACCCCATCCGCAGGGCCCCTCGTCCGCGAGGGGCCCTGCGTGCGTCCGGCTCCACCGCGACGCCGAGACGCCTACGCGGTGGCCTGGCGGCGCACCAGCTCCGCGATCCAGACGGGTGCGTACGGGGACGTGCACCCGGGGGGCGTCGGGTAGTCCTTGAGGACCTCGAGCCGCTCACCGATCGCGATCGCCCGGGCCCGGTGCTCGGGGTGGGAGATCCCGATCTGGGCCAGGCAGTGGTTCATCGCCCACTGCAGGCGATCCGGCGCGTCCCTCATCTCCGCCTCGACCACGTCGAGCAGCCCGGACAGGTCGAGACCGTCGGGATCCTTCGCCACCCGGTCGGTGGTCAGGGCCCAGCCGGCGCTCGCGACCGCCGGGTCCGGGTCGGCGAACCAGGACACCCGGAGCTCGTCGGCGTGCGGGCTCTTCCTGACGACGTAGCCCACGAGCCAGTCGCTCACCTTGGGGGTCCGCGCCCCGCGCAGCATGACGTCCAGCTCGTCGCGCCCGAACGCCCTCGGGCGGCAGATCAGGATCGCGAGCAGCCTGGCCGCGGTGTCGTCGGTCTCCCAGAGCTCGCGCGCGAGGTCCTGCTGGGTCGTGACCCGCTTGGCGAGCGCGCGCAGCCGGGTGAGGTTCACGCCGTGGTCGTCGCCGTGCCGCGAGTTCACCTCGCGGATCCTGGGGTCCTCGAGCTCGGCGATCTCCGCCATCACCTCGTCCACCGTCGCGCGGGTCCCGGTCCCCGTCGTCCTCCGGGTGGTGGTCTCGGCCATCTCGGCCTCCTGTTCGTCGACGTCGGGACCAGCCTACGGCCGACCCCCGACGGGCCCCACGACCGGCCCCGCGGCCTGCCTATGATCAGGTTCGGCGCGAATGCGACGTACCGCCCGCAGGCATACGGTCACATAACGATGTGCGTCGAACCGGACGACCACAGTCGCGGGTCGCCCGTGTCTGTGGTCGTCTTGTACGCCGGAACCATGACCCCGTCGGGAGGCACCGCCCCATGATCGAATTCAGCTCGGTCAGCAAGACGTACCCCGACGGCACCGCCGCGGTCGACGACTTCAGCCTCGTCATACCCCCACGGAAGACCACGGTGCTGGTCGGGTCCTCGGGCTGCGGCAAGACGACGCTGCTGCGCATGATCAACCGCATGGTCGAACCCACCGCGGGCACGATCGAGATCGACGGCGAGAGCGTCATGGACAAGGACCCGGTGCGGCTGCGGCGCGGGATCGGGTACGTCCTGCAGAACGGTGGCCTCCTGCCCCACCACACGGTCCTCGACAACGTCACGACCGTGCTGCGCCTCGAGCGCGCACCCCGGGCCGCCGCCCGCGACCGCGCGTTCGAGCTGCTCGACACCGTCGGCCTGGACCCGGCGCTCGCCGAGCGGTACCCGAGCCAGCTCTCCGGCGGCCAGCAGCAGCGCGTCGGTGTCGCACGAGCGCTGGCGGCGGACCCCAACATCCTCCTCATGGACGAGCCGTTCGGCGCCGTCGACCCGATCGTGCGGGCCGAGCTGCAGACCGAGACGCTCCGGCTGCAGCGCGAGCTGAACAAGACGATCGTGTTCGTCACGCACGACATCGACGAGGCGTTCCTGCTCGGCGACCAGGTGGTGATCCTGTCCAAGGGCGCGGACATCACCCAGATCGGCACTCCCAGCGAGATCATCGAGAACCCCGCGGACGAGTTCGTCGCCAACTTCGTCGGCATCGAGCGCGGCACCCGTGCCCTGCACACGAAGCGCACGGGCAGCGGCACCGTGCTCGTCGACGCCGCCGGACGCACCCAGGGCGTCCTCGTCGAGGACGGCGCATGACCTGGGTCACGAGCAACCTGGACCTCATCGGTCGGCTCTCGGTCGAGCACCTGCGACAGAGCGCGCTGCCCATCGTGCTCGGACTTCTCGTGGCCGTCCCGACGGGCTGGCTCGCGTTCCGGTTCCGGCCCACGCGCGGCCTCGTCCTCGGTGCGGTCGGCCTGCTCTACACCATCCCGTCGCTCGCCCTGTTCGCGCTCCTGCCGCCGCTGCTCGGCATCAGCTTCCTGTCCGAGGCCAACCTGATCATCGCGCTGACGATCTACGCGGTCGCGATCATGACGCGCTTCGTCTCCGACGCGCTCGCGTCCGTCGAGCCCTCGGTGCGGCAGGCAGCCGTCGCGGTGGGCTACGGGCCGTGGCGGCGGTTCTGGCAGGTGGACCTGCCGCTCGCCGGCCCCGTCGTCCTGGCCGGGCTGCGCGTCACCGCGGTCTCGACCATCTCGCTGGCCACCGTGGGGATCCTCATCGGCATCGACAACCTCGGGTACCTGTTCACCAACGGGTACCAACGCCAGATCGTCGCGGAGATCCTCGCCGGGGTCGTGGCGGTCGTCGTCATCGCCCTCGTCGTCGACGGGCTCCTGGTCCTGCTGGGCCGGTTGCTCATGCCCTGGACCCGAGGGAGGCGAGCAGCATGAACGTCTTCGCCGACGCGATCGCGTGGATCTTCTCCCCCGACCGGGCGAGCGGTGCGCTGCCGCTGTCCGAGGCGATCTGGACGCACCTCGCGTTCACCGTCGTCTCCGTGGCCGTCGCGGCGCTGATCGCGATCCCGGCCGGCTGGCTCATCGGCCACACCGGACGGGGGCGCGAGCTCGCCGTCGCTCTCTCCGGCGCTGCCCGCGCGGTGCCGTCGTTCGGCCTCGTCCTCCTGCTGGTCCTCGTGCTCGGTGTGACGCACAAGGTCGGCGCGTCGACGACCGCGTTCGTCCTGCTCGCGATCCCGCCGATCCTGGCGGGGGCGTACTCCGGCGTCGAGGCGGTCGACCGCCGCGTGATCGACGGTGCGCGCGGCGTCGGGATGACGGAGGCCCAGATCCTGCGCACGGTCGAGGCGCCCCTCGGCCTCCCGCTCCTCATCGGCGGCCTGCGCTCGGCGACGCTCCAGGTCGTGGCGACGGTGACGCTCGCGGGCTACGTCGGCAACTGGGGCCTCGGCTTCTACATCGTCCAGGGCATCCAGATCCGCGACTTCTCCCAGATCCTCGGCGCAGCGCTCCTGATCGTCGTCCTCGCGCTCGTCCTGGACGCGCTCTTCGCGCTCCTCCAGCGCGTCGCGCTCCCGCGTGGCGTCTCCGCAGGCCGTGCCCCCGAGAACGAACCCGTCAGACGTCGACGCCGCGGACCGACCGCCCCGGCACCGAGCTGAGCCGCACCACCCGCGAACCCGTCCACCGGACGACCACCTGAGAAAGGGACCACCCATGCGCACCACACGACGCACCGCGATCCTCCTCGCCGGGGCGACCGCCGCCGCTCTCGCCCTCGGCGCGTGCTCGAGCGAGGACCCGCTCGCCACCGACACCGGTGACGGCGACGGCGGCTCGGGCGACCCCGGTACGATCGTCGTCGGCTCCCAGGCCTACTACTCGAACGAGATCGTCGCGGAGATCTACGCCCAGGCCCTCGAGGCGGACGGGTTCACGGTCGAGCGCAACTTCAACATCGGCCAGCGCGACGCCTACATGCCGGCTCTGGAGAGCGGCGAGGTCCAGCTGTTCCCGGAGTACACCGGCAACCTCCTGCAGTTCTACGACCCCGAGACCGAGGCCACGTCGCCCGACGACGTGTACGCGGCCCTGCAGGACGCGCTCCCGGACGGCCTCGCCGTGCTCGACCAGTCGACGGCGAGCGACCAGGACTCGTACAACGTCACCAAGGACTTCGCCGACGAGAACGGCGTCGCCAGCCTCGCGGACCTCGCCGGCCTCGACGTCGACCTCTCCGTCGGCGGGCCGGCCGAGCTGGAGCAGCGCCCGTACGGTCCGCAGGGGCTCAAGGACCTCTACGGCGTGGACGTCTCGTTCGTCGCGACCGGCGACACGACCGTCCAGGACCTCGTCGCCGGTACGGTGAACATCGCGAACGTGTTCTCCGCCGACCCGCGCATCCAGACGGAGGAGCTCGTCACGCTCGACGACCCGGAGGGCATGTTCCTCGCGTCCAACGTGGTCCCGCTCGTGAACGCGGACGTCGCCGACGACCTCGCGGACGTCATCAACCCGGTGAGCGCGGCGCTCACGCCCGAGGGTCTCGTCGCGCTGAACGTCGAGTCGACGGTCGACCAGCGCTCGTCCGCGGACATCGCCGCGGACTGGCTGGCCGACAACGACCTGGGCTGACCGTCCAGCACACGGGGCCGGGTCGGGCCGAGGACGTCTCGCCTCGGCCCGACCGCTCGCGCCCGCTGTCGGTGCTCAGACGCGCGCGGCGATCGCGTCCGCGAAGCGGTCGAGCGCACCCGGGGCGTGCGCCATGCCGAGCGACGGCTCGGTGAGCTCGACCTCGATGACGACGGGGGTGCCCTCGTCGCCGGTGACGAGGTCCACGCGCGCATAGAGGAACGAGGCCGGGTCACCGCCCGCGACGGCGTCGGCGGCGACCTGCAGCGCGCGCCGCGCGACCTCGACCTGCTCGGCCGACGGCTCGAACGCCGAGAGCTGCTCGTCCGGGTAGAGGCCGCGCGTGGGGTGGTGCGGGACGGTGAGGTGCGCCTTGTTGCGCGTCGCGTGCGAGAGCTCGCCGTCGATGAGGACGAGGCGTACCTCGCCCGTCGTGTCGACGCTCGTGACGTACGGCTGGACCATGACCTCGCGCCCGGAGACGAGCAGGTTCTTCGCGTGCTGGATCGCGCGACCGCGCGAGTAGGCCTCGCCCGACTGGTACCGCCCGGTGTCCCGCGCCCCCGCGCTGACGACGGGCTTGATGACGAAGTCGCCGTGCGCGGGCAGGCGGGTGTGGATGGCGCGCGAGGACAGGTTGCGCTCGGGATCGAGCCAGAGCGTCGGGATGACGGGCACGTCGGCGGCCTCGAGCTCGCGCAGGTACCCCTTGTCCGTGTTCCACCGCAGGACCGACGCGGCGTTGAGCAGTCGCGGGACGCCCTGCGCCCACGTCACGAACTCGTCGCGGCGCACCGCGTAGTCCCACGTCGAGCGCACCACGACCGCGTCGAACGACGCCCAGTCGATCTCCGGGTCGTCCCACACGGCAGCGCGCGCGTCGACCCCGCGGTCCGCGAGCGCCTGGACGAGCGGTGCGTCGTCCGGGTCGAGGTCGGGCAGGACGGAGCAGGTCGCGAGGGCGACACGGGGCGCAGTCTTCTCGGTCGTCACGCGGTCGAGCCTAGGCGACGTTTGTTACAGCCCGTACTCCTCGAGGAACCGCAGCCAGACCTCGCTCACCGTCGGGTACGACGGCACGGCGTGCCACAGCCGTCCCAGCGGCACCCCGCCGACCACGGCGATCGTCGCGGCGTGCAGCATCTCCGCGGCGTCCGGGCCGACGAACGTCGCCCCCACGATCACGTCCCGCGCGGTGTCGACGACGATCTGCGCCGTCCCTGCGTAGTCGGTCGCCCGCACGGACGACCCGGCGATGTTCGCGAGGTCGTAGCGCACGACCCGCACGTCGAGCCCGGCGTCGCGCGCCGACGCCTCGGTGTGGCCCACGGCCGTGACCTCGGGCCGGGTGAACACGACCTGGGGGGACGCGTGGTGGTCGGCGGTCGCCGCGTACCTGCTCCACGGCTCGGGCTCGGCCCCGGGACGGGGCGGGGTGCGGCCTGCCGTGGGCGCGTCGGAGACGCCCGTGTCGCCGTACCGGGCCGCGATCAGGTCCCCGACGACGCGAGCCTGGTACTTGCCCTGGTGGGTGGTCGCGACGCGTCCCGTGACGTCTCCCGCCGCGTACAGCCAGTCCCCGTCGACGCCGCGCACCCGCAGCGTGTCGTCCACGTCGAGGCCGTGCCGCGTCTGTGCCGACGTCAGCCCGATCGCCTCCAGCCCGAGGTCCTGGGTCCGCGGGGCGCGACCGGTCGCGACGAGCACGCGATCCACCTCGACCGGTGTGAGGTCGGGCACCTCGCCCTCCCCCGCCGGCGCCCCGGTCGCGGACAGCTCGAGGCGGTTGCCCCCGTCGGGCAGGGTCGTCACTCCGGTCGCCCCCGCACCGAGCCGCAGGTCGACGCCGAGCGCCCGCAGCGACTCCGCGACCGCGTCTCCCGCCCAGGGCTCCGTGCGTCCCAGGAGCGGGCCGCGGGAGAGCACGGTGACACGGGACCCGAGGTCCGTCAGCGCGAACGCCATCTCGCACGCGACGACACCGCCACCGATGATCGCGATCGACGCCGGGACGTCCTCGACGCTCGTGGCCTCGCGGCTCGTCCACGGGTTGGCGTCGGCGAGCCCGGGGACGTCGGGCAGGACGGGCACGCTCCCGGTCGCCGCGACGACGGCGTGCCGCGCCTCGAGCACGCGCCGGCGTGGCAGCCCGTCGAGATCCGCGTCGGCGTCCTCGGCGGTGACCTCGACCCGTCGGGGCCCGACGACGCTCGCCAGGCCGCGCACGAGCGCGACCCCCACGCTCTCGACCCACTGCACCTGACCGGAGTCGTCCCAGTCGGACGTCATCGAGTCGCGCCACGCCAGCACGGCCGGCACATCCAGGTCGCCGGTCGCACCGACGCCCGGGACCCCCGCCGCGGCGGCCCGCGCGGCGCCCGGCCGCAGGAGCGCCTTGGACGGCATGCAGGCCCAGTAGGAGCACTCGCCGCCGAGGAGCTCCGCCTCGACGATCACGACGCTCAGGCCGGTGCGCGCGGCACGGTCCGCGACGTTCTCGCCGACGGGCCCGCCCCCGATCACGATCACGTCGTACGTCTCGTCGGCCGGCCCGGAGGACGGGGTGGAGGTCGCCATGCTCTCCATCCTGGCCCGGGGATCGCCGCGCCGCGCGTCGGACCAGGTCTCGCGACGTGACCGGACGCGTGCGTCCGCCGTGCCCCGCGCGCACGCGGACCCGGTCCTGCACCGCGGCCGACGAGGGATCTCCTCGTCGGCCGCGGCCGGCGCTAGTGCGAGACGGCCTTCTCGGCGCCGGCGCCCGTGAGGGACCGCACCTCCATCTCGGCGAACTTCTCCGGGTGGGACTTCCCCTTGCTCAGGAACGTCCCGACGATGCCGAGGACGAACGCCAGCGGGATGGAGACGATCCCCGGGTTGCTGAGCGGGAAGATCGCGAAGTCGACGTCGGTGTTCTTGATCATCGACAGGCTCGCACCGGTCGCCGGGTCGACCGAGCCCGAGACCACGGGCGAGAGCGCGATGAGCACGATGCACGAGACGAGACCCCCGTACATGCTCCACAGCGCCCCGGAGGTGTTGAACCGCTTCCAGAACAGCGAGTACAGGATCGTCGGCAGGTTGGCGCTGGCCGCGACGGCGAACGCGAGCGCCACGAGGAACGCGACGTTCTGACCCTGCGCGAAGATCCCGCCGAGGATGGCGAGGATCCCGATGACGACGACCGTGATCCGCGCGACGCGCACCTCGCCGTCGGGCTTGACCTCGCCCTTCTTGATGACGTTCGCGTAGATGTCGTGGGCGAAGCTCGCCGCCGCCGTGATCGTCAGCCCGGCGACCACCGCGAGGATCGTCGCGAACGCCACCGCCGAGATGAACCCGAGCAGGATCTCGCCGCCGAGCGCGAACGCGAGCAGCGGAGCCGCGGAGTTCACCCCGCCCGGTGCCGACGAGATCGCCTCCGGTCCTACCAGCGCCGCCGCGCCGTAGCCGAGGACCAGCGTGAACAGGTAGAAGATGCCGATCAACCAGATCGCCCACACGACCGAGCGGCGGGCCTCCTTGGCCGACGGGACCGTGTAGAAGCGCATGAGGACGTGCGGGAGCCCCGCGGTGCCGAGCACGAGGGCGAGCGCGAGCGACAGGAAGTCGAGCTTGGTCGTGCCGTCCACGCCGTACTTCTTGCCCGGCTCGATCATCGCCTCGCCGCCGGGGCCCGCCATGTCGATCGCGCCCTGGAACAGGTCCGAGATGTTGAAGCCGAACTTCGCGAGCACCCAGAACGTCATGACCGCGGCGCCCGCGATGAGCAGCACCGCCTTGATGATCTGCACCCACGTGGTGCCCTTCATCCCACCGACGAGCACGTAGAGGATCATCAGCGCGCCCACGACCGCCACCACGATGCTCTGCCCCGCGGTCGAGTCGATACCGAGCAGGAGCGCCACGAGACCGCCCGCGCCCGCCATCTGGGCCAAGAGGTAGAAGAAGACCACCGCGAGCGTCGCGAGAGCAGCCGCCATGCGCACGGGACGCTGCTTGAGACGGAACGACAGGACGTCGGCCATCGTGAACTTGCCCGTGTTGCGCAGGAGCTCGGCGACGAGCAGGAGCGCGACGAGCCAGGCGACGAGGAACCCGATCGAGTAGAGGAACCCGTCGTAACCGTTGACGGCGATGGCACCGCAGATGCCGAGGAAGCTCGCGGCGGAGAGGTAGTCGCCCGCGATCGCAGTGCCGTTCTGCGGGCCCGTGAAGTTGCGCCCGCCGGCGTAGTAGTCGGCCGCGGACTTGTTCTGCCGCGACGCGCGCAGCACGATGACGAGCGTCACCGCGACGAACACGGCGAAGATCGCGATGTTGACGACGGGGTTGCCGACGTCGGTGGCCTCTGCGGCCCGGACGGTGGCGTTCACAGCTCGTCCTCCTCGATCTCACGGCGCAGCTCGTCGGCCTCGGCGTCGAACCGTCGGTTGGCCCAGCGCGCGTAGATCATGGTGATGGCGAAGGTCGAGACGAACTGCCCGAGCCCGAGCAGCAGGCCCACCGTGATGTTCCCGCTGACCTTGATGCTCATGAAGTCGTGCGCGTAGTTCGCCAGCAGGACGTAGACGAAGTACCAGACCAGGAACAACGCCGTCATGGGGAAGACGAAGTTGCGGAAGCGTCGCCGCAGGTCCTGGAACTCGGGCGAGCGCTGCACCCGTTGGTAGTCGGTCTCCTCGGCGGGTCCTGACGCGGATCCTGCCGTCGTGTCGGTCATGAGGCCTCCATCGGCTCATGGGAGCGCGCACCGTTACGCGCCCGGGGCGACTGTCGTCCCGTCGCCAATGTGCCCTAGATCACGCTTGTCGGCAAGGCCCCGGTCCGGAATGTCGATACCGATATCGACGACGGGCGTCGACGACGTCCCCGCGCGTACCCCCGCTGCTCAGACCCGCACGTACTCCAGGTCCGTGACCGCACGACCCGCGACCTCGCCCTTGTGCTCGAACCCGGTGCGCACACGTCCGCCGAAGCGTGGCGCGACGCCACCGGGTCCGTGGACGTTCGCCAGGCCGGGTGCGGCGTCGAGCGCCTCGACCATCTTCGCGGCGTACGGCGCCCAGTCCGTGGCCAGCCGGAGCGTGCCACCGGGCCGGCCGCCGTCGGGCACGCGCAGCACGCGCTCGGCCAGCGCCCCGAACGAGGGGGTGACGAGGCGACGCTTGGTGTGCCGCGACTTGTGCCACGGGTCCGGGAAGAACACCCACAGCTCGTCCACGCTCCCGGCGGGGAGGGTGGAGGCCAGGACCTCGACCGCGTTGACCTCCAGCAGGCGCAGGTTGGTCAGGTCGCGCCGGCCGGCCTCGCGCACGGTCTTCGCGAGACCGGGCAGGTAGACCTCCAGAGCGAGGAAGTCACGCTCCGGCTCACGCTCCGCGGCGGCCACGACCGCCTCGCCCTGGCCCGAGCCGATCTCCACGACCAGCGGGGCGCTGCGGCCGAACAGCTCGTGCGGCACGAGCCGGAAGGACGGGTCGACGGACGTGACGGCGGCGTCGCGCGGCACGTCGACGAGGTATCGCTCGTGGTGAGCGTCCCAGGCCTGCTGCAGCCGCGGCGTGAGCCGGCCCGTGCGCCGCACGAACGACACCGGGTCCCGGCGGTACCGGGCACCGCCCGGGTCGGCGAGGGTCGGCGACCCGCTCTGCTGGGTCCGTTCGGTCGGGTCGGGCACCGCACCAGGGTACGTGGCGACGGCACGACGCCGTCCCACCCCCTCGATCGGACCCGAGGGGCTGGGACGGCGCGTCGAGCCGGAGCCCGGGTCAGCCGCAGTCGACGGCGTCGAACGCGACGTCCGCGTCCAGCGCGCGTCCGTCGCCGCTCGCCGACACGTGCGCGCTGCCCGCCTCGACGGAGCCCGCGCGCACCGAGAACGACTGGTAGGCCGACCTCCCCGGCTCCACCCCCGGCACCGTCCGCGACCCGTACGGCGTCTCCAGCGTGACGTCCATCGGCACCGTGTCGTCGTTGGTCGCACGGACCGCGACGTAGGCCGTGCCGGCCAGGCACTGCGCACGCGCGGCCGTCGTGACGACGAGCTGCCCGGCCTCGGGGGCCGTCGCGAACGACCGGACGGGCGCCGTCGTGACACCGCCGCCGGCGCTCGTGGCCGTCACGGTCCACGCGTGCAGAGCCCCCGGCTCGAGGTCGTCCCACGTCACCGTGGCGAGGTCACCCGAGGCGACCGTCGTCGTCCCGATCTCCGTGCCGGTGGCGAGGAGCGCGACCGAGTCAGTCGCCAGGCTCGTGCTGCGGCTCGTGAGGTCGACCGGGATCGCGAAGTCGTCCTCGAGCCCGTTGTACCGCTGCTCGTCGTCGTACTCCGTCGCCGCGAAGTCGTCGAGCCACGGGGAGTACGTGTCGACGATCATCTCGGAACGGTCGACGTCGAACTGCAGGAGCCGCAGGTAGCTCGCGCCGAGCCGCAGCCCCTGCTCCGGCGTGTAGCCGCCGACGTCGGTCAGTCCCGCCTCCTCGGCCGTGACCTCGTAGAACTGGTAGTCGGCGACGAGCTCGGCCACACCGCTCCCCTCGGCACCCACGTCCTGCTTCACGTTGATCCCCACGCCGTGGCGGTGTCCGGACATGACGAGGAACACGTTCGGGTTGGGCTCCACGACCTTGCTGTACACCAGGCGGCCGTCCGGTGTCGCGAGCGGCGAGCCGCGCCCGTCCGGGCTCGAGCTCGGCACGAGGTAGTCGTGCGTGAGCACCATGGCGTTGCGGTCCGGATACTGCTCCAGCACGCCGTCGGCCCACGCGGCCTCCTCGGTGGTCACGCCGTAGGACAGGTAGACGGCGACGAAGTCCAGTCCGCCCGCGGTGAAGAGGTCGAAGTGGTTCTGGTTGTCGCCCTCGCGCCAGGGACCGCCGTAGCTCGCGTCCTCCCACTCCCCGGACAGGTCCTCGTAGCGCTGCGGCCCGTAGAACTCGTTGAACAGCGCGCCCGGGCCGTTGTCGGTGCCCGTGAGGTTGTCGTGGTTGCCCGCGAGGACACCGTTCGGGATGTTCGCGTCGTCGATGATCTGCTGCGCCGCGGAGGAGAACTCGTACTCGCCGCGGGCCTGGGCCATCGCCGCCTCGTCCGCCGGGGGGCGGATGTAGTTCTCGTTGACGTCGCCCGTGTGGGCGACGTACTCGATGTCCCGGCTCTCGGCGTTGTCGACGATCCACTGCGCGATGTCGGTGTAGGTCTTGGCCCACACCGCGCGCTCCTCGGCGGTCTCCTGCTCGACCGCGCCCTCGGCCAGGTACTGCGTGTCCGTGAAGTGGACCATCGAGAAGTCGTAGTCGCCGCGGTCGGCGAAGTCGGTCGGCTCCTGCATGCCCACGCCGTCGTCGATGTCGTCGACGAACGGGTCGGTGCCCGTGACGAGGACGTGCACGACACCGTCCTGGACCTGGTCGTCGGCGAGCGTGGCCGTGAGCGTCGTCGTGCCCTCCACGTCGCCGCGGGCAGACGCACCGGCGACCCAGGCCCGACCGTCCCACACGTGCAGGGTGGCGACCCGCTGCGGGTCGATGAGGCCCTCCCAGCGCACGGACTGGCCCGCGACGTCCCCCTCCGCGGGGATCTCGAAGCGCTGGTAGGTGACGTCCCGGGTCGACGGGGAGTCGAGCGTCGCGTCGTCCGCAGGCACGAGAGCGTCGACGGCCGCGGGCTCCTCGCCCTCGACCTCGAGCGTGGTGGTCGGCACCGTGGGCGCAGAGCCCTGTGCCGCGAGGACCGGGTGCACGGACTCGACGCGCGAGAACGTGGCGGTCACGTCGCCCCCGCCCGGGACGGCGACCCGTGCGCCGAGCTCGATGCTCCCGGCGACGTCGGTCGTCCCGTGCTCGGGCGTCAGGTCGGACGGCGCGTCGGGGATCCCGGCGCTCGAGAACGCGATCTCGTGCGCGCTCTCGTTGCCGAGCACGTCCGTGGCCGTCACGACGAGCGTGTGGTCGCCGGGCTCGAGACCCGGGCCGACGGGGGTACCGGGGTCGACCGTCTCCCCGGCGAGCGTGACGTGCGGGCCGTCGAGGACGCCCGACGCGTCGTCGATCTCGACCGCGAGCGGCGTCGCCGTGCGCAGCTCCTGGCCCGCCTGCGGCACCGAGGAGGCGACCGCCGGCCCTGTGTTGTCGGTCACGACGGTGCGACGGGCGCCTGCCCCCGCGGCCGTCGCCGAGGTGATGACGTGCTCCCCGTCCTCGAGGTCGGCGGTGTCGACGTCGGCCCGCAGCCCGGCGGCAGGGGCGTCGACGTCGCGGGACACGTCGAACAGGAGGTCGACGGCGCGCGGCTTGGTCGCGTTGGACCCGCAGGACCCGTCGCCGAGCGCGTAGGACGGCTCGACGTCCACCGGTGTGACCGTGCCGTGCGCGACCTCGAGACCGAGGCCGGAGATCGCGAAGTCGTCGTGGTTGTCGCCGCACGACGTCCGGTCGACACCGGCGACGAAGCGGATCGTGTTCCGCCCGGGCACGAGCGAGGAGCTCGGCACGTCCAGCCGCACCGTCTCGCTCACGTAGTCGCGGTCGACCAGGTCGATCCGACGTCCGTTGACGATCACGTGGTTCGTGTAGCGCACCTCGATCGAGTTCGAGCCGACGGAGAACACGAAGGTCGAGGTCCCCGCTCCGAGCGTCTCGGTGGTCGCGAGCGCCGCGCCGTCGATCTCGATGCCGGTCGGCGCGTCGCCGCCCGCCGGCGGGGTCGCGAGGACCGTCTGCGCACCGTCGAGGAGCGCGCCGTCGGTGGGGAGGATCGCCGGCGCACCCGGCGCGGAGTTGTTGACCGTGACCGCGCTCGTCGCGGCCAGGCCCGCGGCCGTGGTCGCGGTGAGGGTGTGGTCGCCGTTCTCGAGCGTGGTGGTGTCGAGCTCGCCGGCCAGGCCGGTGGTCGCACCGGGATCCTGGACGAGGTCGAACGTCAGGTCGGCGCTCGGCACGCGCACGATGTTCGAGCCGCACGAGCCGTCGCCGAACTGGTACGTGAACTCGTTGGTCCCGCCGTCCGCGACCTCGCCGAGCAGCTCGAGCGACACGTCGGTGACGTCGTAGTCGTCGACGTTGGTGCCGCACGAGGTCTCGACCGCACCGACCTCCCACCGCACCGCGTTCTCGCCCTGGACGAGCACGTCGGCCGGTACGTCGAGGGAGACCCGCTCGGAGACCATGTCCCGGTCCAGCTCGAACGGCTCGCCGTTGACGAGCACGCGACTCGCGTAGCGGGCCTCGATCGAGTTGGAGCCCACCTCGAACGACAGGTGCGCGACCGCCGGCGTCGGCGCCGCGTCGATCACCTCGCCGTCGACGGCGAGCGCGTCGACCGGGTCGCCGGGCTGCACCGGCGTGGCGACCACGGGGACGGTGCCGTCGACGAACGTCCCGGTGGTCGGGGACAGCAGGGGCGTCCCGCCGGCCTCCTCCGGGCCCGACGTCGCGGCGCGCGGCGCCGTCGTGACCTGCCCGGATCCGGGCGCAGCCGTCGCGGCGGGCACCAGCACCCCCGCGATCAGCGTCGCGCCGAGCGCGGCGGTCGCCACGCGTCGGGCCGGTGGTCGTGTCCTGGGTCGGTGCGGGTGCGGGTGCGCGCGCATCGTGCGTCCTCTCGTCGACAGGCGGAGGGCGCGGCTGCTCCGCCGCGCCCAGGAGCGACGATCCAGGGCACGGGTGAACACCCGGACGAGTGCGGACGAACACGGTCGGAACGGACGACGAAGGCCGCCCACCCTGCTGGGTGGACGGCCTCCGGTACGGTGCGCCATCAGGGACTCGAACCCCGAACCCGCTGATTAAGAGTCAGCTGCTCTAACCAATTGAGCTAATGGCGCGCGAGAGAAAACATTAGCAGCACCGCCCCCGCGGGAGAAATCGCGCACGGGCGCCAGGGCTGTGACGTGCACGACAGCCGGGACGCAGGCCGCGTCGCCTACTCTCGGAGGAACGACCCGTCCCGGACCGAAGGAGATCCATGACCACGCGCCTCACCGTCGGAGACACCGCCCCCGACTTCACGCTGCCCGCCGCCGACGGCGGCACGCTCACGCTCTCCGACCTGCGCGGCAAGCACGTCGTCGTGTACTTCTACCCGGCTGCCGGGACGCCCGGCTGCACGACGGAGGCGTGCGACTTCCGCGACAACCTGGCCTCGCTCCAGGGTGCCGGCTACGCCGTCGTCGGGGTCTCCCCCGACCCGGTCGACACGCTCGCGACCTTCGCGGAGGCAGAGCACCTGACGTTCCCGCTCGTCTCCGACGAGAACAGGTCCGTGCTCGAGTCGTACGGCGCCTGGGGCGAGAAGTCCCTCTACGGCAAGACCGTCACGGGCGTGATCCGCTCGACCGTGGTCGTCGGCCCGGAGGGCACGGTCGAGCTCGCGCAGTACAACGTGAAGGCGACCGGCCACGTCGCCAAGCTCCGTCGCGACCTCGGCATCGACCCGAGGTAGCCGCGCCGTAGGATGGGCGTCGCGCGCGAGTGGCGTAACTGGCAGCCGCGCCAGGTTTAGGTCCTGGTGTCCTCGGACGTGCGGGTTCGAGTCCCGCCTCGCGCACCGCGTGTCACGGTTCCCTCCCGCACGGTCCTCCCACACGATGCGGCGATCCTCTTGGCGTATCCGGGAGAACGCTCTATCGTGGTTGTGGAAGCGCTCCCAGCGAGCGCTCCCTCCCCCCGGCACCGCTGCCGCGGGGTGCACCGAGCGCGGGACGACGACGTCCCGCGCGTGACCCAGGGAGACGTCGTGTCCGACGATCCAGCACGAGCTGACCTACCCGTACCTCGCCGTTCCGAGCGGCTGCGCCGGCCGAGCCGGTCGGTCGCCGCAGCCCTCGTCGGCGTCCTCGTCGCCGGCGGGCTGGCCGTCACGCAGGCCACGTCCGCCGCGGCGGAGACCATCGACGTCGGTTCCGGCAGCTACACCACGCAACCACCCGGACCGACCCCGAACGGCTGTGCCGCGATCAACGCCGACCCCCGCGCGTTCGTGACCGACGACGCCCCGACCACGCCGTTGCCGACCAACGACTGGTGGTCCTCGCTGGCCTACAAGCGACTGGACTGCCGGTGGAGCGTGCCGCTGCACGCCCATCCCGCCGCGTACCAGCCGGACGCAGCGGGCCTCGGCATCTCGTACACGACGACGCCGACGATCTCCGGCAGCGGTGCGGGTGTCTCGGAGTACCACTTCCCGTACCGCGAGGACCTGCACGCGGGCGTGAGCGGGCTCGACGCCCCGTACGTCGCCGTCGACGACTGGACCGACTGGACCGTCTCTCCCCTGTGGGACGACGGATCACGGTCGTTGCGCGCGACGATCGGGCACGGCCTGCCGTTCGCGTGGTTCGAGGCGTCCGGCGGCGACGCGACCCTCACCGCCGACGACGGGGCCGACGTCTGGCTGGACGACGGCCCTCGCCTGGGCCTGAGCGTCAACGGCCACGACTACGTGGCGTTCGCGCCGCCCGGCGTGGACTGGACGCAGTCCGGCGACACGTTCACCGCGCCCCTGGACGGCGACGGGTTCTTCTCGGTCGCCGTCCTGCCCGACGTCGCGGACGACGCCCGCGCAGCGCTCGCGGACACCTACGCGGACTCCGCGTACTCCCCCGTGACCGGCACGACGGTGGACTACACCTATGACGAGTCGACGTCGCAGGTCAGCACGACCTACGCGCTCGAGACGACGCCGTGGCCCGGGACCGGCGAGTCCGCCGGGACGGTCGCAGCCCTGTACCCGCACCAGGCGAAGCACCTGGCCGGCGGCGACCCCGCGGGCGAACCGCTGGACGCGACCTACACCTCCGCGCGCGGCGACCTCACGGTGCTCGCCGGGATCGACGCGTTCACCACGCACGACACGTTCCAGGGCGTCCTGCCCGAGATCCCGGCCGTGGCCACCGGCGCCGAGGGCAGCGCGGACCGCGACCAGCTCGAGGCCTACCTCGACGACGTCGCGGCCGACCCGCTCGACCAGCGTGGCAACGACACCTACTGGACCGGCAAGGCGCTCGGGCGCGCGACGCGGATCGTCGAGATCTCCGACCAGCTCGGCCGGACCGACCAGCGCGACGCCGCGCTGGCCCAGGTGCGCTCGCTCCTCACGGACTGGTTCACCGCGTCGCCGGGCAAGGCCGAGCGAGTGTTCGCCTACGACGAGGACTGGGGCACGCTCATCGGCTACCCGGCCTCGTACGGCTCGGACCAGGAGCTCAACGACCACCACTTCCACTACGGGTACTACGTCGCGGCCGCCGCGACGCTCGCCCGGTTCGACCCGCAGTGGGCGCAGGACTACGGCCCCATGGTCGACCTGCTGATCAGCGACGCGAACGGCTACGACCGCGACGAGCCGATGTTCCCGTACCTGCGCGACTTCGACATCTACGCGGGCCACGACTGGGCGTCCGGCCACGGCGCGTTCGCGGCCGGCAACAACCAGGAGTCGTCCTCGGAGGGCATGAACTTTGCCGGCGCCCTGGTCCAGTGGGGCCAGGTCACGGGCAACACTGCCGCGCGGGACGCGGGGATCTACATCTACACGACCCAGGCGGCCGCGATCCGCGAGTACTGGTTCGACGCGAGCGGCACGACGTTCCCCGACGAGTTCGACCACGAGACGGTCGGCATGGTCTGGGGCGACGGCGGCTCGTACTCGACGTGGTTCACCGCCAACCCGTCGATGATCCAGGGCATCAACTACCTGCCGATCACCGGTTCGCACCTGTACCTCGGGTACGACCCGGAGCGCGTGCGCGAGCTCTACGCCCACCTCGAGGAGGTCCAGGGCGGTCACCCCACGGCGTGGCAGGACATCCTGTGGAGCTTCCTCGCCCTGGGCGACGCCGACGCCGCGCTCGAGAACGTGCGCGGCGGGTACCCGACACCCGAGGAGGGCGAGTCCCGCGCGCACACGTTCCACTGGGTCGCGAACCTCGCGGCGCTGGGCACCGTGGACACGACGGTGAGCGCGGACCACCCCCTCGCGGCGACGTTCGACGAGGACGGGTCGCTCACCTACGTCGCGGCCAACGTCTCGACCGAACCGCTCACCGTCACGTTCTCCGACGGGACGACGCTCGACGTCGCCCCGGGCCGCACGGCCACCACGGGTGCGCACACGTGGAGCGGCGGCGGCGCGCCCGGCAACCCGGGCGACCCGGACCCCGATCCCGACCCGGACCCGGATCCCGACCCGGACCCGGATCCCGACCCCGAGCCGGTCACCTCGACGTTGCACCTGTCCGACGACGGCGCGCTCACGGCCGACGCCGGCGAGGCCGGCACGGTCGAGCTCGCCTCGGCCGGGACCGGGACGTACGTCGACACGCCCCACGACCCGGCGACGTTCGAGGTCTCCGACGTGACGGCGTCGCACGACGGCGGGGCGACCACCTTCTCGATACCCGTGGACGCGGGCACGCAGGTCGGTCTCGCGGTGCAGGCCCGCGTGAGCTATGACCTCACCGGCGACGGGACGTGAGACCGGACGGAGACGTACGGGTACTTCCCGACGGACCCGGTACCCGGCGCGGAGACGTACTCGAGCGCGGGTCGCCCGGTGACCACGTCGGGGTCGCTCGGCGACCTCGACGGCGGCACGGTGCGCCTCGAGCTGTGGAGCGTCTTCCGCGACGGCAGCCCGACGGTCACGACGGGGCCCGCCTCGACTCTGGACATCCCGTTCGAGGCCGCGCCCGAGACGGCGGACCTCGTCGTGAGCGCGACGGCCGCGACCCGCTGCCTGGCGGGCAAGGCCTACGTCGCGGTCCAGGCGACCAACACCGACTCCGTGGCCGCCGACATCACGCTCACCACCCCGTACGGGTCGCGCACCGTGACGGGGGTCGAGCCCGGGAAGAGCGCCTATCAGTCGTTCGGGGCGCGCGCACCCGGCGTGGAGGCGGGACGTGCCCAGGTCACGATGCGCAGCGGCGGCCGGTCCGCCGGCGCGGACGTCGCGTACGACGCGACGCTCTGCGGCTGATCCACCGGACGCACGACGCCCCCGCACCGTCTCTGGCGGGTTCTAGCGATCCCCGCAACACCCTGGATTTCGGGGAGTTGCGGGGATCGTGGTTTCTGAGGAGATGCGGGCGCGGTTCTTCGAGGCCCTCGATCGTGAGGACGGGAGTGTCTCGGCTGCCGCCCGCGCGGTCGGGGTGAGTCGGAACACGGCGTTCGGATGGGCGCGCAGGGCAGGTATCCACGGGCGCGGCAAGCCGGGCACGAGCGGC
>NZ_JACYHB010000018.1 GCF_014837295.1 Cellulosimicrobium arenosum
TCACCAGATGCCGCCTCACGACCGTCACCGATCCGGGAATCGAGGTGAACCCCGACCCCATGCTCGAGCTCAGCGCCTGACCCCAACAAAGATCACGCAGCGCTACACCACTCCAAGGGGCTTGACCGGTCCGACGGGACGTAGGCACATGGTGGACGGGGCGGAAGGGTCTGGTCGGGCCCGCTATCCGTCGAGGAGGGAGTGGGCGACCGTCGAGTGGGCGGACTCGTCGTCGGAGGGATGGAACAGCCCGGCGAGCACGTCCCGGTAGAGGCGCCCGAGCTCGTTCCCCGAGAAGTAGGTCGAGCCTCCCGCCACGCGGACGGCCCGGTCGACGACCAGCTTCGCCGTCTCCGTCGCGCGCACCTTGAGTCCCGCCGTCGCACGGAACCAGCCGACGCCACGGTCCACGAGAGCGTCCAGCTCCCCGGCGACCGTGTCCAGCTGCGGCCACACCCCGTCGAGGGCCAGCGCCGCGTCCGCGAGGTGCCAGCGGATGTCCGGGTCCTGCGCGAGCGCCGCGCCGTCGTTCTTCATCGACGTCCGACGCCGCGCGGCCGCCACGGCCAGCTCGATCGCGCGGTCGGCGATCCCTGTGTACACCGCTGCCAGCAGCGTCTCGAACGTCGTGAAGATCCCGATCACGAGCGGGTCGAGCGACGGCCCGGGCGCCAGTCGCCGGACCACGCGGTCGGCGGCCGCGTGCGCGCCGTCGAGCACCGTGCTGCACGACTGCGACGCGCGCATGCCCATCGTGTCCCAGTCGTCGCGGACCTCGACACCGTCCCCGTCGCGAGCCACGAACGCGTGCACGAGGCGCGGGCCGTCGTCGGACGTCGTGTCGAGTCCCAGGACGCCCAGCCGAGTCCAGCCGGGGGAGTTGGAGGTGAAGATCTTGCGGCCGTGGAACGTGTAGCCGCCGGCGCCGTCCGGACGGGCCTCGGTCCGCGACCCGAGCAGGACGAGGTCGTTGCCCGCCTCGCTGTAGCCGAACCCGAAGACCTCGCCGCGTCCGGCCTCCTCGAGCAACCAGTCCAGCGACGAGTCGCCGCGCTCGTGCAGGTAGCGCGCCACGCCCGTCCAGACGTGGTGCATGTTCACGGCGAGCGCGGTCGCGGGGGCCGCACCGGCGAGGCGGGCCTGCTCGTGCACGGTCTCACGCAGGGTCAGCCCGGCGCCGCCGAAGGACTCCGGGACCAGGGCACGCAGGTAGCCGGCGCCGACGAGGTCCGCGAGGTCCTCCGTGAAGTACGCGTTGTCGCGGTCGTACCCCGCGGCACGCCCACGCACCGCGGCAAGGAGGTCGTCGTCCAGCAGTCGGCGGACGGGAGCGAAGGGGACGGGCTCGGGCATCGGGTTCCTTCGGGGGACGGGACGACGGTGGACGTGGTGCGGGCCTGCTGGCCCTGCCACGTCCACCGTACGTCCGGGTCCGGGCGGCGACGTCCCGTCGTCCGTGTCGGTCCCTGTCGGTCCCTGTCGGTCCCTGTCGGTCCCGGTCAGGCACCCGCGGACGGGGACGGCTCGGCCGGCCGCCCGCCCAGGTAGAGCTCGGAGAGCTGCGGATCGGCGAGCAGCTCCGGTGCCGGTCCGGTGATGTGCACGCGCCCGAGGTCGAGCACGCACCCGATGTCCGCGGTCTCGAGCGCCCGACGGGCGTTCTGCTCGACCAGCAGGACCGCGACGCCGGCCTCGCGCATGCGGACCACCTGCTCGAACACCGTCGCCGTCGTCTTCGGGTCGAGTCCCATGGAGGGTTCGTCCAGGAGCACGACGCGCGGGCTGACCATGAGCGAGCGCGCGAACTCGACCTGCTTCTGCTGGCCTCCGGACAGCAGGCCCGCGAGCTGCTTCCACCGTTCGCCGACGATGGGGAACAGCTCCTGCACGAACGCGACCCGCTCGGCGACCAGTGCCTTGTCGCGCAGCGTGTAGGCGCCGAGCAGCACGTTCTCGGCCACGGACATCTCGCGGAACACGCTGTGCCCCTGGAGCACGTGGGCGAGCCCCGAGGACAGCATCTGCTGCGGTCCCTGGCCGGTGACGTCCTGCCCGTTCACGCGGATCGCGCCGGACCGCGGGGTGAGCAGCCCGCTGGCGACCTTGAGCACCGTGGACTTCCCGGCGCCGTTGGGGCCGACGAGGCACACGACGGTGGACGGCGGCACCTTGATGGTCAGGCCACGCAGGACCATCGCGGCGCGTCCGTACCCGGCCTGGATGTCGTCGAGCTCGAGGAGGTACTCCGGCTGCGACGAGGCGGCGGACTTCGGTTCAGACACCAAGGTAGGCCTCCAGGACTCGAGGGTCGGACTGCACGGTCTCCGGGGGCCCTTCGGCGATGGGACGCCCCCGGTCGAAGACGATGACGTGGTCGGACAGGCTCATGACCAGCTCCATGTTGTGCTCGACGACGAGGAACGTCTTGCCCTCGGCGTTCAGCTCCTGCACGAGCGTCGCGATGCGGCCGATGAGCGCGGGGTTCACGCCTCCTGCCGGCTCGTCGAGCATGATCGTGTCCGGGTCGCCCATCAGCACGCCCGCGAGCTCGAGCAGCTTCTGCTGCCCGTACGAGAGGTTGCGCGCCTCGCTGTTCTCCAGGTGGTCGATCCCGACCCGGACCAGCAGCGCCCGGGCACGGTCGATCTCGGCCGGGTTGCGTGCCCCGGAGAGCAGGTCCCGCAAGCCCTTGGGCTGGACCGCCACGAGCAGGTTCTCCAGGACGGTCATGCGGGGGAAGACGCGGCAGAGCTGGAAGCTCCGACCGATCCCCGCGCGAGCGATCCGGTGCGGTGACCTGCGCGTGATGTCGTGACCCTTGAACGTCACGGTGCCGGAGTCCGGCTTGATCATCCCGGTGACGCAGTTGAAGAACGTCGTCTTTCCCGAGCCGTTGGGGCCTATCAGGGCGTTGATCTTGCCCTGCTGGAACGTCACGGTCGCGTCGCGGACGGCGTGCACCCCGCCGAACGACCGGGACAGCCCGACCGTCTCGAGGCTGCGACCCGTCTCCACCGTCGTCTTCATCGGTCTCCTCCCGTCGATGCGTCGCCCTCGGAGCGTCCGGTGCCCGCCGCGTCGGCGGGCTCGTCCCGGTCGCCATCCGTGGTACCTGCCGTGCCCGACGCCGCGCGGTTGCGTTCCAGCAGCTCGGCGGCCGTCACCTCGCGGATGGAGGAGTCCTGCGGACCGAAGCGCTTGACGAGCGCCTGGGCCGCGGGGATGAGCCCGTCCGGCATGAACAGGACCACGAGACCCAGCAGCAGCGCGGTGGCGACGAGGTGGAGCTGGGTGTCGCCGAACTCGAGCTTGAAGTACTCCAGACCGACCCCGACGACCACGGCGCCGAGCAGCGGACCGTAGAGGTGCCGGACCCCGCCGAAGAGCGCCATCAGCACCATGTAGGACCCGAGCATGATCGAGAACTGGAAGATCGGGTCGAGGTCGCCGAACCAGAGCGCGTACATGCCGCCGGCGAGCGCGGTGAACGTCGCCGAGACGACGTAGGCGACCAGCTTGTAGTTGCGGGTGGGGACACCGAGCGCCTGCGCCTTGTCCTCGTCCTCCCGCACCGCCTTGAGGCCGGTGCCGAACCGGGAGCGGTCGATCGCCCACCACGCGAGCAGCATGGCCGCGAGGAGCGCCGCGAACAGGTAGAAGAACACCCGGTGGTGCTCGGGCCGCAGCAGGTCGGGGAACGGCCGGGGGACGACGAGACCGTCGGACCCGCCGGTGAACGAGCCCCAGCCCTGGAAGACGAGCAGGAGGATCAGGACGAACGAGATCGACACGATGACGAACGAGGCGCCGCGCACGCGCAGCGCAGCGATGCCGAGCGGGATGGTGATGAGCAGGACCAGCAGGCCCGCCAGGAGCCAGGCGACGAAGCTCGGGAGCCCGAGGTCGCGGATCAGGATGGCGGTGCCGTAGGCGCCGAGGCCGAAGAAGGCTGCGTGGCCGAGCGAGACGTAGCCCGTGAAGCCGCCCATGAAGTTCCAGGCGGTCGCCGTGCACGCGTAGCTCGCGACGACGATGCCGGCGGACAGGATGTACGCGTTGGGCGCGAGCTCCGGGAACGCCAGGACCAGGGCGGCGCACACGACCAGCGCGACGACGCGGGCCACGCGGCGCCAGGTCCGGTTCGTGCCGGAGCCGGTCGCACCCGTGCCGGTCGGCTCGGTGGCGGTGACGGCCGGAGAACCGGCGGTGGAGGTGGGGTGACGGGTGTCAGAAGCGTTGGGCAAGGCGACCTCCGAAGAATCCCTGGGGGCGCAGCATCAGCGTCACGAAGAGCGCGACGTAGAAGATGGTCTGCGCCCACGTCGTGCCGAGCGGCACCTGGAGCAGGCTCTGGCCGATCCCCAGGACCATCGCCGCGATCGCGGCGCCCGGGATGGAGCCCAGCCCGCCCACGACGATGATCGCCATGAGCGGACCGATCCAGTGCCAGTGGAGCGACGGGTAGATCGTCGCGTCGAGGGACAGCGCGGTCCCGCCGATCGCGGCGGTGGCCAGGCCGAGGCCGAAGCCGAAGCCTGCGACGCGGTCGGTCTTGATCCCGACGAGCTGTGCCGCCTCGCTGTGCTGGATCGTGGCACGCAGCGCCTGGCCGAACCTGCTGTGCTTCATGATCAGGTAGAGCAGGGCGAGCGAGAGGGCGGCCAGCGCGAACGCGACGAGCTTGACGACGGCGATGTGCGCCCCGAAGAACTCGACGCTCGCGCTGGAGTAGGGGAGCTGGATGCGACGCTGCGTGCCGCTCCAGACGAACCCGATCATGCCTTCGATGAACAGCGCGACGGCGAACGTGAGGAGCACCGACATCATCGTGAGGGTGGCTGGTCGCAGGCGTGTGATGAGCAGGCGCTGCATGCCCACGCCCACCAGGAAGAAGAGGGGCACGGTCACCACGAGCGACAGCAGCGGGTCCATCCCGGTCTGCTGGTTGAAGAACCAGGCGAGGTACGCGGCGAGGATGAGGAACGCCGAGTGGGCGATCATCACGACGCGCATCACGCCGAAGTAGAGGGTCAGGCCCGCTGCCAGGAGGGCGTAGAGCCCTCCCAGCAGCACGCCGAGCACGAGGCTCTGGAAGAGGAGCGTCCCGGTCACGGACGGATCACCAGGCCGGCTTGGGGTAGACGAAGTCGGCCTCCATGGCGTCCTGGGGCAGGACGATCTGGATCTCGCCGTCGACGTACTGCTGGATGAGGTGCGCACCCTGGGGCTTGCCGGTCTCGTCCCACGTGAGCGGGCCGACGACGGTCTCCACCTCGTTGGTGCGCAGCCACGAGATCAGCTCCTGCTGGCACTCGCCCTGCTCGGCGCAACCGGCGGCCTCGACGGCGGCCGCGACGACCTGACCGGTCGTGTAGGCGTTGGCCTCGTCCTCACCGGGCGGGTTGCCGTGGAGCTCGGTGTACCGCTCGACGAAGTCCACGTTGGACGGCCAGCTCGCGGTCTCGGTGTACCCGGTGGGGGACAGGATGCCCTCGGTCTCCGAGCCGATCGCGGCCGAGAACTCGGGGTTGGTCGGAGCGGTGGAGAAGGCCGCGAGGTCGGGCTGGTAGTCGAGCTGCTGCAGGGCGACGATCAGGTTGACCGCGTCCTGGTACTGCGTCCCACCGATGACCATGTCCGCGTCGGAGTCGTCGATCTTCGCGGCGATCGACGAGAAGTCGGTCGTGTTCGGCGGGTAGACCTCGTCGACCACGATCTCCAGACCGCCGTCGGCGAGCTTGTCCCGCAGCCCGTAGGCGGTGCCCTGGGCGAACGGGTCGTCCATCGAGGCGACCGCGACCGTCTGCGGCCGCTCGCCCTCGGGCATGTCGAGGATGTGGTCGGCCAGGTAGTTGTAGTGGTCGTCGGCGATCGCGGGCGCGGCGTAGAAGAGGTTCTCGAACCCCTGCTCGAACACCTCGTTCGCCGCACCGGCCGGCTCGACGAAGAGCATCCCGTACTCGTCCGCGACGCGTGCGCTCGGCACGACGAGGCGGGTCGAGAAGGGCCCGAAGACGAGGTCCACCTCGTCCTGCGCGATGAGCGCCTCGTAGTCCTGCACGACGCGGTCGGCGTTGGACTGGTCGTCGAGGATCTTGAGCTCGACGTCGCGGCCGAGCAGTCCGCCGTCCTCGTTGACGAACTGGGCCCACGCCTCGTACCCACGCTGCACGCCCTTCCCCGGTTCGGAGAAGTCGCCGGTGAGCGGGAGCGAGATGCCGACGACGATCGGGTCGTCCGACCCTCCGCCCTCGCCTTCGCTCTCCCCGCCGGAGCACGCGGTGAGGACGAGAGCCGTGCTGGACAGGCCCGCGACGACGGCGGCGGTGCGCCGACGGGCGGTTCGTGAGGACAACCGTGAGGCCATGGGATGACTCTCCCTACTTCGTCGTAGTGAAGACCTGGTGGGATCCAGGAGTGCGTAAGCGCTTTCGTAAGCGCTTTCGTCAGAGTACGCTGTCGGCGGCAGGTGTGGCAAGCGTCACGTCGTGGTGCGTCGAGCGATCGGCACGCGAGGACGGAGCACGGGGGATCGGAGCGGGAGTGCGTCGAGAAGGTCGTCCGGCACCGGGTCGGGTAGCACCGCGCCTCGTGGACGTGGCGGAGGAGGCGGGGGTCTCCCTCGCCACGGCGTCGCGCTCGCTCTCGCGCAGCGTCGGCGTGTCCGAGGCGGTCGCGGCGCACGTCCGGGCCGTGGCCGAACAGCTCGGCTACGTCGCCAACGTGCACGCTCGCACCCTCGCCGGTGGCAGGACGTCCGTCGCAGGCCTGATCGTCTACGAGATCGGCGACCCGTACTTCGCCGAGATCGCGAGCGGCGTCGTGCGCGTCGCCGGTGAGAACGGCTGGAGCGTGCAGATCGCCCACACCGAGCGCGAGCCGTCCGCGGAGGCGGAACAGATCCGGCTCATGCGTGCCCACCGCGTGGGCGCGATCGTCCTCGCGGGATCCGGCTACGTCGATCCGGTCATGGAGCACGAGGCCGGGCGCGAGCTCGCGGAGTTCGAGGAGGCGGGCGGTCGCGTCGTCGCCGTCGGGCGCCACCACATGCGGTGCGACGCCGTGCTGCCCGACAACGAGGCCGCGGGGGAGACCATCGCGCAGCACCTGCTCGACCTGGGGCACCGGCGGCTCGCCGTCGCCGCCGGCCCCGCGCACCTGACGACGATCGCCGACCGGCTCCAGGGAATCCGCGCGGCGGTCGCGAGGTACGGTCTGCCCCCCGACGCGGTGCCCGTGGCCCATGCGCCGTTCACGCGGGAGGGCGGCCGCGACGCGACGCGAGAGCTGCTGGACGCCCACCCGGGGACCACCGCCGTGCTCGCGCTCAACGACGCGATGGCGACGGGCGTGCTGTCGCTCCTGCGTGAGCGCGGCGTCTCCGTGCCGCACGGTGTCTCCGTCACCGGGTTCGACGACATCCAGGTGGCCCAGGACCTCGCGCCCGCGCTCACCACCGTGCGCCTGCCCATGAGCGAGATCGGCGCGGCCGCGCTCGACCTGGCGCTCCGGCCGCCCTCGGCGCGACCGCGGCGACGGGCGACGGGGCACGAGCTCGTCGTCCGCGACTCGACGGCGCCCCCGGCTCCCAGGGACTGAGCAGGCAGGGCGTGCGCGGTCTCCCGCGCACGCCCTGCCCGGTCGGACGCCCTGCTGCTACCCGCGGCTACCCGCAGCTCAGCGGTGCGTGGTCGACCACCTGCTCGGACGTCACCTCCTGACCGTCCACCGTCGCCGTGGCCGACACCGTGACCGAACCTGCCTCCAGCGCGGCCGAGCGCACGGCGAACGACTGGTAGGCGTTGCCTCCCGGCGCCACGTCCTCGGCCGTCCGGTCGCCGTACGCGGTCGCGAGGGTCACGTCGGCGGGCACGTCCGACCGGTTCGTCGCACGAACCGCGAGGTAGGCCTTGCCGGCCAGGCACCGCGGCGAGACGACGACGTCGACCGGGACCTCGCCCGCGTCGTCGGCGGTCGTCACCACGAGGTCACGCATGCTGCCGACGTTGTCGAACGAGCCGAACCCGACCCGTCCCTCGGCGAACGTGGTGTCGTTCGCGGTCAGGAGCGGGGTGTCGAGCCCGTCGACGTAGACCGCGACGTCACCCGAGTCCGCGCAGCGCACGACGCGCACGTCGTGCCACTCCTCGTCGGTGATCGCCGGAGGTGCCCCGACCGTCCCGTCCCACTGGTCGTCGATCCGCTCCCGGTCGGCTCCGTCGACCTTGAAGATGCCGTTGTGGGCATAGATCGTGTTGTCCTGCGAGAGGTGGGCGTAGTAGTACTCGGTGTCCGACTGCCAGCCGAAGACCACGATGACGTCCCGGTTGTTCACGGTCGCGGGCTCGTCGAGCCGTACCTCCGCACTCAGGTCGAAGGACCCGAGCTCGGTCCCCTCGGTGAGGACGGCGTACTCGAACGGACGGCGGATGCCGTCGTCCGGGTTGTCGCCGGCCTCCGCGAGGACGATCGCGTCACCCGGGAACTCCCACTTGTCGGGTGTGCGCGGTGCCCAGTGCTCCTGCGCCATGACGTCGCTGATCTGCTCGCCCGCGGGCGAGCAGGACGGTGGCGCCGGCGGTTCGACGGGCTCCGCGCCGAACAGCGCGTACTGCGCCGAGACCTGCTCCGGCGTCGCCGCCGTGTCGAGGAACATGAGGTCGTCCATGCGTCCGGTGAACGGGTTCGCCTCACGCGTGTCCTGCGGGAAGCTGCCGCCGATCTTGATCCCGGCCGGGTCGGTCGCCGACGTGGCGCCCGAGCCCCAGGGGTTGGAGGCCGTGTACTCGCCCTCGAGCTCCTCGCCGTTCATGAAGAGCTTCATCTCCCCGGCGGCGAAGTCGAACGTCGCCGCCAGGTGGACCCACTCGCCCCGCTGCAGGATCTGGTCCCACGGCATGTCCGCCGCGAACGTCCAGGACCCCCCGCCGTCCACGCGGCGACCGAGGGCGACGACCTTGAGCTCGCCACCGACCGTGATCACCTCGAGGAGCGCGCGCACGCCGTGGCCGTCGGAGTCGCCGCTCAGGACGCCGGCGAGGCCGACCGCGTTGTACCGGTCGTCCGGGTTCGTCGTCCCCGAGTTGAGCGCGGGGTGCTCGCCGGTCGGCTTGAACCAGCCCATGACCGAGGCCTGCTCCGTGGCGGCGAAGGCACCGAGCGAGTCCACGCCGTCGGCGTCGTACACCCCGGCCTTCCAGTCGTCGTTCGACGACTGCGTCGGGCTCATCTGCTGGGTCTGCAGCGCCTCGTTCGCGCCCGGGTAGGCACGGTCGGCGACCCGCTGCTCCACGCCGCCGTTGACGAGCATGATGTTCGTGCCGGACCAGCCCTGGTCGGACTCGAGGGTCGGGGAGCCCTCGACGGGGTGGTCGAAGTCGTAGTGGGCCACGAGGTTCGGCGCGAGCTCCGGCAGGGCGAACGGCGACGACGCGCCGACGCGGTGAGCGCCGGTGACCTTCCAGATCTTCCCGTTCGCCTTCGCGACCAGGTAGAGCTCGCCGTCCGCGTCGGAGCCGAAGCGCAGGTCGACACGCTGGTCGCCGACCAGCTCCTGGAACGTCGTCTCCGTCCCGTCGGCGAACACCCGCAGGTGCTCGATGTCCGCCAGGTCCTCGAGGTCGCCGTCGTTCCGCACCATCTCGTCGGCCTCGGTGCCCAGCACCCAGCCCCGGACGAGGTCGGTGAACAGATAGCGGCCCTGGAGCTCGGGGATGTCGCCGCGGTAGACGAAGCCGCCGTTGAGCGCGACGCCGGCGTCACCGGTCTGACCGGGGTCGCGGTTGTGGTCGTACGCGGCCACGGGATAGGTGAAGCCGTTCTCGGCGTCGTCGGCCGGCAGCGGGAAGATCTGCCGGTTGTCCGCCAGGAACGGGCCCTCGCGCACGGACCAGCCGAAGTTGTCACCCGGCTCGACGGCGTAGACGGACTCGACCTGCCACTCGCCGATGTGCCCGAGGTACATGGTGTGGTCGCCCTCGGGGTCCCAGCTGATGCGGTGCGGGTCGCGCATGCCGACGGCGTAGATCTCGGGCAGCGCGCCCGGCTCGTCGAGGAAGGGGTTGTCCGCCGGGATCCCGTACTGCCCGTTGGCGCTGTCGTCGCCGAGCGGGTCGATGCGCAGGATCGTGCCCTGGGGGGTGGCCAGGTTCTGCGGGTTGCCGTTGCCGACGCCGTTGCCGCCGTCGCCGGCGAGGACGTACAGGTTGCCGTAGTCGGCGTCACCCTCCTCGACGGTGGGGTTGAAGGCGATCTGCTGCACGGTGTGCACCCGGCCCGCGAACGGCACGCGCAGGATCTCGCGGCTCGTGCCCTCGAAGACCTCGGCCGCGGGATCCGTGGCGGTCCACTCGGTGACGACGCTGTGGAAGGCCGTGTTGCCGTACCCCGGGAACGTCGGCGTGTCCTGGGACAGTGCACTGCCGGCCTCGGTGTGCACCGTGTAGAACTTGCCGTTCTCGGCGAAGTCCGGGTGGAACTCGGCGGAGCCGAGGCCGGTGCCCAGGCCGGCGCTGTTGTGGAAGTTGTCGATGAACTCCTCGCGGACGTTCAGGTACGGGGTGTGCTCGCCCGTGTCCTTGTCGACCGTGTAGAGGATGTCGTTGTTGTCCGGCACCATCAGGCGTCCCGAACCGTCCGGGATCTCGTCGAGGTGCGTGATCCGGTTGTGCCGCACCAGCCGCTGGTCCTGGGTCGCGGGGGTCGTGTGCGACTCCGGCAGCTGCGCGAGCTCGGTCACCTCGATGCCGAGGGCCGACGGGGCGGGGTCGGGCAGGGGGTTGAGCAACGGCTCGGTCGGCTCGGTCCCACCCGCCGCGCAGTCGCCGGGGTTCCCCGTCGGGATGGCGAGGTTCTCGCCGGCGGTGTCGACGGCGACGTCGTCGAGCATGAGTCGCCCGGCGCTGCTCGCACCGTTGATCCAGAAGAACCGGTCGAGGGCCCCGGTGACGGTCTGGCGGAAGCCGAACTCCTGCTCTGTCCCTTCGGGGAGCCGGGTGATCTCCTCGTAGGGACCGCCCTGGCTGTAGACGGCGACCTTGTCGGTCGCGTTGTCGACCGACAACCAGACGCACTGCCACGTGTCGCGGGACCACACGCCGGCCGGCGTGAACCCACCGCCGTCGCGGACGAGCATGACGTCGTTGTTCTGGTTGTTCACGTAGGCGCGGCTGTTCACGTAGTCCGACGGCGCGTCGACGTCCGTGACGCCGAACGAGGTGTCGACGCTCCCGGTCCGCATGAAGCGGAAGAAGAGCGTGCCGGTCTCGCCCTGGGCGATCTCCGGGATGGTCCGGTAGCTCTTCTGACCGCCCCCGACCATCTCGAGGACCTGGTTGTTGGCGTTGAGCGGGTCGGCCACGACCTGTGCCGCCGTGGACGCGGTCCACCCGTCCTGGCCGTCGAGCGCGCTGCGCTCGTAGGCCTCGAAGCTCAAGATCTCGGTGAACTCCCCCTCGGCTGCCTCGGCGGATGCCGGTGGTACGAGGAGGGTCCCGCCGAGGGCGGTCGCCAGGGTGACCGCGAGCGCGGTTCTCCCTCGACGGCTCGAACGTATAGACGTCATCGTCTGCTCCAGTTCGTCAGGTGCTGCTGTGACGGGTCCGCGAGAGCCGTTCGGCGTGCGGTGCCCGTCTCGGGTGGGCTCCTTCGCCCCAAGGCCCTGCCATGTCGTCGTCGGTGCTCTCTCCCGTCGTTCTCGGGTGCCTGTCGAGGTGCGGCGACCCTAGAAGGCTAGGAAAGGGCTTTCCCGCTGTCAACAGATAGCGGGCGAGCTCTCGGTCCCGGCAGGTGACGTCCTGGGTCCGGGGACGCGAGAGGGCCCCGTCAGCAGGTGCCGACGGGGCCCGGGCGACTCAGCCGACGAGCGCCACCGCGGGCTCGTCGGGCCGCGGGAGGATACGTCGCAGCACGTCCGCGAGCGTGACGACGCCCACGAGCCGCTCGCCGTCCATGACCACCGCGAGCTGCTCGCTCGCGGCGCGCATGCGCGCGAGAGCCGCGTAGACCGTCGTCCCGGAGGCGAGGACGAAGCCCGGGCGCGCCAGGTCGTGGACCGGGCGGTCGTCGGGCTCGAGCAGCGTGTCGCGCACGTGCACGACACGCGGCACGACGCTCCCGTTCTCGACGAGGATGCGCAGGTGTCCCGACGCCACCGACGCCGCGCGGACGTCGGCAGCCGTGGCGCGTGCGGGCACCGTCGTCAGGCGCCCCTGCGCAGGGACGAGCGCGTCGACGGTGAGCGACTCGAGCTCGAGCACGCCGGAGATCTGCACGCGGTACGACGCCTCGAGCGCGCCGACGCTCGCGGAGTGCTCGACGAGGTGACGCAGCGTCGCGGGGTCCTGCCCGCCGCCCTCGACGTTGTCGACCGGCTCCACGCCGACGGCCCGCACGCAACGGTTGGCGAGCGCGTTGAGACCCCGCAGCAGCGGGCGGAACGCGGCCATGAACGCGCGCATCGGCAGCGCGAGCAGCGTCGCGGACCGCTCCGGGTGGGCGATGGCCCAGGACTTCGGTGCCATCTCGCCCACGACGAGGTGCAGGAACGTGACGATGATCAGCGCGAGCACGAACCCGGCGACGTCGGCCAGCCACAGCGGAGCGCCCCAGGTCTCGAAGACCGGAGTCAGCCAGTGGTGCACCGCCGGCTTGGTGATGGCACCCAGCGCGAGGGTGCACGCCGTGATGCCGAGCTGCGCACCGGCCATGAGGAGCGTCAGCTCGCTGGAGCTGCGCAGCGCCGCCCGGGCCGAGCGCGAGGTGGCGGCGGCATCCTCGAGACGGTGCCGCTTGGCCGCGAGGAGCGCGAACTCCACGGCGACGAAGAACGCGCTGAGCGCGATGATCAGGACGGTCACGCCGACCACGACCCACGGGTCGCTCATCGGTCCTCCTCCGTGGTGCGGGCAGTGCCGGGCAGCGGCGTCCCGCGGGTCTCGGTGAGCGTGACCCGCACGTGTGCGGGCACGTGCCGCTCGACCTCGAGGACCTCGACGTCGAGCGAGCGGTGGACGGGCTCGTCGTGGACGAGGTCGGCCGGGTCCGGCGGCAGCGCGACGTGCACGACCTCACCCTCGTCCGGCAGGCCGCCGTGATGGGCGATGAGCAGGCCGGAGACGGTCTCGTAGTCGCCGCGCGGCAGGTCGTGCCCGATGGCCCGCTCCGCCTCGTCGATGTGGACGTCGCCCGCCATGGCCCAGACGTCGTCGCCGGTGAGGTCGACCGTGCCGGTCTCGTCGGCGTCGTGCTCGTCGGTGATCTCTCCGACGACCTCCTCGGCCAGGTCCTCGAGCGTGAGCACCCCGGTGAAGCCGCCGTACTCGTCGATGACGCACGCCAGCTGGTTGCGCGTGCTGGTCAGCTCGGCGAGCGCGTCGGGCAGGGACATGAGCGTCGGCAGGACGACGGGCTCGTGCATGAGATCGGTCACGGGCGCGTCGTCGGACAGCGTCGCGCCGAGCACGTCCGCGAGCTGGACGACGCCGAGCGGCTGGTCGTCGTCGTCGACCACCGGGTAGCGGGTGTGCTCGCGCGCCATGAGCGCGCGCACCTCGCCGACGGTCGCCTCCGGCCGGACGGTACCCACCCGCGAACGCGGGATCATCGCGTGCTCGACGTCGCGCTGGGGGAAGTCGAGGATGCGGTCGAGCAGGACGGAGAGCTCGTCCGGCAGGTCGCCGCTCTCGCGCGAGTCCGCGACGATGTGCTCGAGGTCACGTGCCGTCGCGGTGTTGTCGACGTCGTGCACCGGCTCGATCCGCAGCAGGCGGAGCAGGGCGTTCGAGGCCTTGTCGAACACGGCGATCAGCCAGCCGAAGACCTTCAGGTACAGGCTCGTCGAGCGGGCCAGGCGGCGCGCGAGCGGCTCGGGGCGGGCGATCGCCAGGTTCTTGGGGAAGAGCTCGCCGAAGAGCATCTGGACGACCGTCGACAGCGCGAGCGCGAGCACCGTGCCGACCGCGACGCCGACGCCGCTCGGCACGCCGACGCCCCCGAGCATCGTGCCGAGGGACTCGCCCACGAGGGGTTCGGCGACGTAGCCGACGAGCAGCCCCGTCACGGTGATCCCGAGCTGGGCGCCGGACAGGACGAAGGACGTGCGCCGGGTCACGGCGAGCGCTCGCCGTGCGGACTCGTCGCCCGCGTCGGCCTGGGCACCGAGGCGAGACCGGTCGACGGTCATGTATGCGAACTCCTGGGCGACGAAGTAGGCCGTCGCCGCGGTGATCGCGAGGATCACGAGGAGTCCGAGGAGGAGAGAGAGCAAGGTCATCACCGGGCCCGCACCGTCCTCGGGGTCGCGGCGCCCGCGGGCGCCGGGGCCGTGCCGGAGGCGGTGCGGCCGGGACTATGGTCGGGGTCGTCCGCCGCAGCGGCGTCGAGAGTCGTGTCTTCCACGACGGACTCCAACGCCGGGAAGGCTCGTTTCGTTCCCGACCGTCGGTCGCGGCCTCGTCCGGTGCCGTCCCCGGTCCGGTACGCTCGTCCGCGATGTCCAGCCAGCAGATCGGCGCGCACGACGCGGCCGCCGCCACCAGCACCCAGCGCGCCACCGAGCCGCGCGAGCCGCGCAAGCCGCGCGTCGTCGTCCTGTTCGGCGGGAGGTCCGGCGAGCACGCGGTCTCGGTGGCGACCGCGGGCGGTGTGCTGCGCGCGATCGACCGGGACAAGTACGACGTCCTGCCGGTGGGCATCACGCCCGCGGGGCAGTGGGTCCTCGCGGCAGACGACCCGGACCGCTGGGAGATCGCCCCCGGTCGGCTGCCGCACGTCGAGGCGAGCAGCGAGGAGGTCGTCCTGCCGCTCGCGACGGGCCGCAGCGGCGTCCGCGTCCTCGCCCCCGGCGAGATCCCGCGAGAGCTCGGCGACGTGGACGTCGTCTTCCCGCTGCTGCACGGGCCCTTCGGCGAGGACGGGACCATCCAGGGACTGTTCGAGCTCGCCGACGTGCGGTACGTGGGAGCTGGCGTGCTCGCGTCCGCGGTGGGCATGGACAAGCACTTCATGAAGCTCGTCCTGGCCGGTCAGGGGCTGCCTGTCGCACCGTTCACGGTGATCCGGCCGGGGGAGTTCGACCGCAACCCGGCTGCGTGGACCGAGACCGTCGCGGGGCTGGGTCTGCCGGTCTTCGTCAAGCCCGCCCGTGCGGGCTCCAGCCTCGGCATCACGAAGGTCGACGACCTCGCCGACCTGCCTGCGGCGGTCGCCGCAGCCCAGGTCCACGACCCGAAGGTGATCGTCGAGGCGGGTGTGGTCGGCCGTGAGATCGAGTGCGCGGTCCTCGGCGGGCGAGCGGGCGAACGCGCGCGCGCGTCGCTGCCGGGTGAGGTCGTCGTGACCGACGCCGCGCACGCGTTCTACGACTTCGAGACGAAGTACCTGCACCAGGCCGGCGTCGAGCTGACGTGCCCCGCGGACCTGCCGCGCCACGTCGAGGACCAGGTGCGCGACGTCGCGGTGCGCACGTTCGAGGCCGTCGGCGCGGAGGGGCTGTCGCGGGTCGACGTCTTCGTGACCGCCGACGAGCAGGTCATCGTCAACGAGATCAACACCATGCCCGGTTTCACGCCGTTCTCGATGTACCCGCGGATGTGGGAGAGGTCGGGGCTCGCCTACCCGGACCTCATCGACGAGCTCATCACGCTCGCGCTCGAGCGGCCGACCGGCCTGCGCTGACCCTCAACCGGTGAGGTCCTCCGGCCCGACGCACGCACGCGTCTGCGGCACCGCCTCGACCGCCGGCCCGAGATCGGCGACGAACGCGCCCGAGTGGTCCTCGCGCACGGTCGCAGGCACGACGACCTGGACCGCCGGGTCACGCCCGTACGTCGTGAACGTCCAGGTCCCGTCGTCGAGCTCGCGGACCACCCAGTCCACCGTGCCGCCCTCGGACTCGACGCTCTGGCACAGGTCCGTCGTCGGTCCGGGAGGCTCGACGCCGCACCGCAGCGTCACGGCGGCGCCCGGCTCACCCCACGCCGCGGTCGCCTGGCTCGTCGTGCCGACCTTCTCCAGCTCGTCACCGAGGCTGTCCGGCACCGCCAGGACGACGTCCGCGCACAGCGGGTCCGTCGCGTCCGGGGCGACCGGGACGGTGATGCGGGGCGCGCACGCGCCCAGGACGAGGGGGAGGCCTGCGACGAGGGTCGCCACGGCGGCTGCTCGGGGGCGGGACGGTACGCGCACGCGACCACGGTAGCCGCCGTCGCGCGGTGCACCGGTCCTGGGCGTCGTGTCGTCCGGCGGGCGCCGGGCCGGGGGCGGGAGCGCGGCTAGGGTGTCCTGGTGAGCGAGACGCCCCTGCTGGTCCGTGACGTGCCCGAGGAGGCGCTCCTCGCCCGGATCTTCCCGCTGCTCCCCGGAGCACCCACGACGATCGTCGGTCCCGGCGACGACTGTGCCGTCGTCGCGGCACCGGACGGGCGCTACGTGGTCTCGACCGACGTCCTCGTCGAGGACCGGCACTTCCGCCGCCGCTGGTCCTCCGGGTACGACGTCGGGTGGCGCGCCGCGATGCAGAACCTCGCCGACGTGGCCGCGATGGGCGCTCGGCCTGCCGCGCTCGTGGTCTCGCTCGTCATGCCGGGCAACCTGCCCGTCGAGTGGGTGACCGGGCTCGCGCGAGGGCTCGCCGCGGCCTGCACGCCCTCGGGCGCCGCCGTCGTGGGGGGAGACCTGTCCGGTGGCGACCAGGTGGTCGTGGCGGTGACGGTCCACGGCGACCTCGAGGGCCGGGAGCCGGTGCTCCGCTCGGGTGCGCGCCCCGGGGACGTCGTCGCGCTCGCCGGGACGTTGGGCCGCTCGGCGGCGGGTCTCGCGCTGCTCGACGCCGGCCGGTCCGACGACGGGCTCACGGCGACGTACCTGCGCCCCGACCCCCCGATCGCCGCCGGTCCGCGTGCGGCGGACGGCGGTGCCACGGCGATGCTGGACGTGTCGGACGGGTTGCTGCGCGACGCCGGTCGGATGGCGCGTGCGAGCGGAGCACGCATCGACGTGTCGTCCGCGGCGCTCGCGACCGACCGTGACGCGTTGCGGGACGCCGCGCGGATCGTCGCGCCGGGAGGGGACGACCCGCAGCTCGAGGTCCGGAGCGAGGACGAAGTGCGCACGCTCCTCGACGCCTGGGTGCTCGCCGGGGGAGAGGATCACGGGCTGCTCGCCACGTTCCCTGCCGGGATCGAGCTGCCCCGGGGCTTCCGCACGATCGGCGTCGTGCACGGCGCCGGGGCGCAGGGGGACGCGGCCGCAGCAGTCACCGTCGACGGGGAGTCCCTCCGGACGGGCACCGGCTGGGACCACTTCAGGGGATGACGCCCGGCCTGCCGGACGGCCCGGTCGGCACACCGACCCCGGAACGGGTCAGTCCCGGCGGTAGCGCACCATCGTGAGGTCCGTGCCGCCGATGTCGTCACGACGCTCCACCCCGTCCGGGGCGAAGCCGTGCCGACGGTAGAAGTGGCGCGCCCGCGTGGCGTCGGCGAGCACCCAGAGCGTCACCGTGACACCGGGCCGGACCTCGGCCAGCAGCGTGCGCATCAGGTCGCGTGCCACGCCGCGGCCCCACGACTCGGGGTCGAGGTAGATGGCGTAGATCTCGAGGTCACGGGGCTCGGCGTCCTCGTCGCGGCTCGGTCCGAGCGTGGCGAAACCGATCGTGCGCCCGTCGGCGTCCGCGAGCCACGTGTGCGACCCCGTCGCCGTCAGGCTCTCGACCCAGTGCTTCTCGCGCTGGCCGACGTCCAGCGACGCCAGGTACGCGTCGGGCACGATCCCGGCGTAGGCCCCGCGCCAGGACGCGACGTGGACCGCGGCGATCGCGCTCGCGTCCGCGGGCTCGGCCGGGCGGATCGTGACCTCGCTGAGTTCCGTCACCATGGACAAAGCCTCCCACCGGCCGGCCGATCCGCAAAACCGCTTCGTCCCGATCTCCAGAAGATCTCCGCACCGCGGACGCCGCCGACGCAGGGAGCACGACGAAGCGCCCGTCGGGATCTCCCGACGGGCGCTCGTCCTGACATGTCGCTCGCTGCTCAGGCGGGGCGCGTCACCTTGCCGGCCTTGAGGCACGAGGTGCACACGTTGAGTCGCTTGGGCGTGCTTCCCACCACCGCACGGACGCGCTGGATGTTGGGGTTCCAGCGTCGCTTGGTGCGGATGTGGGAGTGCGAGACACTGTGCCCGAAGCCCGGGCCCTTGCCGCAGACGTCGCAGTTGGCAGCCACGGTTTCTCCTGATCGTCGTGCACGTCGCGCAGGCAGCGGCGACGTCGTGAATGGTCTGGGGGTGGTCGACCCGGCGCGCAGCGCGACCCGGGCAACCTCGTCAGGGTATCCGATCGGCGTCCCCTGCTCAAGTACGCGTGCCGGACCGTGGCCGGACCGTGGCCGGACCGTGCCGGACCGTGCCGGACCGGGCGAGCAGGTCCCGGGCAGGTCTCGGGCACGTCCCGAGCGTTCCCCGGCGCCGAGAGGTCTGTCCGGGCTACGGTATGGCAGCAGACGAGCGGGTGGTGCGCCGACCACGACGGACGCCCGGACGCGGTACGAAGGGGCAGGGACGACGTGAGCGAAGCGGTACCGACGATCGACGCCGTCGTCGTCGCCGCCTGGCTGCGGCGCGCCACGGACGCGCTGGGGACCGTGCGCCACGAGATCGACCGGATCAACGTCTTCCCCGTCTCGGACGCCGACACCGGCACGAACATGTACCTGACGCTGGTCGACGCCCTCGAGGCGATCGAGGGTCCGGGGGCCGAGGACCCGGTCGGCAGCGAGGGCCCGGCAGGTGCCGACCGCGCGGAGGGGGCGGGCGCCGCGGACGAGGTTCCGCCGGGGCTCGGCGTCGTCCTCGCGCGCGCCGCCCGGGGTGCTCTCGTCGGTGCCCGGGGGAACTCCGGGGTCATTCTCAGCGAGTACCTGCGGGGTCTGGCGGTCGCGCTCGCCCAGGCGTCCGACGCCGACGGCGCGGCGCTCGCCCGCGCCCTGGCCGAGGCGTCCCGCAGCGCACGGCGGGCCGTCGCTCGGCCCGTGCCCGGGACCGTGCTCACTGCGGCCGACGCCGTCGCCACGGCCGCGGCGGGCATCGTCCTGGGCGCGGACCGCCTGCGCGAGCGGTCGCCCGGCGCGCCGGCCCCCGTCGTCCCGGTCGGGCCCGTCGTCGTGGCGGCGCGCCGGGCCGCGCGCGCCGCGGCGGAGCGCAGCCCGGACGAGCTGGACGTCCTGGCCCGGTCCCAGGTGCTCGACGCCGGCGCGGTCGGCCTCGTGGTGCTGCTCGGTGCGCTCGACGAGGTGGTGCACGGAGGGTCCGGCGACGCCGTGTCGGAGGTGCGCGCCATGATCTCCGGCATGGACGTCGTCACCGCCCGCCCGGCCGGCCCGGCCGCGGGTGCTCGCGCCCTGCCCGGGTCGCACGACGATCCCGGTGCGGGAGAGTTCGAGGTCATGTTCGTCCTCGACCCGGCGCGGGTGCGGCCGACGGGCCCCGTGCGCGTACCCGCGGTCGACGCGCTGCGCGCCGCCCTCGACACGCTCGGCGAGTCGGTCGTCGTCGTCGGGGGAGGGGCGGTCCGGGGACCGGGTCCGGGCGCGGTCGCGACCGGCGGCGTCTGGCAGGCGCACGTCCACACGGACGACCCGCTGGCCGCCGTCGCCGCCGGTCGCCGCGCCGCACGAGCGCTCGCGGGCGACCCGGGGGCGATGCGCCACGTGCGTGTCCGCCACCTCGCCGTCCCCACGGCGGCGGGGCCGGGCGACGGTGCGGGGTCGACGGGACTGGTCGCGGTCACCGGCGCGCCCGGGCTCGTCGCCGACCTCGCGCGCGCGGGCGCCGTGGTGCTCGTGTGCTCCCCGGAGGTGCCACTCGGCATCGGGGCGCTGCGCCGCGCCGTCGTGGACACCGGGTCGTCGAGCGTCGTGGTCCTGCCCGGCCGTCCGGTCGAGGAGTCGACGGTCGTGGCGCTGGACGAGTCGGCGCGCTCGCACGGCGTCGGTCGCGTCGAGGTCCTCGCCACCCCGACCGACGTGCACGTCGTGCTCGCGCTGGCGGCCGGCCACCTCCTGGACCCGGGCGCCACCCTGGCGGCCCGGGTGAGCGCGATGCGCGACGCCGTCGCGCACGGGCGTGTCGTGGAGCTCGACCTCCGAGCGGGCCAGGACCAGCGCCCCGACGTCGCGGGGCTGGTCCGCGACCTCGTCGGCGCCGGGGGGATGCTGACCGTGGTGCCCGACGACGGCGCCGCGCCCGACCTGGTCGCGTCCTTCGCGTCGGTGGCCGGGGACGTCGGCGCGGAGTGCGTCGTCCTGCCGTCCGGGCGGGACGGGACCCGGGCCCTCGTCGGGGCCGAGGGGCCGGTATGACCGCCCGTCTGGACGAGCCGCTGCGGCGTGCGCTCGGGACGCGCAGCGCGAACGCGCTCGAGAAGCTGGGGGTGCGGACGGTCGGCGAGCTGCTGCAGCACTACCCGCGCCGCTACGGCGACCCGGGCCGCCTGACCGACCTCGGCGGGCTCGCGCTCGGTGAGCACGTGACGATCGTCGCTCAGGTGCAGCACGCCACGGTGCGTCGGATGCGCAACCGGCCGGGCGCGATCCTCGAGGCGGTCGTCACCGACGGGCCACGCCAGCTCTCGCTCACCTTCTTCGCGAAGCATCCCGGTGCACTGCGCTACCACGAGGACCGGCTGACGCCCGGACGGCTCGGACTGTTCACCGGGGTCGTGGGCGACTACCGGGGGTCCCGCCAGCTCGCGCACCCGGACTACAAGATCATCGGGATGGACGACGACGCCGACGACGCCGAGAGCGCTGTCCTGGAGGCGAGCCGACCCATCCCCATCTACCCGGCGAGCGCGAGCATCCCGAGCTGGAAGATCCAGCCGGCGGTGCGGACGGTCCTCGATCCGTTGCGCGAGCAGGACGTGCCGGACCCTCTGCCCGAGTCCGTGCGGACGCGGCACGGGCTGGGAACGCGGCTGCAGGCGCTGCGCGACGTGCACGAGCCGTACGACGAGCAGCAGTGGCGCCGCGGGCGGGACCGGCTGCGTCTCGAGGAGGCGTTCGTGCTCCAGGCGGCGCTCGCGGTGCGGCGCGCGCGGGCGGACGCCGAGCCGGCGACGGCCCGCGCGCCGCGCGGCGTGGACGATCCCGGGATCCTCGCCGCGTTCGACGCGTCGCTGCCCTTCACGCTGACCGGCGGCCAGCGGGAGGTGGGCGAGCAGGTCGCCGAGGACCTCGCGCGCTCGCGTCCGATGCAGCGTCTCCTGCAGGGCGAGGTCGGCTCGGGCAAGACGGTCGTGGCCCTGCGCGCGATGCTGCAGGTGGTCGACTCGGGCGGGCAGGCCGCATTCCTGGCGCCCACCGAGGTGCTCGCGGCGCAGCACGCCCGCACGCTGCGGGCCCTGCTGGGACCCCTCGCCGAGGGCGGTTTGCTCGGTGGCGCCGAGGAGGGGACGCGGGTCGCGCTCCTGACGGGAACGCTCGGGGCTGCGGCGCGCAAGGAGGCGCTGCTCGACGCCGCGAGCGGCGCGGCCGGGATCGTCGTCGGCACGCACGCACTGCTGTCCGAGAACGTCCAGTTCGCCGACCTCGGGCTCGTGGTCGTCGACGAGCAGCACCGGTTCGGCGTCGAGCAGCGGGACGCGTTGCGGGCGAAGGCGCGCACGAGCCCGCACCTGCTCGTCATGACGGCGACCCCGATCCCGCGCACGGTCGCGATGACCGTCTTCGGAGACCTGGAGACGTCGGCCCTGACCGAGATCCCCGCCGGCCGCGCGGGGATCACGACCCACGTGGTGCCGGCAGCCAACGAGGCGTGGACGCGGCGCACCTGGGAGCGGGTGCGCGAGGAGGTCGCCGCCGGGCACCGCGCGTACGTCGTGTGCGCGCGGATCCATCCCGACGACCCCGACACCGCAGACCGCTCGACGGGTCGGGGAGCGGCGGGCGGGTCCGACGACTTCGACGAGCTGCCCGACTTTCTTCTCGAGCAGGGCGAGGCCGAGGGCGAGCGTCCCGACCGGGTCCCGCTGCGCGCGGTGCTCGAGGTCGCCGAGGAGCTGCGGGGCTCCGCGGCGCTCGCGGGCGTCGAGATCGGGATCCTGCACGGGCAGATGCCCGCCGCGGACAAGGACGCCGCCATGTCGCGCTTCGCCTCCGGGGAGGTGCCCGTGCTCGTCTCGACGACGGTCGTCGAGGTCGGGGTCGACGTGCCCGAGGCGACGGTCATGGTGGTTCACGACGCCGACCGCTTCGGCATCTCCCAGCTCCACCAGCTGCGAGGCCGGGTCGGTCGTGGCACCGCACCCGGGCTGTGCCTGCTGGTGTCCACTGCGGCGCCCGGCACCCCCGCCGCGACCCGGCTCGACACGCTCGCGCGCACGACCGACGGCTTCGAGCTCGCGGCCGTCGACCTGGAGCTGCGGAGCGAGGGCGACGTGCTGGGCGCCGCGCAGTCGGGCCGTGCCAGCTCGCTGCGCCTCCTGCGCGTCGTCAAGGACGCGGACGTGATCGCGACGGCGCGCGTGGACGCGACCGAGGTGGTGGCGGACGATCCCGGGCTCGCGTCGCACGACGCGCTGCGGGACGCGATCGACGAGCAGCTCGACCCGCAGCGCGAGGAGTTTCTCGAGCGCGCGTGACTAGGCTGGGCCGGTCACGGCACGAGCAGCTGGTGACCCGCGCGAGACGAGGAGCCGTACCGTGACCAGGATCGTCGCCGGACACGTGGGCGGACGCACTCTCCACGTCCCCCCGCGCGGCACCCGTCCCACGAGCGAGCGCGTGCGCGAGGCGGTCTTCTCGCGCCTCGAGCACCTCGGGGCGGTCGAGGACGCGCGGGTGCTCGACCTGTTCGCCGGCTCGGGCGCGCTCGGGCTGGAGGCGGCGAGCCGCGGCGCCCGGCACGTGACTCTCGTGGACAGCGCCCGCGTCGCGGCCGACGTCGCGCGCCGCAACGTGGCCGCGCTCGGTCTGCTCGAGGTGCAGGTGGTGCAGCAGTCGGCGGAGTCGTTCGTCGCCGGCACCGGAACCGGCACCGGCTCGGCCCCGGGGTATCACCTCGTCCTCGTGGATCCGCCCTACGATCTCGAGCCCGCGTCGCTCGACCGGCTCCTCGGCATGCTCGCCCGTCCGGGGTTCCTCGACCCTGCGGCCGTCGTCGTGGTCGAGCGCTCGACCCGCACCCCCGAGCCGGTGTGGCCCGGCGGCTGGGAGACCTTGGCGCACAAGGACTACGGCGAGACCGCCGTGTTCTTCGTCGGCCCCGTGGTCGACGGCCCGGACGGGGCACCCGAGGCCGACGCCGAGGACGCCCCGGTCTCTGGTGGCCCCGGCCGCGACACCTGAGCCGGCCTGCCCCGGTCGACGGCGTCCGGTGTACTACCGTGACGACGTGACCACCGCAGTCTGTCCCGGGTCGTTCGACCCGATCACCCTGGGCCATCTCGACATCGTCCGCCGCGCGGCGTCGCTGTTCGACGACGTCGTCGTCGCGGTGGCGCACAACGCGGCGAAGGACGCGCTCCTGGGTCCCGACGAACGTGTCGTCCTGGCTCGCAGCGCCGTGAGCGCGGCGGGGCTCGAGAACGTCCGGGTCGACGTCGTGCCCGGCCTCCTGGTGGACTTCTGCCGGTCCGTCGGCGCGACGGTCGTCGTGAAGGGGCTCCGCGGGGGAGCGGACTACGACGCCGAGCTGCCGATGGCGCTCATGAACCGGCACCTCGCGGGCGTCGAGACGGTGTTCGTCGCCGGGGACGTCGCCCTGGCGCACGTCGCGTCGTCGCTCGTGAAGGACGTGGCACGCCACGGCGGACCGGTGGACGACCTCGTCCCGGACGGCACCGGCGACGCGGTGCGCGCGGCGCTCGCTCGCCGCGCGACGGGAGCACGGCGATGAGCACGCGGACCACCACGACCGGAAGGACAGGGCCCATGACCGACACCCACGGGACCGGGCGCGACGACCACGAGCAGGACGGCGGCGCGCCGCTGCACGCGATCCTCGACGACCTCGCCCACCTCGTCGAGTCGGCGAAGGCGATCCCGATGTCCTCGTCCGTGCGGCTGCACCGCGAGGACGCGCTGGCCCTCGTCGACGAGCTGCGGGCAGCCCTGCCGGAGCAGCTCGCGCACGCGGACGAGGTGCTCGCCGAGGCGGACCGGGTCCTGCAGGACGCGCGGCGCCAGGCCGAGGACGTCGTGACCACGGCACGCGCCCGGGCGATCGAGCTCGTCCAGGCAGAGCAGGTCGTGGTCCAGGCGGAGTCGCGTGCGCGCGAGATCGTCGACGAGGCACGGGAACGGGCCGCCGAGCTGCGTCGCGACGCCGACGACTACTGCGACCGGCGGCTCTCCGACTTCGAGACGGACCTCGGCGGGGTGCTGGCGCAGGTCCGGGCGGGCCGGGCGAAGCTCGCGGACCGGCTGGACGGCACGCAGCCGGCGTCGGCGGTGTTCCCACCCGTCCGGGACCAGGAGCCGCAGCAGGAACGCTAGCTGCCGGGTCGTGCCGGGTCGTGCGTCACGCGGGTTGGCGTGCGTGTGCCTCGGTGGCGTAAGATCGACCGTTGGCCCGCGCCGCGCGCGGCCACCCTGTGCGGACCGTACGGAGATCCGAACCCGGTCCACCCCATCCGACTGCCATCCTGGAGCGCGCCATCACTGCGGACAAGACGTCGCCGCTCGTGCTCGACACGCACGAGCTCGATCGACGACCAGGCTCGATGCGTGCGGTCCGGCGGACCGTGCCCGCGCCGGCCGACCTCGGCACTGCCGTGATCGGTATTCCCGAGGGCAGCGAGCTCGAGCTCGACCTGCGGCTCGAGTCCGTCATGGAGGGCGTCCTGATCTCCGGGACCGCCACCGCGACGGCCGTGGGGGAGTGCGTGCGGTGCCTCGACACGGTGACCGAGTCCGTGCGGGTCGACCTCGGCGAGCTGTTCGCCTATCCCGAGCGGGCCAAGGCGGCGCACGACTCGGGAGACGACCTCGAGGATGCCGAGGACGTCTACGATCTCGATGACGACCGCGCCGACCTGGAGCCCGCGCTACGGGATTCGGTCGTCACTGCACTACCATTCAGTCCGGTGTGCCGTGCGGACTGCCCGGGACTGTGCTCCGAGTGCGGGGCTCGCCTGGCGGACGACCCGACGCACGCCCATGAACTTGCCGACCCTCGGTGGTCGGCGCTGGAGAGCATGTTCGACTCCTCGAACGTGTCCGACGAGACGAAAGAGAGCTAGCCGTGGCTGTTCCGAAGCGCAAGATGTCGCGCAGCAACACCCGTGCGCGTCGTTCGCAGTGGAAGACGACCGCCGCGAACCTCACCACCTGCCCGCAGTGCAAGGGCGACAAGCTGGCGCACGCCGCGTGCCCCACGTGCGGCACGTACAAGGGCCGCCAGTACGCCGAGGCGCTGCGCTCCGAGCACGCAGGCTGAGGCGCGTGGCACCGGCTGCACCGGCAACCGGTCTGCTCGAGAAGCTCGGGGTCCAGCTGGACCCCGAGCTTCTCGTGCTCTCGCTGACACACCGCTCGTTCGCGCACGAGAACGGGGGCATCCCCACCAACGAGCGCCTCGAGTTCCTCGGTGACACGGTGCTCGGCCTCGTCGTGACCGAGACCTTGTACCGGCGGCACCCGGACCACTCCGAGGGCGAGCTCGCCAAGATGCGTGCGGCGACGGTCTCGCAGAAGTCGCTCGCCGTCATCGCGAGGACCCTCGGCCTCGGTCGCTACGTGCTCCTGGGCAAGGGCGAGATCCGCACGCGGGGCAACGACAAGGACTCGATCCTGTCCGACACCGTCGAGTCGGTCATCGGCGCGGTCTACCTCAGCCACGGGCTGGAGGAGGCGCGTGCGCTCGTCCTGCGTCTCGTGGAGCCGCGACTGACGGCGGCGGCCGACCTCGGCGCAGGGCTCGACTGGAAGACGTCCCTCCAGGAGGCGGCCGCGTCCGCCGGGACGGGTGCCCCGGTCTACACGAGCGACGCCGTCGGCCCCGACCACGCCCGCGAGTTCACGTCGTACGTGCACCTGGACGGCCGCCTCTACGGCACGGGGCGGGGAACTGCGAAGAAGTACGCCGAGCAGGAGGCCGCGGAGCGCGCCTACCAGGCGCTCGTGGCCGAACGCGCCGGCGACGACGCGGGTGCCTGAGCTCCCCGAGGTCGAGACCGTCCGGGACGGGCTCGCACGGCACGTGCTCGGCCGCGTCGTCACCGAGGTCGAGGTGCTGCGGGACTACAGCGTGCGTCGTCACGACGGCGGGCCCACCGGTCTCTGCGACCAGCTCCTCGGCCGGCGCCTCGTGGCGGCCGTCCGTCGGGGCAAGTACCTGTGGCTCGTGCTCGACGACGACGCCGCGCTCCTCGCGCACCTCGGCATGTCGGGACAGCTCCTCGTCCGCTCGGGGGACTCCGCGGCCGTGCGGTCGCCGCACCTGCGGGTACGCATCGTCCTGTCTTCCGCCGGCACGGCGGACACGGCAGGCACCGTGCCGGAGCCGGTCCCTGGCCCGCTCGTGATCGACTTCGTCGACCAGCGCACGTTCGGGCACCTGTCCGTCCAGGATCTCGTCCCCACGCCCGACGGCGCCCCCGGCGGACTGGGCTCCGACCTGCCCGCCCTCCCGGTGCCCGTCGTGCATATCGCGCGCGACCTGCTGGACCCGGCGCTACGGATCGAGGACGTCGTCGCGGCGGTCCGCCGCCGGCGCACGGGCATCAAGCGGGCGCTCCTGGACCAGACGGTGACGTCCGGCGTCGGGAACATCTACGCGGACGAGGCGCTGTGGCGCGCGCGGCTGCACTTCGCACGGGCGACCGACACCCTGCGTCGCACCGAGGCGATCCGCCTGCTCGACGCGGCCCGCGAGGTCATGACCGAGGCGCTCTCGCAGGGCGGCACGAGCTTCGACGCGCTCTACGTCGACGTGAACGGGCGGTCGGGCTACTTCTCGCGCTCGCTCGCGGTCTACGGGCAGGAGGGTGAGCCGTGCCCGCGCTGCGGGACACCGGTACGGCGGGACGAGTTCATGAACCGCTCGGCGTACACCTGCCCGCGCTGCCAGCCGCGCCCGCGCAACGGGCGCTGGTAGCGCTCGGAGCCACCTGGCCGATGCGTACCTCGGCCGCGGTCATCGGTCGACGACGTTGCGCAGCGTGCGGCCGGCCCGGAACGCCGCGAGGTTCTCGTTCACGAGGTCCGACGCGCGCTGGGGACGGGTGCCCGCGACGTGCGGGGTGAGGATCAGCCGCGGCGCGGCCCAGAGCGGCGAACCCGCGGGCAGCGGCTCGGTCTCGGTGACGTCGAGCGCGGCGGCTCCGAGCCGACCGGCCCGCAGCGCGCTCGCGAGCGCGTCCTCGTCGACAGTCGACCCGCGCCCGACGTTGACGAACACGGCGTGGTCCGCGAGCTGGTCGATCCGCCGCGCGTCGAACGCGTGACGCGTGCTTTCCGTCGCCGGCAGGAGCGAGACCAGCACGTCGGCCGTGGGCAGCACCGACGCCAGCTCGTCGTCGGTGACGACGGGGAAGCCGTGCCGCTCACCCCGGCTCCCGGCCACCCCCGTGACCTCGGCCCCGAGCGCGGCGAGCAGGGGAGCGAGGCGTGCGGCGATCGAGCCGAAGCCCCAGACCACGACGCGTGCGCCGTCGAGGGTGAAGCGGCCCGACGTCGCGGGGTCCGACTGTCCGGCGACGACGCTCCGGTCCCATCGGTGCTCCCGCTGCGCCGCACCGAGGACGTCGAGACGGCGCACCGCGGCGAGCACGAGCGCCAGGGCGTGCTCGGCGACCGGCCCGTCGTGCAGCGAACGCCCTGAGGTGATCGTGACGTCGGGCGCGAACCCCGCGTCGAGGACCGCGTCCGGCCCGGCCGCGAGGGTCTGCACCCAGCGCACGTCCCGCAGCCGGCGTGCGCAGTCCGCGAGGTTGTCGGGCGAGTTGGCCCAGGCGACGAGCACCTCGGCGTCGAGAGCGCCCTCGGGCAGCGACGCCGCGGCGTCGTACACCACGACCTCGTCGTCGGGCGACCGGACGTCGAGCCCGATCGTGTTGGGGACGAGGATCTTCATGCTGTCTCCAAGCTGCTCGACCACCGGGCCTTCCCGAACCCCGCGAACCTACCAGCGCACCGACCCGCATCCGCGAGATCGACCCGCAGGTCGTGACATCGACCTCCTGAGGGTCGATCTCGGACGTACGGGGCGATCTCGCGGGGTCAGCGCGGGACGGCGTCCTCCTGGGCGAGCGCCCAGCGGTACGCGGGGACGTCGAGTAGTTCTGCATGCGTGCCGCGGGCCACGACGCAGGCGGGGCCGTCCGGGTCACCGGGGGCGTGGCCGAGCAGGACGACCTCGTCGACGTCCTCCAGCGCGCTGAGCCGGTGCGTCGCGACTACGAGACCGCGCTCGGCGCCGTCGGCGGTGCGCGTCGTGGCGACCAGGTGTCGCACGAGCGCGTCGGCGGTGAGCGCGTCCAGGTGCTCGGCCGGCTCGTCGACGAGGAGCAGCGGGGCCGGCGCGAGCAGCGCCCGGGCGACGAGCAGCCGCCGGCGCTCGCCGCCCGAGACGTCGGCGGCGTCCGGCCCGACGAGCGTCTCCACACCGTCGGGCAGCCGGTCGAGCCATCCCTGGAGGCCGACCTCGTGCAGCACGGCCTCGGCCTCGGCAGGCGTGACGTCGCCGCGTGCGACGCGCAGGTTCTCCAGGAGCGTCGTGTCGAACACGTGGCCGTCCTCGGCGACGAGGACGACGCCGCGTGCGGCCGTCTCGCGGGGCAGCGAGCCGACGTCGGTGCCGTCGAGCGTCGCGCTCCCGCCGGCCGGGTGGAGCAGCCCCGCGGCGGTCGCGAGCAGGGTCGTCTTCCCGACGCCGGACGCCCCGACGAGTGCGACGGCCCGCCCCGGCCGGAGAGCGAGGTCCACGCCCGCCACCACGACACGTCCGGTGCCGGGCCAGGCGCAGGCGACGCCGTCGAGCACGAGCGACCTGTCGGCACCTGACGGCCCGGGATCGATCGGAGGCGCTGGTCCGCTGGTGGGGCCGGCGACGTGCCCGGCACGGGGCGACCTGCCACGGTGCTGGGTCGAGGACACCTCCAGGAGGGACATGACGCGGCGTGCCGCCTGCCGCGAGCGGTGGAGCTGGACCGCGGCGCCCGGCAGCGCGTTCGCGGCCTCGAACACCGCGAGCGGTGTGAGCACGACGACACTCAGCTCCTCGGGCGTGAGCGCGCCCGACGCGAGGGCGGGCAGCCCGAGCAGCAGCGACGCGAGCACGGCGAGCCCGACGGCGCCAGCGCCGATCCCGGCAGAGACACCCGCGGTCCGGGCCCCGTCGTCGCGCGATCGTGCCAGGTCCCGGTCCGCGGTGCGCAGGTCGTCGAACCGTGCGGGCAGCCTCCCGGAGACGGCGAGCGGACCCGAGTCCTCGAGAATCTCGAGCGTCGTGGCGGTCATCGCGGCGCGCGCGACCGACCCACGCTCCTCGATCCCGCGCGCGGCCCGCGCGGACAACCACGGCGCGACGACGGCCGTGAGCACGAGGCACAGCGCGAGCGCCACGCCCGCCGCCGGGAGGAACGCCCCCACCAGCAGCACCGAGCCCGCCGAGACGCCGAGGGCGATGCCGGCCGGGACGAGCGCCCGCACGACGACGTCCCCGACGTCGTCGACGTCGGACCCGACCCGGGCGAGCAGGTCACCGCGCCGCAACCGCACGAGCGCGGCGGGCGACCCGGTGGCGAGAGCCTCGTACAGGTTGGCGCGCAGGGATGCCATGCCGCGCAGTGCGACGTCGTGCGACGCGAGTCGTTCGAGGTAGCGGAACACGCCGCGGGAGATCCCGAACGCGCGCACGCCGACCACGGCGACGGAGAGCGTGAGGACGGGCGGCATCTGCGACGCGCGCGCGATGAGCCAGGCCGCGACCGCGGCGAGACCCACCGAGCTGCCGAGGGCGAGCGTGCCCAGGACGACCGCCCGCAGGACGCGGCTCCAACGCACGTCGAGCAGACGCACGGCCTGCCACAACGGATCGGCGGCGACCCGTTCGCGGGCTCCGACGCGACCGCGACGGTCCGGCCCGGTGGTCCGGCTCATGCGCTCACCGGTGCCTTCGACCCCGCGCCCGGCGTCGCGGTCGAGGCCGACGTCACCTCGACGACCAGGTCGGCGACGCGGACCAACGAGGCGCGGTGGGCGACGACGACCACCGTCCGGCCCTGGTCGCGCCACGCGCGCACGGCGTCGAGCACCACCTGCTCGCCGCGGGCGTCGAGGTGGGCGGTCGGCTCGTCGAGGACGACGAGCGGGACCTCGGCGGGGTCGCCGAGCAGCGCGGCGGTGAGCGCCGCACGCTGGCGCTGGCCGACGCTCAGGCCGGCCCCGCCACGTCCCACCGGGGTGGCCCAGCCGTCCGGCAGGGTCGCGACGACGTCGTCGAGCCCCGTGGTCCGTGCTGCCCGGGCGACGGCCGCAGGGTCGACGTCCGCACCGTCCGTCACCGCCTCGTGCAGGGTCCCCGGCGTCAGGGCCGGACGCTGGGGGAGCCAGGCCACCTGCGGCCAGAAGGTCGAGAGGTCGACGTCCGCGAGGGGGACGGTCTCGCCGTCCGGCGTCGTCCACGTGACGCGGCCGTGCTCCGGCACGACCAGTCCGAGCAGGACGAGGGTCGCCGTCGTCTTCCCGCCCCCGCTCGCCCCGGTGAGCGCGACGACGCGACCTGTCGCGACCCGGCCCGCTCGCGCGGGTGGTCCGACCGGGAGGACGAGGTCGAGGCCGGCGGGAGCGAGCACGTCGCGGTCACCCGCGCGCACGCCCACCCCGTGCAGCGTGAGGGTCGACCCGGCGAGACGCGGTGCGTGCCGCCGGCCCGCCTCGGGCACGGCCTCGTCGAGGACCTCGAACGCCTGCTGCGCGGCCGCGACCCCGTTCGTCGAGGCGTGGAAGTGCATCCCGACCTGACGCAGCGGCAGGTACACCTCGGGGGCGAGGACGAGCACCGCGATGGCGGGCTCGAGGTCCATGCCGCCGTGCACGAGCCGCAGCCCCACCCCGACGGCGACGATCGCGACGGACAGGGTCGTGAGCAGCTCGAGGACCATGCCGGACAGGAACGCGACGCGCAGCGTGCCCATGGTCGCCCGACGGTTCGCCTCGCCCAGCGCACGCACGCGCTCCTCGGGCCCGCGGGCACGACCGAACGCGAGGAGCGTGGGCAGGCCCGCGAGCAGGTCCAGCACCTGCGAGCCGAGCCGTTGCACGACGACCAGTCGGCGCTCGGAGGTCCCGGCCGTGAGCTGGCCGACGAGGACCATGAACAACGGGACCAGCGGGATGGTGACCGCGATGACGACCGCCGAGACCCAGTCCAGCCCGAGCACGACGGCGAGCGCGGCGGGTGTGACGGTCGCCGCGAGCAGCAGCTGCGGGAGGTAGCGGACCAGGTACGGCTCGAGGTCGTCCAGTCCTCTGGTCGCGAGGGTCGCCACGGCGGGGCCGCGACCGCTCGTGAGCCACCGGGGTCCGAGCGCCGTCGCGTGGACGACGACCTGCTCGCGGAGCTCGGCGACCGTCCTCGCAGCGGCGCGCAGCGCGAAGCGCTCCTGCGCCCAGGCCGTCGCGGCCCGAGCGGCGACGACCGCGGCGAGCAGGCCGACCGGGCCCGCGACGTCGGGCAGCGTGGCCGTGCCCTGGATCGCGGGCGCGAGGATCGCAGCGAGCAGGACCGCCTGCGCGACCACGAGCCCCGCGGTCGCGAACCCGAGCGTGGCGGTGAGGACGACGTACCCCCGCGCTGCGCGCGCCTGGCGCAGGAGCCGCGGGTCGAGCGGCCTCACGCGTCGGGTGCCCGGTCGTCGCCCGAGGTCAGGTCGCGGCCGGCGGCGCCGCCCGACGACGCCCCGCCGAACGCCGCCTCGCGGACCTTCGTGAGCGACAGCCCGGCCGGGGCCGGGATGTCCCTGGTCGACAGGCGACGGCGGAAGACCCAGTACGTCCAGGACTGGTACGCGATGACGAGCGGTGTGAGGATCACGGCCACCCAGGTCATGACGGTGAGCGTGTAGTCCGTCGACGACGCGTTGTGGATCGTGAGCGAGTTGGCCGGGTCGGTCGCGGGCATGACGTCGGGGTACATCGACCCGAAGATCAGGACCACGGCGGCCACGATCGTCAGCGCGGAGGCGCCGAAAGCCCGGCCCTCGCGACCGCGGGAGTTCGCGACCAGCGCGGCCACGAGGCCGCCCGCCGCCGCGATGACGGCGAGCCACGTCCACGGGGCGGAGTAGGCGAGCTGGGCCCATACCGCCCAGCCACCCGCGAGCACCAGGGCGGCGACGCCGAAGACGGTCGCCTGCCGCCGGGCCCGGTGGCGGATCTCGCCGTCGGTCTTGAGCGCGACGAACACCGTGCCGTGCAGGAGGAACAGGCTCAGCGTGACGAGCCCGCCCAGGAGCGCGAACGGCGAGAGCAGGGAGAAGAACCCGCCGACGAACTGGTGGTCCGTGTCGAGGTCGACCCCGCGCACGAGGTTGGCGAACGCGACGCCCCACAGGACGGCCGGCACCCAGGAGCCCACCTGGATCGCGACGTCGCAGCGCCGGGCCCACTGTGGGTCGGAGATCTTGCCGCGGTACTCGAACGCGACGCCGCGCACGATGAGCGCGAGCAGGATCAGCAGCAGGGGCAGGTAGAAGCCCGAGAAGAGGGTCGCGTACCACTCGGGGAACGCGGCGAAGGTCGCGCCGCCGGCCGTGAGCAGCCACACCTCGTTGCCGTCCCAGACGGGGCCGATGGTGTTGATCAGGACGCGGCGCTCCTTCTCCCGGTGCTCCTTGGCGCCGCGGGGGAGGATCGACAGGAGCATCCCGACCCCGAAGTCGAAGCCCTCGAGGACGAGGTAGCCGGTCCACAGGACCGCGATGAGCAGGAACCAGACGACGGCGAGATCCACGGTGGGCGTCCTATCGGGTCGGCGGCGTGTCAGTACGCGAAGGAGAGCGGGCGGTCGGCCTGGTCGGGGTCGTCGTCACCGGGCGGCTCCTGCGCCTCGGGCGACTCGTCCCGAACCGACAGCGGGACACCTTCGACGGCGTAGCGGCGCATGAGGGTGAACCACACCGCGGCCAGCGCGCCGTACAGGAGCGTGAACGCGATCATCGAGGTGAGCACCACGCCGGGGCCGACGACCTCGGAGACGCCGCGTTCCGTGAGCAGGCGGATCTGGTCGATCCCGGTGGGGTTCGGAGCGACGACCCAGGGCTGGCGGCCCATCTCGGTGAAGATCCACCCGAACGAGTTGGCGAGGAAGGGCATGGGGATCGCGACGAGCGCGAGCCGCGAGAACCACACCTTGTCCGTGACACGGCCGCGTCGGGTGAGCCACAGTGCGGCGAGCGACAGGGCGATCGACCCCGCGGCCATCCCGATCATGAGGCGGAACGACCAGTAGGTCATCGCGAGGTTCGGGGTGTACGTGACCGGGTCGCCGGCGAGCGTCACGTCGCCGTAGCGCTCGGTGTACTCCTGCTGCACGTCCTCGACCCCGGGCAGGTAGCTCTCGGGCCCCGAGAAGTGGCCGGTGCCGAGGTAGCTCGTGAGCCCGGGGATCTCGATGACGTGGTTCACGCCCTCGCACGAGTTGGACAGGTCCCCGATCGTGAGGATCGAGAAGGGTGCCGACTCCGTGCCCTCGCACAGCGCCTCCGCGGACGCCATCTTGCCCGGTTGCTGCTGGTACATGATCTTGCCCTGGACGTCTCCGGTGACCGCGACCCCGATCCCGCCGACGAGCATCGCGACGACGCCGAGCAGGACCGCCGGCCGGTAGACGTGGCGCGCGAGCTCGACCTTCTCGGCCTCGCGCGTGCGGACCAGCCGGACCATCCACCACGACGCGATGCCCGCGACGAAGGTGCCGGCCGTGAGGAACGTGGCGGTGATCTGGTGGGGGAACGCGGCGAGCAGCGTGTTGTTGCTCAGCACCGCCCAGATGTCGGTCATCTCCGCGCGCCCGGTCTCGGGGTTGTACTCCGCACCGACCGGGTGCTGCATCCACGAGTTGGCGGCGAGGATGAAGAACGCCGAGGCGTTCGTCGCGATGGCGACGGCCCAGATGCACGCGAGGTGGACCTTTTTGCTGAGCCGGTCCCAGCCGAAGATCCACAGGCCGAGGAACGTGGACTCGATGAAGAACGCCGCGAGGGCCTCCATCGCGAGGGGTGCGCCGAAGACGTCACCGACGAAGCGCGAGTACTCGCTCCAGTTCATGCCGAACTGGAACTCCTGCACGATCCCGGTCACGACGCCGAGCGCGAAGTTGATGAGCAGCAGCTTGCCGAAGAACTTGGTCAGCCGCAGCCAGCGCTCGTTGCCGGTGCGGACCCATGCGGTCTGCATGATCGCGACGAGGGGCGAGAGCCCGATCGTCAGCGGCACGAAGATGAAGTGGTAGACGGTCGTGATGGCGAACTGCCACCGGGCGAGCTCCAGGGCTTCCACGTGCGCTCCTCGGGGGCCGGCAGGGTCGGGACGGACGACGGCGGGCGGTGGGCACGGGAGTACGTGTCCCCCGTCCGACGGTAGGCCCAATCTGCCGTATCGGCGAGGCGCCCGTGGACCGGGAGCGGCGGAAAACCGCCGCTTGTGAGGTTATTCACAAGTGTTCCGACCCGGCGAGGGCGGCCGGTGGGGCGGGTCCGGCGACCGGGACCCCGACGCGTGTCGATCGGGTCGACCTGCGCCCCTGTGCGATACTGGTGCGACCTGGCGGGCACCGCATCGCTCGCCGGTGAACACAGCTCGCAGCCACCGCGGACCGCGGCAGCCGGCGCGCCGCCCCGGGCACGAAGGGACCGGTCGGCAGGCGCCCGTGCCGTCCAAGCGCGCAGCAGCTGTGACCGACGACTTCCGTCGCCGGACGACGCGCTGCGGTGCGCTCGTCGCGAGCGACGACCGACCGCCCCGAGGGGCCGCACGGTGCGGGGCGGCTCCTGTGGCACAGGAGCACGACGCGTGACGCTCGACAACACTTCCGACAACACGTCCGCCGCACCCTCGGAAGAGGGCGAGACGACTTCCGGCTCGTCCTCAGGGGCGCGCAAGACTGCGCGCCGCCGCGCGACGCGCACCGCGGCACCTCCCCAGCCGGTGGTGCTGCCCGGGGTCGTCGACCCCGCCGGCACGGCGCAGCCCGACGGGCCGGTCGCCCCGGCCGCGGCACCCGAGGCGCAGAGCGCGAACCCCCCGGCCGACGAGCCCGCGGCGGCGAGCAAGCCTCGTCGCGCACGGCGCAGCACCCGCTCGTCCGGGACGGCGACGGGCGAGGCGTCCGGCGACGCACCCTCCGGCGACACACCCTCTGGCGACACACCCTCTGGCGACGCACCAGCCGGCGCTGCACCGACCGGCGGGGAGCCGGCCGAGGCGCCGAGCGATGCGCGCCCCGCTCTCGACGTGCTCTCCGAGCTCGGCCGTCGCGACGAGGCGCCGTCGTCGACGAAGGCTCGCAGGTCGCGGGCGAAGTCGGTCGCGCTGGACCCGGACGCCTTGCTGGCCGGGGCGGAGGCCGCTCGGCGTGGACAGGCGACCGCTACGGGCGCAGCGTCGACCGACTCCGCCGAGAAGCCGGAGGACGCGAGCGCCGCCGACGTTCCGGCCCCCAAGAAGCCGCGCGCACGACGCACGACCCGCCGCTCGGCCGAGGCACCTGCTGAGGTGCCGGCCGAGGTGGCCGTCCCGGGCGAGACCCCGGAGGAGCCGGACCAGGTGACGTCCGAGCCCGCGACGGACTCCGCCACCGCACCGAAGAGGCGGGCGGCGTCGACCCGTGCCGGAGCCAAGGGCTCGCGGACGTCGAAGAGCGCGACGACGGAGCCCGCCGACGAGCCGGCGAAGGCCGACAAGCGGGAGCGGACCTCGAAGGCGAAGGCACCCGCGGCGGATCAGCGCACCGACGCGTCCGCCGCGGTCGAGCCCGGTGACAAGCCGGCGTCCACGTCGGGGTCACCCCGGCTCGCGACGACGGCGCTGCTCTTCCAGGCTCCCGATCCCGCGAAGGCCCCGCGGCGCCCTCGCCGTGCCCAGAGCCCTGCGGGCCCGCCGCGCCACGCCGAGCCCACGGACGCCCCGGAGCAGGTCCCGGCCGCGTCCGACCCGGCGCCGGAGCCGACGACCGCGGCGACGGCGACCGAGCGGCCCGCACGGTCCTCGTCCCAGAAGAGCACGGGGACGCGGGCGCGCCGCGGGAAGGCCGGCCGCGCGGCGGGCGCTCCCCAGGAGAGGGCACCCCAGCAGGGACAGCCTCAGGAGAGCGCGCCTCAGGGCAGCACGCCCCGGGAGAGCACGCCTCGGGCGAGCGAACCGAACGACGTGTCGACGCAGGACGCGCCGCTGACGGGCACCGACCTCGCTGCTGCCGAAGAGGTCGAGCTCATCGAGTCCGAGCTGGTCGCCGAGGGCGTCTCGCTCGCGGGCACCACGTTCGGTGCGCAGGACTTCGCGCCGGACGAGTCAGGATCCGATCTCGGGACCGAGGCGACGGACTCCGTCGACATCGGTGCGGAGGCCGACGAGGACACCGAGGACACCGAGGACGACGGCGCGCAGCGTCGCCGTCGCCGTCGTCGCGGCGGGCGTGGCCGACGCGGTCGCAACGGTGAGCCCGGTCCGGCCGCCGAGGACGCCTCGGCGAACCAGGGGGACGGGCAGCCGAGCACGACGGCGGACACCGCCGACGAGTCCGCCGAGACGTCCTCCGAGGAGGATGCGGGCGCCTCGACCGGGAGCGACGAGGACGGTGAGGACGGCGGATCGAGCCGTCGCCGCCGGCGTCGTCGGCGCGGGGGGCGCAGCGAGGGCGGCGACACCCGTGGCCGGTCGCGCGAGCGCACGGCCTCGGACGAGGTCACGGCGCTCAAGGGGTCGACGCGTCTCGAGGCCAAGCGCCAGCGTCGCCGTGAAGGCCGCGACGCAGGGCGCCGCCGTCAGATCATCTCCGAGGCGGAGTTCCTCGCGCGCCGCGAGGCCGTCGAGCGGGCGATGGTCGTGCGCGAGCAGGACGGGCGCACGCAGATCGCGGTGCTCGAGGACGGGGTGCTCGTCGAGCACTACGTGTCCCAGCAGTCGCAGGTGTCGATGGCGGGCAACGTCTACCTCGGTCGCGTGCAGAACGTGCTGCCGAGCATGGAGGCCGCGTTCGTCGACATCGGCAAGGGCCGCAACGCCGTGCTGTACGCCGGCGAGGTGAACTGGGACGCTGCGGGTCTCCAGGGCCAGCCGCGCCGCATCGAGGACGCGTTGTCGTCCGGCGACCCCGTCCTCGTGCAGGTCACGAAGGACCCGATCGGGCACAAGGGCGCGCGCCTGACCGCACAGGTCACGCTCGCCGGCCGCTACCTCGTGCTCGTCCCGGGCGGCGGCATGACAGGCATCAGCCGCAAGCTCCCGGACACCGAGCGCAACCGGCTGAAGAAGATCCTCAAGGAGGTCGTGCCCGACGGCGCGGGCGTCATCGTCCGCACCGCGGCCGAGGGTGCGAGCGAGGACGAGCTGCGGGCCGACGTCGAGCGCCTGCGCGGTCAGTGGGAGGCCATCGAGACCAAGGCGAAGAAGTCGTCCAGCGCACCGGTGCTGCTCCAGGGCGAGCCGGACCTCGCGATCCGTGTCGTCCGCGACATCTTCAACGACGACTTCAGCTCGTTGGTCGTCGAGGGCGGCGATGCGTGGAGCGAGATCTCCTCGTACGTCGAAGAGCTCGCCCCGGACCTGCGCGAGCGCGTGTCCAAGTGGACCGGTACCCAGGACGTGTTCACCGTCCACCGCGTGGACGAGCAGCTCGCCAAGGGCATGGACCGCAAGGTCTGGCTGCCGTCAGGTGGGTCGCTCGTCATCGACCGCACCGAGGCGATGACGGTCGTGGACGTCAACACGGGCAAGTTCACGGGCTCGGGCGGGACGCTCGAGGAGACCGTCACGCGCAACAACCTCGAGGCGGCCGAGGAGATCGTCCGCCAGCTGCGGCTGCGCGACATCGGCGGCATCATCGTCATCGACTTCATCGACATGGTGCTCGAGTCGAACCGCGACCTCGTGCTGCGGCGCCTGGTCGAGTGCCTGGGCCGGGACCGGACCAAGCACCAGGTGGCCGAGGTCACCTCGCTCGGACTGGTCCAGATGACGCGCAAGCGCGTCGGGCAGGGACTCGTCGAGGCGTTCAGCTCGACCTGCGAGCACTGCCACGGCCGTGGCTTCGTCGTGCACGCCGACCCGGTCGAGAAGAACGGCGGCGGCAACGGCCACCAGCACGGTGCGTCGACCGGGGACGACTCCGGCGACGGCTCGCGCCGCACGCGCCGCAAGCGCGGCGGGTCCGGCTCGGCCTCAGGTTCCACGGAGCCCGCTGCTCAGCCGCACGCTCCCGTCCCGGTCCTGCCCGAGGTCACGTCCGAGGCGCGTGCCGCAGTCAAGGCGACGCTCGCGACGATCGCGGCAGCGGCCGCGCACGCCCACGAGCACGGCGAGCACGCGGACGGCAACGAGAGCTCCGACCACGCCGGGCAGGACGAGAGCTCCGCGTCGGCCGCGACGACGGTCGACGCGGACGCCGCGTCGGCCGACGCCGGGACGACGGAGACCTCCGAGCCGGCAGCCGGCAGCACGAACCCGGAGGTCGAGGCGCAGCAGTGACCTCGTCCGACGTGCCGACGTACGGCGCGGGCGGTTCCGGCGGCAACGTCACGTTGCGGGGATGGCGGGCGCAGGACCTCGCGGACTTCCGGGACTGGCTGCGCCCGCACCACGAGTGGCACCGGTGGGACGGTCCGTACTACCCGGTGCCCGACGACGCGCAGGCGGACGCCCTCGTCGCCCGCCTGCGCACGTCGTCGTCGGTCGAGGCCGCGCACCCGCAGGGGCTCTCGGACGACGGCCTGCCACCTCGCCGCGTCGTCGTGGCCGACGCCGAGGACCGACTGGTCGGGACCTGTTCGTGGTCCTGGGAGTCGGCCGAGTCGCAGTGGGCGCGGATCGGCGTGGGGATCTATCCGACCCACCGTCGCGGACAGGGGCTGGGTCGCGAGGCCGTCCGTCTCTGGGTGGACCAGCTGTTCGCGACGACGTCCTGGGTACGCCTGGACTTCGCGACCTGGTCGGGCAACGCCGCGATGCTGGGCGTCGGGAGATCTCTCGGCTTCGTCGAGGAAGCTCGGTTCCGCCGCGCGCGCGTCGTCGACGGGACGCGTTACGACTCGGTGGTCATGGGCGTGCTGCGCGAGGAGTGGACGCACCCGCGCTGACATCGGCCCGGAGCACTATCCTCGGCCGGGTGACCATGGACCTCCCGACCGGACCCCAGCCAGTGCAGTTCGTCGTCTCGATCGGCAACGTCCACGCGACGCCGCAGTACGTGGTGACCCCGAGCGGGTCCTGGCCGCTCGGGGAGGTCAACGTGTCCGCCACCGATCAGACGCACGTGACGACGCACACGCCGACCTGGGCGATCGTCCTCTGCCTGATCTTCGTCTGGTTCTTCCTGCTGAGCCTGCTGTTCCTGCTGGCGAAGGAGACCCGGGTCTCGGGTTTCGTGACCGTCGGGGTCGCTGCCCGCAACGGTCAGGCGCACGTCGAGAACATCCCGGTGATGAACGACGTGCAGCGGGCGGACGTGTTCCACCGCGTGGGCTATCTCCAGTCGCTCGTCGGCCAGGCCCGCTGGCTGCAGGGGCGGTAGGCGTGCGGCCGGAGCTCGTGCCGGGGGACGGGCACGACCGCGTGCGCGAGCCGGCGCCGAGGCCCGCAGGACCATGACGGCGCGAGGGCGGCTCGAGGTGGTCGCCGGCCCGATGTTCGCGGGCAAGACGGAGGAGCTGCTCCGGCGTGTCCGTGCCGCCCGGACCGACGGCCGGCGCGTCGAGGTCGTCACGCACGTGCTCGACACTCGTCGCGGGACCGGACAGGTCAGCACCCACACGGGGGCCGCGGTTCCTGCACGCACCGTCCGCGACGCTGCCGACCTCGCGGGCGCCGTCACCCGCGCCGTCGGCGACGGGCGTCCGCCGGTCGAGCTACTCGCCGTGGACGAGGCGCACTTCTTCGGCGACGCGCTGGTCGACGTCGTCCAGCGCATCGCCGACGTGGGGGTGGTCGTGGTCGTCGCGGGCCTGTCGGTGACGTTCGACGCTCGCCCGTTCCCGCCGCTGCCCGAGCTCGCGTCGCTCGCGGAGCGGGTGGACCACCTCACCGCTGCGTGCGCGGTCTGCGGCGCGGACGCGGCCTTCCACGTGCGTCTCGTGCCCGACGGTCTGCCCGACGCCGTGGTCGACGACCCGCCGCTCGCGCCGGGAGACGCGCTCGCGCCCGTCGCCGCGCACGTCGGCGGGGCGGAGTCCTACGAGGCCCGGTGCCGCGAGCACCTGCCGACGGCGCCGTGGCGCACTCAGCCCTGGGGCGGGTCCTCGACGAGCGGCACGAACGTGTAGCTCCCGTGCTCGGTCGTGCGTACCGAACCGTCCGGGTCCCGCACGACGAGGACCATCGTGTGGCGGACCGGCACGACCATGCGCCCGCCAGGAGCGACCTGGTCCACGAGGGACGTGGGCAGCGCGGACGCGGAGGCGGACACGAGCACGCGGTCGAACACCTGGCCGGGCACGCCGAGAGCACCCGGCTCGGCCGTCCCGACCGTGGCCCACGGCGTGCGGCCCGACGCGCGCACGCTCGCCGCAGCACGTGCGGCGAGGTCGGCGTGACGCTCGAGTGCCACCACCTGCCCCGTGGGCCCGACGAGACGGGCGAGGAGCGCTGTCGTCCAGCCGGACCCTGCACCGACGTCGAGCACCCGCGAGCCGGGCGGCACGTCGAGGAGCCGGAGCATCGCCGCGACGGTCGAGGGCTGGGAGTTCGTCTGGCCGTGACCGATCGTGAGCGGCCTGTCGTCCGCGGCCCAACGACGCTGGTCCCGCGGCAGGAAGTGGCGCCGATCGACCCGTCGCATCACCTCGGCGACCCGGTCGGTCCCGGCCATGGCGACCACCTCCGACCTCTCAGCGTAGGCGGACCGGCGCCACCGGGCGGTCCGCCCCGGCGGGTGAGCAGCTCATGGAGGTCATGGTCCTGTCAGGGCGCTCGCGCTGCCGGTGGCCACGCGGGCCCAGGATGCCTCGGAGGGTGACACGACGGGTTCGTCTCCGTCGTCGAGAACCTGCCTGCCCCGAAGCCGCTGCCGATGCGCTCGTCCCGGCACCACCCGCCGGCCTGAGGCCGCGCTGGGCTTCCGGGTCCCGCCCGCATGCGGGCAGGCGGAGCGCATTTGACCTGCTCCTCGCCGGTCCGTAGTCTTGAACGTCGGCGCGTCATCGGCGCGCCGGTCCCGTGTGCCCACGGACGTTTCGCACTCGCACGCCGCGGCGTGGTCGGAGTTCCCCAAGACGTCTCGCCGTGACGAGCACGCCAAGACTAGGAGAGATGAGCAGCAACGTGGTGTACGCGATCGTCAAGGCCGGTGGCCGCCAGGAGAAGGTCTCTGTCGGCGATATCGTCGTGGTGGACCGGGTGTCCGCCAAGGTCGGTGAGTCCCTGCAGCTGCCCGCTCTCCTGCTGGTGGACGGGGAGAAGGTGACCACCGACGCGGCGAAGCTCGCCAAGGTCAAGGTCACCGCCGAGGTCGTGCGGGACGAGAAGGGTCCGAAGATCACGATCCTGCGGTACAAGAACAAGACCGGCTACCGCCGCCGCCAGGGTCACCGCCAGTACCTGACCCGCCTCAAGGTCACCGGCATCAAGTGATCCTCCGCGGCAGGCGGCGCGGACCACGGTCCCGCTGAACGCCTGTCGCCCCGGCACCCTCCTCCTCAGCACGAAAGCAGGTTCGTCATGGCACACAAGAAGGGCGCGAGCTCCTCGCGCAACGGTCGCGACTCGAACGCCCAGCGTCTGGGCGTCAAGCGCTTCGGCGGTCAGGTCGTCAAGTCGGGCGAGATCATCGTCCGCCAGCGCGGCACGCACTTCCACCCCGGTGACAACGTCGGCCGCGGCAACGACGACACGCTGTTCGCCCTGGCCGCCGGTGCGGTCCAGTTCGGCACGCGTCGCGGTCGCAAGGTCATCGACGTCGTCGCCGTCGAGGGCTGAGCAGCACCCAGCAGCTTTGTCGCAGGAGGGGCGCACCGACGCGGTGCGCCCCTCCTGCTGTTCGTCCCCGGTTCGGCCACCACGGTCCGCGCCCCTGCGAGAGGATCAGACCATGGCCACGTTCGTCGATCGCGTCGTCCTGCACGTCTCCGGCGGGAACGGTGGCAACGGCTGCGCGTCGGTCCGCCGGGAGAAGTTCAAGCCGCTCGCCGGGCCCGACGGGGGCAACGGCGGTGACGGCGGGACCGTCCGTCTCGTCGTCGACCCCCAGACCACCACGCTGCTCGACTACCACCACTCGCCGCACCGCCACGCGACGTCGGGCACCCAGGGCATGGGTGACGACCGCGACGGCGCCAACGGCGGCGACCTGGTGCTGCGCGTCCCCGACGGGACCGTCGTCAAGACGACGGACGGGAAGGTCCTCGCGGACCTCGTGGGGCCGGGCGCGGAGTACGTGGCGGCCGAGGGTGGTCGCGGCGGGCTCGGCAACGCCGCGCTGTCGTCGCCTCGGCGCAAGGCGCCGGGGTTCGCGCTGCTCGGAGAGCCGGGGTACGAGCGCGACCTGGTCCTCGAGGTCAAGACGATCGCCGACGTCGCGCTCGTGGGCTACCCGAGCGCCGGCAAGTCGTCCCTCGTCGCGTCGATCTCCGCGGCCAAGCCCAAGATCGCCGACTACCCGTTCACCACGCTGGTACCCAACCTCGGTGTGGTGCAGGCAGGCTCGGCCCGCTTCACCGTCGCGGACGTGCCCGGCCTGATCCCCGGGGCGAGCGAGGGCAAGGGTCTCGGCCTGGAGTTCCTGCGCCACATCGAGCGCACCGCGGTGATCGTGCACGTGCTGGACTGCGCGACGCTCGAGCCGGACCGGGACCCGATCAGCGACCTCGACGTGCTCGAGGGCGAGCTCGCGTCCTACGCGGGGGACCTCGAGATCGAGGGCGGCCGGGTGCCGCTCATGGAACGACCTCGCATCGTCGTGCTCAACAAGATCGACGTCCCCGAGGCGCGGGATCTCGCCGACCTGGTCAAGCCCGACCTCGAGGCGCGGGGGCTGCGTGTGCTCGAGATCTCGGCCGCGAGCCACGAGGGGCTGCGCCAGCTCACGTTCGCGCTCGGCGAGCTGGTGGAGAAGGCCCGCGCCGAGGCCCCGGCACCCGAGCCCGCACGCGTCGTGCTGCGGCCACGGGCCGTGGACGAGGCCGGCTTCACGGTGGCGCGCAAGGGCGGGGCGACGGACTTCTGGTTCCAGGTGCGCGGCGCCAAGCCCGAGCGCTGGGTCCGCCAGACCGACTTCACCAACGACGAGGCCGTCGGCTACCTGGCCGACCGGCTCGCGCGGCTCGGCGTCGAGGAGCGGCTGCTCAAGGCGGGCGCGGTCGCGGGCGACGAGGTGCGGATCGGTACCGACACCGACGCGGTCGTGTTCGACTGGGAGCCCACGCTGATGACGGGTGCCGAGCTGCTCGGCGGCCCGCGCGGCTCCGACCTGCGGCTCGAGGAGAGTCTGCGCCCGACGCGGTCGGACAAGCGACGCGAGCACCACGAGCGCATGGACGCCAAGGCCGAGGCGCGCCGCGAGCTGTGGACCGAGCGCGAGGCGGGCACGTGGACCGATCCCGAGGCGGACTGACCAGCAGCACGTCACAGCTCGTGCTCGGCGTGGAACCGGCAGCGGCGCCGCTCCGGAACCGCGATGATGGGGGAGTGAACGCGCTGTCCTCCCGCTCGCAGATCGCCACCGCGCACCGCGTCGTCGTCAAGATCGGGTCGTCGTCCCTCACCGGGGCGGACGGCCACCTCGACCTCGCCGCGCTGCGCGCGCTCGTCGACGTCCTCGCCGCGCGCCGTGCCGCGGGCGGGCAGGTCGTGCTGGTCACCTCCGGCGCGATCGCGGCGGGACTCGGCCCGCTCGGCCTCACGGCCCGGCCCCGCGACCTGGCGACCGCGCAGGCGACGGCTTCGGTCGGCCAGGGCATGCTCGTGGCCCGCTACACGGAAGCGTTCGCGACGCACGGCCTGCGGGTCGGCCAGGTGCTGCTGACCGCGGAGGACACGGTGCGCCGCGGCCACTACCGCAACGCCCAGCGCTCGCTCGAGCGGCTGCTGGACCTCGGCGTCGTGCCCGTCGTCAACGAGAACGACGCCGTGGCGACCGACGAGATCCGGTTCGGCGACAACGACCGTCTCGCCGCCCTCGTCTCCCACCTCGTGCGCGCCGACGCGATGGTCCTGCTGACCGACGTCGACGGCCTGTACGACGGTCCACCCTCGCGCCCCGGCACGCAGCGCATCGCCGAGGTGCACTCCCCGGCCGACATCGAGGGGATCGAGGTCACGGGACGGGGGAGCGCGGTCGGGACGGGTGGCATGCTCACCAAGATCGAGTCCGTGTCGATCGCGACCGGGACGGGCATCCCCGTCGTCCTGACCACGGCGCAGAACGCCGCCTCCGCGCTCGCCGGCGACGCGGTCGGTACCTGGTTCGCGGCCACCGGCAGGCGGACCACGCGGCGTCGGCTGTGGCTCGCGCACGCCGCGCGCACGCGAGGTCGCCTCGTGCTGGACGACGGCGCGGTGCGAGCCGTGCAGGGCGGGCGAGCGTCCCTCCTGCCCGCGGGCGTCACCGCCGTGGAGGGAGAGTTCGACGCGGGCGACCCGGTCGAGCTCGTGACGCGCGACGGGCACGTCGTGGCCCGCGGCCTCGTGGCGTTCGAGTCGCGCGACATCCCGGACCTGCTGGGCCGCACGACGAGCGCCTTGCGTGACGACCTGGGCGCAGGCTACGACCGCGAGATCGTCCACCGCGACGACCTGGTCCTGACCACCCCCGGGCGCGCCTGAGGCGACGTCGTCCCCGCCCCCGACCCACGGTCGGACGGCGGGTCCCTGCCGGCGAGGAGAGGATCTGGGTTCGTCCGGGCCGTCGCACGGACCGGCACCACCTTCTCGGCGGCAGCGGGGAAGGGGGAGGGGCCCGGGTCGACGTAGGGTTGGGGCATGGCCATCACTGCTGACTCGTCCGTAGGTCTCGTGGACGCCCGGGGCGCCGACGTGGTCGACGCCGTGGAGGACGTCGCGCGGCGCGCCAAGATCGCCTCGCGCGCGCTCGCGACAGCGAGCCGGTCGACCAAGGATGCCGCGCTCGGCGCGCTCGCCGACGCGCTCGTGGCCGCGACGGACGAGATCGTCGCCGCGAACGCGCTCGACCTCGACCGCGGCCGGACGAACGGCATGGCACCCGGTCTGCTCGACCGGCTCGCGCTGACCCCCGAGCGCATCGTCGCGATCGCCGACGCGCTGCGCGAGCTCGCGGGTCTGCCGGACCCGGTGGGTGAGGTCGTGCGGGGCTCGACGCTGCCCAACGGCCTGCGGCTGCGTCAGCTCCGGGTGCCGATGGGTGTCGTCGGGATGATCTACGAGGCACGCCCGAACGTCACGGTCGACGCCGCCGGGCTGGCGCTCAAGAGCGGCAACGCGGTGGTCCTGCGTGGCGGGTCGGCCGCGGCGTCGTCGAACGAGGTGGTCGTCGCGGTGCTCGCCCGCGCGCTCGAGACGCAGGGCCTTCCCGGTGACCTCGTGCAGTCGATCGACGCGTGGGGCCGCCCCGGCGCCGTCGCGCTCATGCACGCCCGCGGACTGGTCGACGTGCTCGTGCCGCGCGGCGGCGCCGACCTGATCCGCACGGTCGTGCGCGAGTCGACCGTGCCCGTCATCGAGACGGGTGTGGGCAACGTCCACGTGTACGTCGACGCGAGCGCCGACCCGGCCATGGCGCTCGAGATCCTGCTCAACTCCAAGACGCAGCGCGTCGGGGTGTGCAACGCCGCCGAGACGCTCCTCGTGCACACCGACGCCGCCGCCGACTTCCTCCCGACGGCGCTCGCCGCCCTGGGCGAGGCGGGCGTCGTCGTGCACGGGGACGAGGCCACGGCCGCGCTCGCGCCCGACGGGCTCGAGGTGCTCGCGGCGACGGACGAGGACTGGGCGACCGAGTACCTCGCTGCCGAGATCGCGGTACGGGTCGTGGCCGACCTGGACGCGGCGATCGAGCACGTGCGCGAGTGGACCTCGGGGCACACCGAGGCGATCGTGACGCGCGACCTGCAGGCGTCGCAACGGTTCGTCGCCGAGCTGGACTCGGCAGCGATCATGGTCAACGCCTCGACGCGCTTCACCGACGGCGGCCAGCTCGGGCTGGGGGCGGAGATCGGCATCTCCACCCAGAAGCTGCACGCGCGCGGACCGATGGGTCTCGCGGAGCTGACGACCACGAAGTGGGTCGTGCACGGGGACGGTCACGTTCGTCCTTGACGGGCCTCGTGCCCGGAACTACCTGCTACCGGCCGGACCGGGAGAGGGCGGGGCCGTGAGAGACTGGTCCGCGACCGGGGTACCGGTCGCACCACCCGATCCGTCCGGGCCGTCGTCGGCGGCCCACCAACGATTCTACCTTCGAGGAGGACGTCGTGATCTCTGCCGTCGTGCAGGCTGCCGAGGAGGGCAGCGAGATCGTGAACGAGCTGCCCATCCCGCCCCTCGCCTTCGGGCTGCTCGCCTTCGGCGCGCTCGTGTCCCTGCTGCTCGTGACGTACGCGTTCCGCAGCATCGGCACACGGCACTGATACCGGGCCCGGACCGGAGCCGCCGCCACCCATGAGCGACCGATGACCTCGCGCAGACCCCGGCTCGGGGTGATGGGCGGCACGTTCGACCCCATCCACCACGGGCACCTCGTCGCCGCGAGCGAGGCCGCCGCGCGGTTCGAGCTGGACGAGGTCGTCTTCGTCCCGACGGGGCGGCCCACGTTCAAGCAGCACCAGCGCGTCAGCCCGGCGGAGCACCGCTACCTCATGACAGTCATCGCGACGGCGTCCAACCCCCGGTTCACGGTGAGCCGGGTGGATGTGGACAGGCCCGGCCTGACCTATACGGTGGACACCTTGCGCGAGCTGCGCGAGGCGCGACCGGGGACCGACCTCTACTTCATCACCGGCGCGGACGCGATCGAGCAGATCCTGACCTGGAAGGATGCCGACGAGCTGTGGAAGATGGCACACTTCGTCGCAGTCTCGCGCCCGGGTCACCGCCTGAGCGCCGAGGGTCTTCCTCCCGGCGTGGTCAGCATGCTGGAGGTCCCCGCCCTGGCCATCTCGTCGACGGACTGTCGTCGTCGGGCCGAGGCCGGCCAGCCGGTGTGGTACCTGGTACCGGACGGCGTGGTCCAGCACATCGCCAAGTACGGTTTGTATCGAGGTCAGCACGATGAGTGACAACGGCAGCAACGGGCAGCCTGTCCGACCCCTCACGCGGCGGGAGATCCGCGAGCGCGAGCAGGCCGAGGCGGCCCGGCGGGCGGAGCGGTCCGACGTCGACGGGGGCGGGCCCCGTCCGCCGCGCACCCCGCAGCCGGCCGCGGCTCCGCCGCCGTCGCGGCGGTCGCTGCGTGAGACGTCGGGCGCGACCCAGTACCCGTCGCAACCGTCGGTCGTCCGTCCGCCCTCCACGTCGGGGGGCATGCGCGGTCTCGACGAGACCGGCAGGCTGACCCCGGTCCAGGAGACCGCCGAGCGCGTGACGATCCGGCCCCCGTCGCCCCCGGCACAGCCGCCGACGCGCACCAGCTCACGACCGGTCCGTGCGCCGGGAGCCTCCGGTCCGACTCCCGCCCCGGGCGCATCCGCACCGACCCGGGCGCCGGGCAGCTCGGGCGTGACGCGTGCTCCCGGCTCCTCTGGCGTCACGCGCGCCCCCGGCGCCTCGGGCCCGGTGCGACCGCCCACGCCGGTCCGCGGCGGAGCTCCCGTCGCGCGGGTGAGCACGCGTGGCGCGGGAGTGCAGGGCATGTTCGACCACGCGGCCGGTCTCGGTGCGCCCGCCCCGACGTCGACGCCTGCCCGGCCGGCGGCCGAGCCGGCGGTCGAGACCGCAGGCCCGCAACGGGAGTCGACCAGCACACCGGAGCGCCGCCCGGCCACGGCGCAGCCGTCGTCCGACCAGCGCACGGCGTCGGCGCCGGCCGCGGCCCTCCCGTGGTCCGCGATCACCGCGGGCGGCGCGCCCGAGCGTGCCACGTCCCCGACGCAGGCTCCGCTCGGCCACGTCGGCGACTCCGCCGGGTCGCCGGCACCGGACGACCTCTTCCCGCGTGTGCACGCCGATCGCGGGTCGCGCGCTGCCGAGGCGCCCGACGACGACGACCCCACCGACGCGCGCGGTCCGTCGTACACCTGGTTGCACTACCTGATCCTCGTCGCCGTGGCATTCGTGCTCGGCCTGCTCGTGTGGGAGCTCATCTCGAGCGACGACGCCGGCTCGTCGACCGCTGGCGTGCACGTGATCGTCGACCAGGTGGCGGACGCCACCCCAGGAACCTCAGGGACCGGTCGCTGAGCGGCCCTCCCACGAACGGAGACTTGTGACTGCAACAGATCGGGCCGTCGAGCTCGCGATCATCGCGGCCCGCGCTGCGTCGGAGCGCAAGGCGGAGGAGATCATCGCCCTCGACGTGAGCGAACAGCTCGTCCTCACGGACGTGTTCCTCATCGCCTCGGGCACGAACGAGCGCCAGGTCTCGGGGATCGTCGACGCCGTCGAGGAAGCGCTCTTCGTGGCAGGCTCCAAGCCGATCCGCCGTGAGGGCAAGCGAGAGGCCCGCTGGGTCCTGCTCGACTTCGGGGACATCGTCGTGCACGTCCAGCACGCCGAGGACCGCGTCTACTACGCGCTCGAGCGGCTGTGGAAGGACTGCCCGGTCCTCGACCTGCCGGAGGACGCGCGCGGTGGTGACGGCACCACCGGGTCCGACGACGGCGAGCCGGGCTCCGACGACGACGGCGCGATCCGCCTCTCGGGAGAGCCGCTCGCGTGAGTGCGGGGACCCTCGTGCTCCTGCGGCACGGTCGCACGGCCTACAACGCGTCCCTGCGCCTGCAGGGGCAGGTCGACATCGCCCTGGACGGGGTCGGCCAGTGGCAGGCCGAGCACGGTGCGAAGGCGCTCGCGAGCGCGCACCGCGCGACGCGGGTGGTCTCGTCGGACCTCCAGCGCGCGGCCGTGACGGCCGGCGCCTACGGCGCGGTCGTCGGTGCGGACGTGGTGCTCGACGAACGGCTGCGCGAGCGCGGGTTCGGTGCGTGGGAAGGGCTGACGAGCGACGAGATCGCCGCCCGGTGGCCCGACGAGCACGCGGCGTGGCGCCGGGGCGACGAGCCGACCCGTGCCGGCGCGGAGACGAAGACGGCCGTCGGGGCGCGGATGCTCGAGGCGATCACGGAGCACGCCGAGCCGTTGGCAAGCGAGGACACGCTCGTGGTCGTCTCGCACGGTGCTGCGATCACGCTGGCCGTGACCGCCCTGCTCGGGATCGACCCCGCCGGCTGGCGCGGGATCTCGGGCCTGCACAACGTGCACTGGTCCCACCTGCACCGTTCCGGACCACGCTCGACACCGGCGTGGCGGCTCGTCGCGCACAACGTCGGGGCGGGCTTCCCGATCGACGAGTGGAACGCGGGACCGGATTGGAACTTGGAGCCCACATCTGCGTAGACTAGCGACGCTCCGCAGGGCAGGGATCCGCAGGATCCTGCTGTCGCGGAGTGTCTGACCTGGGTCTTTCGACCCACGGGGCTGTGGCGCAGCTGGTAGCGCACCTGCATGGCATGCAGGGGGTCAGGGGTTCGAGTCCCCTCAGCTCCACCGACGTTGCATCACGAAGGACCGTCTCTCGTCGAGAGGCGGTCCTTCGTGGTCTCACCGAGGCCCAGGGTCGGTGCGGAGCGCGACGTGCCGCAGGATCCGCGACGCGCGCTCGGTCCGATCCTCGCAGGTGAGGTCGATCACATCTCCCTGCGCTCCGTCCGGGGCCCGTCCCGCTTGACGCGCCGACCACGACCCCCTACGAATGGTGGATGGAGGTCTTCACGCAGTGGGAATCTGAGATCCGCGGCTACAGCCGTACGTACCCGACGGTGTTCGCGTCGGCATCGAACGCGCGGCAGGTGGACGAGTCAGGCAAGAGCTACATCGACTTCTTCGCAGGGGCCGGGGTGCTGAACTTCGGCCACAACAATCCCCGCATGAAGCGGGCCATGATCGACTTCCTCGAGGCCGACGGCGTCGCGCACAGCCTCGACATGGCCACGACGACCAAGCGGGACTTCATCACCGCGTTCGTCGAGACCGTGCTGCAGCCACGGGACATGACGATGAAGCTGCAGTTCATGGGACCGACCGGGACCAACGCGGTCGAGGCAGCGCTCAAGCTGGCCCGGCGCGTCACGGGTCGGCGCGACGTCGTCGCGTTCTCCCACGGGTTCCACGGCATGACGCTGGGCTCGCTCGCCCTCACCGCCAACGACGCCTTCCGCCGGGCGGCAGGGGTGCCGCTCGAGAACGTGGTCCGGCTGCCCTTCGAGACGGCGCCCGGAGGTGGGCTCAAGGCGCTCGAGGACTACCGCGCAGCGCTCTCCGACGTCTCGAGCGGACATCTCCCGCCGGCGGCCTTCGTCGTCGAGGTGATCCAGGCCGAGGGCGGGGTGAACGTGGCGACCGCCGAGTGGTTGCACGCCGTGCAGCAGCTCGCGCACGACTACGGAGCCCTGTTCGTCATCGACGAGATCCAGGTCGGCTGTGGTCGGACCGGGAGCTACTTCAGCTTCGACGGCATGGGTCTCGACCCGGACATCGTGTGTCTCGCCAAGGGCATCGGCGGCTACGGGACGCCGCTGGCCATGAACCTCGTCAAGCCGGAGCACGACGCCCACTGGAAGCCGGGCGAGCACACCGGGACGTTCCGTGGCCAGGGTCTGTCGTTCGTCGCGGGCCGCGAGGCGCTGACCTACTTCCACGACGACGAGCTGATGACGCAGGTGCGCACCAAGGGTGAGCGCATCGCGAGCGTGCTGAAGTCCGTCGCGGACGAGACCGACCGCGGGTTCGACGTCCGCGGCCGCGGCATGATCTGGGGACTCGACGTCGGCGACGGTGCGATCGCGAAGGCCGCGACGGCGACGTGCTTCGACAACGGCATGCTCATCGGTCCGTGCGGCAGCGGCGGCCGCGTGCTCAAGCTCATCCCGCCCCTGACCATCCCCGACGACGACCTGGAGGAGGGGCTGCAGATCCTGACCGAGGCGGTTCGTGGGACGACGCGTCGCACGGTCTGACCCACCCAGCACCACGAGGAGCCAGCCATGAGGCAGCGCGACGACATGACCTTCCCGTTCGCCGAGTACGAGCGGCGGTTGAACGAGCTGCGCCGACGCATGTCGGACCGGCTGCTGGACGCGGTGGTCATCACCGACCCCGAGAACCTGATGTACCTCACGGACTACCAGACGACCGGCTACTCCTTCTTCCAGGCTCTCGTGGTGCCGCTGGAGCAGGAGCCCTTCATGATCACGCGTGCCATGGAGGAGTCGAACGTCGTCGCGCGCACCTGGGTCGAGATGACCCGGCCCTACCCGGACACCGGCGACGCGATCCAGTCCCTGGTGCAGTCGCTGCGGGAGTTCGGCCTCCACACCAAGGACGTCGGGTACGAGCGCAACAGCTACTACTTCCCCGCCTACCACCAGGACTACATCAAGGCCGCCTTCACCGAGGGACGCCTGCTCGACTGCTTCGGCATCGTCGAGGAGGGCCGGATCTGCAAGTCGCCGGCCGAGATCGAGATCATGGCCCGCGCGGCGCACGCGACCGAGGTGGGGATGCAGGCCGGCATCGAGGCGTGCGCGCCCGGGGTGTCGGAGAACGACATCGCCGCCGAGATCAGCGCGGCGATGTTCCGGGCCGGGGGAGAGTTCCCGGCCGTCATGCCGTACGTGACCTCCGGGCCCCGGTCCATGATCGGGCACGCGACGTGGGAGGGCCGGATCGTCCAGCCGGGCGAGCACGTGTTCCTCGAGGTGGGCGGGTGCTTCCGGCGCTACCACACGGCGATGATGCGCACGGTGCTCCTCGACGAGCTCTCGCCCTCGATGCGCCGCGCGCAGGAGCGCATGCGCCTCGCGCTGTCCGAGGTCAAGGCGGCGATCCGTCCGGGTCTGACGGTGTCCGACGCCGACAGCATCGTGCGCACGATCATCACCGACAACGGGGTGGGCGCCCGGCTCATCACGCGCTCCGGCTACTCGATCGGCATCGCGTTCCCACCCAGCTGGGACGAGGGATACATCGCGAGCCTCAACCAGGGTGACTCGCGCATCCTGCGCGAGGGCATGACCTTCCACATCATCCCGTGGATGTGGGGCGTGGACGGGAACAAGACCGTCGGCATCTCCGACACCATCCGCGTCACCGACCGCGGGTGCGAGTCGTTCTTCACCCTCGACGAGGACTTCACCTGCAAGCCCGAGCACGGCGTCGGCTCGAGCTCGGGGCCGGGCCTGGTCGGTGCACCGGTCGTCGACGGGCAGGACCCCGACGACGGGGATCTCGACGAGCCGGGCTATGACGAGCCCACTCCCATCCGGCACGGCATCGCATGAAGGAGGCGCCCATGCTCATCGCGACCGACCCCACGACCGGCGAGGTGGTCCGGCAGGTCTCGGCCGCCGGGCCCGAGCAGGTCGACGCCGTCCTGTCGTCGGCGACCTCGGCCCAGAGAGCCTGGCAGGACCGCGGACCGGGAGGTCGCGCCGCCGTCCTGCTCGACGTCGCGACCTATCTCCGCGAGCACGTCGAGGATCTCGCCCCTCTCATGACCGAGGAGATGGGCAAGCCGGCAGGGGAGTCGCGTGGCGAGGTGGTCAAGGCGGCATGGTGCTTCGAGCACTACGCGCAGCACGCCGAGGAGTACCTGGCCGACGAGGTCATCGGCTCGGACGCGACCCGCAGCTATGTCCAGTACCTTCCGCTGGGCACGGTCCTGGGCGTGCTGCCGTGGAACGCACCGTTCTGGCTGTTCTCCCGGTTCGCGGCGCCCGCGCTCATGGCGGGCAACACGTGCGTCATGAAGCACGACCCGCACGTTCCCGGTTGTGCGCAGGCGATCGGCGAGGTCTTCGCGAAGGTCCTCGCCCAGCACGGGGCGCCTCCCGGCGTCTTCCAGAACCTTCCGCTCGAGACGCCGGCGGTGGCCGACGTCATCCGGGACCGGCGCGTGCACGCGGTGTCGTTCACCGGGTCGGCCCGGGGTGGGGCCGCGGTCGCGAGCCTCGCGGCGGGAGAGATCAAGCCGGCCGTCCTCGAGCTGGGCGGGTCCGACCCGTCGCTCGTCCTGGCGGACGCAGACCTGGACGCCGCTGCGGACACGATCGCGCTCTCGCGCATCATCAACGCCGGCCAGTCCTGCATCGCCGCCAAGCGCATCATCGTCGAGGCCCCTGTCTACGACCAGTTCGTCGAGCGGCTGCACGAGCGGCTGGCCCGCCTCACGGTGGGCGACCCCCGCGAGGCGGGGACCGACGTCGGGCCGATCGCGCGAGCGGACCTTCGTGACGAGCTGCACCGGCAGGTGCGCGAGACCGTCGACGCCGGGGCCCGGCTCCTGCTGGGCGGCGAGCTGCCCGACGGCGCGGGCTGGTTCTACCCCGTGACTCTCCTCGCCGACGTGACCAAGGACATGACGGCCGGGTGCGAGGAGACGTTCGGCCCGGTCATGGTCGTCATGCGTGCTGCCGACGCCGAGGACGCGCTCGCGATCGCGAACGACACCGAGTTCGGCCTGGCCGCGAGCGTCTGGTCGACGCCGGAGCGCGGAGAGTCGTTCGCCCGGCGGATCGAGGCGGGGCAGGTCAGCGTGAACGGGATCGTCAAGACGGACCCGCGCCTCCCGAGCGGGGGCATCAAGAGGTCCGGCTACGGGCGCGAGCTCGGCCCCCACGGCATCCGGGAGTTCGTCAACGCCCAGCAGGTGTGGGTCGGCCCCGCCCGCACGTGAGCGGCGCAGGGCCGCCGGCCTCGGCCGCCGGCCCTGCGCACGAGATCACGGGACGGTGTACCCGGCGGCACGGAACAGCTCGTACCACTCTGCGCGGGTCAGCGGCACGTCCGAGCCCTGCGCGGCACCGGCCACGCGCTCCGGGTTCGTCGTGCCGAGCACGACCTGCATCTGCGCCGGGTGGCGGGTGATCCACGCGGTCGCGATGGCGATCGGCGGCACGTCGTACTGCGCCGCGAGCCGGTCGATCACGGCGTTCAGCTCGGGGTAGTCGTCCGAGCCGAGGAACACGCCGGTGAAGAAGCCGGCCTGGAACGGCGACCACGCCTGGACGGTGATGTCGTGCAGCCGGCAGTAGTCGAGCGTCCCGTTGTCACGGCTGACCGACTGGTCGAGCCCCTGCATGTTCGAGGCGACGCCCTGCGCGACGAGCGGGGAGTGCGTGATCGACAGCTGGAGCTGGTTCGCGACGATCGGCTGCTCGACGTACCGGCGCAGGAGCTCGATCTGGCCCGGCGTGTGGTTCGAGACGCCGAAAGCGCGCACCTTGCCCGCGGCGTGCAGGTCGGAGAACGCCCGGGCGACCTCCTCGGGCTCGACGAGCGCGTCGGGGCGGTGCAGGAGCAGGATGTCGAGGTGGTCGGTGCCGAGCGCGTCGAGCGAGCCGTCCACGGACTCGACGAGGTGGTCGTAGGAGTAGTCGAAGTACGGGCCGGACGGCACGATGCCCGCCTTGGACTGGATGACCCACTCGTCACGCTCGGCGGGGGAGAGGCGTGTCGCCTCCGCCCAGCGGCGCTCGCAGCCGTGGAGGTCCTTGCCGTACACGTCGGCGTGGTCGAGGAACGTGATGCCCGCGTCCCGGGCGGTGCGGACGAGGGTGCGGACCTCGTCGTCGGTCTTGTCCTGGATACGCATGAGGCCGAGCACGACGTTCGGGACCGTGATGTCCGTGCCGGGCAGGGTGAAGGTCTTCACCGGGTTCTCCTTCGGTCGGTGGTGATGGGCGCGCGGGCGCGGGGGTTCAGACGGCCGAGAGCCGCGCCACCTCGTCGTCGGTCAGGACGAGGTCGGCGGCGCCCGCGGAGTCGCGGGCGCTCTCCGGGCGCGATGCGCCCGGGATGGGCAGGACGACAGGTGCGAGCGCGAGCTCCCAGGCGAGGACGACCTGGTAGACGCTCACGCCGTGGGCGTCGGCGACCGCCTGGAACGTGGTGTGTGTCGCCCCGAGCTCGGAGGCGTTCGCGATCCCGCCGAGCGGGCTCCACGGCAGGAACGCCACGCCGAGCGCGGCGCAGTGCTCGAGCTCGCCCTGGCTCGAGCGGTACCTCGGCGAGAACTGGTTCTGGACGGACACCAGCCGGCCGCCCAGCACCTCGTTGGCCTCGTCGATCTGCGCCACGTCCGCGTTCGACACGCCGGCCATCGCGATGACGCCCTCGTCGAGAAGCTCGGCGACCGCGCCGACCGAGTCGGCGTACGGCACCGCGGGGTCGGGCCGGTGGAGCTGGTAGAGACCGATCGTCTCGACGCCGAGCCGGCGCGCCGACTCCTTCGCGGCCTGCTTGAGGTGGGTGGGATCGCCGTTCTTGGTCCACGAGCCGTCGCCCGGCCGCAGGAGCCCGCCCTTCGTGGCGACGAGGACGTCGGAGGTGTCGCCACCGTAGGTGCGCAGGCCGCGGGCGATCAGCTCCTCGTTGTGGCCGAGGTCGTCCGCGTCCCGGTGGTACGCGTCCGCGGTGTCGATCAGGGTGACTCCGGCGTCGAGCGCCGCGTGGATCGTCGCGACGGACCGGGCCTCGTCGGGCCGGCCCTCGATCGACATGGGCATGCCGCCGAGCCCGATCGCGGAGACGGTCCGGGTGCCGAGCGTGCGGTGCTGCATGGGGGTCCTTTCGTCGGTGGTTCTTCCGGCAGCCTAGGAACGGATAACCTAGAAGTCCAACAACTACCGGTTGTCTCATTCAGAAGCAGGAACGGTCAATGGATCTTCGTCAGATGGAGTACCTCGTCGCGCTCGCCGACGAGCGGCAGTTCACGCGCGCCGCAGCGCTCACCGGCGTGTCGCAGTCCGGCCTGTCGGCCGCGATCCGCAACCTCGAGGAGGAGCTGGGCTCGAGCCTCTTCACGCGCACGACCCGTCGCGTCGAGCCGACCGAGGCCGGGCTCGCGCTGCTGCCGCACGCACGCTCCATGCTCGCCCAGGCCGCCGCAGCTCGCGACGCGGTGGTGCAGGCGACGCGCGAGGTAGCGGGCTCGCTGCACGTCGGTGCCGAGCAGTGCCTGGGCATCGTCGACGTCGCGGCCCTGCTCGAGCGCTTCCATCGGAGGTACCCGCTCGTCGAGGTCCACTTCGCCCAGGCCGGTTCGCACGACCTCGTGGAGCGGGTCCGTTCCGGCGACCTCGACGTCGCGTTCGTCGCGACGACCGAGCACCTCGGTTCGCTCAGCCAGACCGTGCTCGGCAGCGAACCTCTCGTCCTGGTGTGCGCACCCGAGCACCCGCTCGCCGCGGACGCACGCCTGTCGTGGGCGGACCTCGTCGACGAGGACTTCGTCGACTTCGACCCCACCTGGGGCGCCCGGCCCGTCAACGACGCCCTGTGCGCGGCCCACGGTGCGCACCGCAACGTGCGCTTCACCGTCAACGACGTCCACACCCTGCTCGACCTCGTCGACCGCGGTCTCGGTGTCGCGCTGGTGCCGCGCCACGTCGCGGACAAGCCGCAGGCTGCCCGGCTCGCCATGGTCACGCTGCCCGACGGCGAGGCGCCGCGCTGGGTCGTGTCCGTGGTCACCGGCGGTCGGGACCAGGCCCCGGCCGCTCCGCGTCTGCTCGAGCTCGTGGCCGACGGGCTGCCGGTGGCTTCGTGACGGGCTCGGGCGGGCCGCCCCCCGGTGGTTCCACACCGCTCTTCCCGCTGCGCAGCGTCGTCCTCGGGGCGTTCGTCCCCACCCTGGTCATGGAGATCGGGGTCGGTGCGATGCTCCCGGTCGTCGCCGTCGCGGCGACGGGGCGGGGTGCGAGCCTGACGGTCGCGGGACTGGTGGCGGCGCTCATCCCCATCGGCAAGATCCTGTTCGACCTGCCGGCGGGCTCCCTCGCGACCCGGCTGGGCGATCGCACCGCGATGCTCATCGCCGGCATGGTCGCGGTCGCGGCGTACACCACGGTGGCGCTCACCGACGCCCTGTGGGGCCTCGCTGCCGGGGTGCTCGTGCTGGGTGCGTCGACCGCGGTGTTCAACCTCGCGCGCCAGGCGTACCTGACGGAGATCACGCCTCCGCTGCGGCGCGCTCGCGTGCTCTCGACGCTCGCCGGCGTGCACCGCATCGGTCTCTTCATCGGGCCGTTCGCCGGCGCGGCGGTGATCGCGGTGAGCTCGGTCGAGGGCGCCTACTGGCTCGGAGCCGGCGCGGCGCTCGTCTCGGTCGTGATCATCGCCGTCGTGCCCCCGGAACGCCCGTCGCCCACGGCCGGCACGTCGACCCCGGCCGGCGCGTCGACCACGCCCGACGGGCGGCCGGTGCGACCCGCCCGTGCGCGGGCGAGCATCACGCGCGTCGCACGCGAGCACCGGCGCCTGTTCGCCACGCTGGGCGTCGCGATCCTCCTGGTGGCCGCGGTACGCGGTGCGCGGCAGACCGTGATCCCGCTGTGGGGCGAGCACCTCGGTCTCGACGCCGAGGTGACGTCGTTGGTCTTCGGTGTCGCCGGCGCACTCGACATGCTGCTGTTCTACCCGGCGGGCAAGATCATGGACCGCTTCGGGCGGCTGTGGGTCGCGATCCCGTCGATGCTCACCATGTCGCTCGCCCTCGCCCTGGTGCCGTTCACCGACACCGCGCCGTCGCTGGCCGTCGTCGCGGCCCTGCTCGGGGTGGGCAACGGCATGGGATCGGGGATCATCATGACCCTCGGGGCCGACGTCGCACCCGCGGACGTGCGCCCCACGTTCCTCAGCGTGTGGCGACTCTTCCAGGATACCGGCGACGCGCTCGGACCGCTGGTGCTGTCCGCGGGCGCGGCACTCGGCTCGCTCGCCGCCGGGATCTGGGCGGCAGCGGCGCTGGGCGGGGCGGCCGCGGGAGCGCTCCGGCGCTGGGTGCCCCGCTACTCCGAGCTCGCCGACCTGGTGGTCCGCCGCGGCCCCCGCCGAAAAGGTCTGGGTCGGTCCGCGACGCGCGGTTAGCGTGGGCGTCAGTGTCAGGGTGACGGTGCCGCTTCGCGGTGGTTGGGGCCTGTCACCGGGGTGTCTGACTCTTAGCGTGGCTGCCTTCGTGGCTTGCATGTGAATTGTCGACACCCGGTGGGAGGACCGGCCGGCGTGACTTGATAGGAGCGTGGCATCGCCCCCGACTGAGGTT
>NZ_JACYHB010000019.1 GCF_014837295.1 Cellulosimicrobium arenosum
GGGGAGGGGCGGCGGCGGGTCGTGGCGGGCCTGGCGGGAGCCCGCGAGGAACGAGCGGGCGGATGGAAGACCCGCCGCCGCCCCTCCCCGCCCGGCCGCCGCACGCACAGACCGCGACCTTGCCGACGCGCCGACGCGCCGACGCGCCGACGCGCCGACGCAGGCTCACCACCGGTCGTGGATCTGCCCCCGGAGGTACTCGTCGTAGATCTCGCGCACGCCGGACGCGAAGAGCGGTCCGAGCACGTCGAGCGAGCCCGCGACCGCGTTCGAGCGTGCCTGGTCCACGTTCCGTGCGCCGGGGATGACCGTGGAGACGCCGGAGCGCTGCCAGATCCACGCGATGGCGGCCTGCGCGGGCGTCACGTCGGCGCCGAGCCGGTCGCGCACGAGAGCGGTGAACTCGCCCGCGGCCCGCACCCCGGTCTCGTAGTCCACGCCCGAGAAGGTCTCGCCGACGTCGAACGCGCTGCCGTCCCGGTTGAACGAGCGGTGGTCGTCGTCCGCGAAGGTCGTGGTCCGGGTGTACTTCCCCGAGAGCAGGCCGGACGCGAGCGGGACGCGGGCGATGATGCCCACCCCCGCGTCCGAGGCGGCAGGCAGGACCTGCTCGAGCGGCTTGAGCCGGAACGCGTTGAGGATGATCTGCACCGACGCCACGTGGGGCCGGGCGATCGCCGTCAGCGCCTCGTCGACGGTCTCCACGCTCACGCCGTAGGACGCGATCGCGCCCTCCGCCCGCAGGGTGTCGAGCGCATCGTACACCTCGTCGCGCGAGTACACGTCGGTCGGCGGGCAGTGCAGCTGCACGAGGTCGAGGCGCTCGGTGCCCAGGTTGCGCCGCGACCGGTCGGTCCACTCGCGGAACTTCGCGAGCGTGAAGTTGTCGGGGTCCTGCTCCTCGCGGCGACCCATCTTCGTCGCGACGGTGATCGAGTGGCCCGGGTTGTCGGCGAGGTAGGAGCCGATGACCTGCTCGCTGCGCCCGTCGCCGTAGACGTCGGCGGTGTCGAAGAAGGACACGCCGGCCTCGGCGGACGCGTCGAGCACCGCACGGGCGTCGGCCTCGCTGACGTCTCCCCAGTCGGCACCGAGCTGCCAGGTCCCCAACCCGACGACCGAGACGAGTCGTCCCGTGCGTCCGAGCACTCGTCGTTCCATCGTTCCTCCTCGTGCTGCGTCGGGCGCGGCGGTGCGCGCGCCCGACCACCGAGTCTGACGGGAGCCGGTCGATCCCGCACCCGCGCGCGCCGAGTACCGTATGTGAGCGTGAACACCTACGCCCCCACCGGAGCCCAGCTCCGCATCGTCCACGGAGACCACGCCGCCACGATCACCGAGGTCGGAGCTGCCGTGCGCGAGTACACCGTCGGCGGCCGACCCGTCTTCGTCCCGTTCCCGGCCGACGAGCTCTCGCCCGCCTTCAACGGCGGTGTGCTGGTGCCCTGGCCCAACAGGTTGCGCGACGGCGCGTACGAGCTGGACGGCACGGCGTACCAGGTGCCGATCACCGAGCCGCGCCGAGGCACCGCGCTGCACGGGCTCGCCTGCTGGCAGCGGTGGGGCGTCGTCGAGCACGACGTCGCCACCGTCACGCTCGAGCTCGCCCTCGTCCCGACCCCCGGCTACCCGTTCTCCGTCGTCACGCGCGTCACGTACTCGCTCGGGGACGACGGGCTGCACGTGCGGGTCCGGACGACCAACGTGGGACCCGGGGCGGCGCCGTACGGCGTCGGCTTCCACCCGTGGCTGTCCCCGAACGGCGCGGACCTGGACGAGTGCACGCTCCGCCTGGACGCGACGACGCGCGTCACGACCGACGACCGGCTGCTGCCGACGGGCACGGAGCCGGCGTCGGGCTCGTTCGACCTGCGCGAGGCCCGCCCGCTCGCCGGGGTGGATCTCGACGACGCGTACGTGGACGTGCTCCGCGACGACGACGGCCTGTCCTGGACACGGCTCGCGGCCCCGGACGGTCGCACGGCGGCGATCTGGATGGACTCCACCATGGACACATGGCAGGTCTGCACGGGCGACCACGTCGACCCGGCGTTCCGCCGGTCAGGCGTCGCCGCCGAACCCATGAGCTGCATCGCGGACGCGTTCCGCACGGGCGACCGGCTCGTCCGGCTGACCACCGGCCAGACCCACGAGGTCACGTGGGGAGCGACGCTGCTGTGAGCCGCGCGCGCGGCGACGGCGGAGCGGGCGGCCCCCCGACACGCCGCTGAGACGTGGACGGGTCGTCCGCCGGCCCCCGCGTCGGCGACAATGGCTCCGTGGAGGACGCCGCTCATCGAGAAGTTCGCATCTGCGTCGTCGGCGACGAGCTGTGCGCCGGCGCCGGGGACGCCAAAGCCCTGGGGTGGGCGGGCAGGGTGGTGGCACGCACGCACTTCCCGCACCCCGCCTACGTCTTCCCGCTCGCGATCCCGGGCGAGACCACGACCGCGCTCAGCCAGCGCTGGGAGACCGAGACGGTACGGCGCTTCGCCACGGACCCGGACGTCGACAACCGCCTCGTCGTCGGGCTCGGACGGCACGACCTGGACGCGGGGCTGTCCGTCGCGCGGTCGCGCCTCAACCTGGCGAACATCCTCGACGTGGCGGACTCCCAGCGGCTGCAGACGTTCGTCGTCGGCCCTCCGCCCGGCCGTCCGCAGGACGGCCCCCGCCTGGCCGAGCTGTCCAACGCCTTCGCCGACGTCGCCAACCGCCGCCGGGTGCCGTACGTGGACACGTTCAGCCCGCTGGTCACGCACGAGCAGTGGCTCGCGGACCTGGCGCAGAGCGGCAACGGCCTCCCCGGGCAGGCGGGCTACGGGCTCATGGCGTGGCTCGTGCTGCACACCGGCTGGCACGCCTGGCTCGGGCTGCCCGACGCCGCGGCCTGAGCCGCGGCGTCGGGTGTCCCGCGGGGCGCGGGCTCAGCCGCGTGAGACGGTGACGTCCCCCGAGACCGTCCGCGCCGACACGTACGCCGCTGCGGCGCCGCGCGGGTCGACGTGGTCGACCTTGGTCGAGCGCTGCGCCGAGCTCTCGAGCGGGGCGCCGTCGAGCACCACCTTGCCGTTCACGCTGCGCGCCCGGATGTTGACGGGGGTTTCGGGGCCCAGCCGCACGGCGACGTCCCCGGAGACCGTCTTCGCCTCGACGAGCGGCGTCTGCTCGCGCGCGACGATCTCCACGTTGCTCGAGACCGTCGAGACCGAGGCGCGGCCGAGCGTCCCGACCAGGTTCACGGCTCCCGACCCGGTGCTCACGCGCACGTCGCCGAGGTGCTCGAGCACGTCGACCGACGCCGATGCTGTCTTGACGGAGACGGCGCCGCTGGAGCCCTGCACGCGCACCGGTCCCGTCGCGGTCGCGACCGTCAGCGCACCGCGCGTGCCGGTCGCGGTCGTGGCGGCCACCGACGTGGAGAGCTTCAGCGCGACGTCCACGGGGACGGTCAGGCGCACCGTGGCACTGTCCTTGTCGCGCATGCCCTTGGCACGTTCGACGATCCCCTCGAAGCCCGAGAAGTCGTAGCCGATCCTCAGGTCGCCGTCGTGCGCGCTCACCTGCAGCGGTCGCTCGGAGATCTCGGCGACCTCGACGTGCGCTCCCGACGTGCGCGCCGGGTCGGCCACGACGTCGAGCGAACCGGCGTTCAGCTGGACGACGACGCGGCGGACCTCGTCCACGTCGATGTTCTGCGGGGCGTTGATCACCCAGGACTCTGTAGTCATGTGCACTCTCCTCGGGTCGGGATTCCTGTGGTCGGTTCGTGTGGTTCGTGCGGATCAGGGAAGGGTCGCGCGCACGGCGTCGCGCGCGCCGTCGAGCACGGTGCGCAGCGTGTCGAGCGACACGTCCGTGACCGCGCCGGACGCGTCGGCGCGGCGCAGGTCGGCCCGGACCTCGTCCCGGAACCGGCGCAGCGCGACCTCGGCCTCCGCGCGACGCCGGGCCGAGTCGCGCCGACGCCCCTCGCTCGCGTCGGGACGTTCGCGCGCGGACCGGGCCGCCGCGGTGAGCTCGGCACGCAGCCCCGCGAGGGACCCCTGGACGTCGGCGCGCAACGCCTGCGCGCGGCGTCGCACCGTCTCGGTGATGTCGTGCTCGAGCGCGAAGACGTCGTCCCGCCGGGCTGCGAGCTCCGCCCGCCCGGCGGGGGTGAGCTCGTAGGTCGACTTGCGACCGTCCTCGCTGCGCACGACCAGGCCGTCCTCCTCGAGCCGGGCCAGGCGCGGGTAGATGGTTCCCGCGCTCGGGCGGTAGGTCCCGCCGAACCGCTGGGAGAGCTCCGTCATGAGCTCGTACCCGTGCTTGGGCCCGGACGCGAGGAGGGCCAGCAGGTAGAGCCGGAGCTGCCCGTGGGCGAACACGGTGGCCATCAGCGACCGACCGCCCCGTCGTCGACCGGCGCCGCGGGGACGGCGCCGTCGTGGGCACCGCGCAGGACCGTGACGCCGCCGGAGACGGCTGTCACCTCGACCGGTCGCCCGGGGCCGTGCACGGCCGCCCGTGTGAAGGAGCCGAACGAGACGTGCTGCGCCTCGCCGTCCACGACGACGCGTCCGCTCAGGCAGCGGACGGCGTAGTCCATCAGGTCCGGGTCCGGGAGGCGGACGAGCACGTCCGCGGACACGGCGTTGACGCGCACCACGGACGGGGTCGTGCTCGTCGCCACCGTCACGGTGCCCGACACGGAGTCGACGGTCAGCTCGCTCAGCGCGCCGGTCGCCGTCAGAGCCCCGGAGACCGACTCCATCTCCAGGCGTCCGTCGTGCTCGCTCGCCGCGACGTCACCCGAGACGGTGTCGACGTGGAGCGTGCCGCAGGTCCGGCTCGCGACGAGCGCACCGGAGACCGTCGCCAGGTACGCGCCGTCGTGCAGCCCGGCGACGAGCGCCTCCCCCGTCACGGTCCGGACCCGGACCTGGGTGCCGGCCGGCACCGCCACGTGGATCTCCGCGGCGTCCGTCCCCGTGTACGAGCGGAACCGCTCGACGAAGCCCCGCCATCCGACGCTGACGGGGCCGTGCCCGATCCGGAGCGCGTCGCCCGCGTACTCGACCTCGAGCGGACGTCCGTCGACCGCGTGGACCTCGACCCGCGCGTCGGTGCGCCCGGGATCGTCGTGGGCGACGACGTCGACGCGCCCTCCGAGCACCGTCGCGTCGAGCGAGCCGACGCGCTCGAGGTCGATGATCTGGGGACCGTCGACGGTCCAGCTCTCGCCGTTCATCTGTGTTCCGTCCTCCTGGGAGCCGTCCAACCGGCCACACGCGATATATCGCGTCAGACAGACACGATATATCGCGTTCGCCCGCAGGGCAAGGTGTCCTGTGTGGGACCATGGAAGGCAGTCGGGGCCCGATCCCCGCACGAGACCCCACGGGAGAACACCATGAGCAAGCGCGGACGCAAGCGTCGCAGCCGCAAGGGCAACGCAGCGAACCACGGGAAGCGCCCCAACGCCTGAGGCGACACGAGCACAGCACGAAGGCCCGGACCGACACCGTCGGTCCGGGCCTTCGTCGTCCCTGGGACGAGCGCTCAGCGCTCCTCGATCACCGCGGTGGTGGTGGTGGTCGTGATCGAGGTCGCCGTCATCACGGTCAGCTGCGCGTGGATGCGTGCCCGCAGCCCCGCGGGCGCCTGCTCGTGGCAGGACCGCTGCACGAGACGCTTCACGAGCTCCTCGACGCTCAGCTCCGCGAGGCACGGCGAGCAGTGTGCGACGTGCGCGCGCATCTGCTGCTCGTCCTCCGGCGTCATCTGCGAGTCCAGGTACTCGTAGAGGTGCAGGAGCGCGTGCTCGCACTCCGACTGCCCCTGCGTCGAGTGCGGGATGGGGGTGACCGTGGCCCCCGCGTCACTCTCCTGTGCGTGCTGGCCCGTGCTCACGACTCACCTCCGGCGTTCTTCGCTCCGACCAGGCCGCGCCTGGTCGCGTAGTCCGCGAGCAGCTCGCGCAGCTGACGCCGGCCGCGGTGCAGGCGGGACATGACCGTTCCGATCGGTGTCCCCATGATCTCCGCGATCTCCTTGTAGGGGAAGCCCTCGACGTCGGCGTAGTACACCACCATGCGCCGATCCTCCGGGAGCTCGGCCAGGGCACGCTTGACGTCGGAGTCCGGGAGCCGGTCCAACGCCTCCGCCTCGGCCGAGCGCAGACCCTGGGACGTGTGCGACGCCGCCCGGGCGATCTGCCAGTCCTCGACGTCGTCCGTCTGCGCCTTCTGCGGCTCACGCTGCTTCTTGCGGTAGGTGTTGATGAACGTGTTCGTCAGGATCCGGTACAGCCACGCCTTGAGGTTCGTCCCCGGTCGGTACTGGTGGAACGCCGCGAACGCCTTGGCGAACGTCTCCTGCACGAGGTCCTCGGCGTCCGTCGGGTTGCGCGTCATGCGCAGGGCCGCGGAGTAGAGCTGGTCGAGGTACTGCAGGGCGTCCTGCTCGAACCGGGCGGCACGCGCGGCGTCGCTCTCCGCCGCGGGCGCACGGTCGGTCTCGGTGCTCTCGTCCGGGTTCGCGTCGTTGCTCGCGTCCGGGGCGGAGGTGGGTGGCGTCGTCATCACCGACGAGCCTAGTCCTCCACGGCCCCGTCCGTCCGGCGAGCCGACAGCGAGAACGCGCGTGGTGGGCCAGCCGGCGGTGGGCTGCGCGGGTGCGGACGGTCGCAGGGCCACGGACGGCGGCTGGACCTGGTGCTCGAGAACGCATGTCACGACCTCTCCAACGGTTCCCCGGCCCGTCCCATTCCCGACGGCCCCGCGCGGCGAGGAGTTCCCGCCGACGAGCCGTGGCGGGTGGCGCGGCGGCGCCGCGCGAGGCAGGCTGGGACAGAACGCCCACCTGCGAAGGAGTCCCCCATGCCGATGCTGCTTCGTCAGCTCGCGAGGCCGATGCTGGCCTCGTGGTTCGTCTACGACGGCGTCCAGGCCGCGATCCGCCCCGCCGAGCACGTCCGCGCGGCCCGGAGCGGTGTCGAGCTCGTCGAACGGAGCGTCGGCGTCGAGGCACCGCTCAGCGAGAAGCAGGTCACCGCCCTCGTCCGTGCGCACGGCGCGGCGACGGCGCTGGCCGGGCTCTGCCTCGCCGTCGGCAAGGCGCCGCGGACCGCGTCCCTCGCGCTCGCGGCGCTCACCGTCCCGCTCGCGGTGGTGAACCAGCCCTTCACCTCCGGCGAGGCGACGCGGGCAGAGCGGACCCGTCGGTTCGTCACGAACATCGGCGCGATCGGGGCCGCGCTCATCGCCGGTGCGGACTACGAGGGCCGGCCCGGGGTCCAGTGGCGGCTGGCGAAGGCGCGGCACGACCTCGCGCTCGCCAAGGACGCCAAGCAGGAGGCGCTCGTCGCGAGCGCCAAGGACGCTGCGCACCAGACCGGTCGGTCCGCACGCAAGGCGGCCAGGTCCGCGCGCACGTCCGCCGAGCAGGCGGCCGCGAGCGTGTCGCACGCGGTGCACGACGCCGGCGACGCCGTCCGGGCCACGGTCTCCTGAGCGGCGGACGCTCCGCCGTCGGGCCGCGACGCTCCACTAGCCTGGGGCCATGACCGACGTGCGCCCCGACTCCCCCGCCACCCCTGCCGCCGACGGGGACGGCTGGCCCGCGCCCGTCGCGGGCGGACCGCTCGACGCGACCGTCGAGGTGCCCGGGTCGAAGTCCCTGACGAACCGCCTGCTGGTGCTGGCCGCGCTCGCCGACGGGCCCGGCGTCCTGCGCGGCGCGCTGCGCTCGCGCGACGCGGACCTCATGGTGGCGGGGTTGCGCTCGCTCGGCGTCGAGGTCGCCGAGGGCGACGCCGCGAGCGAGCTGCGCGTGACGCCCGGCCCGCTGCGAGGGCCGGCGGAGGTCGACTGCGGGCTCGCGGGCACGGTCATGCGGTTCCTGCCCCCGGTCGCGGCGCTCGCGGACGGGACGGTCCGGTTCGACGGCGACGAGGGCGCGCGGGTGCGCCCCATGGGTCCCGTCCTCGCGGGCCTGCAGGCGCTCGACGTCGGGGTGGGAGCCGGCGAGGGCGGCCCGGTCACGTCCGGCCGCGCGCCGACGACGCTGCCCTTCACGATCCGCGGGCGCGGCCACGTGCGAGGCGGGTCCGTCGACGTCGACGCGTCGGCGTCGAGCCAGTTCGTGTCCGGGCTGCTGCTCGCCGCCGCCCGGTTCGACCAGGGCCTGACGCTGCGGCACACCGGCCGGACCCTGCCGAGCATGCCCCACATCGACATGACGGTGCAGGTCCTGCGCGACGTGGGCGTCGTCGTCGACGACTCACGGGCCTCGATCTGGCGGGTCGAGCCGGGCACGATCGCCGCGCGCGACGTCCGGGTCGAGCCCGACCTGTCCAACGCCGGGCCGTTCCTCGCGGCCGCACTCGTCGCGGGTGGGACGGTGCGCGTCGCAGGGTGGCCGACGACGACGACGCAGCCGGGTGCGATGCTCGGCGACCTGCTCACCGCCATGGGCGGGCACGCGACGCTCGCGGACGGTGTCATGACCGTCACCGGTACGGGAGAGGTCCGCGGTGTCGACGTCGACCTGCACGCCGCGGGCGAGCTCGCGCCCACGATCGCGGCGCTCGCCGCGCTGGCCGGCTCCCCCAGCCGGCTGCGCGGCATCGCGCACCTGCGCGGCCACGAGACGGACCGGCTCGCGGCGCTCGCGAGCGAGATCACGCGCCTCGGGGGGCAGGCGGAGGAGACCCGCGACGGGCTCGTCATCACGCCGAGGCCGCTGCACGGGGCGACGTTCCGTACGTACCACGACCACCGGATGGCGACCTCGGCCGCGCTCCTGGGACTGCGCGTCCCGGGCGTCGTCGTCCAGGACGTGGCGACGACCGCCAAGACCTTGCCCGGGTTCACGGGCATGTGGGACCGCATGCTGGCCGGTGCGTCCGTGGGAGCGGCGACGCGCTGATGAGCCGGCTACCCGACGAGTCGGACTTCCGGTCCCGCCCCACCAAGCGGGGCAGCCGGCCGCGCACCAAGCAGCGCCCCGAGCACGCGGACGCGGTGTCGGGCTTCGTGATCGGGGTCGACCGCGGCAGGTACACGCTGCTCGTCGGGGGCGAGGACGTCGGGGGCGACTCCTCCGCAGGTGCCGACGAGCGCACGGTGACCGCGATGAAGGCCCGCGAGCTCGGTCGGACCCGCGTCGTGTGCGGGGACCGCGTCGGCATCGTGAGCGACGTCAGCGGCGACGCCGGCACCCTCGCGCGCATCGTGCGGATCGAGGAGAGGTCGTCGGTGCTGCGTCGTACCGCCGACGACACGGACCCCTACGAGCGGGTCATCGTGGCCAACGCCGACCAGCTCGTGATCGTCACCGCGCTCGCCGAGCCCGAGCCGCGGACGCGGATGATCGACCGGTGCGTCGTGGCCGCGTACGACGCCGGCATGGACGTGCTCCTGTGCCTGACCAAGGCGGACCTCGCGGATCCCGCCCCCCTGCGCGCCCTGTACGAGCCGCTCGGCGTCTCGGTGGTCGTGACGCGGCGCGTACCGACGACGGACGACGACTGGGAGATCGAGCCGCTCGACGCGGTGCGGGACGCGCTCGCCGGCCGCGAGTCGGTGTTCGTGGGGCACTCCGGCGTGGGCAAGTCGACGCTCGTGAACGCGCTCGTGCCCGACGCCGGCCGCGCCACCGGCGTCGTCAACCAGGTCACGGGCCGGGGCCGGCAGACGTCGACGTCTGCCGTCGCGCTGCGGCTGCCCGGTGGAGGGTGGGTCATCGACACCCCCGGCGTGCGCTCGTTCGGCCTCGCGCACGTCGAGGTGGACCACCTGCTGAGCGCGTTCGAGGACCTCGCCGAGGTCGCCGCCGAGTGCCCGCGCGGGTGCACGCACCTCGACGACGCTCCCGACTGCGCGCTCGACGACTGGGTCACCGCGTCGCCCGACGCGCCGACCCGCGACGCACGCGCCGCGAGGGTCGAGTCCTTCCGCCGGGTGCTCGCGTCCCGCACCGGCGGCGCCTGACCGCTACGGTGTCACCCATGGTCACCCCCTCGACGCGCGGATACGACGACGACCTGCGCCTCGCCCACGTCATCGCCGACCAGGTCGACGCCCACACCATGTCGCGCTTCAAGGCGCTCGACCTGCACGTCGAGTCCAAGCCGGACTCGACCCCGGTGAGCGACGCCGACCGCACCGCCGAGGAGATCATCCGGGCCCAGCTCGGCAGGGCGCGCGGGCGCGACGCGATCGTGGGCGAGGAGTTCGGCGAGACCGGGCACGGTTCGCGCCGCTGGATCATCGACCCCATCGACGGGACGAAGAACTACGTGCGTGGCGTCCCGGTGTGGGCGACGCTCATCGCGCTCGCCGACGGCGACGACGTCGTGGTCGGCCTCGTGTCCGCACCCGCGCTCGGGCGGCGCTGGTGGGCGGCGAAGGGGACCGGCGCGTGGACAGGCAAGTCGCTCGCCGCCGCCTCGCGCCTGCAGGTCTCCGGGGTCGCGGAGTGGTCCGACGCCTCGCTCGCCTACTCGTCCCTGACGGGGTGGAAGGAGCAGGGCCGTCTCGACGCGTTCCTCGGCCTCATGGACGACGCGTGGCGCACGCGCGGGTACGGCGACTTCTGGTCGTACATGCTCGTCGCCGAGGGTGCGGCCGACGCCGCCGCCGAGCCGGAGCTCGAGCTCTACGACATGGCCGCGCTCGTCCCGATCGTCACGGAGGCCGGCGGACGGTTCACGTCGCTGGACGGCACCCCGGGGCCGTGGGGCGGCAACGCCGTCGCGACGAACGGGCTGCTCCAGGACACCGTGCTCGAGCGGATCGGCGACACCGTCCACGCGAGCGGCGCGCGGCCCGAGGCCTGACCTCAGGCCCGCGGGACCGCCGCGATCTCGGACCAGTCGTACCAGAGCAGGTCACGGTCGGTGACACGCTCCAGCGCTGCGTCGAGCGCCGCGTCCGCGTCCGGACCGTCACCGTCCGCTGCGGCGAGGACCGCTGCCACGTCCGGCGCTGCCTCGACCTCGTCGACGTGCACGCACACGACGGCCACGTCCGGCACGGTCTGCACGATGTCGACGGCGCTCGGCGACAGGTCTTCGTCGTCGGTGCCCGCCGGACGCGCCGATCCGCCCGGCCCCGCGAGCTGGACCGCGGCGTCGGGCACCTCGAGCGTCACCACGAGCCGCTGACGCGGTGCGCCCGGCCGCGCGGCGACCAGGGCGAGCGAGTCGTCTGCGGCCTCGAGCGCCGCGGCGAACTCCAGGCCTTCGTCGTCCTCGTCGGGCAGCTCGCGGGTCAGCGCCGTGGTCACCGCGTGCGCGCCCCGGGGCCGCACGGTCCACCGCGCGGCGTCGCGCGTCAGCACGACGTCGTCGAGCTCGTCCAGGGTCGCGGGCAGGTAGATGCGCATGGGATCAGTGTGCCGCTTCGAGGCTGCGCGCGGCGCTCCCGGGAGCGGGGCGCGCGGGCACGACCTCGCGCAGGTGCTCCGCGACCCGCGCCACCGCGCGCCGCGCCGACCCGCTCGGCGACACCTCCGGGAGCGTCCTGCCCTCGCGCAGCGCGACGTCGAGCGCGCCGTCCTCCGGGACGACGAACAGGTCGGCGACTCCCGCGTAACGCTCCATCGCCAGGCGCACCGCACTCTCCGGACGCGGTCCGACGACGGCCGCGCGGACCCGGTTCACCACGACGACCCGCTCCGCGGAGAGCGCGACGCCGCTGTCGGCGAGCTCGTCCAGCGACCGGACGAGACGCTGCAGTCCGACCGGGTCGGCGGACCCGACCACGACGACCGCGTCGGCCGCGGACAGGGCGCTGAGCGTCGCCCCGTTGCGCTGCGGCGCGCGGGTGTCATAGCTCAGCAGCTCGTCGCGCTCGACGCAGAATCCGCAGTCGACGACGGTCCAGTCCGCGAGCGTGCGGGTCACGTCCCACACGGCGTCGAGGGACGGGCCGGGCAGCTCGGGCCAGCGGGCCGCGCGGGCGATACCCGTCAGGACGCGCAGCCGGGGCGCGACGACCGGCGTCAGGCGCGCGAGCGTGGCCGCGGACAGCATGCCCTGCGCAGCGCCCCGGGCCGCCGCCGCCAGGCCGGGCGACTCGTCGAGCAGCCCGAGGCGCTGCGCGATCGTCCCTCCGTACGTGTCGGCGTCCACCAGGACGACGTCCGCCTCCGGCCCGCGGGGAGCCGTCGCGGGCAGGTCGACCTCAGAGACCGCACGACGTGCGCGGCGCGGACGCCTGCCCGGGGCGCGGGGTCCCGACAGCTCCGCGGCGAGGTTGACCGCGAGCGTCGTGCGTCCGGGTGCGCCCGTCGGTCCCCAGACGGCGACGAGGCGGCCGTCGCGCGGAGCCTGTGACCCGAGGGCACTCTCCTGGGGGGCCGTCGGCGGCAGGGCCGGCCCGCCAGGTGCCGCGGAGGCGCCGCGCGCCGTGTCGCGGACCGCGTCGCGCAGCCCGGCGGCGGGTGCCGACAGGTCCACGACGGTGTCCACGCCGAGCGTCACGAGCATGTCACGCTCCCACGGTTGGCCGGCGATCGCCACGACCCGCACCGCGTGCGCGTGCAGGTGCGCGATCGCGTCCCGGTCGAGCGACGGCAGGTCCGCCGAGACGACGGCGACCCGACCGGCACCGGCCGCGGCAGCCGCGAGGAGCTCGACGACGTCGGCGCAGCGCCGCGTCACCTGCAGTCCGGAGCCGGGCGCGTCGAGCGCCGTCACGACGCCTGCCTCGCCCGGCCCACGCACCGCGCACAGGACGGTCGCGACGGCCGTCGCCCCCGCCATCAGGCACCGCCCCGGGGGACGACGGCGAGGTCGCCCTCACCGGTCACCGCGCTGAGGACGGTCGGCAGGTCGGCCACTGGCACCAGGGTGTGGACCGTGACGGGACCGCCCGCGACCAACGATCCGCCGCCCTCGTCGACCTGCGCGACCGTCACGTCGGAGACCAGCTCGACCGGGTCGCGGGGCGCGTCGTCGTCACCCTCCGCGGCGTCCTCCGCCGGGACGTACCAGAGGTCGACCTGCGTCCCCGGGGCGATCCGGTCCGACAGCCCGGTGGTCACCGGGACGGCGACCGACCGCACCTCGAGATCCTCCGCGCTCCCGTAGGCGGACGGGCGCACGAGCTCGCCCGGTTCGAGCGCCCGGAGCATCACCGCGTCGTCCGGCAGCGGCGCGTCCGCGTGCACGTAGCCGTCGTCCACCGGACCCAGCTGGACGTCGACGATGCGCAGGTCCTGTGCGGCGACGGGGTCGCCCGGCAGGAGCACGCCGGCAGCCGCGTAGACCGGCACCGTGCGGCTCGCCGAGCCGACCGCCCACGACCCGAGCGCGACCGAGCAGGCGATCACGACGACGCCGATCAGCAGGCGCGGGTCGCGCCAGGTAGGTCGACGTAGCCGCGACGCCGTGGGTGATGCCGCGCCGGGCCGTGCGCCGTCGCGTTCCGCGAGCTCGGGCCGGTCTGGCGGGGCAGGGTGGATCGTCTGAGTCATCGTCGTCCCGTCCGTGGCGTCGAAGAGCGCGGGTGCGCTCCGAGGTCATGATGGTGGCTCGGGCGCCACCGTGCCGAGGCCCTGTGGAGAACAGCGTCCCGGCGAGGAGCGCGTGCCAGACTTGGGCCATGGCACAGCGCTTCCTCACACTCGCCGACGTCACGGAGGAGCTCAACATCTCTGCGGCGCAGGCGTACGCGCTCGTCCGTTCCGGCGAGCTCCCCGCGATCCAGGTCGGCGGTCGCGGTCAGTGGCGGGTCGAGGCGTCGGAGCTCGAGACCTACATCCAGCGCCTGTACGCCCAGACCCGCCAGCGCATCGACGCGGGCGAGTTCGAGGCCTGACACCCCGCGCACCGAGCGGTCGCTGCACCGTTCCCCCTGCGGTGCGGTCATCTGGTGCCCGTCCCCCCGTCCGACTCGCTCACGCACACCAGCGCGGCGAAGGGCACCGTCCGGGTCCCGTGCGACTGCCCGGGGGCGACCTCGAGGTCCAGGTGGTCCTTGCCGACCCTCGCGATCCAGCCGGGATGGACGCCCGCGAGGGTGCTCACCTGTACCGGCCGACGGTCGCGCATCAGCGCGCGCAGCACGTGGCCCACCCCGTAGCCGTCGCCCCGAGGACCCGGGGCAGGTCGCGCGGTCCGCGCGAGTCCTTGCACCGTGACGACTGCCGAGGTGAGGACCACGTGCTGGCGTGTCGCGTCCGTGAGCAGCAGCCAACCGGTGCCGAGATCGTGCAGCCGACCCGAGACACGCGAACCGTCCCGCAGCTCGAGCGTCACGACGTCCCGGGTGTCGCGCAGCCGCTCCGCGAACGTGATCGTCGCGTGCTCTGCGCGCGTGAGGTCGGCGACAGCGACGTCACGGTCCGCGCGCTCCGCCGCGACCAGCTGCGCCGCGAGATCGTCGAACAGCGCCTCCCATCGCACGCGCACACCGTAGCGGGCACCCACCCCTGCCTTGTCGCAGCCGTCCACATCACGAGAAGTCGCTGGACACCCATGCCCATTGCCGCTTAGATGGCTTGAGGACGATCAAACAACATCAAACAGCATCTGAAGATATCGAGTCACATCAAGCAGCAGACATGCGCACGGCACGTCCAGCGGATCGGGGAGCACCATGGGAGCACGGACACGACCGGACCTGGACGGAGAGGTACGACCGGCTCCGGCAGCCGACGCGTCGTCCGCCGCGAGGGTGCTGCTCCTCGCGCTCGTCACGGGCGTGGCGACCGCGGTCCTCGCCTGGAGAGCGGGGGTGGTCGCGGCCGATCTCGCCCCGCTGCGCGTCGAGGACTGCCTCGAGCTGCTCGCGCTCGCGGTGGGGATCCTCGCGGCGGGCTGGCTGGCACTGGCCTCCCTGCTCGCCCTCCTCTGCGTCCTCGTGCGGGCCGGAGGGCGCTCCTGGGCGCGCGGCGAGCGCCTGCTCGTGCGGCACGCGCCCGCGGTCGTCCGGCGCGCGGCGCGCGTCGGCGTGAGCCTGTCGGTCGGTGCTGGCCTCGTGCTGGGAGCCGGGACCGCACAGGCCGCAGAGCTCGAGCCGCCCGAGCAGCAGAGCGCGGTCGCCGTCGACCTCGGCTGGCGGGAGGCGCCCGCGGCCGCGACTGCCGACGCCAGGCAGACCCCGGCGGCGGCCGACGCCGGGCAGAAGCCGGAGAGCGTGCCGGATCCCGCCGCCGCAGCGGACCACGGAGGCGGCACGGCACGTCCGGCTCCGAGCCCGTCGAGCACGACGACGGGCGCGAGCACGTCCACCTCGACCACCGAGACGGTCGTGGAGAACGCTCCGACGAGCGCTCCGGACACCCCCGAGGCCGCGTCGGCGCGCGGGACCGACGTCCCCGCACCGGCGCCCGCCGCCGCGGCGGCGGCCCCGTCCGTGCCCGCGCAGACCCGCGACGCCGTCCTCACGGTCCGGCGCGCGCAGCAGCCGGCTCCCACCGGCACCACCAACCCCGCGGAGGTCGTCGTGGTCCGTGGCGACAACCTGTGGAGCATCGCCGCTCGGCAGCTCCCGGCCGACGCGTCCGCCGCCGACGTCGGTGCCGAGGTCGAGCGCTGGTACGCGGCGAACCGGGGCGTCGTCGGGGACGACCCCGACCTGATCCGACCCGGCCAGGTCCTCGTCCCGCCGCCCGCCTGACCGTCACGAGCACAAGGAGCACGGCTATGACCGCACCGACCGTCACGTCCTTCTCTGCGCCGTCTTCCACGACGCGCGCCCGCACCGCGGACGTCCCCGCCGCACCCTCCCCGGCACGGCTCCTGCGCTGCATCGGGGAACGCGCCGCCCCGGAGATCGACACCCTCGCGCCCCACGTCCCGCAGCACCTCGTCCGCCGACGCCCGCTCGGCGAGGCGACCGCACCCGGCCCCGTCGCCGACCCGCGTGCTCTGTGCTGCGCGGTCGTCCGTGCCGCCGTCGAGGTGCTGCGCGGCGAACGCACGGTCCACCAGCTCGCCCGGTGGGTCACCCCCGAGATCTACGACGCGCTCGCACGGCGGGCCCGCCTCGTCGTCGACGCCCGGGCGCTCACCCCCGTGACGGCCGGCGCGCCCGAGCCGACGACGCGGCCCGTCAGCGTCCGCCGCGCCCGGGTCGTGCGGCTCGGCGAGTCCGTCGCCGAGGCCACGGTCGTCGTCCAGGACGGGGACCGCGTGCGTGCAGCAGCAGCGCGTCTCGAGCTACGACGAGGCGTGTGGCGCGTCGTCGTGCTCGAGATCGGCTGAGACGACGAGGGTTCCCCGCGCGCGGTGACCCGGGACGCGCCTACTCCTCGTTCCTGCCGTGGCAGACCTTGTACTTCTTGCCCGAGCCGCACGGGCACTGCGCGTTGCGGGGTGTTCCCGGGAAGGTCCGCCCGTCGCTCTCGACCGATGCCGCCTCACCGTGCAGCGCACGACGCGACCGGCGGCTCGACGCACCGGTCACGACGGCCTCCCCCGTGCCGTCCTCGCTCGGCGCGCTGTACGACAACGGCACCTGACGGTCCGGGCCGTCGAGGCCCTTCGCGAGCAGGACCCCGTTGCCCCGGTCCTGGGCAGCCGCGGGTTCCTCGACCGGCACGTCCTGCGTGGCCGTGTCCTGGGCAGCCGTGTCCTGGGCGGGCGCGTCCTGGGCGGGCGCGTCCTGCACCGGTGCGTCCTGCACCGGTGCGTCCTGCACGCTCTCGTCGGCGACGGGTGCGTCCTCGACGGGCGCGTCCTGCACCGCTGCGGCGGACACGCCTCCGGCGAGCGCCTGACCGCTCGCCGAGCGCGCCACCTGAGCCGCGTTGGCCGCGTCGATCACCGGCGGCTGCCCCTCGGGCGCGGCGCCGGGCTCGGCGACCTTCACCTCGAGGTTGAACAGGTAGCCGACCGTCTCCTCCTTGATGGCCTCGGTCATGGCCTGGAAGAGCTGGAAGCCCTCGCGCTGGTACTCGACCAGCGGGTCGCGCTGCGCCATCGCACGCAGCCCGATCCCTTCCTTGAGGTAGTCCATCTCGTAGAGGTGCTCGCGCCACTTGCGGTCGAGCACGGACAGCGTGACGCGCCGCTCGAGCTGGCGCATGTTCGCCTCGCCGAGCGACTCGGTGCGGTTCTCGTAGGCGATCTTCGAGTCCGACAGGATCTCCTCGAGGATGAGCTCGCTCGACAGCCGCGTCGGTCCTCCTGCCTGCTCGACGACCTCGTCGACCTCGATCGAGACGGGGTAGACGGCCTTGAGAGCGGTCCACAACGCCTCGAGGTCCCACGTCTCCGGGTTGCCCCCGGCCGTCGCGCCCTCGACGTAGGCCGTGAGCACGTCGGTCCGGAAGTGCTGCACCTGCTCCTGCAGGTCCTCGCCCTCCAGCACGCGGCGGCGCTCGTCGTAGATGACGGTGCGCTGCCGGGCCAGGACGTCGTCGTACTTCAGGACGTTCTTGCGGATCTCGAAGTTGCGGGACTCGACCTGGCCCTGCGCGCTCGCGATGCCGCGGGTGACCATCTTGGACTCGAGCGGGACGTCGTCGGGGAAGCCCGCGCGGTTCATCATCGACTCGGCGAGACCGGAGTTGAACAACCGCATGAGGTCGTCCTGCATGGAGAGGTAGAACCGGGACTCCCCCGGGTCACCCTGCCGTCCGGATCGACCGCGGAGCTGGTTGTCGATCCGACGTGACTCGTGGCGCTCGGTACCCAGGACGTACAGGCCACCGAGCTCGACGACCTCGTCGTGCTCGGCCGCGACCGCCGCCTTCGCCTTCTCGAGCGCGTCGGGCCAGGCGGCCTCGTACTCCTCGGCGTTCTCCGCGGCGTCGAGCCCACGTGACTCCATGTCTGCGACGGCCATGAACTCCGCGTTCCCGCCCAGCATGATGTCCGTACCGCGACCGGCCATGTTCGTCGCGACCGTGACGGCTGCCTTGCGGCCGGCCTGCGCGACGATCGAGGCCTCGCGCGCGTGCTGCTTCGCGTTGAGCACCTCGTGCGGGACGCCCTGCTTCTTCAGCTTCGCCGACAGGAGCTCGGACTTCTCGACGCTCGTCGTGCCGACCAGCACCGGTTGCCCGTGCGCGTGCCGCTCGACGATGTCGGCGACCACGGCGTCGAACTTGCCGTCCTCGTTCTTGTAGACGAGGTCGGCCTGGTCGATGCGCTGCATCGGACGGTTCGTCGGGATCGGCACGACACCGAGCTTGTACGTGCCCTGGAACTCCGCGGCCTCGGTCTCGGCCGTACCGGTCATGCCGGCGAGCTTGGCGTAGAGACGGAAGTAGTTCTGGAGCGTGATCGTGGCGAGCGTCTGGTTCTCCGCCTTGATCTGCACGCCCTCCTTCGCCTCGATCGCCTGGTGCATGCCCTCGTTGTAGCGGCGGCCGGGCAGGATGCGACCGGTGTGCTCGTCGACGATCATGACCTCGCCGTTGAGGACGACGTAGTCCTTGTCGCGCTTGAACAGCTCCTTGGCCTTGATCGCGTTGTTGAGGAAGCCGATGAGCGGCGTGTTGAGCGACTCGTAGAGGTTGTCGATGCCGAGGTAGTCCTCGACCTTCTCGATCCCCGGCTCCAGGACGCCGACCGTGCGCTTCTTCTCGTCGACCTCGTAGTCCTGCTCGACGTTCAGCCGGCGCACGACCTTGGCGAACTCGCCGTACCAGCGGTTCGCGTCACCCGACGACGGACCGGAGATGATGAGCGGCGTCCGCGCCTCGTCGATGAGGATCGAGTCCACCTCGTCGACGATGGCGAAGTTGTGGCCGCGCTGGACGAGGTCGTCGGGCGACCAGGCCATGTTGTCGCGCAGGTAGTCGAACCCGAACTCGTTGTTCGTGCCGTACGTGATGTCTGCGGCGTACTGCTCGCGCCGCTCGGCCGGCGTCTGGCCCGAGATGATGCAGCCCGTCGTCAGCCCGAGGAACCGGAAGACACGACCCATGAGCTCGCTCTGGTACTTGGCGAGGTAGTCGTTGACCGTGATGACGTGCACGCCCTTGCCCTCGAGCCCGTTGAGGTAGGCGGCCGTCGTCGCGACCAGCGTCTTGCCCTCACCGGTCTTCATCTCGGCGATGTTGCCGAGGTGCAGCGCTGCACCGCCCATGAGCTGGACGTCGAAGTGGCGCTGGCCCAGCGTGCGGCGCGACGCCTCGCGCACGGCCGCGAAGGCTTCCGGGAGCAGGTCGTCCAGGGACGCCCCGTCCTCGATGCGCGCCTTGAACCGGTCGGTCTCCTCGCGGAGCTCCTCGTCGGAGAGATCCTCGAAGCTGGGCTCCAGCTTGTTGACTTGGTCGGCCAGACCGGACAGCTTCTTGAGGATCCGACCCTCGCCGAAGCGCAGGACCTTATCGAGGATCGCAGGCACGCAGAACTCCCGTATCGATCGCGTCCCCGGGCCGGGTGGACCGGGAGGGTGCCGCGCCCGCACCGCGCAGTGGTGCACGGGTGGGACGTCGGCAACGTCACAGACCATCGTAGGCGAGTCGGGGACCGGCGCGTCCCGCCCGCCCGTTCGCCGACGACGAACCGGCCCGTCGCGTCGGGTCAGCCCGCGCCGCGGACCGCGGCGGACAGGTCCGGGGCGAGGTCTCCGGACGGGGCGACGTCCACGTCGGGCACCCCGAGCCACGCACCGAGGACACGCAGCTCGGCGGCGAGCCGACCGGCCGTCGCGGTGCCGGCAGCCTGCTCTCGGTGCGCGGACAGGACGCGCAGCACCCCGTCCCGGCGGTCGGCCTTGAGGTCGACTCTCGCCGTGATGTCACCGTCCTCGAGGAACGGCAGCACGTAGTACCCGTGGACCCGCTTCGCTGCCGGCACGTAGATCTCGATCCGGTAGCGCACCCCGAAGAGCCGCTCGAGGCGCGTGCGCTCGAAGACCACCGGGTCGAACGGGTTGAGCAGCGTCGTCGCGGTCGCGTGACGCGGCAGCACCGCATCCGCGTGCAGGTACGTGGGCTCGTCCCAGCCGCGCACGGCGACCGGGCGCAGCGTGCCGGCGTCGACCAGCTCGGCCAGCGCGGTCCGCACGCCCGGGCCGCCGATGCGGAAGTAGTCCTTGAAGCAGCGCAGCGTCCCGACCCCGTGCGCGCGCGCGCCGATCTCCAGCAGCGCCCGCACCGCGTCGGCGTCCGCCACGGGCGGGAGCGCGAGCACCGCCGGCGGCAGGACCCGGTCGGTGAGGTCGTAGCACCGCTCGAACGCCGCGTTGCGACGCGTCGAGGTGACCTCCCCGGTGAAGAACAGGAACTCGAGCGCCCGCTTGGCCACGGTCCAGTTCCAGCCCCACCGGGACATGTCTCGAGGGTGCGAGCGCCCCTCGGCCTCGAGGATCGCGTGCACCTCGCTCGCGGTGACAGGTCCGCGCTCGGTCACGAGCCGACGGACGTCCTCGACCGCCGCCGAGTGGCTCATCTCGACCGAGCTGATCGATCCCCACGCCTCGGTGCGGTAGCGCCGGCGACGCCACTCGAGCAGCGGCCACGTGCTCGGCGGCACGTAGGACGCGACGTGGGCCCAGGTCTCGACCAGACGGCGGGGCGCACGGCCCGCGGCGCGGTCGAGCAGCCCCGTGTCGTAGGGACCGATCCGCGCGTAGAGCGGCATGAGGTGCGCGCGGGCGAGCACGTTCACGGAGTCGATCTGCAGCAGCCCCAGCCGGTCGATCACCCCCTGCACGTGCCGCATCGTGGGTGCGCCGGCCCGCGCCGCGCCGCCAGGGGAACCGAACGGCCGTGGCCGATGCAGTCCTTGGGCGGCGAGCGCGACGCGACGTGCCTGCGCGAGCGACATCGACTCGAGAGTGACCACGTCCCGATCCTGCCCCGGGCCACCCACACGGGCCCCACGCCCGCCCCCACCTCGTCCGGAGCGAGCACGCCGTACCTGACGCCGTAGGACGCCTACCTGGCGACCTACGCGTCAGACCGAGGTCAGGCGGACTTCTCGACCTTCTGCTCGGCGCAGTCGCACGCCGTGTCGAGCGCGACGACGCCGTACGTCCACCCGCGCCGACGGTAGGCGACGGACGGTCGCGAGGTCTCGACGTCGACGAAGAGGTAGAAGTCGTGCCCGACCATCTCCATCTCGTACAGAGCGTCGTCCATCGTCATGGGCTCGGCGGAGTGGAGCTTCTGCCGGATCACGATCGGGGAGTCCCCGTCCCCGATCGTCGTCTCGACGGCCTCGCCGGGGTGGCTCGGCGTCGTCGGCGCGGGCGGCTCCGGTGCACCGTGCTCGGCCGGGTCGAACGGCCGGACGTCGACCGGGGGCGTCACCGTGTGGTTGCGGTGGTGGTCCTTGCGCCGGTCACGTGCCCGGCGCAGCCGCTCCGCCAGCTTCTCCATCGCGAGGTCGAGGGCTCCGAACCGGTCGTCCGCAGCGGCCTCCGCCCGGACCACGGGCCCCTTCGCCCGCACGGTCAGCTCGACGCGCTCGCGGACCCCGGAGAGCCTCGGGTTGTTCTCGTGCGTCACCTCGACGTCCACGCGCTGTGCGCTGGGCGAGAGCTGCTGGACCTTGGCGAGCTTGTCCTCCGCGTGACGGCGGAACCGGTCCGCCACCTCCGTGTGCCTGCCGACGACGACGATCTCCATGTGAGCCTCCGCGTTGGGGTGTACGGGACCCGGCCGTCGAGCCGAGCCCGGTCCGAATGAGTGCGGGGCACCCGCGCCGGGTGCCGGTGGTCCACCACCTCCCCGCGACAGCCGTGTCACGGTGTCGCGCTCGGTTCGCTCGCGCGGCGACGGGCACAGGTGTCCTGGGCTCCCGCACGTCCGCGGCGACTGGTCCTCAGCCTAACCCTGACCCTCGGGTGTCGGCAGCACCAACGACAGGTGAACCGACCGGGCCGCCCGCGACGAGCTCGTCCTGCCCGCGGACGCCTCGGGGTGGCGGCGTCGCCACCAGCACGAAGGCCCCGAGCACCGCGAGCCCGGCACCGTTGAGGGCTCGCTCGCACGCGGCGACCGTCGCGCCGGTCGTGAGCACGTCGTCCACGACGACGCACGCCGCACGCTCGCGCACGCGTGGCTCCGCCCGGACACGACGTCCCGGCCGGACGGCCGTCAGCCGGGTCCCCCGACCGCGCGACCCCTGGCCGACCTGGTCGCGCGCCGGGCCGTCCCGCACGAGCACCCGAGCGGTGCGTGCGCGGCAGCCCGCCGAGCGCAGCCCGTCGACGAACGCGTCGGCGAGCACCACCACGGGTTCGCGGCCGCGGGCCCGGCGAGCCCCCAGGGAGGACGGCGCGGGCACCACCCGCACCTCGCCGTCGCGGCCGGCCGCGGGTCCGGCCGCGGCGCGCAGCAGCGGCGCCAGCTCGCGGCCCGCCGCACGCACCGCGGCACGCAGGGGTCGATCGAGGTCGGCCCTCCCCCGGTCCTTCCAGGCCACGACCACCTCGCGCAGCGGACCCGCGTACGACGCCAGCGTCCACACCGGCAGCGGCGCCAGACCGTCCAGCCGGTCGAGCCGCGGAGCACCGTCCTCGGCGCGCCGCGGCGGTCCTCCCAGGGGAGCCAGGCACGGGTCGCACCACGCGACGTCGGGCAGGTCGCAGCCCGGGCAGGAGACGGGCACGACGAGACGCGCCACGTCGCGCACAGCACGCTCGACGACGGCCCACGCTGCAGGACGAGCACCACGCACCCACCCATCCTGGACCGGGCGCCGCGGACGCACCGCCGCGGCACCCGGACGCTGTGGACGACGCCGTGCAGCGACCGTCCTGGGGAAGTCTGGGGAAGCCTGTGGAAGCCCAGACGAGCCGCGGTCCCCGGATCAGCCGGGGTAGGTCGGCAGGACGACGTCCGTGGCGACCCGCGTCCAGAGCGTCGAGCTCCCTGCGGAGTACAGGCTGCGGTCTCCCGTGCCGAGCAGCACGGACGAGACGCCGGGACCGGCCGCGAGCCAGTCGGCGTCCTCCAGCGGTGACGCCTGGCGCGTGGGCCCGCCGACGGGCACGAGCTGCAGGCGTGGCGACACGTCGGTCGCGGTGCGGCCCAGCACCCCCAGCAGCGCCGTGTCCGTCCACATGACCTGGGACGCGCTGGTCACGGGCTGCCCGACGCGCACCGGGTCGGACACCTGGACGGGCAGCCCCGACTCGTCGCGCACGACGCCGGCGACATCGACCCGCACGCTCGTGCCGGACGTGCTCACGACGGCGAGGCGGGCGCCGTCGGGCGCCACGCGGACGCTGACGGCCCGGCGCTCCTCGAGCCACGGGACGGGGACCGTCGCACTCACCTCACCGTCGAGGGAGACCACCTCCAACGACCCGCCCTGCACCGCCGGCCCGCTCCACACGAGGCCGAACCGGTCGATGCCGGGCGCCAGCAGCCCCTCGCCCTCGAGCAGCACGACACTGTCGGAACCGTCGTGGGGCGCCGTCACGAGCCGGTCGGTGCCGTCGCGCACGACGAAGGTCGAACCGGACGACGACCCGCGGAACGCGAGGGCCGTGGGGTCCAGGCCGGCCAGGGGTGCGACGCCCTCGACCGGTTCGGTGCTCCTGCCCTCGAGCGTGGAGACGTCGTCGCCGACCAGGACGACGGGGTCGTCGGGCGTGACCGCGGGGCCGATGTCGGGTGTCGGGCCCGCGGCGAGCGGAGCACTGCCCACGGACAGCTGGACGACCGGCCGCGCAGGATCGGCGAGGGACGCCTCGAGCTGGGCCACGAGCATGCCCCGGTCGGTCGTCGACATGGCGGACGCCGCGTCGGTGAGGGGCACGACGACGGGCCCCGTGTCGGCCACGGTCACCGAGTCGATGCTCAGGCCGATGCCTTCCGGGGTGGCGGTCGTGACCGCCCCGCTGAGCCACTCGGCGGGGCCGGCGAGCGTCTCGCGCACCGCGAGCGTCTGCCAGTTGCGCCCCGGGAACCAGCGCTCGTCGGGCACGAGGTAGCGGCGGTCTGCGGTCGGGAAGTAGAGGTCGGTCGCGCGGTACGTCCGGTCGAAGTTCGTGCGCGTGATCGCCAGCCCGTCGTCGGTGGTCTCGATGCGCCACTGCCCGTCGCTGTCGCGCGCGAGCTCGTAGACGAGCTCGGTGGTGCTGCCGGGCAGCTGCTCGGTGTACACGCCCCGCGCGTCGACCACCCCGACGAGCTCGGCGGTGGCGCGCACCGTCGCGGTGTCCGCGTCGGCCGCCGAGTCGTCCACGTCGAACGTCGGCTCCGTCGCGAGGACCGCCACCTGGGCGAGCGGGCTCCACGACGAGGCCGACGCCGGCGTGAGGAACTCGGTCGCGACGTCGAACGTCCCCGTCGCGCCCGAGACCTGGGCCGCGAGGAAGCCCTGGACGATCTGGTCGGGGGGCGCGTCCTGGCGTGGCGAGTTCGCCTGCAGGAACACCGGCCCGGGTGCCGCGACGACGGCCTCGCCCTCCATCACGGGGCCGGACGTCGGGATCGCGGCGCACGCACCGAGGACCGTCGCGCACACCACCACGACGACGGCGAGGACGACCCGGCGGACCGGCCGCGTCGTCGGCGGCGATCCGGTGCGCGCGGTCGTGCGCGACGTCGCGCGGTCGCGGTCGTGGCTCATCGGTCCTCCTCCGCGGGGTCGGTCGCGGTCCCCGGGACGCGTGCGCCGGCGACCGGGACGACCGGGAGCTCGCCCGTCAGGGCCGGCAGCCCGGCCGGGTCGACCGTACCGTCCACGTCCTCGGTCACGGCGGCGGCGGACGACCCGTCCCACTCGTGGGCCAGGCCGCGCCCCGCGGACGCCTCCGTGACCAGCGGCAGCGGCGAGGACCGGAGCTGGATGCCGGCCCGCCGCGGCAGCGTCAGGCGGAAGCTCGCTCCCCGGCCCGGTCGTCCCCACGCCTCGAGCCAGCCGCCGTGCAGGTGCGCGTCCTCGAGCGAGATCGCGAGCCCGAGCCCGGTACCGCCGGTCGTCCGGGCGCGGGCCGGGTCCGCACGCCAGAAGCGGTCGAACACGTGCTCCACGTCGTGCGGGGTCATCCCGACGCCGTGGTCGCGCACGACGACGGCGACCGCGTGCCCGTCCCCCTCGACGGTCACCTCCACCGGATGGTCCTCGGCGTGCTCGATCGCGTTGACCAGGAGGTTGCGGACGATGCGCTCGACCCGACGCGGGTCGACGTCGGCGGTCAGCCGCTCGTCCGCCAGGTGCACCGACAACCACACGCCCTTGCGCTCCGAGAGCGGCGCGGCGTGCTCGACCGCGGCCAGGACGACGTCGCGCACGTCGCGCCGCTCGGCCTCGAGAGCGGCGGCCCCCGCGTCGAACCTGCTGATCTCGAGCAGGTCGGCCAGCAGGTCCTCGAACCGGTCGAGCTGGGCCTGCAGGAGCTCCGTGGAGCGCCGGGACACCGGGTCGAACTCGTCGCGCGAGGTGTACAGGACCTCGGACGCCATGCGGACCGTGGTCAGCGGCGTGCGCAGCTCGTGCGACACGTCGGACACGAAGCGCCGCTGCAGCATCGACAGCTCCTCCATGCGCCCGATCTGCTCCTGGAGGCTCTGGGCCATCTCGTTGAGGGTCCGTGCGAGGGAGGCCATCTCGTCATGACCCTTGACGGGCAGCCGCTCGTCGAGGTGACCGTCCGCGAGGCGCTCCGCGACGCGGGCCGCCCCGCGCACCGGCTGGACCACCTGGCGGGTGACGATGGCCGTGATCCCCGCCAGGAGGGCGAGCATGATCAGCGCGCCGACGAGCAGGACCGACTGCAGGAAGCCGAGTGTCTCCTGATCCGCCTCCAGGTCGTAGAGGTAGTAGAGCTCGTACGTGCCGGCGACCGGCACCTCGACGGTCGACCCGACGACGACGCCCGGCACGACCTCCGTGCCAGGGGCGTCGGGGTCCGGGATCGCGACCGGCTGGAGCTGCTGGGCGCCGTCGGCCGCGATCGTCGCCGCACGCATCTCCGGGGACACGAGCTGCGCGAGCTCGCGGTTGGACGACACGTCGAGCACGACGTACGGCTCGCCCTGAGCGCGCCAGAGGAACACCTCGCGCGAGGCGGAACCGCTCGACTGGAGCATCTCGTTGAGGTCGTACAGCAACGACTGGGCCTCGGACGCCGTCGCGGCAGGTGACGCGTCGAGGGTCCGGCGGGCCTGGGCCGTGGACTGTGCGCTCTCGAGGTCGATCTCCGCGATCCGGCGGTCGAACAGCCCGTCGCGCATCGAGTCCGACAGGTACGCCCCGAGCGCGGCGACCGCCACGACGCCGACCACGAGCACCGACGACACGACGCGCAGCTGCATCGAGGAGCGCCAGCGCCACACGCTCTGTCGTACCAGCACCCGCACGCGGCGTCGCGCCCGGCGCAGGGCCGCGCGACCGCGGCCCAGGACCGTGCGCCAGCCCGCGCCGTGCTCGCTCACGTGCGCGCCGCGCCCGCCTTGTACCCGACGCCGCGGACGGTCAGGACGATCTCGGGGTTCTCCGGGTCGTGCTCGATCTTGGACCGCAGGCGCTGGACGTGGACGTTGACCAGCCGCGTGTCCGCGGCGTGGCGGTAGCCCCACACCTTCTCGAGCAGGACCTCTCGCGTGAAGACCTGCCAGGGCTTGCGCGCGAGCGCGACGAGGAGGTCGAACTCGAGCGGCGTGAGCGCGATCGCCTCACCGTCGCGGGTCACGCGGTGGCCGGTCACGTCGATCTCGACGTCGCCGACCCCGATGTGCTCGGGCGCGGGCTCGTCGCTGCGGCGCAGCCGCGCCCGGATCCGTGCGACGAGCTCCTTGGGCTTGAACGGCTTGGAGATGTAGTCGTCCGCGCCCGACTCGAGACCGAGGACGACGTCGACCGTGTCGCTCTTCGCCGTGAGCATGATGACCGGGACACCGGACTCCGCCCGGATGAGGCGGCACACCTCGGTCCCGTCCTTGCCCGGCAGCATGAGGTCCAGCAGGACGAGGTCCGGCTGCGTGCTGCGGAACGCCTCCAGGGCACGGTCCCCGTCCTCGCAGAAGACCGGATCGAAGCCCTCGGAGCGCAGCACGATGCCGATCATCTCGGCCAGGGCGGTGTCGTCGTCGACCACGAGCACTCGAACCTTCATGCGGACATGATGCCATCGCACGCGGCGGGCACCCGCGCCGTCACGCCGTCGGTGCGGGTGAAGCGGTCCCGCGCGGGCCCCGGGCCTCGTACTAGGGTGGCCTCGCCAGCGGGCCGAGACCCGGGACCGACGCAGGACCGACCGACAGCGGGGACAGGAACGATGAGCACACCCGACCCGTCCGACACCACGGACGAGTCCGCCCGCACCCCTCAGGGCGGGCGGGGCGGCCAGGGGGCCACCGACCCCACGAGCGCACCGGCGGGGCCCGGGCCCGACGGCGGCTGGGGCCAGCCCTCGTTCGGGACGCCCGGGTACGGACCGGCGTCGTCCCCGGGCGCCCCGCCGCCCCCGGCCACGCAGGACCGGCCCGTCGACCCCCAGCAGCCGCACCGTCCGCCGCCGCGCTACGGCCAGTACGCCTCGGGGCAGGGCCAGTCAGCACCCGCAGCACCCGCAGCACCGGCGTCACCACCCGCGTACGGGCAGCCGCAGTACGGGCAGCCCCCCGCCCAGCAGCACGGGCAGCCTTCGGCCCCGCAGTACGGGCAGGGCCAGTACGGGCAGGGTCAGTACGGGCAGCAGGGTCAGTACGGGCAGGGCCAGTACGGAGGCCCGGGAGTCGCTCCCGCGGGGTTCGCGGGCGCCCCCTTCGCCCCGCCGGTCAACAAGCCGGGCATCGTCCCGCTGCGCCCGCTGACGCTCGGCGAGATCTTCGACGGGGCGTTCGGGGCGATCCGGCACAACCCGCGGGTGATGCTCGGGATGAGCACGCTCGTGGTGGTCGCGGCGACGATCGTCGGCGCACTGCTCGGCTACGCGTTCTCGGGCTACGTCGCCGACGCGTTCCTCTCCATGCCGACGGAGGCCGGCCTCGGCGGGATGGAGAGCGAGTTCGCGACCCTCTACTCGACCACGATCGGCACCGGCCTGACCACCGCCCTGGCCACGCCGATCGTCAGCGGGCTGCTGACGGTCTCGATCGGCCAGTCCGTGATCGGGCGTCGGGCGAGCGTGCACGAGGTCTGGAGCCAGGTCGGAAGCCGTGCGTGGTTCCTCATCGGCTGGGCCCTGCTCCAGTCGCTCGCGTTCGGCGTCCTCATCGTGGTCGTCGTGGTCGTGGCCGTCGCGGGCTTCGCCGTCGACCCTGCTCTCGGCGGCATCCTGACCCTCGTGGGCATCCCGGCCTACCTGGCCGCGGTGATCTGGCTCGGAGCCCGCACGGGTCTCGTCCCTCCCGCGCTCGCGCTCGAGGGCAAGCCGTTCTGGCAGACCGTCGCGCGCGCGTGGCGCCTGACGCGCGGCTCGTTCTGGCGGCTCGTCGGGATCTACGCCCTCGCGTACGTCGCGATGTACATCGTCTCCCAGATCGTCGTCACCCCGTTCAGCCTCGTCGGCGTGGTCGCGCTCACCGGGGGGCAGGCATTCGTCGGGAGCCTCGTCGTGACCCTGGGGGCTGCGGTCGCGACGATCGTGATGTCGCTCTTCCTCGGGAGCGTCGTCGCGCTGCTGTACATCGACCTGCGGATGCGTCGCGAGGGCCTCGACGTCGAGCTCGCCGCCGCCGCGGCGAGCGAGCAGCGCCCCGCATGACCGTGCCCGGCCTGCGGGGGGACGTCCCGGTCCAGCCGGGTGCGGACGAGGCACGACGCTGGCTCGTCCACGAGCTCGCGAAGCCGGAGTACGCGCAGGACCCGTCGTTGCTGGAGCGGTTCCTCGACTGGTTCACCGGCCTGTTCGACGGCGCGCCCACGCTCGACCTGCACCGCGGCCTGGCCGCGCTGGCCGTCGTGGCGGTCGTGGTCGTCGTCGCGGTCGTCGCCTACCGGGTCGCCGGTCCGGTCCGGCTGTCGCGCAAGGGCGCGCCGTCCGCCGTCGTGCTCGACGAGGACGACCGCAGCGCCGCGGAGCTCCGGGCCGCCGCCGACTCCGCCGCGGCGGCCGGCGACTGGGCCACGGCCGTGCTGGAACGGTTCCGCGCCGTCGTGCGGTCGCTCGAGGAGCGCGCCCTGGTCGAGCCCCGGCCCGGGCGCACCGCGCGCGAGGCCGCGGAGGCCGGCGGGGACCGGCTGCCCGACGTCGCCGCCGACCTCACCACCGCCGCGCACCTGTTCGACGACGTCTGCTACGGCAAGCGCACCGTCGGGCCGGACGCGGACGCCTCGCTCCGCGCGCTCGACGCGCGCGCGGCCGCGACGCGGCCCACCGCGCGTGCCGGGCTCGCGGGAGTCGCCTCGTGAGCGCCCCCGCACCCCCGAGCGCGCCGACCGCGGGGCAGAGCCCGACCACGGGTCCCGGACCCGTGACGACGCTGCGCACGCCCGTCGTCGGCGACGGCACCACCGCGTCCTCGCGCGCACGCTCACGCTGGCGCCGGGCCCGGTGGCCCGTCCTCGTCGTGGTCGCGCTGCTCGTGCTCGCCGGTCTGTCGGCGATCGCACGACCCGCGACGTCCAGCACTCCCCTGGCCCCGGACAACCCCGAGCCGCCGGGTGCGCGGGCGCTCGCCGAGGTGCTGGGCGACCGGGGCGTGGACGTGGTCTACGTGCAGACGGTCGCCGACGCCGTCGCCGCGGCCGAGGCCGACGAGCCCACGACGCTGCTCGTCGCGCAGGGCGACTACCTGCTGCCGGAGCAGGAGGACGCGCTCGTCGGGACCGGCGCGGACCTCGCCCTCGTCGCGCCGTCCGACCACCTGCTCGACCTCGCGACCGACGGCGCCGCGCAGCTCTCCTACTCCTGGGGCAGCTCCGAGACCGCCCGCCCCGCGGGCTGCGACGACCCTGCCGCGCAGGCCGCGCAGGAGATCCGCTCCGACGGGGTCGGGTTCGAGGCGACGGGGACCGGCGACGTCACGCTGTGCTTCGCCGCCGCCGACGACCCCGACGTCGCGGCCTACCTCGCGCACGAGGGTGACGGTCGCACGGTCCGCGCCCTCGACACGTCCACCATCCTGCGCAACGACTCGATCGCCGACGACGGCGGGGCCGCCCTCGCGCTGTGGACCCTCGGGGCGAACGAGCGGCTCGTGTGGCTCGTCGCCGACCCCTTCGACATGTCGTTGTCCGGCGAGGGCGAGGAGGACGGCGTCGTCGCCGCGTCCCTGCCCCCGTGGGCCGGCGTCGCCGCGCTCCAGCTGCTCGTCGTGGCCGTCGTCCTCGCACTGTGGCGCGGACGACGGCTGGGTCCGCTCGTGACCGAGCACCTGCCCGTCGTGGTCCGGGCGTCCGAGACGACCAGGGGCAGGGGCCGGCTCTACCGCCGTGCCGGTGCGCGCGGTCACGCGGCGGCAGGGCTGCGCGCGGCCACGGCCGACCGCGTCGCGTCGCGCCTCGGCCTGCCCCGTTCCGCGGAGGCGACCACGCTCGTGGACGCCGTCTCCCGGGCGACCGGGCGACCCGTCGAGCAGGTCACGCACGTCCTGTACGGTCCACCACCCGCCGACGACGCGTCGCTGCTCGAGCTCGCGCGTCTCCTTGACCAGATCGAGAGCGAGGTCCACCACTCGTGACGCAGCCACCCGAGGGCCAGCACCCCCAGCCCGACCGCTTCGCCCCGCAGCACCAGCCCGACGCCGGGCGCAGCGCGCCGCTGCTGCCGCCCCAGCCGCGGGACCAGGTGCCCGCCGGTCCGCCGCAGGACCAGGTGCCCACCGGCGCACCGGCGTACCAGGACGCGACCCGGCAGACGGCACCCTCCGCACCTCCCACGCCTCCCGCGGCGCCTGCCCCCTCGACCCCGCCCGCGCCCTCGCTCGAGCTCCGCCAGGCGCTCGCGAACGTGCGCGCGGAGGTCGGCAAGGCCGTCGTCGGGCAGGACGGCGCCGTGACGAGCCTGCTCATCGCGCTGCTGTGCAAGGGGCACGTGCTGCTCGAGGGTGTGCCGGGCGTGGCGAAGACGCTCCTGGTGCGCACGCTCGCGGCGTCGCTCGACCTCGACACCAAGCGCGTGCAGTTCACGCCCGACCTCATGCCGGGCGACGTCACCGGCTCCCTCGTGTACGACGCGCGGACCGCCGAGTTCTCGTTCCGCGAGGGACCCGTCTTCACCAACCTCATGCTCGCCGACGAGATCAACCGCACGCCGCCCAAGACGCAGGCGTCGCTGCTCGAGGCGATGGAGGAGCGACAGGTCTCGGTGGACGGCACGCCACGCATGCTGCCCGACCCGTTCCTCGTGATCGCGACGCAGAACCCCGTCGAGTACGAGGGCACGTACCCGCTGCCCGAGGCCCAGCTCGACCGTTTCCTGCTCAAGCTCGTGCTGCCCCTGCCCGAGCGCGAGCAGGAGGTCGAGATCCTCGCGCGGCACGCCGCCGGGTTCGACCCGCGCGACCTCGCGGGCGCCGGTGTCCGACCCGTCGCCGGACGCGACGTCCTGGACCGCGCCCGCGCCGAGGTCGCCCAGGTCCAGGTCGCGCGCGAGGTGCTCGGGTACGCCGTGGACGTGTGCCGTGCGACACGGCACTCGCCGTCGTTGTCGCTGGGCGTCTCGCCCCGTGGGGCGACCCTGCTGCTCGCGACCGCGCGCGCGTGGGCCTGGCTGTCCGGTCGGTCGTACGTCACGCCCGACGACGTCAAGGCGCTCGCGCACCCGACGCTGCGTCACCGCGTGCAGCTGCGGCCCGAGGCCGAGCTCGAGGGCGTGACCGCCGAGAGCGTGCTCGACACCGTCCTCGCGTCCGTCCCCGTCCCCCGCTGAGGCCCTCGTGGCTCTGACGTGGCGCGCCGTCGTCCTCGCGGCGCTCGGGATCGTGCCCGTGCTGCTCTGGCCCGTGCCCGGGACCGTGCTGGTCTGGGCGCTCGTCGTGGTGGCGGTGTGCGCGCTCGACGTGGCGCTCGCGGCGTCCCCGCGACGCGTCGCGGTCGAGCGGCGGGTCGCTGCCGCGGTCCGGCTCTCGGAGCGCACGAGCTCGCGGCTGACGCTGACCAACGTGGCGCCGCGCCGGCTGCGAGCGCTCGTGCGGGACGCCTGGTCACCGTCCGCGGGCACGGTGTCGAATCGCCACACGGTCGACCTGCCGCCCGGCGAGGCGACGCGGGTCACGACCGTGCTCGTGCCCACGCGGCGCGGGGACCGGGTCGCCGACAAGGTGACGATCCGGTCGTTCGGGCCGTTGCGGGTCGCGGCCCGGCAGGCCTCGCTCGACGTGCCGGGTCACCTGCGCGTGCTCCCCGAGTTCCGGTCCCGTCGCCACCTGCCGAGCAGGCTCGCGAGGCTGCGCGAGATGGACGGGCGCTCGGCGGTCCAGGTGCGCGGCGAGGGCACCGAGTTCGACTCGCTGCGCGAGTACGTCATCGGCGACGACGTGCGCTCGATCGACTGGCGCGCCTCGGCCCGGCGGCACGACATGGTCGTGCGCACCTGGCGACCGGAGCGGGACCGGCGCGTGCTGATCGTCGTCGACACCTCGCGCACGTCCGCCGCACGGCTCGGTGACGAGCCCCGCCTGGACGCGAGCATCGAGGCCGCGCTGCTGCTCTCCGCGCTCGCGGGCCGGGCCGGCGACCGCGTCGAGCTGATCGCCTACGACCGCACCGTGCGGTCCCGCGTCGCCGGCGCCGCGGGTCCCCGGCTCATGCCCGCGATGGCGGACGCCCTCGCCCCGCTCGAGCCCGCCCTGCTCGAGACCGACTGGTCCGGCCTCGTCACCGCGGTGCACGAGCGTCTGAGCCAGCGCGCGCTCGTCGTCCTGCTGTCCACGCTCGACGCCGCGGCGATCGAGACGGGGCTGCTCCCCGTCGTCGGGCAGCTGACGTCCACGCACCAGGTGGTCCTCGCCGGGGCGGGCGACCCCGAGGTGAGCGCGCTCCGGTCCGACCGCTCGGGGACCGCCGAGGTGTACGACGCGGCGGCCGCGGCGCGCGGCGAGATCGAGCGCGTCGCGGTGACCACGGTGCTGCGCCGACACGGCGTCGAGATCGTCGACGGCCTCCCGGACGAGCTGGCCCCACGCCTGGCGGACACGTACCTGGCGCTGAAGGCGGCAGGCCGCCTCTGACCCCGACGTCGTCAGCACCCGGTGAGCCCCGGTGCTGACAGGGACTCGGGGTAGGGTCGGCGCAGCGTCCACGAACACCGACTCCTGGAGATGCCCGTGGCCTGGCAGCCGACCGACCCGCGCGACCGCGAGCGCAGGACGCGCCGCACCGCGATCATCGTGGTCGCGGCCCTGCTCGCGACCTTCGTCATCCCCGTGCTGGCGATCCTGCTCTCCTGAGCCGGCCGTGGCACCCACGACACCGACTAGTCCGAGCGCCGGGCACCGGTACGGACCGCGGCTGACCCTCGACGACCTGAACCGTGCGCTGCTCGCGCGCCAGCACCTGAGCACCCGGGCGGACGCGACGGTGCTCGACGAGGTGCGGCACCTCGTCGGCCTGCAGTCCCAGGTCCCGTCGTCGCCGTACCCGGGGCTGTGGTCCCGCCTCGCGTCGTTCACGACCGACGACCTCGGCGACCGCCTGCTGGACCGCAGCGTGGTGCGCCTCGGCACGCTGCGCGGCACGGTCCACCTCGTGGCGGCCGACGACGCGCTCGAGCTCGCGGCGCACGCGCGTCCTGCGATGGCCGCGCACCTGCGGTCCAGGAACCAGCACGGGACCGCGCTCGCCGACGTCGACCTCGACGACCTCGAGCGCGCGGCCGAGGACCTCCTCGCCGAGCCGCTCACGTCGGTCGAGCTCGGGCGCCGCCTTGCCGCCCGGTGGCGCGACGTCGGCCCCACCCAGCTCGCCTACGGCGCGCGCTGCCTCCTGCCGCTCGTGCAGGTACCGCCGCGGGGGCTGTGGGGCGCGAGCGGTCCGGGCACCGCCACGACCTGGACGACGGCGGACGCCTGGCTCGGCCGGTCGCGGCACGACCTGGACGGCGTCGCGCACGGCACCGACGCCGCGGCCGTGCTCGCCGCGCGCGTGCGGCTCGTGCGGCGCTACCTCGCGGCGTTCGGCCCGGCGAGCGTCGCGGACGCCCAGCGCTGGGCCGGTCTGACGAGGCTGCGGGCCGCGTTCGACCGGCTGCGCCCCGAGCTCGCGACGTTCACCGGCCCGGGCGACGTCGAGCTGTTCGACCTGCCCGACGCACCGCGGCCGGGCGGCGACGCACCGGTCCCGGTGCTGCTCGTCGCGGACTTCGACAACCTCGTGCTCGCCCACGCCGACCGCGCACGCGTCCTCGCAGACCTGCCCGTGCAGCGGGTCGTCAGCATCAACGGCCAGGTCGCCGCGACCGTGCTCGTCGACGGGCGCGTGACCGGGTCGTGGACCTGGACGGTCGAGCGGGCGGCCGGCGACGCCGTCGTGCGGGTCGAGGTGCGACCGCTCGCGCGCCGCGACGGCGGTCACGAGGGACCGCGGGCGCCCGCCGGGGCGCTGCGGGAGACGGACGTGCTGGACCAGGTCGTCGAGCGCGCCGCGGACTGGTCGCGGGTCGCCGCGCCGGGTGCGACGCCGCAGGTCGTCCTCTCGTAGCGCGAGGGCTTCAGGCAGCGACCGGTGCGACGTCGCCCGCGTGGTCGGCGGTGAGGTCTCCGGTCTCCCCCGCCCGGGCCGCGCGGCGGCCGAGCACGATCGTGTAGACCCAGAAGCCCGCGAGGGCGATCGCGCCGATGACGATCTTGAGCCACCACGGCATCGTGGAGCCGGTGACGAAACCCTCGATGACGCCGGAGATCGCGAGCGAGATGATCAGCCCGATCGCGACGGTCACCAGGGACCGTCCTTCCTGGGCGAGCGCTCGACCGCGCGGCAGCGGCCCGGGTGCGATCCACGCCCAGCAGATCCGCAGCCCGGCGGCGCCGGCGACGAACACCGACATGAGCTCCAGCAGGCCGTGCGGCGCGATGAGGGTGAGGAACAGCTCGAGCTCGCCGTGCGCGGCCATCATGCCGCCCGTGGCCCCGACACCGATGGCGTTCATGAGCAGCACGTATGCGGGATAGACGCCCGTGATCCCCAGACCGATGCACTGCGCCGCGATCCACGCGTTGTTGGTCCACACCACGGTCGCGAAGTCGAGGCCCGGGTCGTAGTAGGACGCGAACGCCTCGTCGACGTACTGCTCCTGCGCGCTCGGCGGGCCCATCGACGCGAGACCCTCGGGCGTCGTGGCGACCCACACGCCCGCCACGACCGCGACCGTCAGGCACGCGGCGGTGACGCCGACCGACCACCATCGGATCCGGTAGAGCGCCGCGGGCAGCGAGACCACGAGGAACCGCACGACGTCGCGCCACGCCGGCTCGTGGGCGCCGGCGATGCGGCTCCGTGCCCGGGCGAGGAGGTCCGAGAGCCGCGTGATGAGGACCGGGTCCGGGGCGACGGACCGGACCGTCGACAGGTGCGTCGCCACCGTCTGGTAGAGGCGCACGAGCTCGTCCGCCTCCGCGCCGTCCAGCAGGCGCCGCTTGGTCAACGTCTCCAGGCGGTCCCACTGCGCGCGGTGCACGTCGGTGAAGGCGTCGAGGTCCACGACCGATACCCTGCCACAAGTGATGTGCCGCACGAGAACGGGAGGGCGCACGTGCGCGAGGGAATCCTGATCGGTGAGGGCGTCGTCCTCGACGCGAGACCGGCGTCGTTCGCGACGCGGATGCTGGGCGCGCTCCTCGACGTGCTCGCGATCTGGGTCGTCCTCATGCTCCTGCTCGTCGTGACCTCGCAGTCGCTGGACTTCATCGACCCCGACTTCGGACCCGCGATCGTGATCGCGGTCCTCGCGCTCGTCATGGTCGTCGTCCCCACCACGGTCGAGACGCTGACGCGTGGGCGCTCGCTCGGCAAGCTCGCCCTGGGCGTGCGCATCGTGCGCGACGACGGCGGCCCCGTCCGCTTCCGTCACGCGTTCCTGCGAGCCCTGGTCGGCATCGGCGAGCTGTGGCTCACCCTCGGCTCGGTCGCCCTCGTCGCATCGCTCACGAACGACAAGGGCAAGCGGCTCGGGGACATGGCCGCCGGCACGTACGGGATCCGCGTGCGCGGTGGGAAGGGGACGCTCGCACCGCTCGTCATGCCGCCGCACCTGCAGTCGTGGGCCGCGCGCGCCGACATGCGGCGCCTGCCCGACGGACTGGCCCTCGCGTCCCGGCAGTTCCTCTCGCGCGTGAACCGGCTCAACCCGGCGTCGCGCTCGCGCCTCGGGCAGGACCTCGCGGCGCAGGTCGAGAGGTACGTCGCGCCCGGTCCCCCGCCCGGCACCCACCCGGAGGCGTTCCTCATGGCGGTGCTCACCGAACGTCGCGACCGGGACTGGACGACCGCGCGCCGCGCTCAGGACCGCGCCGGCGAGCAGGCCGAGACGCTGCACCGGCTCCCCTACTCGGTCCCGGACCCCGCGCGCTGAGCCGCCCCGGACGACGTGGGCGCCCGCCCCGGTCCTCGAACCGGCCGACGACGCGCACGATCCCCACGAGGGCGAACGCGTACGCGCCGAACCACAGAGGGCGGCTCGCCCACCAGTCCGCGGAGCCCGGGTCGGGCAACCGCGTGCCGAGGCCGACGAGCACGGACGCGACGACCGCGATCATCGCGGTCACGTGCCACAGGTAGACCGTCATCGAGCGGGCCGCGACCGCGGCCACGACACGCCGTCCTCGACCCCGGGCCCACCGCACGAGCAGGTCGCGCGCCGCGAGCGCGAGCGCGACGAGCGCGACCGCGTGGAGCAGGACGGGCGCCGTCGGGGGGCCGAGGTTGGACATCGCCTCCCCGGGCATCCCGATGAGCGAGGCGGGGTACGGCCCGACGACGACCAGGAGCGCCGCGACCGCGAGGGCACCCGCCGCGACCGCGACGAGCACCGCGCGGCGCGGCAGCACGGCCACGGGGACGATGCGCCCGCGCCGCACGACGCGCAACCCGGAGCGCGCATCGGCGTACAGCAGGCCGATCGCGTAGGGCACGGCCCACACGAGCACGACGTCGACGAGCGCGAGCCGCTCGAGACCGGCCCCGAACCGCAGCGCCTCGACCGCGAGCGGGACCGCGGCGAGCACCCCGGCCCCCCACCACCCGGTGGCGTGCAGGGTCCGGCGCAGCGAAGGCGTGAGCGCGACGAGCACGACGTAGACGCCGAGGAACCACAGGAGCTGGGGAGCGAGTAGCGAGAGGGTCAGCACCGCGTCGTCGGGCAGCCCGGTCGCGAGGAGCACGGCGACGACGACCGCCCACGCTGCGACGAACACCCCGACGGGACGTAGGAGCCGGGTCACGCGCCGGGCGACGAGGGCGAGGCCGGACGGGGCCGGTCCGCCCGGGACGCGTTGCAAGCCGTACGCGGCGGACGCGCCGGCCGCGAAGAACAGGAGTGCGAGCACCTGCAGCACCCACGTCACGACCCAGCCGTGGCCGTGCGCGAGCGCGTTCCCGATCTCGAGGTGCCGGCCGTCCCACGTCGCGTCGGCCATGAGCCAGTGCACGGTCACGACGCACACCGTCGCGACGGCGCGCACGGCGTCGACGAAGACGTCGCGGGCCGCGCGACCCGGCGGCGTTCCGGGTGGCCCCGCGGCGGGTTGCCCGACGGCGGCGCGGGTGCCGGGACCGCGGGCCGTCGTCGCCGGCAGGACGTGGTTGCGGGGCGGGTCGAGCAGGGCGGTCACGGGGGGCTCCTCGGTCGGTGGGAGCCGGAGTCGTCCGGCTCCCACCAGTCTCGAGAAGTGCCCTCTGACCTGGAACGGGACCGTCCCCCGCGTGGTCCGGGGTCAGCCGCCGGCCGTCGGGGGGCTCTCCCCCGCGCCCGACCGCCGCCCGTCAGACCTTCAGGTAGCGGAGCACCGCGAGCACCCGTCGGTGGTCCCCCGCGTCCTGCGGGAGCCCGAGCTTGCCGAAGATCGACGTGACGTTCTTCTCGACCGCGCCGTACGAGAGGAACAGCGCCTCCGCGATCGCCGAGTTGGACCGCCCCTGCGCCATGAGCTCGAGGACCTCGGTCTCGCGCGGCGTGAGGCGCGCGAGACCGTCGTCCGACCGCGAGGCGCCCATGAGCTGGCTGACGACCTCCGGGTCGAGCACGGTCTGCCCCGCCGCGATGCGCTCGAGCGCGTCGACGAACTCGCTCACGTCGGCGACGCGATCCTTGAGGAGGTACCCGACGCCCTGCGCCCCGCCCGTGAGCAGCTCGCTCGCGAACCGCGTCTCGACGTACTGGGAGAACAGCAGGACGCCGAGCCCCGGGTAGGCCGCACGCAGCGCGAGCGCGGCACGCAGCCCCTCGTCGGTGAACGACGGGGGCATGCGGATGTCGACGACGGCGACGTCGGGCAGCGCGTCGTCGGCCGCGAGACGCGCGACCGCGGCGACGAGCGCGTCGCCGTCACCCGCCGCCGCCGCGACCTCGTGGCCGCGGCGCGTGACGAGCGCGACGAGCCCGTCGCGCAGGATGGCCGAGTCCTCGGCGATGACGAGCCGCATCGGGGTCCTTCCGGTCCGGTCGGGTGGCGCGCCCATCCTCACACGTCCGTGGGCAGCAGCACGGTCACGACCGTGGGTCCGCCCACCGGGCTGGACAGCTCGAACGTCCCGTCGACGGAGCGCACGCGCTCCGCGAGCCCCGCGAGCCCCGACCGGTGACCGTCGGCACCGGGCTGGACGACGCGCGCGCCGCCCTGCCCGTCGTCGCGCACGCGCAGGCGCAGGCGCGCCCGGTCACGACGACCGCCGCGCCCGCCCGGAGCCGTGCCCTGCCGCTCGACGAGCACGTAGACCCCGCTCGCCCGCGCGTGCTTGACGGCGTTCGTCACGAGCTCCGCGACGCAGAAGTACGCGATCGACTCGACCGCGGGCGCGAGGCGGCCCGACGCCTCGACCGCGGGGTCGACGTCGACAGTGACCGGGAGCGGCGTGCGCGCCGCGAGCGTCTCGAGCGCGACCGCCAGGCCGTTGTCGAGCGCGGGCGGGTGGATGCCGCGCGCGAGCTCGCGCAGCTCGACGAGCGCCTCCTTCGTCGACGCGTGCGCCTGGTCGACGAGCGCGAGCGCGTCCGTGGGCTCGGACCCGGAGGCGAGCTGCTCCTTCGCCTCGCCGAGCTGCATCGCGACCGCGACGAGGCGCGCCTGCGTGCCGTCGTGCAGGTCGCGCTCGATCCGGCGCAGCTTCGCGTCGCCGTCCTCGACGGTGCGGCCGCGCGACTCCTCGAGGTCGGCGACCCGCAGGCTCGCGAGGGTCGGGGCGAGCAGCGCGACGGTGAGCACCCGGAACAGGTAGGTGACGGCACGCGTCACGTGGGGCCACACCCACAGGAAGACCATCCCCACGAGGACGAGGCCCAGCTGGCGCACCGGTGTGTCCACGAACCAGTCGGTGCCGAACGACGCGCCACGGTGCCACGACCCGTCGCTCGTCTGCTGCAGCGGGAGGAACTGCGACCAGAACCAGTGCGTCGTCGCGCCGAGCCCCACCGCGAGGAATGCCGTGCTCACCACGAACCCGGTGATCGCGAGCGGGAACGTGACGAACAGGAACAGCAGCGTCCGCCACCCCGTGGCGTCCCCGAGCCCGCCCCAGAGCGTGCGCCAGAAGCCCCGCGGGCGCACGTACGGCGAGGGGGCCGCGACGTCGGCGCCCAGCATGGACCGGACCATCGACCGGTACATCGAGCCCCAGCCGCGCCCGCCGAGCACCAGCGCGCTCGACACGACGAGCCCGACCACCGTCACCCAGATCCCCGCCGTGAACGAGACGGTGAAGACCGTGTAGGCGAAGGCGAAGGGGGCGAGCAGGAGCGCGAGCCACAAGAAGCCGTACCCGCGCCACGTGCGGCCGGCGAACGGCGCGCGCAGGAACGCGACCGGCTCGTGGCGGTCCACGACCCGCGGGTCCCGGCGGGTGCCGGCAGGACCGGTCGCGCCCGGCACGCCAGGAGCCGGGGAGTCCGGGGCGGTACCCGACGGCGTGTCGTCCGGGCGGGGCACGGCGTCCTGCTGGTCAGAGGTCACGGCTGTCATGGTGACAGTCTGGCCGGGCGTGCGCGGGACGAACAGGGTGCCGTCCGCCGAGCGCGGTGGGGACATCCCCCGCGCGGGCCGGGCCTCAGGCCGGTCGGTCCACCAGCTCGTCGGCGGAGTCGGGTGCCGGCCCGTCGTCCGGGGTGCGGCCGCCCGACCAGACCGACCAGACGACGACGGCCACGACCAGGACGACACCGATGACGGTGAGCCACACGCCCTGGCTGCGCAGCGGACCGGTGATCCGGTCGAAGACGACGCCCGTGGCGTCGTCCGCGACCGAGGGCGGCAGCGCGGCGAGGTACTTCCCGCGACCGAACGCGATCGCACCCACGAGCAGCAGGCCGGCCGCGGCCCAGGTGCCCCCGACGAGCGCGGTCCCGCGGCGTCGGGCCGGGGCGATCCACACCGCGAGCGCGCCGAGCGCGACCACGACCCACGGCAGCCACGCTGCTGCCCGGGCCAGCCAGGCCACCCCGTTCTGCACCGCGGAGAGCTGGGGGAACTCGCCGACCGCGATCTGCGGGTCGACCGCGGGGATCGACTCCGCGAAGGAGAAGCCGCGGTCCTGGAGCTCGGCACGGACGTCGTCCACCACGGGACCGAGGCTCAGGTGCACGACGCCGTCCCGCGACACCTCGACGACGTCGCCCTCGCCCGTGACGACGTAGACGACGGCGCGGTGTCCCGCCCGGTTGGCGTTGTTCCACACCGCGACGAACGCGTCCGAGTCGACGACCCGTGTCACGATCTTGCGCACGAGCGACTCGACCTGCCCGTAGATCACGGGGGCCAGCGCCGCGGCGGCGGCGTCCGAGCGCTGGGTCGCCTGGCCGGACAGGATCGGTCGCTCCTCCGGGTCGATCGACGCCGCGACGCCGTCGAGCACCGACGCGGTCATCGTCTCGACGTCGATCCGCTCCATGACCTGGTCCGTCACGACGTCCACGACCTTGCCCCTGACGGACTCGTCCTGGGCGAGCGGACTGACCATCGCGACGTACCGGTCGGTGTTCAGGAGCGTGCCGTCGGCGTACCGGGCGACCACGGCCGCGATCGCGAGGACACCGCTCAGCACCAGCACGAGGCCGCACGCGGTCCACTGCACCCACCCCGGCACCCGCGACCCCGACCGCTCCCCGCGACCCGGACCCGTCCCCGAGTCCGGGCCTGTCCCCGCCTCCGGGCCCGTCCCGCCCGCGCGGGCTCTCGCCGCTGCCGTGTACTCGGGCTCGCCCACGAGCTCCTGCTCGTCCGCGCCGGACGGCTCGCCGGGGTGCTCCGTGGCCGTCTCACCGGCCGCGTCGGCGTGCTCCGCGGCGCCGGCGGACCCCGCGGCGTCGTCCTTCGGGTCGGTGCTCGGCATGCTCGGCACTGTCACGCTCCATCCGTACGTCGGGGTCTGGGGGCGAGAGTACGACCCCGGGTCACGGCGCGCGCGCCGACCCGTCAGTAGCGGTAGTGCTCGGGCTTGAACGGCCCCTCGGCGGAGACGCCCAGGTACTCGGCCTGCGCCGCCGAGAGCGTGGTCAGACGGACGCCGAGGGCGTCCAGGTGCAGGCGCGCGACCTTCTCGTCGAGAACCTTCGGCAGGCGGTAGACCCGCTGCTCGTAGGCGCGTGCGCCGTCCCCCGACGGTGCCTCCACCGCGTCGCGGTACAGCTCGATCTGACCGATCACCTGGTTGGAGAACGAGTTGCTCATGACGAACGACGGGTGCCCCGTCGCGTTGCCCAGGTTCAGCAGGCGCCCCTCGGAGAGCACGATGATCGAGCGGTCGCCACGGTCCGTCCCGTCCGGCCCGACGCCGGCCGGGAACGTCCACTCGTGCACCTGCGGCTTGATCTCGGTGCGGGTGACGCCGGGCAGGTCGGCGAGACCGGCCATGTCGATCTCGTTGTCGAAGTGGCCGATGTTCCCGACGACGGCCTTGTCCTTCATGGCCGCCATGTGCGCGGCCGTGACGACGTCCTTGTTGCCCGTCGTCGTGATGAAGAAGTCCGCCTCGTCGAGCACGTCCTCGATGCGCGCGACCTGGTAGCCGTCCATCGCGGCCTGCAGGGCGCAGATCGGGTCGACCTCGGACACGATCACGCGTGCGCCCTGGCCGCGGAACGCCTCGGCCGCCCCCTTGCCGACGTCGCCGTACCCGGCGACGAACGCGACCTTGCCGCCCATGAGGACGTCCGTGGCGCGGTTGATGCCGTCGGGCAGCGAGTGCCGGATCCCGTACTTGTTGTCGAACTTCGACTTGGTCACCGAGTCGTTGACGTTGATCGCCGGGAACAGCAGCTCACCGGCCTCGGCGAGCTGGTACAGGCGGTGCACGCCCGTCGTGGTCTCCTCCGTCACGCCGTGGATGGCCTGGGCGACCGCGGTCCAGCGCAGCGGGTCGGCGTCGAGCGCGCGGCGCAGCACTGCACGGACCACGTTCATCTCGTGCGTGTGGTCCGGCTCGCCCGGCAGCGTGTCCGGCGGGACGACGCCCGCGCGCTCGTACTGGAGCCCCAGGTGCACGAGCATCGTGGCGTCGCCGCCGTCGTCGAGGATCATGTTCGGCCCCGACGCGGCGCCGTCCGCGGCCGGCCAGACGAGGATCTGCTCCGTGCAGTCCCAGTACTCCTCGAGAGACTCGCCCTTCCACGCGAAGACCGGCACCCCACGCGGGTCCGACGGCGTCCCGTCCGGCCCGACGGCGATCGCGGCGGCGGCCTCGTCCTGCGTGGAGAAGATGTTGCAGCTCGCCCAGCGGACCTCGGCGCCCAGCGCGGTGAGGGTCTCGATGAGCACGGCCGTCTGGACGGTCATGTGCAACGAGCCGGCGATGCGCGCGCCCGCGAGCGGCTGTGCGTCGGCGTACTCCGCGCGCAGCGCCATCAGGCCGGGCATCTCGTGCTCGGCGAGGCGGATCTGGTGGCGTCCGGCCTCGGCGAGGCTCAGGTCGCGGACCTTGTAGCGGCCGGGGACCTCGTCGAACCCGGGCGTCGAGGTGGGAGCGGTGGCGGTCGAGGACATGGTTCTCCTGTGCTGTGGGTGCTCACGGTCGAGTGGTGCGCTGGGGGCTCCCGTCCGCGCCGTCGGCGGCTCTCGCCGCCGCACCCTCAGGGTACCGACGCCTGGCGACCCCCGCGCCGCCTGCCCGGACGGCGAACGCCCGCCCCCGGCTGCTGCCGGGGACGGGCGTTCGTGATGTCTTCCGAGAAGGGCTCAGCCCTCCAGCGCGGGAACGACGTCGGGGTACTCCTCGAGCCACGCGTCGACACCGGCTGCCGGGTCGTCGGGGTGCTGGTTGACGACCTGGTCCTCCAGCGCGCCGTACTGCTCGTCGTCCAGCGCGATCTGCCCGATCCAGTCGGCGACGTCCGGGTACTCCTCGGAGATGCCCTCGGTGCCGAGGAAGTGCAGACCCTCTGCCTCTCCGAGCGCACCCTTCGGGTCCTCGAGATCCTTCACCGGGTAGGCCGAGTTCGCCCAGAACGGACGCCACAGCGTGACGAGGATGTCCTCCTGGTTCTCGGTGGCCTTCTCCAGCTCGGTGAGCATGGCCGTCGTCGAGGACTCCACGAGCTCGTAGCCTGCCTCGTCGAGACCGTAGTCGGGGATGACCGCGTCCTTGGTGATGTCAGTCAGCCCGGCGCCCGGCTCGATGCCGACGATCTTGCCGTCGAACATGTCGACGTTGTCCGCGAGCTCGTCGATCGAGTCGATGTCGGTGTACTCCGGCACCGCGAAGGTCAGCTTCGCGTTGTCGTAGTAGGTGTCGAGGTCCTCGATCTGGTCGCCGTACTGGTCCATGTACTTCGCGTGGGTGACCTCGGGCCAGGCCGACGGGTAGATGTCGACGTCGCCCCTGGACAGGGCCGTGTAGAGCAGCCCGGCGTCGCTGATCTCCTCGTGCTCGACCGTGTAGCCGGCCTCGTCGAGGAAGTGGTCCAGCAGGTAGGCGGTGCTCAGGCCGTCGGTCCACGACGGGATGTAGCCGAGCGTGATGGTCTTGTCGCCACCACCGTCGCCGTCTCCGCCGTCGCCGGCGGTGTCGTCCCCGTCGCTGCAGGCGGCGAGCGTGAGGCCGAGCGCCGCGGTGGCGGCCACGGCCACGCCCTGACGCATCCGACGGTTCGTTCGGAGGGTACTCATGGGTGATTCCTTCCCTAGGGATGTCTTGCAGAAGGTCTGGACGGGGCGACGTCAGCCGACGTCGACCAGCACGGTCTCGGCCGCGGCGCGACGGCTGCGCACCATCGCGACGAGCGAACGTCCCGTGGGCTGGCCGATGGCACCGGTGAGCCGGTCCAGGAAGATGGCGAGGATGACGACCGCGAGCCCGGCCTCGAACCCGAGCGGGACGTCGAGGCGGGAGATCGAGGTCACGACCTCCTGGCCGAGGCCGCCGGCCCCGACGAGCCCGGCGATGACCGACATGGACAGCGCGAGCATGATGACCTGGTTGACCCCGGCCATGATGGTCGGCAGTCCGAGCGGGAGCTGGATGCCCCACAGGATCTGGCCGCTGGTGCCGCCGAACGCCTCGCCCGCCTCGACCGTCTCCGAGTCGACCTGCCGGATGCCGAGCTCGGTGAGCCGCACGCCCGGGGGGAGCGCGAAGATGATCGTGGCGCAGACGCCGGGGACGACGCCGATGCCGAAGAAGATGACCACGGGCACCAGGTAGACGAACCCCGGCATGGTCTGCATGAAGTCGAGCACCGGACGGACCGCCGCGCTGAACGTGTCGTTGCGCGCGGCCAGGATGCCCACCGGGACGGCGATGAGGAGCGCGATGAGCGCGGCCACGATGACCAGCCCCAGGGTCTCCATCGCCGGTTCCCACATGTCCATGCTGACGACGAGGAGCGTGCCGAGGAGCGTGAAGAGCCCGAAGCCCCACGAGCGGACGAGCAGGGCGAGAAGGGTGAACAGCACGACCATGACCAGCGCCGGCAACGCCAGGAGCGTGTCGGTGACCGTCTCGACGAGGAACAGCAGGCTGGTGCTGATGGCGTCGAGCACGGGCGAGAGGTTGTCGTAGATCCAGTCGATGGCGCTCTTGACGCCGTCGCCGATGTGCAGGTCGGGGAGGACGGAATCGGTGCTGGTGGACATCAGACGGCTCCTGCCTGGTCGAGAGCGGACTGGCCGTCGGCGGCCACCGGGGCGTCCTCGACCGCGTTCGGGTCCGGGACCTCCTCGACGGCGTCCGGGACGGAGAGCGCGCTCAGCAGCGTCACCCGGGGGATGACGCCCTGGAGGCGCCCCTGCTCGTCGACCACCACGAGGGGGGCCCGGCTGGACGCCGCGTCGGCGAACAGCTCGACGAGCGGCGTGTCCGGCGTGACGCGGACGATCTCCGTGCTCACCGGCAGCCGGTCGACACCGCGCTTCACGGCGTCGGCGACGGCCTCCTCCCAGACCACGCCCTCGACCGTGCGGTTTCGACCTGTCACCAGCAGCGCGGGGACCTGGTTCTCGCGCATGAGCTTGTGCGCTGCCTTCGGGCCGGTCTCCGCACCGACGACCGCGACCGGGCGCTCCATGACAGCGCTAGCCGTCAGCACCCGGCTCCGGTCGACGTCCGCGACGAACTGGGCGACGTAGTCGTTGGCGGGCTCGTTGAGGATCTGCTCCGCGGTGCCCACCTGGACGATCCGGCCGTCGCGCATCATCGCGATGCGGTCGCCCAGTCGCATGGCCTCGTTGAGGTCGTGGGTGATGAACAAGATCGTCTTGCCGAGCTCCGCCTGCAGCTCCAGGAGCTGGTCCTGCATCTCCTTGCGGATCAGCGGGTCCAGCGCGCTGAACGCCTCGTCCATCAGCAGGACGTCGGTGCCCGCGGCGAGCGCACGGGCGAGCCCGACGCGCTGCCGCATGCCGCCCGAGAGCTCCGACGGCATGGAGCCGCCCCACCCCTTCAGGCCGACCATTCCCAGCGCCTCGTCTGCGCGCTGCTCGCGGTCGGCCTTCGACACGCCGCGCAGCGCGAGCGCGTACGCCGCGTTCTCGCCCACGGTGCGGTGCGGCAGCAGGGCGAAGTGCTGGAACACCATGCTCACCTTGGTGCGACGGACCTCACGCAGCTGCGCCGTGGACAGGTGCGTGACGTCCTGCCCGTCGATGCTGATGCTGCCGGCCGTCGGCTCCAGGAGCCCGTTCACCGTGCGGATCAGGGTGGACTTGCCGGAACCGGAGAGCCCCATCACCACGAAGATCTCGCCCGGGGCCACCTCGAAGGTGGCGTCGATGACCGCGGCGGTCAGACCTTCACGGCGCAGCTTCTCGCGGTCCGCACCCTCCTTGAGCATCCGGACACCGCGTTGGGGGCGACGACCGAAGATCTTGGTCAAGCCGTTTGCCTCGATGGCTGGCACAATTCTCCCGTGCTCGGGGACTGGGACATGCGCCGGGGGTGCGCTCGCTGGGGCACCCGGGGCACGGACGCTCGACTGCTCGTGGCGCTGAGGCCCGGAGTCGGTCGTCACCTACTTCCTCCGACGGTATGACCCTGCTTTCGCAACGATCCGCGCAAAAGGGGCAAAGCGCAGCAACATCTTTACCATGCTGTGACACTCGGTATCACGCGGGCCACCGACCGCGGGTCCGGGTCGCGCCCTTTCGGGCAGAGCTCTCCGTCAGGTGTTCCCGTGGTGCCGCGCCGGACCTACGGTCGGACGAAGGCGTCTGCCGTGCGCCGCTCTTCACCCGCGACGGGAGGTCCGACGTGTCGGAGGAAGCCGCACCCAGGCCTGCCCGGACCCCGCCGGCTCGACGGGCCGCGCGCGCAGAGATGGTCCGCACTCCCCCGGCGACCACCCCGGGCGCCATCCGGACGGTCGACGCCGCACGGGTCGCGTCGGCGGCTCCCTCCGCGCCGTTGCACCTCGCCTCGATGCCGGCGCTCCAGCGGCAGGCAGGGAACGCTGCCGTGACGAGCAGGATCGCCGTCCAGCGAGACGTCGCGTCCCTGCCCGCCGGGAAGCAGTACCCGGCCACCCGGGGGACGGTCGTGGCGATCCGCGCGCTGCTCTCGGCGTCGGTGCGGACCATCGCGGACGTTGATCAGCGGGCCGCGGCGGCGGAGCGGCAGGCCGCGGACGACAAGACGCTGATCCACCCCATCATGGTCGCCGGCGCCTCGCTGCACAGCGGCAGGCCACCCGTCGGGGCGATCACGACGTGGGCAGAGGTCGATGCCGCGCTCTTCGCCTTCTGCACCGAGGTCTCGGCGCGAGCGACGGGTCTCGGGCGGGAAGCGATCCGGGCGGGCGACGCGCCCGCAGCCTCCGTGTTCCTGCGCACCGCCGACCGTGCGCACGACCTCGCCGCGTCCCATCGGCAGGCCGCACCCGCGCAGCCACCGGCTCTCACCCGTGCGGCGCCGACGCACGGGAAGTCGACGCTCGCGACGGCCACGACGGTGCTCGACGCGGGCAACAACGCGCTGGCGCTGCCCGTCACGTCGACCGGTCTCGCGCTGGCGCCGCCGCTCGCCCTGGCCCCGACGGGGGCGGTGGCGGTCGGCGCGACCGTCGCAGGCACCGGCGGGGGCGGGCTCGGCATCCTGTTCGGACTGATCGGCGTCGGGATGGGAGCGAAGGCAACGTACCGGGGCCGGACGTCCTGGAAGGAGCTGCGGGACCTCAGCGCGCGCCTCGGCGGTCTGGACGACGACGTGCGCAGCCACCTCATGGCGGGGATCGCCGATCACGGTGCCGCCCAGAAGCGGCGCAAGATGTGGGGCGGCCTGGGCGCGATGTCGCTGGGGAGCGTCGCCATGATCGCCGGCGCGCTCTCGATCGCCGCCGCGCTCACCGCCGGCATCACCGCCGGCACCCTGGGCATCGGTGCCGCGGTGATCGGGATCGCGGCCGCGATCTTCGGGCTCGGCCTGCTGATCGGGCGGTGGGTGCACAAGCGCAACAAGCGCAAGAAGTGGCAGGACACGGCCGACGCCGGGGCAGCGAAGCTCGTGTCGTCGGCGGGTCAGACCAAGGACGCCGTGCTGCGCACCGAGGCCCGGGCGACGATCGCCGCCCTCGGCCTGGACCCGACAGCGGACGCCGGGCAGCTGACGGCCGACATCGCCCGTGTGCTGCACACCGAGGTGACGTCGGGGCGCAAGCTCATCGCCTTCCAGGTGCTGCACTACCTCACCTCGGGTGTGCCGAGCGAGTCGGTCCAGGCCGGGCTGGTCCTCGAGGCGCTGCACGTGGACCCGGCGAAGGTGCTCACGCTCTCACGGGACGCAGCCGTCGGGGAGATCGCGCGCAAGCTCACGCACGGCTGAACCCCGGTGCCCGCCCGCGGGCGCGGACAGGATGTGCGGCATCGACGGCGACCCGCTGAACAGAAGGGTCGGGCGGGGCCCGGGCGTCAGCCGTTCTTCGAGGGACGGTAGCCAGCGGCTCGAGCAGCCCCGGTGGTGGTGAAGCACTCCTCGGGCTTCGTCCGGTCGTACCAGCGCCCACCGGGGACGTGGTAGATCATGCTGCTGGCGTTGCCCTTGACACGAGCCCACGACGGGCAGTTCCACGTGCTCGCCGGCGACGTACGGCTCGGACGCGGCGCCGCCTTCACGGCCGCGGTCTTCGCGCTCGCGCGATACGCGGTCACGTACGTGGACCGCTTGCCCGTGACCGTGACCGTGATTCGCTTGCCCTTGTCACCCGACCTGACCTTGAAGGTGGACCTCGTGGCGCCGCTGACGGACCTGCCGTCCACCTTCCACTGGTACGAGAACAGGGGGGTCGGCGACCACGAGCCGGGCGATGCCTTCAGCGTCTTGCCTACCTGCACCGTCCCGCTGATCTTGGGAGCCGCGGTCCGGGCGAACTTCGTCGCGACAGCCACGGTCGAGCTGCTGGTGACGCTCCTCGTCGCGTAGCCCGTGGCCCGGCCCGTCACGGTGACAGTGATGCGCTTGGCGTGGTCGTTCTTCTTGAGCACGTATGTCGACTTCGTCGCGCCACTGATGCTCTTTCCGCCGGCCTTCCACCGGTACGAGACTGCACCCTTCGGCGCCCACGATCCGGCCGTGACCCGGAGCGTCGAACCCACCCTCGCGGTCCCGGTGATCTTCGGCGTAGGTGCCGAGAACGTGCCCGCTGCCACGGCCTGGGTCGCGGCACTGGTGACCGAACGCGTCGTGTAGCCGACGGCCTTCCCCGTGACGGTGAGGGTGATCTTCTTGCCGTGCAGGCTCGACGGCACCGTGTACGTCGAATGCGTCGCGCCCTTGATCGCGGTGCCGTTCGCCCGCCACTGGTAGCTCACGCTCGGCTTGGGCGTCCAGGTACCCACCGATGCGGTCAGCTTCTTGCCCACCTGGGCCGTACCGGAGATCTTCGGGGTCGCCGCCGACAGCGCGCCCGCACCCACCGTCACGGTTGGGCTCGTCCTCTCGGCGTCGGGGTGGAAGGCCGCACTCCCGGTGACGATGACGCCGATCTCGTGACCCAGGTCGGCCGGCGCGGGCACGTAGGTGGGTCGGGTCGCACCTGCGACGGCAGCTCCGTCACGGGTCCACCGATAGCTCAGCGTCGCCCCGTTCGACCAAGCTCCTGGTCCGGCGGTGAGGGTCGATCCAATCCGTGCTGAGCCCACGATCGTCGGCACGGCGCCGGACAGGACGCCGGTCACGGCCGCTGTCGGCGCGGAGGACTCGGTACGAGGAAGGTGGCTGCTCTCGCGCGAGGTGACGGTCACGACGATCGCCGCACCCAAGTCTGCTGACGTCACTACGTACTCGGACGCATCGGCCCCCACGATCGGAGCGCCGTCGCGACTCCACTGGTACGACAACGACCCCACGGGCAGCCAGGTGACCGATGCACGGAGCCGCTCACCGACGACCGCAAGACCGACGATCGCCGGCGCCGCCCCCTGGACGGCGCAACGCTCCACCACCGAGGTGGCGACCGTCGTGACCGTGGTGGGCTGCGCGCCCGGGTCCGGGACGGTGCCAGTGACCCGCGCGGAGAGAGAGGTACCGACGAGGTCGGGCCCGATCTCGAGCGTCTGACCCGACCTGCCGTCGAGCACCGAGGAGTCGGCGAACCACTCGTAGGACAGAGCCACGTCGTGCGGCTGCCACGAGCCCGGCACGACGCTCAGTGACTCGCCGACACAGGGCTGCCCCGCGATCGTCAACGGCTCGTTCGGCGCCTGGACGACCCTCGCCTCCGGGACTGCGATGTCCGCCCGGATACCCGCGGGAACGCGCGCGACACCCGCAGCCGGCAGCGCCGCCGTAGGGGCCAGCACGAGCGCGGCGAGGATGGTCAGCACCAGTGCGCGATGGCCGGTCGCGGACGCGCGGGGAGATCGGGGGACGGACATCTCGGCTCCGGTCTAGATTTTATCGACCACGATGGTCGGGGATCTGAAAGATAGGGCATGCGAAGCGCCCTGTAATCACCCCGGTCGGGGCCCTGGCCCCGGCGCTGGTGGCGAATGGGCGGGCTTCTGCTGATCTCGCGATGTGCACCATCGCCGAACGCCGCAAACTTCACCCGCCGCGCCGGTTCCCTACCATCGACGGCTCCGAGGGTCTCAGTCCGCCACCATCGAAGAGCTGCCCGACGCGGTGGCAGTGGTGGCCCCCCTCCACGCGCGCGGGTCGCACCGGTCAGCGTGTCACCGTGCGTTCGGCGATCAGTGGCCGCGCAACGAGCGACCGGGCCATCTCATCGACCGAGAGCCCCTTGTAGAGCACGTCCACCACTCCCGACGTGATCGGCATGTCCACCCCTACGGACAGCGCCAGGTCGAGGACCGACCGGGACGACTTCACGCCTTCAGCAGTCGTGCCAGTCTTCACGACGGCGTCCTCAAGGCTCAGGCCCTCGCCGATCAGACGGCCCAGTCCGTGATTGCGGGACGATGGGGACGTACAGGTCGCCACCAGGTCCCCCATACCCGCGAGGCCAGAGAAGGTGGCGGTGTCGGCGCCCAGCGCGAGACCGAGTCGAGTGATCTCGACAAGGCCACGGGTGATGATCGTCGCCGTCGTGTTATAGCCGTGGCCTCGGCCCTGCGCCATTCCGACTGCCAGAGCGACCACGTTCTTGACCGATCCGCAGAGCTCGACTCCGATGACGTCGGAGTTGGTGTAGGGACGGAAGTAGTCGGTCGTGCACGCGCGCGCGACCGTGCGCGCAGCACGAAGGTCAGTCGAGGCGACCACCGTGGCGGTTGGTTGCCGCTCGGCGATCTCACGCGCAAGATTCGGGCCGGAGACGACGACTATGCGATCGGCGGCAACGCCGAGCGCCTCGCCGAGCACGACGCTCATGCGTTGATCGCTCGTGAGCTCGATCCCCTTCATGAGCGAGACCACGAGTGTTCGTGGATCGAGATCCAGGTGCATCTCCGCCAGTGCGTTCCGGACCATCTGGGAAGGGAGTGCGACCACCACGATCTCCGCACCCTCGGCGACCCACGTCTCGTCCGTCGACGCCTCGATCGAGGAAGGCAGGTCGATGCCTGCAAGATACCGCGCGTTGCGGCCGGCCGAGAGCTCTTGTGCGGTGGCGCGGTCCCGGGTCCAGATTCGCACCGAGCAACCTGCATCCGCCAGGACCGCGGCAAAAGCAGTCCCCCAGCTTCCACCTCCGAGCACGGCGACCCTGGTGGACCGCACGAGCGCACCGCTCACTGCCTCGAACTCCATCGTGATGTCACCGCTCATGATGCCCTTCCTCGCACGCTCACCCCCACATGCACGGGGACGGAATCATCCCAGGTCTTCTGCCGCTCTCCCGCGGGATACCGCTCTCGTTGAAGGCAGCGTACGGGCTGGACCGAGCTCTGTGGGCGGGGTCAAGCCCCTTGGAGTGGTGTAGCGCTGCGTGATCTTTGTTGGGGTCAGGCGCTGAGCTCGAGCATGGGGTCGGGGTTCACCTCGATTCCCGGATCGGTGACGGTCGTGAGGCGGCATCTGGTGA
>NZ_JACYHB010000002.1 GCF_014837295.1 Cellulosimicrobium arenosum
AGCACGTCGCCCAGCAACTCAACGGACGACCACGCAAAACGCTCGGCTGGAAGACTCCAGCCGAGCGTCTGCGTGATCTACTGACGACCGTCTAGGCCATCAGGTGTTGCGAGGACCCCGAGAATCCGCCCTCTGCGGTGCGGGGGCGTCGTCCTGCCGGGCGCTCGGGAGCGAGCGCGTGCTCGGCGCGTGCTCAGCTCGATGCGGCGTCGGCCTCGGCGATCTGCTGGCGCACGTCGTCCATGTCGAGCTCCTTGACGGCGTCGACAACCTTCGCGAGCTGCGGCGCGGGCAGCGCGCCGGGCTGGGAGAACACGAGCACACCCTCGCGGAACGCCATCAGCGTCGGGATCGACGTGATGTTCGCCGCGGCGGCGAGACCGCGCTCGGCCTCGGTGTCGATCTTGCCGTGCACCACGTCGGGGTGCTCGTCCGACGACGCCTCGAACACCGGGGCGAACATCTTGCACGGGCCGCACCAGTCGGCCCAGAAGTCGACGAGGACGATGTCGTTGTCCTTGATGGTCTGCTCGAACGTGGACTCGGTGAGCTGCTGGGTGGCCATGCGAGGTCCTCCTGTGACACGTGACGGCGGGGTGCTGCGGGAGGCGACGCGCGCTCCCTCGGCGGTACTCCTTGGTACAGCACGACGACGGCCGCCGCTATTCCCGCGCGTCGAGCGCCTAGGCTTGGCGGTCGTGACGACGTCGCCCGGCTCAGCGCCCGAGAACGCAGACACGCCTGCCCGGAGCGGTGCCGGCCAGAGGGGCCCCCGGCCCGCGCGGCTCACGCCGCGCACGATCGCGGGCTATGCGACCGGCTCCGTCGGGACCGGCGGCTTCGCCACGCTCCCGGGCCTGGTCCTGCTCGTCTACCTGACCGACGCTCTCGCGGTGCCCGCCGCCGTCGCAGGTCTCATCGTCACGGGGGCCAAGGTCTGGGACGTCCTGATCGACCCGTTCATCGGGTACGCCTCCGACCGGGACGAGGCGAGGACGGGCTCGCGACGCCGCCTCATGATGATCGGCGCGCTCGCGCTGCCCGTGCTGTTCGCGCTGACCTTCGCCGTGCCGGCTGCGGCCGGCCCGACGGCCGCGGGGATCTGGGTCCTGGTCGCGTTCCTGCTCTCCGCCACCGCGTTCAGCCTGTTCCAGGTCCCCTACATCGCTCTCCCGGCCGAGATCGCGCCGACGTACGACGACCGCACCCGTCTCCTCGCGTGGCGCGTCGCGGCGCTCGCGCTGGCGATCCTGCTGTTCGGCGCCGGCGGGCCGGCTCTGCGCGGAGACGGAGACACGCTCGCGGGCTACCTGCGGATGGGCGTGGTGGCCGGGATCGTGATCGGCGTGGGACTGCTCGTCGCGACCCGGGTGGCGCCCCGGCGCTCGCCGCTCCCCCTCCCGCCGGACGACGACGTGCACGCCGCCTCCGCGTGGCTCGCGGCGGCCCGCGAGGCGGTCGGCACCCTGCGACGCTCGAGACCGTTCCGGATGCTGCTCGCCACGTTCTTGCTCCAGGCCCTGGCGACCGGTCTCATGCTCGCCGGTGCCGCGTACGTCGCGCCCTACGTGCTCGGCGACCCGGGCGCCGTGAGCCTCCTCTTCGCCGCGCTCGTCGCCCCGGCCCTGCTGTGCATGCCGCTGTGGACACGACTCGCGCGCCGCGGCAAGGACCGCGCGTTCGTCGTCGCGTCCGTGCTGTTCGCGGCCGCGACGCTGTCCATGACAGGGCTCGTGTGGGCGCCCGGTGCCTGGGTGTACGCGCCGACCGCGATCGCCGGCGTCGCCTACGCGGGCATGCAGGCGCTGCCGCTCGCGATGCTGCCCGACGTCATCGAGCACGACGCCGCGACGCACGGCGCGGGGCGCGGCGGTGCGTTCGGCGGCGTGTGGACGGCGGGCGAGACCACGGGGATGGCTCTCGGCGCCGCGCTGCTGTCGGGGGTCCTCGCGCTGACGGGCTACGTGTCGACGACGGCCGGCACCCAGGTGGACCAGCCCACGGAGGCGGTCGCGGGCATCGCCGTCGCCTTCTCCCTGCTGCCGGCGGCGCTGGTGGCCGTCAGCCTCGTCCCGCTGCTGCGGTACCGTCTGCGCAGGGAGGACCTCGGCAGAGGCGGCCTCGACGGGGGGCGACGACCACACGACGACGGAGCCCGAGCGTGACGACACCAGAGACCACCCCGACGCCTGACACCGCACCGGCCACGGACGCCGGCACCGGTGCCGCCCCGGACGACGTACCCGTCCGCACGGACGGCATCCTCGAACGTCTGGCAGCGCTGCGCGCCGCCGACGCACCGACGCACGGCGGCCACGTGCTGTCCTACGTCTACGACCCCGGTCTCGCCGAGGTCGACGAGCTCGCCGCCGCGGCGATGCGCGCCGTCCAGCCCGTGAACGGGCTCGACCCCACCACCTTCACCTCCGTCGCGGTCATGGAGCGCGAGCTGGTGGGGTTCGCCCGCGCCGTGCTGCACGGGCCGACCGACGGACCGGACGTCGTCGTCGGCTCCGTCACGTCCGGGGGGACGGAGAGCTGCCTGCTCGCGGTCAAGGCCGCGCGCGACGCTTTCCGCGCGCGTCACGGCGACCGTCCCGGGGTACGTCCGCGCGTCGTCGTCGCCGCGAGCGCGCACGCGGCGTTCCGCAAGGCGGCCCAGTATCTCGACGTCACGCTCACGACGCTGCCGGTCGACCCGGCGTCCGGCCTGCCCGACGCCGCCGCGTACGTCGCCGAGCTCGACCGAAGGTCCGTCGACGGCGGGCGGGACGTCGCGCTCGTCGTCGTGTCGGCTCCGTCGTACCCGCACGGCGTGGTGGACCCGGTGGCGGAGGTCGCCGCCGCGGCGCACGAGCGCGGCGTCGACGTGCACGTCGACGCGTGCGTCGGCGGGTGGGTCCTGCCGTTCTGGGGCGCTGCGGGCGGCGGCCAGGTCCCGCCCTTCGACTTCGCCGTCCCGGGCGTGACGAGCATCTCCGCGGACGTGCACAAGTACGGGTACGCGCCGAAGGGCACGTCGGTCCTGCTCGTGCGCGGCCGCGACCGTCAGCGCCGGCAGTTCTTCGCGACGACGGCCTGGCCCGGCTACCCCGTGGTCAACGCCGGGATGTCCGGCTCCCGGCCGGCGGGACCGCTGGCGGCGGCATGGGCGGTGAGCCAGGCTCTCGGCACGGAGGGCTACACCGCGCTCACCGCGCGCTGCGTGCGCGCCACCCGCGCCCTGCACGCCGCGGTGGGGCAGCTCGACGGTCTGCGCGTCGTCGGCTCCCCCACCGGACCGCTGATCGCCGTCGCGACCGACGAGTCGGTGCCCGCGGAGCGCCGCGTCGACCCGCACGTGTGGGCCGACGCCGCGCGCGCCCGCGGCTGGGTGCTGCAACCCCAGCCAGGCCTGACCCAGGGCGACGGCACCCGTCTGCCGCACACGACGCACCTGACCGTCACGCCGGTGACGGAGGCGACCCTCGACGACCTCGTGCCCGCCCTGGCAGCGAGCGCGGACGAGGTGCGTGGCGTCGGCCGGCCCGACACCTCGGGAGTCCTCGCCGCGCTCGGCGCCGTGTCCCCGGCACCGGCCGCTGCCGGCGGCCCGGCCCTGGCCGCGCCCACGTCCGACGAGATGTGGGCCGCGCTGCTCACCGCGCTCGACACGGACGGCGGGTCGCCGCGCCGCGGGACGGGTGCGGTGCTGCCGGACCGCCTCGCACCGCTCATGGCGGTGATGGAGAGCCTGCCGGGTCCGGTCGCCGAGCGGCTGCTCGTCGAGATCCTCGCGCGGGTCGCGGAACCGCTCGACGACGCCGCGCCCGGTGCCTGAACTCGCCACGACGGCGCGCCCGGGGTAGAACGATCACGTGACGGACACCGCTGACTTCCCGCCCGACGACTTCTCCCGGGAGAACCCGAGTCCGGCCGGCTGGCTCTCCGCCGAGGAGATCGCGGCCGCCCGTGCACAGCTCCCCCTCGTCTACGTCGACGCGATCCCCGTGCGCGTCGACGACTCCGGGGACGTGGTCGCCGTCGGGCTGCTGCTGCGCGTGACGCCCGAGGGCATGATGAACCGCGCTCTCGTCTCGGGCCGGGTGATGTTCCACGAACGCATCCGCGACGCCCTGCTGCGCCACATCGAGAAGGACCTCGGGCCGGTCGCCCTGCCGCAGGTGCCGGCGTCACCGCAGCCGTTCACCGTGGCCGAGTACTTCCCGACCCCGGGCATCACGGCGTACCACGACCCCCGCCAGCACGCGGTGTCGCTCGCGTACGTGGTGCCGGTCAACGGGGACTGCCGTCCGCAGCAGAACGCCCTCGAGCTCGCGTGGCTCACGCCCGAGCAGGCGTGCAGCGACGAGGTGCAGCTCGAGATGCGGGGCGGGCAGGGTGTCCTGCTGCGGCAGGCGATGGCCTTCGTGGGCCGCCTGCCCTGAGTGAGGCTCAGGCGTCGAGCCGCAGCTCGGGCCAGTCGGCGAGGTCCTCGCGCGTGCGGCGGTCGTGCGTGGCGACGACGACCGCCGCGGGGGTGACCCGCAGCGCCTGCGTCAGCTCGTCGACGAGGTCGATCGACAGGTGGTTGGTCGGCTCGTCGAGCAGGAGCAGGTGCGGCGCGGCGAGCAGCGCGCGGGCGAGGTCGAACCGGCGGCGCTGCCCGGCGGACAGCTCGCGCAGCGGCCGCTCCAGGTCGTCCTCGGTGAGCAGCCCGAGGAACGCGACGGGCACGAGGTGCTGCGGGTCGAGGCGTCCCGCGTCCAGCAGGCCGAGCGCCTCGCGCGCGTACTCCTCGAACCCGGTGCGGTCCCGTGCCTCGCGCCCGAGGTCCGGGCCTTCCTGCCCGACGACGCCGAGCCGGGCGCCGTCGGCCAGGGACCGGTGACCGCGGGCGAGCGGCACGGTGCCCGCGAGCGCCGCGAGGAACGTCGACTTGCCGCTCCCGTTGGCCCCTGTGACCAGCAACCGGCCCGACGGCGGGAGCGCGAACCTCGTGCCCGGCAGGTCGAGCCGGGCCGCGGCCCCAGGGCCGCCGTCGACGCGCGGGCTGCGCACCTCGACGACCGGGGCGGAGGGATCCCAGCCGGGCGACATCGCGGGCAGCTCGGGGAACCTGAGCTGCAACGGCGGGACGGGCACCTCGACCGCGTCGGCCTCGAGCTTCTGGATCTGCCGGTCGGCGGCCTTGACGTGGATGCGGGCGCGCGTCGCCCGGCGGTGCTTCTGGCTCCCCTTGGGCGGACGCCACTCGTCGGACAGGCCCTCGTAGGACGCGTCGAGCACCTCGGCCAGCTTGTCCGCGCGCTTGCGCTCGGCCCGGTAGCGCTGCCGCCAGCGGTGCAGCGCCTGGTTCTTCGCGAACCGGTACGCGAGGTAGCCGGGCTGGCCGTACAGGACGGGGCGACCGTCCATCGAGGGGTCGAGGTCGAGGATCTCGGTGGCGACGTCGTCGAGCAGCTGGCGGTCGTGCGTGACCATCACCACACCGCCGCGCCACGCGACGAGCTCACCGGTGAGGAAGTCGATACCGCTCGCGTCGAGGTGGTTGGTCGGCTCGTCGAGCAGCAGCAGGTCGGCGCGCTCCGCGAGCCGGCACGCGAGACGCACCCGGAAACGCTCGCCGACCGAGAGCGTCGCGAGCTCGCGGTCGCGGTCGCGGCACGCGCCGAGCCGGGACAGCGCGACGTCGACGCGACGGTCGGCGTCCCAGACCGCGAGGTGCTCGGCGCGCGCGAGGATCTCCGTCAGCGTCTCGAGGTCACCGGACTCGTGGTCGAAGTCCCGCGCCGCGGCATCGAGCTCGGTCGCGACGGCGCGGAGCCCGGTGAGCGTGGTGGCGACGAGGTCGCCCACCGTCTGGCCAGGAGCGACGTGCAGCTCCTGCTCGACGACGGCGAGCTCGCCCGCACGCCGCACGTCGCCCCGGCTCGGCGTGAGGTCGCCCGCGAGGACGTGCAGCAGCGTCGACTTGCCCGTGCCGTTCTCCCCCACCACGCCCAACCGGGTGCCGGACGCGACGCGCACGCTGACGCCGTCGAGGACGGGGCGCCCCGGGTAGGCGAAGGCGAGCTCGTCGGCGGCAAGGTGCACGCCCCAACCCTATTCGCCGCACACCACCCCACCCGCACCCCGCGAGATCGACCCGTACGTCGCGAGGTCGACCCCCCGGGGGTCGCCCGCGCGCCGTACGGGTCGCTCTCGGGGCGGGGGGACGGGCGTGTCATGGGTAGCTTCCGGGGTGTGCGCGTCCTGCTCGCCGTGGTGGCCGACGTCGCGTGCGTGCTCGCGCTGGCCGCCGGCGGTCTGGCGTCCCACTCGCCGGGCGAGGGCGCGGTCCGCCTGCTGGTCGTCGCGTGGCCGTTCGCCACGGGGGCGCTCGTCGGGTGGCTCGTCACGCGTGCCTGGCGCCGTCCGTGGCAGGTCTGGCCGACCGGGGTCGTCGTCTGGGCCTGCGCCTGGGCGCTCGGGGTCGTGCTGCGCGTGCTCACGGACCAGGGCGTCGCGCCCGCGTTCCAGATCGTGTCCTTCGGGTTCCTGGGCGTGACGATGCTCGGCTGGCGCGGCGTCGTCGCGCTCGTCGCGGTGCTCCGCCCGGCCGACCGTCGGCGCCGCACGGCCGAGCTGGCCGGCCGACGCCCGCCGACGCCGTAGCCCGGTCCCTGCGGGCGGGCTGCGCCCCTACCTCGGCGCGAGCGCGGCGACGATCGACGGCGCCAGCGCGCGGAACGCGGTGCCGCGGTGGCTGATCGCGTTCTTCTGTTCGGGCGAGAGCTCTGCTGCGGAACGGCGCGGCTCCGAGCGGCCGTCCCCTGCCGCGGCCGGCTGGTCGTCCGGCTCGAGGATCGGGTCGTAGCCGAACCCGTTCTCACCGCGCGGGGCGGTGAGCAGCGTCCCGCGCATCTCCCCCGTGCGCACGACCTCGGTCCCGTCGGGCGTGACGAGAGCCGCCGCGCACACGAACCCCGCGGCCCGGTGCCCGACGGGCACGTCGGCGAGCTGGGCGAGCAGGAGCTCGAGGTTGGCCACGTCGTCGCCGTGGCGCCCGGACCACCGCGCGCTGAAGATCCCCGGCGCCCCGCCGAGCACGTCCACGGCCAGCCCCGAGTCGTCCGCGACCGCGGGCAGACCCGTCGCCGCGACGAGCGCGCGGGCCTTGATGAGCGCGTTCTCGGCGAACGTCACGCCGTCCTCGACGGGCTCCACCGCTCCGACGTCTCCCGCACCGACGATCGCGTCGGGAGCGAGGTCCAGACCGGGGTGCAGGTCGAGCTCGGCGGCCAGGATCGCGCGCAGCTCCGCGATCTTGCCCCGGTTGTGCGTCGCGAGGACCAGCCGTGCACCGTCGGGCACGACGAGGCTCACGCGTCCGCCTCCAGCGCGGCTCGCTGGATCGCGGTGAGATCGGCGGCACCGGCGACCGCGAGGTCGAGGAGCGCGTCGAGCTCGGCGCGGTCGAACGGGGCGTGCTCGGCGGTGCCCTGGACCTCCACGAACGTCCCGGATCCCGTCACGACGACGTTCATGTCCGTCTCTGCACGGACGTCCTCGACGTAGGGGAGGTCGAGCATCGGCGTGCCGTCGATGATCCCGACGCTCACCGCCGCGACGGAGTCGGTGAGCACGGGCCTGCCGCCGCTCTTGACGTGCCCCTGCCGCTGGCCCCATGCGACGGCGTCGGCGAGCGCGACGTACGCGCCGGTGATCGCGGCGGTGCGCGTGCCGCCGTCGGCCTGCAGGACGTCGCAGTCGAGGACGATGGTGTTCTCCCCGAGCGCGGACACGTCGATGATCGCGCGCAGCGAGCGCCCGATGAGCCGGGAGATCTCGTGCGTGCGGCCACCGATCTTGCCCTTGACGGACTCACGCTGGTTGCGCTCGTTGGTCGCCCGCGGGAGCATCGCGTACTCGGCGGTGACCCAGCCCTCTCCCGAGCCCTTGCGCCAGCGCGGCACGCCCTCGGTGAACGACGCGACGCACAGCACGCGCGTGCTGCCGAACTCGACGAGGACGCTGCCCTCGCCGGCGTCGAGCCAGCTGCGTGTGATCGTCACGGGCCGGAGCTGGTCAGGCGTCCGCCCGTCGGCGCGCTGGGCGGACGGTGCGGCGGCCGCACCGGAAGGGTTCGAAACAGGGGTGGTCATGGCGACCACCCTACCGACCGGTCGCGGCCGGGCCCGGAGCCGGCCGGGGCCCAGCGGCGACAGGCTCAGAGGTCGACCATGCCGCCCGGGGTGGCGACCTCGACCGGCCCCGCGTAGGTCCCGCGGGCCTCGGCGAGCGCCCGGCCGGGGTCGTTCCACGCGGGCAGGTGGGTCAGGACGAGCCGCCGCGCACCCGCCGCCGTCGCGACCTCACCCGCGCGGCGCCCGGTGAGGTGGATGCCCCGCTCGACGCCGTCGTCGCGCCCCTCGTGGAACGCGGCCTCGGAGAGCAGCAGGTCGGCGTCGCGCGCGAGGTCGACCACGCCGTCGCACGCGTCCGTGTCCCCCGTGTAGGCGAGCACCACCTGCTCCCCGGGCCGCACGCTGGACGGGCCGGTCACGCGCACGCCGTACGCCTCGACGGGGTGGAACACGCGGTACGGCTCGAGCGTCAGCGGCCCTATCCGGACCGGGACGCCCGGCTCCCACGTCCGCACGTCGAGCTCACCGCCCAGACCCTCGCCGGGCTCCGCACCGTACGCGGCGTCGATCCGTCGCCCGGTGGCGGACGGACCGAGGACCGGCAGCCGCGACGGCACCCCGGTGCGCACGGACCCCCGTTCGGGGTGGTAGCGCAGGTACACGTACAGCCCGCAGACGTCGACGAAGTGGTCGGGGTGCAGGTGGGACAGCGCGACGGCGTCGAGGTCCAGCGGGTCCAGGTGGTGCTGGAGCGCACCCAGCGCACCGTTGCCGAGATCCAGCACGACGTTCCAGTCGCGGGCCTCGTGCCCCGCCGCCGCGGCGACGGCGGCCGGCACCTGCACGAGGTACGACGACGCGGGCGACGTCGGGCCCGCGAACGACCCCGAGCACCCCACCGTGACCAGACGCATCAGGCTGCCTCCACGCGCAGCACCTCGGGACCCAGGAACCGGCGCGCGAGGTGGTCGAACGGCTCGGCGCTGCCCGTCGCGAGGAACCGGTGCTCTGGTGCGCCCGCGTCGCGAGAGCGCTCGAGGTCGTGCGCGACGAGCGTGCGGTACACGTCCTTCGCGGTCTCCTCCGCACTCGAGACGAGCGTGACCTCCTCGCCCATGACGTAGGAGATCGCGCCCGTGAGCAACGGGTAGTGGGTGCAGCCCAGGACGAGCGTGTCCACGCCCGCGGCACGTACCGGGTCGAGGTAGGAGTGGGCGACCGTCAGCACCTCGGGGCCCGAGGTCTCTCCGCTCTCGACGAGGCGCACGAAGTCCGGGCAGGCCTGGGACGTGAGGGTGAGACCCGGCGTGACGGCGAGGGCGTCGTCGTACGCGCGCGACATCACGGTGGCCCGCGTCCCGATGACACCGATCCGCCCGGACCGGGTCGCGGCGACCGCCCGTCGCGCGGCGGGCAGGATCACCTCGACGACGGGCAGGCCGTGGCGCTGGGTGTACCGCTCGCGCGCGTCGCGCAGCACAGCGGCCGACGCCGAGTTGCACGCGATGACGAGCATCTTCACGCCGTCGTCCACGAGCTGGTCCATGATCGCGAGCGCCATCGCCCGCACGGCCGCGAGCGGCTTGGGCCCGTACGGGCCGTTGGCGGTGTCCCCGATGTAGAGCAGGGACTCGTTCGGAAGCTGGTCGATGATCGAACGGGCCACGGTGAGCCCGCCGACCCCGGAGTCGAAGATCCCGATGGGCGCGTCGTTCACGCGCCCGAGCCTAGTGCGGACGGCGCCCGACGACCGCCTGTCCGCGCCGGGCGCGGCTGTGGCGACGCACACAGGATCCGTCGGACGACGCCGGGACGCGCCGGCTCACTCCCCCGGGGTGACGCCGCCCGACCGCAGGTCGGTCAGCATCTCCTCCACGAGCGACTCCTGGAGGAGCCCCGTCAGCAGGAAGACGCTCACGAGGAAACGGCGAGGTCCCGCGTCGTCGTCCGGCACGTCCTGCGCGGCGAGCTCGTCGTACAGGTCTTCCACCTGCTCGTCGGTCTCCAGCTCGAGCCGCTGGGCCAGCACCAGCCGCACGTCGGTCAACGCGGCCGCGACCCGCTGCGCGACGTCGCGCGCGACGACGAACGGAGCGGCCGTCGCGGGCTCGCCGTCGACGAGCATCTGTGCGAGCAGGACGAGGCGGCCCACCTTCTCGTCCGCCAGCTCGGCCTGGGTGAAGCGGCGGAACTCGGCCGCCACGCCGGCATCGGTGGACGCGTCGGGCAGCAGACGCCGTACGGCCGGGTCCCGCGGGGCGGGCGTCGCGGCGTCCGGCGCAGGACCGTTCCAGCCGGGAGGTACCCACGCGGTGTCCGCGTCGTCGAGGTCCCCGACGGGTCCACCGTCCCGTCCGCGCCCCGCGCCGCCCTGGTCCTGCAGCATCTGCGCGACGTCGCCGGCGAGCTGGGCGAGGACGATGCGCTCGGACGGCTCGAGCTCGGCGACGTACCCCAGCGGTCCCGCGCCGAACGGCGTCATCGGTCCTCGCTCCGCTGCAGCGTCGCCCACAACCCGTAGGAGTGCATCGCCTGCACGTCGACCTCCATCCGTTCGCGGTCGCCGCTGGACACCACCGCCCGCCCGTCGCGGTGCACCTGCAGCATGAGCTCGTGGGCGCGCGCCTGCGGGTGGCCGAAGTACGACTCGAACACGTAGGAGACGTAGCTCATGAGGTTGACCGGGTCGTTCCACACGAGCGTCACCCACGGGTCGGCGGTGTCCGTCGACCCGTCGGTGCGGGTGGCCTCGACCGGGACCGTCGAGGCGACGACCGCGCGCACGTCACTCAGGGCATTCACGCAGTCCACTGTAAGCGGCGGACCACGCGCGCCCGCGACCCGGGCTCACCCGGCCCGGCGCACGTCGTGACGGTGCACACTGCCCTACCGTGGTGCCATGGATCCCGCCGACCAGGGCACAGCCGCCCTCGCCGCTCTCGCCGCCGGTCCCGGTGACCGGGCCGTGGGCCCAGCCCTCCCGCCGGCACGCCTCGCCCCCTACGTACCGAGCGCGTCCCCGGCGCTGCTGACCGACCGCTACGAGCTCACGATGCTGCAGGCAGCGCTCTCCGACGGGACCGCCGAGCGCCACTGCGTCTTCGAGGTGTTCACGCGTCGCCTGCCTCCTGGTCGGCGCTACGGCGTCCTCGCGGGGACCGGACGTGTCCTGGAGGCGCTGCCGACGTTCCGCTTCCGCACGCGAGAGCTGGACTGGTTGCGCGCGCACTCGGTGGTGGACGAGCGCACGCTCGACTACCTCGCCGACTACCGGTTCACGGGATCCATCACCGGGTTCGCGGAGGGTGAGGTCTTCTTCCCGCAGTCGCCCGTCATGGTCGTCGAGGGGACGTTCGCCGAGGCCGTGCTGCTCGAGACCCTCGTGCTGTCGATCCTCAACTACGACTCCGCGGTCGCGTCGGCGGCCTCGCGCATGACGAGCGCCGCCGTCGACCGCCCCTGTCTGGAGATGGGCGCGCGGCGCGCCAACGAGCAGGCCGCGGTCGCCGCGGCGCGGGCCGCGGTCGTCGGGGGGTTCGCGGGGACGTCCAACCTCGAGGCCGGGCTCCGCTACGGGCTGGACACCATCGGGACGGCCGCGCACGCGTTCACCCTGCTGCACGACGACGAGGAGTCGGCCTTCGCGTCGCAGGTCGCCACCCACGGGGTCGGCACCACGCTGCTCGTCGACACCTACGACGTGCACCGCGGTGTCGAACGCGCGGTCCGGGCCGCGGGCACCGGGCTCGGTGCCGTCCGGCTCGACTCCGGCGATCTCGGCGCGCTCGCCGTCGACGTGCGCCGCCAGCTCGACTCCCTGGGCGCGACGGACACGAAGATCGTCGTCACGTCCGACCTCGACGAGTACGCGATCGCGTCGCTCGCCGCGGCGCCCGTCGACACGTACGGCGTCGGGACACGGGTCGTCACGGGTTCGGGTGCGCCGACGTGCGGCATGGTCTACAAGCTCGTCGCACGCGCCGACTCCACCGGGATGCTGAAGCCCGTGGCGAAGGCCTCGACGGCGAAGACGAGCCGGGGAGGGCTGAAGGCCGCAGCGCGGCGGTTCGGCGACGACGGCCGCGCGGTCGAGGAGATCGTCCTGACGGGGCGCGACCTCGCGGTGCGCGACTGGGACCCCGAGTCGGAGGACGGCGACGTCCGGCCGCTGCACGTACCGCTCGTCGTGGACGGCGCGGTCGACTCGCGCTGGGTCGGGTCGTACGGCGTGCAGAACGCCGTCGACCGGCACCACGAGGCGAGGGCCGAGCTGCCGCGCGGTGCACGTCGCCTGTCCGAGGGCGAGCCCGCGATCCCGACCGTGGTGCGCGACGTCGGCTGACCGCTAGCGCTTGCCGACGAACCACCCGCGCACGAGCGCGACCCGCGAGTCGAGCTGCTCGACCGTCGCGAGCGGCACCTCGGGCCCCCCGCAACGCCGCCGCAGCTCGTTGTGCACGGAGCCGTGCGGCTGACCGCTGCGGCGCGCCCACGCCGAGACGAGCTGCTGGAGCTCCTTGCGCAGCTCCGCGGCGCGGCGGTGCTCGAGCTCGGAGCGCTCCCGCGCCGCGGCCGCCGCGCCCGCCGACGTCCTCGACCGGGCGCTGAGCTGGTCGGCCTGGCGCTGGCGCAGGAGCGTGGTGACCTGGTCGGCGTCGAGCAGCCCGGGGAGGCCGAGGAAGTCGAGCTCCTCGTCCGACCCGACGTCCGCGCCCGTGCCGAACTCGCCGCCGTCGAACAGCACGCGGTCGAACGAGGCCTGCGCCTCGAGCGCCTCGAAGGTGCCCTGCGCGAGGTCGTCGGACGCCTTGTCGGCGCGGTTGGCCGCTGCCACGAGCGCGGCCTCGGGGTCGAACATCTCCCCCTGCTCCTCCGCGGTGAGCGGCCGGTCGAGCGCGTGGTCGCGCTCGATCTCGAGTCCGTTCGCGAGCTCGAGCAGGTGCGGGACGCTCGGGAGGAACACCGACGCCGTCTCGCCGCGACGGCGCGCCCGCACGAAGCGACCGACGGCCTGGGCGAAGAAGAGCGGCGTCGCGGTCGACGTAGCGTAGACCCCGACGGCCAGCCGCGGGACGTCCACCCCCTCGGAGACCATGCGGACGGCGACCATCCAGCGGCCGTCGCCGTCGGCGAACTCCTCGATGCGACCGCTCGCGCCCTCGTCGTCGGACAGGACCACGGTCGGGGACCTTCCGGTGAGCCGCGCGAGGTGTCCCGCGTACGCGCGCGCGTCCGTCTGGTCGGTCGCGATCACCAGGCCGCCCGCGTCGGGGACGGCACGGCGCACCTCGCTGAGCCGCTTGTCCGCGGCGGCGAGAACGGACGGGATCCACTCGCCGTTCGGCTCGAGCGCCGTCCGCCACGCCTGACCCGTCAGGTCCTTCGTCAGGGCCTCGCCGAGTCGCGCGCTGACCTCGTCGCCGGCGCGGGTGCGCCAGCGCATCTGGCCGGAGTAGGACAGGAAGATCACGGGCCGCACGACGTGGTCGCGCAGCGCCTCCCCGTACCCGTAGGTGTAGTCGGCGCGCGAGCGGCGGATGCCGTCCATGCCCCGCTCGTACTCGACGAACGGGATCGCGGCGGTGTCGGAGCGGAACGGCGTCCCCGTGAGCGCGAGCCGACGGGTCGCGTCCTCGAACGCCTCGCGGACGGCCTCGCCCCACGACAGCGCGTCGCCGCCGTGGTGCACCTCGTCGAGGATCACGAGGGTACGGTCCGCCGTCGTGCGCGCCGCGTGCAGCGCGGGCTTGGCCGCGACCTGGGCGTACGTGAGCGCGACCCCGTCGTAGTGCGCGCCGTGACGTCCCTGGTTGTTGCGGAAGTTGGGGTCGATGCGGATGCCGACGCGCGCCGCCGCGTCGGCCCACTGGTGCTTGAGGTGCTCGGTGGGCGCGACGACCGTCACACGACGCACCGTCCCGGCCTCGAGCAGCTCGGTCGCGACCCGCAGCGCGAAGGTCGTCTTGCCCGCACCCGGCGTCGCCACGGCGAGGAAGTCGCGGGGCGCGCGCGAACGGTAGGAGTCGAGGGCCTCGGCCTGCCACGCCCGCAGCTTCGAGGCCGCGCCCCACGGCGCTCGCCGCGGGAAGGCCGGCGACAGGTGCGACGCGGCCGACGACGACGGGCTCTGCGGCGTGGCGGACGGGGGCCGGTGCGTGGGCTGGGACGAGGAGGACGGTTGCGAGGAGGGAGCGGCGCTCACGACCCGGAGTCGCCCTCGCCGTCCTGCGGCTCCCGCAGACCGTCGTAGATCTCCTTGCACGTGGGGCACACGGGGAACTTGTTCGGGTCCCGGCCGGGCACCCACACCTTGCCGCACAGCGCGATCACGGGCTTGCCCGACATCGCCGACTGCATGATCTTCTCCTTGCGCACGTAGTGCGCAAAGCGTTCGTGGTCCCCGGGCTCCGTCTGCTCGCGGGTCTCCTCGCGTTCGAGGACGCCGGTCGAGGTGCCGGTCCGCGGGTCGGACGGCTGCGCCGACGGGTCGCGGTACGGGTCGTCCGGGCCGCCGGGGGGCGCGCTCGCGTTCAGCTCGGTCATGACGGCCATCCTACGTCGCACGGCCGGGCCCCGGGCGGGCCGTCGTCCGCGCGACGCGTCACAGACCTTGCCAGTCGGGCTTGGACGCGTACGTCTGGCGGTAGTACCCGGCGAGCTGCAGGCGCGAGGCCGCGGCGTCGTCGACGAGGACCGTCGCGTGCGGGTGCATCTGCATGATCGTCGCCGGCCACAGCGCGGAGACCGGACCCTCGACGAGCTGGTGCACGGCCTCGGCCTTGCCCTTGCCCGTCGCCAGCAGCACGAGGTGCCGCGCGGACATGATCGTCGCCAGGCCCTGCGTCAGGCAGTGGCGCGGCACCCGGTCGATGTCGTCGTCGAAGAACCGGGCGTTGTCCTCCCGGGTCTGCTGCGTCAGGGTCTTGATCCGCGTGCGTGAGGCCAGCGAGGAGCCCGGCTCGTTGAACGCGATGTGCCCGTCGGTGCCGATGCCCAGGAGCTGCAGGTCGACGCCTCCGGCCCCGACGATCGCGGCCTCGTACGCCGCGCAGGCCGCGGGCAGGTCGCCCGCGTTGCCGTCGGGTCCCTGGACCGCGTCCGGTGCGAAGTCGACCCGCGAGGCGATCTCGGTCTCGATCACGTTGCGGTACCGCTCGGGGTGGCCGGGGGCCAGGCCCACGTACTCGTCGAGCATGAACGCCCGGGCCCGGCCGAAGCCCAGCCCGTCCTCGACGTGCCGCCGGGCCAGCTCGTCGTACACCTTCAACGGGCTGGAGCCCGTCGCGAGCCCGAGCACCGAGTCCGGCTGCGAGCGCAGCAACGTCTCGATCGCGTCGGCGGCGATCCGTGCGAGCTGGTCACCGGGCGCGATGACGACTTCCATCAGGACACCTTTCGACGGCCGACGAGCGCCGCGCCGACGGCGGCGACGGGGACGTCGGCGGGGGCGAGCGACACACGGTCCGCGAGTCGCAGCGAGGACAGGAACGGCGAGGTGCGGGACTGCTGCTCGAGCGCTGCCCGGACAGCGACGAGCAGGGGCTCTCCGAGCGCGGAGACTCCACCGCCCAGCACGACGTGCTGCACGTCGAGCGTGAGCGCGAGGATCCGGACCGCGCTCGCGACGGCGGCGGCGAACTCCGCCTTGATCTCCACGGCACGCAGGTCGCCGGCGGCGGCGGCCTCGAAGAGCTCCGCCGGCGCGGGGCGCCCGTGCCGTGCCGGCCACCGCGCGCTCAGGGCCGAGCCGGAGGCGTACAGCTCGACGCACCCGCGCTGCCCGCACGCGCACACCGGTCCGCCGGGGTCGACGGGGATGTGACCGATCTCGCCGGCGGCACCGCTCGCGCCCCGTCTGAGCCGGCCGTCCAGCACGACGCCGGCGGCGAGGCCCGTGCCGAGCGCGAGGAAGGCAAGATCGGCATGACCGGCATGATCGGCACGACCGGCACGACCGGCACCGAGCAGGTGGGCGGCTCCCAGGGCAGCCACGTTGAGGTCGTTCTCCGTGGCGACGGGCAACCCGCCCAGCGCGCTGGAGAGCCGGTCGGCGAGCGGGAAGCGAGCCCCCTCGACGCCCAGGTTGACGGCATGGGTGACCGTGCCGTCGCGCGGGTCGACGAGTCCGGGCACGCCCAGCCCCACGCCGTCCAGGTCGGCAAGGGTCACGCCCGCGGCGGCGGCGACGTCGTGGACCGCCCGGGCCGCGCTGGCCACGACGCCGTCCGGTCCGCGCACGGTGGGCACCCGCAGGGACTCGACCACGTGCCCGTCGTCGTCCAGCAGGGCCGCGAGCACCTTGGTACCCCCGATGTCGAGTCCCGCCGTGAGCCCGGCGGGCAGGGCTGGGGTAGCCGTCATCGTCCGTGCGGTCGACGACGACGCGTTGAGCTCGCCCACGTCAGCCCTTCACCGCGCCCGAGACCAGGCCGCCGGTCATCCGGCCCTGCACCAGGAGGAAGAAGACGATCACGGGCAGGGCGATCAGGGTCGAGGCGGCCATGACCTCACCCCAGTCCACCCCCTTGCTCACGCTGGCGTTGAGGAACGAGCGCAGCCACAGCGGGAGCGTCTGCGACGCGTCCGAGGGCAGCGCGACCAGGGCGATCGTGAACTCGTTCCACGCCTGCAGGAACGCGTAGACGCCGGCCGCGACGAGGCCCGGTGCGAGCAGCGGGAACGTGATGCGCAGGAAGGCCTGGGTGCGGCTGAGACCGTCCACCATGCCCGCCTCCTCGAGCTCGGCCGGGATCCCGGCGACGAAGCCTCGCAGCATCCACACGGTGAACGGCACCACCGCGGCGGTGTAGAGGATCGTCACGCCGATCGCACGGTCGAGCAGGTGCGCGTCGGACAGCATCCGGTACTGGGCGATGAACATGCCCTCGGCAGGGAGCATCTGGATGAACAGCATCGCGATGACGAAGGACTTGCGCCCGCGGAAGCGGAAGCGGCTGATCGCGAGCGCCGCGAGCAGCGCGAACACGAGGACGAGCGCGACCGTCGAGAGCGTGACGACCAGGCTCATCCGGAGCGCCGCGAAGAACCCCGTGCCGTCGAGGACGTCGGCGTAGTTGTGCAGCGACCCGTTCGTCGGGAAGAAGTTGGGCTCGCGGGACTGCAGCCGCGCCTGGGGGAGCAACGAGGAGTTGACCATCCAGTACACGGGGAAGACCCAGACGACGGCGACGACGACGGCCACCGCGGAGAGCACGACCCGGGCGGGCCGGATCCGGCGCCGACGGGGGCCGGTGGGGCGCGGGGCCGTCGCGGCGACGGATCCCGGCACGACGGGGGCAGGTGCGGTGGTCATGCCTCGTCCTCCTTCAGGAGACTGCGGACGTACGGCCAGCTGAGCAGGACCGTCAGGAGCAGCACGAAGATCGAGACGGCGGAGGCGCCGGCGAAGTCCTGGCGCCCGAGGCCGAGCTCGTAGATGTAGTTGCCGAGCAGGTTCGTCTGATCGATCGGTGCGCCGGCGTCCTGCAGGATGCGGATCTGGGCGAACACCCGCAGGTCCCAGATGATCTGCAGGAGCAGCACGATGGAGATCACGGGCCGCACCATCGGCAGGATGATGCCCCAGAACCGCTGCCACGGTCCGGCGCCGTCGATCGCCGCGGCCTCGAGGACCTCGTCGGAGACCTGCGTCAGCGCGGCGAAGACCGACAGCGCGACGAACGGGACCGACATCCACACCACGACGAGGCTCGCGACGAGGAAGAACGTCATGGGCTGCGCGAGCCACGAGTATCCCTGGTACTGGTCGAGGCCGATCGCCACGAGCAGCCAGTTCACCACGCCGGAGCGCCAGTCGAAGAGCCACTTGAAGACCGTGACCGCCGCGACCATCGGCATCGCCCACGCGAGCAGGAGCGCGACCTGCAGGACGAGCCGCGGAACCCGGCCGACCGCGTTCATGAGCAGCGCGAGCGCGACCCCGATCCCGACCGTCAGTCCGGCGTTCACGAGGCAGAAGAGGAGGGAACGCACGACCACGGCCCACAGGCTCGGGTCCATGAAGAGGCGCGCGTAGTTGTCGAGACCGACGAACGTCGGGGGTGCCCCGAACTGCTGGGCGAGGCCGAACTCCTGCAGCGACGTGACGACCTGCCAGTAGACCGGGTAGCCCACCGCGACGAGGATGACCGCGACGGCCGGGACGAGCAGGGCGTAGGGCAGGCGGGGCCGACGACGGCGGCGCGGCGGCTGCTCGCGGCGCCGGTCCGGCGCGTCGGCCGCCGGGTCGGACGCCACCGTGGACGTGGCACTCATGGGTTCTCCTTCTCGCGCCGCGGCCGAGGTCGCGGGGGCGCCGTCTCCGACGCCCCCGGCGACCTCGTCCGCGTGCCGTGCGAACAGCGGTCCGAGCAGGTCAGCCGTTGTTGAGCATCGGCGTGATCTTCTCGTCGTACTCGGCCGCGATCTCGGTCACGTCCCCGCCCTCGGCGATCGCCTGGAAGAGCTGCTCGTAGAGGCTCGCGCCCTCGACGGCGGCCCAGCCGGGGGCGGCCGGGGTCAGCTGGGACACGGCGGCGGTGTCGATCATCGTCTGCGCGAACTTGTCGTCGCCCAGGGACGAGACGTAGTCGCTGTTGGCCGGCCCGAGGCCGTTCTCGCCCAGCATCGTCTGGTACTCCTCGGAGAAGATGATCCGCAGGAGGTTCTCGGCGAGCTCCGGGTGCTGCGACTGCGCCGAGATCCCGATGTTCGAGCCACCGGCGAAGACCGGTGCGAGGCCGCCGTCGACACCCGGGAGACCGAAGATGTCGTACTTGCTGTCGTCCACCATGCCGTCGCGGACCTCTTCGCCGTCGTCGTTCGTCGTGAGGTCACCGATCGACCAGCGCGCCCAGTTGGGGGCCATGATCGTGGCGGCCTCGGGCGCCTCGCCGTCGGTCCCGTCGTTGAGGAAGTCCCAGTAGGCGACGTCCATCGCGGAGGCCGGGACGTTCGAGGCGCCCTCGAAGACGTCCTGCCACTGCTCGAGGCCCTTGATGGTGTTCGCGTCGGACAGCGTGGAGGTCCACTTCCCGTCCTCCTCGACGGCGAGCTCGCCGTCGTTCGCGAACACCCAGGAGATGCCGTTGCGCCAGTCCTGGCCACCGATCGCGAACCCGGACTGGCTGTCGGTGTGGAGCTCCTTCACCGCGTCGCTGAACTCGGAGAGCGTCGTGGGGGCCTCGAGGCCTGCCGCGGTCCAGATGTCCTTGCGGTAGAACATGTAGCGCGAGCCGAAGTAGTACGGCAGCGAGTAGTTCTTCCCCTCGGCCATGCCGACCTCGACGAACGAGGGCAGGAGCGCGTCGCCGCCCAGCTCCTCGTACAGCGGGGTCAGGTCACGGAACGCGCCGACCGTCGTGAAGGTCGGCGACTGCGTGTTGCCGATCTCGGTGACGTCCGGGGTGTTCTCCGCGTCGGGGAGCGCCGTGGTGAGCGAGGTGACCAGGTCCGGCCACTCCTGCTGCTCGATCGTGAGCGTCGATCCCGGGTTCTCCTCCTCGAACGTGGACGTCAGGTAGTCGCGCAGCGCGTCCGGGGTGTCGGGGCCGGCCAGCCACAGGGTGATGTCGGCGGGCTCCGGCGTGCCGTCCGCGCTCGTGCTCTCGTCGTCGGCGGGTGCGTCGCTGCCGCTGCTGCACGCGGTGAGCGCCATGGCCAGGGTGATCGTCGAGGCCACGGAGGCGACGACGAGTCGGTTTCTCTTCACGGGGCGATTCCTCTCGGTGAATACGGTGTGGCGGCGTCGGTGACGCCACCCGGAGATGGGACACGTACTGCGCTGCGACGAACTAGGCAGGAGTCCTGCGTAACTCGGCTCGTGGGGTGCTGCGGGTGGTCTGTGCGGGACAGGACAGGCTCGACGGGGTCGGGCGGAAGGTCAGACGGGGCGCGTGCTCACGAGACGCCCAGCTGGCCGGACAGGACGAGGACCGCGGCACCGGCCAGAGCCACGTCCTCGTCGAGCGTCGCCATCCGCACCTGGAGCCCGCGGCCGATGATCGGCATCGTGCGGGTGCGGATGGCGTCGAGCGCGGCCTCCCGCAGCGGTCCGTCGAGCAGGTCCGCCGGACCGCTGATCAGGACCTCGGCGAGGTTCAGCGCGCTCACGACCGGCGCCAGGGTGACCCCCAGCAGCCGGCCGACCGACGCCAGGGCGGCGTCGGAGGCATCAGGGTCCAGCCCGTCGACCGCGCGCCGCAGCGCCGGGACGGACAGGACGGTCTCCAGGCAGCCGCTGCGCCCGCAGGCGCACGGCTCCCCGTCGTCGACGACGGTCACGTGGCCGAGCTCGCCGGCGGCGTCGCCGTGACCGCGGACGCGGGCGCCGTCGACCATGATCCCTGCCCCGACACCTTCCCCCACGGTCAGGACGAGCATGCCGGAGCCGGACGCCCCGCCGAACGTGAACTCGCCGAGCGCGGCGACGTTCGCGTCGTTCGCGACGTGCACAGCGAGCCCGAGGCTCTCGCGCATCTGCTCGGCGAGCGGAAGGTCGTACCAGCCGCGGTTCGGGGCCTCCAGCACGCGGCCGGCGCCGTCGACCACGCCGGGCGAGCCGATGCCCACCCCGATGACCGGCTGCGTCGCCGCCGAGACGAGACTGCGCGAGAAGCGCGTGACGAGCTCGACGAGGTCGTCGCCGGTGCGGCCCTGGACCGCGAGCGAGCGTCGCACGACGAAGTCCCCGGTGAGGGTCAGGACGGCGCCGCGCAGCAGCTCGTCGTCGGTGAGGTCGACGCACACGATCTGGTAGGCGCTCGTGCGCATCCCGACCAGGATGGCCGGCTTGCCCACGCGCTGGCCGGGGCGCACGCCCAGCTCCTCGACGAGCCCCTCCGCGATGAGGACCGCGACGAGGTCGGAGATCGTGACGCGCGTCAGCGAGGTGGCACGCGCGAGGTCGGCCCGTGACGTCGGCCCCTCGTGGAAGAGGTGCTGCAGCACGAGAGAACGGTTGTGCGCCCTCGCGTGCTCGGGCAGCACCTTCGAGGTCGGCCTGAGTCCTGTGCTCAGGCGCCTCCTCGGAGCGTGCTGTCCGCTGACCGTCGTCGTCATGTTTGTTAGTAGACCGCCTTTACTAACACGGTGTCAACCACCTTGCGACGCCGTGACCGAATCGTTGCCGCCGTGCAACACGGCGGAATTCCGCGGCTCGCGGGCGCCGGCCGAGCGCCCTCCGGCGGAGTCCACCCGGTGGTGGGTGTCAGCCGGGGATCCAGCCGCGCGCGCCCGCGTGCTCGACCGAGCGCGACGCCACGACGACCGCCCGCTCGAGCGCCTCGAACGGGTCCACGCCCCGGGCGAGCGCTGCGGCGAACGCGCCGTGCACGACGTCGCCCGCACCGAGCGTGTCGACGACGGTACGCGCAGGCGGCACCTCGACGGAGGTCCGCTCCCCCGCCCGCAGCACCTCGACCGGCCCTGCACCGTGCGTCCGCGCGACGAACGCCAGCCGGCCCGCCGGCCCCATGCCCGCGACGGCGGTCAGCTCGTCGTCGTCGCGCACCCCGGGCACGCGGAGGTCCGCCGAGAGGACGGCGGCGTCGCACAGGGCCAGGAGGTCCGTCGTGCAGTCCTTCCAGGAGCCACCGTCGAGCACGACGACGGCTCCGGCAGCTCGCGCGGCCCGCGCGAGCGGGAGCGCGACGTCCGGCAGGTGCCCGTCCAGGAGCAGGACGTCGCCGGGCCCGAGCGCGACGAGGCCCCCGGGCTCGGCGTCCGTGACCGTCGCTCCCGTCGCCGAGACAGCGCCGTCCTCGAAGGACCGGGCGTTCGTGCTGACGACGGCACGCTCCCCCGTCGCCCGGGTGACCAGCACCGTCGAGACGGCCGGACGCGCAGCGGTGCCCCGGGCGACGTCGACGAGGTCGACGCCCGCCGCGGCGAGCTCCGCGCGCACCGCCTCGGCCAGCGGTCCGGACCCCACCGCCGTCACCAGCCGGGTGGGCACCCCGAGCGCGACCGCGGTCGCGGCCGCGTTGGCCGCCGGGCCGCCGAACGTCGCGGACAGATCGCGCGCCACGACCTTCTCGTCGGGGGCCGGGACCCGGTCCACGACCTGCATCACGTCGAACGTCACCAGTCCGCAGCACACGAGCACCGTGCCATCCTCGCGCACGGTCGGCGCCCACGCGCCCGACCAGGACGGGAGGGCGTGCGGCGAACCGATAACGACCAGTTCACAAGACGGTCACGATGCGTCCCAGCGTGTCCGGTTCGAGCACGTTGCGCCCTACGCTCGCAACCATGCGCAGCGCACGCCGGGCACCCGCCCGCACCTCGGTCCTCGCGGTCTCCCTCCTGCTCGGCGGGGCCCTCCTCGCGGGCTGCTCCGGGGGCTCGAGCGACATGTCCGCGGACTCCGGTGCCGAGATGTCGGTCGAGGGCGAGTCCGGCGGGGACGAGGCGTCCGCGTCCGACGCCGGCGCGGGCATCGCGGACTCCGACGCCCCGGTCCAGGACGACCGCGAGGTCATCACCACCGGGGACGTGACGGTCGTGACGGACGACCCGCTCGCGGCCGCCGACGAGGTGGCCGGCCTCGCCGAGGGTGCGGGCGGCCGGGTCGAGTCCCGTTACCAGAACGAGGCCGACGGCGACGTCGACGCGAGCGCCGACCTGACGATCCGCGTCCCGGCGGACCGCACGACCGCGACGCTCGACGCCCTGCAACAGGTCGGCGACGTCCGCGACATGTCCGTGCAGGCCGACGACGTCACCGGGACCGCGCGCGACCTCGACGCGCGCGTCGAGGCGCTGACCACCTCGGTCGACCGCCTGCAGACGCTCATGGGGTCGGCCGAGACCACCGAGGACCTGCTCGCGGCCGAGCAGGAGCTCACCGCGCGTCAGGCCGAGCTCGAGTCGCTGCAGTCGCAGCGCGCGTCGCTCACGGACCAGGTCGCGATGTCGACGCTGCACGTCTCGATCGTCGCGGTGGTCCCGCCCGAGGAGCTCGCTCCCGGCGGGTTCGTCGGTGGTCTGCGCAACGGGTGGGACGCGCTGCTCGCGACCGTGAACGTGCTCGTTGTCGTCGTCGGGGCGATCCTGCCGTGGCTCGCGGTCGCGCTCGTCGTCGCGCTCGTCGTGCGGTGGGTCGTGCGCCGGGTGCGCCGCTCACGCGAGCCCGGAGAGCGGCAGGACCCGCCGGCGGGCACCACCGGTCCCGACGGCGACCCGGACGCGTCGCCTGCCGCCGAGGCACCCCTGGTCGGGGCAGGCTCGCCGCGCGACTGATATCGACGCGACCGATCCCGCGCGACTCCGGTCGCGCGAATCGGTCGTCCGCGGCCAGCGCGACAGGGTGTCCACGACGACGGCCCGCACCCCGGGAGGGGTGCGGGCCGTTGCCGCTGGTGGAGGTGCGGGGAATCGAACCCCGGTCCGGTGACGCCGATCGAGGACTTCTCCGGGCGCAGTCTGCTGCAGCTTTTCTCGGCCCCCGCACTCACGCAGACAAGGTGCGGACGGGCTCAGTCACCTAAGAGTCCCCGCAGCCCCGATGACGAGGGCTACGAGCAGTGGCTCTCTAGATGACGCCAGGAACCGGGTCGAGAGCAACCCCGGGCTGACGGACTTCTAGACTCGCTCAGGCGGCGAGTGCGAAGTCGGTGCGCTTGTTATCGGCACCTGTAGTGTGCAGACGTCGTTTACGAGATAAGTCTGCATCCTCGGCCCGCTTCTCCTCGAAGCACGACCACCGTCGAAACCGATCACCCCCTGTGCAGTTGTCAACCACTGCCCACGCCCGGGACGAACCCGTGCGGCGGCCAGCAGGTACAGCCTACGTGATCAACGCCCGGGCCGGCGCAGGTATTTCCCGTGCGCCGGGCCCGTGACCGCGGCCTCCCCGCTACTTCTTGCGGCTCAGGACGTCCGCGAGCAGGCCACCGGCGATGCCGAGCAGGAACACGTCCTTCGCGAGGCCGATCCCGTCGGGCGTCGGGCGCACCCCGTCGTCCTGCGTCATGCCGGGCGTCCTGAGGTACAGGCCGACCAGACCCGCCGAGAACGCACCGAGCGCCGGGGCGACGAGGGCGGTCGGGACGAACGGTGTCACCAGCGCGGCTCCGAGCGCGATCTCCGCGGTCGACAGCGCCTTGGTGAAGTCCTGCGGCTCGACGTCCGACAGGAACGGGTAGGTGCCCGCCGCCATGCCGTGGTAGCCCTGCGCCGACTGCTCGTCGGCGCCACGCTTGCTCAGCCCGGAGTTGAGGATGAACGCACCCGCGGCGAGCCGGGGGATGTACTGGCGGAGCTTGACCATGCGACCTCCTGGGACGAGGGGAGCCACCACCCGACGGAGGCGGCTGTCGCCACCGACCGTACGGCGTCGGGCGTCCGCTCACCAGTGCCACGCGCCGGGGCGCGCGCTCGAGGAACGACGGGTCAGCGCATCTCGCGCTGGCGCATGGCGCGGTGCGCCTCGCGGTTGTCCTGCTTCTCGCGCAGCGCCTGCCGCTTGTCGTACTCCTTCTTGCCGCGCGCGAGCGCGATCTCGACCTTGGCCCGCCCGTCGAGGAAGTAGAGCTGCAGGGGGATGACGGTGTGGCCCTTCTCCCGCGACTTCGACTCGAGGCGCAGGATCTCCTCCTTGTGCAGCAGGAGCTTGCGCTTGCGCCGCGGGGCGTGGTTGTTCCACGTGCCCTCGGTGTACTCGGGGATGTGCACGTTCTCCAGCCACGCCTCACCGCGGTCGACCGCGACGTAGCCGTCCACGAGCGACGCCCGGCCCATGCGCAGCGCCTTGACCTCGGTCCCGCTGAGGACGATCCCCGCCTCGTACACGTCCTCGATGACGTAGTCGTGGCGGGCCTTGCGGTTGCTGGCGACGACCTTGCGGGGGCCGTTGTCCTTCGCCATGGTCGTCGTACCGTCCTCGTCCTGGTCGTGGCGTGCTCGTGGGCGCCGAGCGGCGCGCACCGACCTACCAGCCTACGGGTGCCCGACGGCGCGTGGTACCGATTATCCCGCTCGATGATCCCGCTAGAGGCGCGACATCGGGTCCACGGTCGAGCCGTCGACGTACACCTCGAAGTGCAGGTGGCACGCCGCGGAGGTGCCGGTGTTGCCGGAGTATCCGACGACCTGGCCCTTGCTGACGCGCTGCGCGGGCGAGACCGCGAACCGCGTCAGGTGGTTGTAGCTGGTCATGAGGCTGTGCCCGCCGACCATGCCGTGGTTGACCAGGACCTGGTTGCCCAGTCCCCCGTACCGACGGGCGAAGAGGACGGTGCCGTCCGCGGCGGCCATGATCGGCGTGCCGCAGTAGGCACGGAGGTCGGTCCCCGCGTGCAGTCGCCAGATCCCCAGCGTGGGGTGCAGCCGCATGCCGTAGCTGGACGTCACGTGGGGGACGGCCGTCGGATATGACAAGAACGTCCCGCTGCTCGAGCCGCCGCCGCCACCGCCGCCACCGGAGCTCGAGCCCCCGCCGCCCCCGCCGCCGCCTCCGCCGGAGCTGGAGCCCCCGCCGGAGCTCGAGCTGCCGCCGGAGCTCTGCTGCTGCTTCTTGCGCTGCGCCTCGTCCTTCTTGCGCTGCTCCTCGGCCGCCTTCTGCCGGGCTTCCTCGGCCTTGCGGTCGCGCTCCGCCTGCTCCGCGATGATGCCCTTGAGCTCGGCCTGGAGATCGGCCTGCTCCTGCGCGTTCTGCTCGATCTTCTCCTCGGCCGCGGCCTTGCGGTCCTCGATCGTCGCCTTCTTGGACTTCTGCTGGGAGATGAGGTCCTCGACCTCGGCCTTGCGGTCCGCCGCCTCCTGCTGCGCAGCCTCCGCCTCGACGACGTTCTGGTCCGCCTGGGCCTTGAGGTCGGTGATCTCCTCCCGGACCGCGGTGAGCCGCGCCTCCCGGTTGCGCGCGACCGCCTCGGCCGTCTGCAGGTCTCCGAGCGTGCGCGACTGGCTGCGCTCCGCCGTCGACGAGACCGCGTACTGGTCGATGAAGTCCTCAGTGCTCTCGGCCCCGGTGACGATGCCGAGGCTCGACACCTCGCCCTGTCCCCGGTACTCGCTGCGCGCCATCTCGGCGATGCTCGAGCGTGCCTCGTCGACCTCGGCCGAGCCCTGCTCGATCTCCTGGGTGATCGAGGCCTCCTCGGCGCGCGCGTCGTCGAGACGCTGCGCGAGCAGCTCCGCCTCCCGCTGGGTGCGCTCGACCTCGGCCTCCGCGGCGTCGAGCTCGGCCTGCGCGACGGGCAGGCGCGCCTCGATCTCCTGCAGGTCCAGGACGGCCTGCGCGAGCTCGGCGTCGGTGTCCTCGAGCTGGGACTGCAGCGCCTCGCGCTGCTCCTCGCTCTGGTCCTGCTGCCTCTCGGCGGCCGCGCGGCGGTCGTCGATGTCGTCGGCGGCGGCCACCGACGCGCTCGTCACGGTGCCGGTCACCAGCACGATCGTGGACAGGAGCGCAGCGAGCAGGCGCGTCGGTCTGTGCTCCCGGCGGCGCCGTCGGGCGGGCGGTGTCGTCATGGTCAGACCCTCGTGTGACGGTTGAGCGTGACGACCGAGGCGATGGCCGCCAGCAGGAAGGCGATGCCGAGGAGGACGGGCGCGATGCGCAGGACGTCCGCGCCGTCGACGTAGGCGACCCAGGTCACCGACTCGGCGAGCCAGTCGGTGACCAGGTACTTCACCGTAAGCCACAGCCCGCCGACCGCAAGTCCCGCGCCGAGCACGGCCGCGATCGCCCCCTCGAGCAGGAACGGGAGCTGGATGAACAGGTTCGAGGCACCCACGAGGCGCATGATCCCCGTCTCGCGGCGACGACTCAGGGCGGACAGCCGGATCGTGGTGGTGATGAGCAGGACCGCCGCGAGCAGCATCACCGCCGCAAGGCCCGCGGACATCAGCGAGGCCCGGTTCAGCGCGAGGAACAGCGAGTCGAAGATGCGGCGCTGGTCCTCCACGACCTCGACACCCGGCCGGCCCGTCACGACGTCGTTGACGACCTCGTAGTTCTGCGGGTCGGTGAGCTTGAGCCGGAAGGACGCCTGCATGTCGTCGACCGTCAGCTGGGTACCGAGGTACCCGTCGGGGTACTGCTCGGAGAAGGACGCGAACGCGTCCTCCTTGGACTCGAAGTACACGCGCTCGACCTGGTCGCCGAGCTCGTCGTCGAACACGGTCTCGAGCGCGTCGATCTGCTCGGGACTCGCCTCTCCCCCGGCGCACGTGGCCTCGGCCGAGCCGACCGGGCACAGGAACACCGACACCTCGACCTTGTCGTACCAGTCGTCCTTGAGCTTGTCGATCTGCGCCTGCAGCAGCAGGCCCGCGCCCACGAACGTCAACGACACGAACGTGACGAGGACGACCGAGATCGTCATCGACAGGTTCCGCCGCAGGCCCTGGCCGATCTCGGTGAGGATGAACTGGAAGCGCACGCCGCTCACTCCCCCGCGGCCGCGTCGACGTGCGCCGAACGACGCACCACGGTGGTCGGCGCCGACATCGGCGCGGGGTCCGGGTTCGTGAGCGGCTCGGTCTCCTCGTCGCTGCGCACGTACGACCCGTGGGCCTGGTCGCGCACGACGCGCCCCGTGTCGAGCTCGATCACGCGCTTGCGCATCTGGTTGACGATGTCGTCGTCGTGCGTGGCCATGACGACGGTGGTGCCCGTGCGGTTGATGCGATCGAGCAGGCGCATGATGCCGAGCGAGGTGGTCGGGTCGAGGTTCCCGGTCGGCTCGTCGGCGAGCAGGATAGGGGGCCGGTTGACGAACGCGCGCGCGATCGCGACGCGCTGCTGCTCGCCGCCCGAGAGCTCGTGCGGGCGGCGCTTCTCCTTGCCGGCGAGCCCGACCATCTCCAACGTCTCGGGGACCGTGATCGCGATGGTGTGGCGCGGCTTGCCGATCACCTGCAGGGCGAAGGCCACGTTCTCGAACACCGTCTTGTTGGGCAGCAGGCGGAAGTCCTGGAAGACGACGCCGATGCCGCGCCGCAGGTTCGGGACCTTCCAGCTCGACAGCGAGCGCAGGTCGCGTCCGGCGACGAAGACCTTGCCCGACGTCGGGCGCTCCTCGCGCAGGATGAGGTGCAGGCACGTGGACTTGCCCGATCCGGACGCACCGACGAGGAACACGAACTCGCCGCGGCGGACCTCCATGGACACGTCGTCGACGGCGGGTCTCGCGCCGCGCGCGTAGACCTTGGTGACGTTCTCGAAGCGGATCACGGCAGGTACAACTCTCGGGTCAGGGAGCGAACCGGAGTTCGTCGGACGATCCCGAGGGTAGGCACGAGGGTGCGGCGCGGCGCGGCGGACACGCCGCACCCGCACGCATCAGATAGTTGCCCGGATCATCCCTGCTGGGCTCGGCGCCAGCGGATCCCGGCCTCGATGAAGCCGTCGATGTCGCCGTCGAACACCCCGGACGTGTTGCCCACCTCGTGCTCGGTGCGCAGGTCCTTGACCATCTGGTACGGGTGCAGGACGTAGGACCGCATCTGGTCGCCCCAGCTCGCCTTGATGTCGCCCGCGAGCGCCTTCTTCTTCGCGTTCTCCTCCTCCTGGCGCACAAGGAGGAGACGGGACTGCAGGACCCGCAGCGCCGCCGCGCGGTTCTGGATCTGCGACTTCTCGTTCTGCATCGACACGACGATCCCCGTGGGGATGTGGGTCATGCGCACGGCCGAGTCCGTCGTGTTGACCGACTGGCCGCCCGGCCCGGACGAGCGGAACACGTCGACCTTGATCTCCGACTCGGGGATCTCGACCGAGTCGGTCTGCTCGATGAGCGGGATGACCTCGACCGCGGCGAACGACGTCTGCCGGCGCCCCTGGTTGTCGAACGGCGAGATGCGCACGAGACGGTGCGTGCCGGCCTCGACGGACAGGTGCCCGAACGCGTACGGGGCCTTGACCTCGAACGTCGCGGACTTCAGACCTGCCTCCTCGGCGTAGGAGGTGTCGAGGACCGTCGTCGGGTACCCGTGCCGCTCGGCCCACCGCAGGTACATGCGCAGCAGCATCTCGGCGAAGTCGGCGGCGTCGACACCGCCCGCGCCGGCGCGGATCGTCACGACGGCCTCGCGCGCGTCGTACTCCCCGGCGAGGAGCGTGCGGACCTCGAGCCGGTCGAGGTCGCCGCGGATCGTCGCGATCTCGGACTCCGCCTCGGTGAGCGTGTCCGGGTCCTCCATCTCCTGGCCCATCTCGACGAGGGTCTCGACGTCGTCGATGCGCTGGCCGAGCTCCTTGACGCGGTCGAGCTCGCCCTGGGCGGCCGAGAGCGCGGACGTGACCTTCTGGCCCGACTCCGGGTCGTCCCACAGGTCCGGCGCCGACGCCTTCTCGGACAGGTCCGCGATCGTCGCGCGCAGGGCCTCCGGGTCGCTCACGCTGGCGATCGTGTCGAGCGTCGCGCGCAGCGACTTGATCTCTGTCGGAAAGTCGATGGTGGCCACGAGATTCAAGGTTACGCGACGGGTGGCTCGCCCGACGACGCGGCCTGCCGCCCCTCGTCGCGGGCCTTGGCGAGCATCGCGTCGAGCCGCTTGCGGCGGCGGCGACGGTCGTCGCGGATGCCGAGGACCAGCACGACGACGATCGCGATCAGCAGCAGCTGCGGCCACGGGATCGCCCACGTCGTGACCGTGACCTCGACAGGCTCGAGCGGGGCATCGATCTGGTCCTCGTCGACCGGGGTGGGTGTGATCGTCACGGTGGTGGTGTAGCGGAAGAGCGGCCAGACGCCGTCGACCCCGACCGTGTCCGGCAGCTCCCCGCCCGGCAGGACCTCCGCCACGGCGCTGCCCGCCAGTCCCTGCGAGGCGATCCCGAACGGACCGGTCGTCTCGACCTTGCTCTCGGCGCCGAGGCGGATGTTGCCCTCGTTCACCACGTCGTAGGTGACGCGCAGGTCGCCCGCCGCGAACGGGTTCCACGACGGGGAGTACGACGCGCGCAGGTCCTGGACGGCGAGGACAGGGTCGACCTCGCCGGTGACCCGTGTCATGACGCGGAAGCCCACGCGGCTCGTGACCCCGACGCTGTTGCCGCCCTCGTCGGACCCGGTGCTGCTGACCGAGGCGGCGATGCCCGCGGGGTGGTCGCCCGGGGTGGCGTTGTCGGGGACGGAGACCGTGTACGGCACGACGACGGTCTCGCCAGGGCCGACCTCGACGTCGTCCTGGACCGAGATCCACGTCCCGGCGTCGACGGACTCCCGGTCCGCGGGGAGCATGTTGAACCGGCCCTTGTCCGTGAGGTACCCGTCGGCGGCCGTGAGCGAGAACGTCGCGGGGACGTCGGCGAAGTTGGTGACGGCGAGGTGCTCGTCGATCGTCTCGCCGGGGTCGGCCGTCTGCTCGACCCAGCGGCGACCGTCGAGCCCGTCCGCGTCCGCGGGCGCCACGCTCCACGTGATCGTGTCCTCGGCGGCGTCGCGCGGCACGCCGGCGGCGACGTCCGTGGGAGTGCCGGCGGTCGCCGATGCCGCGGGCAGGAGAGCCACGGTGATCGCCGCGAGGGCTGACGCGGCGCGACGGCGGAACCTCGCGGCCCGGCCGAGGGCCGTGGCGTCGCGACGGTGCTGCGGTCCGAGGCCGGCCGTGTCGGGTCGGTCGTGGCTGGGTGCTGCTGTGCTCACTGGGGGTGCCTTCTGGGTGCTGGGGTCATGCGAACGGCGGGTCGGGTCTCCTCTCGGCACATGGCCGACAGGAGACCCGACCCGCCGTCGCTCAGGCGGTGCGTGCCCGGTCAGCGACCGGGCGGTCGGTGGTCAGCCGACGCTCACTCGAAGAGGGAGAGCGTGAGCGTCGACGAGTAGTCGCCGCCCTCGACGTCCTCAGCGGTGCGCAGCGTGAGGTCCGCGTTGGCGCTCCACGAACCCTCGGGGTTGACCTCGGTCGAGTCGAAGGTCGAGACGAGGAGCTCCTGGTCGACGAGGCCGACGTTGTTGCCCTCGTCCGTGTCGCCCTCGAGCGCCGGGTCGACCTCTTCGCCGGCCTCGACCAGGCCGGACTCGCCGGCCTCCTCGAGCATCGGCGCCCAGCCGAGGTTCTCCGCGCCGATCGCGTCCTGGCCGTCGGATCCCATGAAGTCGGTCGCCTGGCCCAGAACGGCCCAGAACGCGCCCTCGGGGACCTCCTCGACGGCGCGGGTGTCGGTCACCGTGACGGTGGGCAGGGTGCCCGTGAACTCGCGGGTCCCGTCGACCGTCGTGTCGACCTCGTCCAGCGACGTCGAGTCGGCGGCCACGCTCATCGCGAGGTTGCCCGGCTCGACGGTCGACTCGATCGAGACCGAGACCTCGACATCGGTGGTGTCACCCGGGTCGGCCGAGGCGGCGGAACCCAGTGCGACCGTGCCGATGAGCATCGCACCGAGGGCACCCCCGGCGACGAACTGCTTCTTTGCTCGTGCGTTCATGTTGTTGCGCTCCATCGTTGGAGTTGTTGTCGGACCGGTTCACCATAACCGTGAACCTGGGTGTTGCACAGGGCCACCGATCAAGTGATCACCGAGGGTTCACGGTCGTGACCGTACGGTAACCGCTCTGACGCCCCCGGGCTACGACGCCCGGGCGCTCGACTCTGCACGGATGATGATGCCATCCCCGAAGGCTTTGGTCACCCAGCTGATCATCGCCGGGCGTGCCCGCGCCGCGAGCTCGACGTGCGCCGTACGCCCGTCCGGGGTGGACGCGTCGACCACGACGACGTCGTGCAGGCCCGCCGTCGCGGCGGGATGCTGCGCCAGATGGTCCTGGACGTCCGTCCGGATCTCGGCGTCGGTCAACGTCAGGACCGCACCCGCGTCCGGTGTCCTCGCCCGGCCCTCGTAGAAGGTCTCGTGCGTCATCGCGTCGGCGCCGGTCAGCGCGAGGGCGTCGGAGAGCTCGTACAGCCGCTTGCGCTCGAGATGCACCTGCGTCGCACTGACGACCACGGTCACGAGCAGCAGCGCGAACGCGACGAACGCGCTCGTGATGAGCATGATCTGGCCGTGCTCGCTCGCCTCACCGCCCCGGGTGGCTCGTCGTCCGCACCGGTCGCCGCGCAGACGCGCCCACGCCCGGCAGAGAAGTTCACCCGGTGGACGCGCCCTCATGGTCGCCTCGCGGCGTACTCGTCCACCGACGCGACGTGCTGCGCCTGCACCGGTATCGCGAGCGGCACGGCCGACCGGGCGAAGTCCGGCACGAGGGGCAACGGCACCTCGACGCGCACGCTCGACGTCACGGCGCTCCCGGGTTCGAGGCACTCGGTCGACGAGCACGCGAGCGTGAGCGCGTCGGCGGTCCCGACCCCGTCGAACCCCTGGTCGTCGAGCGCGATGCGCACCGCGACGGCGGCCCGCGCCGACCCGTCGGCGGCGGACTGCGCGGTGACGAACGCGCGCGCCGCCTCCCGCGACGCACCCTCGACGGCGAACGTCGCCGCCTGGAGCCGGCCCACGGTCAGGACGAGGTACATGGTCGGCAGCAGCAGCACGAGCGCGACGCCGAGGAACTCCACGATCGCGCTGCCCCGCTCGCCCCGGGCGTCCGCGCCGCCAGCCTGTCCCGTCGCCCCGCCGACCAACCGTCCCTGCGCCGCGACCAGCCAGCGCGGACGGCGCCGGAGCGCGCGCATCACGGTGCCTCCTCGAGCGCGTGACCGTCCACCGTGACGGCGCCGGACGGTCCGAGCATCCCCACCACGGGCAGGGGCGCGGACACCGTCACCTCGACCACGGGCAGGCCGTCGATCGTGGTCTGACGTGCCACGACATGGCCCGCGTACCGCTCGGACAAGGACGCGGTGATCAGCTCGCGCGTGCGGGCGACGCCGTCCGCAGGGCCCCGGTCGGCACGTCCCGCGACGCGCGCACCCTCGGCGGCGCAGTCCACGAGGGTGGCCCGCACGTGCACGGCCAGGGCGACCTGGACCACGCCGAGGAAGAGCACCAGCACGAGGATCGAGACGAGCGTGAAGTCGACCACCGCCGAGCCCCGCTCGGCGCGGTCGTCGGCAGCGGCCCGGCGGGTCACCGTCTCACGCACCGGTGGCACGACCACTCAGGGTGCACCCACGCTGCTGATCGCGTTGCTGAACGCCTGCGTGAGCGCCGGACCGGCGACCGCCCACAGCGCGATGACGAGCCCGGCCGTCATGAGCGTCACGAGCACCCACCCCGGCACGTCGCCCCGCTCCGGCGCGTCGCCCGTCAACCGGCGCGCCGCGCGGCGCACGGCCTCGTGGCCTGCGCCGATCGCCCTCCACGTCGTCCTCGACATCGTTCGTCCTCCCTGTCCCCCCGGTCCCCCGGGACTCGTCGCGCGCGGACTGGTTCCCGCGCCCGTGCGTCACGTCGTGCGTCAGAACCCGATCCGTAGCGTGGCGATCGACGGGAACACCGCGAACACCACCGTGACCGGCAGGATCAGGAAGACCACCGGCACCATCATGAGAACCTCCTTGCGCCCGCCCTCCTCCATGAGCGCGCGACGACCCGACTCGCGGACGTCCTGCGCCTGCGAGCGCAGGACGTCCGCGAGCGGGGTGCCGCGCTCGACGGCAACCGCCACACCCTCGGCGAACCGCGTGAGGCTCGCGAGCGCGGTGCGGTCCGCGAGATCCTCGAGCGCGCGCGTGAGCGGCACGCCGGAGCGCACCGACGCGAGCGTCGCGGCGAGCTCTCCCGACAGCTCGCCGCGCGCCGTCGTCGCGACGCGCTCGAGCGCCGCGACGGGCCCCTCCCCCGCTCCGACGGCGAGGGCCAGGAGCTCCGCGACCGTGGGGAACTCCGCGAGCATGCGCGACTCCCGACGCCGCGCGGCCCGACCCAGCATCTGGTCGCACGCGAGGTCGCCTCCGACCCCGCACACGACCGCGAGCAGCACGAGAGACACGACCGACGAGCCCCGCGTCGCCGCGAGCAGGACGGCGAACGACGTGCCGGCCGCGAGGCCGAGCACACCCCACACGAGCTGCCGTGCGCGGAACTGCTCGACGGTGTCGGAGCGACCTGCGCGCTGCAGGGTTCGGCTCAGCTCCGACCTCGTGGAACCGAAGCGTTCGAGCGCGCGGCCGGCGTCCCCGACCCATGGCGCGACGAGGCGCTCGAGCGTGGGGAACGGCGTGTGCACGGGCTGGTCCCGCAGCAGCGTCGAGGTCGCGTCGCGCTCGCGCAGATAGGGCGCGAGCCGTTCGTCCAGGCTGATGGCACGTCCGCGCAGGCCGGCCACGACCAGCAGGACCCCGATGCCCGCGAGCGCACCGATGGTGACCCCGACCCACGACACGCCGATCATCGCAGCACCCTCTCGTCCTCGGGCAGGCGGCCGATGCGCAGCATGAGCTGGTACGCGACGACCGTGCAGGCCGCGCCCGCGGCGAGGACCGCCGCACCGGCGACCGAGTTGTAGGCGGCCGCGGTCTCGGGGCGGGTCGCGAGGAACCCGAGCACGACCCACGGCCCGGCGACGGCCAGTCGAGCGCCGTTGACCGTCCACGACTGACGTGCCTCGAGCTCGCCGCGGGTGCGCGCGTCGTCGCGCAGGAACGTCGAGAGGGTGCGCAGCAGGCGCCCGAGGTCCGTCCCCCCGACGTCGCGCGTCAGGCGCAGCGCCTCGACGATGCGGTCCGCGACGGGGTCGGCGAGCCGGTCCTTGAGCGCGTCGAGGCACTCGCCGAACCGTCCGCTCGCGCGATAGTCCTGGGCGAACCGTCGGAACGGGTCGCGCAGGACCTCGGGTCCGCGGTCACCGAGCTGGCCCACGGCCTCCGGCAACGACAGGCCCGCGCGGACGCCGGACGCGAGGTGGTCCACCACCTCGGGCCAGACCTCTCGCAGGCCGGCCCGGCGGCGTCGGGCACGGGCACGCACCAGCGCGGACGGGGCCGAGGCCGCGATGACGCCGAAGCACGCGGCGATCGTGGCCGACCCCGTCAGGACGGCCCCCACGAGCCACACCACGAGTCCCACGCCGACGCTGGACGCGACGAGCGCACCCGGGGTCACGGACGGTGCGCCGGCCTGGACCAGCAGGTCCTGGGTGCGGGCGGCCCAGCCGTCGGTACGACGGGGACGCCGCTGCCCGGGGTCCCAGAAGGACCACCAGACACAGAATGCGCCCGCCCCGAGCATCAGGCCGACGACGACACCCATCAGCGCGCCCCCGACCAGGTGCCGGTCACGGCGTAGGGCTCGTGCTCACCGGGCGGGTGCAGCAGCGCGGCGAGGTCGATCCCGGCGCGGGCGAACCTGTCCGCCGCCGGCGGGAAGCCGTCGGCGCGCACGAGGCGGGCCCCGGCGCGGACGAACAGGTCTGCCGCCTCCACCACCCCCTGCTCGACCCTCCCGGGCACACCGACGATCTCGCGCACCTGGCGGCGTCCGTCGACGTCGACGCCGAGATGGACCACGAGGTCGATCGCGGACGCCACGGTCGGGACGACGAAGCGGTCGGAGACGTTCTCGCCCGCGAGCAGCGGGAGCGTGCACATCTTGGCGACCGCCTCGCGGGCGCTGTTCGCGTGGATCGTGCACATTCCTGGGACGCCGGCGTTCAGTGCGATCAGCAGGTCGAAGCTCTCCGCCTCGCGGACCTCACCGATGACGATGCGATCGGGACGCATGCGCAGCGCCTCCTTGACGAGCCGGCGCAGCGGGATCTCTCCCGTTCCCTCGAGGCTCGGCTGGCGACACTGCATCGACACGAGGTCGCGCACCGCGAACCGCAGCTCGAAGACCTCCTCGGCCGTGATGACGCGCTGGGTCGCCGGGATCGAGCCGGCGAGCGCGTTGAGCATCGTCGTCTTGCCCGCCTGGGTCGCCCCGGCGACCAGCACGTTGAGGCCCGCTCGCACGGAGGCGTCCAGGAACGCCGCCGCGTGCGGTGTGAGCGAGCCGAGGCGCACCATGTCGTCCAGCCGCGACGCACGCACGACGTGCTTGCGGATGTTCACCGCGAAGTGCTCGCGCGTGACGTCCGGGATCACGACGTGCAGGCGCTCTCCCCCCGGGAGCGCGGCGTCGACGAAGGGGCTCGACAGGTCGAGGCGGCGCCCGGAGGACCGCAGCATCTGCTCCACGAGGTCCCGTACCTGGGCGGTCGTGAGCATGGTCGTGGTGAGCTCCGGCTCGCCGTCGCGCGCGACGAACACCTGCGAGGGGGCGTTGATCCAGATCTCCTCGACCGCCGGGTCGTCCAGGTAGGGCTGCAGCGGTCCGAGCCCGGCGACGGCGTCCAGGACGGCACGACGTGCCCCGGCGGGATCGACGAGCGGGGAGACCGCGCCGAGCGAGCCGCGCGTCTCGTAGTCGGCGACGACGTCCCGCACCAGCTGGTCGACGGTCGCGCGGTCACGGACCGGGTCGACGGCGCGGCGGCGCACCAGCTCGCGCACCTCGGCCTCGAGGACGCCGATCGGGTGCTCGTCCACCGACATGTCGTCCGCCTCCCCCTGCCCTGCCCGGCTCCGGTGACGACGTCGACGTCGGCCACCGGACGATTCGCGCCGAAGACTAGGGCAGATCGCCCGAACCGTGTCGAGGCGCTTGTGGACGGTGTCCTCCCAAGGGCGGAATCCTGCGGTTCCTCGCCGAGGGGTGTCCCACATCCTGGGCAGGCGGTCGCGCGCTAGGGTCGGTCCATGACGACCCACGGCGACCTCCCGCCCGGCCGCTGGCAGGCCGCCGCCCGCGCGGCCGGCCTGCTGCGCCCCGACGGGACGGTCGCCGCGACGATCTTCGCCGAGATGACGGATCTCGCCCGGCGCACGGGCGCGATCAACCTGGGCCAGGGAGCGCCCGACGTCGACGGCCCCGCGACCGTGAAGCACGCCGCCCAGCGCGCCATCGCCGAGGGCCACAACCAGTACCCGCCCGGACCGGGCGTCCTCGAGCTGCGGAACGCGATCTCCGACCACCAGTACCGGCACTACGGGCTCGACGCCGACCCGGACACCGAGGTCCTGGTCACCACGGGCGCGACCGAGGCCCTCGCCGCGACGATCCTCGCGCTCGCCGGCCCGGGCGACGACGTGGTGACGCTCGAGCCGTTCTACGACTCGTACGCCGCGTCGATCGCGCTCGCCGGCGCGCGCCACGTCACCGTCCCGCTCGTGCCGGGCCCGCACCGGTTCGCGCTCGACGTCGACGCGCTGCGCGCGGCCGTGACCGACCGCACCCGGATCATCCTGGTCAACTCGCCGCACAACCCGACGGGCACGGTCCTGACGCTCGACGAGCTGGACGCGATCGCCTCCGTCGCACGCCGCCACGACGCGCTCGTCGTGACCGACGAGGTCTACGAGCACCTGGTCTACGACGACGTGGAGCACGTGCCGATCGCGACCCTGCCCGGGATGCGTGGGCGCACGCTGACGATCTCGTCGGCGGGCAAGACGTTCTCGTTCACCGGCTGGAAGGTCGGCTGGCTGCACGGACCGGCCCCGCTCGTGACCGCCGTGCGCACGGTCAAGCAGTTCCTCACGTACGCCTCGGGCGCGCCGTTCCAGCCCGCGATCGCCGACGCCCTGGCGGACGACGAGACGCCGCGCGCGCTCGCCCACTCGCTCGCCACCCGTCGCGACCTGCTGTGCTCGGGCCTGGTCGAGGCCGGGTTCCAGGTCGTCGTGCCGCAGGGCACGTACTTCGTCGTGGCCGACGGCGCACCCCTGGGGTTCGACGACGGCGTGGCGCTGTGCCGGGAGCTGCCCGACCTCGCCGGGGTCGTCGGCGTGCCCGTGGCGGCGTTCTGCACGCCCGGCTCGGCGACCGCCCGAGCTCTCGCCTCGCGGGTGCGGTTCACGTTCGTCAAGCGCGAGGACGTGCTGCGCGACGCCGTCGGCCGCCTCGGCCGGCTCGGCCGGGAGCGCCGCGGCTAGGACGGCCGGTCAGGATCCGGGCGGGCAGACCCCGGGGAGCAGCTCCTCCTCGGGCGGCGCGGCGTCGTCGGAGCCGTCGTCCCCCGCGCCGTCGGAGGCCTTGTCCCCGGACCCCGCACCGTCGTCGGCCCCGGCGGCGTCGTCCGCCGGTGCGTCGTCCGACCCGGGTGACGGTGTCTCGTCGCCCGTGACCAGCTCGGACGCGTCGTCGCCGGGTTCGGTGGTCTCCTCGTGGCCCGGGGGCGGCTCGTCCGCGGCGAGCCGGGCCCAGATCTCGTCCGCCGCGGACGTCCACTCGACGCGGTACTGCTCGCGCGGCGAGTCGACCACCGGCAGCTCGGTGAACACGACCTCGGCCGGGTCGATGCCTCGCAGGCTGTACGCGAGTCCCGCCAGGGCGGCCGGGTCGGCGAGCGACTCGTCGGCACTGACCGAGCTCAGCGCGGCCTTGATCGTGCGGTAGAGCTGGGGCGAGTTGGTGATGACGTTCTTCGCCAGGACCTGGCGCACCATCGAGTCGATGAACCCCTGCTGGCGTTCGATGCGGGTGAGGTCGCTGCCCACCTCGAGACCCAGGCCGTGCCCGTCGCGGGCGCGGACGTAGTCGATGGCGGTGTCGCCGTCGATCGTCCGCTCGCCGGCGGGGATCGACAGGCCGGGCGAGTGCGGGCCGCCGACGACGTCCTCGGCGAAGCACATGCGGACCCCGTCGAGCGCGTCGACGACCCCGATGACGCCGGTCATCTTCACCACGACGTGGTTCGTGATCGGGATCCCGGTCAGGTCCTGGACGGCGGTGATGGTGCACGCGGCGGCGTGGTCGAGGTCGTCGACGCCGCCGGAGCCGATCTCGAACGCGGCGTTGAACATCTCGCCGTACCGCGGCGCGGACATGGACCCGTCCGGGAGGGTGCAGGACGGGAGGTCGACGAGCGAGTCGCGCGGGATGGAGACGACCTCCATGCGCGTGCGGTCGCCGGAGACGTGCACGATGAAGGTCGTGTCCGAGCGCATGCCTTCCTCGTGCCCGGCGATCTTGGCGTTCTCCTCGTCGCGGTAGTCGGTGCCCATGACGAGGATGTTCAGCGCGTCGCCGGCGAACGGGTCGTCCGGGTCCTTCGGCTTCTCCGCCGGCGCGGCGGCCACGGGCCCGCCGACGACGTAGCTCGACGCGTCGCTGACCTCGATCTGGGACTTGAGGTCCACGTAGACCGCGGCCGCGGCGACGCCGGTGAACGCGAGCGCCCCGGTCGCGACGAGCCCGATCGCACGCGCGACGTGGTGGGTGCGTTGACCGCGGGCGTGCCGTGGCAGGCCGCGCTCCTCGTCCTGCGGGTGCCCGTCCTGGTGCGTCGCGCCGGGTCGACGAGGTGGCTCCGGCGCGGACGACGATGTCACGTCGACGGTGGTGGGCACGCCCTCATGGTAGATCCCGGACGAACCGCACGCAGGTACGCTCCGTCGTCGACCCGTGAAGATCTCGCGCAGGGCCACGGGCGGGCGGGCGGTCAGACGGGGTGGTGCCAGCCGCCGCGTCGGAACGCGGGCGTGGCCAGGCCGAGGACGAGCAGCGCCGTGGCGACCGCGCCCAGCATGACGGACGCCATCGCGACGGCGTCGCCGCCGAGCACGCCGACGAGCGGGCTGACGAGGCCCGCGACCCCGGACTGGAACGCGCCGATCACGGCGGCGGCGGTGCCGGCCATCTCGCCGTGGCGCGAGAGCGCGAGCGCGGACGCGTTGGGGGGGATGAACCCCTGCATGGACAGCACGAGCCACAGGGCGAGCAGCAGGCCGAGGACGCCGCCCGCCCCGGTGACCGCGACGACGAGCAGCGCGAGGGCGAAGACTCCCTGGAGCGTGATCGCGGCGCGCAGCAGGCGGATCGGGGCGACCCGCCGCACGAGCGCTGCGTTGACCTGGGCGGACAGGACGAGGCCGATCCCGTTGACGGCGAACAGCGCGGCGAACTCGCCGTGGCTGAGCCCGTAGCCCTCCTGGAGGACGAACGGCGAGCCGACGACGTAGCTCATCAGCACCGCCATCCCGAGCCCGGGGAGCACCGCGAGCGCGAGGAAGTGCCGGTCGCGGAACAGCGTCGCGTACCCGCGCAGCACGGTGGCGGCGCCGCCGGTGCGGCGGCGCTCGACCGGCAGCGTCTCGGGCAGGAAGCGCAGCACGATCGCGCCCAGCACGACGCCGAGGACGGCCAGCACCCAGAAGACGGCGCGCCAGTCGGCGTGCACCGCGATGAACGAGCCGATCGTCGGCGCGAGCAGCGGCGCGAGCCCGATGACGAGCATGAGCCGCGAGAGGATGCGCGCGGCGTCGGACCCGGTGAAGCGGTCACGGATGATCGCGATCGAGGAGACCTGGGACGCGGCGTTGAAGAATCCCTGCAGGACGCGCAACGCGATGAGGGCGCCGATGCTCGGGACGATCGCACAGAGCACGGACGTCACGACGTGCAGCGAGAGCCCGACGATCACGGGCAGCCGTCGTCCGAACCGGTCGGAGAGCGGGCCGATGACGAGCTGGCCGACGGCTCCCCCGACGAGCATGCCGGACAGCGTGAGCTGGGCGAGGGCCGGGTCGGCGTTCAGGTCGGTCGCGACGTCGGGCAGCGACGGGAGGTACATGTCGACGGTGAAGGCCGGCAGCGTCGCGAGCGCGCCGAGCATGAGGACCCAACGGACGGTCGACCGCGACCGGGGTGCGGAGGTGGCCGGGGTCGAGGACATGGGCACCATCGTATCGATTCGACCCTGCGCACGGCGGGTCGGGTGACGTGACGCTCGTCGCGTGTGGGCGGCGTGCGGCACCCTGGAGAGATGTGCGGACGCTATGCCTCGTTCCGGGACGCCCAGGACCTCGCCGACGAGTTCGCGGTCGCCGAGATCGCCGACGACGCGCGCCTCCTGCCGCCGTCGTGGAACCTCGCCCCCACGGACCCCGTGCGGATCGTCGTGGAGCGCGCCGCCAAGGACACCGGCGAGGTCCGACGCTCGCTGCGCGTCGCGCGCTGGGGTCTCGTGCCGTCGTGGTCCAAGAGCCCGGCCGGCGGCGCCCGGATGATCAACGCGCGCGCCGAGACGATCCTCGACAAGCCGGCGTTCGCCAAGCCGTTCGGCGTGCGGCGCTGCCTCGTCCCCGCCGACGGCTACTACGAGTGGCGGCCGCTGCCCGACGGCGCGTCGCCGGTCGGGAGCCCCGCACCCGCGACGGGCCGCCGCAAGCCCCCGAAGCAGCCGTACTTCATCGCGCCCGACGACGGCGGCGGCGCCGCGTTCGCTGGCCTGTACGAGTTCTGGCGGGACCGGACCAGGGCGGACGACGACCCCGAGCGCTGGCTCGTGTCGACGACGATCATCACGACCGACGCCGCGCCCTGTCTCGCCGAGATCCACGACCGCATGCCGCTCGCGCTCCCGGCTCGCACCTGGGACGACTGGCTGGACCCGGCGCTCGACGCACGCGGCGCGGCGGACCTCCTCGGGCTCGGCGGCCCGCACGACGACGTGCCGATGACCGCGCGCGAGGTGTCCACGACCGTCAACTCGGTCACCAACGACGGTCCCGGTCTGCTCGAACGCGTCTGAGCACGGTTCCCGGCGGACGCGGTGCCGGCGGACCGGGAGGTCAGCCCCGGTACGCCCGCTGCAGCCGGACGGGCTCGATCGTCCCCAGGCCCTGGACCTCCTGCGCGGGCTGCGCGGTGAGCGCGAACCGCTGGTCGTGCGCGAGCAGTCTCGCGGTGTCGCTGTCGACGAGCACGGTCGTCGGCTCGGACAGGTCGACCAGGCGCGACGCGAGGTTGACGCTCTGGCCGAACACGTCCCCGAACCGGGACAGCACCCGCCCCCAGACGAGGCTGACGCGCACCGGCGGGACGTCGACGTCCGCGGCGCGACCGCCGGCGTCGGCCAGCCCGAGCGCGACCTGGGCACCGGTCACGACGTCGTCGGCGACGTAGAGCACCGCGTCCCCGATCGTCTTGACGACGCGTCCGCCCGCCGCCGTGATGACGTCGCGCGCGCTCGTCTCGAACAGCTGCACGAACTCCGCGAGCTCGCTCGACCCGAGCCCGCGCGTGCGCTGCGTGAAGGACACGATGTCGGCGAACCCGACCGCGCGCGGCAGCGGCAGCTCGTGCTCGTCCACCGACGCGGCGCGCGCCTGGGAGAACTCGACGCCGAACCGTCCCGCGACGGCGGCCAGCTGGCGGTGCCAGGCGTGCAACAGCTGCTCCTCGAGCACGGGGGCGAGCTCGGGCAGCCGGTCGAGCACGAGGAGGCGTGCGCTCGTGTCGTCGAGGGCGTACCGGCGCGTCATGTGCTCGACGAGCGCCTCGACCTGCCACAGCACGAGCCGCTCCGTGGTGTGCCCGGTCGAGCGGATGAGCGTCGTCAGCGCGCGCTCGTCGAGCCGCTCGGACTCGGCGAACGCGAACACGTCCGCGAGCGTCCTGGCGTCCTTCTCGGTGAAGGCGTGCTCCTCGCCCTCGGTGACGGGCAGACCGAGGGCCTGCCAGTAGGCGCGCAGGCGGGACTCGTCGACCCCCACCCGCTCGGCGAGGCCGTCGAGCGTGAGGGTGCGTGGTCCGCCGAGCAGCGCCTCGTCGAGGGCCGCCTCGGTCCCGTCCGTCGCGTCGTCCTTGTCTCGCACCTGGCGATCCTACGGCCGCTCCGCGCGGTCCCCGGGACGCAGGTGGTGGACGTCTGCGCTGCGGCTGACGCTCGTGGTGCCGTCGTCGTGCTCCACGACGAGCCCGCCGTCGGGCGCGAGACCGGTCGCGACCCCGTGCACCGACCGGCCGTCGACCAGGTCGACGCGCACGCGCGTGCCGATCGTCGCGCAGAGCTCGACGCACTCGCTGTCGAGCCCCGCGGCGCGCACGTCGCCGCCCGCGCGCTGCCAGCGGCCGAGCACGCGCGCGAGCTCCTCCTCGAGCGCGACGAGGAGCACCTCGCGGTCCGTCGAGGCGGCCCCGGCGAGCGCGAGCGACGTCGCGCCGGGGACGGCCAGCTCGTCGCGCCCCTGCGAGACGTTGAGCCCGACGCCGACGACGACGCCGCCGTCGGGCAGGACCTGGGAGAGGATGCCCGCCACCTTGCGCGACGGCGTCCCGGACCCGTCGGCGCCGGGCCGCGGTGCCGACGGGTCCGGCACGAGGACGTCGTTCGGCCACTTGACCACCGCGTCGACCTGCGCCGCGGCGCGCAGCGCGAGCGCCGTCGCCAGCCCCGCGAGCAGCGGCACCCAGCCGAGCGCGGCGCGCGGCACGTCCGGGCGGACCAGGAGCGAGCGCAGGAGCGCGGCACGCGGGGGCGCCGTCCAGGTCCGCCCGAGCCGACCGCGCCCGTCCGCCTGGTGCTCGGCGACGAGCAGTGCGGGAGCGGGCCACGCGCCGGGGTCCGTGGCGACCGCGCGCGCGAGCTCGGCGTTGGTCGACGTCGACTCCGTCACGACCTCGAGCCGGCCGAGCGGCCCGGCCGGGGAGACGAGACGTGCGCGCAGGGCGTCCGCCCGCAGCGGGGGGCGGGCAGGGCCCTCGGGCGTTGTTCCGCCGTCGGGCGGCAGGGGTGCGGTCGTCACCCGGACATCCTCCCCCGGACGACCGTCCACCGTGGCGGGGCGGGCACCTGCGGGCCCGTTGTGGGAAGTCGCCAACACGCGCCCCCGGCACGCTGGCGTCGACCGCATCGAGTTGGTCCCATCCACCAACTAGTCTCGTCCGTGTGACCGAACCCTCCGCCACGACCGACGCGACACACACGCCAGCCACGAGCACGAGCTCGTCCTCCACCACACCGAGCCCGAGCCCGAGCCCGACCGGTGGCACCGCCGCCCCGCTCGTCGGGACGGCCGCGAAGCTCGCCGACCTCGACCGGCGTCGCGCCGAGGCGACGACGCAGCCCGAGGAGGCGGCGCGCGCCAAGCAGCTCGCGCGCGGCAAGAAGACCGCGCGCGAGCGCGTCGAGGCGCTGCTCGACGAGGGCAGCTTCGTCGAGCTCGACGCCTTCGCCAAGCACCGCTCGTACAACTTCGGGCTCGAGAAGAAGCGGCTCGCGGGTGACGGCGTGGTCGTCGGCCACGGGACGATCGACGGCCGCCAGGTGTGCGTGTACAGCCAGGACTTCACGGTGTTCGGCGGGAGCCTCGGCGAGGTGCACGGCCAGAAGATCACCAAGGTCCAGGATCTCGCCCTGCGCACGGGCGTCCCCCTGATCGGGATCAGCGACGGTGGCGGCGCGCGCATCCAGGAGGGGGTCGCGGCGCTCACCCAGTTCGCGGAGATCTTCCGGCGCAACGTCGCGGCGTCGGGCGTGATCCCGCAGGTCTCGCTCATCCTGGGCCCGAGCGCGGGCGGCGCGGTCTACTCCCCCGCGCTGACGGACTTCATCGTCATGGCGGACCGGACGTCGAACATGTTCATCACCGGGCCGGACGTGATCCGCGCGGTGACGGGCGAGGACGTGGGGTTCGAGGAGCTGGGCGGCGCGCTGACGCACAACTCGACGTCCGGCGTCGCGCACTACATGGGCGCCGACGAGGACGACGCGATCGACTACGTGCGCCACCTCGTGTCCTACCTGCCGCAGAACAACCTGTCCGACGCGCCGTCGTACCTCCCGGACGACGACACGCCCCTGGACGTGACCGACGACGACCTCGAGCTCGACGGGCTCGTGCCCGACTCGGACTCCATGCCCTACGACATGCGCGCGGTGATCGAGCACGTCCTGGACGAGGGTGCGTTCCTCGAGGTGCAGCCGCTGTTCGCGAAGAACGTGCTCGTCGGGTTCGGGCACGTCGAGGGCCAGTCGGTGGGTGTCGTGGCCAACCAGCCCCTGTCGATGGCCGGCACGCTCGACATCGACGCGGCGGAGAAGGCGGCGCGGTTCGTGCGCACGTGCGACGCGTTCAACATCCCCGTGCTCACGCTCGTCGACGTCCCGGGCTTCCTGCCCGGCGTCGACCAGGAGCACCAGGGCATCATCCGTCGCGGGGCGAAGCTCATCTACGCGTACGCGGAGGCCACGGTCCCGCTCGTCACGATCATCACGCGCAAGGCGTACGGCGGCGCGTACATCGTCATGGGGTCCAAGCAGCTCGGGGCCGACGTCAACCTCGCGTGGCCCACCGCGCAGATCGCGGTCATGGGCGCCGGCGGGGCGGTGAACATCCTCCAGCGCGGCACGTTGAAGAAGGCGTCCGACGAGGGTCTCGACGTCGACGCGGAGCGTGCGCGGCTCGTCGCGGAGTACGAGGACGCGATCGTCAACCCGTGGGACGCCGCCGAGCGCGGCTACGTGGACGCGGTGATCCGCCCGTCCGAGACACGCGTGCAGGTGGTGCGCGCCCTGCGCGCCCTGCGGACCAAGCGTGCGACCCTGCCCCCCAAGAAGCACGGGAACATCCCCCTGTGAGAGATCCCCACGTGAGGAGTCGGCGCGCATGAACCACGAGGACGCCAGCCACGGCCCCGCCCCGCTCGGGTCGGTCGACCCGGCCCCGATGCACGACGCGGTCGAGGCGCTCGCGGCGTCGTTGCACGAGTACGTCGAGGCCGCGGTCGGGGTCCGGGCGGAGTTCGGCGCCGCCGAGGCGGACGAGGACCCGCGCATCCTCGCGCTCGAGCAGCGGGTCGGGTCGTTCAACGCGCACCTGTTCGACCGGCTGCACGAGGCGCTGGGGATGCACCCGGACCTGACCTCGTCGGTGTGGGAGCCCGGTGCGGACGACGCCGACGCGGCGAGCGCGTCCGTCGCGACCCGCGACGACCTCGCCGAGGAGTTCTACCTCGGGTTCGTGGTCGCCCCGCCGGCCGGCACCGCCGACATGGGGCTGGACGACGTGGTCGGGCTCCTCGACGACGCCGGTGCCCGGGTCGTCGAGCGGCTCGTCGACTCCGGGTTCGACGTCGTCGAGTGGACCGCGTCGCGCGGGGACGCGTTCGACGAAACGAGCGACGGCGTCGACGACCCCGACGACGACGGCCCGGCCGACCCCGGGACGGAGGACCGACGATGAGCGCGGGACGGCCGAGCGTGCGCGTGGTGCGGGGCACGCCGGACGACGTCGAGGTGGCGGCGCTGGTCGCCGGGCTGGCGGCGGCCGCGGCGGCCACGCAGCCGCCCGACGACATGACGCCGGTCGACGAGTGGACCAACCGGGTGCGCGGCCTGCGCGGCACCGGCGGCGGCGCGACGGCGAAGAGCTTCGGCGGCCGGGCCGGACGGCACAACGCGGACGCGTGGCGATGGAGCCTGCGCTCGTGACGTCAGGAGCACGGGGGTCACGGGTCCGGTACCTGCCCGCACGGTCGGTGCTCGTGGACCTGCCGCGGTCGCCGGACGCCGTCGACGCGGACCCTGACGAGCTGCCCGACGCCGCACCGCTCGCGGCGTGGCGGCGGTGGGGCTGGGCGGTCGCGTTCGTCCCGACCGTCGCGCTGATCGTGTACCAGCGGGTCGCCGCCGGCCGCGACTGGCCCGTCCCGGACGCGGTCGTCGTCGCGGCGATGATCGGTCTGGTCGCCACCGCGGTGCTCGCTCTCGTGCGCTACCAGGACGACCGCGCGGCGCTCGCGTTCCAGCGGGGCCGGCGTGCGCTGCTCGCCCGGCCGGTCCGCGCGACAGGGGCGTTCTCCGCCTCGGACCCGACCGGCGCGGACGGGGTCGTCACGTTGACGCCGTCGTCGGGCGTGCCGCTGGCCAGGCCGGTGCGCCTCCACGTCCCGGACGGGGTCGCCGGACCACGACCGGGCGACCCGGTCGCCGTCTGGCACGCCGCGGACGACGAGGACGCGACGAAGGTGCTGCTGGTGCGCTACCACCGGGCGTGGGCCGACGACCTCCTCTCGCACCTGCGCGAGGACTGAGCCGGACCCCGACCACACGCCGTCGTGCACCGTTCACCCGGCGTTCGCCGCCACCTGACCTGCACGTCGCTCCGGGTGCCTACCGTGCCGCCATGACCGGCATCCGTGCCGAGCCCGGTGGGCCGCGGCCCACCGGCACCTCGGCCGGCGGGACGACGCCCGCCCACCACGAGCAGACCGCTCGCGCCGACGTCCGGCGCGGCGCACCCGGCACGTCGAGCCCCCCGGGCACAGCGGGCGCACCCGGCGCATCCGGCACGGAGGGCACGGAGGGCACGGAGGGCACGGACGACACGGACGACACCGGGAGCGCGGACGGCGCAGGCACCGCGCGCCGGCTGGCCGGCGCCACCGTCGTCGCGGTGGTGCGCGACGAGGAGGACCACCTCGACGCGATGGTGCGGTCGGCGTTGGTGCAGGACTACGACGGCCGGCTCGAGCTGGTGCTGGCCGTCGGGCCGTCGCGCGACCGCACCGCGCAGATCGCGCGGGACTGGGCGAGGCGCGACGGGCGGATCACCGTCGTCGACAACCCGACCGGCGGCCGGTCGACAGGGCTGAACCTCGCGATCTGCGCGGCGGACCCGCGCACCGACGTCGTGATCCGCGTCGACGGGCACGCGGTCCTGCCGGTCATGTACGTCCGCCGTGCGATCCGCACCCTCGAGCGCACCGGTGCGGCGAACGTCGGCGGCATGATGCTTCCCGTCGGGACCACGTCCACCCAGCGTGCCGTGGCGCGCGCGATGCGGCACCCTGCCGGGATCGGAGCGGCGGCCTTCCACACGGGCGGCGCCGAGGGGGAGGTCGCGACGGTCTACCTCGGCGCGTTCCGCCGCGACGCCCTCCTGGCCGTCGGCGGCTACGACGAGACGATCGTGCGCGGCGAGGACTGGGAGCTCAACCGACGGCTGCGGAGCTCGGGACGAGGCGTCTGGTTCGACCCGGCTCTCCACGTCGTCTACTACCCACGCTCGTCCCTGCGAGACCTCGGACGCCAGTTCTGGCGCACCGGGATGTGGCGACGCGAGATCGTGCGTCGTGAACCGCGGACGGCCGGCCTGCGGTACCTCGCCCCGCCCGCGCTCGTCCTGGCTCTCGCGCTCTCCGTGCTGACGCTCGTCGTCGGCGCGAGCCTCGCAGCCCCCTGGGTGCGCCTGGGACTCGCCGTCCCGGTCCTCTACGCGCTCGCCGTGCTCGTGGCGTCGTGGCACGCCTCCCGGCGCGAGACGCTACGGATCGCGGCGCTCCTGCCCGCGGTGCTCGTCACGATGCACCTGGCCTGGGGCGCGGGCTTCCTGCGCGGCGTGCCGCGGGCCTCGCGGGACGAGCACCGCACCTGACGGGCGGCGGCGACGCGACGCGCGTCCGGGCGGTGCGCTCAGGATGCCGGCACGGGGTCGGCATGGTCGGGAGGTGCGAGCGCCCCGCGGTCGTCCGTCGCCTCGATCTCGTCGAGGTAGCGCGCCACCCGCGGGCCCGGCGAGGCGGCACGAGCCCGGGCGAGGCGGCGCCGGTAGGTCGTGGGGTCGTGGAGCCTGGCGAGGTACACGGCGGCGGCGTCGATGCTGCCGCGCAGCGTCGGGTGCGTGAACCGCTCCGCGAGCGAGTCGATCATCGACAGCTGCGCAGCGGGTGCGATCGCACCCCAGTCCACGGCGCGCGCGGACACCGCGAGCGGCCGGGTCACGACGAGCACGCCGCTCGCCCGGGCCACGTGCCCCACGAACTCGCACCGGTCCCACATCGCCTCGACGGTGACGAGCACCCACGGCGAGCCCCAGTGGAACATGTCCTGGTGCACGACGACGCTGCCCGGTCGCGTGCGGGCGAGGAAGTCGTGCATCACCGGGGTGATCGCCTCCGCGTGCTTGACCAGGTCGACGAAGAGCAGGTCGACCGGTCCGCCGGGCAACGGGATCGGCTCCGAGCCACCGACACGACCCGGGTGGACGTCGACGAGCGAGCGCACCGGCCCCACGAGCCGCTCCCAGCGCGGCAGGACGTCCTCGTCCGCCGCGACGCCGAACTCGGGCCACGCCTCCTGGACGAACGTGTCGTAGGTGTGGACGCGCACGTGGCCCGGCCCCTCGTCGCGGTCCTGGAGGCCGCGCCCGATCGCGACGGTCGAACCGCCCAGGAACGTCCCGAGCTCGACGACGTCGCCCGCACCGCCCAGGCTGTCGCGGGCGAGCAGGTACAGCAGGTCGACCTCCTCGCTCGCGAGCATCGTCGGCAGGTCGCGCGCACCCTCGAACGGCGCCGGGGAGAGGCCCCGACGTGCCCGGCCGACGACCGAGCGCACGGCAGCGACACGAGCGGACGCCGCGTCGACCGTCATCGGATCGCCTCGTCGATGGAGCGTCCCACGGGCAGCGTGCGCATGACCCGGGGCAGCACGCCCGAGCGTGCGTAGCGCGCGCGCAGGACGGCGTTGCGCTCCTCCTTGGCGATCTGCGGCGACCGAGGGTCGAGCACCCGCGCGCGGCGCAGCTGGTCGAGGCTCTCGTCGTAGCGGCCGAGGTGACGGTAGGCACGAGCGAGCTGGCGGTGCTCGCCCACGGTCGCGCCCCGGGTGGCCCAGGCGGTCGTCAGGACGCGCTCCACCTCGTCCCAGCGCCCGTCGGAGGCGAGCTCCTTCGCGCGGCGGTGCGGCGTCCCGAGCCCGTCCGCGCCCGGTGCACGAAGACCACCCGCACCGGCCGCCGCGGCGTCACGCAGGTCCTGCACGAGCTCGCGCAGCTCCCACGGCCGCAGGTGCTCGAGCCACGCGGCGTCGAGCTCGTCGTACGCGCCCCCGCGTGCCCCGGGCTGCCAGGGCTTGGCCCCGACGTGGTGCAGGACACGCACGTCCTCGGCGTCGAACAGCGGCGCGTGGTGGGCGAAGATCCTCTTGGTGGTGTTGAACTCGAGCGGGAGCGCCCGCCACGAGGGCAGGAAGGCGTTGAGGAACCCCTGGTCCCCGCCGTCGTACGAGCCGCCGGTGCGCAGCACCGCCTCCATCCGCGCGAACACCTCGCGCGACGGGGTGAAGGCGAAGACGCCCGAGTTGAACACGTCCCCGCGCGGCAGGTCGAGGCCCGCGTCCGGGACGGCGGCGAAGTCGTCGCCCGCGAAGAGCTCGTCCACCGGGCCGAGCACGACGGTGTCCGCGTCGAGGTACACGAGCCGGTCCCACGCGTCGAGCCGGAAGACGTGCAGCTTGGTGTACGTCGCGGCGAACCGGTCCTGCACCTTGGCCGCAGCGCTCCCGGCGCGCGCGGTCCCGCGCGCCGTGTGCGGGTTGACGATCGGTGGCACGTCGACGACATGGATACCGCTCGCGAGCAGCGCCGTGGTATTCGCGTCCGGGGTGCACAGAGCGACGAGCGGCACGTCGCTGACGGTCCGGAGCGAGTTCGCGAGCGCGCGCGCCCCGTGGTGGTAGTCACCCGAGACGACCGTGACGTACGCGCACCGACGACCCTCGACCTCGGCCCACGGGTCCGCGGTGGGGACCTCGCGGACCTCCAGGCGCACCGTGCCGTCGGCGTCGGTCCCGGCGGGCACGACACGGTCCTTGGCACGCCCCAGCAGCGGCACGGTCTCCGGCGACATGGCACGGCCCTCGGCCAGCGGGGCGGGGCCGGGCAGGTAGAGCTCGAGGGTCTCGGACGCGCAGTGCGTGGTGATGCGCGCGTCGGGGAACTCGGTCAGGCAGGCCCGGAGGAACGCGAGGTCCGTGCTCACGGAGTGCGCGTCCTCGTAGCCGGGCCGCAGGTCCTTCTCGCGCAAGGTCGCCTGGACCTCCTCGGGCACCGTGAACCCGTAGCGCGCGTCCTTCGACTCGTAGAGGTCGATGCCCGCCAGGTGGATGTCCCGGAACCCGACGGCGAGCCCGAACGCGAGCGCCTGGAGGCCGGTGGTGGGCAGGCCGGGCCTGCTCATGAAGTGGCGCGCGAGCCGAGGGTGCTGCGCGACGACCGCCCACGAGTCGAGCTCGGTCAGGCCGAGCCCGAGGAAGGGGTTGCCGTTGCGTTCTCCGACCCGCGCCGAGGAGACGCGCACGGGGTTCGCGAGCCGGTCCACCTCGTAGCGGCCCGTGCGGATCTCCTCGGCGAGCCTGCGCTCCATGTCGGCGTGCGGGACGGCCGAGAACCACGCGTCGACGTGGCGGCCGAGGTGGTACTGGCTCTCGAGGAAGAACCAGTTCATGCGGAACACCACGGCGTCCGCCGGCAGGACGTCGTACCGGGGCATCGCCGCGGAGGGCCCGTTGCCCACGACGAGCAGGGGGCGCTCCACGAGTCCCGCCAGGTCCGCGATCTCCCGGTCCCCCGGCTCGCGCCCGTGGGGCACGCTGCGCATCGTCGCCACTACGTCTCCTGCTCTCCTCGTCCGACCGTCCGCACGCGCCCGGGTGCGTGCGCGGCGTCCACACAGGGTGGGGGCGTCGCATGAACGGGCGTTGAACCCGCCCTGTCGTGCCGGGCAACGACCGGCGACGTCTGCCTGCGTCCGGCCCCACGTCGGGGCAGGACGCGTGCCACCGCGCGACCGAGCGGTCCCGGGGCCGCGCAGCGGAGCCACGCGCGCACGTACCGGCGCCACGAGCGCGGCCCCGTCGCCGGCACCGGCAGCCGGGCGTGCCGCGAGCTCCGGGCGAGCTGCTGGACGACCCCGGCGAGCTCCCCCGGCTCCGGGTGCCCGTAGTTCTCGGCCCACCAGGCCGGGTCGGGTGCCCCGAGCTCGCCCCGTGCGACCTCGTCCAGGGTGCGCAGCAGGCCGCTGCCCGCGAAGACGGCGTTGAGCATCTCCTCGTCCACCCCGAAGTCGCGCACGACGGCGACGGGGACCCCGACGGCCGCGGCCTCGAGCGCCGCGGTCGAGCTCACCGTCACGAGCCCGGAGCCTGGTCCGAGCCAGTCCACGAGGGGACCGGTGCCGAACCGCACGCGCGCGGTGCCGTCCCGGTGCGTCAGGTCGGCACCGGGGGCGTGCTCGGACGTCCACAGCGCGTCGTAGGGGTAGGGCTCGGCGTGGGTCTGCCGCTCGCCGGCGACCGCACGGAGCTTGACCACGACGTCGTGCTCGGCGCCCGCGCGCGCGAGCGCGTCGAGCACCGCGACCCGCTGCTCGCGCGCGGCGGGGACCTTGGCCTGCGCGGCGAACACGATCCGTTCGACGGGAGCGGTCGCCGCAGCCGGCGGCCCCGACGGTGCGTCCGGGAGCACGCGGGCGAACGGCAGGTGCTCGAGCACGATCCGGGGACCGAGGCCCTCGGCCGCGTACGCCGCGGCGTAGGCGCGTCGCTCGGTCCGGGAGTGCACGACGAACGCGTCGCACGCCGAGCGGTACTGCACGCCGAGGGGCGTGGCCGGCAGCGCCATCCCGGGCAGCCCGGAGACCAGCGCGGGCCGTGGCCGCACGCCTGCTGCGGCGCGCACCACGATCTCGACGACAGGCCCGGTCGCGGCGACGAGGACGACGTCGGGCCGCAGCCGCCGTACGTGGGCGCGCAGCCGGGCCACGTGGACGGTCGCGACGTCGTCGGCCCGGAGGCCGGTGCCGGCGAGCGCGGCCTCGACCTGGCCCGCCGACGGTGCGATCGGGTTGCGCACCAGGGCGACCGAGGAGAGCACCCCGGGGAGCCGATCGATCGTCGCGGCGGCCCACTTGAGGTAGGAGTCCGAGTCGGCGAGCGCGAGCACGCGGACCTCTCGTGGCCGCGCGGGCACGTCCGTCATCGGTCCTCACCGGCCGCAGCCGCGACGAGGTGGTCGCGCAGGCGCGCGTCGGCACGTTCGGTCCACCAGTGCGCGGGGACGTCGGCGAGCTCGACGCGCGCCCCCGAGCCCCGCAGCACCTGCCGCAGGAACCGGTGGGCCGTCGACGGGAGGCACACGACGCGCTGGCTCGGGTCGAGCGAGCGGAGGCGCAGCTCGACCGGTGGTCCGGGGGGCGCGACGCGCACCCCCGGGAGAGCCGCGAGACGTGCGAGCACCCCGGCGTCGTGGCGGCGGTGCGGGATGTAGCACGTGCCGCCGTCCGCGGCGTCGGCGAGCGCCGCGACCCAGCGGACGTACGCGTCCGGGTCGACGAGCCCGTCGGCCACGAGAGCCGACCCGACGACGACGAGCGGTTCCGGGACGGCGGGCGCGGGCGGGAGGCCGGCGACCCAGCCGAACGCGTGCCGGGTCACCTCGATGCCCAGACCGTCGAGCGCGACCGCGTCGGCGGGGGCGAGATCGAGCGCGGTGCACAGCACCACGCGCCCCGGCCGGGCGGCCAGCGTGCGGATGCGCCGCGACACCCGGGCACCGAGCAGGCGTCGGGGGGCTCGTGCGGAGCGCCCGAGCCGCACGAGCGGCCCCCCGCCGCCCAGGAGCCGGACGGCCTCGATCGTGGCGAGCCCGTCGTCGAGCAGCACGAGACGACCGGGTCGCGCCGCGGCGAGGCCCACCTGCGCGCGGCCGGAGAAGACGTCTCCGACCGCGTGGTCCCGGTCGCGCGACGGCAGGTCGCGCGCGGACGGGCGGCCCGCCGCGACGAGCACGATGCCCGGGGGCAACGCCTCCGCTCCCAGCTCCCCGACCGCGGCGACGGCTGCGCGCAGCCCGGGGACGGTGGACCGCCAGCGGACCTCGACCGGGGCGGGCACGACTCCCGCGTGCACCGCCTCGAGGGTGCCGAGGAGCTGGAGCGGTGACTCGACGAGCGCTGTCGCGCGCGTCGTCACGCGCCGACGCTGGCGCCGGCGGGTGCACCGGCGCTCGCGAGGGAGTCGACGCGGCGCAGGCGCGCCCGGGGCTTGAGCTCCCCCTCGAACACGCGCTTGGTGCCGTCGCCCATCGCCTTCTCGAGGATCCGGATGTCGCGCACGAGGTGCTCGAGGCCGGTCGGCTCGAGCGACGACGCCTGGTCGGAGCCCCACATCGTCCGGTCGAGCGTGATGTGCCGCTCGACCGCGACCGCGCCGAGGGCGACGGCGGCGAGCGAGATCTGCAGACCGCGCTCGTGGCCCGAGTAGCCCACGGGCACGCCGTAGCGCGCGCGCAGGGTCTCGATGGTGCGCAGGTTCGCCTCCTCGGGCGGGAGCGGGTAGGTCGAGGTCGCGTGCAGCATCACGAGGCCGTCCGTGCCGAGGATCCCCACGGCGGCGTCGATCTCCTCGAGCGTGGACATGCCGGTGGACAGGATGATCGGCTTGCCCGTGTCCGCGAGCGCGCGCAGCAGCTCGTGGTCGGTGACGGATGCGGAGGCGACCTTGTGGGTGGGGACGTCGAGGTCCTCGAGGAACGCCACCGAGGGCACGTCCCAGGGCGAGGCGAACCACTGCAGGCCACGGTCCGCGGCGTGCGCGGCGACCTTCTCGTACTCCTCGCGCTCGAACTCGACGCGGTAGCGGTAGTCGAGGTAGGACATCTCGCCCCAGGGCGTCTCGCGCCGCACGTCGCGCATGTCCGCAGGCGTGGAGATCTCGGGCGTGCGCTTCTGGAACTTCACGGCCTGCGCCCCGGCCGCGGCCGCGACGTCGATGAGCCGGCGTGCGATCTCGACGTCGCCGTTGTGGTTGAGGCCGATCTCTCCGATCACGTAGACCGGCTGACCGTCGCCGACGAGGCGGTCGCCGATCGAGACGGGGGCCGGCTCTTCGGCCGAGGTGCGAGGGCTGGTCGTGGTGGTCATCGGTCGGGACCTTTCGTCGGTGTGCAGGTCCGCCGCGGGCTCGCGGGCGGGACGGCGGGTGGAGCCGCCGGTCGGGATGAGGGTGCTGGAGACGTCGTGCGGGTCGAGGTGCTGGGTACGTTCCGGCGCGGGGACCGGGTCGGGGACGCGCCCGAGGACGGCGGCGCAGATCTCGCGGACCGCCCCCTCGCCGCCGCGCCGGGTCAGCACGACGCGTGCGGCCGCCAGCACGTCGGGGTGCGCGTCGGCGACCGCGACGGGCCAGCCGACGCGGCGCAGTGCCGGGAGGTCGTTGACGTCGTTGCCGACGTACACGACACGCGCCGGGTCGAGCCCGCGGCCGGCCAGCCAGTCGTCGAGCGCGGCGGCCTTGTCGTCGACGCCCTGCAGCACGTCGACCCGCAGCTTCGTGGCCCGTGCCGTGACGACGGGGTGCTGCTCGGTCGACAGGACGAGGAACGGCAGCCCGGCGTCGCGGACCGCGGCGACGCCCAGGCCGTCGCCCCGGTGGACGCGCACCTGCTCGCGGCCGTCCGCGTCGACCCAGGCGTGGTCGTCCGTGTGGACGCCGTCGAAGTCGGTGACGATCGCGTCGACGTCGTCGCGCGTCGGGTAGGTGGACCGTTCCTGCGGGCCCGCGGCGACGACGAGCTGGCGCGCCCACCACAGGTCGTGCTGGTCGTCGATCTCCACGGCCGTCACGGGATCCACGGCGTGCAGGCCGACGTCGCCGAAGAAGCGCCGACCCGTCTCGCGGAGCCCGGACGTCCGCATCGCGTAGAAGGCTCCGGTCTCGCGGTAGTGCGGGGCACGGTCCTGGCGGCGCTCTCGCTCGAGGACGCTGTGCCCGACGGCGCGGACCGCGTCGTCGTCGGCGCGCCACTGGAAGTCGTGGGTCGCCGCGACGGCGACCACGACGTCGCGTTCCCCGGACTCGACCCGGCGCACGGCGGCGTCGAGGTCGGTGGGCGCGAGGAACGGCGAGGTGCACTGCACGAGGACGGTCACCTCGGGCGCAGGGACGTCGGGGGACGCGGTGGCGTCGAGAGCGTGCAGCACGGCCGACTCGGACGACGCCAGGTCGCCCGAGAGGTCGGCGGGACGGAGGACGACGTGCGCGCCGTGGCGGCGCGCCTCGTCGGCGATCTCGGGGTCGTCGGTGCTCACGACGACGGCGGCGACGGTCACCGCGGCGCGCGCGGCGTCCACGGCGCGCGCCACGAGAGTTCGCCCGCCGACGTGCTGCAGGTTCTTGCGGACCACGCCGCGGGACCCGCCGCGGGCGGGGATCACGACGACGGCAGAGGGACGAGGTAGGTCGTGCATGCGGCGAACGTAGGAGCGCGAGGTGTCGGGAGGGCGGCCACGACACGGGCTGCGGACGAACGTCAGGTGCACGTCGGTGAACGGTCGGTGAACCGGCCCGCGCGTACCCTCGTGCCCGTGAGCACACACACCCCGGCCCCGGAACCCACCCGTCCCCCGTCGGCGGTCGACGCCGTCGCCGAGGCGTACACGACGCGCGCGGCCGAGCTCGACCCGCTCGGCGCGACGGCGATGGGCCTGACGGGCTACGACCACCTCATGACCGACCTGTCCCCCGCGGGGCACGAGGCGCGTGCCGAGGCGGACCGCGCGGTGCTCCGCGCCCTCGACGGCCTGGAACCGGTCGACGACGTCGACCGCGTGACGCTCGCCGCGATGCGCGAGCGCGTCGGCCTGCAGGTCGAGCTGCACGACGCGGGCGAGACGCTCGCGAGCCTCAACAACATCGCGTCGCCGGTCCAGGAGCTGCGGGACGTGTTCGACCTCATGCCGACCGGCACCGTCGAGGCGTGGGAGAACGTCGCGGCCCGGCTGAACGCGCTGCCGGGCGCGGTCGAGGGCTACGTGACCTCGCTGTCGGAGGCCGCGCGGCGGGGCAGGGTCGCGGCGATCCGCCAGGTGCGCGTCGGGGCGGAGCAGGCGCGCGAGCTCGCCGACCCCGCGACCTCGTTCTTCACGACGTTCGTGTCGGGCCCCGAGGCGGCGGCCGTCCTCGACGAGTCGGCGGCGTGCTCGCTCGTCCGGGCCGAGCTCGAGCGCGGCGCGGCCGCGGCGCGCGACGCGTACGCGCGGCTCGCCGACTTCCTCGAGACGGACCTCGCCCCGCTCGCGCCCGCGCAGGACGCCGTGGGCCGCGAGCGGTACGCGCTGCTCTCCCGGACGTTCCTCGGCGCCGAGGTCGACCTGGACGAGACCTACGCGTGGGGCCTGGAGGAGCTCGCGCGCGTCGTCGCGGAGCAGGAGGAGGTCGCACGCCGGATCGCGGGCCCGGGCGCGAGCGTCGAGGACGCCGTCGCCGTGCTGGACGCCGACCCGACCCGCACGCTCCACGGCACCGACGCGCTGCGCCGGTGGATGCAGGAGACCTCCGACGCGGCGATCGAGGCCCTCGACGGCACCCACTTCGACGTCCCCGCGCCCGTCCGTGACCTCGAGTGCCTGATCGCCCCGACCCAGACCGGCGGGATCTACTACACGCCGCCGAGCGACGACTTCTCCCGCCCGGGGCGGATGTGGTGGTCGGTCCCCGCGGACGTCACGGAGTTCAACACGTGGCGCGAGCGGACCACGGTCTACCACGAGGGCGTCCCCGGCCACCACCTGCAGTGCGGCCAGGCCGTGTTCGCGCGCGCGACCCTCAACTCGTGGCGCCGGCTCGCGTGCTGGGTCTCCGGGCACGGCGAGGGCTGGGCGCTGTACGCCGAGCGCCTCATGGCGGACCTGGGGTTCCTGGACGACGACGGCGACCGGCTCGGCATGCTCGACGCGCAGCGCATGCGCGCCGCACGCGTCGTGCTCGACATCGGCGTGCACCTCGGCCTCCCGGCCCCGGAGCAGTGGGGCGGCGGGACCTGGGACGCCGAGAAGGCGTGGACGTTCCTGTCGGCCAACGTGAACATGCCCGAGTCGTTCGTGCGGTTCGAGCTCGACCGCTACCTGGGCTGGCCGGGCCAGGCGCCGTCGTACAAGGTCGGGCAGCGACTGTGGGAGTCCACGCGCGACGCGGCCCGCGCGGCCGCGGAGGCCCGGGGCGAGGAGTTCGACGTCCGGGCGTTCCACGCCCGGGCGCTGGGGCTGGGTTCGGTGGGCCTGGACGTGCTGCGCGACGCGCTCGCCTGACGCCTCGATGGGAGCCGTCCTCACCGGGTTCGCGATCATCGGCGTGATCGTCGCCGCCGGATACCTCAGCGCGCGCCTGCGGATCGGCGGTCCGGACGCGGGCACCGTCCTGAACCGGGTGGGCTTCTTCGCCGCGAGCCCCGCGCTGCTGTTCACGGTGCTCGCGACCTCGGACGTCGCCCGCCTGGTCCAGGCGCCGCTCGTGGTCGCCGCGGCGTGCGCGCTCGCGGCGGGGGCGGTGTTCGTCGTGGCGAACAGGTGGTGGCTCCGGCTGCCCGCCCCCGAGGCCACCGTGGGCACCGTCGCGTCCGGCTACGTGAACGCGAACAACATCGGGCTGCCGGTCGCCGTCTACGTGCTGGGCGACCCGACGGTCGTGGTCCCGGTGATCCTGCTGCAGCTGCTCGTCCTGGCGCCGATCACGCTGCTGGTGCTCGACGCGACGACGAGCGGTCGCACGTCCTGGCGGCTCGTGGTGAGCCAGCCGGTGCGCAACCCGATCATCCTGGGCTCGTTCGCGGGCGCCGTCGTCTCGCTGACCGGCTGGGCACCACCGGTCACGGTGATGGCACCGCTCGAGATCCTCGGGGGTGCCGCGATCCCGATGATCCTGCTGGCGTTCGGGATGTCGCTGCACGGGTCACGACCGTTGCGCCGCGGCCAGCCCCGTGCCGCGATCGCCGTCGCGTCCGCGACCAAGCTCGTCGTCATGCCGGTCGTCGCCTTCCTCGTCGCGCGCTACGTCCTCGGTCTGGACCCCGCCGCGGTCGCGTCCGCGGTGACCCTGGCCGCGCTGCCCACCGCCCAGAACGTCTACAACTACGCGGTCCGGTTCGGCCGCGGGGAGATCCTGGCGCGCGACACCGTCCTGGTCACCACGGTCGGGGCGCCCGTGGTGCTCGTCGTCGTCGCCCTGCTGCTCGCCTGAGGCCCGGGCCGGGCAGACGCCCGAGGACCTTCCGCGCTCGCACGGGCCGCCCTCGCGGGCGCTCTCGCCCGCCCCGTGCGGGTAGTCTGCGCGAGTGCTCCGACTCGTCCTCGCCTCCCGCTCCCCGGCCCGCCTCGCGACCCTGCGGTCGGCGGGCGTGGAGCCCCTGGTCCGTGTGTCGGGCGTCGACGAGGACGCCGTCCTGCGCTCCGCCGCCGACCGCTTCGGCGAGCTCGCCCCGGTGGACGCGGTGCTCGTCCTCGCGCAGGCGAAGGCCGAGGAGGTCGCGCGCGTCCTGGAGGCCGAGGCCGACGACGACGGCGACGGCGACGGGTCCGACCGCGAGCCCACCCTCCTCGTCGGGTGCGACTCCATGCTCGAGCTCGACGGCGAGGTCCTGGGCAAGCCGACCGACGCCGACGACGCCCGGGTGCGCTGGCGTGCGATGCGCGGCCGGCGCGGTGTCCTCCACACCGGCCACTGGATGATCGACCTGCGCGACGGCGGCACCGGCGCGACGTTCGGCGCGACCGCGTCGACCACCGTGCACTTCGCCGAGCTGACCGATGCGGAGATCGATGCCTACGTCGCGACCGACGAGCCGCTGCACGTCGCGGGCGCCTTCACGATCGACGGCCTGGGCGGTCCGTACGTCGAACGGATCGAGGGCGACCACCACAACGTGGTGGGCATCAGCCTGCCGCTGCTGCGTGAGCTGCTGGGCGAGGTGGGCGTGTCCTGGCACGAGCTGCGGGCCGGCCGATGGCAGGCCGACGGCAGCACAGTTGTGGACGGCTGACAACAGGCACGTCGATCCTGGCCGTCAAGCCCGGTCGCCATGTGGGTTTCCCACAAACGCCCTCGGTGCGCGTTGGCCTGTTCTCCAATCTTGATCGACCCGGGGCGCGGAGCGTGATCGGCGGTCCGGGCACGCGTTACCGTGAGCCGTGCCCGCGAACTCCCCCCGCCCCGTGACCAAGGTCCTCATCGCCAACCGCGGCGAGATCGCCGTCCGGATCGCCCGAGCGTGCGCCGACGCGGGCGTCGGCTCGGTCGCGGTCTACGCCGACCCGGACCGCCAGGCCGTGCACGTGCGGCTCGCCGACGAGGCTTTCGCGCTCAACGGGGCGCGCGCCGCGGACACCTACCTGGACGTCGCCAAGCTGCTCGACGTCGCGCGGCGCAGCGGTGCCGACGCGGTGCACCCGGGCTACGGGTTCCTCGCGGAGAACGCCGGGTTCGCCCAGGCCGTCATCGACGCCGGCCTGACGTGGATCGGTCCGCCGCCGGCCGCGATCGACGCCCTGGGGGACAAGGTCAGCGCACGGCACATCGCCCAGCGAGCCGGCGCACCGCTCGTCCCCGGCACGTCGGACCCGGTCGCCGACGCGTCGGAGATCCACGCGTTCGCCGCCGAGCACGGGCTGCCGGTCGCGATCAAGGCCGCCTTCGGCGGCGGAGGCCGCGGCCTGAAGGTCGCCCGCTCCGCCGACGAGATCGACGAGCTGTTCGAGTCGGCGGTGCGGGAGGCGACCGCGGCGTTCGGCCGTGGTGAGTGCTTCGTCGAGCGGTACCTCGACACCCCCCGCCACGTCGAGACCCAGTGCCTCGCGGACGAGCACGGGACCGTCGTGGTCGTCTCCACGCGCGACTGCTCGTTGCAGCGCCGTCACCAGAAGCTCGTCGAGGAGGCGCCCGCACCCTTCCTGTCCGCGGCGCAGGAGGCCGAGCTGTACAAGGCGTCCGAGGCGATCCTGCGCGAGGCCGGGTACGTCGGAGCGGGGACGTGCGAGTTCCTCGTCGGTGCCGACGGGACCATCTCGTTCCTCGAGGTCAACACGCGCCTCCAGGTCGAGCACCCGGTGTCGGAGGAGGTGACCGGCATCGACCTCGTGCGCGAGCAGCTGCGCATCGCGGCCGGCGAGCCGCTCGGCTACAGCACGGTGACCACCCGAGGTCATTCGCTCGAGTTCCGCATCAACGGCGAGGACCCGGCCGCGAACTTCCTGCCCTCGCCGGGCCGCATCACCACCCTGCGGTTCCCGTCCGGGCCGGGCGTGCGCATCGACTCGGGCGTCGTCGAGGGCGACACGATCTCCGGCGCGTTCGACTCCATGATCGCCAAGCTGGTCGTCACGGGCGCGACGCGCCGCGAGGCGGTCGAGCGCGCGCGCCGCGCGCTGCGCGAGCTCGAGATCGAGGGCATCCCGACCGTCGTCCCGTTCCACCGCGCCGTGCTGGACGCGGAGGCGTTCGTCCCCGCGGGCGACGGGCCGTTCAGCATCCACACCCGCTGGATCGAGACGGAGTTCACCGCCGAGCTCGCCGCCCTCGCGCCGTCGGCCCCGCAGGCCGACGCCGACGACGACGACGAGCCCCTCGCGACCGAGCGGGTCGTGGTCGAGGTCGGCGGGAAGCGGCTCGAGGTCGTGCTGCCCGCGGGCCTGGGGATGGCCGCCGGCCGTGCGCGCAGTGCCAACGCGGCGCGACGACCCGCGCGCCGCACCGCAGCCCGCACCACCGGCGGCGCAGCGGGCACCACGCTGGCCTCTCCCATGCAGGGCACCATCGTCAAGGTCGCGGTCGCCGACGGCGCACAGGTGGCCGAGGGTGACCTCGTCGTCGTGCTCGAGGCGATGAAGATGGAGCAGCCGCTGCTCGCGCACCGCGCCGGGACCGTGCGGTCCCTGACCGCGACCGCCGGTGCGGGCGTCAGCTCGGGGACCGCCATCTGCGAGATCGTCGACTGATCCGTGCCCATCCCCACGGCGCCGCGCGACCCGGCCGACGCCGAGCGCCCGCTCCCCCGCCACCTGCAGCCCGGCGACGGGTGGGTCGAGTGCGACTGCGGCCGCCGGCACTGGGGTCTGCACGGGGCCGCGGGCCTGCTCCTCGGCCGGGTCGACGCCCACGGCGTCGTGCGTGACGTCGTGCTCCAGCACCGCGCACCGTGGAGCGACCAGGGCGGTACGTGGGGCGTACCGGGCGGCGCGGTCGCCCCGGACGAGAGCGCCCAGGTGGGCGCGCTGCGCGAGGCCCGCGAGGAGGCGGGGATCGCGCCCGACGACGTGCGCGTCGTCGGGCAGCGCGTCCTGGACCACGGCCCGTGGCGGTACACCACGATCGTCGCCCTGACGGCACCCGGCTCGGACCTCGCCCCCCGGGCGACCGACGCGGAGAGCGTCGAGGTGCGCTGGGTCGCGCTGGACGAGGTCGCGGACCTCGACCTGCTGCCGGCGTTCGCCCAGGCGTGGCCGGACCTGCGCGCCCTGCTCGAGGGCGCGGCGTCGACCTGATCCCCTCGCCCTACTCCCGGGCCCGGGACAGGCCGCGCACCGCCGGACCGATCGTCTCGCCGTAGGCGCGCAACGTCTCGTCCTTCGCGTCGTGCTGGAGGTAGAGCGCGAACTGGTCGACGCCGAGGCCCGCGAGCTCACGCAGTCTCTCGACGTGGTGCTCCGCGGGGCCGACGAGACAGAACCGGTCGACGATCTCGTCGGTGACGAAACCCGTGTGCGAGTTCCCGGCGCGACCGTGCTCGTTGTAGTCGTAGCCCTCGCGGCCCGCCACGAACGCCGTGAGCGCGTCCGGGATCCGCCCTCCCGCGGCCTCCTCGGTCCCGCCCGGCCCGTAGCGCGCGACCATCTCGGCGACGTGGTTGCCGACCATCCCGCCGAACCAGCGGCACTGGTCGTAGGCGTGGGCGAGCGCGCGTCGACCGGCCTCGCCGTCCGTCGGCGCCGTCACGTAGGCGGGCGCGGCCACGCAGACGCTCACCTCGCCGGGGTCCCGCCCGGCCCGCTCGGCGGCAGCACGCACCGCCGCGACCGACCATGCGACGACGTCGGGATCCGCGAGCTGCAGGATGAATCCGTCGCCGACCTCGCCCGTGAGCGCGAGCATGCGCGGGCCGTAGGCCGCGACCCACACGGGCAGACGCGAGTCCCGGTTCCAGGGCAGTCGGAGCGTCGAGCCGCGGTACTCGACGGCCTCTCCCGACGCGAGCCCGCGGATGACGTGGATCGCCTCGCGGAGCTCGGCGACCGTCACGGGGCGCCCGTTGATGACGCGCACCGCGGAGTCGCCACGCCCGATCCCGCAGATCGTCCGGTTGCCGAACATCTCGTTGAGGGTCGCGAAGAGCGACGCGGTGACGGTGACGTCGCGCGTCGCCGGGTTGGTGACCATCGGACCGACGGTGACGCGGTGCGTGGCCGACAGGATCTGGGAGTACACGACGAACGGCTCCTCCCACAGCAGGTGCGAGTCGAACGTCCACACGTGGCTGAACCCGTAGGTCTCCGCCTGCCGGGCGAGGTCCACGACCCGCCACGCGGGCGGGTCGTTCTGCAGCACCACCCCGAGGTCCACGCGCCCTCCCCTCCCGGTACCCGCGCCCTCAGCGCAGGTACGCCGACAGCCCGCGCTTGAGGAACTGCCCGTGCCCGGGGCTCCCGTGGTACGCACCGTCCTCGACGAGCACACGCCCCCGCGACATGACGAGGTCGACGTGCCCGTCGATCTCGAAGCCCTCCCACGCCGAGTGGTCCATGTTCATGTGGTGCGTCGCGCCGTACCCGATCGACGTGCGGCCGGCCGGGTCGTAGACCACGACGTCGGCGTCGGCGCCCGGGGCGAGCACGCCCTTGCGGCCGTCGAGCCCGAACATCCGGGCCGGCGTCGTGCAGCACAGCTCGACCCAGCGCTCGCGCGAGATCTTGCCGTCGACGACGCCCTGGTAGAGCAGGTCGAGCCGGTGCTCGACGCCCCCGATCCCGTTGGGGATCTTCGAGAAGTCGCCGCGTCCGAGCTCCTTCTGCTCCTTCATGCAGAACGGGCAGTGGTCGGTGCTCACGACGGACAGGTCGCCCGTGCGCAGGTACCGCCAGAGCTCGTCCTGGTGGCCCTCCGCCCGCGAGCGCAACGGCGTCGAGCACACCCACTTGGCGCCCTCGAAGTCCCCCCACTCCTCGCTCCGCGCGCCGAGCTGCTCCTCGAGCGAGAGGTAGAGGTACTGCGGGCACGTCTCGCCGAACACGTTGTACCCGTCGCCGCGGGCTCGCGCCAGGGTCTCGACGGCCTGCTTCGCGGACATGTGCACGACGTACAGCGGCGCGCCGGTCAGGCGCGCGAGCATGATCGCGCGGTGCGTCGCCTCCTCCTCGGTCTCCCACGGGCGCGTCGTGCCGTGGAAGTACGGCGCGGTGTCGCCGCGGTCGAGCGCCTGGCGCACGAGCGCGTCGATCGCGATGCCGTTCTCCGCGTGCATCATGATCACCGACCCGTTGTCGCGCGCCTTGCCCATCGCGCGCAGGATCTGCCCGTCGTCGCTGTAGAACACGCCCGGGTACGCCATGAAGAGCTTGAAGCTCGTGATCCCCTCGGTGACCAGCTCGTCCATCGCCTTGAGCGCGTCGTCGTCGACGCCGCCGAGGATCTGGTGGAAGCCGTAGTCGACGGCGCACTGCCCGGCGGCCTTCTCGTGCCAGGCGGCGAGGCCGTCCTGGACGCGCTCGCCGGTGCGCTGGACCGCGAAGTCGACGATCGTCGTCGTGCCGCCCCACGCCGCGGCGCGTGTCCCGGTCTCGAACGTGTCGGAGGCGGCCGTCCCGCCGAACGGGAGCTCCATGTGCGTGTGGCAGTCGACAGCGCCCGGGATCACGTACCTGCCGGTCGCGTCGATCACGCGCTCGGCGTCCTGGGCGAGGTCGGCGCCGAGGCTCGTGTCCCCCGGCCGCAGCAGCGCGGCGACCTGCTCGCCGTCGACCAGCACGTCGGCGAGCGTCGAGCCCGTGGGCCCGACGACGGTCCCTCCGCGGATCAGCGTGTGCGGCATGCTCGTGGCTCCCCTCGTGAGGTCCCGCGTGGCTTCCCCCGGGTCATGGCCGGGTGAGGTCGTCGTAGGCGTCGGGCCGGCGGTCGCGGTAGAACTGCCACCGGTCGCGCACGACGCGCAGCAGGTCCAGGTCCAGGTCGCGGACGACGAGCTCCTCGTCGTGGTCGTCCGCAGGGTCGCCGACGAACGCGCCCTCGGGGTCGACGAAGTACGACGTGCCGTAGAAGTCGTCGTCGCCGAGGTCCTCGATCCCGACGCGGTTGATCGCCCCGACGTAGTACTCGTTCGCGACCGCGGCGGCGGGCTGCTCGAGCCGCCACAGGTAGTTGGACAGCCCGCGGCTCGTCGCGCTCGGGTTCAGCACGATCTCGGCCCCGTTCAGGCCGAGCGCGCGCCACCCCTCCGGGAAGTGGCGGTCGTAGCAGATGTACACGCCGACGCGCCCGACCGCGGTGTCGAACACCGGGTAGCCGAGGTTGCCCGGGCGGAAGTAGAACTTCTCCCAGAACCCGCGCACGTGCGGGATGTGGGTCTTGCGGTACTTGCCGAGGTAGCGCCCGTCGGCGTCGATGACCGCCGCGGTGTTGTACAGGACGCCGGGCTGCTCCTCCTCGTAGACCGGCAGCACGACGACGGTCCCGAGCTCGGCGGCGAGCGCCGAGAACCGCTCGACCGTGGGCCCGGGGACGGACTCGGCGTACGCGTAGTACGCGGCGTCCTGCACCTGGCAGAAGTACGGTCCGTAGAAGAGCTCCTGGAAGCACACGAGCCGGGCGCCCTGCCCGGCGGCGTCGCGCAGGTACGTCTCGTGGGCGTCGATCATCGACTCCTTGTCGCCGGTCCAGCGGACCTGCGTGAGCGCGGCGCGCACGGTGGTCATGAGCTCTCCTTCGTCCTGGGTGTCCCGACGTGGTCGTCGGCGACGTCGAGCGCGGCGTCGATCGCGGCGAGACCGTGCTCGAGGTCGGCGGCGGACGTGACGAGCGGCGGTGCGACGTGCAGCCGGTTGAAGTGGACGAACGGCCAGACGCCGCGCTCCTTGATCGCGGCGACGACGGCGGCCATCGGCGCGGCCGCCGGCCCGCTCGCGTTGAACGGCACGAGCGGCTCGCGCGTCCCCTGATCGCGCACGAGCTCGATCGCCCAGAAGAACCCGAGCCCGCGCACCTCGCCGACGCTGGGGTGCCGGTCGGCGATCTCGCGCAGCCGCGGGCCGATCAGGTCCGCGCCCAGCCGCCGGACGCGCTCGAGGATCTGATCGTCCTCGAAGACCCGGATCGACTCGACCCCGACCGCGCACGCCAGCGGATGACCGGAGTAGGTGAGCCCGCCGGGGAAGACGCGGTCGTCGAACGTCCGCGCGACGTGCTCGCCGATGACCACGCCGCCCAGCGGCACGTAGCCGGAGTTCACGCCCTTGGCGAAGACCACGAGGTCGGGCACGACCCCCCAGCGGTCGACGGCGAACCACTCGCCGACGCGTCCGAAGCCGACCATGACCTCGTCGGTCACCAGGAGGATCCCGTGCTCGTCGCACAGCGCGCGCACCCCGGCGAGGTAGCCGTCCGGCGGGATCAGCACGCCGTTCGTCCCGACGATCGTCTCGAGCAGGATCGCCGCGACGTTCCCCGGGCCCTCCAGCTGCACGACCTCGCGCAGGTGGGCGAGGGCCCGCTCGCCCTCCTCGGCGTCGTCACGTGCGCCGAACGCCGACCGGTAGGCGTACGGGCCGAGGAAGTGGCGCACGTGCGGGTCGGGCGCGACCTCGTTGGGCCAGCGCCGCGGGTCGCCCGTGAGGGAGATCGCCGTGGTCGTGTTCCCGTGGTACGAGCGGTACGCGGCGAGCACGGTCGCCCGCCCGGTGTGCAGGCGCGCGAGGCGCACCGCGTTCTCGACGGCGTCCGCCCCGCCGTTCGTGAAGAACACCCGCCAGCGCCGGTCGTCCGCACCCGGTCCCGAGACCGGTCGTGCGGCTTCGCCGGGAGCGCGCTCCGTGACGAGCCGCGCGAGCTCGCCCCGCACGTCGTTCGCGAACGTCGGGCCGACCGTCGCGAGCCGCGCGGCCTGCGCCTGGATCGCGGCGACGAGGCGCGGGTGCTGGTGCCCGAGGTTGAGGTTGACGAGCTGGGACGCGAAGTCGAGGTAGCGGTTGTCGTCCTCGTCCCAGAACCAGGCGCCCGCACCGCCCGCGACGGGGAGCGGGGAGATCGCGCCCTGTGCGGACCACGAGTGGAAGACGAACCGGTCGTCGCCGCGCGTGCGCGACGTGCCGCGGGCGAGCTCCTCCGTCGTCATCGGCGCCTCCCGCCCTCACCGCGTCCGCGGGAAGCCGAGGTCGACCGCCGACGTCGCCGGGTCGGGCCATCGTGTCGTGACGACCTTCGTGCGCGTGTAGAACTGCACGCTCTCGGGACCGTAGACGTGCAGGTCGCCGAACAGCGAGCTCTTCCACCCGCCGAACGAGTAGTAGCCGACCGGGACCGGGATCGGGACGTTGACGCCGATCATGCCCGCGCGCGCGTCCACCTCGAACGCGCGCGCCGCCCCGCCGTCGCGCGTGAAGATCGCCGCGCCGTTGCCGTAGGGGTTGTCGTTGACCAGGCCCACGGCCTCCTCGTACGTGTCCGCCCGGACCACGGACAGGACCGGGCCGAAGATCTCCTCGCGGTACACCGTGTGCTCCGGCCGCACGTGGTCCACGAGCGTCGGGTGCAGGAAGAACCCCCCGCTCCCACCCGCGGCACCCTCCGGGACGACCCGTCCGTCCACCACGAGCGTCGCTCCCTCGTCGGCGGCGGTGCCCACGCGAGCGGCCACGCGGTCGCGGTGCTCCGCGGTGATCAGCGGCCCCATCTGGGACGCGGGGTCGTCCCCCGGGCCGACGACGAGGCGCACGACGCGTTCGCGGATCGCCTCGACGAGCGGGTCGGCCACGCCGCCCACGGCGACGAGCACGGACACCGCCATGCACCGCTCGCCCGCCGAGCCGTACGCCGCGGAGACCGCGGCGTCGGCCGCGACGTCCACGTCGGCGTCGGGCAGCACGACCATGTGGTTCTTCGCGCCGCCGAGCGCCTGGACGCGCTTGCCGTGCCGGGTCGCCGACTCGTAGACGTGGCGCGCGACCGGCGTCGACCCGACGAAGCTCACGGCCTCGACGTCCGGGTGCTCGAGCAGCCGCTCGACGGCGACGCGGTCGCCCTGCACGACGTTGACGACCCCGTCGGGGAGCCTGGCCTCCTGGAGCAGCCGCGCGACGACGAGCGAGGCCGACGGGTCGCGCTCGCTCGGCTTGAGCACGACCGTGTTCCCGCACGCGATCGCGTTCGGGATCATCCACAGCGGCACCATGGCCGGGAAGTTGAACGGCGTGATGCACGCGACGACGCCGAGGGCCTGCCTCACCTCGTGGACGTCGACGCCCGCCGACGCCTGCTCGCTGTACCCGCCCTTGAGGAGCTGGCCGATCCCGCACGCGAACTCGACGCACTCGAGCGCGCGGGCCACCTCGCCCGCCGCGTCCGACAGCACCTTGCCGTGCTCGGCGCTCACCACGGCAGCGATCTCGTCCCGGTGCTCCACGAGGAGCTGGTGGAACGCGAACAGGATCTCGACGCGCCGCGAGACGCTCGTCGCGCGCCACGCGGGGAACGCCGCCCGCGCGGCGGCCACGGCGCCGTCCACGACGGCGGCGGACGCGAGCGCGACCCGGCCGGTGACGCGGCCGGTGGCCGGGTCGTGCACCGGGGCGTCCCGGCTCCCGCCGTCGACCACCGGGGCACCGCCGATCCAGTGGCCCACGCCCGCCGTGAGCGGAGCGCGCGCCTCGCGTGCCACGTCGATGGTGCCGTCCACGGTCTGCCTCCCCTCGTGCCGAGGTCGTGGTGCCGTCGCGGCCGAGAGACCAGCATGGCACGGATCCGCCTCGAGAGTGGCGTTGGTCACACCGGGAACCGGGCTCGCGGAGAGGCCTGGCGCAGGGCCGGGGGGCGGCGGCGGAACGGTGCCGCGTAGGCGCGAGCCTGCGGGTGCCGGTATTTTGCTCGCGTGAGTGCAGCGCCGCGTCGCCGTGAGGACCGGGTGGTCCTCGTCCTCCTCGTGCTCGTCACCGCCCTGGTCGTGGAGCTGGTCCGGGCCAGCGGGCCGCTGCTCGACCACGCGTTCGCGTCGGGGGTCGAGACCGCCGCGCTGACCGCGCTCGCGACGTACGCGGCTCCCGGCCTGTTCGTCGTCATGATCGCCGCGCGCCTCGAGATCACGGGCAAGGTCGTGCTGTTCGCGGTGGTGTCGCTCGTCGTGGCGCGGCTCGCGCTGCAGTGGCTCGGCACCGCGATCGCCGGCGGTGCGGACCTCGGTCTCGTGCGCTACGGCGTCGGGCTGGCCGCCGTCGCTCTGGCCGTCGCGGTCCTCGTCGTCGTCGCGGCGTTCGCGAGCGGCACGGCGTCGCCCACCGCCGAGACCGGGACGGGCACGGAGACGGGGACGGAGGCGGGCTCCACGCTCGCGCGCGGTACGACCGTCGCGCTGGGCGTGACGCTCGGCACGCTCCTCGCGGCCGCCCTCAGCACGACGCTGGGTACGTGGGACGCGTACTGGCGCGGCGACGTCGGCGCGTGGGTGCTCACGCTCGTCGTGGCCGTCGCGGCGACAGCGTGCGCCTGGACGGTGCGCGGGCGCGGCGCGCTCCCGGGGACCCGGGCACTGTGGGTGCTGGGGCCGTTCCTCGCGCTCGGGGTCCAGACGTTCGCCAACCCCGCGTTCGTCGCCTCGCAGTCGGGCGTGTCGCTCACCGCGGCGGTCGTCGCGCTCGCCGTCGCCGGGCTCGGTGTCGCGTGGTTCGTGCCGTGGGCGGCGCGACCAGGACGCGCCCGGTTCCTCGCAGCATCGTGGATCTCGCCGGGGCTGCTCGTCGTGGGAGTCGCCGTGACGTTCCTCGCCGTCCCGCGCCTGGACGGTCCGGGCGACCTCGGCGGGTGGGCGCTGCTCGTGCTGCTCACGGCGTGCGCGCCCGTCGCCGGACGCACGCTCGCGCTCTGCCTGACCCGGCCCGCGCGTGCGGTGACGTGGGGTCGCCTCGCGGGGACGGCGTCCGTGGCGGGTCTGGGCGCCGTGGTGCCCCTGCTCGGGTTCCAGCTCGACTACGACGTGCCGCTGCCGGTCCCGAACGGCTGGGTCCCGGTCGCCGCGGCGCTCCTGGTCGCCGTGCCCGCCGTAGCCGTCGGGCTCCGGGCCCGGCGCGCACCGGCCGACGACCTCGCCGCGCCGTCGACGGCCGGAGCGGACGAACGCGCGCTGCCGCTCGCGCTCGCGGGCGCGGTGGGCGTGCTCGCCGCCGTCGGCGTCACGCAGGTGCACGTGGACGGCGGCCCCGACGACGTCTCGTACGCGCAGGCGCCGGGCACCACGACGGTGCTGGACTGGAACCTGCACTACGGCGTGAGCGCGGACCCGTCCGTGCGCCTCGACGAGATGGTCGCGACCATCGAGTCCTCGGGCGCGGACGTCGTGACCCTGCAGGAGGTGTCGCGCGGCTGGGTGCTGGGCGGCGGCGCCGACATGGCGACGTATCTCGCGCGGGAGACGGGCATGCGTGTCGTCTTCGCGCCCGCCGCGGACCGGCAGTTCGGCAACGCGATCCTGTGGGACCCGGAGCGCGGCGGGCTCGACGACGTGGTCCTCCACGCGCTGCCGTACGGGCAGGGACCGCAGCAGCGCTCGGCCATCTCCGCGACGTCGGACTCCAGCGGGCTCGGGGTACGGGTCACGTCCGTGCACCTCCAGCACCGGGAGGAGAGCACGCCGACGCGCCTGGACCAGCTCGACGCGCTGTTCGCGCAGGAGCCGGTCGAGGGCGCCTACGTGCTCGCGGGAGACCTGAACTCCGAGCCCGGGTGGGACGAGATCACGGTCGTCGAGGACCAGGGCCTCGAGAGCGGGCAGGACGTCGCGGGCGACCCCGACGCGCTGACGTCACCGTCCGTCGCGCCCGCGCACCGCATCGACTGGGTGTTCGGGTCCCCGCCCCTGACGTTCCGCTCGGTCGACGTGCTCGACGTGACGGCGTCCGACCACCGACCGCTCGTGGCCGAGATCCGGACGTCGTAGCGCCTCGTGCTGTCTCGTGCAGCTCGGTGCTACGTCGCCGGGGCCCCGTGCTCGCGCGCGCCGACCGGCGGCCGGAGCACGAGGAGGACGACCATCGCCACCAGGATCAGCGCGGTGACGACGACCGGGACGGGCCCCAGCGCGACGACCAGCACGAGCAGGGCACCGAGCGGCAGGAGGGTGTTGACGACCCGGTCCGCGCTCTGCCGGATCGCGATCCACCAGATGCCGAGCACGAACAGCGCGACCGGGACCGTCACGGTGAGCGACGTCGCGACGTCGCCCAGGTCGGCGTGACCCGTGAGCGCGTCGATCTCCACCTCAATCCCCACCGAGAACGCGCCCGCGGCGGCGAACACGAGGTAGTGCGCGTAGCCGTAGCGCAACGACCGGCCCAGGCTGCCGATCGCGGCGTGGTGGGGCGGCCAGAAGTAGATCCACCACAGCGCGGCCGTCCCGACGAGAGCGAACACCGCGATCCCGATCAACGGGCCGACCGCCTGGTCGTCGTGCAGCGCCTCGATGACCGCGTTCGCCGACGCGAGGAGGCTCTCGCCGAGCAGGATCAGCGTGAACAGGCCGTACCGCTCGGTGATGTGGTGCGGGTGCCACGGCGTCGTGCCGCGACGCTCGGCGACGACCGGCACCGCGACCTCGGCGAGCACGAGGACGACGGCGACCACGCGCGTCGCTCCGTCGGGCAGGGCGAGCATCGCGAGCCAGCACACCTGGAGGACCGCGATGCCCACGGCGTAGGCCTGGGTCGTGCGGCGCGCGGCGCCCGCCCCGTGCGACGCCCGCAGCCACTGGGCGACCATCGAGACGCGCATCACCACGTACCCGAGGACGACCACCGTCCAGTCCTGCTCGGCGAAGACCGGCTCGATCCCCGCGGCGAGCACCAGGACACCCGCCATCTGCAGGATCGTCAGCAGCCGGTAGAGCCAGTCGTCGGTGTCGAACGACGTGGCGAACCACGTGAAGTTCATCCACGCCCACCAGATCGCGAAGAACACCACCGCGTACGCGGCCAGCCCCTCGCCCACGTGGCCCTCGACGAACGCGTGGTGGAGCTGCGACGACGCGATGCTGACGGCGACGACGAAGACGAGGTCGAAGAACAGCTCGAGCGTGCTCGCGGAGCGGCCCGGCTCGTGCGGGTCGCGCGGACGCATCGGGACGAGGCGCGCCGTCCGCGTCCGGATCGTCGTCACCGCTCGGACCCCTCGCTCATCGCAGCATCGTGCCATGCACCGCCCCGTCCCGGCGTGCCGTCCCGGAGACCTCCCGGCGCCACCCGGCGGTAGGGTCGCCGGGTGCGTATCGAGCTGAGCGTGACCGAGGCCGTCGAGCTGGCCCGGGCGACGGGCGGGCTGCCGCCGTTCGTCCGCTCCGTGACGAGCGAGGGCGACGAGGTGCGCGTCGTCGTCGACCTCCGCGAGGTCCCGGACCCGCCGTCGGCACTGCGCCTGGCGGCACGGCTCGTGCCCGTCGTGCGCGCGACGGCGCGCGTCGAGTCGGTCGTCGCGGGCACGGCGGTGCTCGCGATCGAGGCGAACGCCGCCGGGCTGCCGGCGCACAAGCTCCTCGGGTTCGTCGAGGGACCGGCCCGGCGCGCGCTCACCGCCAAGGGCCTGCCGCCCGACGCCGTGCGCGTCCTGCCCGACGCGCGCGTCGCGGTCGACGTGCAGGCGCTGCTCGCCGGCGCGCTCGAGCGCAGCCTGCCCGGGCTCCAGGTCACCGATCTCCGGTACGAGCAGGGCACGCTCCGCCTCGACGCGGCGGTGTGACCCGGCGGCCCGCGGGCCCCCTCAGACCTCGCGGTGGTGCAGCATGCGCGCCACCTCGGCGATCGACCCCGACAACGACGGGTAGACGGTGAAGGACGACGCGACGTCGTCCACCGTGAGGCGGTGGGACACCGCGAGCGCCACGGGGAAGATCAGCTCGCTCGCGCGCGGCGCGACGACGACCCCGCCGAGGACGATGCCCGTGTCGCGGTGCGCGAAGAGCTTGACGAAGCCGTCGCGCATGCCGAGCATCTTCGCGCGCGGGTTGCGGGTGAGCGGCAGCATCGACGTGACGTAGCGGCTCTGCTGCTCCCGGAGCTGCTTCTCGTCGTAGCCGACCGTCGCGATCTCGGGAGCGGTGAAGATGTTCGCGGCCACGCCGCGCAGCTTGAGCGGGCTGACGGCGTCGCCGAGCGCGTGCGACATCGCGACCCGGCCCTGCATCGCGGCCACGGACGCGAGGGGCAGGACGCCCGTGCAGTCGCCCGCGGCGTACACGCCGCGCACCGAGGTGCGCGAGACCTTGTCCACCTCGACGTGGCCGGACGCCGTGAGGCGCACCCCGGACTCCTCCAGACCGACCCCGCGGGTGGACGGGATCGAGCCGACCGCCACGAGGACGTGCGAGCCCTGGACCACCCGGCCGTCCGAGAGCGTCACCTCGACCCCGTCCTCGGTGCGCACCGCGGACTCGGCGCGCGTGCGCGACACGACCGTCATCCCGCGGGCGCGGAACACGTCCTCGAGCAGCTCGGCGGCGTCCGGGTCTTCGCCGGGAAGCACCCGGTCGCGGCTGGAGACGAGCACGACGTCCGATCCGAGCGCGTTGTACGCACCGGCGAACTCGGCGCCGGTGACGCCCGAACCGACGACGATCAGCCGTTCCGGGAGCTGCTTGAGGTTGTACAGCTGGGTCCAGGTGAGGATGCGCTCGCCGTCGGGCTGCGCGGTGGGCAGGACACGCGGTGTCGAGCCGAGCGCGAGGAGCACCACGTCGGCGTCGAGCACGAGGTCGGAGCCGTCGTCGGTCCCTGCGCCGTCGACGACCACGCGCTCGGGGCCGTCGAGGCGGCCCGTCCCGACGACGATGCGCACGCCCTCGCGCTCGAGCCGTGCACGGACGTCGGCGGACTGTGCGGCCGCGAGCGCCATGACACGTGTGTTGACGGCCTCGAGGTCGACGATGTGCCGGCGCGCCGCCGCACCCTCGGCCGGCGCGGACTCGGCGGGCAGGCGGATGCCGAGCTCGGACGCGCGGTCCGCGATCGTCATCCAGTCGGCGGTCGCGATGAGGGTCTTCGACGGGACGACGTCCGTGAGGACGGCCGCGCCGCCCATGCCGTGCTGCTCCACGACCGTGACCTCGGCGCCCAGGCGCCGTGCGACGAGCGCCGACTCGTAGCCGCCCGGGCCTCCTCCCACGATGACGATGCGCGTGCTCCGGTCTGCCCTGGTCTCGTTCGTCACCCGCACAGTGTGGCAGGAGACCGGGTCCCGCCGCGTCATCCCGCCGGGTTCGCACTAGCCTGGCGGGATGACGACGACGCCACCGAGCACACCCCCGCTCGACGACCCCGCCACCGACCCGTTCGTGGTCGCGGGCGCCGCAGCCGAGCACATCGCCCGGGCCACGGGCATCGACGGGCACGACATGGCGCTCGTGCTCGGATCCGGGTGGGGCGGCGCCGCCGAGCTCCTCGGCGACGTCGTCGCCGAGATCCCCACGCACGAGATCCCGGGCTTCGCCGCACCCACCGTGTCCGGGCATCTCCCGGTGACGCGCTCGATCCGGGTCGAGCGGGCAGACGGGTCCGTCCGCCTCGCGCTCGTGATCGGGTCGCGCACGCACCTGTACGAGGGCAAGGGGGTGCGCGCTGTCGTGCACCCGGTCCGCACGGCCGCCGCGGCCGGGGTCGAGACGCTGATCCTGACGAACGGCGCGGGCGGGCTCGACCCCGACCGGCCGGCGGGCACACCCGTCCTCCTCGCGGACCACCTCAACCTCACCGCGCGCAGCCCCCTGGAGGGCGCGACGTTCGTCGACCTGACCGACCTCTACTCCCCGCGACTGCGCACGCTCGCGCGCGACGTCGACCCGACGCTGGGAGAGGGCGTGTACGCCCAGATGCCCGGACCGCACTACGAGACGCCGGCCGAGATCCGCATGCTGCGCACGCTCGGCGCGGACATGGTCGGGATGTCGACCGCCATCGAGGCGATCGCCGCCCGCCACGCCGGGCTCGAGGTCCTGGGCCTGTCGCTCGTGACGAACCTGGCGGCGGGCATCAGCCCGACGCCGCTGTCGCACGCCGAGGTCATCGAGGCCGGCCAGGTCGCGGGCCCCCGGATCAGCTCCCTCCTGGCCGACATCGCGAAGCGGGTGTGACATGACGGATCGAACCACCTCCCGGCGGACGGGCCGGGACGCAGGACGGGCCTCGTCGGGATCCTCGGTCGACGCGGCCGACGACCCGTCGTTCGACCCGGGGAGCTCCCACGCGCGGTTCCTCGAGGGTGTCGCGGCCTGGATCGACGCGGACGTCGACGCGGACGACCAGCGCGAGCTGCTCCACCTGCTCGAGCTCGCGGACTCGCCCGACCCGCGCCGGCACGACGTGCGCAGCGCGGCGCTCGCGGACCTGCGCGACCGCTTCGCGGGCCCGCTCGAGTTCGGGACCGCGGGCATGCGCGGCCGGATGGGCGCGGGGCAGCACCGGATGAACCGGGCGGTCGTGGTGCGCGCGGCCGCGGGCCTGTCGTCGTGGCTGTGGTCGTCGCTCGGCGGGGCAGCGGGACCGCGCCCGCGGGTGGTGATCGGCTTCGACGGCCGCCACCGGTCGCGCACGTTCGCCCGCGACAGCGCCGCCGTCCTGGCGGCGGCCGACGTCGAGGCCCTCGTCCTGCCGTCCGCGCTGCCGACGCCGGTCCTGGCCTTCGCCGTGCGCCACCTGGGTGCCGACGCCGGGATCATGGTGACCGCGAGCCACAACCCGAAGGCCGACAACGGCTACAAGGTCTACCTGGGCGGACGGGTCGTGACCGGGGCCGGCCAGGGTGCCCAGCTCGTCCCGCCGACCGAGACGGAGATCTCCGCGGCCATCGCGACCGTGGGGCCCGCACGCGAGGTACCCCGCGCGTCGGACGGGTGGACCGTGCTGGGGCCGGAGCTCGTCGACGCGTACGTCGCGTCCGTCGTCGCGCTGTCCGACGGCGCGCCCCGGCGGGTCCGGGTGGTGACGACCGCGCTGCACGGTGTCGGCGCCGGCGTGCTCGCGCGCGTGCTGCGCGAGGCCGGCTTCCGCGACGTGATCGAGGTGGAGGAGCAGGTCGACCCCGACCCCGACTTCCCCACCGTCGCGTTCCCCAACCCCGAGGAGCCGGGCGCGATGGACCTCGCGCTCGCCTACGCGCAGGACGCGAACGCGGACGTCGTGATCGCCAACGACCCCGACGCGGACCGGTGCGCGGTGGCGGTCTACGACCGGCGGGTCGGCACGTACCAGGGGGCCGAGACGGCCCGGTCGAACGGCTGGCGCACGCTGCACGGCGACGAGGTCGGGTCGCTGCTGGGTGAGGACGCCGCCGCACGGGTGGCACGCTCGGCGACCGGCGGGGTGCTCGCGTCCTCCGTCGTCTCGTCCCGACTGCTCGCGCGGATCGCCGCGTCCCATCGCCTCCGGCACGAGACGACGTTGACCGGTTTCAAGTGGATCTCGCGCGTGGACGGGCTGGCATTCGGGTACGAGGAGGCTCTCGGGTACTGCGCGGACCCTGAGCGCGTGCGGGACAAGGACGGGATCAGCGCCGCGCTGCTCGTCGCGCAGCTCGTGAACCGGCTCGCGGCCCAGGACCGTTCCCTGGTCGACGCGCTCGACGACCTCGCGCGCGCGCACGGCCTGCACGTCAGCGGGCAGCTCTCCGCGCGGTTCGACGACCTCGACCGCATCAGCGACACGATGGCCCATCTCCGCTCGACGCCACCGCGCTCGCTCGGTGGTGCAGGCGTGTCGAGCGTCGCCGACCTGTCCGACGGCCTCGACGGGCTGCCGCCGACGGACGGCGTGCGGCTCCTGACCGCGGACTCGACGCGCGTCGTCGTCCGACCGAGCGGTACGGAGCCGAAGGTCAAGTGCTACCTCGAGGTCGTCGTCCCGGTCGCTCCCGACGCGTCGCACGACGACCTCACCGCGGCGCGGGCGTTCGCCCAGGAGCGCCTCGAGCGCGTGCAGGCGGACATGCGCCGCGCGCTCGGTCTGTGACCCGCAGCTCCGCCGAGCGCGAGGTCCGGCACCACGGGCGCGGTCCACGACGTAGCCTGGTGGGATGAGCACGACGGCCACCGGTCTCAGCGACCGCTCCCCCGCCGACGTCGCCGAGTCGGCGCGGTCCGTGACGGGTTCCACGTCCCTGGACGACGCCGCGTGGCGGCGCTTCCTGCACGGCCTGCCCGGGGTGGACAGGGTGGGTGCCGACGGCCGCGCGGCCATGCTCGGCACCCGGTCGATCAAGACGACGGCCAAGGCGTGGGCGCTCGACACGATCGTCCGCATGGTCGACCTCACGACGCTCGAAGGTGCCGACACCCCGGGAAAGGTGCGGTCGCTCGCAGCGAAGGCGGTCCGGCCCGAGCCGAACGACGCGTCGTGCCCGTCCGCCGCGGCGGTGTGCGTGTACAACGACCTCGTCCCGGTCGCCGTCGAGGCGCTGGCCGGCACCGGGGTGAAGGTCGCGGCCGTGGCGACCGCGTTCCCCTCCGGCCGCGCGAGCCGCGCCGTGCGCCTCGCCGACACCCGCGAGGCGGTGGATGCCGGTGCCGACGAGATCGACATGGTCATCGACCGCGGCGCGTTCCTCTCCGGGCGCTACGAGCAGGTCTACGACGACATCGTCGCGGTGCGGGCCCAGTGCCGGGCCGGCGGACGTCACGCGCACCTCAAGGTCATCCTCGAGACCGGCGAGCTCGCCACGTACGACAACGTGCGACGCGCCTCGTGGCTCGCGATGCTCGCGGGCGCCGACTTCATCAAGACGAGCACAGGCAAGGTCTCCCCCGCGGCGACGCTGCCCGTGACGGTCGTGATGCTCGAGGCCGTGCGCGACTTCCGCGCCCAGACGGGCGTCCAGGTCGGCGTCAAGCCTGCGGGCGGCATCCGCACCTCGAAGGACGCGATCAAGTACCTCGTCGCCGTCAACGAGGTCGCCGGGCCCGACTGGCTCGACCCGGACTGGTTCCGGTTCGGTGCGTCGTCGCTCCTCAACGACGTGCTGATGCAGCGCAACAAGCTCGCCACGGGCGCCTACTGGGGCCCCGACTACGTGACCGTCGACTGAGCGGAACCCGAGGACACCTGCACATGCCCAGCCAGCCCAGCACGACCAGCAGCACCAGCAGCGCCGCCGCGGCGGCGTTCGAGTACGCCCCGGCGCCGGAGTCGCGCGCGGTCGTCGACATCCGGTCCTCGTACGGGCTGTTCGTCGACGGTGCGTTCAGCGCCGCGTCCGACGACGGTTCCTTCAAGACGGTGAACCCGGCCACCGAGGAGGTGCTCGCCGAGGTCGCCGAGGCCACCGAGGCCGACGTCGACCGCGCGGTGCGGGCGGCCCGCCGCGCCCAGGACAAGGTCTGGGGGCCGATGCCGGGCCGCGAGCGCGCCAAGTACCTGTTCCGCATCGCACGGCTGCTCGCCGAGCGGTCGCGCGAGTTCGCGGTCCTGGAGACGCTCGACAACGGCAAGCCGATCCGTGAGTCGCGCGACGTGGACGTGCCGACCGCGGCCGCGCACTTCTTCTACTACGCGGGCTGGGCCGACAAGCTCGAGCACGCGGGGTACGGCGCGGACCCGCGCCCGCACGGGGTCGCGGCCCAGGTCATCCCGTGGAACTTCCCGCTGCTCATGCTGGCGTGGAAGATCGCGCCGGCGCTCGCGACGGGCAACACCGTGGTCCTCAAGCCCGCCGAGACCACTCCGCTCACGGCGCTGCTGTTCGCGGACGTGCTGCGCCAGGCCGAGCTCCCTCCGGGCGTCGTGAACATCGTCACGGGCGCCGGCGCGACGGGGGCCGCGCTGGTCGGACATCCCGGCATCGACAAGGTCGCGTTCACGGGATCGACCGCGGTGGGCAAGCGGATCGCGCGCGAGATCGCGGGGTCGCGCAAGCACGCGACGCTCGAGCTCGGCGGCAAGGCCGCGAACATCGTGTTCGACGATGCGCCGATCGACCAGGCCGTCGAGGGGATCGTCAACGGCATCTTCTTCAACCAGGGCCAGGTCTGCTGCGCGGGGTCGCGCCTCCTCGTCCAGGAGACGATCGCCGAGGAGCTCGTCGAGCGGCTCAAGTCCCGCCTCGGCACGCTGCGCGTCGGCGACCCGATGGACAAGAACACCGACGTCGGCGCGATCAACTCGTCCCAGCAGCTCGCGCGCATCACCGAGCTCACCGAGGCCGGCGTCGCCGAGGGCGCGACGCGCTGGAGCCCGGCGTGCGACCTGCCGTCGTCGGGGTACTGGTTCGCTCCGACCCTGTTCACGGGCGTCTCGGCGGCGCACCGGATCGCGCGCGAGGAGATCTTCGGCCCCGTCCTGAGCGTCCTGACGTTCCGCACGCCCGCGGAGGCGGTCGCGAAGGCCAACAACACGCCCTACGGGCTCTCGGCCGGGATCTGGACCGAGAAGGGCTCGCGGATCCTCTGGATGGCCGACCGGCTGAGGGCCGGTGTCGTGTGGTCGAACACGTTCAACCGGTTCGACCCGACCAGCCCGTTCGGCGGCTACAAGGAGTCCGGCTACGGCCGTGAGGGCGGTCGGCACGGGCTGGCGTCCTACCTGATCGAGGGGAGCACGTACTGATGGCGCGCACGACGAGGGCATCCACCGCCACGACGGCCGGCACGTCCGAGCGGCTGAGCGTGCGCAAGACGTACAAGCTGTACGTCGGGGGGAAGTTCCCGCGCAGCGAGTCGGGCCGCACGTACGAGGTCCTCGACGCGAAGGGCCGGTTCCTGGCGAACGTCGCGCAGGGCTCGCGCAAGGACGCGCGCGAGGCGGTCGTCGCGGCGCGCGCCGCGCAGGCCGGCTGGGCGGCGGCGACCGCCTACAACCGCGGTCAGGTGCTCTACCGCGTCGCCGAGGTGCTCGAGGGCCGACGCGACCAGCTCGTCGCCGAGGTCGGTGCGGGCGAGGGGCTCACGGCCCGCCAGGCCGAGCTCGCGGTGTCCGAGGCGATCGACCGGTGGGTCTGGTACGCGGGCTGGACGGACAAGATCGCCCAGGTCGCCGGGGCGGCGAACCCCGTCGCCGGACCGTACTTCAACCTCTCGTCACCCGAGCCGACCGGCGTCGTCGTGGTCCTCGCGCCGCAGCGCTCGTCGTTGCTCGGCCTCGTCTCGACGATCGCTCCGCCTCTCGTCACCGGCAACACCGTGGTCGTCGTCGCGAGCGAGCAGCGCCCGGTCCCGGCCGTCACCCTCTCGGAGGTGCTCGCGACGTCGGACGTCCCGGGCGGCGTCGTGAACGTCCTCACCGGCCGAGCGGCGGAGCTCGCTCCGCCGCTCGCCTCCCACCGGGACGTCGACGCGATGGACCTCGCCGGCGCCGTGGGCCTCGACGGTGCCACGGGGGTCGCGGGCATCGGCTGGGGAGAGCTCGAGGCCGCCGCCGCCGACTCGGTCAAGCGTGTCCTGCGTCCCGCGACGGACCGCCGCGGGAACGACGCCGAGCCGGACTGGACCGAGGCCCCGCGCCCGCAGCGCATCCTCGCGTTCACCGAGACCAAGACGGTCTGGCACCCCAAGGGCATCTGACCCCCGCCGCGGGACGCTTCAGAGCTGGGCGCCCTCGACCAGCTGGTAGCCGGGCAGGATCACGTCGTCGACGAGCGCCCGACGCTCGTCGTGGTGGACGAACGCGTTCCACGCGGCAGTCATCGTCACGTCGGCGAGGTCGTCGATGGTCCACCCGGCCTGCTCGACGAGCAGCGTCATCTCCTGGGTCATCGACGTGCGCGACATGAGGCGGTTGTCGGTGTTGAGGGTGACGGCGAAGTCGAGCTCCTTGAGGCGGGTGATCGGGTGCTGCGCGATCGACGTCGCGGCGCCGGTCTGGACGTTCGACGACGGGCAGAGCTCGAGCGGGATCTGGTGGTCGCGGACCCAGTGCGCGAGCTGGCCGAGCGCCGCGGTGCCGCTCTCGCCCGGGGCGCTGTGCGGGTGCCCGGGGTCGAACGCGATGTCCTCGACGAGGCGCACCCCGTGACCGATCCGGCTGGCCTGACCCAGGTGCACGGCCGCGGCGACGGACTCCGGCCCGGCGGCCTCCCCCGCGTGGATGGTCACCGGGAAGTCGTTCTCGGCGAGGTAGCTCCAGATCTCCGCGTGCCGCGAGGGCGGGAACCCGTCCTCGGCACCGGCGATGTCGAACCCGACGACACCGTTCGCACGGTTCGCGACGGCGAGCTCCGCGATCTCCTGCCACCGGTCGGCGTGGCGCATCGCGGTGACGAGCTGCCCCACCCGGATGGTCCTGCCCTGCGCCGCTGCCTCCGCGACGCCCTCGTCGAGGCCGCGCTGCACGGCGTCGACCGTCGCCTGCAGGGTCAGTCCGCGCCGCAGGTGCTGCTCGGGCGCCCAGCGCTGCTCGGCGTACACGACGCCGTCCGCGGCCAGGTCCAGGACGGCCTCGCGCGCGACCCGGGCGAGGGCCTCCGGTGTCTGCATGACGGCGAGCGTGTGGTCGAACGTCTCGAGATAGCGCTCGAGCGAGCCGGAGTCGGCAGCGTCGGCGAACCACGACGCGAGGGACTCGGCGTCGGACGCGGGCAGGTCGTGACCCACCTCGGCCGCGAGCTCCAGGACGGTCGCGGGGCGCAGCCCGCCGTCGAGGTGGTCGTGCAGCACGACCTTGGGCAGGGCACGGATGACGTCGCCGGTCAGCGCGCGGTTCTCGATGGTCATGGTGCCACGCTACCGGGCCGGACGCGGACCGGCCCGACGCGCCGCGACCACACGGGCTCAGGCGTAGTCGTCCTCGCCGCCGGGCACCGCGGACGCCTGCTCGGCGACGTCGGCCTCGGCCGCCTCGTCCGCGCGGTCGGGGCGCGCGCTGCCCGGGTGGTACTCCTCCGGGACCTGGTCCGTGTCCCGGTCCGCGTCGTCGTCCGAGGCCTCCTCGACGAGGTTCACGACCTCCTCGTTCTCGACCAGGCCGGCGTCACGCCAGGCCTCGTTCCCAGGGATCGTGCTCATGGCGGCTCCTTCCGACGGCTGCGAGGCACCTCCTCATCGTCGCGCCGTCGACGTCCCGCCGCCAGCCCGGAGGCCCGCTCGACCGGCTGGGAGCACAGCCCACACGACGTGCGGCCAGCCGCCGAGCGCCCGGCGCACGCCAGGTTCGCCGGCGCCGTCCTGGAACCGTGCCGTGTCGATCCGGTGCACCGATCCCGACGACGGCTCGTACACCTGGCACGTCCCGCCGCCCGCGGTGGTGAGCAGGACGACGTGGCGCGGTACCGCGGACGAGATCCCGGTGGCAAGGTCGCCACCCGTGAAGAGCGGCACCGGCGTGCCCGCCGCGGCCGCGGCGAGAGCGGTGGCGACGACGGCGCGTCCCCGCGACCCCTCGACGACCCGGTGCGTGTACCGGCGGTCGGCGTAGCGCGCCGCGCCGGCCGCGCCCCAGGGCGGGGTGCCGAGGGTCGCCGGCCAGGGCAGCGGTCCGAGCGCCCCGCGGCCGGTACGCCGCTTCAGCACCCGCTGCAGGTGCCGGAACCGCGCCGCGGCACCGGACCCGGGACCGCCGTCGGGCACGCGCGCACCCAGCCCGTCGACGCCGTCGCCGATCACCTGCCCCCGGACCAGCCACAGCGCCAGCACGGGGTCGCCCGCGGCGGCGAGCATGCCCAGCACCGCGGACCCGCACGTGGTGCCGTCGACCTGACGCGCCACGGCGTCGCCGAGCCGCACCGTGCGCGTGCCGGACGTCCCGCCGCCGGACCACCGTCGCACGGGGTCGAGCACCTGCGTGCGGGCTGCCGTCGGCAGCCGCTCGAGCGTGCGTGCGAGCAGGTCGACGTCGCGGGCGGCGTGCCCGGACCGCGCGGCGCGGTCCAGCCCGGACTCGAGCTGCTCGTCCGCCGTCGAGGGCGGGTCGGGTGACGCCCCGGGGCCGGGACCGGAGTCGGGCGACGGCGCGTTCCAGGACGTGGGGAGCCGGCCGAGGAGGGTCGTCACCCGCAGCCGGCCGAGCGATCCCACGGCGCCGCTCACAGCGCCTCGACCGCCCGGTAGAGGGCCCATGCCGCACCGGTCCCGGCGAGCAGGAGGACGAGCAGGACGAGTCGTACGAGGAACGACCACGAGTACAACCGACCGTGCGACGGGAGCCCGCCCGTCGGCCGTCGCAGCACCGCCGGCGCGAGCGCGAGCAGCGCGACGACCACGGCGGCCCAGACGATCACCCAGTGCCCGCTGCGCAGGCCGGCCGCCCCGAGCAGCAACGCGCCGACGATCACGCCGAGGACCGTACGGTGCCATGCTAGAGCGGTCCGCTCGGGCTGCAGCCCCTCGTCGCGCGGCACCCCGGTCACGGCAGGACCGCCGACTCCCCCAGGCCGGCGGCCGCGGCGTAGCCGGCGATGAGGACGGCGAGCAGGATCACGGCCGTCACGAGCACCGGGAGCCCGCCGGGCGCCGGCAGGGGCTCCCGACGACGCAGCGCGCGCTCGTTGCGGCGCCAGGAGACGAGCGCGTAGATCGCGCAGCCTCCGCCCACGAGGCACGCGACCGCCGCGACGACGTCGACGAGACCCGGCAGGTTCGCGAACGTCGAGAACGACGTGAGCGCGACGCCCCCCGCGACGAGACCCACGCCGGTACGGACCCACGCCAGCGCGGTGCGCTCGTTCGCCAGGCTGAACCGGGCGTCCGGCTCCGTGCCCTCGCCGTACACCCACCGTGGGCGGCGGTGATCGCCGGGGTCGCTCCCCGACCGGTCCCCGGCGCCGGCGGTCACGCGACGCGTTCCAGGACGACGCCCGTGCGCGTCACCTCGGAGTCCGGCGCGGCGATCGACCAGGCGCCCTCGAGCGCCTGCACCGCCCGGGGGACGCGGTCAAGGGTGTCGGTGTGCAACGTCATGAGGTGCTGGCCACGGCGCACCGCGTCGCCGGGCTTGGCGAAGAGCTCGATCCCGGCTCCCGCCTGGACCGTGTCCTCCTTGCGGGCGCGGCCCGCCCCGAGACGCCACGACGCGACACCGACGGCGAGCGCGTCGAGGTGGGAGAGCACTCCGTCGCGGTCGGCCACGACGTGCTCGCGCTCACGCGCGACCGGCAGCGGCGCGCGCGGGTCCCCGCCTTGCTCGGCGATCATCTCGCGCCACTTGTCCAGCGCGCGTCCACCGACGAGCGCGTGGCGGACGCCGTCCGCGTCGTGCGGGCGCCCTGCCACGGCGAGCATCTCGACCGCGAGCGCGACCGTCAGCTCGACGACGTCCTGCGGGCCCCCGCCCTGCATGACCTCCACCGACTCGCGGACCTCGAGCGCGTTGCCCACGGTCAGCCCGAGCGGCGTCGACATGTCCGTCAGCAGCGCGACGGTCCGCACCCCGGCGTCCGTCCCGAGGTCCACCATGGTCCGCGCGAGCTCGCGCGCGTCGTCGACGTCCTTCATGAATGCGCCCGACCCGACCTTCACGTCGAGCACGAGGGCACCCGTGCCCTCCGCGATCTTCTTGCTCATGATCGAGCTCGCGATGAGCGGGATCGACTCGACGGTCCCCGTCACGTCCCGCAGCGCGTACAGGAGCCGGTCTGCCGGGGCCAGCCCGGAGCCGGCCTGGCAGATCACGGCCCCCACGTGCTCGAGCGCGTCCATCATCTGCGTGTTCGTCAGCGCGGCACGCCAGCCGGGGATCGACTCGAGCTTGTCGAGCGTCCCGCCGGTGTGGCCGAGCCCGCGACCCGACAGCTGCGGCACCGCGACGCCGTAGGACGCGACGAGCGGCGCGAGGGGCAGGGTGATCTTGTCGCCCACGCCGCCGGTCGAGTGCTTGTCGACCGTCGGCCGCGAGAGCCCGCTGAAGTCCAGGCGCTCGCCGGAGGCGATCATCGCCTGCGTCCACCGTCCTGTCTCGGTGCGATCCATCCCGTTCAGGTAGATCGCCATCGCGAGCGCCGCCATCTGCTCCTCCGCGACGACGCCGCGCGTGTACGCGTCCACGACCCAGTCGATCTGGGCCCCGTCGAGCAGCGAGCCGTCGCGCTTGGCCCGGATCACGTCGACGGCGTCGAAGGCCTCGGCGGCCGGCCCGTCCTGGTGCACCTGAGGTTCGTCGGCGGTACCGTCCTGCGGCCCGACGTCCTCGTTGTCCTCGCCGGTCACGAGCGCCCCTCCAGATCCTCGGGCCCGAACGCGTCGGGCAGCACGTCCCTCATCGTCTTGATACCACGCACCGTGTCGACGAGCAGGTCGGGACCGCCGTGCTCCCAGAGCAGCTGGCGGCACCGACCGCACGGCATGAGGGTCGCCCCGTGCTTGTCGACGCACGCGAACGCCACGAGCCGACCTCCCCCCGAGGCCACCAGCGCGCTGACGAGGGAGCACTCGGCGCACAGCGTGACCCCGTAGGCCGCGTTCTCCACGTTGCACCCGACGACGAGTCGTCCGTCCTCGACCAGCGCGGCGGCCCCGACGGGGAAGCCGGAGTACGGCGCGTACGCCCGCGCCATGATGGTGCGCGCCTCGTCGCGCAGGTGCTCCCAGTCCGCGGGGGTGATCTCGTTCCCGGTCACCGTCGACGCCTCACTTCTCGTAGGGGATGCCTTCCGCAGCGGGCGGCCGGACCCGGCCCACGAGCCCCGCGACGGCGAAGATGGTCACGACGTACGGCGTCATGAGCATGATCTGGCTGGGGATCGGGGTCCCGACGATGCCGAGCACGGTCTGCAGGTTGTCCGAGAAACCGAACAGCAGCGCGGCCGCGAGAGCGCCGACCGGGTTCCACCGGCCGAGGATCATCGCGGCGAGCGCGATGAAGCCCTTGCCCCCTGTCATCTCCTTGCCGAACGCCAGCCCCGCGGCCACGGTGAAGAACGCGCCACCGAGACCTGCGATCGCGCCCCCGAGCAGCGTGTTGCGCACGCGGGTCCGGTTCACCTTGATGCCCACGGTGTCCGCGGCCTTGGGGTGCTCGCCGACGGCGCGCACGCGCAGACCCCACCTGCTGCGGAAGAGCATGATCTGCAGCACGACCACCACCACGTACATGATGTAGACGAGCACCGTCTGGCGGAACAGCACCGGGCCGAGGACCGGGATCTGGGAGAGCAGCGGGATCTCGATCACGGGCAGAGGGGTGCGCGAGTTCCACGTCGCCGAGTCCGCGGTCAGGACCGTGGAGTACAGGTAGCTCGTCACGCCCACGACGAGGACGTTCAGCACGACACCGACGATGAGCTGGTTCACCCAGTACCGCACCGAGAAGATCACGAGCAGCAGGCCGACGAGCGCCCCGGCGATCGGGGCCGCGACGAGGCCCGCGTAGGCGCTGTGGGTGAGCGACGCGACGACGGCGGCGAGGAACGCTCCCGCGAGGAGCTGCCCCTCGATCGCGATGTTGATGATCCCCGAGCGCTCGCACAGCACGCCCGACAGCGCGCCGAACACGAGCGGCACGGCGAGGAACAGCGACCCCTGCAGCAGGCCCGTGAGCGGGATCGCCGACTTGTCCGCGCCGGCCCAGCACAGGAACGCGAGCACCACGAGGACGCCGAACACGATCGGCAGCCACATCCCGACCTTGCGGCGCTCGACCGCTGCCCACGCGGCGAGGCCGGCGAGCATGAGCGCGAGGATCGACAGGAACAGCGCCGCACCGGTCGAGGACACCGTGATCGGCTCGATCTGGAAGAAGTCCTTGGCCGTGGCCAGCCGGAACGTCGTCGTCGCGCCGCCCGACGGGAGGATCGCGAAGAACAGGAGCGACGCCAGCCCGAAGAAGCCGTAGACGACCGGTCCGCGCCACCGGATCGGCGGGCGCGCCGCCGTCGTCGGTCGTTCCGGCGAGGGCGCCGGCGACGAGGCCGGGACCGTGGTCGTGGTCGTGGTGCTCATGCTCCCGCCTCCTGGGCCGAGGTCGCCGGTGTCGTGCTCCTGCGTCTGCGCTCCGCGCGCCGTGGGCCGCCGGGCGTCGGGAGCCAGTAGATCCGCCGCACGAGCGGCGGGGCGGCGATGAACAGCACGATGAGGGACTGGACCACGAGGACGATGTCGATCGGCGTCCCGGTGCGTGCCTGCATCGCGAAGCCCCCGGCACGCAGCCCGCCGAACAGGAGCCCGGCGAGCACCGTGCCGAGCGGCCGCGAACGACCCAGCAGCGCCACGGTGATCGCGTCGAAGCCGAAGCTCGCCGCGACACCCGCGGTGAGCACGTGCTCGGTGCCGAGGACCTGGGCGGACCCGCCCAGCCCGGCGAGCGCTCCGGCGATCGCCATGACCCAGACGGTCACCCACGGGACGGACATGCCGGCCGTGCGGGCGGCGTGCGGGTTCTCGCCCACGGCGCGGACCCGGAAGCCGAACGTCGAGCGCTCCATGAGCCACCAGACGCCGACCGCCGCGAGCAGCGCGAGGACGAACCCCAGGTGGAGCCGGTAGCCCTCTCCGAGCAGGAGCGGGTACGAGGCGCTGTCGGGGATCGGCGGGCTGATCGGGTTGGAGCTGCCAGGACGCTGGAACGCCGGCGTGGTCAGCAGGTAGGCGACGAGGTAGATCGCGATGTTGTTCAGCATGATCGTGACGATGACCTCGTGCGCTCCCGTCCGTGCCTTGAGCACGCCCGCGATGCTTGCCCACAGCGCCCCACCGAGCGCCGCCCCGAGGACGGCGAGGAACAGGTGCAGGCCGGGTGGGAGGTCGAACGTGAAGCCGATGTAGGCGGCGAACACGCCGCCGAGGATGATCTGCCCCTGGGCGCCGATGTTGAACAGGCCGGCACGGAAGCCGACGGCAAGACCGAGGCCGGCGAGGATCAGCGGGACGGACACCGTCATCGTCTCGGTCAGCGGGCGCAGCGCCTGCTCGAGGCTCGAGGCGGAGAAGTTGACGACCGACCCCTGGAACAGCGCGCTGTAGGCACCGAACACGGAGTCCCACACGGCGAGGAAGAAGTCCGACGGCTGGGCGAACAGGTACACCGCCGCGGCCTGGACCTCCGGGTCGGCCGCGGCGATGAGGATGCCACCGAGGACGAGCGCCGAGAAGATCGCGAGCACCGTGACGAGCCAGCTGCTCTCGAGCATCTCCTGCAGGATGCCGCGCCCTGCCTCGGTCGGCGTCTCGGGCCGGCTCGGCGGCGCCGGCGTGGGCGGGACGGGGGGCAGGCCCTCGTCCTCGATGTCGTGCTGGCTCACCGGTCCTCCTCACGGACGTCCGCCCCGCCGAGGGCGGTGTGGTGCTGTGCGGCCTGCTCGACGGCCTCGGCCTGCGGCACGCCCGCCATCATGAGCCCGAGGACGTCACGGTCGGTGCCACCGGGCACCACGCCGACCACACGACCGCGGTACATGACCGCGATCCGGTCGGCGAGCGCGAGCACCTCGTCGAGCTCGGTCGAGACGATGACGACCGGGACGCCCTTGTCGCGCTCGGCGACGATGCGGCGGTGGACGAACTCGATGGACCCGACGTCGAGGCCGCGCGTCGGCTGGGACGCGACCAGCAGCCGCAGCGGCCGCGACATCTCGCGCGCCAGGACCACCTTCTGCTGGTTGCCGCCCGAGAGCGTGCCTGCGGCGTCCTCCACGTGCTGGACGCGGACGTCGAACTCCGCCGTGCGCTTCTCGGCGTTGTCGCGGATCACCCCGCGCCGCAGCGCGCCGCCGCGCGAGTAGGGCGCGGTGCTCACGAGGTCGAGCACCATGTTCTCCTCGACGGAGAACGTGCCGATGATGCCGTCGGTGCTGCGGTCCTCGGGGACGTAGCCGACGCCGGCGGCCAGCGTGCCCCTGACCCCGCGCCCGACGAGCTCGGTACCGTCGAGCTCGATCGATCCGGCCAGCGGACGCCGCAGGCCGACGATCGTCTCGGCCAGCTCGGTCTGCCCGTTCCCCTGGACACCCGCGACGACGAGGATCTCGCCGTCGGCGACCTCGAGGTCGACGCCGTCCACGACAGCGGTGCCGACCGGGTCGAGGACCGTCAGACCCTGGACGCGGAACGTCGGCTCGCCGGGGACCGCCGTCTCCTTGTCCACGCCGAGCGAGACGGAGCGGCCCACCATGAGCGACGCGAGCTCGGTCTCGCTCGTCGTCGGGTCGGCGGTACCGACGACCTGGCCCCGGCGGATGACCGTGATGCGGTCGGCGACCGCCCGGACCTCGCGCAGCTTGTGGGTGATGAAGACGATCGAGGTCCCCGCCTCCCGGAGCTGGCGCATGATCACGATCAGCTCGTCGGTCTCCTGGGGTGTGAGGACGGCGGTCGGCTCGTCGAGGATGAGGACCCGGGCGTCGCGCGAGAGCGCCTTGATGATCTCGACGCGCTGCTGCACCCCGACGGGGATGTCCTCGACCATCGCGTCCGGGTCCACCTCGAAGCCGAACCGGTCCGAGATCTCCTGGACGCGTGCGCGGGCCCGTCGGGCGTCGATCAGCCCTGCGCCCCGGACCGGCTCGTGCCCGAGCGCGACGTTCTCCGCGACGGAGAACACCGGCACGAGCATGAAGTGCTGGTGCACCATGCCGATCCCGGCGGCCATCGCGTCGCCGGGACCGGTGAAGGTCACAGGCGCGTCGTCGAGGAGGATCTCACCCTCGTCCGGGTCGTACAGCCCGTAGAGCACGTTCATCAGCGTGCTCTTGCCGGCGCCGTTCTCCCCGAGCAGCGCGTGGATCTCCCCGGGCTCGACCACGAGGTCGATGTGGTCGTTCGCGACCAGGGACCCGAACCGCTTCGTGATCCCCCGTAGCTCAAGCTTCACCGATCAGCCTTCCTGGGTTCCCGGCCTCCGTCGCACCGCACCGGGAACCGTACGTCTTCTCATGACGCCGGTGGCCCGGGCGACTGCCCGGGCCACCGGTCCGTGGTCGTGCTCAGCGCGTCACGGCGTGTTGTCGGACTCGACCACCAGGTCGCCCGCGATGATCTGCTCCTGGTACTGCGCGAGCTGGTCCGCCAACTCGGCCGGGACGGCGTCCTCGAAGTCGTGGAACGGCGCGAGGCCGACGCCCTCGTTCTCGAGCGTGCCCACGTAGGGCTCGTTCGTGAAGTTGTCCTCCGAGGCCTCGGAGACGGTGTCGAACACGGCCGGACCGATCTGCTTCATGACCGACGTGAGGATGATGCTGCCGTAGTCGGTCGTGAGGAACCCGTCCGAGTCGACCCAGATGATCTTCGCGTCGCCGGCCTCCGCGGCCGCGGCCGCACCGAGACCCACCGGACCGGCCACGGGCATGATGATGTCCGCGCCCTGGTCGATGAAGCCCTGCGTGACGTTCTGGCCGTTGGCCTGGTTGTCGAAGTCGCCCGTGAACGTGCCGGTCTGCGCGTCCTTGTCCCAGCCGAGCGTCTTGATGTCCGCGTCGTTGTCCTCGTTGTACTTCGCGACGCCGTCGACGAACCCGTCCATGAAGATCGCCACCGAGGGGATCTGGATCCCGCCGAACGTCGCGACCGTCCCGGACTCGGTCATCCCCGCGGCCAGGTAGCCCGCGAGGAACGCGGCCTCCGCCGTGTTGAAGAGGATGGGCTTGGCGTTGTCCAGCTCGACGGGGTTGAAGTCGGCGTCGGAGAACGCCGAGTCGATGAGGGCGAAGTTCGTGTCCGTGTTCGCCTCGGCCGCCGCCTGGATCGGGTCCTCGAGGAGGAAGCCGACGCCGATGACGAGGCTGCAGCCCTGCTGCACGAGGTTGTCGATGTTCGGCGCGTAGTCGGTGTCCGCGGAGGACTCGACCTCGGAGACCTCGATACCGAGGTCCGCCTTCGCCTGCTCGAGCCCCTCGTAGCCGGCCTGGTTGAACGACTGGTCGTCGAAACCTCCGGCGTCGGAGACCATGCACGCGGAGAAGTCCGGGTTCGCGGCGGCCGCGCCGTCGCCGTCCGTCGTCTCGTCGTCCTCGGGCGGGGTACCGCACGCGGCCAGCGCGAGCGCGGCGACCGCCGCGAGCGCGGTGACCTGGGTCGCTCTCTTCACCTGATTGCTCCTGTCGGTCGTGACGTGGCCACCGGGCGGTGCCCTCGACCGGCCGCGCGCCGTCGCGCGATCTGCTCTCGGGACCCGTGGGCCTGTGCACCGAACACTAGTCAGCCGCAGGCTACCTGCACGTTACGCATCGGTAACACCGATGCTTCGTTATCCAAGCGTCATCCCGCGTCTCAGCCGGAGCATCGTGGTGTCCACGGGTCGGGACACCCTCACCCGGCCGCGACGCGGGCCAGGAGGCGCACCGCGACACCGATCGCACGCTCGTCCACCTGGAGGTCCCCCTGATGGATGTCGTACGAGCGGCCGCCGGGCGTGCGCGTGCCCAGCCGGGCCATCGACCCGGGGACCTTCGTCAGGTACCAGGCGAAGTCCTCGCCCCCGAGCGACTGCTCCGTGAGCACGATGCTCTGCGGACCGAGGACGTCGCGCGCCGCGGCCTCGAGCAGGCCGGTGCACCGCTCGTCGTTCTCGACGGGCGGCACGCCCCTGGTGTGGTGCACGCTCACCTCGACCTCGTAGGGAGCGACGACCTGCTCGACGGCGTCGTGCAGCACCTGCCCCGCGAACTCCCACGCGCGCACGTCGAGGCAGCGCAGCGTCCCGCGCACCGTGCCGGTGCTCGGGATCGCGTTGTGCGCCGAGCCCGCGTGCACCGCCCCCCAGGTGAGGTTCACGCCCGAGCGCGGATCGAGACGCCGCCCCAGCACGGCCGGTACCTGCGTGATGACCTGCCCGAGCGCGTACACGACGTCGCCCGTCAGGTGCGGGCGCGACGTGTGCCCGCCTGTCGAGGAGATCGTCACCGACACCTCGTCCGACGCCGACGTGATCGGACCGATGCGCGTCCCCACCTGGCCGACGTCGGTCTTCGGGTCGCAGTGCACCGCGTAGATCTCGTCCACGCCGTCGAGGCCGCCCGCGGCCAGCACGTCGAGCGACCCTCCGGGCTGGACCTCCTCGGCGGGCTGGAAGATCAGCCGGACGCGACGGCGCAGCAGGCCCTCGGCGTGAAGGTCCCCGAGCACCAGGCCGGCGCCCAGGACCGCGGTCGTGTGGACGTCGTGCCCGCACGCGTGGGCCACGCCGGACACCGTCGAGGCCCAGGGCAGCCCGCACCTGTCCTGGACCGGGAGGGCGTCCATGTCGGCACGCAGGGCGACGCGTCCCGGTGCGGGGGCGGGTCCCCCGCCGTCGTCGGGCAGCACGGCGCCCCGCGCGCCGGGCTCGGGGCCGATGTCGCACACGAGCCCAGTGCCCTCCAGGAGGCGCGGCTCGAGACCGGCCGCCCGCAGCCGTGCGGCCACCAGTGCCGTGGTGCGGTGCTCGGCACGCGACACCTCGGGGTGCGCGTGGACGTCGCGGCGCACGGCGACGAGCTCGTCCGCGTACCTCGTCGCGAGCTGGTCGATGCGCGCGGTCGACCCGCCGCTCGTCGCGGTCACAGGAGCTCCTCCATCCCGGCCTCGCGAACCGTCTCGACCATGGTGCGCACCTGCTGCGCCCGGGCGCGCGTCGTGACGAGGAGCGCGTCGGGCGTGTCGACGACCACGACGTCGTCCAGGCCGAGGATCGTCACGACCCGGTCGCCCGCGGGCACCACCACGGAGCCGGCGCTGTCGCGGCGCACGACGCGGCCGGCGTCCCCCAGCACCTTGGACCCGGCGCCGTCCACGGACGGCAGGAGCGCCGCCAGCGAGTTGAAGTCGCCCACGTCGTCCCAGCCGAACGTGCCGGGGACGACCGCGACACCCCCCGCGGCCGCGACCGGCTCGGCGACCGCGTGGTCGATCGCGATCTTCTCGAGGCCCGGCCAGGTCCGTGCGAGCACGCCGTCGCGCTCCGGGGTGTCCCACGCCGCCGCGACGGCCCGCAGGCCGTCGTGCAGCTCGGGTCGCTGGTCGCGCAGATGGCCGAGCAGGACGGACGCGCGCACGATGAACATGCCCGCGTTCCAGCGGTACTCGCCGGACGCGAGGTAGCGCTGCGCCGTCGCAGGGTCGGGCTTCTCGGTGAAGCCGCGCACGTGCAGGGCGTTGGGCGCGCCGCTCACCCCGAGCGCGTCCCCGCTGTGGACGTACCCGAACGCCGTCGACGGCCGCGACGCCGCGATACCGATCGTCGCCACGTACCCCGCGCGGGCCGCCTCCACGGCCTCGCGCACCGACGCCTCGAAAGCGTCCTGGCCGGCGATGACCTGGTCGGCGGCGAACGAGCCGACCACGACGTCGCCGTGCCGCCGCTCGAGGACCGCTGCCGCCAGGCCGATCGCGGCCATCGAGTCGCGCGGCGCGGGCTCTGCCAGGACGTTGTCGGCCGCGAGGCCGGGCAGCTGCGCACGGGCCGCGGCCACGTGACGCTCGCCGGTCACCAGCACGACGCCGTCCGGCCCGGCGAGCGGGACCAGCCGGTCGACCGTCGCCTGCAGCAGGCTCCGGCCGGAGCCCGTGAGGTCGTGCAGGAACTTCGGCGATCCGGACCGCGACAGCGGCCACAGCCGGGTGCCGGCTCCCCCCGCGGGCACCACGGCGTGGAACCCGGCGATCGGGCGGGGCGGGGCAGCCGTGTCGGTCGTCTCGGAAGATCCCATACGCGCAGCATAGTGACGGCCGGAGATCCGGGGGCGCCTGTGTGATCCCTCACAAACACGCCGACCAGAGCCGTCGGGAGCCCACCGACGGTCCGCATCATGACGCTGATGTCACTATGGTGGTTGCCCAGAGACCGATGCCGACGACGGCCTGTTGACGTACCTGGACGGGTCACGTCGGCGCCGGGATCACCCGCACACCCACCTGACCTCGCCACAGGAGGCCCCCAGTGCCCAGCGCACCAGCCGGCACGCTCTACCGCGGCCGAGAAGGGATGTGGTCGTGGGTCGCGCACCGCGTGACCGGCGTGCTCATCTTCTTCTTCCTGCTCGTCCACGTGCTCGACACGGCACTGGTCCGGGTCTCCCCCGAGGCGTACAACGCCGTCATCGGCACGTACCAGACGCCGATCATGGGGCTCGGCGAGATCGGTCTCGTCGCGGCGATCGTGTTCCACGCCTTCAACGGCGTGCGCATCATCCTCGTCGACTTCTGGTCCAAGGGACCGAGGTACCAGCGCACGATGCTGTGGGTCGTCGTCGGCCTGTTCGTCGTGACGATGGCAGGCTTCCTGCCGCGCCAGCTCATGCACATCTTCGGAGGCAACTGATGGCCGCCACCTCCCCCGACCTCGCCGCGCCGCGGAGCCCGTACGCGCGCAAGAAGGTCACGCGCACCAACTACGAGCTCTACAGCTGGATGTTCATGCGCGCCTCGGGCGTCGTGCTGATCGTCCTGATCTTCGCCCACCTCTGGGTGAACCTCGTCGCGGGCGAGGGCGTCAACGCGATCAACTTCGGCTTCGTCGCCGGCAAGTGGGCGTCCCCGTTCTGGCAGGTCTGGGACCTGCTCATGCTCTGGCTGGCGATGTTCCACGGCACCAACGGCGTGCGCACGATCATCAACGACTACGCGGAGCGCGACGGCACGCGCCTGGTGCTCAAGCTGTTCCTGTACCTGGCGTTCACCGTCGTCGTCGTCCTCGGCACGCTCGTGATCTTCACGTTCGACCCGTGCCCCACGGACGCGCCGGCGGACCTGCTCGCGTCGTTCTGCACGGCCTGACGCCCCGCCCGCCACGCACACTCCCAGCTCCACCCGCACTCTCTCCCAGGAGGCATCGGAACCGATGCAGACCCATCAGTACGACGTCGTCATCGTCGGCGCAGGCGGCGCCGGCATGCGCGCGGCGCTGGAGTCCTCCGGCCAGGTCCGCACGGCCGTGATCTCCAAGCTGTACCCGACGCGCTCGCACACCGGCGCCGCGCAGGGCGGCATGTGCGCCGCCCTCGCGAACGTCGAGGAGGACAACTGGGAGTGGCACACGTTCGACACCGTCAAGGGCGGTGACTACCTCGTCGACCAGGACGCCGCGGAGATCATGGCCAAGGAGGCCATCGACGCGGTCCTCGACCTCGAGCGCATGGGCCTGCCGTTCAACCGCACGCCCGAGGGCCGCATCGACCAGCGCCGGTTCGGCGGGCACACGCGCAACCACGGCGAGGCCGCGGTGCGTCGTTCGTGCTACGCCGCGGACCGCACCGGGCACATGATCCTCCAGACGCTCTACCAGCAGTGCGTCAAGCAGGACGTCGAGTTCTTCAACGAGTTCTACGTGCTCGACCTCATCACCGACCACGACCTCGCGGCCGGGGAGATCCCCGACGACGAGACGGTCACGGCGACCGGCGTCGTCGCCTACGACCTCGCCACGGGCGAGATCCACGTCTTCCAGGCGAAGGCGATCATCTTCGCCACGGGCGGCGCCGGCAAGATCTTCAAGACGACGTCCAACGCCCACACGCTCACGGGCGACGGGATGGCGCTCGCCTACCGCCGCGGGTTCCCGCTCGAGGACATGGAGTTCTTCCAGTTCCACCCGACCGGCCTCGCCGGGCTCGGCATCCTGCTGTCGGAGGCGGCCCGCGGCGAGGGCGGCATCCTGCGCAACTCGGACGGCGAGCGCTTCATGGAACGCTACGCACCGACGATCAAGGACCTCGCGCCCCGCGACATCGTCGCCCGGTCCATGGCGAACGAGGTCCGCGAGGGTCGCGGCTGCGGGCCGGACAAGGACTACGTCCTGCTCGACCTCACTCACCTCGAGCCCGCGCACATCGACGCCAAGCTGCCCGACATCACCGAGTTCGCGCGGACCTATCTCGGCATCGAGCCCTACACCGAGCCGGTCCCCGTCTACCCGACGGCGCACTACGCGATGGGCGGCGTCCCGACGAACGTCGACGCCGAGGTCCTGCGCGACAGCCACAACGTGGTCAAGGGCCTGTACGCCGCGGGGGAGGTCGCCTGCGTGAGCGTGCACGGATCCAACCGGCTGGGCACCAACTCGCTGCTCGACATCAACGTGTTCGGCAAGCGCGCCGGGCGCACGGCCGCAGCGTACGCGGCGACCGCGTCGTACACCGACCTCCCCGAGGACGCGGCGGCGCGGGTCGTCACGCAGCTCGAGGAGATGCGCAACCGGCCCGACGGCGACCGCGTCGCCGACGTCCGCAAGGCCCTGCAGGAGACCATGGACGCCAACGCCCAGGTCTTCCGGACCGGTGACTCGCTCAACCAGGCGCTGACCGACATCCGGGACCTCCAGGAGCGCTATCGCAACGTCTCGGTGCAGGACAAGGGCCGGATGTTCAACACCGACCTCCTCGAGGCGATCGAGCTGGGGTTCCTGCTCGACATCGCCGAGGTCACCGTCGTCGCCGCGCTCAACCGCAAGGAGTCGCGCGGTGGGCACTACCGCGAGGACTACCCCGACCGCGACGACGCGAACTACATGCTGCACACGATGGCCTACCGCCGCCCGACGTCGGCCGAGAGGACCGCCGACGGCCGCGTGGACGGTTTCGTCACCGGCTACTTCGACCACGTCGAGGAGTTCGACGGCTACAAGGTCGCCCTGGGCTCCAAGCCCGTCATCCAGACCCGGTACGAGCCCATGGAGCGGAAGTACTGATGACTGCCACCCTCGAGAACGACACCGCCACGGAGCCGAAGGCCGGGGAGATCCCCTCGTTCGAGGTCACCCTGCGCGTCCGTCGCCACCTGCCCGAGTCCGCGCACGGCGAGGACTCCTTCTGGGACGAGTTCACCGTGCTGGCGCACGGGACGGACCGCGTGCTCGACGCCCTCCACAAGATCAAGTGGGAGCACGACGGCTCCCTGACGTTCCGCCGCTCGTGCGCGCACGGCGTGTGCGGCTCCGACGCGATGCGCATCAACGGCCGCAACCGGCTCGCGTGCAAGACCCTCCTCAAGGACGTCAACCCCGACAAGCCGATCACGGTCGAGCCCATCAAGGGACTGCCCGTGATCAAGGACCTCGTCGTGGACATGGAGCCGTTCTTCGCGTCCTACCGCGAGATCATGCCGTTCCTCATCACGTCCGGGAACGAGCCGAGCAAGGAGCGCCTGCAGTCCGCCGAGCAGCGCGAACGGTTCGACGACACGACCAAGTGCATCCTGTGCGCCGCGTGCACGTCGTCGTGCCCCGTGTTCTGGACGGACGGGCAGTACTTCGGCCCCGCCGCGATCGTCAACGCGCACCGGTTCATCTTCGACAGCCGGGACGAGGGCGGGTCGCAGCGCCTCGAGATCCTCAACGACAAGGAGGGCGTGTGGCGCTGCCGCACGACCTTCAACTGCACCGAGGCGTGCCCGCGCGGCATCGAGGTCACCAAGGCCATCGCCGAGGTCAAGCGGGCGATGATCACCCGCGCGTTCTGACGACCCGCTCGGCGTCCCCGCCCTGAGAAGGGGAGGTAGTGCCGTCCGAGCCGTCGTCGTCAGGCCCCGCGGGGAGAACGGCCCCGGCGGATGCCGCGGACGATCGGGCTCCACGGCCTGCCGTTGCCCTGACCTGTCCGCACCCACTCCTCGGCGGAACGCTCCGGGCCCGCGGGCGCCGCAGCGTCGGGCCCCGCGCGGTGCCTGCGGCCGTGCCGCAGGTGCCGTCCCCCGGCCCCGCGCACCGGGTCGACGACGGGCAGTTCGGGACGCCCCGCGCGCGCGTGGCGGGCGCGCTCGTCCGCAGGTGCGCGCTCACGCGGCGGGTCGGCCATCCAGGCGCAGAGCATGAGCAGGACCCGTGCCACGACGTTGACGAGCACGAGCAGGGTGGCGATCACGGCGAACGAGCCGATGATCGGGTTGCTGCTCGCGCTGCCCGCCACGACGGTCGAGCCCAGGAAGCGCAGGACGCCGAACACGACGCCCGCGGTCAGCGCGCCGACGAGCAGGTCACGTCGCCGGACGGGGACGGCGGCGAGGAAGACGACGACGAGCATCACCACGACCGCGTCGAGGAGGACGCCGAGAAGGATGCCGGCGGTCGTCAGCGTCGCGGCGGCGCCGCCGGTGATCCCGAGCGCGTCGAGCACCCGATCGCTGAGCGTCGTCACCACGATCCCCGCTGCCGCCGCCACGAGGACGACGATGGCGAGCAGGAAGAACCCGACGAGCCCGCGCAACCGCGCGAGCACCGAGTTCTGGCCCACGTCGCTCGCCCCGAACATCGTGCGGACCGCGCTGCGCAGGTAGTACATGAACGAGGCCGCGGAGAAGAGCAGCACGACCACCAGCACCACGCTCGCCACGCTCACGCCCTCGTCGAGCAGGAGGTCCGACGGCGTGACGATCCCCGGCTCACCGTCGGTGGCGATCAGGCCGGGGACGAGGTCGTTGATCCGGGCGAACACCGCGTCCATGAGCTGCTCACGCTCGCCGAGCACCCGGACGAAGGCGGTGTAGGCGAGCGCCAGGATCGCGAAGAGCGAGAACAGCCCCGAGTAGGCGATGCCGCCCGCGAGCAGGGCACCGCGCGCGTAGACGTAGCGGTAGAAGGCGCGACCCGGTCTGCTGTTCTTCCACCACTCGACCAGCGCCCTGCCCCGCTCGATCGTCCGTTCCGCCGAGGCGACGATCGTCTCCGTGGATGCCACGACGCCGAGACTACGGGCGCTCGGACGCCAGCGGGCGCCCCGACAGGCGGAAGACCTGCTCGGGCCGCCACACCCCGTCGTCGCCGTGCTCGTAGAGCGAGAGGTGGGTGACCTCGAACCGGGCCTCGTAGGTCGCCATCTCCACGAACGCCCGGTCGAGGGCCTCGTCGTCCACCTCGTGGGCGACGGTCACGTGCGGGTGGTAGTTGAAGCGCAGGTCCTGGGCGAGCGGACCTGTCCGGACGGCGCTCTCGAGGTGCTCGCACTCCGCGAGTCCCTCGACGACCTGGACGAAGACGACCGGAGACACGGGACGGAACGTCGCGGTCCCCCGCAGATGGATCCCGAACGGTGCGACGCCGGCCGCGACCGACCCGAGGTGCGCGGCCGCACTCTCGAGCTCGCCGGGGTCGAGCACGGTCGGGCCCAGCAACGTCACGTGCGGAGGGATGTCCGCGGCGAGCGGGTCGCCGGAACGCGCCCGCGCGGCCTGCAGCTCCGTCGCGTAGGGCTCGGGGACCTCGATCGCGATGCCGATGCGCACCTGGGAAGGGCCACGCTCGGGGAGGTTCACGCGCGCGCCCCACCGGCGGGCAGCAGACCGACGCGGTCGTAGATGCGGGCGAGCGTCCCGGACGCGATCTCGCGCGCCTTCTCCGCCCCGCGCGCCAGGACCGCGTCCAGCTCCACCGGGTCGGCGAGGTACGTGCCGGCCCGTTCCTGGAAGGGGACGAGGAGGTCGACGACGACGTCTGCGAGGTCGACCTTGAGGTGGCCGTACCCGCGCCCGTCGTACTCCGCGGCGATCGCGTCGACGTCCCGGCCGGTCAGGGCAGAGTAGATCGTCAGGAGGTTCGAGACCCCGGGCTTGTTCACCGGGTCGAACCGGACCTCGGTCTCCGAGTCCGTCGCGGCGGACCGGATCCGCTTCGCTGCGGCCTTCGGGTCGTCGAGCAGCCAGATCACGCCCTTCCCCCCGGACGTGGACTTGCTCATCTTCGCCGTGGGCTCCTGCAGGTCGTAGATCTTCGCGACCGCCTTCACGATGTGCGCCTCCGGGACCACGGCGGTGCCGTCGCCGAAGCGGACGTTGAGCCGCTCGGCGAGGTTGCGCGCGAGCTCGAGGTGCTGGCGCTGGTCCTCACCGACCGGGACGCGTGCCGCGTCGTACAGCAGGATGTCCGCCGCCATGAGCACCGGGTAGGTGAACAGGCCGACGGTCGTCCCTTCCGCGCCCTGCTTCGCCGACTTGTCCTTGAACTGGGTCATCCGACCGGCCTCGCCGAAGCCCGTCTGGCACGACAGGACCCAGGACAGCTCGGCGTGCTGCGGGACGTGGGACTGGACGAACAGTGCCGAGCGCTCGGGGTCGACCCCGCCGGCGAGGTACTGCGCGGCGGTGCGCCGCGTGCGCTCACGCAGCCGTGCCGGGTCGGGGTTCACCGTCATGGCGTGCAGGTCGACCACGCAGTACAGCGCGTCGTAGGACTCCTGCAGCGCGACCCACTGGCGCAGCGCGCCGATGTAGTTGCCGAGATGGAGCGAGTCCTCCGTCGGCTGCATCCCGGACAGGATCCGGGGTCGCACCGCACCGGGCGTCGGCCCGGTCGTCTCCGCACCGATCATGGTCGCCTCGCTCGACATTGCGCCATTCTGACAGGTTGCCCGCGACTCAGACCAATCGCGTCCGGCGACGGCGCGCGCCGCCGGGCGATCGGGTCACGTGGCCTCGTCGTCGAACGGGGCCGGGCCCGGCACAGGAGCGGGCGGCGGTGGCGGGTGCACCGGCACCGCCGGACGGATCGGGGCGGGATCGTCGTCGAGCAGCGCCTCGCGGACGATGCGCCGCGGGTCGTACTGGCGCGGGTCCAGCTTCGACCAGTCGACGTCCCCGACCTCCGCGCCGATCTCCTCGTCCACGCGTGCCTTGGCGTCGCGGAGGTACCCGCGCGCGGACCGCACGAACGAGCCGAGCTGCTCGGCGTACCGCGGCAGCCGTTCGGGACCGATCACGATCACGGCCACGACGAGGAGCACGACGAACTCGGCTCCGTTGATCCCGAACACTGCGTCAGACTACTCGCTCGTCGCCTCGTCCAGGACGACGCGCACGTCGCGCTCCTGCTCGCCCGTGCGCACCTGGAGCGTCACCACGTCGCCGGGGGCCAGCGCACGGATCGCGACGATCAGCTCGTCGGACTCCGTGACGGGCCGTCCGTCGATCGCCAGGATCACGTCGCCGGGCCGGATGCCCGCGGCGTCGGCCGGCCCGTCGGGGGTGACGGCAGGCTGGCCCTGCTGGGGCTGCCTCGTCACCTGGACGCCCTCGCCGCGGTACCGGGGGTCGAGCAGGACGCCGATCACGGGATACGTGGCGACGCCGTCCGCGATCAGCTGCTCCGCGGTGCGGCGCGCCTGGTTCGACGGGATCGCGAAGCCGAGACCGATGCTGCCCGTCGCCTGCGCCGCGCCCGGCGGCTGCGCGATCGCCGAGTTGATGCCCACGACCTGCCCCGAGCCGTTGACCAGCGGGCCGCCGGAGTTTCCCGGGTTGATCGCGGCGTCCGTCTGGAGCGCGTTGATGAACGCGGTGTCCGCGGCCTCGCCGGCCTGGACCGGGCGGTTCAGCGCGGAGACGATGCCGGTGGTCACCGTCCCGTTCAGACCGAGCGGAGCCCCGACCGCCACGACCGGGTCGCCGACCAGGACGCCGTCGGAGTCCCCGAGCTCCAGCGGTGTCAGACCGGTGTCCTCGACCTTGACCACGGCCAGGTCGTAGTCGATGGTGCGACCCACGAGCTCCGCCGGGCTCTCGTGCCCGTCCGCGAACAGGACGACGATGTCGCCACCGTCCGCGCCTCCCGCCACGACGTGGTTGTTCGTGAGGATGTACCCGTCCTGCCGCAGCACGAAGCCCGAACCGGTGGCGACCCCGTCGGCCCCCGCCACCTGCAGGGAGACCACGCTCGGCAGCACGGTCGCCGCGATGTCCGCGACCGACCCGTCGGGACGGTCGACCTGCGGCTCCACGGTCGCGGGCGGCAGCGTCGAGGACGCCACCGTGCTGGTGCTCGGGCCGACGAGACGGTCGGCCGCGACACCGCCGACCAGGCCGGCCCCGAGCGCGAGCACCGCGAGTCCCGCCACCGCTCCGGGGCGCAGGCCTCGGCGCGCGCCGGGCCGCGGCGGCGCCGCGACGAGCGTCGGGTCGACCGATCGGGGCGGTGCCGGTGGCGTCGCGGGGTACACCGGTGGTGCGAGACCGGGCGGGGGCGGCACGGGCGCGTGCTGCTCGTGGGCCGCGCTGCGGTACGCCGACGGCGGTGCGAACGGGTTGGGTGCCTGCGGCCCCGCACCCGCGCCGGGGGTCGTCACGTCCCGGGCGCGGTCGTGCCCGTTCCAGTGGTCGGTCATGAGGTGCCGAGTGCTCCTGTCATGGTCGTCCATCCCCGGGAGATGCGCGCCGGGACCCCGGCATCGTAGTCGTGGGTGGGGAAGGTCGCCACGAGACCGGCGACGTCCTGCTCCTCGCCGTCGCCCACGACGTCCACCACCGTGTCGCCCGACTGCCACACGACGTGCCACGGGTCCTGCGAGAGCACGTGCACCGTCCGGTCCTGCACGTCCCAGGTCTCGGCGGCGGCGAGCGCCGCGGTGTCGAGCCGACCGGTCTGCTCCCGCACGACGACCTCGCCGCTCGGGGTGGCCAGGTCCAGCTCGAGCCGTCCGTCGACGACGCGCACCGCGGCGACCGCCGTCCCCGCGGGAAGCTCGTCGGGAGTGCTCCAGCCGTCGCGCCGCATCGCCTCGAGGACGTCGGCACCGCCGGTCGTGCGTGCCGACGTGCCGCCGGCGGAGGTCGTCGCTCCGGCGGTCGCGGACGCGGCCGCCGGAACGGCGTGGGCGAGCACGGACAGCGGCTCGGCCCGGTGGAGGCTCGGCGTGACGACCGGTGGCTGGCCGAGCGCGAAGAGCGCGATCGCGAGCGTCCCGGCACCGCCCAGCGCGACGGCCACCACGCGTCGTCGGGCACCCTGGGGACGCAGGTCACCGCTCCAGCAACCACGCGGGAGCTCACGGTCCGGTGCCGTCCACCCGCCGTCGTCGCGTCGCTCCGGCCCGCGCAACGGGTCGTCGTCCACCGGCGGGATCTGGGCGGACAGCGCGAGCAGGCGCTCGGTGAGGTCGGGTGCCGGCTCGACGTGGAGGGCGTCGCTCAGCGCCCGCCGCGCATCCCGGGCCGCTGCGAGCCCGGCCTCGCACGCAGGGCACCGCGCGACGTGCTCGAGCGCCCGCTCGGTGTCGGCGGGCGTGAGCTGCCCGTCGACGAGCGCCGACAGCCGCGAGCCCAGGTGTGTCACGCCGACCCCCCGGGGTGCAGCACGCGTGGCGCGCCGGTGCCCTCGGGGCCGTCCGCCGCTCTCGGTGCGAGCGTCTCTGACTGCGGGCGCGACGCCGGGTCGCGGTGACCGAGAGCGTCGCGCAGCTGGGCACGCGCACGGTGGATGCGGGAGCGGACCGTGCCGAGCTTGATGCCCAGCGTCACGGCGATCTCCTCGTAGGACAGTCCCTCGATGTCGCACAGCACGACGGCCGCGCGGTACTCCGGAGACAGGGCATCGAGAGCGCGCTGGACGTCGTGGTCCAGGTTGGCGTGCTCGAACCCGCGCTCGGGCTGCCCGGCGTCGCCCCGCTGGGGATACCTGCCGTCGTCCTCCCCCATCGCCTCCATGCGGATGCGCTGCTTGCGCCGCACCTGGTCGAGGAACAGGTTCGTCGTGATGCGGTGGAGCCATCCCTCGAAGGTCCCGGGCGTGTATCCCGCGAGCGAGCGGAACACGCGCACGAACGTCTCCTGCGTCAGGTCCTCCGCGTCGTGCCGGTCCCCGGTGAGGCGGTACGCCAGCCGGTACACGCGCCCCGAGTGCTCGCGCACGATCTCGTCCCACGACGGCGCGACCCAGCCGTCGTCCCTGCCCGTCGCGCCCGCGGGGGTGCGGGGGCTCGTCCGGGCGCGCTCTGCGGAATCCGTCACGCCGTCCATCGTCCCAGAGGAACGAGCGCGGACGTCCCGATGTTCCCTGCCCCGTGCCGGACGTGCGCACGCCGTCCACGAGCCGTGCACACCCGGGTGCGCACACGCCCCGGGCTCCCGTTCGTCGTGGGCAGGTCACGGTACGATCACGTCGGGTCGCCGGCTCTCCGCGGGCGCCCGAGCTGCCGCGGGCGCCCCGTGGTGGCAGTCGTCGACACCGGAGGTCCCGATCAGCAGCGACGTCGGCTCGAACCGCAGCGGCAAGGCCAGCGGCTGGGTGTACTGCGAGGAGTTCGTCCCCGAGGACGACGTCCTGCTCCGTGCTCGCGACCGGGCGGCCGAGCTCGGTTGCCCGGCGATCCGCCCGGGCGCCGGGGCGGCGCTGCGCGTCCTCGCGGCAGCCCTGTCCGCCCGCTCGGTCGTGGAGGTCGGGACGGGCACCGGGGTCGCGTCGCTCTGGCTCCTGCGCGGGATGCCCGCGGACGGCGTCCTGACGACGATCGACGTCGAGGTGGAGCACCAGCGCGCCGCGAAGGCCGCGTTCGCCGAGGCTGGCCTGGCGCCGACGCGGACGCGCACCATCCCCGGCCGCGCGAGCGACGTGCTCCCCCGGCTCACCGACGGCGCGTACGACCTCGTCCTCGTGGCGGCGGACAAGCACGGCTACCCCGAGTACGTCGAGCAGGCTCTGCGTCTGCTGCGCCCGGGGGGCGTCCTGGCCGTCGACGGCGCGCTGCACCACGACCGCGTCGCGGACCCGGCTCGTCGCGACGAGCTCACGACGGTCGTGCGCGAGGTCGGGCGCTCGCTGCGCACCGACGACCGCGTCGTGCCCGCGCTCCTGCCCAGCGGCGACGGACTACTGCTCGCCGTGCGCCGCTGACCCGGACGGTCAGAGCCGTTCCAGCACCTCGAGCAGCAACCGCGCACCGTACCCGGTCGCGCCCTGCACCACCTCGTGCCGGTCGGCGGTCGCCCGGGCGGGGCCGGCGACGTCGAGGTGCGCCCACCGGACGTCGCCCACGAACTCGCGCAGGAACAGCGCCGCGGTGATCGACCCGCCGCCGGGGTTCTCGGCCGGGACGTGCCGGAGGTCGGCTACCTCGGAACGCAGCGCCGGGACGTAGTCCTCCACGAGCGGCATGCGCCACACCCGTTCGCCGGTTGCCGCCGCCGCGTCCTCGACGGCCGCCGCGAGCGCGTCGTCGGCCGTGTAGAGAGCCCCGTGCCCCCGCCCGAGGCCGAGCGCGGCCGCACCCGTCAACGTCGCGACATCGACCAGGACGTCCGGCGCGAGCTCGCCCACCGCGTACGCGAGCGCGTCCGCGAGCACGAGCCGCCCCTCGGCATCGGTGTTCGCGACCTCGACCGTCCGGCCCGACCACGTCCGCAGGACGTCGCCGGGCCGGTAGGACGACGCACCGACATGGTTCTCGGCCAGCGGCAGGACGGCGGTGACCCGGTGGGGGCCGCGCGCCCGGACGGCACCGAGGACGACCGCCAGGGCGACGGCGGCACCCGCCATGTCGGTCTTCATGGGCACCATGGCCTCGCGCGGCTTGATCGACAGCCCGCCCGAGTCGAACGTGATGCCCTTGCCGACGACGACGACGTGCGCGGGTGCCGCCCCCGATCCGTCGTCACCCGCGACGACCCCGTGCGCGACCGGGTCGTAGGAGACCGTCACGAACCGCGGCCCGCGAGCCGAGCCCGCACCCACCGCGACCAGGGCACCGAACCCCTCGGCGGCCAGCTCGTCCGGCCCCCGGACGACGACGTCGAGCCCGTGCGCGTCGGCGAGACCGGTCGCGGTCCGGGCGAACCACTCGGGGTCCTTGACGTCCGACGGGAGGTTGGCGAGGTCGCGGACGAGCCAGGTCGCCGACGCGGCGGCCCGTGCGGCCTCGACGGCCGGGGCCCGATCGGTCCGTTCCGGCGGCGCGAGCAGCACGAGCTGGGGGGTCGTGGAGATCCGGTCGCCCGCCTCGTCCTGCGCCCGGCCGGCGGCAGTCGCGCGGACGCGGCCGGTGCCGCTGCGGCGCGGCTGGCGGTACGCGGCGAGCAGGTAGCCCTCCACGAAGGCCTGGACGCCGGGCGTATCCGCCTCGGCGGTCACCGCGCTGACCACCCGGTCGAGCCCCCGCGCCTCGCGCGCGAGCGCAGCACCGGCACGGCGCATGGCCGTGGCGGTGCCGTCACCGACACCGACGAAGACGATGCGCGCCGGCAGGCCGGCCCAGGGCAGGCGCACGGACGAGCCGACGTGCACGCGCGGCAGGTCGACCCGGACGACCTCGCCCGGCGCCCCGCGGAACGTCGGGTCCCCCGAGCGTTCCGCGAGCTCGGAGAGGTCGATCCCGTAGCGCGCCGCCGCGTCGACGGTGCCCCCGCGCGGTTGGAGGCCGTCCCCGTCCTCCGCCGCGGGAGCCACCGCGATCGCGACGGCGTCCACGTCGTCCACGGTCAGGAGCGGCGACTCCGCCACGGTGCCGCGGGCCACGACCACCTCGGGCAGGGGCCGCGAGAGACCGCCGGCGACGTCGTCGTGCACGTCGCGGACCAATCAGCCCACCACGGCCTGGAGTGCGTCTCCGAGCTCGCCCGCCTCGGTCGCGTTCAGCTCCACGACGAGGCGCCCTCCGCCCTCGAGGGGGACGCGCATGACGATGCCCCGCCCTTCCTTGGTGACCTCCAGCGGGCCGTCACCCGTCCGCGGCTTCATCGCAGCCATTTGGTGGCTCTCCATTCCGTTGTCCGACTCCACGCGGCGCGTCCGACCTCCGACGACGCCAGCGCACAGTCTAGTTCACGCCTGCCCACGTTCGACCGGAACGAGCGGGTACGTACCTGCTCGTTCCGGTCGGACGTGGGCACCCGTCACCCGTCGGACGACCCGGACGCCGCCCGGTCACGGCGGCCACCCGGACGGCGGGACCAGTCGCCACAGCTCCCACACCCACCACACCTGTCCTGCGACGCCCACGAGGACCACCACCGCGAGCCAGGCCCGCGAGCGGGTCCACCCGACGCCGACGGCGCCGAGGGGGAACGCCAGGAGCAGGAACCGCACGAGCGAGGTCCCCGGCTGGATCGTCGCCACGAGGTACCCCAGGTACGCACCCGCCCACGCCTGCATCTCCGGTCCCAGTCGCGCAGCCACCGGGTTGAGCACGAGCCCGGCGACCGCGAGCAGGAGCAGGACGAGCAACCAGGCTCCCGCGCCGCCGAGCAGCCAGCGCGAGACGTCGAGCCACGGGAGGAACGGCACCACCGCGGCCCCTGAGCGCCAGGCCTCCTGCGTGCGGAGGTAGGCCTGGTCCGTCCCGGTCACGAGCGTGCAGACCCACGGCCACACGAGCCCCGCGACCAGGGCCACGACGAACAGCCCGCCCAGGCGCACGCCGTCCCGCGGGGACAGCTCCCCGCGGCGCCAGCGCACGAACGCGTGCCACACCACCACCGCGGCCATCGGCAGCGCGACGGCCCGGGCGAGCCCGAGCAGAAGGACCGTCACCGCGGTCCAGCCGTACCGGCACCGCGAGAGGAGCAGCAGCGACGCCGCGACCAGGAGCAGCGCGAGCGACTCCGTGTAGGCGACCTGCAGCACCGGGCTGGAGGGGAAGACGCTGACGACCAGCACGGTGGCGAGCGGCAGGCCGGGCCGCCGGACGACCGCCGCCCGTCCGGCGGTCGCCACGAGACGATGGACGAGCAGCACGGCTCCTGCGCCGCACACGAGCGCGACCGTCGGTGCGAGCACGTCCCACCCGGCGCCGGTGGCCAGGTGGAGCGCCCGCACCAGGAACGGGAAGAGCGGGAAGAACGCCCACGCGTTCTGCTGGACCTGGCCGTCCGCACCGACCGGGAGGTCCGCGGGGTACCCGTGCGCCCAGACCTGCTCGTACCAGCTCGCGTCCCACATGCGGGCGACGTACACGAGGTACGGGGGCGCGGCACCCGTCCACGGGTTCTCGGCCTGGGCCCGGGAGACGGCGACGAGGATCGCGGCGCTCACCGCCCGGGCGAGGCCGTACACGACGAGGGTCTGGACCCACCACGGCCAGGCGCGGGGGCCGCGCGGGCGCGGCCCCCGTACGACGCGCGGCACGGACCGGGCCAGGTCGCCTGCCGGCCGCGACACCTCGGCGGCGGCCCGGTCCCCCGGCGTGCTGCTCACCCCAGGCCTCGCACCGCGCGCGCGGGAGGCGTCTCGTCGCGGACCGCGGCCACCAGGTCGAGGACACGCCGCGTCGCGCGCACGTCGTGCGCGCGGAACACCCGCGCGCCCTGCCAGGCAGCGAGCGCCGTGGCCGCGAGCGTGCCCTCGAGCCGCTCGTCGGCAGGCAGGTCGAGCGTCTCGCCGACGAAGTCCTTGCGGGACAGCGCGACGAGCAGCGGGAACCCGAGCCCGGCGAGGACGTCGGTGCGACGCAGGAGGTGCAGCGAGTGCCACGTGTTCTTGCCGAAGTCGTGCGTCGGGTCCACGAGCACCGACGTGCGCGGGACGCCGCACGCGACGGCCCTCTCGGCCGCGTCCCGCAGCGTCGCGACGACGTCCTGCACGACGCCGTCGCGCGGGTCCGCCGCACCCGGACCGGCGGGGTAGGCCACCCGGTAGGGGTCGGTGCGCGGTACCGCACCGCCCGTGTGGGAGCACACGACGCCGACGCCGTGCTCGCCCGCCACCTCGACGAGGTGCGGGTCGTGCCCGGCCCAGGTGTCGTTGATCAGGTCCGCGCCCGCGAGCGCCGCCTCGTGGGCGACCTCGGAACGCCACGTGTCGACGCTGACGAGCAGGGCAGGGAACTCGTCGCGCACGCGCGCGACGAACGGGACGACGCGCCGGATCTCCTGCGCGAGCGGCACCTCGGGCCCGACCCCGGCACGCACCCCGCCGATGTCGACGATCTGAGCGCCCTCGTCCGCGGCGCGCGCCACCGCGCCGAGCGCCGCGTCGTCGTCGAGCTGCCGGGCGCCCGCCCAGAACGAGTCGTCGGTGCGGTTGACGATCGCCATCACCGCGAGCCGGTCGATCTCGCGGCCCCGCAGCACCAGCGGTGTTCCCGGCGCCGGTACGGTCGCCGGCGGCAGCAGGACCTCACGACGGCTCCGCGCCGTGGTGGGTGCGGAGCCCGTGCGGCCCTCGGGCCCTTCCTGCTCCGTGCGGGACGCGTCGGTCACGATGGCCGGTCAGCGCGCGGCGCGGTCCTGCGCGGCCTGGAGCTCGGCCGCCGCCCGCTCCTCCTCGGCACGCAGCTGCGCGCCACGCTCGCACACGTAGTCCACGGCGTCCGCGGCGTCGTCCGTCAGGTGCAGGAGCTCGAGGTCGTCCGGGCTGATCATGCCGCGGTCCACGACGGCGGTGCGCGCCCACTCAAGGAGCCCGCCCCAGTAGTCCGTCCCGACGAGCGCGATGGGGAACTCGGTGATCTTGTGCGTCTGCACCAGGGTCAGCGCCTCGAACAGCTCGTCGAACGTGCCGAACCCACCGGGCAGGACCACGAACCCCTGCGCGTACTTGACGAACATCGTCTTGCGCGCGAAGAAGTAGCGGAAGTTCACGCCGAGGTTCACGTGCGGGTTCATGCCCTGCTCGAACGGCAGCTCGATCCCGAGGCCGACCGACGTGCCCCCGGCCTCCGCGGCACCCTGGTTGGCCGCCTCCATGATGCCGGGACCGCCGCCGGTGATGACCGCGTACCCCTCGGCCACGAGGCGCCGCCCGACGTCCCGGGCGAGCGCGTAGTCGGGATGGTCGGGGCGCGTGCGCGCCGAGCCGAAGACCGACACGGCGGAGCCGAGCTCGGCCAGGGCACCGAAGCCCTCGACGAACTCGCTCTGGATGCGCATCACGCGCCACGGGTCGGAGTGGACCCAGTCGGCGCTGCCGCCGGAGTCCAGGAGACGCTGGTCCGTCGTCTGCTGGGGGATCTGGCTCCCGCGCAGCAGCACCGGACCCTTGCGGTACCCCGACCCGGACTGCTCGAGCCCCTCGTCGGTCGTCGCGTCGGTCGTCGATCTGGTCATGGTCCGAGCCTACGGCCGCGCACCGGAGAGCCACGCGCGCAACGCGTCGCGGCAGAGCGTGAGCTCCCCGACGGGGCAGTGCTCGTCGTCCTTGTGCGCGAGCAGCGGGTCGCCGGGACCGAAGTTCACGGCGGGGACACCGAGCTCGGCGAAGCGGGCGACGTCGGTCCAGCCGTACTTCGGCGCGGGGGCCCCGCCCGTGACCGCCAGGACGCACGCCGCGAAGTCGGCGGCGAGCGGGTCGTCGAGCCCGGGTCGCGCGCCCGGCGCGGCATCGGTGACGGTGACCTCGAAGCCTGCGAAGACGTCCCGGACGTGCACCACGGCGTCGTCCACAGTGCGCGACGGCGCGAACCGGTAGTTGACCGTGACCACGCACTCGTCCGGCACGACGTTCCCGGCGACCCCGCCACGGATGCCGACGGCGTTCAGCCCCTCGCGAAAGACGAGCCCTTCGACCTCGACGTCCTGCGGCGCGTACGCCGCGAGCCGGTCGAGCACCTCGTGCGCGGCGTGGATCGCGTTGCTGCCCACCCATGCGCGCGCGGAGTGCGCCGCGACCCCCGGCACCCGGACGTCGGCGCGCAGCGTGCCGTTGCAGCCACCCTCGAGACCGGCGGCCGTGGGCTCGCCGAGCACTGCGAAGTCCGCCTCCAGCAGGTCGGGACGGTTGCGCGCCAGCCGCCCCAGGCCGTTGCGGTCGGCGGCGACCTCCTCGTTGTCGTAGAAGACCCAGGTCACGTCCTGTGCGGGCTCCACGAGCTCGGCGGCCAGCGCGAGCTGGACCGCTACCCCGCCCTTCATGTCGACCGTCCCACGACCCCAGACGTCGGCGTACGCACCCTCGCCCACGACACGCACCGGCAGGTTCGGCGGGTCCGTCAGCGGCACGGTGTCGAGGTGCCCGGCGACCACGACGCGCCGGTCGCGGCCGAGCGTCGTCCGCGCGACGACCGTGTCCTGGTCGCGGTGCACCTCGAGGTGGGCGCACTCGAGGAGAGCTGCCTCGACGGCGTCCGCGAGGGCCCGCTCGTCACCGCTCACCGACGGGATGTCGCACACCGCGCGGAACAGCGCGACGAGGTCCCCGTCGAGGTGCAGCGCGGGAGGGCTCCCCGCAGCAGGGGGCTGGGCGGCTGGGAGAGTGCTCACGCGTGCACCCTACCGGTGGCGGATAGGGTAGGCGCCATGACTTCTGCGACCCCCGCGGCCGCCGGGCAGGCGACCGCCTCCGAGCCGCGCACGGCGTGGGGCTTCGGCCTCGCGACCGTCACCGACGACGGCACCGTCCTCGACGTCTGGTACCCCTCCCCGGCGCTCGGCGCCCCACCGGGCGACGCGACGTCGCCGGCCGCGCTCGACGCGCTCACCGGTCACGACGACGCGCGCGGGGTGGACCTGCGCGTGGTGCGCACCGAGGTCGACCTGGACACGGACCCGGCTGACGCCGCCGACGCCTACCTGCGGCTCCATCTCCTCTCCCACCGTCTGGTCGTGCCGCACGCCCTCGCGCTCGCGGGCATCTTCGGCGTGCTGTCCAACGTGGTGTGGACGAGCCACGGACCGTGCGCGGTCGCCGGGTTCGAGGAGACGCGCCTCCGCCTGCGCGCCACCGGGCGACCCGTCACCGTGTACGGGGTCGACAAGTTCCCCCGCATGGTCGACTACGTCGTCCCCACGGGCGTCCGCGTCGCCGACGCCGACCGGGTCCGCCTCGGCGCGCACCTCGCCGCCGGCACCACGGTCATGCACGAGGGCTTCGTCAACTACAACGCGGGGACGCTCGGCACCTCGATGGTCGAGGGCCGGATCTCGGCCGGCGTCGTCGTGGGGGACGGGTCCGACGTCGGCGGCGGTGCCTCGATCATGGGCACGCTGTCCGGGGGCGGCACGGAGGTCATCACCGTGGGGCAGCGCTCGCTCCTGGGCGCGAACTCGGGCCTGGGGATACCGCTCGGCGACGACTGCATCGTCGAGTCCGGCCTCTACGTCACGGCCGGGACCAAGGTGACGGTCGTGGGCGTGAGCGACGACGCGGGAGCACCCCTGGTCGTCAAGGCCCGCGAGCTCGCCGGACGTCCGGGTCTGCTCTTCCGCCGCAACTCGCTCACCGGCGGCGTCGAGGCGGTCCAGCGCCGCGGTGTCGGCGTCGAGCTCAACACCGCGCTGCACGCGAACTGACGCCGAGACCGCCCGAGCACCGACCGGACGTCGCCGACGAGACCCCGACGAGATGCCGACGCCGGCGACGGACCGCAGGGTCCGGACGCGCACCTCGCGCCCGGTCCGCCGTCCGCTGCGCACGGCGGTCACCTTCCTCCTGGTGACAGCCGTCGCGGTCGGTGGCGTCGTGGTCGCGCTGGACCGCCTCGACGACGGGCCCGGGCCGGTCTCCGAGCGCTGCGCGGCGACCGTCGACGGGCAGACGTGGTACCTCTCGGTCGAGCAGGCCGACAACGCGGCGCTGGTCGCGGGTGCCGCCGCGCGCCGCGACCTGCCCGCACGGGCGACCACGATCGGGCTGGCCACGGCCCTGCAGGAGTCACGCCTCGTCAACATCGACTACGGCGACCGGGACTCGGTCGGGCTGTTCCAGCAGCGCCCGTCCCAGGGCTGGGGCTCGGTCGAGCAGATCATGGACCCCGTCTACTCCACGAACGCCTTCTACGACGTCCTCGCGACCGTCGACGGCTACGAGGACATGGAGGTCACGGTCGCCGCGCAGGCCGTGCAACGCTCCGCGTTCCCCGAGGCGTACGCCCAGCACGAGTCGTTGTCCCGCGCGTGGGCCTCCGCCCTGACCGGCTACTCCCCCGCGATGCTCACGTGCGAGCTCGCCCCCGTCCCCGACGACGAGCTCTCCGCGGCCGACGACGACCCGACGGCGGCCCTGACCGCGCGCATCGCCCGGGACCTGGGCGACCTGCCCGTGGCCGGACCTGACGCCGCGACCCCGGGCACCGTCACGGTCGACGCCACGCTCCTCCCGACGGCCACGGGCGACGGCGGCGCCGAGCGCGCGGCCTGGTCGGTCGCCCAGTGGGCCGTGGCGACGGCGGACGCGACGAACACGGTCGCGGTAGAGGTGGCCGACCAGCGCTGGACCCGCGAGAGCGCCACCTGGACCGAGCTGGCCAACGACGACGCGGCACCGCGCCCGGAGCCGGGCACGGTCGAGATCACGGTCGCGACGCCACCCGAGGACTGAGATGACGCACCGGCCGCGGGACCGAGGGGAGCGCGCGCGGTCGTGGCGGGCCTGGCGGGAGCGGTCCGAGGAACGAGGTCCGCGGATGGAGACCGCGCGCGCTCCCCTCGGTCCCGCACCCAGCCGCAGGGGACGCCGGCGCCGAACCTGCGCGGACAGACCTCGGCCCCGACACCCGAGGGTGCCGGGGCCGAGAAGGACGGCTCAGCGCGACGCGACGGGCACGTAGTCCCGCTCGGTCTCACCCGTGTAGATCTGGCGCGGACGCCCGATCTTGGTCTGCGGGTCGTTCACCATCTCGCGCCACTGGGCGATCCAGCCCGGCATGCGGCCGAGCGCGAAGAGCGGCGTGAACATGGCGGGCGAGAAGCCCATCGCCTTGTAGATGAGGCCGGTGTAGAAGTCGACGTTCGGGTAGAGCTTGCGCTCGACGAAGTAGTCGTCGTTGAGCGCGATCTCCTCGAGGCGCAGCGCGATGTCCAGCAGCTCGTCGTTCTTGCCGAGGCTCGACAGCACGGCGTCGGCGGACTTCTTGACGATGGCCGCGCGCGGGTCGTAGCTCTTGTAGACGCGGTGGCCGAAGCCCATGAGGCGGACGCCGTCCTCCTTGTTCTTGACCTTGGTCATGAACGTGTCCACGTCGAAGTCGCTGCCCTGGATCTCGGTGAGCATGGCGAGGACGGCCTCGTTCGCGCCGCCGTGGGAGGGCCCGGAGAGTGCGTTGACGCCCGCGGCGACCGAGGCGTAGAGGTTCGCGTTCGACGAACCGACGACCCGGACCGTCGACGTGGAGCAGTTCTGCTCGTGGTCGGCGTGCAGGATGAGGAGCTTGTCGAGCGCGTCGACCACGACGGGGTCGGCCTCGTACTGCTGGTACGGCGTCGCGAACGTCATGCGCAGGAAGTCGTCGACGTAGCCGCGCGAGTAGTCGGGGTACAGCAGCGGCTCTCCCGCCCGACGGCGGTGCAGGTACGACGTGATGGTGCGGGTCTTGGCGAGCAGCAGCACCGTCGCGAGCTCGACGGTCTCCGGGTCCCGCGGGTCGAGCGACTCGGGGTAGAACGTGGACAGCGCGTTGATCGCGGACGCGAGCACCGCCATCGGGTGCCCGTCGCGGGGGAACGTCCCCATGAACGTGCGGAAGTCCTCGTGGACGAACGTGTGGCGGTTCACGCGCTCGACGAACGCGTCGAGGGCAGCGGCGTCCGGCAGCGCACCGTGGATCAGCAGGTACGCGACCTCGAGAAAGCTGGACTGCTCGGCGAGCTGCTCGATCGGGTAGCCGCGGTAGCGCAGGATCCCGGCGTCGCCGTCGATGTAGGTGATGCTCGACTCGCACGACGCCGTGTTGGTGAAGCCGGGATCCACGGTCACCAGACCGGTGGTCTTCAGGAGCGAGGACACGACGATGCCGTCGTTGCCCTCGGAAGCCGCGACCACGGGCAGGTCCTGCGCCTGGTCGTCGACGAGGAGGCGGACCGTCGCCTGCTGTGTGGTGGTCATGGTTCCCTTCCTGTCCTGCTCGCGCGCCGTTGTCGCGCGCTCGACCGTACCCCGCCCGACCGGCACGTGACCAATCCTGAACTCTCACCAGAACCCCACATGCCTGTGAGGCACGTCACAGGCAATTCTCACCCCGTGGACAGTCGCCTCGTCGCCTCGTGCACGCGCTCGTCGGTCGCGGTGAGAGCGACCCGCACGTGCGCGTTCCCGGCGGATCCGTAGAACGTCCCGGGACCGACCAGGATCCCCAGCTCGGCGAGCCCGGACACGACCTGCCAGCAGGACTCGTCCGGATCACCCGCCTCGGAGCGGCCCCCGCCGGCCGCGCGCCGGCTCCACAGGTAGAGCCCGGCCTCGCTGTCGTCGACGGCCAGTCCGGCGGCGTCCAGGCCGACCAGGAGCGCGTCCCGGCGCCGGGCGTACACCTCGCGCTGTGCCGCGACGTGGGCGTCGTCGCCCAGCGCCGCGACCATCGCGGCCTGCACCGGTGCGGGGACGATCATGCCGAGGTGCTTGCGTGTCGCGAGCAGGTCCGCGACGAGCGCCGCGTCGCCGGCGACGAACGCGGCCCGGTAGCCGGCGACGTTGGACTGCTTGGAGAGGGAGTACGTCACGAGCAGCCCCTCGTGCGTCCCGCCGCACACGGTCGGGTCGAGGAGGCTCGGCACCCCCGTCGAGGCGTACGGCTCGGCCCAGGCGAGCTCGGCATAGCACTCGTCGCTCGCCACCACCGCGCCGATGCTCCTGGCCGCGGCGACCACCCGGGCCAGGTGCGCCGCGTCGAGGACCCGCCCGGTGGGGTTGCTCGGGGAGTTGACCCAGACCAGGCGGACGTCCGCGCGCCCGGCCCACTCGTCGACGTCGTCCGTGGCCAGAGCCGACGCCCCCGCGAGCCGAGCCCCGACGTCGTACGTGGGGTAGGCGGTCCGGGGGTGCACGACGACGTCGCCCGGGCCGAGGTGCAGGAGCGCGGGCAGGAGACCGACGAGCTCCTTGCTGCCGATGGTCGGCAGGACGGCGTCCGGGTGCAGGTCCGGCACGCCTCGACGGCGCGCGAACCACCCGGTCACGGCCTCCCGGAGCGCGGGCGTGCCGTGCGTCGTCGGGTAGCCCGGGGCGTCGGACGCCGCCGCCAGCGCGTCGCGGACGACGGCGGGCGTCGGGTCGACGGGCGTGCCGACGGAGAGGTCCACCATGCCCCTCGGGTGCGCGCGAGCCCGCTCGAGGTACGGGGCGAGCGTGTCCCAGGGGTAGGCGAGCCCCGAGAGGTCGGCGAGTCCCATGACGTGGCGGTCCGAGGAGCGCGGGCCGGGATCAGGCCTGCGGAGGCAGGGCCGCGATCATCGGGTCGTCCTTGTCGATGAGACCCATCTTCGCGGCGCCGCCCGGGGAGCCGAGATCGTTGAAGTACTCGACGTTCGCGCGGTAGTAGTCGCTCCACTCGCCGGGGACGTCGTCCTCGTAGTAGATCGCCTCGACCGGGCACACGGGCTCGCACGCGCCGCAGTCCACGCACTCGTCCGGGTGGATGTACAGCGACCGCTTCCCCTCGTAGATGCAGTCGACAGGGCATTCCTCGATGCACGCCTTGTCCTTGACGTCGACGCACGGCTGGGCGATCACGTAGGTCACGACGCGGGCACCTTCCTGACGGGGGTGTGGATGCTGCGGGCGCGGGGCCCGCACGGGTGTGCACGACTAGTATCGCTCAGGTCGGGCGGTGCTCGACCACCGAGGACCAACCCGTGGACGAACGTGACATGACCGACGAGCACGCACGGCCCTGGACGTCGTGGCCTCCCGGGACCCGTGTCGTCGTCCGACGTCGGCTCGAGGACCACGAGGTCCCTGCCTCCGGCGAGCCCCTGACCGACGTCATCGGGATCGTGCTCGGCGCCGACGAGCGCGAGCTCGTGCTGCGTCGCGACGCGGGGCGCGCGGGGCACCTCCCGCACGCCGGGCACGGCGCCCGGGACACGCGCGGCGAGGTCGTGGTCGTCCCGGTCGACCGGATCGTCGGCGGCAAGATCGTGCCGCCCCGACCGGTGCGGCGCCCGGCCGGCGGCCGTACGGCGGACGACCGCTGACGCGATCGCCCGGGTTCCGGGCGGCTGGCCCCCGACCACCGGCCCCGGGCGGCTCAGACGACGTGGACCGCGTCGTCCTGCACCCGCACGACGACGGCACCGCGGGCACCCAGCCCGGTGAGCGTCGTCCGCCACTCCCCCTGCTCGTCCAGCACGACCCGGTGCTCGGTGCGGTGGGTGCTGTCGGGCCGCACGACCTGCCGCACCGGGTCGGGCCGGTCGAAGAACGGGGCGACGCCCGCGTTCGTCTCGAGCGCGAGGGCCAGCCGCTCCAGGTCGCGCACCACGACCCGCAGGCCGGCGGCGACCCAGGCCGCGTTGTCGGTCACCATGGCCTCGGTGCGCCGCGCGTCGGTCCGGGCGACGCGCGTGGTGTCGCGGAAGCTGCCTGCCGCGAGCGCGAGCGCCACGTCGCGCACCGGCGCGTCGGCGACGACGCCCAGCAGCTCGGTCGCCAGGACGTGCGGGACGTGGCTGACCAGGGCGGCGGCCTCGTCGTGCACCTCGTCGGTCAGCACGTGGACCGTGCCGCCGAGCGCCCCGGTGAGGAGTCCCAGCACGCGCACGAGCGCGTCCGCACGAGTCGTCGGTCCGACGGTGACGGCCCAGTGGGCGCCGTCGAGCAGGTCCTCGCTCGACGCGGCGAACCCCGACCGCTCCGTGCCGGCCATCGGGTGCGCGCCCACGTACCGCTCGCCGAGTCCCGCTGCCTCCACGGCGTCCCGCACGGCCGACTTGACGCTGCCCACGTCGGTCACGACGGTCGGACCGCCGACGTGCCGGGCGACCTCCGCGGCGACGGGCCGCACGGCACGCAGCGGCACCGCGAGGACGAGGACGTCCGGTGCGGTCCGGCACAGGCTCGCCACGTCGTCGGTCACCGAGAGCCCTGCGGCGCGCGCCGCGACCCGGGTCGCGGGGACGGCGTCGAACCCGACGACGTCCACCCCGGCGCGCCGGAGGGCGCGCGCGACCGACCCGCCGACGAGACCGAGGCCGAGGACCCCGACGCTCACCACAGCAGACCTCGCTCGAGCACGGTGGCCGACGACGACGCGTCGACCCCGGCGACGGGGACGTGCGCGGCGTCGACGTCGGCGTGCACGGACTCGTCCAGCTCACCGCGGGTCGGCATCACGCCGAGCGTCTTGAGCGAGTCGCCCGCGCGCAGCAGGTCGCCCAGGGCGTCGCGCACCGTCGGCGCCCAGGGTGCACCGTCGAGCGTGACGACGAAGACGTACGTTCCCTCGACCGCCTTGAGCGGTCGGGTGATCAGGCTCGACATGTTGACGGCGCGCTCGCCGAACGTCCGCGTGATGCGGGCGAGCACGCCGGGCCCGGTCACGACGGGCGTCACCGCGAGCATCGTGCGCCAGGTGACGGCGGTCCCCCGCGCGGGGCTCAGCACGGACGGCGCGACCGAGCGCGGCGCGAGCACGAGGAAGCGCGTCCGGGCGCCGTGGAAGTCCTCCACCGCCCGCTCGTACGTCTGCAGCCCGTAGAGGGGCCCGCAGATCGCGGGACCGAGCGCGACCTGCCGGTCCGTCACGTCGCGGCACGCTGCGGCGTTCGAGGCGGCGGGGACGGCGCGCAGCCCCGTGCGCGCGACGAAGCCCTGGCACTGTGCGAGACCGTGCGGGTGCGCGCTCACCTCGACCAGCTCGCCACGGCCGTCGCGGACGAAGGCGTCGAAGGAGACGTCGAGCACGACCTCGTCCACCGCGACGACGTCGGGGCTCCCCACGATCGCGTCGAGGGACGGGACCACGTAGCCCTCGACGGTGTTCTCGATCGCCACCACGCCGCGCTCCTGCGCGCCGCTCGCGACCCCGGCGAACACGTCGGTCACGGTGGGGAGCGCGACGAGCTCCCCCGTCGCGGCCTGCGTGCCCGCTCCGGCGCGGGCCCACTCGGCGGCTGCCTGGTGGGTGAACGTCCCCTCCGGACCGAGGTACCCGACGCGGGTCACGGTGCCTGCTGCTCGCCGACGTCCCAGCGCGGTGCGAGCGCGTCGGGACCGGGGACGAAGTCCCGCCCGGGCAGCACCGCGAGCACGCGGTGGGACACGCCTCGCTCCGCGAGGCTCCGGACCAGGGCGTCGAGCGTGCCCGCGTCGGGGCACGAGAAGGACGTGAAGAAGATGTGCGGCCCGGCCTGGGAGCGGTGGCTGCGCAGGTGCTGGAGGTCGACCCCGTGCTCCGCCACGACGCCGAGCGTCTGCTGCAGGGAGCCCCGGTGGTCGTCGCGCGGGCCGAAGGCGAGCCACACCTGCGCCGTCCCCTCGGACCGGGGAGCCGGGTCGCGCGACTCGAGCAGCCCGTACCAGACGGGCGCACCGTCGCGCAGGGTCTCGCTGCCCGAGAGCTCGACGAACCCGAGCGGCGCGAGCTCGTCGGCGGCGACGGACGCCTCGACCACGAGGCTCCCGTCGGCGCCCGCGAGCGCGACGCGCTCCGCGACCGTCATGCGGCCGGGGACGAGGCGCGGGCTGATCCCCATGGTCCGCAGCGCGTGCCGCCGGTCGCGGACGCCCGCCTCGTCGACGACGACGTGCCCGGTGAGCTCGCGGTCGCCGGTCCGTCCGACCCACACCCACTGCGCCTCCACGGCGGCGGCGTCGGTCAGCACCACGCTGGGCGGCGCGGCGAGCAGCGCCCGCTCGAGGTCGTGGGAGGGCTGCGCCGGGTGACCCAGGTGGACGACTGCCGCGAGCCCCTCGATGCTCGCGACCGTCGACAGGGTGGCCGACGTCGAACCGAGGTCGAGCAGCGCCTCCGCCCCGGCGGCGTCGGCACCGGTCCACCCGGCCCCGGTCGCGGCGAGCAGCGCCTGTGCGCCGGACTCCCGCTCGGTGCGCCCCAGCATGCGGCCGCGCGACATCCCGTTCTGCTCGGTCACTCGCAGACCACCTCGTTGTCCGGCTTGTAGGTCCAGTGGTCCGCCTCGTCCTTGACGAGATCCCCGTCCAGGTAGACCTTGCGGTAGTTCGTGATGGAGAACCCTGGGTTGCCGGCCGGGATCGGCTCGCAGTCGCTGCCCTTGTGGGTCACCGTGGTGGTCGGGACGACGTTCGTCTTCGGGCTCGCGGAAGTCTCGACCTCGTAGTACTTCGTGCTCCAGGTCGCGACGTGCAGCTGACCACCGGACACCCACGACTGCATGAGCACACCGTACGGGGTGTCGTTCTTGAACCTCATGTCGAGCGCGCCGACGTAGATCGTCGCCTCGCGACCCGCCGGGTACCGCGTGAACCAGTAGCTGTGCTGGCGGTGCTCGACGTCCTCGAGACCGGCGAAGAAGCCGGCGTTGTAGGTCGTGGTCGCCATCTGCGAGAGCCCGCCGCCCACGCCCTCGGTGTGCTTTCCGTCCTGCACGATGCCCGACGCGTGGTAGCCCCCGGCGATCGTGATCGGTGACAGGGTGTCGATCAACGAGAAGGTCTCGCCCGGGAGCACGAGCGTCTCGTCGACCTTGCTCGCGCCGACGCGCAGGTTGTCGGTACGGACCGCGTCGTTGGTGAGCGGGGTGGCGAACTCCGAGATCTTCTCCTTGACGCCGAGCTCCTCCAGCGCCTCCCGCGACTGCTCGGGATCGGACTCGGTGAGCTCGACGTCCGCGGTCCGCTCGTCGCTCGTCGCCGCCTCGCCGACTGCGGCCGCGAGCGCGTCCGGATCGATCGTCGTGCCCGGCTCGCCACCCTCGATCACGGGCTTGCCGCCCGAGAAGACGAAGTGCGCGTCGTCGGCGGTCGTGAGCAGGTCGTTCGTCCGGTCGACGACCGCCTCGACGAGGGTCGGTCCGTCGAGCGAGAGGGCCAGCTCGCCGTCGGCGGCCGGGTACGACGCCGCACCCGCGACGACCTCGGCCGGAAGCTCCGGGTCCTGCCCGCCGACGGACACCACGACGGGGGCGGAGACCACCGTCTGCGCCTGCTCGAGCGCCGCGTCCGTCTCCTCCTGCGTGATCTCGGGAGCGACGGGTTCGGTCGGCAGGTCGATCGCGCCGTCGGTGACGAGCCACCCCGCGACGATCCGGTCCGCCGCCTCGTCGGTGACGAGCGCCGCGCCGTCGGCGGCGTCGGTCGCGCTCGGCGCACCGTCGACGAACTGCACGGTGCCGTCGACCGCAGCCACGTCGAGGCTGCCGTGCAAGGTCTCGACCTGCTCGTCGAGCACCGTGTCGTCGACCGTGACCACCGGGTCGGCCGCCTCGCCGCCGAACAGGTGCTGCCACAGGCGCGAGGGGTTCATCGAGAAGGCGGTGAGCTCCTGCGCCGTGGCGTGCGCGTCGAACGCGAGGCCCGCCGCTGCCGGGTCCATCGTCGTCCCGGAGTCGCCCGCCGTCAGGTCGACCGGCTCCGCCGCGCGGGCACCGACCGTGCTCGCCAGCTCGTCCTCGGCGGCGTCGCCCGTCATCCCCCCGACGTCGACGCCGGCCACCGTGGTGCCGGTCGGCACCTTGTCCGAGTAGAACCACTGCGCACCGGTGTACAGACCACCGAGGACCAGGACCGCGAGTCCCGTCCACACGAGCCCGCGGACCCAGCCGTGGCGCGGCGCACCGTCGTCGAACCCCTCGAACACCGACGCGTCGCGCGAGTCGTCGGGGGGCACCGGGGTAAACCCGGCCGCGGCCGCCTCGGGGCCGACCGGCGGTGCGCTCGCGGCCGGCACCGGGTCGAGCCTCGCGGTCGGGGCGTCGTGCGGGCCTGCAGGCCCGCTCGACGCCGGCACCTCGGGAACGGTGGCCGGAAGGGCGGTGCTCGGAGGCGCGGGGGTCGACGACCCGACCGTGCTCTCGGGTCGCACCCAGGGCTCGGCGCTCACCGGGGCGATCACCGCGGTGTCGTCCTCGCCCGGGTTCGCCTGCTCGAGAGCAGGCTCGGGCTGCGCCACCTGCGCGTCGGTCGACGGGCCCGAGGGCCGGTCCGCACTCTGGTTCGCGGACTCCGCCTCGGCGGCGGCGGCACCCTCCACCGCCGGCTCGTCCGCGCCGAACGCGAAGACGCGCGGCACGTACGGGGTCTCGTCGTCCGCGTCGGGGTCGGCCGGCTCCGACGCGTCGCTCGAGCCGGGCGATGCAGAACCATCCGGCTCGCCCGGGACCTCCGGGTCGGCTCCCACGACCGGCCCGACGGCCGTGTCCGGTCCAGCAGCCGTGCCCGGCTCCGCCGCCGTGCCCGGCTCGACGGACTCGTCCGCCGCGGCGGCGGGATCGGCCCCGCCGTCCGCGGTCGTCGGCTCCTCCGGGTCGCCCGGACCGGGCGGTGGCTCCCCGCCTCCCGAGGATGCGGCGTCGGGCCGCGATGGCGACGTGCGGTCGCCGGTCGCCCCGTCGTCGCCCGGGGCCTGCGTACCGGGTGCCGGTTCGGTGGTCTGCGCTGCGGCGGGAACCCGCTCGCCCGGCTCGGCCGACCCCGCCTGCGGCGGCGCCGTCGTCTCGTCGTCACCGAGGTGCCCCGGCGCGTCCTGCTCGGCGGGGTCGGGCTCGTTGTCTCGGTCGGTCGGCTGACCCATCCACTGTCTCCGTGACGAAGGGCGCGCAGGCATCCACGCGATGATGAGGACGATGAGAGTGTGCGGTGGCCCGCGGTGTCCGGATTCTACCGGACTGCGTCACCTCTCGGCGGTGCCCTCGAGGGCGGCCGACCGACGGTGCGCCGGTCCGCGCACCGGCCGGTCGCTGAACCACGAGCGCGGGCAGAAGGCCACCACCGCGACGAGCACGAGGCCGCCGTAGATCCACACGTACCCGACGGCCTGGCCGGGGATCAGGACGTCGCCGCCCGGTCCCTGCAACGACAGGAGCTGGACCACCACGACCCAACCGATCCCGTACCCCGCGAGGCCGGGGAAACCCGCCCACGCGCGCGCGAGCACCCCGGCGGACAGGACCACGAGGAGGGCCAGGACGAGCCCGACGGGCACCGCGCCGTCGAGCATCGAGGCACGGTGCGCGACGGTGCCGACGACCCCCACGACGATCCCCAGGACCGCGCACGCCACGCCGCGCAGGACCATGCCGACCGTGCCGACGGTGCCGGACGTGCCGGACGTGCTCCTCGTGCTCGTGATCCGCGGTGCGGACTCAGGCATGCTCATGTCTCCCGTCGTCGCCGCACCAGGCTACGTGGCGCCGGGGGGCGACGTGCCGACTTCCCGTACAGCGGGACGGGAGAGCGCGTAGAACTCGTGTGAAGGGACGGGCGCGAGGACGTCGTTGCTCAGCGCGTACCAGGCGGCGAGACCGGGACGGTCGAGGGCGGTCCCGACCGCCTGGATCTGGGTCGCGTGCGCGCGCATCGCGGCGAGCAGCGCGTCGAGCACGGGCGCGACGGGTACCGCTCGCGGCCCGCGCAGCTCGTCCGGCGCCTTCGCCACGGGCGGCAGCGGCTCGTCCGGGTCGGGGAGCGAGAGTCCCGGCACGCTGTGCAGGATCGCCGCGACGGCCGGCGTGTCGGCGAGCGCGCGCCGAGCGCGGCGCAGCTCCTCGGCCGGCACGACGGCGGCCCAGAGATCGGGCACCGGGTCGCCCGCCGCGTCGAGCAGCTCGAGGGCGCGTGCGGTCACGTCGTGCGCGCGCACGTGGTCAGGGTGGCCGTACCCGCCGCCCGGCTCGTACGTCACGACGACGACGGGCCGACGGCTGCGCACGACCGCGGCGAGCCGGCCCGCGGACTCGTCGAGGTCCGCGCCGACGAACGCGCCCGGCTCGAGCGCGGCCGCGGCCTCGGCCCGCGCGACGCCCGGCGCCGCCCAGGCCATCCCGGAGTCGACGTAGCGCCCGGTCCGGGCCCGGGCGCCGGCCGAGCCGTCCTCGATCTCCGGCGCGGGCCCTGCGTCCGCCGCGTCGAGGAAGACGTGGTCGCGGACCCCGAGCGCGGCGAGCGCCCGCGCGAGCTCGCCCTCGCGATGGGCGGCGAGGGCGGGCCCGTCCCCCTCCAGCTGCCCGACGCCGGTCGGGTGCGCTGGGGTGTCGATCACCTCGCCTCGCTCCCCGCGCGTGCACGTGACGACGGTGACGGGCTCCTCGGCCGCGGCCCACGTGGCGAGCAGCGCGCCGGTCGCGAGGGTCTCGTCGTCCGGGTGGGCGTGCACGGCCAGCAGGCCGCCGGCCGGCACCACCGTGCCGATCCCCCCGATCGTCGTCACGCCGGGATCAGGCGCGCTTGGCCCGCGCCGTCGCGCGTGCGCGCTCCGTCGGGTCGAGCAGGACCTTGCGGATCCGCACGACCTCGGGCGTGACCTCGACGCACTCGTCCTCGCGGGCGAACTCGAGGGACTCCTCGAGCGTGAGGTGACGCGGCGGGATGAGGTTCTCGAAGTTGTCGGCCGTGGAGGACCGCATGTTCGTGAGCTTCTTCTCCTTGGTGATGTTCACGTCCATGTCCTCGTTGCGCGAGTTCTCGCCGACGATCATGCCGGTGTACACCTCCTGGGTCGGGTCGACGAAGAACGAGCCGCGCTCCTGGAGGTTGATCATCGCGAACGGAGTGACCTTGCCCGCGCGGTCGGCGACGAGAGAGCCCGTGGTGCGGGTCTCGATCGGCCCTGCCCAGGGCTCGTAGCCCTCGGAGATCGACGACGCGATCCCGGTCCCGCGCGTCTCGGTGAGGAAGCGGGTGCGGAAGCCGATGAGCCCGCGGGCCGGGACCATGAACTCCATGCGGATCCAGCCCGTGCCGTGGTTCGACATGGTCTCCATGCGACCCTTGCGAGCCGCCATGAGCTGCGTGACCGCACCCAGGTACTCCTCGGGCACGTCGATCGTCATGCGCTCCATGGGCTCGTGCGTCTTGCCGTCGACCGTGCGCGTGACGACCTGCGGCTTGCCGACCGTGAGCTCGAAGCCCTCGCGACGCATCTGCTCGACGAGGATCGCGAGCGCGAGCTCCCCGCGGCCCTGGACCTCCCACGCGTCGGGGCGCTCGGTCGGCAGGACGCGCAGCGACACGTTGCCGACGAGCTCGGAGTCGAGGCGGTCCTTGACCTGGCGCGCGGTGACCTTGTGGCCCTTGCCGCCCTTGCCTGCGAGGGGTGCCGTGTTGATCCCGATGGTCATGGAGATCGCCGGGTCGTCGACGGTGATGAGCGGCAGGGGGCGCGGGTCGTCCGGGTCCGTCAACGTCTCACCGATGGTGATGTCGGCGATGCCCGCGACGGCGACGATGTCGCCGGGGGCCGCGGAGTCGGTCGGGACGCGGTCGAGCGCCTTGGTCTCGAGGAGCTCGGTGATCTTGACGTTCTGCATGGTGCCGTCCTGTCGCGCCCACGCCACGACCTGTCCCTTGCGCAGCGTCCCGTTGAAGACCCGCAGCAGCGCGAGGCGGCCGAGGAACGGGGAGGCGTCGAGGTTGGTGACGTGCGCCTGCAGGGGCGCGCCCTCGTCGTAGGTCGGCGCGGGGATCTTCGTGAGGATCGTCTCGAACAGCGGCTCGAGGTCCTCGCTCGCGGGGAGCTGGCCGTCGAGGGGCTGGTCGACCGACGCGCGACCGGCCTTGGCCGAGGCGTACACGACCGGGACGTCGAGGACGGCGTCGAGGTCGAGGTCCGGCACCTCGTCGGACAGGTCGCTCGCGAGGCCGAGCAGCAGGTCGGTCGCCTCGGCGACGACCTCGGTGATGCGCGAGTCGGGGCGGTCGACCTTGTTGACCACGATGATCACCGGGAGCTTCGCCGCGAGCGCCTTGCGCAGCACGAACCGCGTCTGGGGCAGGGGGCCCTCGGACGCGTCGACGAGGAGGACGACGCCGTCGACCATCGACAGGCCGCGCTCGACCTCGCCGCCGAAGTCGGCGTGACCGGGGGTGTCGATGACGTTGATCGTGATGCCACCGGGCTCGCCCGCCGCGGCCGCGGACGGACCCGCGTACCGCACGGCGGTGTTCTTCGCGAGGATGGTGATGCCCTTCTCGCGTTCGAGGTCGCCGGAGTCCATGACACGGTCGTCCACGTGCTGGTGCGCCGTGAAGGCGCCGGACTGGCGCAGCATGGCGTCGACGAGGGTCGTCTTGCCGTGGTCGACGTGGGCGACGATCGCCACGTTGCGCAGGTCGGAGCGCACAGACATCTACGGTTCTCATTTCATGGAGGTCGACGGGGGCGACGATCGGCCGACGCCGCTCCCGGGCCGCGCGGCACTCGACCGCGGAACTCCGGAGGGCGCTCGGGTCGTCGCCCGGGCACGGCTATCCTACCGGGTCGTCGTCCCGCGTCCGTCGTCGGGCCCTGGACCCGTGCTGTGCCTCGTGCCTCGGCTGCCTCGGCCGGTCCGGGTAGAGCTCTTCCCACTGCTCGGAGATCGACTCCGTCACGCGGGTGGTCACCTGGTCGGTCAGCGCGGCCCGAGCCTGGCGCCGCTCGGAGCGCATGAGGGCGGCGTGCTCGGCGCTGAGCGCGCGAACGGTCGCCACGGCCATCCCGATCATGATCACGGAGAAGGGAAGGGCGATGAGGATCGCGACGGTCTGCAGCGCCTGGAGCCCGCCGGCGACGAGGAGCGCGATGGCGACGAGGCCCTCCACCACGGCCCAGAAGATCCGGCTCCAGGTCGGCGGGTTGGGGTTGCCCCCGGACGCGAGCATGTCGACGACCAGCGACCCGGAGTCCGAGGACGTCACGAAGAAGACGACGATGAGCACGATCGCGGCCACCGACAGCACCGCACCGGCCGGGAACGTGTCGAGGAGCTGGAAGAGCGCGGTGTTCTGGTCCACGCCACCGGCGCCGTCCTGCATGCTGCCCGGGGACGCCATCTCCTGCGAGAGGCCGGCGCCGCCGAAGACCGCGAACCAGAGCGTCGTGACGATGGTGGGGACGAACAGCGTGCCCATGACGAACTCGCGGACGGTGCGCCCCCGCGAGATGCGTGCGATGAAGACGCCGACGAACGGGGCCCAGGAGATCCACCAGCCCCAGTAGAAGATCGTCCAGCTCGACTGCCAGTCCAGGCCCGCCTCGCCCTGGAACGCCGTCGTGTCGAAGCTGAGACGGATGAAGCTCTGGAGGTAGTAGCCGATCGACTGCACCCACTCGCGCATGAGGAACAGCGTGGGGCCGAGGACCAGGACGACGACCATGACGACGCCCGCGAGGATCATGTTGCCGTTGGACAGCCACTTGATGCCCTTGCCGAGCCCGGACACGACGGACATCGTGGCGATCGCGGTGATGGCGGCGACGAGCCCGATCTCGAGCGGCAGCCCCGCGTCGACGACGTCGAGATAGCCCAGTCCCGCGGCGATCTGCAGGACCCCGAACCCGAGCGAGGTCGCGACCCCGAACACGGTCCCGACGACGGCGATGACGTCGATCACGTCGCCGAGCCAGCCCTTGACCCGGTTGCCGAGGAGCGGCTCGAGCGCCCATCGGATCGAGACGGGCCGGCCCTTGCGATGGATCGCGTAGGCGAGCGCGAGGCCGGCGACGACGTAGATCGCCCAGGCGTGGATCCCCCAGTGCAGGTAGCTCTGCGCCATCGCGGACTGCGCGAGGACGGCGTCGCTGCTGCCCTCGAGGCCGGGCTTCGGCGACACGTACAGCGAGACGGGCTCGGCGACGCCCCAGTAGACGAGCCCGATCCCCATGCCCGTCGCGAACAGCATCGCGAACCATACGGGCAGCCGGAACAGCGGCTCGTCGTCGTCCTTGCCGAGCACGATGTCGCCGAACCGGCTCACGCCCATCCAGAGCGAGAACACGACGAACGCGACGACGATGATGATGTAGTACCAGCCGAAGACCCCGATGACGTCGCTCTGCAGCGTGCTCATGACACCCGTGACCGTGTCCGTGAACATGACCGTGGCCAGCACGAACAGCAGGATCAGCCCCGCGGCGGGGTAGAAGACGGCCGGGTGGGGGCGCCCCGAGCGCGGCGCGTCGGGGTCGTGCGCGTCGCCTGTCCCGCGCGCACCCGCCCCGTCGGCGTCCGCAGGCTGCGACGGGGCAGCGTCCTCGATGCTCGTCATGTCCCCAGGCTTGCCCCGCCCGGTCCCGTCGGCAACCGGAGCGCCTGTCGCCGGTCAGCCCGCGGTCAGGACGCGCCCGTCGTGCAGCTCGAGGACACGGTCCGCGCGACGCACCAGCAGCGGGTCGTGCGTGGAGACGACGGCCGCGACGCCGCGGGAGTGGACGACGTCGCGGATCAGGTCCATGACCGTCGCGGCGGTCCCGGAGTCGAGCTGCCCGGTCGGCTCGTCGGCGACGAGGATCGACGGCTCGGCCACGAGCGCGCGGGCGATGCCGACGCGCTGCTGCTGGCCCCCCGAGAGCTCGTACGGGCGCTGCGCGGCGTGCCCGTCGAGCCCGACGAGCGCGAGCGCGCGGTCGACGCGCTCGGCGCGCTCCGCCGGGTCCACGCCCTGCAGGCGCAACGGGACCTCGACGTTCTCCGCCGCGGACAGGACCGGGATCAGGCCGAACGACTGGAACACGTAGCCGATCCGTCGCCGCCGCACGTCGAGGACCTCGGTCTCGGGCAGCGCGGACAGCTCGCGCCCGTCCGCGAGGTGCACGCCCCCGCTGGTCGGGCGGTCGAGTCCGCCGAGGATGTTGAGCAGCGTCGTCTTGCCGGACCCGGACGGGCCGCGCACGACGAGCAGCTCGCCGGCGTGCGCGGCGAGCGAGACGTCGCTCAGCGCGTGCACCGCCGTCGCACCGCGTCCGAACACGCGCCCGACACGGTCCGCGCGCAGCACGGGCGCCCCGTCGGGTGCCGCCCGTGCCGCGTCAGGCGTGGTCCGTGCGTCGTCCGGAGTGGTCCGTGCCTCGTCCGTCATCGTCCGCTCCCGTCGGTCGGCTGGTCCCCGGTGCCCGACGCCGGTGCCCCGCCCGCGTCCGTCGCCTGTCGTCCGCCGTGGCCGGGCCACACGCCGACGTGGTCGGTCTCGAGCGCGAGCCGGACGCGGTCGCGCAGGTCGAGGCTCGCGACGAAGTCGGGCGGGAGCTGGAGCCGGCCGACCCGGTCGAGGACCGCGAACTCCTCCGCGACGTGCCGCTCGGAGCCGTGCTCGTCGAGCTCGGTGCGCCGCAGCACCTCCGTGGACGTACGCCCGTCACGGATCTGGACGGTGCGGCGCACGTGGTCGGACACCGTGGGGTCGTGCGTGACGATGAGGGTGGTGACGCCGAGCTCGGCGTTCATGGCGCGCATGGCCTCGAGCACCTCGACCGACGTCGCCTCGTCGAGCTCGCCGGTGGGCTCGTCGGCGAGGAGCACCCGCGGCGCGTTCGCCACGGCGACGGCGAGCGCGGTGCGCTGCTGCTCGCCGCCGGACATCTGGTCGGGTCGACGGTCGCGCACGTGGGAGATCTCGAGCAGCTCGCACAGCGCGTCGACCCGCGCGGCCCGCTCGGGAGCCGCCCGGTCGCCGGCGAGGGTGAGGGGCACCGCGACGTTCTCGGCCGCCGTCAGGTACGGCAGGAGGTTGCGGCTCGTCTGCTGCCAGACGAACCCGACGGTGTGACGTTGGTACCGCACCCGTTCGCGACGCCCCATGGTCAGCAGGTCGGTCCCCGCGACGACGGCGGAACCGCCCGTCGGCCGGTCGAGGCCGGACAGGATCGTCAGCAGCGTCGACTTGCCGGAGCCGGACGCGCCGACGATCGCGACGAGCTCGCCCGGCTCGACGCGCAGGTTCAGCCCCTGCAGCGCCTGCACCTCGACACCGTCGGCGGAGAAGATCCGCACGAGGTCCAGGCACAGGATGTCCGGGCCCGCAGCACCCTGGGTCATGTCATCTCTCCTCATCGATCCGCAGTGCCGTCGCGGGGTCCCCGCGTCGGCTCACCAGCGTCGCGACCCCGACCGCCCCGGCCACCACCAGGACCAGACCGACGACGACCATGCCCAGCAGCACCGGGTCGAGCGCGAGCGCGGGCTGCGCATCTCCACCCGTGAACGGCGTCAGGTCGACCGCCGCGAGCACGAGCGCGGGGATGGCGAGACCGAGCACCGCGCCGACGACGAGCGACGCGAGCGCCCAGGGCCCGATCTCCCACGCCACGAGACCGGGGGTGCGCCGTCGGTCGAGCCCGAGCGTGCGCAGCACGGCGAGCAGGCGGGTGCGGGCGGGCGCACCGATCATGAGCGTCAGCACGACCGCGACCGCGCTCAGCAGCCCGGACAGCGCGACCGCGACGACGAAGGCCCGGTCGGTCCCGGCGGCGAGCGGCGACTCGAGCGTCTCGGCGGCGATCTCGTGCGGGCTCGTCACCGCGGACGTCGGGAGGATGCGGGCGATCTCGGCACGGACCGCGGTCTCGTCCGCCCCGTCGTCCACCGCGAGCAGCGCGAGGCGCGGGTGGACGCTCACGCCGAGCTCGTCCTGCGCGAGCGCGCGGTCCACGACGACGAACGTCCCGGGCGAGCGGATGCCGGGCGAGTCGGTGACCGTGCCCAGGACCTCGACGTCGGCACTGTCCTCGGCCGCGACCGTGACCCCCTGGTCGCCCGTCGCGACCCCCGTCCCGGCGGACACGAGCACCGGCAGAGCACCGGTCGCGGTGCCGAGACCGGCCGGGAGAGGTCGTGCCCCGGGCGTGTCCGACTGCACGGCCGCGAGCGCGACGGCGTCGACCGCGACGAGGCGCACCCGCTCGCCCGAGGCCCCCCCGCGCAGCAGGACGCTGCCCGCGTCGGCGACGGTCGCGACCGCGTCGACACCCTCGATCGCGTCGAGCTCGGCGACGAGGTCGTCGTCCAGGACGGGACCGTCGACGCGCAGGTCCGCGCCGGCCTCCTGCCAGGCGAGCGACTCGACGCCGTCGCGCACCGTCGTGGACAGGACACCGGAGGCCAAGGCGATCGACACCCCGACGACGAGCGCGAGCGCGGGGACGGCCCCGGCCGCCGGGTCCCGCACGGCGCGCGCGGCACCGAGGAACGGCACGAGATCACGTCGCCTGCGCAGCACGCGTTCCAGTGCCCGCACGGGCCAGGGGGCGAGCCGCACCACGACCAGCGCGGTCGCGAGCGCGAGCAGCAGCGGCGCGGCCGCGAGCAGCGGGTCCACGCCGCCGGAGTCCGGCCCGACGAGCACCCCGCGCTGCAGGAGCAGGACGACGGAGACGGTGGCGGCCACGACGACGAGGAGGCCCGCCAGGGTGGCGAGCCTGCTGCGGCGCGACCCGAGGTCCGCGCGCTCCCCGCGCAGGCCGCGCGGCGAGGTGGTCAGGGCGAAGAGCAGCGCGGGCGCGAGGGCGGTGCACAGCGCGGGGACGAACGTCGAGGCGCCGACTTCTCCCCCGCCCGCGGACACGGGGACGGCGAGCACCGCCGCGAGCGCCCCGACCGCGGCCGCGGGCAGCCCGAGCGCGAGGCCCTCCGCCGCCATGAGTCCGCGCAGCTGTGCACCCGACGCGCCGCGCGCGCCCAGGAGCGCGAGGGACGCGCGGCGTCGGGAGACGACGAGCTGCGCGCCGAGCAGCAGCACCGCGACGGTCACGCCGAGCGGACCGACGGCGAGCACCGCGAGGATCGCGGCCGAGGACCGCTGCTGGGCGAGCAGCGTCGTGAGCACCTCGGTCAGCTCGCTCGCGGGCGCGAGCTGGAAGCTTCCGCCGGGTACGACGGTGTGCGGCACGGACGTGAAGCCGCGGAGCTGAGCCAGGAGCGGTGCGACGTCGTCCGCACCGACGTCGTCGCCCGACACGGGGTACCAGACCCTGGTCGACGGGCTGAGCCAGAGCATCCGCTCGACGCTCGCCGGGTGGACGTAGAGCGCGGTCCGCACGGACGTGCCCATGTTCAGGTCCTCGTCCACCGACGGCGCCGCGGAGTACGGGTTGTGCGCCCAGTAGTCCCCCTCCGGGTCGACGGCCTCGAACGTCCCGGCGAGGCGGACCGAGGTGACGTCGTCCATCGCTCGCACGTCGCCGACCGGCCATCCGAGGACCTCGGCGGCCTCGGCAGACGTGGCGACGTCGATCACCTGCTTCCCCACGACGCGCACCGCCCCCGTCTCGTCGACGATCTCGGTCCCGTCCTCCGCCTCCGACAGCCCGTCGGCCTGTGCGGGCCACGCCCCGTCGACCAGCGTGACGTGCTCCGCGAGGTGCGGGTCGACCTTGATCACGCCGGACGGGAAGCGCACGTCGTTCCCCGGGACCCGCGGCAGGTCGCGCGGGTCGTCCTCGACCGTGTACGCGGGTGGGCCCAGCACCGAGCGCAGCGGCTCGAGCTGGTCGTCGCGCAGCCGGACGAGCCCCTGCTCGAACGCTCCCCACGTCGCCTCGGCCTCCGGCCCCAGCGTTGTCGATCCGGGTGGTTCGGCCGGGCCGAGATCGGGACCGCTCGGGGTCACGGCGATCACGTCGCGCTGCTGAGGCGTCGAGTCGGCGAGCTCGTACGCGACCTGGTCCGCGTTCGTCGCGGCGACCGCGCGCGGCCAGGCGGTCACGACGAGCGCGACGACGGCCACGACCACGGCGAGCGCGATCGACACCGACCGGTGCGCGGCGAACTGGCGCCGTCCGAGGCGCACGAGCCTCACCGGATCTCCTCCCGGTAGTGGGCGTCGAGCGCCTGGGCGCGCACGCGCGCGGCGACGACGAGCACGACGGCGGCGAGGCCGGCGGTGAGGGCGACGAGCACGACGGCGGTGGGCCCGACCGCCTGCACGAGCGGGACCGGGAGCACCTGCGCCGCGCTCCCGAGGGTCGCGCGAGCGAGCGCAGGGACGGTGAGGGCGGCGACCGCCCAGCCCGCCACGACTCCGAGCACGAGCGCGAGGGCGCCGACCGCGGCCAGCTCGAACGCGCGACCGCGGGCCTGCACACCCGGGAGCGTCCCGAGCGCGCGCAGCACCGCGACCTCTGCGCGCCGCGCCCGGAGCTGGGACAGCGCGACCGCGAGGACACCGGCGAGCGCGAGCACGACGGCGCCCGCCGCGGCGAGCCAGAACGCCACCCGCACGGGTGCGGCGGCGTCGGGCCCGGCGTCGCCCCCCGCGGCCTGGGCGACGCCCTCGTCGGTGGCGGACGCCTGCGTGGCCGCGAGACCCGCGGCCTCGTCGGCGACCTGTGCGCGGGCAGCGAGGTCGTCGTCGGTACCGATCCAGACGGCGTCCGGTCGGGGCACGGCCTGTGCGACGCGCAGGCCGTGCTGCAGCCACGTCGCCAGGTCCGCGAGCACCGCGGTCTGCTCGACCGCTCCGGGGACGACCTCGACGACGTGCTGGACCCGGACCGGGACGTCGGTCCCGGACACCGTGAGCACCGACTCGTCGCCGGGAGCCAGGTCGTAGGAGTCGGCCAGGGCGGCGGGGAGCGTGACGGGCACGGGCGCCGTCGCGTCGGCCTCCGGGGCCAGCCGGACGTCGAGCGGCAGGCCGCGCGCCGAGAACGTCGCGTCCACCCCTGCCGGGCCGCTCGGTGCGAGGTCGGCGAGCTCGTCACGCACGAGCGTGTCGACCGGCACCCACGCGGCCCCGGTGGTGCCCGCGAGATCGAGCGGCTCCGCGCCCGCGGGCGTCCGGGCCGACGCCGCGTCGAGCGTGACGGTGGCCCGTGCGCCGGGGAGGGGCGTGCCGATCTCCAGGTCGAGGCCCACGAACCGCCACGCGCCCGGACCGGGCAGGTCACCGCTCATCGCGTGCGAGGAGGGGGTCTGCCCGACGTCGGCGGCGACGTCGTCGACGTACCCGAGGCTCAGCGAGCCGAGGGAGACACGGTGGAGCGCACCGGACTCGTCCGCGACCCATGCCGCGACCCGTGCGGTCCGGGCATGGTGCACGTCGTCCCAGTACCACGGGAGGTCGGGCGTGACCTCCTCCGTCAAGGACACCGCGGCGGTGACGTCGACCGACATGCCGGTCGCGCCGTCGGGGAGTGCCGCGCCGAGGTCGGCCGACGGGTCGCGCAGGTCCCCGGTGACGTCGTCCGCCGACATGCCGACGGGCAGGCGCAGGACGTCGGGCGCGGCCTCGGCGTCGAGCGCGAGCAGGGCCACCGGGTCCTCGCCCAGCACGCCGGAGGACCGCAGCACGCTCGTCGCCCCGCGTGCGCCGTCGAGCGCGGCGTACCGGGCGACGACCGGTGGGTTCTCGGTCTGCGTGACCGTCGCACCACCGCCGGTCACGACCCGCACGTCGGTGCCGGCGCGCAGCTCGTCCACGGCAGCGCGCGAGGAGGCCGTCGTGCCCGCGTAGGCACCGGCGAGCGTCGCCGCGCCCGACGCGAGCACGACCAGCACGACCGGCACGGCGACGACGACGACCCGGCGCGCGACCTGCCGGGCGGCGAGGACGGGCTGGATGCCGCGGCGGCGGGACGCGAGCCGCTCGACGAGCGCCGCGGCGGGGCCGAGGACCGCCGCCGTCGCGACGAGGGCGGCCGCCGTGAGCACGGCGGCCGGGGCGAGCACGGCGAGCGGGTCGGCCTGCGTCGTGGCTCCGACGACGACGACGGGCGAGCCGTACCGGCGCAGCTGCCACGCGCACAGCAGCGCGACGGCCACGACGACCACGACCGTGCCGAGCGCCGCGGCGGAGCGGACCCGGCCGGAACGGTCGCCGGAGTCGGCCCGGACCCTCCGGGCGATCCCCCGTGCCTGCCACCAGGCCACGGCCGTCATGAGGACGCTCCCGACGACCGCGCTCGCCACGGCGACCAGCACCGACGTCGCCATCGGCGCACCCGCCGAACCCGGCGCGATCACGAGTCCGAGCACCAAGCGCGCCGCGGCGACGCCGAGCACGGCTCCGAGTCCCACGACCACCGCCGACTCGACCGCGGCCAGGGCGGTGACCTGGCGCACGGCGGCTCCGCGCGCGACGAGCAGCGCCGCGTCACCCGCGCGGTTCTGCGCGAGCAGGCGCGCGACCTGGACGAGCGCGACGAGACTCACCACCACGAGCAGCCCCACCGGCACGAGGGTCACCGCGTCGGCCGCACGTAGCGCGGCGTGCGCGTCACGGGCCGTCGTCGCCAGGTCACCGGTCACGGTGAGCCCGCGGACCGCCACCGCCTCGTCGCCGCGTAGGTCGTCGCGGAGCTCCTCGGCACCGTCCGCGAGCACGGACAGGTCCGCCGACTCGATCCGGTCCGCGTCGGGCACGACGGTCCAGACCGCGAACGGGGCGGTGTCGATGGTGGCGAGCGTCGCCTCGTCGACCACGAACGGGCCGACCGTCGAGCCGTCGACGCCACCCAGCACGAGCGGGTCGTCGAACCAGCGGGGGGCGGCGGGATCGGCCGGTCGCCAGGTACCGACCACGGTCAGGCTCGTCCCCGACACGTCATCTGTCGCACCGGTCGCACCGGCCTGGTCGACCTCGTCGACCCCGGCGCCGACGACGACGTCGTCCCCCGGGGTCAGCCCGAGCGCGGCCGCGGCGTCGGCCTGCAGCGCCGTCTCGCCAGCGGCCTGCGGCCACGAGCCCTCGACGAGCTCGGCGACGTCGTCGATACGGGGGTCGGAGGCGACGACGGCCCGCTCGTCGCCCGGCTCGTCGTCCCGCTGGGACCCCTCCGGCGTGGTCGACAGCGGGAGCGGCTCGGTCCGCACGACCCGGTCGATCTCGAGGGGGGCGTCGGCGAGGTCCGCCTCGAGCGTCGAGCGGACGCGCGCGTCCTGCTCCTGCGGGTCGTCGGCGAGCCGTGTGCGGACCTGGACCGCCGAGGCCGTCGGACCGACGCTCGTCAGCGCGGCTCGGGAGCCGTCGGTCGCCGCGACCTGCACGGACCCGATCGTCGCGCCGACGGTCGCGACGATCGCCGCCGCGAGCAGCAGGATCGTCAGCAGGAGGCCGCCGTGAGCGCGTGCGCGCCGTCGCGCGACCACGGACCTCCGCACTCTCGCCTCCCCGCCGTCGACTCTCCTGTCGTCGTGGCTCAGGCCCCGGGGACGCCACCGTCACGGGTGTGCGGGTCGACGCCGGTCCCGGCACCTGGCTTCAGCGACTTGATGACCCCGCCGTCGTAGTCGAGCTCCGCGACCTGGTCGCCCAGCGAGCGCAGGAGCTCGTGCCGCGCCTCGCGGCGACGACGCTGCTCCCCCGGTTCCGGCACGGGCGCCGCGGCGAGCAGCCGCTTGGTGTACTCCTCGCGCGGGTCGTGCAGGACCTCGGACCGCAGTCCCTGCTCGACGATCTTGCCGTTCTGCATGACGACGACGCGGTGCGCGAGCAGGTCGATCACGGCGAGGTCGTGGCTGACGAACAGGCACGCGAACTGGTACCGCTCCTGCAGGTGCGTGAACATCTGCAGGACGCTCGCCTGCACGGACACGTCGAGGGCAGACGTGGGCTCGTCCGCGACCAGGAGCTCGGGGTCGAGCGTGAGCGCGCGGGCGATGCTCACGCGCTGGCGCTGACCGCCGGACATCTCGTGCGGGTACCGGTTGAACGCTGCCCGCGGCAGCTCGACGGCGTCGAGCAGCTCGTAGACGCGCTCCTGCTGCGACGTCGCGTCGCCGACCTGGTGCACGACGAGCGGCTCGGCGATGCACTCACCGATGGGCATGCGCGGGTTGAGCGACGCCGCGGGGTCCTGGAAGACCACCCCGATGCGCTTGCGCAGGTCCTTGAGCTCGCGCTTGCGCATGCGGCCGAAGTCCGTGCCGAAGATCGACACGGACCCGCTCGCTGCGGGGATGAGCCCGAGCGCGCAGCGCGCGATCGTCGACTTGCCGGAGCCGGACTCGCCGACGAGACCGACGATCTCGCCCTTGTGCACCTCGAACGACACGTCGTCGACCGCGCGGAACGGCGGCTTGCCGAGCCTCTGGTACTCGATCACGAGGTTCCGCAGGTCGAGCGCGGGCCGCTCGACGGCTTCGGTGACGCCCTCACCCGCGTGGTCGTCGGACGTGCCGAACTGGCCCGGGCCGGAGCCGAGGTGCGGCACCGCGCCGAGGAGCTTGCGCGTGTACTCGTGCTGCGGGTGGTTGAGCACCTGGTCCGCGGTGCCCATCTCCACCAGGTCGCCCTTGAGCATCACCGCGACGCGGTCGGCCATGTCGGCGACGACGCCCATGTTGTGGGTGATGAGCAGGATGCCGGTGTTCAGCTTGTCCTTGAGCGAGCGCAGCAGGTCGAGGATGTCGGCCTGGACGGTGACGTCGAGGGCCGTCGTCGGCTCGTCGGCGATGATCACCTTCGGGTCGCAGCTGATCGCGAGCGCGATGACGACACGCTGCCGCTGCCCGCCGGAGAGCTCGTGCGGATACTGCTTCAGCCGCCGCTCCGGCTCCGGAATCCCCACCATGTGCAACAGCTCCGCGGCACGCGCGTCGGCCAGCTTGCCGAACGCGATGCCGTGCAGCTGGAGCGCCTCGGTGAGCTGGTCGCCGATGGTCAGCACGGGGTTGAGCGCCGTCATCGGCTCCTGGAAGACCATCGCCACGTCGTTGCCGCGCATGCGTCGCAGACCGCGCAGGTCGAGGTCGCCCACGACCTTGTCGCCCACACGGATCGTTCCGGAGACCTTGGCGTTGCTCGGCAGGAGCCCGAGCGCGGTCATCGACGTGACGGACTTGCCCGACCCGGACTCGCCGACGAGCGCGACGACCTCACCGGGCTGCACGTCCAGCGAGATGCCCTTGACGGCGTGGACCGTACCGAACTCCGTACCGAAGCGGACGTGGAGGTCCTCGAACGACAGGACGGCGTCGGAGCGGTAGCCGGCCTCGCCCTCCGTGGAGATGTCGAGGGTGGTCATCAGTCCTTGCTCCTGTTCTGGCGGGGGTCGAACGCGTCGCGCAGACCGTCGCCGAGGAAGTTCACCGCGAGGGCGATGGCGAGGATCATCATCCCGGGCCACCAGAAGAGCCACGGGCGCGTGGTGAACGCGTTCTGGTACTCGGAGATCAGCAGACCGAGGGACGTGTCGGGTGCCTGCACGCCGAACCCGAGGTAGGACAGGGACGTCTCGAGCAGGATCGCCTGCGCGATCGTCAGCGTCGCCGAGACGATGATGACCCCGATCGCGTTGGGCAGCACGTGCTTGGTGACGATCCTGTAGGCACCGGTGCCGACGGCGCGCGCGGCCGTGACGAAGTCGCGCTCGCGCAGCGAGAGGACCTCGCCCCGCACCAGCCGGGCGAGCCCGGTCCAGGTGATGGCGCCGAGCACGAGGGTCAGACCCCAGATGCCCCAGCCGCTCGCGATCTTGCCGACGACGGCGGCGAAGACCAGGAGCGGGATGATGATGAACAGGTCGGTGAGCCGCATGAGCACCGACTCGATCCAGCCACGGTAGTACCCCGCGAGCGCGCCGATGACCGTGCCCAGGAAGGTCGAGATCAGGCCGACGCCGACGGCGATGATGATCGACTGCTGCGTCCCGCGCATGACGAGCGCGAAGTAGTCCTTGCCGATGGTGTCCTGGCCGAACGGGTGCTGCCAGGTGGGGCTGCCGCCGTTCACGACCGTCCCGGCGTGGGTGTAGTCGTACGGCCACCAGCCGGGGATCGGGCCGATGCCGATCGAGGTGAACGCCACGACGACGATCACCGCGAGGACGACGATCGACGCCATCGCCCCCTTGTGCCGGAAGAAGCGCCGGCGCACGAGCTGTCCCTGGCTGTAGGACTTGTCGTGGCCGGGCTCGTCGTCGACCGAGATGGCCATCGGCTTCGCGCCTTCGGCGTCGATCCCCTGCACGCCGGGGATCGGCTCGAACGACTCGTCCCCGCGCTGCGAGCGCTTGTCCTGTTCACTCATCCCGGCCTCCGGGTGTTGCGCTGGGCCTGGCGGCCGCCGACATGGTCTGTGCACTCATCGCGGTCACCGCCTGATCCGCGGGTCGAGGTACGCGTAGGCGATGTCCGCCACCATGTTCATGACGATCGCAGCGATCCCGGTGACGAGGAAGAACGCCATGACCGGGTTCGGGTCGACGTTGTCGAGACCCGTTCGGAACAGCTCGCCCATTCCCTTCCAGCCGAACACCGTCTCGGTGATGACCGCGCCCCCGATGAGGCCTGCGAAGTCGAACGCGACGATCGTCGTGATGGGGATCAGGGCGTTGCGGAACGCGTGCTTGGTGATGACGGCACGCTCCGAGAGCCCCTTGGACCGTGCGGTGCGCACGTAGTCCTGGCCCATGACCTCGAGCATCGACGAGCGCGTGTACCGGCTGTAGGACGCCACCGAGATGAGGGTGAGGAGGATGGTCGGCAGGATGATCTGGGCGCCCTGGTCGAGGAACGACTCCCAGAAGCCACCCGTGAAGTTCGGGGTCTCGGAGCCGATCGTCGAGATCGGGCGTGGCTTGAGCTCGAGGAAGGTCGGGACGTGCGTCATCGCCACGTCCGCGAAGATGATGACGCTCATGATCACGCCCGTGACGGCCGAGGCGAACATCGCCTGCCGCCGCGAGTACCCGCCCCAGGCGTAGCCGATCGCGAGCGACACGACGATCGCGACCGCGAACAGCCCGACGATGAGCCACCAGCCGCTGGGCTCCGCGAGCGCGCCTCCGACGATGAAGTACGAGATCACGGCCACGACCGCGGTGGTCAGCGCGGCGTACAGCACGCGACGGTTCGCCAGGCCGGTGACGAGCGAGGTGACGAGCACGGCGGCACCGGCACCGAACAGCAGGACGACGATCGGGCCCATGGACGGGTTGCGGTACCAGTCGGTCGCGTTGAACACGAACATCACGACGGCGACGAACCCGAACGTGGCGAGCGCGGTCCACAGCCGTCGACGTGTCTCGCCGCCGATCACCGCTTGCACGACGAACCCGAGCAGCGCCGCCACGACCAGGATCGTGACCGGGTTCACCCACCCCTCGGCGATCCAGTCGTTGAACTTGATGGCGCCGTACTCCTTGAGGAGCACCGCCGCCCAGAAGACCGGCAGGGAGAAGAAGAGGAAGGCGCCGAAGGTGACCGCGTAGTCGAACCCCGAGTACTGCCGGATCGCGGTGAGGATCCCGAGCGCGATGCCGATGATGATGGCGAGCACCGTCGCCAGGACCACGAGGCGCAGCGTCGAGCCCGCGGCCTGGGTGAGGAGGCTGCCGACGTCACGGCCGGTCCGGTCGACGCCGAAGTCGCAGTTGAGCGTGAAGCACTTCGCCACGCCGGTGAGCCAGCCCCAGTACCGCACCCACCACGGATCGTTGAGATCCATGAACTCGATACGGGCATTGATGAGCTGCTCACGGTTCTTGGCGTTCGACTCCCGCAGGTCCTCCAGCGGGTCGCCCGAGTGGACGACCATGAAGTACAGCAGGAGGGACGCGCCGAGGAGCACCAGGAACGAGATCCCGATGCGCCGCAGGATGAATCTGACCACGGGTTTACCCTTCAGGCCCGGCGCCGGTCGGGCGCCTGCTCCGTGTGGGACGACAGATCACTGTAGGCCACCGGAGGTCGGACTCCAGCATCGTCCGTCCGAGCGCCCCTGTGGGGCAGGAGGTGGACCTCCTGCCCCACAGGGTTGCCCGTCAGGACGAGCTCATGGAGCGTGAGCTACGGACTGCACGCGTCAGGACGCGCGGTACCACTGCTCCGAGTTCCACACGACCTGGCTCTGCGTGGCGGTGTCGCGCACGTTCTGCAGGTTCGTGTTGTAGCCCACGACGCCCGGGTGGGCGAACAGCGGGATGCCGTAGAGCGTGTCCCACAGGCCCTTCTCGATGACCTTCACCTGCTCGAGCTGGACGCTCTCGTCGATCGTCGAGGCGAGCGTGTCCCACGCCTCGTCGACCGTGGCGTCGCTGTACTCGCCGTAGTTCTGCGGCTGGCCCGTGGCGTAGATGTTCTGGCCCGAGGCCTTCTGACCGGAACCGGCCCACGCGAACAGTGCGATCTCGTAGTCACCGTTCGGGAGGGTCTTGTCGAAGAAGTCCTCCGAGCCGACGTCCTGGATCTCGAAACCGGCCTCGTCGCAGCTGGACTTGATGAGCGCGACCTCGTCGCTACGGCGCGGGTTGGGCGCCGAGTAGCCGATGCGGACGGTGACCGGCGTGTCGACGCCGGCCTCCTCGATCTTGGCCTTGGCACCGTCGATGTCGACCTCGTCGTAGCGGCCGTCGTAGGACGCCTCGACGACCTCGTCGTAGTTGTCCTGGAACGGGAAGACCTCGCGGGCGTTCATCACGACTGCCTCGGGGTCGATCGGCGTGATGAGGTTGTCCACGATCTTCTGGCGCGGGACGCACATGGCGAACGCCTCGCGCAGCTCCAGGCTGTCCGCGAACACGTTGCCCTCGCGGAAGTTGTAGTCGAGGTGCTCCCAGGTCAGCGTCGGACCGGTGAGGACCGTGACGGACTCGCCGATGGCCTCGAGCTGGCCGAGCGTGTCGACCGTCGCCTGCGGCTGGATGACGTCGAGGTCACCGTTCTGCAGCGCCTGGACGTGCGTGTCGGCCGCCGTGAAGCGGAACGTCATCTCCTTGGTGGCTGCGGGCGTGCCCCAGAACTCCTCGTTCGCGGTGAGCGTGAGGGACTGACCGGCGGTCCAGCCGTTCTCCTTGAACGCGTACGGGCCCGAGGACGGCACGAGGGCCGGGTCGGGGAGCTCACCCGGGGTCGGGGAGAGCCAGCCGGTGTTCCAGAACTCGGCGAGCGGCTCGAGCGCGGTGTAGTCGCGGTCCCGGATGGCCGTGGCCATCTCCTCGGTCGTCATTCCCGCCTGCTCGGCGGCGACGTGCGCCGGCATCGGAGCGGCGACGAGAATCTCCCAGTCGGCGTAGACGACCGGGTAGTCCAGCACGAACTCCTTGCCGTCGGGGTCGCCCTGCGGCCCGTCCGGGACGTACTCGCCGTACGTGAGACCCGAGACGTGGTTGAACAGCGGCGTGGCCTCGTCGTCCTCGGTGGGGATCGCCTGCGCGGCCCAGTCCAGGATGAAGTCCGCGTTCGTGACCGGGGTGCCGTCGGACCACACGGCGTCGTCCGCGATCGTGTAGGTGACCTGCAGCGGGTCCTCGCTCGTGACCTCGTACGTGCCGAAGCTCTCGTCCTGGCAGATCGTGCCGTCCGTACCGAAGTACGTGAAGGCGCCCAGGATCCGCTCGGTCACGACGCTGTTGTACGTCGAGTAGGTCTCCGGGGTGAACGTGTTGTAGCCGAGGAACTCGTCCTCACCGACCGAGTACGAGACGTTGCCGTCCTGCGTCTCCGTCACACCCGAGTCCTGCTTGCAGGGATCGCTCTCGTCGATCTCGGCGGCGGACGGCGTCGTCTCGCTCGCGTTGTCGTCGTCGTCGTTGCTGGCAGGGCTGGAGCACGCCGAGAACAGCAGTGCTCCCGTGGCGGCGACCGCGACTGCGGCGCTCATTCGCCTGATCTTCAATGTTCCTCCTCCAGGGGGATGGTGGGCACGCACGCGGGACGCATCGCCCCCCGGTCGCCCCGCCGCCTCGCCCGGTCGTTGCCGAGTCCGTCCGTCGGGTACACCCACCATGGTTTGGGGCAACGCTACATACCGGCTTGCGAGGCTTCTCCCCCTTGCGAGGTTCGAGAGGGTGATCGTTACCGAGTTGATACTGGCCGGTACGATGGTGTGGCCACGCTGTCATCGGGACGAAACGGGCCGGAAACACCCTCGGCGACGAGCGTGACGTTACTCACGTCTCACCATGCGGCGGGTGCGCAGAGCGCGGAGGAACCCCGTCGGCGCCGAGCACGTCCCGGGCGGAGGAGTCGTCCGGGTCGACAGGTCCATCGGGCCGGATCTCACCGAGGCGGGCGCCGAGACCTGCGCACAGCACGTGTGCGTGCTCCATCGGGGTCCACCAACAGGTCCAGCGCTGCGACGCGCCGCCCCCCGACGGATGCTGCTCCCCGGCGCTCCAACGAGTCGGGACGTCCTCGACGCTGGCGAGCTGGAAGAAGTGCCGCTCGTGCACCTCGGGCTTCGAGGGCCAGACGTCGAACCGCTCGACGCCCAGCGCGCGGACGACGCGCGTCCTCAGCCCCGTCTCTTCGAGCACCTCACGCACCACCGCGACGTCCGGAGCCTCCCCGTGCTCGATCGTTCCCGCCGGGACCTGCACTCCCGCGATCTCGAGCGGCACGTCGTCGTGGGTGAGGACCAGGAGGCGCCTGCCGTGGACGACGTAGGCGACCACCTTCCTGACGAGAGTCCTCGCCGGTCCCGCGGTCACGGGACCGACGGGTTGGTCGCAGCCGCCACGTCGCGCCGGATCCCGCGTCCGAGCCGCTGCTCGTGGTTCGACCGCAGGTGCATCGAGGACTCCTCCGAGGTGCTGCGCCGGACGGATCGCCGTGTCGACGCTAGACGTTGAACCGGAACTCCACGACGTCGCCGTCGGCCATCGTGTAGTCCTTGCCCTCGATCCGCGCCTTGCCCGCCGCACGGGCCGCCTGGACCGACCCGGCCTCGACGAGGTCGTCGAACGAGACCACCTCGGCCTTGATGAAGCCGCGCTCGAAGTCGGTGTGGATGACGCCGGCCGCCTGGGGCGCCGTCCACCCCTTGCCGATGGTCCACGCGCGCGACTCCTTGGGACCGGCGGTGAGGTAGGTCTGCAGGCCGAGGGTGTCGAACCCGACGCGCGCGAGCTGGTCCAGCCCGGCCTCCTCGACTCCCGACTCGGCGAGCATCTCCTTGGCCTCGTCCGGCTCGAGCTCGACGAGCTCGGACTCGAACTTGGCGTCGAGGAAGATCGCCTGCGCCGGGGCGACGAGCGCCCGCAGGCGCTCCTGCATCGCGGTGTCCGCCAGGCCGTCGTCGTCCGTGTTGAACACGAAGATGAACGGCTTGGCCGTCAGCAGCTGGAAGCTCGCGACGTCGGCCAGGTCGAGACCGGCGTCCCCGGCGCCCTGGTAGAGCGTCCGGCCCGCCTCGAGGACCGTCTGCGCCTTCTGGGCCGCCTCGACGAGGGCAGGGTCGCCCTTCTTGATCCTGGCCTCCTTCTCGAGGCGCGGCAGCGTCTTCTCGAGGGTCTGGAGGTCCGCGAGGATCAGCTCGGTGCTGATCGTCTCCATGTCTCCGTCGGCGTCGACCGACCCGTCCACGCGCACCACGTCGGGGTCGGCGAAAGCTCGCGTCACCTGGCAGATCGCGTCGGCCTCGCGGATGTTCGCGAGGAACTTGTTGCCGAGCCCCTCCCCCTCGCTCGCACCCTTCACGATGCCCGCGATGTCGACGAACGACACCGTCGCGGGCAGGACGCGCTGGCTGCCGAAGATCTCCGCGAGCTTGTCGAGACGCGGGTCGGGCAGCGGGACGACTCCCACGTTGGGGTCGATCGTCGCGAACGGATAGTTCGCCGCGAGGACCTGGTTGCGCGTCAGGGCGTTGAAGAGGGTGGACTTGCCGACGTTGGGCAGGCCGACGATGCCGATTGAGAGAGCCACGTGGAGGGAGTCTACGTGGGGCTCACGCGAAGGACACGATGCGTTGGAGCAGCTCGGGCGAGCGCCGGTCGTAGACCCGCGCTCCCCAGCGCGCGCCGAGCACGAGGACGACGGCCCCGAGCCCCAGGCCGACCACGAGCGTGACCCAGCCGAGCACCGCCGAGGGCAGGACGATGGCGAGCACGCCCAGGACCAGGACAGGGAGGGTGAGGGCGAACATGATCGCCAGCGCCGCCGACTGGGAGACCATGACGGCCATGCCGGCTCCCTGCGGCTGCTTGAACGGGCTGTCCCCCGGCTTGGGCACCGGGTACACGAGCCGGGCGGACGCCGCGCTCGACACCCCGAGCGAGACCAGGAGCGTGCCGAGGGTCAGACCCAGCTCCGCGGGCAGCGCGTCCCAGCGCCCCGCGACCCACACCGAGGCGATCGCGAACGCGATCGTCACCGGGACGCCGGCCACGAGGACCGGCAGGACGCGGCCCCACCGGTCCGCCCGGCCGTCGACCCCGGTCGAGACGTGCAGCGCGAACGCGGTGTGGTCGTAGGCGACGTCGGCAGAGATGGCGAACCCGAGCATCCAGGCGGTGACCGGGGCGAGGACGAGGAACACCTCCGAGCCGGGCCCGCCGCCGAGCACGAGCAGCACCACGGGCAGCAGCGGGATGACGGCGATCGAGCCCGAGTAGCGCGGGTCACGCAGCCAGTAGGTCGCCGTGCGCGCCGCGACCGCCCCCGTCGGCGTCGCCGGGAAGCGGGAGAAGAAGCCCAGGCCCTTCGCCCTGCCCCCGGCACCCGCGGTCGGCGGGGTGACGAGCGCCCTGCGCAGGGCACGGTCCCACACGACCCAGCCGACGCCGAGCGTCGCCAGCGAGACGACCAGCCGGGCGAGCGCGAGGCCCCACGCGCCGTCGTGCACCGCGGCACCCAGACCCCACGGGGCGCCGAACGGCGTCCACGCCACGACGTCGCCCAGGCCCACGACGGCGGCGCGGGCGCCGTCGCCGTCCACGCCGTCGAGACCGGACATGAGCCCGGCGAACGCCGGCCCGATCAGCACGAGCGGGACGAACGCCGCGACGGTCACGACCTCGCGGTAGCGCCGCGACTCCAGCAGCGGGGCGAGCGCCGTGGTCGTCGCGCGGGATCCCACGACGCACAGCGACACGGCGAGCACCGCGCCCACGAGCGCGGCGAGGACCGCCAGGGGCGTGCGCCACCAGGCGAACGACACGCCGAGCGCGGAGACCGCGGTCACGATGCCGGGGATCGACACCACCCCCGCGGCCGCGAGGCCCGCCAGCAGCCGACGCTGCGGGATCCCGAACAGGACGAAGCGCTGCGGGTCGAGCGTCGCGTCCACGCCGAACGCGAACAGCGGGACGACCCACCACCCGAGCACCACCACCGCACCCACGAGCACGGTGATCGCACCCGCCATGACCGGGTCGCTCGACCCGAGCACGATCGTGCCGACGACGACCAGGCCGACGATGCCGACCCCGTACAGGAGTCCGAGCAGGAACGCGATGGTCTGCCACGCGCTGCGGCGGAAGCCGTTGGCCATGAGCCGCAGCTTGAGCCTCACGAACTGCGCAACCATGCCAGCCCTTCCGTGCTCTGCCGGCCGCCGACGAGCTCGACGAACCGGTCTTCCAGGCTCGCCCCGCCGCGCACCTCGTCGATCGTCCCGGCGGCGAGCAGGTGCCCGCCGGCGACCACGGCCACGTGGTCGCACATGCGCTGGACGAGGTCCATGACGTGCGAGGACACCACCACCGTGCCGCCGGACCGCACGTAGTCCGCGAGGATGTCGCGGATGTTCGCGGCCGAGACGGGGTCGACGGCCTCGAACGGCTCGTCGAGCACGAGCGTGCGCGGCGCGTGGATGAGAGCGGTCGCGAGCGCGATCTTCTTGGTCATGCCCGCGGAGTAGTCGACGACGAACGTGTCGGCGTCGGCGGTGAGGTCGAGCGCGGCCAGCAGGTCCGTGGTCCGCTCGGCGACCGTGTCGCGGTCCATCCCGCGCAGCAGCCCGGCGTAGGTGATGAGCTGGGCGCCGGTGAGCCGGTCGAACAGGCGCACGCCGTCGGGCAGCACGCCGAGCCGGGCCTTGCCCGCGACCGGGTCCGCCCACAGGTCCGTGCCGTGCACGTGGGCGGTGCCGTGATCGGGGCGCAGCAGGCCGGTCGCCATGGACAGGGTCGTCGTCTTGCCCGCGCCGTTGGGGCCGACGAGCCCGTAGAACGAGCCCGCGGGGACGTCCAGGTCGATGCCCGCGACGGCGGTCTTCTCACCGAACCGCTTCCAGAGTCCGCGCAGCGAGAGGGCCGCACGGGGATCGGGGGGCGCGGACGGGGAGTCCACCGCGGGGCTCTGCGGGGCGGGTGTCGGCTCGACCATGCGTCCAACCTAGTGGAGAGGTCGGACGCCGCGCGGTGTGGTTTGTCATGAGGTGTCCGCGGGCGCGCCGGCCCGCCCGACCCCCGGACCGCTCGTCGTGACGCCGTCCGCGCGCCGGTCACCCGGCGTGTCGGTGGTGCGTGGGAGGGTTCGAGGCATGGACACCTGGGCGCTCTTCTCGATCGGTCTCGTGCTCGGCCTGGTCGTCGGGGCCGTGCTCGTCCTCGTCGTGCGCCGCACGTCCCCCGACGGCGCGGCCGCCGAGGTCCGCCGGCTCGCGGCCCAGCTCGACGCGGCTCGTGCCGAGGCCACCCGCGGCGCAGGTCTCGCGGAGCGCCTCGACGCGGAACGGGCCGGCTTCGACCGCCAGATCGGCTCCGAGAGAGAGGCGTTCGCGCGCCAGCTCGAGACCGCCCGACGCACCGCCGACGAGCGCGTCGACGGCGTCCGGGCGCAGTACGAGGAGCGGCTCGGCCAGGTGCAGGGCGACCACCAGCGACTCGAGGAGCGGTTCGCGGCGCTGTCGCGCAAGGCGCTCGCCGAGACCTCCCAGCAGTTCCTCGCGCAGGCCGAGGAGCGGTTCCGGCGCAGCCAGGAGACGGGCGCGGCCGAGCTCGCGAAGCGCGAGCAGGCCGTGCGCACACTCGTCGAGCCGCTCGCGCTCTCGCTCGAGAAGATGCGTGCTGAGGTCGCCGAGGCCGAGAAGTCCCGCGCGGCCGGCCACTCGGCGCTGACGGAGAACCTGCGCCAGCTCGCGCAGGCGAACTCGGAGCTGCGCAGCGGCACGGACGACCTCGTGACCGCGTTGCGCTCGTCCCAGACGCGCGGCGCGTGGGGAGAGCTGCAGCTGCGTCGGGTCGTCGAGGCGACGGGCATGCTCTCGCGCGTCGACTTCACCGAGCAGGCGCAGGTCGACACGGGTGACGGAGCGCTGCGGCCGGACATGGTCGTCCACCTCGCCGGCGGCAAGAACGTCGTCGTGGACTCCAAGGTCGCGTTCCTCGGCTACCTGGAGGCGCAGCAGGCGACCGACCCGGCGGAACGGGAGGCACGCCTGGACGCGCACGTGCGCCACATGGTCAAGCACGTCGACGACCTCGCCTCCAAGCGCTACTGGTCGCAGTTCAGCCACTCGCCGGAGTTCGTGGTGATGTTCGTGCCGGCCGAGCCCTTCCTCGCCGCCGCGGTCGAGCGCCGCCCCGACCTGCTCGAGTACGGCGTGAGCCGCAACGTCATCATCGCGACGCCGATGACGCTCGTCGCGCTCCTGCGCACCGTCGCCTACGCGTGGCAGCAGGACGCGGTGGCGGACAACGCGCACGAGGTGCTCAGGGCCGGCAAGGAGCTGCACTCGCGGCTCGTGACGACCGCGAGGCACGTCACCAAGCTCGGGCGCTCGCTGAGCACCGCGACGAAGGACTTCAACGTGTTCGTCGGCTCGCTCGAGACCCGGGTGCTGCCGCAGGCGCGACGCATGGTCGACCTGAACGTCGTGGACGAGTCCGAACGGATCACGGAGATGCGGGCCGTCGAGGACGTGCCGCGCCTGGTCTCCCAGCCGGAGCTGGTCGCCGCCGCGTCCGACGCGGTCGTGGCGATCGACGACCGCGCCTCTCGGCACGACGAGAACGACGGACAGCTGGACCTGGAGATCGACGGGGCACCGCGAGCGGACGCTGCTCGCCGGCGCGAGGAGGCCTGGGGCTGAGCCCTCCGTTCAGACGGGCTGGACGGACAACGGGCGACGCCCGCCGCGCGTCGGGCGGTCGCTGCCCGCCCCGCCGCCGGTGCCGGCGAGGTCGGTGCGCAGCTCCCGCGGGAGCGAGAACATGAGGTCCTCCGTCGCGGTGCGCACCTCCTCGACCGAGCCGAACCCGCGCTCCGCGAGGTAGGCGAGCACGTCCTCCACGAGGATCTCGGGGACCGACGCCCCCGAGGTGACGCCGACGGTCGTGGCGCCGTCGAACCAGGACTCGTCGAGCTCCGCGGCGCGGTCGACGCGGTAGGACGTCCGCGCTCCCGCCTGGAGCGCGACCTCGACGAGGCGCACCGAGTTGGACGAGTTCGCCGAGCCGACGACGACCACGACGTCGCACTCCGGCGCGAGCTTCTTCACCGCGACCTGGCGGTTCTGCGTCGCGTAGCAGATGTCGTCGCTCGGCGGGTCCTGCAACGTCGGGAACTTCTCGCGCAGGCGTCGCACCGTCTCCATCGTCTCGTCGACCGAGAGCGTGGTCTGCGAGATCCACACGACCTTGTCGGGGTCGCGCACGACGACGTCGTCGACCGCGTCGGGCGAGTTGACGACCTGCACGTGCTCCGGTGCCTCGCCCGCGGTGCCCTCGACCTCCTCGTGCCCGTCGTGCCCGATCAGCAGGATGTCGTAGTCGTCCTTCGCGAAGCGCACGGCCTCCTTGTGCACCTTGGTCACGAGCGGGCACGTCGCGTCGATCGTGTCGAGCTCGCGCTCGGCGGCGGACTCCTTCACCGCGGGCGAGACGCCGTGCGCGGAGAAGACGACGCGGGCGCCGCGGGGCACCTCGTCGGTCTCCTCGACGAAGATCGCGCCCCGCTCGCTCAGGGTCTCGACGACGTGCTTGTTGTGCACGATCTCCTTGCGCACGTACACCGGGGCCCCGTAGTGCTCGAGCGCCTTCTCGACGGCCACCACGGCCCGGTCGACACCGGCGCAGTATCCGCGCGGCGCGGCGAGCAGGACGCGCTTGCCGGGAGCGGTGGCCCCGCCGTCGGGCAGGGCGGTTCGGTCGGCGGAAGGAGTCGCGGGGAAGGAGCTCACGCCACCGAGTCTAGGCGAGCACGCGTCGACCGGCCTCGAAGCACCCTGCGCCCTGTGCTCTCCCCCCGCACCCGGCACCCCACCGTCACCAACGCTCCACGAGTTGTCAGCGCCCGACGATCCCCGAGCCTCACCGGACGCTGACACCTTCCGTGGTGCAGCAGCTGTCAGCGCTGCGTGAGCCCGGGGACGCACGCGGCGCTGACACGGGGACGGGGTGGGACGTGTGGGTGTCATGAGGCAGGCTGGGGTCGTGACCGCATCGCTCCCCCTGCCCGACGCCGGACCTGTCCCGGGCTCGTCCCGCGCCGGGGCGTCGGGAGCGGTCCCGGCCCGCGCGGTCGAGACCAGCCCGGAGCACCCCTGGCCGGTGCGCCTGCTGGCGCACAACATCGAGTCGTACGTCGCGAGGATGCCGGCGCTCTGGGTGGAGGGGCAGGTCGTGCAGCTCAGCCGCCGCGGAGGGGGGATGGCGTTCCTCACGCTCCGCGACACGGACCAGGACATGTCGGTCCCGGTCGCGGCCCTGTCCCGCGTCGTCCAGCGCGTCCCGGTGCCGTTGGAGGAGGGCGCGCACGTGGTCGTGCACGCCCGGCCCGAGTACTGGGCGAAGCGTGGGTCCTTGCAGCTCAAGGCGAGCGAGATCCGGCCCGTGGGAGTCGGTGAGCTGCTCGCGCGCATCGAGCGGCTCAAGAGCGTGCTGGCCGCCGAGGGCGTGTTCGACGCGAGCCGCAAGGTCGCGCTCCCCTTCCTGCCCGCGGTGGTCGGTCTCGTCTGCGGGCGCGGGTCGAAGGCCGAGCACGACGTCGTCGTCAACGCGCGCGAGCGCTGGCCGCAGGTGCGTTTCGAGATCCGGGAGGTCGCCGTCCAGGGAGTCGATGCCGTCGGGCAGGTGAGCGCGGCGATCGCCGACCTCGACGCACGTCCCGACGTCGAGGTGATCGTGGTCGCCCGCGGAGGCGGCGCGGTCGAGGACCTGCTGCCGTTCTCCAACGAGACGCTCGTCCGGGCCGCCGCGGCGTGCCGCACGCCGCTGGTGAGCGCGATCGGGCACGAGACCGACTGCCCGCTGCTCGACCTGGTCGCCGACCATCGCGCGTCGACGCCCACGGACGCCGCCAAGCGGATCGTGCCGGACGTGTCCGAGGAGCGGGCGCGGGTGGTCCAGTCCCGCGACCGGATCCGCTCGGCCGTCGCGGCGCTCGTCGCCCGGGAGCAGGCGGGGCTCGACGCCGCGCGGTCGCGCCCCGTCCTCGCCGCCCCGCACGTGCTCGTCGACGCGCACGCCGAGCAGGTCGTCTCGGCCCGCGACCGTGGCCGCCGCGCGCTGGACGCACGGCTGCTGCGGGCCGCGGGCGAGGTGGACCGGCTCGAGGCGCAGGTCCGGGCGCTCTCGCCCGCCTCGACGCTCGAGCGGGGCTACGCCGTCGTCCAGCGCGGCGACGGCCACGTCGTCCGCACCCCGGACGACGTCGCGACGGACGACGCGCTGCACGTGCGCGTCGCGGGCGGCGCGTTCGACGTCACCGTCCTCGCGAGCACGGCCCGATGACCCGCCCGCGGTCCGCCGACCTGCCGGACGACCGATCGGACCGGGCAGGGGTGTCCGCACTGCGGACACCCTGCCCGACCACCACGCACAGATGGGGTTCACTACTGCCGTGACCGACGACGACATCGCTGTCAACACCGACGACGCCACGACCGGCGGCGTCGCCGACCTCACCTACGAGCAGGCACGGGACGAGCTCGTGCAGGTCGTCTCGCGCCTCGAGGCCGGCGGCGAGCCGCTCGAGGCCTCGCTCGCCCTCTGGGAACGTGGCGAAGCCCTCGCCAGGCGGTGCCAGGAGTGGCTCGACGGCGCCCGCGCGCGCCTCGACGCCGCGCGCGGCCAGGACCCCGCCCAGGCGTCCGCAGCGGGTCACGCAGCGCAGGCCACGATCGACGACGACATCTCCGGAGGACTCCGATGAGCACCACGCCCGACGCCGCACCGACCGCGGCGCACCCCCACCGGACGACGCCCGGTGGCGTGCCGGACGGGCACGTGCTCGTCGTCGGCGAAGCCCTGATCGACGTCGTGCACCGTGCCGACGGGAGCATCGACGAGCACCCGGGCGGGAGCCTCGCGAACGTCGCCCTCACGCTCGGTCGCCTGGGCCGCGACGCGCGCCTGGTCACGTGGATCGGCGACGACGCGCACGGCGCCGTGCTCCGGTCCTGGCTCGACGAGTCGCACGTGACGCTCACCGAGGGCAGTGCGGACGCACCGTCGACGAGCGTCGCGACCGCCCACCTCGACGACCAGGGCGCCGCGACGTACGAGTTCGACCTCGAGTGGCAGGTGCCCCCGGGCACCGACGTCGCGCCGAGCACGCTCGCCGTGCACACCGGCTCGATCGCGGCCGTCCTCGAGCCGGGGGCGACCGCCGTGCGCGCTCTCGTCGCCGCGGCGCGCGACTCGGCCACGATCACCTACGACCCGAACGCACGACCGGCGCTCATGGGCGAACCGGCCGACACTCGCGTCCGCATCGAGGAGCTCGTGGCCCTGTCCGACGTCGTGAAGGTCAGCGACGAGGACCTCGAGTGGCTGGTCCCGGACGCGGACCCGCTCGCCGTGGCACGGCGCTGGCGCTCGCTCGGACCTGCCCTCGTGGTCGTGACCCTGGGGGGCGAGGGCGCCGTCGCCCTCACGGCCGCCGGGGAGCTGCACGTCGCGGCGCCGCGCGTGACCGTCGTCGACACGGTCGGTGCCGGGGACTCGTTCATGGGCGCGCTCGTCGACGGGCTGTGGGACGCGGACCTGCTCGGTGCCGGACGCCGCGAGGCGCTGCGCGCGATCGACGCGCACACGCTGACGGGACTGCTCGAGCGGTGCGCCGCAGTCGCTGCCGTCACCGTCTCCCGCGCCGGGGCCAACCCCCCGCGGCGCGCGGAGCTCGCACCCACGACCGGGGCCGTCTGAGCCGCGGGACGTTGCGGGGCAGGGCGCCTCAGGCGTCCTGCTCCTGCTTCTTGGCGCGCTCCAGCGACCGCTTGCGGTCCTCCTGGTTCTCCTGCTCGATCCGCTCCGCCTCGTCGTCGTCGCGCGTGAGGTTCTCGCTCGTCTCCGGGTCGAACACCAGCATCTTCGTCGGGTCGAACCACAGGTCCGTCGTGTCGCCGTCCCGGACGCGCGACTGCGAGTCGAGGGCGACGACGAACTGGGTGCGCATCCCCTCCCCGTCGAGCTCACGGTCGAGGTCCTCGAGCTGCCCCTTCACCGACTGGTGCATGTCGAAGGGCACGTAGGCGTAGAGCTCGGCACCGAGCCACTCGGTGACGTCGATCTGGATCTCGAAGGTGTGCCCGCGGTCCTTCTTGGACGGGTCGACGAGCCGCGCGTCCTCGAAGTGCTCCGGTCGCAGCCCGACGATGACCAGCTCCCGGTCGCCGATGGCGTCGCGGATGCGGTCGGGCAGGTCGAACTCGCCGAACGGCAGCGAGATCCGTCCGCCCGAGACCTCGCCGGGCAGGAAGTTCATCGGCGGCGTGCCGATGAATCCGGCGACGAACAGGTTGATCGGCTGCTCGTACAGCCCTCGCGGGCTCGCGACCTGCTGCAGCACGCCACGGCGCAGCACCGCGACCCGGTCACCGAGCGTCATGGCCTCCGTCTGGTCGTGCGTCACGTAGACGGTCGTCGTGCCGAGCCGGCGCTGCAGCCGCGCGATCTCGGTGCGCGTCTGCCCCCGGAGCTTGGCGTCGAGGTTGGACAACGGCTCGTCGAACAGGAACGCCTTGGCGTCGCGGACGATCGCTCGCCCCATGGCGACGCGCTGTCGCTGACCGCCCGAGAGGTTCGCCGGCTTGCGGTCGAGGTGCTCGCGCAGGTCGAGCAGGTCGGCCGCGTTCTCGACCTTGTCGCGGATCTCCTGCTCGGAGTGCTTGCCCTTGGCCAGGCGGAGCGGGAACGCGATGTTCTCGGCAACCGTCAGGTGCGGGTACAGCGCGTAGTTCTGGAACACCATCGCGAGGTCGCGGTCGCGAGGCGCCTTCTCGTTCACGCGTTCGCCGTCGATGTCGAGCTCGCCGGCCGTGATGTCCTCGAGCCCCACGATCATGCGCAGGACCGTCGACTTCCCCGAGCCGGACGGCCCGACGAGGATGACGAACTCGCCGTCGGCGATGTCGAGGCTCACGTCGTCCACGGCGAGGAAGCCGTCGCCGTAGCGCTTGACGATGTCCTTCAGGGTGATCGACGCCATCAGCTCTCTCCTCGTGGTGCGCGCGGTGCGGGGATCGGGGTGCGGGAGGCTCGCAGGTCGCTCATCCCTTGACCGCCCCCTGCGTCAGCCCCGACACGATCTGACGTTGGAACAGGATCACGAGCGCGACGACGGGGATCGTCACCACGACGGCGGCTGCGGAGATCGCCCCGGTCGGCTCCTCGAAGTACGACGCACCCGTGAAGAACGCCAGCGCCGCGGGCACCGGGCGGGCCGCATCGGTCGACGTGAGCGAGATGCCGTACACGAAGTCGTTCCACGCGATGAAGAACGCGATGAGCGCCGTCGTGAACACCCCGGGCGCTGCGAGCGGCACGATCGCCTTGCGGAACGCCTGCCACGGCGTCGCCCCGTCGACCTGCGCGGCCTGCTCGAGCTCCCACGGGATCTGGCGGAAGAACGCCGCGAGCGTCCAGATAGAGATCGGCAGCGTGAGCGACAGGTACGGGATGATCAGTCCGATCCACGTGTCGTACAGGCCGATGTTGCGCCACAGGTTGAACAGCGGCGTGACGATCGAGACGACGGGGAAGATCGACACCCCGAGCGCGGTGGTCAGGATGAGCCGCTTGCCCGGGAAGTCGAGCCGCGCGATCGCGTACGCGCACAGGGTGGCGAGGACGACGGCGATCACGGTCGCGATGAGCGAGATCCCGATCGAGTTGCGCAGCGCGGACAGGAACAGGTCCTGCGCCGATCCCCCCGTGGAGAGGATCTGCTCATAGTTGTCGGTGCTCCAGCGCGGCGGCAGGAACGTCCCCGAGTTGAGGTCGCTCGACGACTTGAAGCTCGTCATGAAGATCGACAGCACCGGGAAGAGGGCACCGACGAGCACGACGACCGTGATGACCGCCCACCAGACCTTCGCTCTCGTGCTCAGGACGCCGCCCATCACTTCTCCCCTCTCGCGCCGGCCAGATCGACCTTGAAGAGCTTGATCGCGACGAAGCAGATCACCACGACGCACAGGAACAGCAGCACGGAGATCGCGGAGCCCATGCCGATCTGCAGCTGGCCGATCGACGTGCGATACGCGAGCAGGGACAGGACCTCGGTGTTGTTCGCGCCGTTGGTCATGATGAACACGTTGTCGAAGATGCGGAACGCGTCGAGCGCCCGGAACAGGACGGCGACCATGATCGCGGCCTTCATGTTCGGGACGATGACCCGCGTGAACCGCTGCCACGCGGTCGCGCCGTCGACCTTCGCGGCCTCCTCGAGCTCACCGGGGACCTGGGCGAGCCCGGCCAGGAGGAGGAGCGAGATGAACGGCGTCGTCTTCCAGACCTCGGACGCGATGATGACGAACAGGCTCGTGCCCTGCTGGGCGAACCAGTTGAGGTCCGGACCGATGCCGGGCACCCAGTCGAACCAGTTGTTGACATAGCCCGAGGTGATGTCGAACGCGTAGAACCACGCGAACGCCGAGACCACCGTGATGATGCCGTACGGGACGAGGATCGCGGTGCGCAGCAGGCCGCGCAGCCGCTTGATGGCGCGGTGCATGACGAGCGCGAGCGCGAAGCCCAGCACGAGCTCGACGGCGACCGTCACGACCGTGATGAAGACCGTCACGCCCAGGTCCCGCCACCACACCGAGTCGGTCAGGATGACGAGGTAGTTGTTCAGCCCGACGAAGGTGCGGTCGTCGGGGGCCGTGAGCTTGTAGTTGAACAGCGAGTCGTAGGTCGCCTGCAGGATCGGGTACAGCGTGACGGCGAGCATGACGACGAACGCCGGACCGGCGAGGAGCCAGCCGAGGCGCGCCTCCGACCGTGCCCGGTCGCTGCGCGCGGCCTTCGCCGCTGCGTCGGGTGCGCCGTGGTCGGTTCCGGAGGACCGGCCCGACGACCGGCCCGACCGTTCGGTGGAGGTGCTCACAGGAGTCGCTCCCCTCGCAGGACGGCGGTGATGAACTCGGTGGACTGCTGGGGCGTCGTGTCGGGGTCGACGTCGGCCGGCGGGTACCAGGTCTGCTGCAGACCGGTCGAGATCTCGTTGTAGAACGGCGTCTGCGGCCGGGGTGCGGCCTGGTCGAGGGAGTCCCGGATGACGTCGTACATGGGGAAGGCGTCCTGGACGTCCGGGTCGTCGTACGCCGCGATGCTGGCCGCCGGGTTCCCGTTGGTGACGAAGTACTCGGCCTGGTTCTCCGGGCTCACGATGCACTCCGACGCCTCGTACGCGAGATCGGTGTGCGCGCCGTACGCCCCGATGCCGAGGCTGATGCCGCCGTACGGCGGCCGCGCGTCCTCGCCCTCGACCGTCTGCGGGTACATGGCCCAGCCGATGTCGTCGAGCAGGTCCTGGTCCTGCGAGCCGTCGTCGACCGCCGTCACGGTCGACGACCACACGAACGGCCAGTTGACCATGAACGACCCGCGGTCTCCCTGGAACTTCGTGAGGGACGCCGGCTCGTCCTCGCTGGGCAGCCCCGCGCCACCGACCCCGGACGTCCCGATGTCTCCCATGATCCGGGCCGCCTCCTTGCCCGCCTCGCTGTCGAGGCCGAGCTTCAGCTGGTCCGCGGGAGCCTCCGGGTTGTCCAGGACGTGACCCCCACCGCCCTCCACGAGCGCGTTGATCCAGACGGTCAGGGACTCCGCCTTGACGCCCTGCACCCCGAGCAGCTTGTCCTGGTCACCCGCGGCCTCGATCAGCTGGTCCCACGTGACGGGCTTCGACATGTCCAGCCCGGCCGCGTCGGCGACCGACTTGCGGTACCAGAGGAGCTGCGTGTTGGCCCAGAACGGGATCGCGACCAGCTCGTCCTTCCACGTCGACGCGTCGACCGCCCCCTGCACGACGTCCTTCGTCGTGGCGTCCGCGACGTCGTCGGGGACGGGCGCGAGGAAGCCCGCCTCGGCGAACTCAGCGACGAACACCGGGTCGAGGCTCATCAGGTCGATCGAGGAGTCCTTCGCCGCCATGCGCCGGGCGAGCTGTTCGCGCTGCGACGACGCGTCGCGCGGCAGGAGCTCGGTCACGATCCGGTAGGCGCCGTCGGCGTCCTCGGTGCACGACGCCGCGATGTCCGCCTGTCCGCCCGCGTCCGGGTTGATGTACCACGTGAGCGTCGGGGTGCCTCCGTCCCCCGAGGCGCACGCCGCCATCGGCGCGGCCGTGGCCAGGGCCAGGCAGGCCGCGAGCGTTCGCTGACGTCGTCGCACGTGGACTCCTTCGCCGGTTGCTGCGCCGTGTTCCCCCTATGTCACACCTGCGCCTGCAGTTTCGCCATGTGAACGAGACGTGTGCACCGGATGCGACGTGCGGGAGCATGTCCCCATGACGACTCCCCCGCTCACCCCGCAGGAAGCCTGGGCGACGCTGCGCGCCGGGAACGACCGGTTCGTCGCCGACGACCTCCAGCACCCCTCCCAGGGCGCGGCCAGGCGCCAGGAGCTGTCCACGGCGCAGCACCCGCACGCCGTGATCTTCGGCTGCTCCGACTCGCGCGTCGCCGCGGAGTTCGTCTTCGACCAGGGGCTCGGCGACCTGTTCGTGGTCCGCACCGCGGGGCACGTGCTCGACACCGCGACCATCGGGTCGATCGAGTACGGGGTCGACGTCCTGCAGGTGCCGCTCGTCGTCGTGCTCGGCCACGACTCGTGCGGCGCGGTCGGCGCCGCGGTGCACACGCTGACGACGGGCGAGCAGGCCGGCGGGTTCGTGCGGGCCGTCGTAGACCGCGTCATCCCGTCGATCGTCAACATCACGAGCACGCACGGCGGCTCGCTGGACACGCTGGACCCCGCGGTCCTGCGGCGCGAGCACGTGCGCAACACCGTCGACATGCTGCACTCGTACTCCTCCGGGCTCGCCGAGGCGGTCGCGCAGGGCAGGTGCGCGATCATGGGCGCGGAGTACGACTTCGCGGACGGGCGTGCCCGGGTCGTCGAGGTCGTGGGGGACGTCGGCGAGCAGCCGTGACCTCGCTCACGGTGCGCGCCCGGCCCTTGCCCGTCGCACGGCACCGTGCGGCAGGATGAGCCCATGACTGCACACCCCGACGCGACCGGCGCGGACGCCGACGACGCGACGAACGAGTTCCGCATCGAGCACGACACGATGGGCGAGGTGCGCGTCCCCGCGCACGCCCTCTACCGCGCGCAGACCCAGCGCGCCGTGGAGAACTTCCCCATCTCCGGCACCCCGCTCGAGCGTGGGCACATCGAGGCCCTGGCGCGCGTCAAGAAGGCCGCCGCGCGGGCGAACGCCGAGCTCGGCGTCCTCGACGCGGACGTCGCGGACGCCATCGTCGCCGCCGCCGACGAGGTGGCGTCCGGCCGCCACGACGAGCACTTCCCGGTGGACGTGTTCCAGACCGGCTCGGGGACGTCGTCGAACATGAACACGAACGAGGTCCTCGCGACGATCGCGACGCGTTCGCTGGGCCGCGAGGTCCACCCGAACGACCACGTCAACGCCTCGCAGTCGTCGAACGACGTCTTCCCCACCTCGGTGCACGTCGCCGCGACGTCCGGAGTGGTGCGCGACCTCGCCCCTGCGCTCGAGCACCTCGCGACCGCGCTCGACGCGAAGGCCACCGAGCTCGCGACGGTCGTGAAGTCCGGGCGCACCCACCTGATGGATGCCACCCCCGTGACTCTCGGCCAGGAGTTCGGCGGGTACGCCGCAGCGGTCCGCTACGGCGTGGAGCGGCTCCAGGCCGCGCTCCCCCGCGCGGGCGAGGTCCCCCTCGGGGGCACGGCCGTCGGCACCGGCATCAACACGCCCGCAGGGTTCCCGCAGCGCGTCATCGCGCTCCTCGTCGAGGACACCGGGCTGCCGCTCACCGAGGCGCGCGACCACTTCGAGGCGCAGTCGGCGCGCGACGGCCTCGTCGAGCTCTCCGGCGCGCTGCGCACGATCGCGGTCTCGCTCACCAAGATCTGCAACGACCTGCGCTGGATGGGCTCGGGTCCCAACACCGGGCTCGGCGAGATCTCGCTCCCCGACCTCCAGCCCGGGAGCTCGATCATGCCCGGCAAGGTCAACCCGGTCATCCCGGAGGCGGTGCTCATGGTCGCGGCGCGTGTCGTCGGCAACGACGCGACGGTCGCGTGGGCGGGTGCGTCGGGCAGCTTCGAGCTCAACGTGCAGATCCCGGTGATCGCCCAGGGCGTGCTCGAGTCGATCCGGCTCCTGGCCAACGCGTCGCGCGTGCTCGCCGACAAGACCGTCGTCGGCATCGTCGCGAACGTGGACCGTGCGCGCGCGCTCGCCGAGTCCTCGCCGTCGATCGTCACGCCGCTCAACCGCGTGATCGGCTACGAGGCGGCCGCGAAGATCGCGAAGCACTCGGTCACGGCGGGAATCACCGTCCGCGAGGCCGTCGTCGAGCTCGGCTACGTCGAGCGCGGCGAGGTCACCGAGGCGCAGCTCGACGACGCGCTCGACGTGCTCTCGATGACGAGGCCGCCGCGAGCCTGACGCGATCCGTGCCCGGTCCGGGAGAACGGACCCCGCTTCGTGGTGGAACCCCGGTCCCACGACCAGGGTTCCACCACGAGGCTCCGGTTCAGACCTCGATCGACTCGAGCATCTCGGTGACGAGCGCGGCGACCGGCGAGCGTTCGGACCGCGTCAGGGTCACGTGCGCGAACAGCGGGTGGCCCTTGAGGGCCTCGATGACCGCGGCGACGCCGTCGTGCCGGCCGACCCGCAGGTTGTCACGCTGCGCGACGTCGTGCGTGAGGACGACGCGGGACGACTGCCCGATCCGCGACAGGACGGTGAGCAGCACGTTGCGCTCGAGCGACTGCGCCTCGTCGACGATCACGAACGCGTCGTGCAGCGACCGGCCCCGGATGTGCGTCAGCGGGAGCACCTCGAGCATCTCGCGGTCGATGACCTCGTCGAGCACCTGCGGCGGGACGAGGGCGCCGAGCGTGTCGTAGACCGCCTGCGCCCACGGGTTCATCTTCTCGGACTCCGAGCCGGGCAGGTACCCGAGCTCCTGCCCGCCCACCGCGTACAGGGGGCGGAACACCATGACCTTGCGGTGCTTGCGCCGCTCCATGACGGCGTCGAGCCCCGCGCACAGCGCGAGCGCCGACTTGCCCGTGCCCGCCCGGCCACCGAGCGAGACGATCCCGACCGAGTCGTCGAGCAGCAGGTCGATCGCCACCCGCTGCTCGGCCGAGCGGCCGTGCAGCCCGAACACCTCCCGGTCCCCCCGGACGAGCTGCACGTGCTTGTCGGCGGTCACGCGGCCGAGCGCCGAGCTTCCCGGCGAGTGCACCACGAGCCCCGTGTGGCACAGCAGCGGGCCGGCGGCCTCCGCCGCGGCGGGGTCGAGCTCGGCGACCTCGACCGACTCGTGCTCCCACAGGCGGCCCATCTCCTCGTCGGTGAACGAGACCTCACCCATGCCCGTCCAGCCCGAGTCGACCGCGAGCTCTGCGCGGTACTCCTCTGCGGCCAGCCCCACGGCCGACGCCTTGACCCGCATCGGCAGGTCCTTGGACACGACCGTCACGTCGTGTCCCTCGGACGCGAGGTTCGCGGCGACCGACAGGATCCGGGTGTCGTTGTCGCCGAGGCGGAAGCCGGCCGGCAGGACGGTCGGGTCGGTGTGGTTGAGCTCCACGCGGAGCGTCCCGCCGACGTCACCGACGGGGATCGGCGCGTCGAGCCGGCCGTGCTGGATCCGCAGGTCGTCGAGCATCCGCAGCGCGCTGCGGGCGAAGTACCCGAGCTCGGCGTGGTGACGTTTCGCCTCGAGCTCGGTGATGACGACGACCGGCAGGACGACGTCGTGCTCGGCGAAGCGGGCGAACGCGCGCGGGTCGCTCAGCAGGACCGACGTGTCGATGACGAACGTCCGCGTGCCGTCGTCCGGCACGATGGCCGGGCTGGGGGTGGATGAGGCGTGGACCACGGGGGCTCCCCTCCGGCGCGTGAGCGCCGTGCTCTTCCAGGGTGTGGCGGGCTACCGGCCGCTGAGCCGCACGTGCCGAGACTCAGCAGCGCCGGTGCCGGCCCTCCTGAGCGGAGCGTGAACCCCATCGGTTGGCCTCCCGGAGGACGGCGATGGTGCCGTCCGTCCCTGCAGAAACTACGCCGCTGTCATTCCGATCACCAGCGGTGCGGGCCCGTGTCGCGGAGGTTTAACCCGGCGTTCACGTGCGCCCCCGCAGACGGGTGCCCGACGGCCGGTGGCCCGGGCGGCGCGACGACTCCCGCCGGGCGGCGTAGGTTCGGGAGCATGAGCAGTCCGGACGTCCTCGAGCTCGGCGCGACCGCTCTCGCGCACGTGCTGCGGACGGGAGCGACGTCCCCCACGGAGGTCCTCGACGCGACCCTCGACGCGGCGGCAGGCCGCGGCGCGGCTCTCGGTGCGTTCACCGTGCTCGCTCCCGAGCTCGCCCGCGCGCAGGCGCGCGCCGCGGAGTCGGCTCTCGTCGCGGCGCGACGCGACGGCACCGCCGACGATCCCGGCGCGCTGCCGCCCTTCCTCGGTGTGCCGTGCCCGGTCAAGGACCTCAACGCGGTCGCGGGCGTGCCCCTGCGCGCAGGCTCGGCGGCGATCGACCCGTTCACCCCGCCGGACGACGACGGCGTCGTGACCCTCCTGCGCGCTGCGGGGACCGTGATGGTCGGCAAGACCGCGACCCCGGAGTTCGGCCTGCCCTGCTACACCGAGCCCGACGTCGGCCCCCCGGCCCGCACGCCCTGGGACCCGAGCCGGTCGGCGGGCGGGTCGAGCGGCGGCGCCGCCGCGGCCGTGGCCGCGCGGATCGTGCCCGTCGCGCACGGCAGCGACGGCGGCGGGTCGCTGCGCATCCCGGCGAGCGCGTGCGGGCTCGTCGGGCACAAGCCGTCGCGCGGCCTCGTCAGCCCCGGGCCCCTCGGCGTCGACGGCCCCGGGCTCGCCACCCACGGGGTGCTCACCCGTACGGTGCGGGACACGGCCGCGTTCCTGGACGTCCTCGCCCGGCCCTGGCCGGGCGACACGTTCGTGGCGGGCCGTGGGCCGACGTCGTTCACCGCGGCGTGCACGACGTCGCCGGGGCCGGTGCGCGTCGGGCTGCTCCTGGACCCGGTGATCGACCCGGCCGCACCCGTGCACCCCGCGTGCCTCGACGCGGCCCGGACCGCGGCGACGCTCCTCGCGGCGGCCGGCCACGACGTCGTCCCGGTCGCACCGCCGTTCCCCGCCGAGCGCTGGGCCGCGTTCGCCGCACTGTGGTCCGTGGGGGCGCTGCAAGCACCCGTGACCGACGGACGCGAGGACGACCTCGTCCCGCTCACCCGGTGGCTGCGCGAGCAGGGACGCGCGGTGACCGGTCTCGAGCACGCGACGGCGCTCGCCGCGGTGCAGCAGCTGACGCGCGAGGTCGCCACCGCGTGGGCCGACGTCGACGTCGTCCTGTCCCCGACCCTCGCCCAGCCCCCGGCCCTCGTCGGCTCGCAGCGGCGCGACGACGACCCCGCTGCGGACTTCGCGGCGCAGACGGCCTTCACGCCCTGGACGAGCGTGTGGAACCTGACGGGTCGGCCGGCGATCAGCCTCCCGCTCGGTGAGACGCGCGTGGACGGCCCCTCCGGAGCGGCTACGGTGCCCGTCGGCGTGATGCTCGGCGGCGCCCACGGTGCCGACGCGCTCCTGATCGCCCTCGCGGCACGGCTCGAGGAGTCCTGCCCTGACCAGCCCTGGTTCGACCGCCACCCACCGGAGGTGCCATGACCGCCTACGTCGCCCTGCTCTTCGCCGTCAACGTGGGCGGACGGAAGGTGCCCTCGACCCGGCTCCGGGCCCTCGCGACGCGGCTCGGCCTCGCGGCGCCGCGCACCCTCGTCAACAGCGGCAACCTGGTCGTCGCTCCCGGGACGTCGGGCGCGACGTCGCGCGCGGACGTCGCGCGCCTCGTGCACGACGGCGTGGTCGACGAGTTCGACGTCGACGCGACCGTCGTCGTGCTCACGACCGCGGACCTGGCCCGGATCGTGGCCGACGTCCCCTTCCCGACGTCGGCCCGCGAGGACCCCGCGCACCTGCTCGTGCTCGTGGGCGAACGACCCGTCGACGCCGCAGGAGTCGCCGCCCTGGACCTCTCGAACGCGGGCCGCGAGCGCCTCGCCGTGGCCCACGACGTCTTGTACGCGACCTTCCCGGACGGGATCGGCCGGTCGAGGCTCACCACGACGGCGCTCTCGCGCGCCGCGGGCACGCCCGTCACCGGCCGCAACTGGAACACGGTGACGCGCCTGCTCGAGCTGGCGCGCGAGACCGAGGAGTCCGCGGGCGCCGGGACGGCGACCCCCTAGACTGGACGTCTGGTGTGCCGGGAAGACTGGTCGGCGTCCGTACCCGAGCGCGCCCGGTCGCGCGCCGAACCCCGACCGACAGGAGCCCCGTGAGCCACGAGCCCACCCACTACCCCTACCCGCTCCCCGAGGGCGACGGCATCAAACCGACCGTGAAGCGCGCCCGCAACCGCACCCGGAGCTGGGTCACGCGAGAGACGACCGGCGGTGCGCTCCTCATCGGTGCCGCGGTGATCGCGCTGATCTGGGCGAACTCCCCCTGGCGCGAGGTGTACTTCGACCTCGCGGGGACCGAGGTCGGGCCGGAGGCCCTGCACCTGCACCTCAGCCTCGCGACCTGGGCGGCCGACGGCCTGCTGGCGATCTTCTTCTTCGTCGTCGGTCTCGAGCTCAAGCACGAGTTCGTCGCCGGGAGCCTGCGCAACCCCCGCCAGGCGGGGGTGCCCATGATCGCGGCGGTGGGTGGGATGGCCCTGCCCGCGATCATCTTCGTCGTCGTGCTCAACGTCATGGGCGACAACGCCGCGACGGACGGCTGGGCGATCCCCACCGCGACGGACATCGCGTTCGCGCTCGCGGTCCTGGCCGTGTTCGGCAAGGGGCTCCCGACGGCGGTCCGCACGTTCCTCATGACGCTCGCGGTCGTGGACGACCTGCTCGCCATCATCATCATCGCGATCTTCTACACGGCCGAGATCCACTGGGCGTGGCTCGGGCTGTCCCTCGTCACCGTCGCGGTGTTCACGTACATGGTGCGCCGTCGCCGCACCCGCTGGTGGATCCTGCTGCCGCTCGCGTTCGTCGCGTGGGCCCTCATGCACGCGTCCGGCGTGCACGCCACGATCGCGGGCGTGCTGCTCGGCTTCGCCGTCCCCGCCCTGGCGATGTACGGCGAGGACCTGTCGCGCACGTCGTCGATGGAGCATCTGTGGCGGCCGGTGTCCGCCGGCATCGCGCTGCCGATCTTCGCGTTCTTCGCGGCGGGCGTGTCGATCGTCGACGAGGGCGGTTTCACCGAGCTGATCGTCCAGCCGGTCGCGATCGCGATCATCGCCGGCCTGCTGCTGGGCAAGCTCGTCGGGATCCTCAGTGTCACCTGGCTCCTGGTGCGGTTCACCGGCCTGCGGCTGGCGCAGGGCATCGGGGTCCGCGACCTGCTGCCGGTGGGCTTCCTCGCGGGGATCGGGTTCACGGTGTCGCTGCTCATCGCCGAGCTGTCCTTCCCCGACGCCGAGCACACCGGGGCGGCGAAGCTGGGCATCCTCACGGCGTCCGTCGTCGCGGCGCTCGTCGCTGCGTTCACCCTGCGGTGGGACGCGAAGCAGCAGCGGTCGAAGGACATGAACCGCGACGGCCGGGACGACCTGGTGGACGGCTTCATCGGCGACCCGGAGGACGTCAACCGCTGACGTCTCGCGGGCGGCGCCGAGGTCAGTCCTGCACGACTTCGGTGCCGCTCCCGGTGTCCTCCACGTCGGGGGCCGGGCCGGAGCCGTACTCGACGCGTGCTCCGTTCCCGCTCACCTGGACGCTGTCCGTGCTGCCCACCTCGACGTGCGCGCCGTCGCCGGAGACGAGCACGGTGTCCACGTGGTCCTCGATCTCCACCAGGGTGCCGTTCCCGGAGACCGCGATGCTCTCGAGGTCTCCCTCGTCCACGTCGACGTCGTTGCCGTCGCCGGTGACGAGCACGCTCACGCACTCCCCGGTGAGGTCCACGACGACGTCGTTCCCCGCGATCTCGACGTCCCCGCCCCCGCAGTCGACGCGCGCGTCGCGCACGCCGCTCTCGTCGAAGACCTGCCGGTCGCGGTCGTTGCCCGACGAGTCCGTCACCTTCTGCGTGACCGTCGGCTGCGCGTCCTGGTCGGCGCCGCACGCGGCCGTGGCCAGCAGCAGGAGCGCTCCGGCGGCCACGGCGGTGCTGGTACGGACGGCGGACCCGGGAGGCATGTGCATCCTCCCAGCCTAGGGACGGCGGCCGGCAGGCGCAGCACCGCGGACGGCGGCGAACGTCACCGGTGCCTCGCGGGGTGCCTCACGACGAGGGCGCGCGGGCCTCGAGGAACGCGTACACCTCGGTCTGGTCGACCCCTGGGAAGGCCCCGACGGGCATCGCGGCGAGCATCGACGCGTGCGGACGCGCGCTGGGCCACGCGTGCCCGGCCCAGCGGTCGGCGAGCGCGTCCGGCGGCCGGCGGCAGCACGCCTCGTCGGGGCAGCGAGAGGCGAGCCGCGACGTCGTGTCCCGGCCCAGGAACCAGCGCACGTGCGCGAACGGGACGCCGACGCTCACCGAGAACGGCCCGTCGGCGCCGTCCTGCACCCGGCTCGTGCACCAGTACGTCCCGCTGGGTGTGTCGGTGTACTGGCTGAACGGGCTGAGACGGTCCTCCATCCCGAAGATCGTGCGCGCCGTCCACGAGCGGCACACGTACTGGCCCTCGACCGCACCGAGCGGGTCGGCCGGGAACCGGACGCCGTCGTTCTCGTACGCCTTGTGGATCACCCCGGACTCGTGGACCTTCATGAAGTGCACCGGGATGCCGAGGTGCTTCGTGGCGAGGTTGGTGAAGCGGTGGGCCGCGGTCTCGTACGACACGGCGAACGCGTCGCGCAGGTCCTCGATGGAGATGGCGCGCGCCTCCTTGGCCGCGCGCAGCACCTTCACGGTGTGGCGCTCCGGCAGGAGCAGAGCCGCGGCGAGGTAGTTCGCCTCGACCCGCTGGCGCAGGAACTCGCCGTAGTCCGTGGGCTCGGCATGGCCGAGCACGTGCGGCGCGAGCGCCTGGAGCAGGGCCGACGTCGCGTTGGACCGGCCCCGCATCCGGTCGCTCGGCAGGTACACCCGGCGATGGTGCAGGTCGAGCACCGACCGGGTCGAGTGCGGCAGGTCCGGCACGTAGTGCAGCGTGAAGCCGAGGTGGGCGGCGATCTCGGTCGCGACCCGCTGCGGCAGCGGTCCGCCCGTGTGCCCGACGCCGGACAGCAGCTCGGCCGCGGCGTCCTCCAGCTCGGGGAAGTGGTTGTCCTGCGCGCGCATGGTCGCACGCAGCTCGGCGTTGGCGCGGCGCGCCTCCTCGGGCGTCGCCGCGCGCTGCGCGTGGAGGCGTTCGAGCTCGCGCCGGAGCGCGACGATCGTCTCGAGCGCGTCGGTCGGGAGCGACTTGCCGACACGCACCGGCCGCAGGCCGAGCGCGTCGAGCAGCGGGCCGCGCTGCGCGCGCTCGAGCTCGATCTCGAGGGCGTCGCGCCGCGAGGGCGGCTCCGCGGCCAGGAGGTCGTCGAGGTCCGCGTCGAGCGCCCGCGCGATCGCCTGGAGCTGGGAGAACCGGGGCTCGCGCCGGCCGTTCTCCAGCAGGGAGACCTGCGATGGTGCGCGACCGATCGCGGCGCCGAGGTCGCCCAGGGTCATGTGCTTCGCGGTACGCAGGTGCCGGATCCTGCGACCGATGGTGAGCGCGTCGGGCTCGCTCTCGAGCGGGAGCTGCGCATGTTCCACGGTTCCGGGAGGCCTCGAGGTCGGGATTGCCATGACTGAGAGTGACACACGCCACGATGTGCGTACAGCAGAAGATTGGCGATTCTTTCGCCCGATCGTGCTTGTCGTCCCGCTCGTGGAGGCACGAAGGTCGAGTCACGGACCTCGAACGGGGTCCACGCACCGGCCGCACGGCCCGCGAGCAGCGCGGGCCGGCACAGTCCCAGGAGGCACCCGTGGCACTCGTCAACGAGCCCACCATCGTCAGCCGCCGCTCGCCGTCCGAGTACGGGGGCGCGGGCGCACCCCCCTCGGCCCCCACCCGGCCCGGCGACCAGACCCAGACCGCCGACGAGCTCGCCCGCTCGTGGGGGCAGGACCCGAGGTGGGCCGGCCTGCTCCGCGACCACACCGCCGCGGACGTCGTCGCGCTCCGCGGCTCGGTCCGCGAGGACCGCACCCTGGCCCGCCGGGGCGCGGAACGGTTGTGGACGCTGATCCACTCCGAGGAGTGGGTCGCCGCGCTCGGCGCCATGACCGGCAACCAGGCCGTGCAGCAGGTGCGCGCCGGGCTCAAGGCCGTCTACCTCTCGGGTTGGCAGGTCGCCGCGGACGCGAACCTGTCCGGTCAGACCTACCCCGACCAGTCCCTGTACCCCGCGAACTCGGTCCCCGCCGTCGTACGCCGCATCAACAACGCGCTGCTGCGCGCGGACCAGATCGAGACCGCCGAGTCCGGCCGCACGAGCCGGGAGTGGCTCGCCCCGGTCGTGGCCGACGCCGAGGCCGGGTTCGGCGGGCCGCTCAACGCCTACGAGCTCATGCACTCGATGCTCGAGGCCGGTGCAGCCGGCGTGCACTGGGAGGACCAGCTCGCGTCGGAGAAGAAGTGCGGCCACCTCGGCGGCAAGGTGCTCGTCCCGACGTCGCAGCACGTCCGCACGCTGAACGCCGCGCGCCTCGCGGCCGACGTCGCGGGCGTGCCGGCGGTGATCATCGCGCGGACCGACTCGCTCGCCGCAGACCTCCTCACGTCCGACGTCGACGAGCGCGACCGGCCGTTCCTCACGGGCGAGCGCACGTCCGAGGGGTTCCACCGGGTGCGCCCGGGCGAGGACGCGGTCATCGCTCGCGGGCTCGCCTACGCGCCGTACTCCGACCTCCTCTGGGTCGAGACCGGCACGCCGGACCTCGGCCTCGCCCGCAGGTTCGCGGAGGCGATCCACGCCGAGCACCCGGGCAAGAAGCTCGCGTACAACTGCTCGCCGTCGTTCAACTGGAAGCAGCACCTCGACGACGCGCAGATCGCGACCTTCCAGAAGGAGCTCGCCGCGATGGGCTACGCGTTCCAGTTCATCACGCTGGCCGGCTTCCACGCCGTCTCGCACTCCATGTTCGAGCTCGCGCGCGGCTACGACGAGCGTGGCATGAGCGCCTACGTCGAGCTCCAGGAGGCCGAGCTCGCCTCCGAGGCCGACGGCTACACCGCCACCCGCCACCAGCGCGAGGTCGGTACCGGCTACTTCGACCGGGTCGCCACCGCCCTCAACCCCCACGCCGCCACCCTCGCGCTCGCCGGTTCCACCGAGACCGCCCAGTTCCACTAAGCCTCTCCGCGAGGTAGTACCTCAGTCCCGCGAGGTAGTACCTCAGTCCCGCGAGGTAGTACCTCAGTCCCGACAGCGGTACTACCTCGGCGGACCCCGGTACTACCTCGCGACCACGATCCCTCGGAGACAGCCATGACCACGCTCACCACGTCCACCAGCTCACCCCCGACCTCCCCGAGCGGGACCCGGCCCGACGACGGCCCGCGGGGCGGGCACCCGGCCCGCCGTCCGCCGTCGGGCAGCCTGCGCGTCACGGGCGCGCTCGGCGAGCGGTACCGCGAGATCCTCACGCCCGCGGCGCTCGACTTCCTCACCGCGCTGCACGACCGGTTCGTCGCCCGGCGCCACGAGCTGCTCATGGACCGCCAGCAGGGCCGGCAGGACGTCGCGGACGGGATCGACCCGGACTTCCGCGCGTCGACCCGGCCTGTGCGCGACGACCCGACGTGGCGTGTCGCCGGCTCGACCGGGGCGCCGGGCCTCGAGGACCGCCGCGTCGAGATCACCGGACCGACCGACCCAAAGATGGCGATCAACGCGCTCAACTCCGGGGCCAAGGTGTGGCTCGCGGACGCCGAGGACGCGTCGAGCCCGACGTGGCGCAACGTGATCGAGGGTCAGCTCGCACTGCACGACGCGATCCGCGGGACGCTGGAGCACACGAGCACCGAGGGCAAGCAGTACCGGCTCCGCTCGGCCACGCTCACCGACCTGCCGACGATCGTGTTCCGCCCGCGCGGGTGGCACCTCGTCGAGAAGCACGTGCGGTACGTCGACCGGGCCGGGGTGAGCGTGTCGGCGTCGGCGTCGCTCGTGGACTTCGGGCTGTACGTCTACCACAACGCGCGCGAGCTGGTCGCCCGCGGGCGCGGGCCGTACGTCTACCTGCCCAAGCTCGAGGGGCACCGCGAGGCGCGGCTGTGGAACGAGGTGTTCGAGCTCGCGCAGGAGTGGGTCGGGCTGCCGCACGGGACGATCCGCGCCACGGTGCTCATCGAGACGCTGCCCGCGGCGTTCGAGATGGAGGAGATCCTCCACGAGCTGCGCGACCACTGCGCCGGGCTCAACGCGGGACGCTGGGACTACCTGTTCTCCGTGATCAAGGCGTTCCGGACGCGCGGGGACGCGTACGTGCTGCCCGACCGCGCGCAGGTCACCATGACGGCCCCGTTCATGCGCGCGTACACCGAGCTCCTCGTCGCGACGTGCCACCGGCGCGGCGCGCACGCGATCGGCGGGATGAGCGCGTTCATCCCCGACCGGCGTCGTCCGGACGTCACCGAGCGCGCGCTCGCCCAGGTGCGCGCCGACAAGCGGCGCGAGGCGGACGACGGGTTCGACGGGACGTGGGTCGCGCACCCCGACCTGATCGACGTCGCCCGGGCCGAGCTCGACGCCGTGCTCGGCGAGCTCCCGCACCAGGTCCACCGACTGCGCGAGGACGTGCACGTGGGACGCGACGAGCTGCTCGACATCGGCTCGGCGCGACGCGGCGGCGCGACCGTCACGGCCGCGGGGCTGCGGGCCAACGTGTCGGTGGGCGTGCGGTACCTCGAGTCGTGGCTGCGCGGTGTGGGCGCCGCCGCGATCGACCACCTCATGGAGGACGCAGCGACCGCGGAGATCTCCCGCTCGCAGGTGTGGCAGTGGATCGCCGCCGGCACGCGCACGGAGAACGGCGTGCCGATCACGCGCGAGCGCGTCGAGGCGCTGCTCGCCCAGATCGTCGACGACCTCCCCCGCCCGCCGGGAAACCGCGTGGACGACGCAGCGACGGTGTTCCGCACGGTCGCCCTGGCGGAGACCTTCCCGACGTTCCTCACGATCGGCGCCTACTCGCAGCACCTGGTCGGCTCGGCCGTGGACCAGCGGTAGCGAGACCCCCCTGTTCGGCGTGCAGCGGTCGCGTCGGCGTCAGCGCAGGGCAGAGACGAACGTTCTTCGCTCGGCCGCGAACCATGCCTCGCTCTCCCGGATGCGGTCGCCGACGCCGTCGTCCCACATCCGCTGCCAGCCGCCGCCCCGCGCCGTCGCCGCGTGCCGCATCGCGTACCAGCTGCGCGCGAACCGCTGTGCGAGCACCTCGAGCAGCGCGAGCCGCTCGGACCGGTCCAGCCCGTACGCCTCGGCCAGGATCCGCGCCCGACGCGCGGCGTCGACGTCTCGCATCAGCTCCGGCCGCGACTCGGGCGGCGAGACGGGCGCCCAGTAGCGCAGCGTCGTGGCGACGTCGAGCAGGCGCGTCGTGGGCGCCGCGAGGTCGAAGTCGATCACCGCGGCCAGACGGCGCGGTCGGGGGTCGTCGGCGGGGACGTCCGGGTCGCCGTCGGCCGGGACGAACAGCGCGTTCTCGATCGTGACGTCGTTGTGGCCGACGACGTCCGGCACGTCGAATACCTCCGGGACCTCGGGGAACTGGACGCGCTCGGGCCACGCGACGCCGTCGGGCAGGACGACGTCGCGCGAGACGTCGTGCAGCGCGCGCTGCCACTCGCCGAGCTGGACCAGGACGTCCACGTCGAGCGCCCACGCGTGCGGCGGCCGACCGCCCATCTCCCCCGGCACGAACGTCACGACCTCGCGTCCGGCGTCGTCGATGCCCAGGAACCGCGGCGCGCGGTCGAACCCCGCCCGCTCGAGGTGCACCAGGTAGGACTCGACCGCCGGGCTGTGGGGTCCGCGGGGCCGCCGCACGGTGGACCCGCGCCGCACGACGCCGTCGGAGACGTCACCGCCCGGCAAGGGAGTCTCGACCTCGTCCGCGCCGCCGTCCGACCATCGCACACCACTCATACCGGACATCGTCGCACCACCTCGGGCCGGCTGACCAGGCCGGGCCTCCAGGCCGGGTCGGGGCGGTCGTCACCGTGTGCCCACGGGGCGTTCGTGGAAGAGTCGACGCACCCTACCTCGGAGGTGACATGACGAGCTTTCGCCCGCTGCGTGCGACCCGCCGGTGGTGGCGCGGCGTGCGACCCGCCCACGGGACGTTCCGGCGGTCCGCGAGCACCGGCGTCCCCGGAGCGATCGGCGGGGTGCCGGACGGGATGGCGGCAGCCACCCTCGTCGGCGTGAACCCGATCCATGGGCTGTACGCGACCGCGGTGGGCCGGATCGCGGGCGGGCTGACCGTCGACTCCCAGCGCATGATCGTCACGACGACGAGCGCCGCCGCGCTCGCCGCGGGGTCCGCGGTCGTCGGCGTGGCGCCCGACGACCGGGTCGCGGCGATCATCCTCGTGACCCTGCTCGCGGGCGTCGCCATGGTGCTCGCCGGCGTGGCCAGGCTCGGGCGGCTCACGGGCTTCGTCTCGCACTCCGTGATGACCGGTTTCCTCACGGGCGTCTCCGTCAACATCATCCTCGGCCAGCTCGCGCCCCTGACCGGGGCCGACCCCGACGCGCCGCTCGCCGTCGGCAGGGCCTGGGAGGTCGTCACATCCCCCGGGACCTGGAACGTCCCCACGCTGCTGGTCGGCGGGGTGGCCGCCGTGCTGCTCGTCGGGCTGTCGCGCACCGCCCTCGCGCCGTACGCGGCCGTCGTCGCGCTGCTGGTCACCGGGCTCGGCGTATGGCTGGCGGGTCTCGGCTCCGTCGAGCTCGTGAGCGACTCCGGGGAGATTCCCGTCGGGCTTCCCGCACCCGCGCTCCCCCAGCTCGCGCTCCTGTCCACGGACGTGGTGGTCGGCGCCCTCGCCGTCGCGGCGATCGTGCTCGTGCAGGGCGCCGGTGTCGCCGAGTCCGCGCCCAACCCCGGCGGTCGGCGCGCCGACCCCGACAAGAACTTCGTCGGGCAAGGCGTGGCGAACATCGCCGTCGGCATCTTCCGCGGCATCCCGGTCGGGGGGTCCGTCGGCCAGACGGCGATCTCGACGGCCGCCGGGGCGAAGGACCGTTGGACGGGGATCCTCTCGGGCATGTGGGTGCTCGTCGTGCTCGTCGCGCTCTCCGGGCCCGTCGGGGCGGTGCCGTCCGCGACGCTCGCCGCCATCCTCCTCGTCGCCTCCGTCGGCTCGATCCGTGTGTCGGCCATGGCGACGGCCGTCCGCACCGGGGGCCAGTCGCAGATCGCCATGGCCACGACGTTCCTCGCGACGCTGCTGCTGCCCGTCGCCGCCGCCGTCGGCATCGGTGCCGCGCTGTCGATCCTCCTGCAGGCGAACCGCGAGTCGCAGGACCTGCGGATCGTGCGGCTCACCCGGCTCGACGACGGCCACGTGCGCGAGGCCGCCGCACCACGCAGCCTGCCGGACGACGACGTGACCGTCCTCGACGTCTACGGCAGCCTCTTCTACGCCGGGGCGAGGTCGCTCGAGGCCGCCCTCCCCGATCCCTCCAGGTCGCGCAACGCGGCCGTCGTGCTGCGCCTGCGCGGGCGCGTGAGCCTCGGCGCGACCGCGTTCACCGTGCTCGCGAGCTACGCCGACCGGCTCGGCGACCGCGGCGGACGCCTCTTCGTCAGCGGGGTCGACCCGTCGCTCGCCGCCAAGTTCGCGAGCGTCATCGACCTGCGCGAGCACGAGCGGATCGCCGTCTACCCGGCGAAGGCAGTGATCGGGGAGTCCACCGAGCAGGCGCGCCGGCACGCCGAGGCGTGGCTGCTGCACGGCGTCGAGACGCAGCAGATCCCGATCGTGCGCGCGCCCGGGCCGCTCAGGCGCCTGTGGTCACGTGCCGAGGGACTGTTCCACCGGGGATCCTCTCACCACGACCAGTCGCGGCCGCCCGCGATACCCCCGTCGTCGACAGACACCGAAGCCGACGACGACCGCGAGTGAGCTGCGCCGGATGCGACGTCACGCCGCGTAGCGCGGCGCCATCGACTCCATCTGCTGCAGGACGAGGACGATCGCCTCGGGCTGCTTGTCCGGCGGGTACCCGTGCCTGATGAGCAGCCGCTTGATCGACGACCGCAGCTTGGCCCGCACGTCGTCGCGCACCGTCCAGTCGGTCTTCATGTCGCGGCGCACGACGGCGACCAGGTCGCGCGCGATCTGCGCGAGCACCCCGTCGCCCAGCACCTCGACCGCGGAGTCGTTGGTCGCCACGGCGTCGTAGAACGCGAGCTCGTCGCGGCTGATCGGCGGATCGAACCGTTCGCCGCGCGTCGCCTCCTCGGCGACCTCGCGCGCCAGCTCGACGAGCTCCGCGATCACCTCCGCAGACGTGAGGTTGGAGTTCACGTACTTGGTCATGACGGCCTGGAGCCGTTCGGAGAACATCTGCTGTCGTGCGAGGTTGCCCTGGGTGAGTCGCCGGGACTCCTGGGTCACGAGCGCGCGCAGCGCCTCGATCGCGAGCTGCGGGTTCGGCGCGCCCTGGGCCTTGGCGAGGAACTCGTCGTCGAGCTGGTCCAGGCGCGGGTGCGGCAGGCCGGCGGCGGCGTAGACGTCGAGCACCTCGCCGGACGTGACCGCCGTCGCCATGAGCTGGTTGAGGAGGCGCTGCACATCATCGGGCACGGGCTCGCCGCTCGCCTGCCGCGCCTCGGCGTCGAGCTTGCCGACGCTGACGCGCACGTCCTCGTAGAAGCGCGCCTCGTCCGCGACGTCGGCGAGCTCGTCCGTGCGTCCGGCGATCGCCCAGGCCCTGGACAGTGCAGCGGCCCGACGGCGGAACTCCCCCTCCCGCGTCTCGTCGCCCTCGTCGGTGGGCCGGTTCCCGGGGGTGTGCGGGCTCCGCAGCCAGTCGGCGGTCGCCCAGAGGGTGTCGAGGTAGGCGCGACCCGACCCGGCACGCTGCGCGGCGGCGAGGCGCTCGCGCCAGCGCGACGGTTCCAGGAGCGAGCGCAGTTGCTCGACGAGCTCGCGCGCGACGTCGGCCGCGTCCTCGACCGTGCGGCCCACCGGCCGCGCGCCCTGGTCGCGCGCCGTGTACTCCGCGAGCGCGGCGCGCAGGTTCTCCGCGATGGGCGCGGACGCGACGAGCAGGCCGGCGTTCTTGCCGCGGAAGGTGCGGTTGACGCGCGCGAGGGTCTGCATGAGCAGCGCGCCGCGCATGGGTCGGTCGAGGTACAGAGTGTGCAGGGGCGGCGAGTCGTAGCCCGTGAGCATCATGTCCTTGACGATCACGACCTCGAGCTCGTCGTCGGGGTCCTTGAGCCGCTGCTTCACGACGGCGTTCTCGGAGTCCCGGCGCACGTGGTCCGCGACCGGGGGCTGGTCCGCAGGCGTGCCCGAGTAGACGACCTTGATGCGCCCGGCGTACAGGTCGTCCGCGTGCCAGTCGGGGCGCAGGGCGACGATCTCGTCGTACAGGCGGGCGCAGATGTCGCGAGTCGCACCGACGATCAGCGCCTTGCCGGGAGCCGGCTCCGCGGCGCTGGGCTTGCGGGACGTGCTGCGTACGAGCTCTCCCATCGCCTCGCGGCGGGCCTCCCAGTGCGCGACGACGTCCGTCGCGAGCTCGCGCAGCCGGGCCGGCGCGCCGTAGACGGCGTTGACGACTGCGACGGTCTTCTCGATGCGCGCGCGCTCGGCGTCGTCGAGCCCGACGGTCACCTCGTCGGCGGCGGCGTCGAGCGCCTCGGCGTCGAGGTCTTCGGCGAACGCGACCTTGACCAGTCGTGACTCGAAGTAGACGGGGACGGTGGCGCCGTCTTCGACGGCCCGCGTGAGGTCGTAGGTGTCGATGACGGACCCGAACACCTGCTCGGTGTTGCGGTCCGCGGTCGAGATCGGCGTGCCGGTGAAGGCGATGAGGGTTGCGTTGGGCAGCGCGTTCTTCAGGTGCCACGCGTACCCGTCGAGGTCGTCGTAGTGCGACCGGTGGGCCTCGTCGACGACGAGGATCACGTTGCGACGCTCGGACAGCACGGGGTGCTTGGCGCCCCGTCCCTTCTCCTCCGCCGTGAGGCCGAACTTCTGCAGCGTCGTGAAGTAGATGCCGCCCGTGGTGCGGGCCGCGAGCTCGTCGCGCAGCTCCGCGCGGCGCTTGATCTGCCGCGGCTCCTCGGTGAGGAGCTGCGACCGCGCGAACGTCCCGTAGAGTTGCCCGTCGAGCTCCGTACGGTCGGTGACCACGACGATCGTGGGGTTGAGGAGCTTGGGGTGGCGCGCGACGTGCGCCGCGTACAGCTCCATCTCCATGGACTTGCCCGACCCCTGCGTGTGCCACACCACCCCCGCGCGCCCGTCGGTCTCGACGGCCTGGACGGTCGCCCCGACAGCCTTCGTCACCGCGAAGTACTGGTGCGGCTTGGCGACGCGCTTGGCCAGCCCGTCCTCGCCCTCGTCGAACGCGACGAAGCCGCGCAGGAGCTGCACGAACCGCTGCGGGTTGAACAACCCGTCCAGTGACACCTCCAGCGGTGTCGCGGCCGTGACCTCGCCCTCGGTGACGTCGTCGGTAATACCTAGCGCGGTGCCGGCCACCCCGCCGGCCGCGCCCGACGGACCGACGGTGCGGCCGTCGTCGTCCACGTTCCAGGGCGCGTAGTGGTTGAGCGGTGTGAACGGCGTCCCGTACTTCGCGACGATCCCGTCGCTGACGAGCGTGAGCACGCAGAACCGGAAGACCATCGGCAGCTCGCGCACGTACGTGGTGAGCTGCGCGTGCGCGGCGGCGACATCCGCGCGCGCGGATCCGGCGTTCTTCAGCTCCATCACGACGACGGGCATGCCGTTGAGGTAGAGCACGATGTCGAACCGGCGCTCCACGTCCCCCTGCACCACGCGCACCTGGTTGACCGCGAGCCACTCGTTCTCGTCCTCGCGCGCCGAGACCAGGCGGATGCTGGGCGTCTGCTGGCGTCCGTCCTCGGTGTAGGTGATGCGGTAGCCGTCGACGAGGACGTCGTGGATGCGCTTGTTCTCCGTGATGGCGTCCTGCGACGTGGGCCGCAGGACCTCGACGAGCGCCTGCTCCAGGTAGTCGCGCGGCACGTCCGGGTTGAGGCGCCGCAGCGCGGCGCGCATCCGGGACGGGATCGTGAGCTCGGCCCACGACTCGCGCTGCGGCAGCGGCTCGCCGCTCGGGGAGTACCCCGGATGCCCGACGGCGGTGGCCACCCCCGGCGCGATCGCGCGGCCCTCGAGGGGGAGCCACCCGATCTCGGCCAGGTGGTCGAGGGCCAGGTGCTCCCAGTCGGACTCGGTGCTGCGCATGGTTCCTCCGTGGCGACTGCGCCGGTCATCGGCTGGTCGTGAGCCTAGTTGGTGGTCAGGTTCGTGATCAGCGTGCGCGATCGCCCGACGCCGAGCCATCCGCGCGCCGATATCCCGGGTTGTCGCGCGCCAAGTTCATCAACCCGTCCGGCGATGCGCGCGGTCGGCGAACCGTTCCATCGCCTCGATGACCTCGACCGCCTGCCAGACTCGGTCGCGCGCCCCGCGACCGATCTGGTCGAGCACCCCGTCCTCGACCAGCCGGTCGATCGCCGACTGGGCGTTCGCCATCGTGACACCGAGAAGCTCCGCCGCGAGGCGCGAGTCGATCACGGGTCTCTCGACGAGAGCGTCCGCAAGCCGCCAGGCGGAGGCACCTCTCCGCGCGCGGACGCTCGTCGCCCACCGCTCGCGGGCCGCCGAGACGTCGTCCATGAGGAGGCGAGCTCCCTGCAACGCCGGGAAGACCGCCTCGCACACGCGCACGACGATCGGTACCGGATCGCCGGTCCGGTAGGCGGTGAGGGCGGCGAAGTACCTGTCCGTCTCCGCGAGCAGACCAGCTGAGATGGGCACGACGACGTGCCGGGTCAGAGCCGCATGGCGGAGCTGAGCATGCATCAGTGCGCGCCCGGTCCGGCCGTTGCCGTCCGGAAACGGGTGGATGTTCTCGAACTGTGCGTGCGCGACGGCCACCTGGGCCAGAGCGGGTAGGTCATCGCGCGCGACAAAGCGCATCAGGTCTTCCATGGCGTCGGGTACCAGTGCGGACCGCGGCGCGACGTAGTCTGCACCGTGCGGGCTTCGGGCGGAACCCCCGATCCACACAGCCGAGTCACGCCACTGCCCGGCCGCATCCGGCATGTGGTCCCTCATCAGCACACGATGCATCGCCAGGATGGCGTCGGTATCCAACCGGTCGGCGACGTCGAGCGCACGCGTCATGGCCCCGACATTGGCCACGATCTCGTCCGCGTTGGCTCGCCCACGGCGACCGAGCTCCGCCAACGCTATGGCTTTGGGAGACGACGTCAGGTTCTCGATCTGGGAGGAGCTCGCCGCCTCTGTCCGCAGCAGGAGCGACGCGAACGACATCAGCGAGCCCAACGACTCCCCGTCGAGGCGAGCGATCTCCGCGCTCGCCTCGGCGACCAGAGCCGTCGTCGCCCCGTCGAGGCGGAGCTCGGCGTCGGCGATCCGCGCGGGAAGGGCTGCCTCGTAGGGCCCTCGTCGGTGGCTGCGACCGGTACGTGGGCCGTACTCGGCGTCCGACGACTCCCACGCGAGAGCCTCGGTCCCGAAGGCGGGCCACGTCGGATCCGATGCCATGAGACGACGTTAGCATTGGAAGTGGAGAGATTCGATGTTATGGGCCTCCTCGGCCGCCATTTACCCCGCCGCTCGACTCGAACAAGCGTTCGAACCGGTGTGGGTAGGTGGTGGTTGGGTAGTCGCATGACGACGACAACCGAGGTGGCGACGGGCGGGGCGCCCGTGCCCCGGGTTGCCACGCGCGCGGCGGCTGTGCGCGCGCCGCACGTCGTCGTGACGCCGCCGGTCGGGAGTCTGGAGGCATTGGCGGTCGCGGTCGACGAGGTTGTGGGTCTGCAGCGGAAGATCGATGCGCTGACCGCCGCGCGGACCGTCGCCGTCGAAGGGGCCCGGCTCGCAGGGCTGGCGGTGCATCGCGGTCTGGTCGACGACGAGGCGGCCCGGCTCGCGGACGCGTCACCCACGCGACGCGTCGAGCTCGCACACAGGGCGGTGGTCGCGGAGCTCGCCTGCGCGTTGCGCGTACGCGAGTCCGTCGCGGACGGTCTGCTGCGAGATGCGGAGGTGCTGTGCCACCGGGCGGGGTCGGTGCTGGACGGACTCTCGCGGGGCGAGTTCTCCTACGCGCACGCGAGCATCGTGGCCCGCGCAGTGGCCGACCTGGACCCGCAGGCCGCGGTCGACGTCGTCGCCGCGTGCGTGGGCCGGGCGGGCTCGACGACGGTGGGTGCGTTCCGGCGCCTGGTGCGCCGGGCACGCGAGCAGGTCCACCCCGAGCCCCTCGGCCAGCGGCACGAGAAGGCGGTGGCGAAGCGCGGGGTGTGGGTCGACCAGGGCGAGGACGGCATGGCATGGCTGAGCGCGCTGCTGCCCGCGACGTCCGCACACGCGATCTGCGACCGCCTCACCACCAGCGCACGCGACGCCCGTCACCGTGGGGACGCCCGGACCGTGGCGCAGCTGCGCGCCGACGTCCTGGTCGACCTCGCCCTCGCCACACCTGACGGCCGTGCCGGTGATGACGGGGCGGGTGGGCTCTGCGAGGTGGCGTCCCTGGCGGACGTGGCGCGCCGCGTGACCCCGCGGGTGCACGTCACGGTCCCGGTGCTGACGCTGCTCGGTGGGGACGACGCGGCGCACCTGGACGGACACGGGCCGATCGACCCGGACACCGCGCGTCGCCTGACGGCGAGCGCGCCGTCGCTGCGCAGGATCCTGACCCACCCCGAGACCGGCGCCGTGCTGTCGGTCGGGCGCGAGTCGTACGCGGTCCCGGCGGACCTGCGCGCGTGGCTGACCGTGCGGGACGAGACGTGCCGGTTCCCCGGGTGCACGGTCCCGGCGCGACGGTGCGACGTCGACCACACGGACTCCTGGGCTGACGGCGGCGCCACGGGCACCGACAATCTGGCGCACCTGTGCCGCAAGCACCACGTCCTCAAGCACCAGACCGCTTGGGGCGTCGAGCACCTACCCGACGGCGTCCTGTCCTGGACCTCTCCGACCGGCGTCGTCTACCTGACGCAGCCCGGCACCCGGCCCGCACCGGACCACGACCTCGGGCCACCCGAACCCCCACCACCCGACTGGATCGACCCGGCGGAGATCTACGGACTCGTCTCCGTGACGAGACGGTCGAGGGTCTGACGCGAATTCACCCGCGACCTGGCTCCGCGGGTTCGCTCGCGCTGCCAGGATGTCCGGACGAGGGTGGGTCCTGCCTGCCCGGCAGCACGGAGAAGGGGACCGGCGTGGGTCTATGGGACTGGTTGCGTGGCCGAGGGCGAGAGATCGATCCGACACCAACACGGTCGGCGGAACGGGGGATGCCGGCGTTCGCCGTGCTCGACGTCGAGACGACGGGCCTCGCTCCGCGCCGGGACCGTGTTCTCGAGATCGCCGTGGTCCGCGTCGACGCATCCGGCGCGGTCGTCGACGAGTGGGCGACGCGACTGAATCCCGAGGGTCCCGTCGGCGCGACGCACATCCACGGGATCACCGACGACGACGTGGCCGCTGCGCCGCTGTTCCGTGACGTGGCGCCGCTGGTGATCGAGCGGATCGGCGGGGTCGCGCTCGCGGCGCACAACGCGCGGTTCGACCTCGCATTCCTCCAGGCCGAGCTCACACGGGCAGGGTGGGACGTGCCAGCGCTGCACGGCGCGTGCACGCTCGACTACAGCTGGCAGCACCTGCCGGACCTCGACCGGCGCCGCTTGGCCGACTGCTGCGCGGCCGCGGGTGTCACGCTCGAGAACGCGCACTCGGCGCTCGGTGATGCGCGCGCGACGGCGGGCCTGCTGCGCTGCTATCTCGAGGCTGACCGGAACACGACCGGCGGGGACACCCTGCGTTCGCTGACCGCGGTCGCGCGTTCTGTCACGTGGCCAACCAGCCCGTCCCGTGCACCGGCGCCCCTCCGCCCTGGGGCGTCGGGCGGGACGGATGCGGCCCGGCGCACGTCTCCCCCGCGTCGGCAGGGACCACCGCTCGTCCACCAGCTCACGGCGCTCACGCTCGCGGAGGTGCTCGACGAGGGCGCTCCGGAGGGTTCCGGCTCCTACCTCGAGCTGCTCGCCGAGGTGCTGGAGGACGGCGTGCTGACCGACGCCGAGGCCACCGCCCTGCGCGAGGTCGTGGAGCTCTACGGCCTGACGTCGGACCACGTCGCCGCAGCGCACCGGGCGTTCGTCACGGCGCTCGCGCACCGCGCGCTCGACGACGGCCACGTCTCTCGCGCCGAGCGGCAGGAGCTCCACGACCTGGCTTCGGTGCTCGGCCTCCCACGCGAGGTCGTCCCGCGGCTGATCGAGCACGCCGACGCCGCCCGCGCCGCGCGCCTGAGCGCCGGACTGCATCCCTTGCCTGACAGCTGGTCACTCGGTGAGCCGTTGCGCGTCGGCGACAAGGTCGCCTTCACGGGCAGCGACGGCCCACTGCGCGACCGGCTCGAGAAGCGCGCGGAGGAGCTCGGCGTGCGCGTGGGCAGCAACGTCTCGCGACAGACGGCGATGCTCGTCTCGGACGGATCGTTCATCGGGACGAAGGCGGAGCGAGCGCGTGAGCTCGGCACACGCGTCGTCGCGCCGACCGACTTCGACACGCTCCTGCGCCATCTCCAGCCCGCGGCCAGGGCAGCCCATGCCGCCAGGCCGACGACGACGACGCCGACGCACTCGTCTGCCTCGGCCCGCGCGCGCACCTCACAGGAGGTCTCGCCGGCGCAGATTCGCGCCTGGGCGCGGGAGAACGGGCACACCGTGAACGACAGAGGCCGACTCCCGCTGGACGTCGTCCATGCGTACCACGCAGCGGCTGGCTCGAGGCCGGATGACGACGCCCGCCGGGTGCCGTGACCGTGAGTTCAGGCTGACGAGCTCCCCAGGTGACCGAGCGTTAAACCGGCAGGTGAGCAGCGCGGCCGCCCTCGTCGCCACGCGGGGCGAGGCATAAACCCTCGGGGCGCTCCGCGATCGTCAGGAGGACACCCCTCAGATGCGCTTGAGCAACTCAGCCTTCTTCGCGGCGAACTCTTCGTCCGTGACGATGCCCGCGCTGTGGAGCGAGGCGAGCTTCGTGATCTGCTCGACTACGTCGGGCTGAGGTGCGATCTCGGCGGACGCTGCTGGCCTACCTCGTTGGACGACCGAGGCGGCGAGATCCAGCACCTTTTCCGTCATACCGGGCTGGGCCGAGACGGGCACTGAGGACTCGGGCGACACAGCACCCTCGGTGACGATCTTCTGTCCCTTGAGGAGCATCGAGAAGATCATGAACTGCTTCTCAGGCAGCTCGATGATCGACTGCTTGCCGTCGATCCATTCGACACGAACAGTGTGTCCGGACTTCATGGCGGCTCCGAAGCCGGCCCCGACAGCCTTGCCGATCATCCCCGGCGCTGCAGCCTTCGCGGCGGCCTGGCCCATGATGCTGGCAACGCCCTCCTTTGTGGGTATGTCTTCCCACTCACGGACCGTCTCCGCGTCGACCTTGTACCGCTTGAAAGGATTGAGCGGGTGCTTGATCCGGAGCCCGCCCTTACTGAACTGGTCCGAAAAGATGCTGCCGTTCGCCAGGTGACCGCCAACGACGCGTCCCTGGTTCGTCAGCTCGTTCATGAGCGCCATGCGGGAACGATAGCGCAGGCAAGGCCACTGATTCGCCGCTACGAGGGTGAAGATGAGGCCATCGTTCCGATCGCCTCGACCACGCTGGCCAGGAGCGAGGCAGCGAGAGTTGAAGCACACCACATCGGACGGGATCCTCACGTCCGCGGACACGTTCTTTCGCTCCCGTCTCCGTGAGTCGATCTCACGCATCGAGCCTCAGGGTCGGAACGCCCCCGCGGGACTCGCGGGCGCGGTGGAGCGTGTCGTCGAGGTCCTCGACGGCCGCTGCGTCCTTCCGATCGAGGAGGGCGGGCTCGCGCAGTCGCGACCCGCGGCGCTCGACGCGGGTCGGGCAGGCCGCGCCCCGGCGGCGCGTGATCTCCGCGCGCCGCCGGGTACGTCGTGCTCGACCCCGCACGGCCCGCCCGTCCGCCACGTCGCGCTGTGTCGGGGCACGGTGCCGCAGCGCTCGCATTCAGGTGCAGCAGCCACGATCCGTCCGGGTTGACGGCAAGCCGGTTCCGCACGCCGGGCAAGATGCCAGCCCCCTCCACCCGTGCTCGAAGTGCCCGCAGTGCTCCCGCTAGCCACGATGCCCGACCGCGCGGGCCGGGTCACCGCAGCGTCGACCCTTCGACAGTGGTCGGGGTAGCGGCGGGGGTCGGCGTCATGGCGCCCGGTTCCGAGGTGGAAACGGACTCCGGCAGGCTCCCCGACTCGATCGCGTCCACCGCGTCGCGCACCCGCAGCCGCCCCGACATGAGCTGCGGTAACAGCGCGTCCCGCATCGCCGTGAGCGCGCGGTTCTCCGTCAGCGCGGCACTTGCTCGGGCATGCAGCACTCGCGCAGTCTCGTTGAAGCGAGTCATCACTTCCGGCGCCGCAAGTCGCACCGGCAGCTTCTTGAAGTTGCCGCGCGAGAGCTCCATGAACGTGGCGCCATTCGCGTGATCGAGGAACTCGCCCACTCGGCTACGCATCTCGTGGAAGAGCCAGTACCGTAGCGATTCATCCAGCGGCTCGACCACGATGAATCCTTGGTTCACCGCCATCGGCGCCTCGGCGAGTGCGAACGCTCCGATTGTCGCTCGTGATGTCATGAAGATGGCGCCGGGGTCGTAGAGAGCCGAGGAGATCGACTGGAGGCCAGCTTCCGAAATCGTGCGCTTCGTCGATGAGATGTACGGACCGGGGAGTGCCGTGACGTCAGTCGGCGTGAGCCACAGCACGTCTCCGACCCAGTACTCCGATACGGCAGACTTTGGCGTCCCACCGCCGCCGACGCGTGCAACGTCTGCGAACGTCTGCGCCGAGAATTCGAGTCCGTGGACCGCGCGCATGAAGATCGAAGAAGCGAGGTCGTCGGCGGTGGTGGCGAGGCGGGTGTTGGCCGCGATCTTTTCGTCGAGCGCACCGAGCACGTCCGCAATCGCCTCTTGCCCAGTTCGCGACGGAAGTCTGAAAGGGAACCGTAAGAAGTCGTCTCGGCTGAGGTCGAGGTTTGTGGTCCCGGTCCCCAACGCCTTGCAATGTGCACGGTAGGCAGGCGAACGCAGGAGCCAGTAGAGGTATCGCTGGTCGACCAGCGCGTCGTCGACGTCGAGACGGATCGTGTCTTGTGTGAGTCGCGCGCTACCGAGTTCAACTGGGACCATCGCCACTGCGCCCAGCAGATCGGCCGCGTGAGTCACGTCCTTGAGCGACACGTACAGGTCGCCCGGTCCCAGGAGGATGTTCGCTGCGGTTGGTCCACCATAGGTGCGGAGGTTTTCACCGCGGAACCCGCCGTTTCGCCCGATCGTCCCGAGCCCGAGAAGCCAGGGGCCCGGCTCATCGAGGAACGCACTCTTGTAGGACTGACCGCGCTGAAGCGATACGAGCTCACGCAAGGTTGCCGTTCGCCACTCAGCCATTGACGCGCCCCAGCTGCTCGCGGACGACCTGCTCGAGCCGGCTCGACTCGTCGAACTGCTCGAAGAGGTCCTTGGTCAACCCGGCGATCTTGTCCTCGATGGGCTCGCCGTCGTCCTCGACCTCGGCGGCGCCGACGTACCGGCCGGGCGTGAGCGCGTAACCAGCGTCTTTGATCTCGGCAAGAGTCGCGGAGTAGCAGAACCCGGCCTGGTCCTCGTACGTCAGCCCGGCGTCGCGGGCGGACTCGGTGCGGCGCCAGGCGTGATAGGTCCCGGCGATCTGCGCGATGTCTTCGTCTGACAGCGCGCGCTCGGCGCGGTCGACCATGTGGCCGAGGTTGCGCGCGTCGATGAACAGCACCTCACCGGTGCGGGGAATCGAACCCCGGTTCCCTGACGTCTTGTCCTTGGCAAAGAACCACACGCACACGGGAATCCCGGTGGAGCGGAAGAGCTGGGTCGGCAGGGCGACCATGCAGGACACGAGATCAGCCTCGACGAGCTGGGCGCGGATGTCGCCCTCTCCCCCGGAGTTCGACGACATGGACCCGTTGGCCATGACGACGCCTGCGGAACCGCCGGGCGCGAGCTTGGACAGGATGTGCTGGATCCAGCCGTAGTTCGCGTTCCCGGCGGGCGGGACGCCGAACTTCCAGCGGGAATCGTCGGTGCTGCGCGCCCAGTCCTTGATGTTGAAGGGCGGGTTGGACATGACGTAGTCCATCTGGACATCTGCGTGCAGGTCTCGCGCGAACGTGTCGTTCCAGCGAGCGCCGAGGTTGCCGGACAGGCCGTGGATCGCGAGGTTCATCTTCGCGAGCTTCCAGGTCCGCTCGTTGAGCTCTTGGCCGTAGACGGAGATGGCGAACGGGTCGGCGCCGTGCCGTTCGAGGAACTTCTCGGTCTGGACGAACATGCCGCCGGAGCCGCACGCCGGGTCGTACACGCGGCCGGAGTAAGGCTCGAGCACCTCGACGAGCACGCGCACGACGCTGGGCGGCGTGAAGAACTCGCCGCCGCGCTTGCCCTCGGCGCGCGCGAACTTCTCGAGGAAGTACTCGTACACCTCGCCGAGCAGGTCGCGGGCCTTGGACACGCCCTCGCCGGTGAAGCGCGCGGAGCTGAACAGGTCGACGAGCTCGCCGAGCCGGCGCTGATCCACACTGTTCGAGTTGAAGATCGTCGGCAGCGTCGCCGCGAGCGACGGGTTGGAGCCCATGATGTGCGCCATCGCGTCGTCGACGAGCTCGCCGATCGACGCGCCCGGCTCGTCGGGCGTCGCGGCCCGACCTTTGGCGTGCTGCGCGAGGTAGCCCCACCGCGAGCGCGGCGGCACCCAGAACACCCCGGCGCGCCGGTACTCGTCCAGGTCCTCGAGCAGGGGCGCGGCGTCGTCCTCGTTCAGCCCGTCCGCGACGCACTCGGCGAGGATCGCGGAGCGTCGCTCGGCGAACGCGTCCGACACGTACTTGAGGAACACCAGCCCGAGGATCACGTCCTTGTACTGGCTCGCGTCCATAGAGCCGCGGAGCTTGTCCGCGGCCTTCCACAGCGTGTCCTTGAGCTCCTTCATGGTGGTCGCCGTGCTCGGCGTCGCCACGACCTGCTTCGTCCTCGGTGGCACTGGTGCTCTCTTCCTCGGTTCGATCCCGTGAACAGCCCCGCTCACGAGCCGGGCCCATCCTTGCGCATGCGTACGACACCCGTCGTCACGCCGTCGGCCAGCGTCGTCGCGAGCTCCGCCAGGTGCGCCAGCTCGCGCCGCGCGCGGACCTCCCCGGTGCGGACGCGCGCGAGGGCCGCGGCGACGTCGTCGGCCTGGTCGGCGGGCACGACCCTCACCTCCCACGACGGCCACCGGGTCCCCCGGGCCTGCGCGGCGACGTCGGGCGCCAGCACCTCGGCCACGACCCGCCCGTCCTGCCCGACGGCGCCCGGCGCGTCCTCCGGCTCGCGCGACCCGAGCCGCAGCACCCGGGCGGGCCACGCGACCACGGAGAAGCCCTCCTCGTCCACGAGGGCGGCGGGCCGCGGCGTCGTGGTGTAGACGACGTCGCCCGGCTCGGTGAGGCGGCCCGCGGGGTAGCGGGCGGCGAAGGTCATCCGGTCGACGACGCGCTCCCCGGGCTCGGTCTCGCCGCACAGCTCCGGCACGCCGAGCACCCGGACCTCGCCCGTGGGCACGTCGCCCGAGCCGCGCACGTCAGCGACGTCGAGCCGGTTGCCGGGCACGCGCCGCACGATCCCGCGCTCGACGAGCGCCCCGAGCGGCACGCGGCGTACCGGCGCGGCCGGCCCGCGTTCGACCCGCACGTCGAGCGGCGGTCGGGGTGCGGCGTCGAGCAGGGCCACGAGCTCGCCGGCCCGTACCGCCGCGGCAACCGCGTCGTCCCGCGCGCCGCTCGCGATCGGACGGGCCGCAGCCACGAGACTGCCGCCGCTCGCGAGGACGTGCCGCGCAGGGACGAACCGCGCGAACCGGAACGCGTGGCGTGCGACGTCGTCCGCGGTGCCGAGCGCCGCCAGCACATCGGTGCACAGGTCGTCGACGACCGCGCGCGGGAACCGCCCGCCCACAGGTACGACGCCGGAGAGGTCCGCGACCATCGTCCAGCGGTCCGCGATCGGCACCTCCGGGTGCGCGTCGCCCAGGACCCACAGCGCGACGCGCTCGCGGGGCCGCTCCACGACGAGTCCCGCTGGCAGCAGGACCGCGGCGCGCAGCCGGTCGGTACGCAGGAGCGCGGAGCGGGCGGACTCGGCCTCCCGCGAGGAGGTCGCGGCGACCAGGGCGGAGGCCGGGCCGACCACGAGCGCCCGCTGCCCGGGCGCGAGGTCGAGCACGACGTCGTCGACCATCGCGAGGACGGCCGCGTCGTCGAGCGGCCCGGCCCCGACGGGCGGCACCTGGGTGACCACGAGCGCGGGCTCACCCTCCGCGCGCGGGGCACGGACGGACCAGCCGTGCGCGCCGAGACGGCGGCGCACGAGCCGGTGCTCGTTCCCGACGGGAACGAGCGCGGTCGGGGTGTCCAGGAGGTCGTCGCGCCCGAGCACGGCCGCGAGCAGGTCCCCGCAGCCCGGGTACGGGTCGGCCAGAGGCGCGTGGTCCGACGTACCGGCCTGGCTCGCCGCACCCAGCAGCAGGGCGCCGACGACGTCCGCGACCAGCGCCACGGCGGACGCCGCGAGCGCCGACCGCGTGAGCCTCGAGCGCCCGGTGCGGAACCGGTCGGCGAGCAGCGCCTCGACGGCCGCACCCGGGTGGTAGGCCGAGCCGGCGGCGAGGTCGGCGAGCGTGCAGAACATCTCCAGGTGCTCACCCAGGGCGTCGACCTCGGTGAACACCGCGTCGTCGTCCGGGTCGAGCTCGTCGGCGAGATCCAGGACGTCCTCCGGGGCTAGCGTTCCGAGCGGCTCGTCGACGTACGCCTTGAGGCGCAGAAGAGCGGTCAGGCCGCCGAGCGCGACGTCGTCGGGCGGGCCCATCGCGTCGTCGAGCGCTGCACGCAGCGCGACGTCGGCGCGGAACGCGGCGTTGTTGCCCAGCCCGGTCGCCTCGACCCAGTCGACGACGTCCGACGCGCGAAAGCGCGGCGACCCGCCGCGCTGCGACACCGGCGCGGGGAAAGGGCGAGGCCCGTCCGCGTGACGGCGCCGCCACACCGAGACGACGGGCCGGCGCACGTGGGCCAGTTCCGCGACGTCGGGCAGCGAGAGACGCAGGTCGTCGAGCATGCGCCGAGACTAGTTGGTAGTCGTCCCGTGCACCTATGAGTTGCGATAACCCCTCTTATCGCTTCGCTCATTCGGGCTCCTCCTCTCGCGCTGACACGCTCGTCCTGCAGCGGCCACGAGGGCCGCTCGGGAAGGAGATCCGATGAGCCACGTCCGGTGCCGCTGCGGGTACGTGTACCCGGTCCTGGACGGCCGGGGACTGTGCCCCGCGTGCGTCTCGCTGACGCCGCCGACCCCGCGAGCCGAGACGGCGGGCGAGGCCGAAGCCCGCCCCGACTCCGAACCCACCACTCCCTGAGAGGACATCACGATGCCGTTCATCCGTCAGGTCCGCGTCGCTGAACCAGGCACGCACGCCGAGCACGTGGTCGAGGTCCGCTACTCGACCCTCACCACCGGACGGTTGCGGTCCGCGAGCCGCGAGCAGGTGTACGACGCCGTCCGTGCCGGCACCCGCTTCCGCACCGTCGACGAGGTCACGCACAACCAGGCCGACGTCGTCGCCCGCGTCTCGACCCGCGGCACCCGCTACGTCGCGACCGTCGCCAACGGCCGTGAGACCGACAACATCCTGCACCTCCCGCGCTACTGACCTCCCCTCCGAAAGGAACAGTCATGCGTCCTCGCACCTCCCCCCTCGCCGTCCGCCCGACGGCCCGCACCCTCTTGCTCGTCGTCTCCCTGGCCTCCTCGCTCACCGCGTGCAGCATGGTCGGCCAGGACCCGGTCGGCGGCACCGACACGTCCGGCCCGTCCGCGTCGGCGGAGCCCTCCACCGAGCAGAGCCCGGAGCCCAGCCCCGAACCGAGCCTCATCGGCACCTACGACGAGGGCTACGAGCTCGGCTACACCCACGGGTCCGGGACGGGAGCGAAGGCGACCCCCGCGTTCCTCACCGAACGGACGGCCGAGTTCCGGCGCGGGTACGACGCCGGATACACCACGGGCAAGGACGAGGCCGACAGCGCCGCGACGAATCCCGTCACGTCGTTCGGCTCGACCATGGAATGGGAGGACGGCCTCGAGCTGACCGTCACGAACGACGGACCGTTCACCCCGAGCGAGTGGGCGGCCGTCGGCGACTACCCCACCTACCTCAGCTTCACGTTCACCGTCACGAACGGGACCAGCACCACCTGGACGTCGTCGGGCAGCACGCAGATCTCGAGCGGCGGCGTCGCCGGCGACGAGGTCTACGACTCGGACCAGGACTACGGAGGCTCCCCCGACGGACCCGTCCTGCCCGGCCAGTCCATCAGCTGGCAGCAGGGCTTCGGCGTGAACGACCCCGACGACCTCACCATGAGCGCGTCGGTCGACTGGGACCACGTCGAGGTCATCTACACCACGGTCGAGGACGCCTGGACCTTCTGAACGGCGCACCGAGACGGGAAGGGGTCCATGCCGAAGTTCACCCCGGATCGCTCTGGTTCGGCGGACCCGTGGCGTGGAAGGATCCGGCTGCGCACGGCAGAGAACTCGGCTGAGCGACACCGTCTGTCCCTGCGCGCCGCACCGGAGCTGTCGATGAGCGATCTGTTTCCCCCTCCGTCACCCCCGTCGTCTCCGCGGTCGCCCGGCTCGCTCCTCGCCGGCCCACCGGCTCCACCGATCCCGTCCACGGGCTTCGCCCCGCCTCACCAGGTCCGGCCGGACCCGTTCGCCGCACCTGGTGACGTCCCGGCACGCGGGTCGCGGCGGCGGCGCGTGGTGATCGGTGTCGTCGTGGGAGCCGTGGTCGGCGCGGTCGTCGTGGGCCTGGGACTCGGCCTGAAGTACGCGGTGGACAACGCCGACACGCTGCTCGCCTCCCCGGACGACCTGCCGGACGACGGCTCGTACGACGACGGGTGGGCGGACGAGGTGTGGTCGGACGCGCTGGGCAGCGGGACTCGCGACGACCCGTGGCCGGTCGGCGCGACGGTCTACGGGGTCGAGTGGGACGTCGTCCTCGGTGCGCCGCGCGACGCCACCGCGGAGATCCTCGCGGCCGATCCCGCGGCGGGCGCCCCGGTCGCCGGCACCGAGTACTGGGTAGTGCCGGCCTCGGCGTACTACTGGGGCCCGGGGAACTCCGTGTCGGAGCGCGAGTCCGTCCGGCTCGGGTTCGTCGCCGCGGACGGCACCACGTACACGCAACCCTGCGGGGCAGTCCCGGGCGAGCTCGTCACCGAGGGTCGCGTCCCGGTCGACTCGACGCGCGTCGGTTCGTCGTGCGTCGCCGTTCCCGCCGGTGCCGACGGCGTGTGGCGCCTGACGATCGGCACGTCGGATCCGGTCTACCTCGCCGATCGGTCCGATGCGTCCGCGCGCTCTTGAGCCCTCCAGGATCGACCTGGTCGTCCCGGCGTTACACCGTCTCACCATGTCAGACGCGCCTTCCGTGGTGTGGACACGACGCCTAGCCTGAGCGGTGGACAGGACTACCTGCACTCAGAGCAGGCACGACGACGGAGGACTCCCATGCCCGCACCGCTCGACACCACCGAGAAGATCACGCAGTACGCCCACCCGGACCGCCTGGTGAGCACCGACTGGCTGGCGGAGCACCTGGGCCAGCAGGGCATCGTCGTCGTCGAGTCGGACGAGGACGTGCTGCTCTACGAGACGGGCCACATCCCGGGCGCGGTGAAGATCGACTGGCACACGGACCTCAACGACCCGGACACGCGCGACTACATCGACGGCAAGGAGTTCGCGCAGCTCCTGGGCAGCAAAGGCATCGGCCGCGACACGACGCTCGTCGTCTACGGCGACAAGAACAACTGGTGGGCCGCGTACGCCGCGTGGGTCTTCACGCTGTTCGGCCACGAGGACGTGCGCCTGCTCGACGGCGGCCGCGGCAAGTGGATCGCCGAGGGCCGCGAGACGACGACGGACGTGCCGGCGCCGGACACCGTGGAGTACCCGGTCGTCGAGCGCGACGACGTCACGATCCGCGCGTTCAAGGAGGACGTCCTCGCACACGTCGGCAACGGCCCGCTCGTCGACATCCGCTCGCCGCAGGAGTTCACGGGCGAGCGGCTGCACATCCCGGACTACCCGGAGGAGGGCGTGCTGCGCGGCGGCCACATCCCGACGGCGCGCAACGTCCCGTGGGCGACCGCGGTCGCCGAGGACGGCACGTACAAGTCCCGCGAGCAGCTCGAGGCGATCTACCAGGAGGGCGGCCTCGGCCTGGCCTCCGACGACGAGGTCGTCACCTACTGCCGCATCGGCGAGCGCTCGAGCCACACCTGGTTCGCCCTGACGTACCTGCTGGGCTTCGACAAGGTCCGCAACTACGACGGCTCGTGGACCGAGTGGGGCAACGCCGTGCGTGTCCCGATCGCCAAGGGCACCGAGCCCGGCGAGGCCCCCGCCTCGCTCGCCTGAGCACATCGCACGCTGCCCGACGGCGCGTGGCCGAGCCTCCCCGCGGGCTCGCCACGCGCCGTCGGCGTCTGCACGGTCGGAGCGGACTCCGTGCCAGCGGCGCGACATGCATCAGCTCGCAGCTCCTCCGGCACCCCGCGCCCGTCCCGCGGGGTGGAACCGGCTGTCGCCGTCCCTCCCACGGGTGCGAGGATCGGAGCATGAGCACGACGACCGACCCGTCCGGCGACCCGGTGGCCGAGCTGCCCGCGTCCCTCGCCGAGATCCGCGACGAGTTCCTCGCGGTCCCCGAGCGCGAGCGCCTCCAGCTCCTGCTCGAGTTCGCCAACGAGCTGCCCGACCTCCCCGAGCGGTACGCGAGCGCGCCCGGCATGCTCGAGCGCGTCGAGGAGTGCCAGTCCCCCGTGCGAGCGTTCGCGGAGGTCGACGGCGAGAGCGTCGTGCACTTCTACGCGACAGCCCCGGCGGAAGCCCCGACGACGCGTGGCTTCGCCTCGATCCTCGCGCAGGGCGTGTCGGGCCTGACCGCACAGCAGGTGCTCGACATCCCGGACGAGTTCCCCCTGCAGATCGGCCTGACACGCGCGATCAGCCCGCTGCGCCTCAACGGCATGAGCGGCATGCTCACGCGCGCCAAGCGCCAGATCCGCGAACAGCTGGCCACCCACCCCTAGCCTCACCCCCGCCGCCGACCATGCCGTGAAGTCCCGTCGTGGCCCTGCGACGGGCTACCGACGCATGGTCGGCGAGCAGGAAGCGCATGGTCAGTTCCGGCCGAACAGCGTCCGCAGCTCGTCCTTCGCCCGCTCGAGCACGTCGAGCTGCTGCTGCGGCAGGTTCTTTCCCGCGCGGTTGACGTAGAACGTCAGCATCGACATCGCGGACTGGTACGGCGTGCCCTTGCGGCGGCCGCTGGACTCCGCGGACTCCTTGAGCGACGCCGCGATGCGCGCCGGGTCGTCCCACGTGAACACGTCGTCCTCGAGGTCGAGCGCGTCGGAGTGCTCCGTCACGTCCTGCGACCACCGCTCTCCGGTTTCGTCCTGCTTCTCGGCCATAGGTTCGACGCTAGGTCGCCCACCCGCCGCTCGCACATCCCAGACCCCCGCCGTCGAACACGTCATGGGGGTCGTCCACGCGGCCAGAACGACCTTCAGGTCGTGCTCGACGGGTCAGGGGCGGAGGGCCAGGCGGCGGGCCAGCAGTGCGCAGACGACCAGCTGGAGCTGGTGGAAGACGATCACCGGGACGGCGATCACTCCCGCTGCCGCGACCGGGAAGAGCACGCTCGCCATCGGCAGACCCGTGGCCAGCGACTTCTTGGAGCCGCACATGAGCAGGGCGATGCGGTCCTCGGTGGACAGCCGCAGCGCCGCGCCGCCCCACCACGTGATCGCGAGCATCGCCGCGAGCAGCACGACGCTCACGCCCAGCAGCGCGACCAGCCCCCACCCGGAGACGGTCGACCACACGCCGGCCGACGTCGCAGCCGCCACGGCGCTGAACACCACGACCAGGATCGTCCCGCGGTCCACGCCGAGGGTGAGCCAGCGGCGGGCACGTACCCGGTCGCCCACCCAGGGTTGCAGCAGCTGCCCGACGACGAACGGCACCAGCAGCTGCAGCAGCACGGTCTGCAACCCGTCCAGGCCGTGCGCCGCACCGTCCGACGCGCTCGCGCCGGCGGCGTCGGTCATGAGCCACAGCACGAGCAGCGGCGTGATGACCATGCCGAGCACGTTCGAGACCGTCGCCCCGCAGATCGCTCCGGCGACGTTGCCGCGCGCGACGGAGGTGAACGCGACGGACGACTGCACCGTCGAGGGCAGCAGCGAGAGATAGAGGAGCCCGGCGGCGAGCGGTGCCCCGACGAGCGGAGTCGCCGCCCACGCCACGACGAGACCGAGCACCGGGAAGACGACGTACGTCGACGCCAGGATCCCGCCCTGCAGGCGCACGTTGCGCAGACCTGCCCACACCTCCCGGGTCGACAGCCGCATGCCGTAGACGAGGAAGAGGATCGTGACCGCGACGTCCGCGACGACGTCGACGGCCCGCTGCACCTCCGGCCCCACGGGCACCACGAGGCCCAGCACCAGCACCCCGAGGAGGGTGAGCACGAACGGGTCCACCCACCGACTCAGCACAGCACGCACGGGCACCGAGTCTAGGTGTGCCGGGCGCTCGACCCGCCCGTCGTCCAGAACCCGCCGTCACTCAGAAGTCGAAGAGGTCCTCGAGCCAGGACTCCTTCTTCTTGCGCTTGCGGTAGCGCGGGTCGTCGCGGCCGTCGTACCGCCGGTCACGATCGTCGTAGCGCCTGTCCCGGTCGTCCGAGCGCCGGTCCCGGTCGTCGTAGCGCCGGTCGCGGCCGTCCCCGGGCCGTTCCCGCTCCCTGTCGCCCCGCGGCGTGCCGTAGTCAGCGGGCGGTGTCGGCGGGTACGACGTCGGAGTGCTCGGCACCGGCGCCGGCGTGACGGGCACACCAGCCTCAGCCGCGATCTCCGCCTCGAGCGACCGGTCGATGATCTTGTCGAGCTCGCCGCGGTCGAGCCACACCCCGCGACAGGCCGGGCAGTAGTCGATCTCGACACCCTTGCGCTCGGCCATGACGAGCAGGTTCTGGTCGATCGGGCACAGCATGCGGTCCTCCGGCGGTCGGCGATCGGGATTCGGTCTGCCCAACGCACCGCGGGACGAGGAGGTTCCAGCGCCGGAGCCCGTCCCGCGCTCCCCCGGGCTCCCCGCGTGGGCCGTGGCGACCTCACGCCCCTCGATCTGCTCCCGCAGCTCCTCGACCTGGTGCACGTCGCCGTCGAGCCCGGCGAGGGCCTCGGCGACGAGGTCGAGGGAGTCGGCGCGGTCGAGGTACCGGGTGGCCGCGCGGCCGTCGTGCAGGGCGAGGGCGAGCTCCGCCCGCAGCACCAGCGCACGGAACCGCAGCGGTTCCGAGACGGTCCTGGTGCGCACGCCCTCCGCGTCGAACGCACGGTCGAGCACCCGGGACGCGCCCGCCGCGTCCCCCGCGCCGCGCAGGATCCGCGCGTGCTCGACGGCGCGGGCGAGGTCGGGTGGCACCTCGACCCTGCGTCGGGGCAGGGTTCGCCCGAACGTCTCCGGTCTGGTCACCTGCACCTCCCGAGCAGCCCCCTGCCACGTCCCGACCACCCTAACCCCGACGTACCAGGGCGACACGGACATCTAGCCTCGGTGCCTGCTCGGTGCCTGCTCGGTGCCTGCTCGGTGCCTGCTCGGTGCCTGCTCGGTGCCTGCTCGGTGCCTGCTCGGTGCCTGCTCGGTGCCAGAGGTCAGCGCTGGACGCGCGCGCTGCCTCCCGAGGCGAGCTTGCGGACCTCGGCGAGCGACGCGGTCGACGTGTCTCCCGGTGTGGTCATCGCAAACGCGCCGTGCGCGGCCCCGTACTCGACGGCCTCGGCGATCGAGCCGAGCTCCATGAGCCCGTACGCCAGACCGGACGCGAACGAGTCGCCACCGCCGACGCGGTCGAGGATCTCGAGGCCGGGGCGGTGCGTGGCCTCGGCGAAGCCCTGCACGCGCGACCAGGCGATGGCGCCCCAGTCGTTGACGGTGGCCGTCTTGACGCCGCGCAGCGTCGTCGCGATCACCTGGAAGTTCGGGTACTCCTGCGCGGCGCGCTCGATCATCGCGCGGAACGCACCGGTGTCCAGGTCCGTCAACGACTCGTCCACGCCCTCGACCTCGAAGCCGAGGCTCGCCGTGAAGTCCTCCTCGTTGCCGATCATCACGTCGACGTACTGCGCGAGCCGGCGGTTGACCTCCTGCGCGCGCTCGACCCCGCCGATGCCCTGCCACAGCGAGGGCCGGTAGTTGAGGTCGTAGGACACGATCGTGCCGTGGCGGCGGGCCGCGGCCATCGCCGCCTCGGCGACGTCGGCGGACGACTCCGAGAGCGCCGCGAAGATGCCGCCCGTGTGGAGCCACCGCACCCCGCGGGAGAACAGCGCGTCCCAGTCGACGTCGTCGGGCCGCAGCTGGCTGATCGCGGTGTTCCCGCGGTCCGAGACGCCGACGGCACCCCGGACGCCGAACCCGCGCTCGGTGAAGTTCAGCCCGTTGCGCACCGACCGGCCGATGCCGTCGTACGAGCGCCACACGACGTGGCTCGTGTCGAGCCCGCCGGTGAGCATGAGGTCCTCGACGAGCCGGCCGACCTCGTTGTCCGCGAGCGCCGTGACGACGGCGCCGCGCAGGCCGAAGCAACGGCGCAGCCCGCGCGCGACGTTGTACTCGCCGCCGCCCTCCCACGCGTCGAACGAGCGCGCGGTCTTGATGCGGCGCTCGCCCGGGTCGAGGCGCAGCATGACCTCGCCGAGCGCGACGACGTCGTAGGCGCACTCGTCGGCCGGGCGCAGGGACAGGGGTGCGGCGGTCGTCGGGCTGGACGGCTGTGTCACGGGTCAGGCTCCTTCGGTGGTGAGGGTCGCGGCGAGCTCGACGGCCTCGCGCGTGCGGCGGGTGATCTCGGCCCAGTCGCCGGCGCGCACGAGCGCGCGGTCGACCATCCAGGACCCGCCGGCGGCGAGCACGGCGGGCAGGGCCAGGTAGTCGAGGAGGTTGGCGGCGCTCACGCCGCCCGTGGGGACGAACCGCAGACCGGGGAACGGCGCCGAGAACGCCGTGACGGCCCCGGGGCCGCCGACGACGTTGGCGGGGAAGAGCTTCACGGCGCTCAGGCCGAGATCGAGGGCGGCGATGATGTCCGACGGAGTGGCGACACCCGGCAGGATCGGCACGCCGATCTCCTGGGCGCGGCGCACGACCGGCGCGGACAGCCCGGGCGAGACGAGGAAGCGGGCGCCGGCCTCCACCGCCTCGTCGACCTGCGCGGGCGTGACGACGGTCCCGGCGCCGACGAGGACGTCGGGCAGCTCGCGCGCGATCGCCTCGATCGCGGCGGCGGCACCGGCGGTGCGGAAGGTGACCTCGGCGACGGGAAGACCACCGTCGCGCAGCGATGCTGCGACGCCGAGCCCCTCGTTCGCGTCGTCGACCACGACGACGGGCACGACGCGGGCGCGCTGAATCTGTTCCAGGACGGTGGGGCCGTCGGCTGACATCCGGACTCCGTTTCGCTATGGTGAACATCTGTTGTCCACTACGGAACAGACTCTAGGGGACGGACCACGATGACGGAAGCCGCGACCAGCCCGCTGGGCAGCGTGGACAAGGCGCTGCTCGCGCTCGACGCGCTCGGGGCCGCGGGGCCGCAGGGAGCAGGTCTCGGCGCCCTCGCGCGCGAGCTGGGGCTGCAGAAGGCGTCGTTGCACCGCACGCTCGCGGCGCTGCGGTTCCGCGGGTACGCCGAGCAGGACGAGGCGACCGGGGCCTACCGCCTCGGGGCGGCGGCCACGGCGCTCGCGGCCACCTACCTGAGCGAGGAGAACCTCCCCGGCCTCCTGCGCCCCGCGCTCGTCGCCGTGTGCCGCGCGACGGACGAGCTCGTCCACCTGGGCGCGCTCGCCGGGACCGAGATCGTCTACCTCGACAAGGTCGAGCCCGCGCGCGCCGTACGCGTCTGGTCGGCGGTGGGCCGGCGCCGTCCGGCGGCGACCACGGCGCTCGGGCGCGCGCTGCTCGCGACCCGCACGCTCGATGACGCCGCGCTCGTCCGGTACGCGGCCGCGAGCCCGGCCGACCACGCCGTCACCGCGGCCCAGCTGCGCGAGGTGTGCGCCGCGACCCTGGCGCACGGGTTCGCGACCGAGAACGAGGAGAACGAGCCGGGGATCAACTGCATCGCCGTGCCGGTCCTGCGCGACGGGCGTGCGGTCGCCGCGATGAGCGTGACGGCACCCGCGGAGCGCCTCGACGTCGAGAGGCGCGACGAGGTCGTCGCCGGGCTCGCGAGCGTCGTCCTCCCGCTGCTGCCCGCACCGTTCACCGTGCCCGCGGAGCTGGCGCGCCGAGCGGCACCCCGGAGCGCGCTGTGAGAGAGTTCAACCGCACCAGGTCGCACCAAGGAAGGGCCTCGCGATGACCGTCCTCGTGGCGTACAACGACTCGCCGCAGGGCGAGAAGGCGCTCCACGCCGCCGTCGCCGAGGCGGTACGCCGGCAGACCGGGCTGGAGATCCTCGTGCTCACCCCGCAGGCCCCGGGCGCCGGCGTCCCCCCGAGCCTCGCGCACCTGATCGACACCCTGCCGGCCGCGCTCGGACGTCCCGAGATCACCTACCGGCCCGAGCACGAGTCCCCCGCCGAGTCGATCATCGAGCGCGCGGAGCGGGCGGAGCCCGACCTCGTCGTCGTCGGCGCCCGCAAGCGCACGCCCGTCGGCAAGTTCCTGCTGGGCAGCACGACGCAGCGCGTGCTGCTCGACTCCCCCGCGCCCGTGCTGGTGGTCAAGGCCGACCACTGACCGCCGGCCGAGCCTCAGCGCTCGGCCCGCACCTCGACCCGGTTGCGCCACGGGTCGTCGAACCGGAGCGTCGCGCCGTCGTCCTGCACCGCCGTCGCGGACCGCACGAGCCGCTCGCGCAGGGCGGAGACGTCGTCCGCGGTCGGGACCGTGATCGCGACCGTGCCCAGCCCGAGCGTCGACGCCCGCGGGCCCGCACCCCGGCTGTTCCACGAGTTCATCGCCATGTGGTGGTGGTAGCCGCCGGCGGACACGAACAGCGCGCCCGGCACCGCGGCGGTCTCCTCGAAGCCGAGCGTGCCGACGTAGAACGCGCGCGCACCCGCGACGTCCCCCACCTGCAGGTGCACGTGCCCCACGACCGCCGACCCGTCGGCACCACCCGCACCGGTCTCCCCCACCGTGCTGCGGTCTCCGGCCAGGAGATCGCGCGACGCGTCGCTGAGGTGCTCCGAGAGGAAGCCGTCCGGGTCGAGGAACGTCGTGTCCATGCGCACGCCGTCCGCGCCCCACGACCACGTCTCGCGCGGCCGGTCGGCGTACAGCTCGACCCCGTTCCCCTCCGGGTCCGTGAAGTAGAACGCCTGCGAGACGAGATGGTCCGCGCTGCCGACGAACGTGCTCGGCGCGGTCGTCGCGACCGAGGCGAGCGCGTGGGCGAGCCCGACCTCGTCGTCGAACAGCACGGCGGTGTGGAACAGGCCCGCCTCGCCACGGCCCGCGATCGGCAGGTCCGGGGTGCGGTGCAGGACGACGAGCGGGGTCGGGCCGCGGCCCAGGACGACCGTCTCGGCGGCGTGGACGCCGTCGGGCAGCTCGAGCGTGGCGGGCGCCGGCAGGACCGCGAGCGACAGCGCGTCGCGGTAGTAGCGCGTCATGAGGTCCAGGTCGCGTACGCGCAGGGTCACGGCGGCCATGCGCGTCGCCGGAGCGAGCAGGTCGTCGCTCGGCCGGGTGGCGGGTGCGGGCAGTGGGTTCACGGCAGGACCTCTCGTCACGGGTAGTTTCATCTTCAACTAACCGCGTCAGGCAGGAATTCCCGTCCCTATGCCAGGAGCTGGTACAGCACGATCACGGCCGCGACGATCACCAGCCCGGCGAGCACCGCCCCCGTGATCTTCCACGGGCTGTACGGCCGGTTGCCCACGACCTCGCCCGTGTTGGCGTTGACCATGACCTGCCACTGCCGCCCCGCGTACACGTAGGTCGCGAGCCACAGCGGGAGCAGCACGAGCTTGAACATCACCGCCATGTAGGCGGTGTCGATCCGGTGGATGCGCTGCTCGTCACCGCCGATGTCCGACGTGACGTCCGAGCGGATCACGGACTCCATCGTCCCCTTCGCGCGGTCGAGCCCGACGGGCGGGTCGACGTCGTAGCGCGCGGTCGAGTACCCGGCCAGGTACTCGGGGCGGTACGGCACCGCGGCACCCAGGTCCCACGGCCCCACCTTCTCGAACTTCTCGGGGAGCTGCGTGAACGCCGGTACGAGCACGTCGTCGAACGAGCGCGCGACCGTGCCCCACGCCGGGCGCCATCGCACCCGGCGCTCGCGCCTCTCGTTGTCCCCGCTGCCGACGGTGACGTAGTACGCGTCCCCGCGCTGGCCCGAGTACTCCGACGTGGTCTGCGCGTCGAACGTCCAGTGCGGCACGTACGTCCCGCGCAGCGCCTCGGTGTCGCCCACGTGCTTGAGCGCGTTCGGCGCGAACCAGCGCGAGCGCACCCAGCGACGGAACTCGTCACGGGCCGCGGGCCCCGGCACGGCGAACGGGAGGACGGCCTCGGGCGGGAGGACGCCCGTGGCGACCGCGGCCGCGACCAGGTGGCCGCCGCAGAACTGGCAGTGGTCGGACAGGTAGCTGCTCGCCGTCGTCGCGCCGCAGCCGTCGCACGTCAGCTCGTGCAACGGGACCGAGGCGACGGGGGCCGTGGCGCCCGTCGCGAGCCAGGTGTCGTACGAGTGCTCGTCGACCCGCTCGTGGGGCGCGTGGGCGATCTCGATGCGTGAGCGGCACGCGACGCACTCGAGCGCGCCCGTGCCGGGCGCGTACGTCATCTGCGACCCGCACGCGTCGCAGCGCGTGCTCAGCAGCTCGCTCACGCATCCTCCCCGGCCGCGGTCGGCGGCAGCGGCGGCGGCGACGCCACGAACAGGTGCGCGAGCACCGCGACCTGGCCCGCGGGTTCCCAGCCGCTCATGCCCTGCTGCCAGACGAGCGTGTCGCGCGTGATCTCCCCGCTCGCGGTGCGGGTAGCGAGGTCCTCGACGGGCGCCGGCCCCGACTGCGCCCCGCCGTTCGCCCAGAACCACGGCGCAGCCTGGGCCGGAAGCGGCGGTGGACCGCCCGGAGTGCTCTGGGCGGGGGCGGGAGCAGGGGTGGAGGCCGGTGCCGGAGCCGCCGGCTCCCCCAGCGACCGCGCCATCTGCTGGCCCATCGCCATGCCCATGCCGAGGCCGAGGCCTTCGCCCGCGCCGCCCGGGTTGGCGGCGGCGGTCTCGATCGCGTCGGCCGACTGGAACTTCGTGTAGGCGTCGAGGTTCCCGACGAGGCCCATCTGCGTGCGCTTGTCGAGCGCCGCCTCCACCTCGGGCGGGAACGACACGTTCTCGATGACGAACCGCGGCACCGCGACGCCGTACTCGTGGAGGTCCTCGGTGAGCTGTCCCGCGAGGCGCTGGGAGATCTCGCGCTGGTTCGCGGCGAGGTCGATCGCCGCGACGCCGGCCTCGGCGAGCGCCGGGCCGAGCTGACCCACGATCGTGCGCCGCAGGTAGTCGCCGATCTCCTCGGTGCGGAACTGCGGGTCGGTGCCGACGAGCTGGCGCAGCAGGGCGGGCGGGTCGACGACCTGGAGCGCGTACGTGCCGAACCCGCGCAGGCGCACGGCACCGAGCTCGGGATCGCGCAGCATCACCGGGTTCTGCGTGCCCCACGTGAAGTCGGTGAACTGGCGCGTGGAGACGAAGTACACCTCGGCCTTGAACGGCGAGCTGAACCCGTACTTCCAGCCCTTGAGCGTCGAGAGGACCGGGAGGTTCTTGGTCTCGAGCGTGTACGTGCCCGGCTCGAACACGTCGGCGAGCAGGCCCTCGTTGACGAACACGGCCGTCTGGCCCTCGCGCACCACGAGCCGGGCCTCGTTCTTGATCTCGTTCCCCTGCCGGGGGAAGCGCCACACGATCGTGTCCCGGCTGTCGTCGAGGAACTCGATGATGTCGATCAGCTGGCCGCGCAGCTTGTCCATGAAGCTCATCCGGGACTCCTTCGCGTGGGTGCGTCCGCGGTCACGGACGGAGACGGGGACGACGAGCGTCCCCCGGGGCAGCATAGTGGCAGCGGCATGCACCGGGGGAAGTTGCGTCAACGAACGGCAAAGTTCACCGGGTGGCCGATCGGCGCGCGTCTAGGCTGTCCCCATGTCGACCGGCCCCGGGACGAGCGTCGCGGTGCTGCTCGCCGCAGGTGCGGGCACGCGGCTCGGCCGCGGTCCCAAGGCGCTGCTCCCACGTCGTGGTCGCTCGCTCGTGGACCACGCCGTCGACGTGCTCCTCGACGGCGGGTGCGACACCGTGGTCGTCGTCCTCGGGGCCGAGGCGGCACGGGTCGTGGCCGAGGCGGCGCTCGACCGGCCCGGTGTGCAGGTCGTGGTCAACGACGACTGGGCGTCCGGCATGGCGTCCTCGCTGCGTGCGGGCACGGACGCGGCGCTGGGGCTCGGCGCGGCACGGGTCGTCGTGTCCCACGTCGACCAGCCCGGCACGGTGCCCGACGACGTCGCGCGCCTCCTCGCCGCCCACCGGCCCGAGCGTGTGGCCGTGTCCCGGTGGTCGGATGTTCCGTCCGCCGGCACCACCGGTCCGGACGGGACCGGCACGACGCGCTGGGCGCACCCCCTCGTCCTCGACGCCGCGCTCGCGGGGCCGGCCGCCGCGAGCGCGCGCGGCGACCGGGGCGCGCGTGAGTTCCTGCGCGAGCACGCCGACCTGATCGACGTCGTCGAGCACCCCGGCGACGGCCGCGACCTCGACACGGAGTCGGACCTCGACCTCCTGTCCTGACCGGAGCTCCGCTCCTGACCACCGGAGCCAGGTCGACCGTCCGGCGGCGTGCCGGCGCTCACGAGGCGCAGACGCCGGCAGCCTTCATCCCCAGGTAGACCAGGTCCCGCGCGAGCGGCAGCTCCGCGAACCGGACGCCGGTCGCGGCGCGGATCGCGTTCGCGAGCGCCGGGGCGACCGGGTTGAACGGGCTCTCGCTCATCGACTTGGCCCCCATCGGCCCCGTCGTGTCGCTGGTCCGCGCGAAGTAGACCTCGCTGCGGGGTACGTCGGCGAACGTGGGCAGGTGGTACTGACGGAAGATGTCGGTCGTCACTCGGCCGGCGTCGTCCACCACGACGTTCTCGTAGAGCGCTGCGCCGAGCGCCTGCGCGATGCCGCCCTCGATCTGCCCGCGGCACTGCCGCGGGTTGACGACCTCGCCGGCGTCGGCGGCCTGGACGGACTGCAGGATGCGGATCTCGCCCGTCCCGCGATGGACCGCGACGCGGAACCCGTGCACGTTGAACGCGACGGACCGGGGCGTGCCGCCCCAGCGCCCCTCGGCGACGAGCTCGATCCCGGCCGCGGTGGCGGCGCGCGCGACGTCGGGCAGGGCGACGACCGTGCCTGCGCAGTCGACCCCGCCCGGCACGAGCCGGCAGTCCCCCGGCGCCGCGCCGTCCGCCTCCGGCATGCCGGCCGCGACCTTGAGCACGGTCTCGGCGAGCTCGCTCGCGGCCGCGAGCGAGGCCTTGCCGGCGACGACGGTTCCCGTCGACCCGAAGGCGCCCGTGTCGTGCTCGACGAGGTCGGTGTCCGACTGGCGCACGACGACGTCGCCCGCGTCCTGGCCGAGCGCGCTCGCGACGAGCTGGGCATGGACCGTCGTCGTGCCGTTGCCGAACTCGGCCGTGCCGACCTCGGCCACCACGGTGCCGTCCGCGCGCACCCGCACGCGTGCGTGCGAGTAGTGCCCGCGCGGCGGGACGGTGTCGATCATCGACAGGGCGGTCCCCTCGCCGACGCCCCACTCGTCGCCGACGTCCGGCAGCCCGTCCGCGCCCTCGCCGTAGGTCGCGACGTCGCGCGCCCGGCCGCGCGCGAGCGCGTCGGCGGCGAGGTCGAGGCACTGGTCGAGGCCGTAGCTGCCGTAGAGGACGTCCACCTCGGGCGTGGGGTGGGTCGAGAGCATCGGGTCGCCCTCGCGCACGACGTTGCGCCGCCGCAGCTCGTGCGGGTCCATGCCGATCTGGCGCGCGAGCTCGTCGACCGCGGACTCGACCGCGAAGATCATCTGCGACAGCCCGTAGCCACGGAACGCCCCCGCGGGCACGGTGTTCGTGTAGACGCTGTGGGCGTCGACCTTCTTGTTCTCGCACCGGTAGACCGCGAGCGACTCGCCGCACCCGTGGAACATGACGCCCGGGCCGTGGTTGCCGTAGGCCCCGGTGTTGGTCAGGACGTCCAGGTGCAGGGCGGTGAGCGTGCCGTCCCGTCGCGCGCCGGCGCGCACCCGGATGCGGAACGGGTGGCGCGTCGTCGTCGCGGTGAACTGCTCGCTGCGCGTGAGCTCGAGCTGGACGGGGCGCTGCAGGGCGAGCGTCGCCAGGCTCACGACGTCCTCCGTGAGGACCTCCTGCTTGCCGCCGAAACCGCCGCCCACGCGCTCGCAGTACACGCGCACCCGTTCCGGGTCGAGGTCGAGGACGCGCGCGAGGTGGCGGCGCGCCAGGTAGGGCACCTGGGTGGACGAGCGCACGACGAGCCGCCCGTCGTCGTCCAGCGACGCGATCGAGCAGTGCGTCTCGAGCGCGGCGTGCTGCACGCGCTGGGTGCGGTAGGTCGCCTCGTGCACGACGTCGGCCTCCGCGAGCCCCCGCTCGACGTCGCCGAGCTCGCTGTGCACCTCGGCGACGACGTTCGCCTCGGGTCGTGACACACGCGCGGCCGTCGCGTCCAGGTCGGGGTGGACGAGCGCAGCACCCGGGGTCATCGCCTCCTCGGGGTCGACGACGGCGGGCAGCTCCTCGTACGTGACCCGGACCCGGCGTACGCCCTCCTCCGCGGCGGCCACGGTGTCGGCGACGACCGCCGCGACACGCTGCCCGACGAACCGCACGACGTCGTCGAGGAGGCGCGTGTCGTCCGGGTCGTCGGTGAACAGCTCGTGCTGGGCGGTCGAGAACCGGATGCTCGGAGCGTCGGCATGGGTGAGCACGGCCTGCACGCCCGGGACCGCGAGCGCCGCGCTCGTGTCGATCGCCACGACGCGTGCGTGCGCGTGCGGCGAGCGCACGAGCTTCAGGTGCAGCAGTCCGGGGTAGTCGGCCGGGTCGACGTCGAGCGTGTACCGCACGGCCCCGGTCACGACCCCGTGCCCGGCTGGTGCGGGCACGTCGGTACCGAACCCCCGGACGGCCGAGTCGGCCGCGTGCTCGGACGCAGTCCCGCCGTCGTGCGCGTGGTCGCACGGCACGGCACCCGCCGCGTGCTCGCGACCGCAGCCCGCGCCGTCGAGCACGGCCGCACCGATCGCGCGGTAGCCCGTGCAGCGGCACAGGTTGCCCTTGAGGTTGCGCGGCAGGTCCTCGCGCTGCGCGTCGTCGAAGGTCGCGGCCGTCATGATCATCCCGGCGGTGCAGAACCCGCACTGGAACCCCTGCGCGTCGAGGAACTGCTGCTGGACGGGGTGCAGCTCGTCGTCCGCCGTTCCCTGCTCGTGGGAGGTGGCCGCGAGCCCGGCGATCGTGGTGACCTCGTGCCCCGCGGCGCGCCGCGCCGGGTAGAGGCACGAGTGCACGGGCACGCCGTCGACGTGCACCGTGCACGCGCCGCAGTCGCCGCCGTCGCAGCCCTTCTTGACGCCGAGGGCGCCCTGCTCGCGCAGGAACGTGCGCAGGCACTGGCCGGCGCGCGGCTCGTCGGTGACGGTCCTGCCGTCGACGACGAGGGGCCGGGCCTCGTCCAGGTGTCGGTCCGTGGTCATCGGTCGTCTCCGTCCGTGCTGGGCCCGGCGGCAGGTCTCGCGAGCTCGGCGCGGATCTCCTCGGCGAGGCGGTAGGTCATGTCCCGGCGCCACGCGGGCAGACCGTGGATGTCGTCGTGCCACAGGTCGCCGTCGATCGCGGCGTCGAGCGCGTCGGCCAGGTCCGCGCCCGCCGGGAACGCGTCTGCCGCGAAGCGCAGCTGGACGGGCCGGCGCGTCGCGGCGGTCACGGTCAGGACGAGCCCCCCGCCGGCGTCGGGCCCGGAACCCCCGGGCGGGTCGACGCGACCGATCAGCAGGACGCCCGACCGGCCCAGGTTGGACAGCGACAGCCGCCGGAACGCGGTGCGCGAGCGCAGCGCCCGCGCCGGCACCCGGATCGCCCGCAGCAGCTCGCCCGGCGCGAGGGTGTTGCGCATGTCCCCCGTCACGAGCTCCGCGACCGGCTGCGAACGGCGCGAGCCGCCGGGTCCCCAGACCTCCGCCACGCCGTCGAGCGCAGCCGTCAGGGACGTCATCGGCCCGGCCGGCAGCGACGTGCAGACGTTGCCGCCGACGGTCGAGGAGTTCCAGATCTTGAAGGACGCGACGAACGCGTCGCAGGACGGGCGGACCAGGTCGAGCGCGGTCCAGGCCTCGCGGACCGGCGCCGCGGCGGCCGAGTCCTCGAACGCGTACAGCTCGGCGACCGTGCACGTCGCGGCGATCTCGAGGCCGTCGTCGCTCACCGTCAGCGAGGGCCAGCCCGCGGCGGTCAGGTCGAGCAGGCGCCGCAGGGTCTGGCTGCCGTAGGAGAACAGCACCGTGCCGCCCGCGAGCCACGCGTCACCCTCGCGCCAGTCGGCGGGGTCGGCGGTGGGGACCAGGTCCGTGACCGTGTTCATGTCCATCAGCGGGCCTCCTCGGGCGGGTGGGGGACGGTGGGCGGGGCGTGCAGCGGGCCGTCGGTCCTGCTGAGCGGTCGCAGCGCCGCGGCGCCGGCCCGTCCGTGCCGCGTCGCGACGACCTCCGCGGCGACGGCGACGGCGACCTCCTCGGGCGTGACGGCGCCGAGGTCGAGTCCGACGGGTGAGCGCAGGCGCGCCAGCCCGGCCTCGCCCACGCCCTCGGCGCGCAGGGCGTGCACCCGCTGCTCGTGCGAGCGCCGCGACCCCATCGCCCCGACGTACGCGAGCGGCAGGCCGAGCGCGAGGCGCAGGAGCGGGACGTCGAACTTCGCGTCGTGCGTCAGGACGGCGACGGCGGTGCGCTCGTCGACCCTCCCCGCGTCGACCTCGGCGGCGAGGTAGCGGTCGGGCCACTCGACCACGACCTCGTCCGCGCCCGGGAAGCGGCGCGGGTCGGCGAACACCTCGCGCGCGTCGACGAGCGTCGTGCGGAATCCCAGCAGCCCGACGGCGCGCACGAGCGCGGCGGCGAAGTCGTTGGCCCCGCACACGAGGAACCTCGGCGGAGGCAGCCGGGTCTCGACGAGCAGGGTGACCGGCTCGGTCTCGTCGTCGCACGCGTCCCCCGGCACGCCGTGCCGTGCGCCGGGTCCCCGGTGCGCGGCGTGGACGGTCGCCGTCCCGCCCGTGCGGAGCACCGCGCGGACCTGCGTCGTGGCGGTGTCGAGGGCGTCCGGACCGACGAGGTCCGCGAGCAGGCGGGCGACCGACGGCGCGTCGGTCGTCGCCGGGTCCTCGAGCACCACGGCGGTCCGCCGGGCCCCGTCGATGCGTCGCACGAGCGCGACCGGACCGTTGCCCGACCGGAGCGACGCGAGGACGCGGGCGGCGTCGTCGTCGGGGAGGACCGGCTGGACGTGCACGTCGAGCGTGCCACCACAGCTGAGCCCGACGGCGAACGCGTCGTCGTCGCTGTATCCGAACGTCTCGCGGTGGCACTCGCCCGTGGCGATCGCGTCGAGCGCGACCGCGTGCACCGCGGCCTCGACGCAGCCGCCGGACACGGTGCCGATCACGGCGCCGTCGGCGCGCACCGCCATCGCCGTGCCCACGGGGCGCGGCACGGAGCCCGACGCCGCGACCACGGTCGCGACGGCGAACGGGACCTGCCCCGGGCCGAGCCACGGGGCGAGGCTGTCGACGATGTGGAGCATCGTGGTCTCGCTTCCGCCAGGGTGCCGGCGAACCGACGTCCTTCCAGTGAACCCTTGCGGTGAGTCCCCTGCGTGTCCGGGTCCGCGTCAGCCGTGACGCGGTGGAAACACAGGGCTTGATTCCGCCGTTGGACTTCCGCCAGATGGAATCTTGATTCCGTCTGGCGGGTTTCACGCTAGCACGTCGTCACACGCGCGTCACGAGAGGTGTCTACGATCGACGCATGGCCGCAGTCGTTCTCCCGATGCCCAGGATGCGCACCGGCACGCCGTCGGGCGCCGGTCCGCTCCCCGCCGACCGCCCGGGGACCGACGCGCTCGTGGACCGGTTCGGACGGGTCGCGCGCGACCTGCGGATCTCGATCACCGAGAAGTGCACGCTGCGCTGCACGTACTGCATGCCTGCCGAGGGACTGCCCGCGATCGCTCGCGACGACCTCCTCGCACCCGCCGAGATCGCACGGCTCGTGTCCGTCGCCGTCGGCCGGCTCGGGATCACCGACGTGCGCTTCACCGGCGGCGAGCCCCTCGTGCGGCGCGACCTCGCCGAGATCCTGCGCCAGTCGCGCGCCGCGGCGCCGGACGTGTCGATCTCCATGACGACCAACGCGATCGGGCTCGACAAGCGGGTCCAGGAGCTCGTCGCTGCGGGCCTCGACCGCGTGAACATCTCGCTCGACTCCGTGGACCGCGACGACTTCGCGCGCCTCACGCGCCGCGACCGGCTGCCCGACGTGCTGCGCGGGGTCCGGGGCGCGCTCGCCGCAGGGCTCGCGCCCGTCAAGCTCAACGCCGTCCTCATGCCCGAGACCCTCGCGGGCGCTGCGGACCTGCTCGCCTGGGCCGTCGAGCACGGGTGCCACCCGCGATTCATCGAGCAGATGCCGCTCGACGCGGACGGGCACTGGACGCGCGACGACCTGGTCTCCGCCGCGGACCTGCTGGGGGTCCTCGGCGAGCGCTTCGACCTCGTCGAGGTGGGGCGCGACGACCCGTCCGCGCCGGCCGAGGAGTGGCTGGTCGACGGCGGCCCGCAGACCGTCGGCATCATCGCGTCCGTCACGCGCTCGTTCTGCGGCGACTGCGACCGCACGCGCCTCACCGCGGAGGGCACGGTCCGCTCGTGCCTGTTCGGCGACGACGAGACCGACCTGCGCGCGATCCTGCGCTCCACCGACCTGACCGAGGACGAGCGCGACGACGCGATCATGGTGGCGTGGCAGGGCGCGATGTGGGCCAAGCCGCTCGCGCACGGCAGCGACTCCCCGGTCTCGCCGGACGCGTTCGCGCCGACCGCGCGCAGCATGGGCGCGATCGGCGGCTGACGCTCCGCCAGGGTCGCGGCCATGACCATCGTTCTCGTCGGCGGCGGACCGGACACGACACGGTCGCCCGACGTCGCGGCACCTCGACGGTGTCACGCACGTCACGGGGTGAGCCCGCTCACCATGATGCATTTTCCCAGGTCAGCGAGCGGCGCGGACCCTATCATGGTCACGTGACGACGATCTCCGCCCAGCCTGCCCCCACGTCCGCGACGACCTCCTCCGAGGCCCCCGACAACACGGTGTCGGCACGTCCGATCTACCGCGAGGACACCGCGTCCGCCCAGTGGACCGTCGGCACCAAGACCGTGATCGGCATCACCGTCGGCGCCGTCCTCGGCACCGTGGCCCTCAGCTGGTTCGGGCTGGTCCTCGGCACCGCCGTCGGCCTCGGCATCGGCCTGCTGCTCGACAACCGCCGCTGATCCCCCGCGCTCAGAGGCCCACCCACTCCGACACCCCGTCGGTGAAGTGCTGGCGCTTCCATATCGGCACCTCGGCCTTGATGCGCTCGACCAGCAGCGAGCACGCCTCGAACGCCTCGCGGCGGTGGCCGGCGGCTGCCGCCGCGACGAGCGCGACGTCTCCCACGACGAGCGTCCCGTACCGGTGCACGGCGGCGACCCGCAGCCCGGTCTCGGCCGCCACGGACTCGACGCAGCGCCGCAGCACGGCGGTCGCGTCGGGGTGCGCCTCGTAGTCGAGCCCGGTCACACCGCGGTGGTCGTCGACGTCCCGCACGACGCCGCGGAACGTCACGACCGCACCGCAACCGGGGCTGCCGACGGCGTCCTCCACGGCCCGCGACACCGCACCGTCCAGCACGTCGGTCGTCACGCGGCTGACCCGCACGGCGTGGCCCTCCGCCCGCTCGAGGTCCTCGGGTCCGCTCACAGCTCCCACACCTCCACCTCGTCGCCCTCCGCGAGGGCGGTCACGTCCTGCGGGACGTCGATCAGCACGTCGGCCCGCGCCATCGTCACCACGAGGTGCGACCCGGCGCCACCCACGGGACGCACCCGGGCGCCGTCGCGCACGCCGCGCAGCAGCTGACGCCTCCCTGGCGGTGACGCGACCGGCACCGCCAGGGCCAGACGACCCCGCGGGGCGGGCGGCAGCCCGACCGCGCGGCGCAGCGCGTCGCGGACGAGCACGACGAAGGAGACCTGCGCGCTCACCGGGTTGCCCGGGAACGCGACGAGCGGCGTGCCCGCGAACGTCCCCCAGCCCTGCGGGCCGCCCGGCTGCATCGCGACGGACCGGAACCGCACCCCGCGCTCGCCGAGCACGTCCTTGACCACCTCGTACGCCCCCTGGCTCACGCCCCCGGAGGTCAGGACGAGGTCCGCGCGACCCGCGGCGTCGGCGAGCACCCGCTCGAGGTCGCCCGGCTCGTCGCCCGTGCGGGCCTGCACCACGAGCTCACCCCCGGCGAGGGCCACGGCCGCCGCGAGGGCCGTCGCGTTCGCGTCGTACACCTGGCCGGGCGCGAGCGGCTCTCCCGGCACGGCGAGCTCGGCACCGGTCGACACGACGGCGACGTGCGGTCGCGCCCACACCTCGACCCGGCCCACGCCGGTCGCGGCACACGCCGCGAGGCGGGTAGGAGTCAGCAGGCTCCCGGCCGGGACGACGACGTCTCCCGCCCCGACGTCGCTGCCCGCCTCGCGCACGTGCTGCCCCGGCTCGACGGTCGGCTCGCAGGAGACCTCCGGTGGCCGCACACCGGCCGAGAACGCCCCGACCGACGTCCGCTCGACGGGGACGACCGCGTCCGCGCCGTCGGGCACCGGGGCTCCCGTCATGATCCGCGCGGCGGTCCCCGGGACGAGCGCGGCGACGTCCCGCGCGCCCGCGGGGACCTCCGCCACCACACGGAGCGTCGCGCCGTCGGCCGTGTCCGCCGCGCGGACCGCGAAGCCGTCCATCTGCGCGTTCCGGAACGCCGGGACCGGGGCGAGCGCCGCCACGTCGGCCGCGAGCACGCGGCCCGCCGCCTCGGCCAGCCCGGTGACCTCCCGGCGCGCCAGCGGCGCCAGGAGCGCCTCGACGTCGGCGCGGTGCTCGTCGAGCGTGGTGGCCATGGGGACACGGTAGTCGGTGGTCGACGGCGTCAGGCACCCGTCAGGTGCACGGAACCGCCCGGGGCCCGGCCCTGCGCGCACACTGGAGGGAGCACCGTGCGCGACCGCGCGGCGCGTCCGACGAAGGAGTCATCATGTCCCGCACCGCCCGCCTGGCCGCCGCGGTCGTGCTGCTCGCCGGGACCTTGGGTGCGTGCGCCACCTCCGGCACGTCCGACACGGGCGACGGCGCCGGGGACGCGGCGACCGACACGTCCGCGACTCCCGAGGAGTCGGACCCCGAGGACGCCGCGACCGACGACACGACGGCGCAGGACGACGCGCAGCCCGCGGACGTCGACCCCGACCTGCTCCAGGTCTCCGGCACGACGCTCGACGGCGAGCAGCTCGACCTCGCGTCGCTGGCCGGCGAGCCCGTCGTCCTGTGGTTCTGGGCACCCTGGTGCACGGTGTGCCGGGGCGAGGCCCCGGACGTGGCCGAGATCGCGGACGACCTGGACGGCGAGGTGACGTTCGTGGGCGTCCCGGGCCTGGGCGAGCCGGACGCGATGCAGGAGTTCGTGGACACCACGGGGACGGAGGGGTTCACCCACCTCGTCGACGACGACGGGACCGTCTGGAACCACTTCGGTGTCGTGTCCCAACCGTCCTACGTGTTCGTCTCGCCCGACGGCACCTGGGAGGGCGTCCAGGGCGCGATGGGGTACGACCAGCTCTCCGACGAGGCGAACCGGCTCGCCGAGGGCTGACCCGTGGATCCCGTCCTCCTGTCCGTCGCACTGCTGGCGGGGGCCGTGGCCGCGTTCAACCCGTGCGGGTTCGCGCTCCTGCCCGCCTATCTCACGCTGCTCGTCGCGAGCCCGCCCGAGGGCGAGGGCTCGACGGCCGCCGCGGTCCGGCGCGGTGCCCTGTTCGCCGCGGCGATGACGACCGGGTTCGTGGCCGTGTTCGCCGTGCTCGGCCTCGCGCTGTCGACCGTCGCGACCGGGATCGAGCGCTGGCTGCCCGTGCTGACGATCGCCGTCGGCGTCGCCCTGGTGGCTCTGGGTGCGTGGCTCCTGACCGGCCACAGCCTCGGCATCGCTGCCCTCGGCCGCTACGGCTGGGCCCCGCGCCGGTCCTGGTGGTCCCAGGTCGGGTACGGCGTGACGTTCGCGCTCGCGTCGCTCAGCTGCACCATCGCGCCCTTCCTCGCCGTGACCGGCGGTGCCATGAGCGCCGGTGGCGCGCTCGCGGCGCTCGCGGTGTACGTGGTGTACGCGCTCGGGATGGGAGCGGTCGTGGGCGTGCTCGCGCTCGCGGCGGCGACCGCCTCGGCCGGCCTCGTCGGCCGGATGCGGCGCGCCGCACCCGTCGTCTACCGCCTGTCGGGGGTCCTGCTGGTCCTCGCCGGCGCGTACGTCGCCTGGTACGGCTGGTACGAGCTGCGGGTCCTCGCCGGGTCGGCGACCGGGGACCCGGTGGTCGACGCCGCGGTCCGGGCCCAGTCCGCAGTGGTCCGGTTCGTGGCGGAGACCGGGGCGGGTGCCGTCGTCGTGGCGCTCGCCGTGCTCGCGGTCGCTGCCGTCGCCGCCGGGCTGGCGGTGCGCCGCCGGCGGCGGGCGGCGGCGGGCGAGCCCGACGCCGCGCGCGGGTGACCGGTCACCGACCGGTCACCCGCGCGGCCCGTCGGGCCCGGTCCGTCAGCCCCCGACGACCGCCGTCAGCGGTCCGCGCACGAAGTACACGAGGAAGCCTGCGGCGACCACCCACAGCAGCGGGTGCACCTCGCGCGCCTTGCCGCACGCGGTGCGCAGCAGGACCCACGTGACGAACCCGATGCCGATGCCGTTCGCGATCGAGTACGTGAGCGGCATGGTGACGACAGTGAGGAAGACCGGCAGCGCGACGGAGAAGTCGCTGAAGTCGATCTCCTTGATCTCGCGCATCATCATCGCGCCGACGACGACGAGGACCGCGCTCGCGACCTCCATCGGGACGACGGCGGTGAGCGGGGTGAGGAACATCGCGACGAGGAACAGTCCACCGGTCACGACCGACGCGAGGCCCGTGCGCGCCCCCTCACCGACGCCCGCGGCGGAGTCCACGAACACCGTGTTGGACGACGAGGAGGTCGCCCCGCCGACGACGGCGCCCACGCCCTCGACGACGAGCGCCGACTTGATGCGCGGGAAGTTCCCGTCCGCGTCGGCGAGCCCGCCCTGCTTGGCGAGGCCCGTCATCGTGCCCATGGCGTCGAAGAAGTTCGTGAAGAACAGCGTGAACACGAGCATCGTCGCCGCGAGCGCGCCGATCCGGTCGAACGCACCGAACGAGAACTGGCCGAACAGGCTCAGGTCCGGCACGGACGCGAGCGAGGCCGGGAGCTCCGGCACGGTCAGGTGCCACCCGCCCGGGTTGTCGTCGGAGGCGGGACCGAGGTGCAGGACCGCCTCGACGACGACCGAGACGATCGTCGTCGCGACCAGGCCGATGAGCAGCCCGCCCTTGACCTTGCGCGCCACGAGGACGCCCATGGTCAGCAGGCCGACGACGAACACGAGCGTCGGGACGGTCGTGATCGAGCCGCCGTCGCCGAGCTGGACCGGGGGCCCGCCCGGCGTGCGCGTGACGAAGCCCGAGTCGACGAACCCGATGAACGCGATGAACAGGCCGATGCCGACCGTGATCGCGGCCTTGAGCTGGCGCGGCACCGCGTTGAAGATCGCCGACCTCGCCCCGGTGACGGCCAGCAGGACGATGAGCAGCCCGTTGATGAGGACGAGGCCCATCGCCTCCGGCCACGTGACGTCGCCGATCACGGCGACGGCGAGGAACGAGTTGATGCCGAGACCCGCCGCGAGCGCGAACGGCAGGTTCGCGACGAGGCCGAACAGGATGGTCAGGAAGCCGGCGGCGAGACCGGTCATGGCCCCGACCTGGGCGGTCTGGAGCCACCCGCCCGCGACGTCGACGGGGGCGTTCTCGGCGCTCGTCCCGCCGAGGATGAGCGGGTTGAGGATGACGATGTACGCCATCGCGAAGAAGGTCACCAGTCCGCCGCGCAGCTCGCGGCCCGTGGTGGAGCCGCGCGCGGTGATCCTGAAGAAGCGGTCGAGGCGCGAGGAGGGAGCGCGGTCGTGCTGACGGTTGCCGCGCGGGTCGTCGTTCTCGGCGGTCTCCCGCCGGGTGCCGAGGATGGTCACGTCGTCGTGTCCTTTCGGTCGTGGTGCGGTACCGGCCGGCCCGGGGCCGGTCAGTACTCGATCCGGGTCGCGAGGACACGCCACGCGTCGAAGGGGGCGACGCTCGTGGCGTTGCGAGAGTGGACGACCTGCATCACCGGTGCTGCGCTGCCGGGGTGCGGGGCCGGGTCCACCGTCGGTTCGCACAGGTGAGCGGTGACGAAGTCGTAGAACGCCGCGTCGTCGAACCCCGCGCTCGCGGCGTCGTGGCGGTCGGCGGCGAAGGCGACCGTCCCGACGCGCGCCCACAGGGCGGACGACAGGCACATGGGGCAGGGCTCGCAGCTCGAGTAGAGCGTGGCGCCCGACAGGTCGAACGTGCCCAGCGCGGCGCACGCACGACGGATCGCGGTGACCTCGGCGTGCGCGGTCGGGTCGTTGTCCTGCGTGACCCGGTTGTTGCCCTCGAAGACCTGTCCGTCTGCGGTGACGATCACGGCGCCGAAGGGCCCTCCGGCGTTCGCGACCGAGTCCACCGCGAGGGCGACGGCACGGTCCAGGTGTACTGCTTCCACGGCAAGTGTGTCCATGGTGAGTCTCCACGGTTCGGGCAGCGCCCCGAGGTGTGCGCCGAGAGGCTCGGCGATGCTGCTCGTCGTGCGGTCCGGATGCACGGCGGGACGCTGCAGGCGATTGTTCAGATGCCGCCTGGTAGTTAGCTGCCGGTGTCGGGTCGAACGTGTCGACCACCGAGCGACTCTCCGCTCGGCCCGGGCCCGCCTTGGCAACGGGAACGCTACCTCGGAGTGACCCAGAACACAAGCATTTTGGAAGAATGCTTCCACGATGTGGATTGCCTGCCGTGCCGCCCGTTGCGGAAGCATCCGACGCCCACGAGAGTTGTCCCGTGCAGGGCGCTCCTCGCCCTGGCCGCCCTCGCCCCGGACGGAGGCCGCATGGCCGAGCCCCCCACCCTGTCCTCGATGCCCACCGTGCGCGTGCCGGACCGACCGGGTCCGCCGCTGCGGTTCCAGCTCCGTCCCGTCGCGCCCTCGCTGCGCTCCTTCCTCGCGACCGAGGCGGGCGGCGCCGTCCTGCTGCTCGTCGCCGCCGTCGTCGCGATCGTCTGGGCGAACTCCCCGTGGTCGAGCGGGTACGACGCGCTCTGGTCCGCGACCGCCGGATGGCAGGTCGGGCCGTGGGCGTTCGAGATGGACCTGCACCACTGGGTCAACGATGCGGCGATGGCCGTGTTCTTCCTCGTCATCGGGCTCGAGATCAACCGCGAGGTGACGAGCGGAGAGCTGCGGAACCGGCGCACCGTCGCGGTCCCCGCGCTCGGCGCGCTCGGCGGCCTCGCCGTGCCCGCCCTCATCTACGTCGCGTTCAACGCCGGCTCCCCCGCCGAGCACGGCTGGGGCATCGTCATGTCCACCGACACCGCGTTCCTCGTCGGGATCCTCGCGCTGTTCGGGCCCCGCTGCCCGGACCAGCTCCGCCTGTTCCTGCTCACGCTCGCGGTCGTCGACGACATCGGTGCCATCACGGTCATGGCCGTGTTCTACACCGACGACGTGTGGCTCCCGGGCCTGCTGCTCGCCGCCGTGCTCGTCGGGGCGATCGTCGTGCTGCGGTGGCTCGGCGTCTGGCGGCTCGCGCCGTACGTCGCGGTGGGGATCGCGTTGTGGGGCGCGGTCTACGCGTCGGGCGTGCACGCGACGCTCGCGGGAGTGGTCGTCGGGCTGCTCGTCCCCTCGCGGTCCGCCCGCCCGGACGACGTCGCCGTGGTCCCGCGCTACGCCAAGCGGCTCGCCCAGGAGACGACGGCGGAGCGCGAGCACGTGACCGAGCTCGCGGCCCGCGCCGCCGTCGCGCCCAGCGAACGCCTGCAACGCGTCCTGCACCCGTGGAGCGCGTACGTGGTCGTCCCGGTGTTCGGGCTCGCCAACGCGGGCGTGCACCTCGGCGCGGAGTCGTTGCGCACGGCGGCGACGTCACCGCTGACGATCGGTATCGCGGTCGCGCTCGTCGCGGGCAACGCGATCGGCATCTTCGGGGCGTCGTTCCTGGCCCTGCGGCTGGGCCTGGGGGACCTGCCCGGCCGCGTGCGGTACTCGCACCTGTTCGGTGGCGCGATCCTCGCGGGGATCGGCTTCACGATCTCGCTGTTCATCGCCGAGCTCGCGTTCGACGACGAAGCTCTCGTCGAGCAGGCGAAGATCGGCATCCTCGCGGGCTCGCTCGTCGCGGCCGTGCTCGGGTCGATCGCCCTGCGCGCCTTCGGCGAGCGCTGGCCGCTATGCTCGCCGGGGGGCGACGGACCGCCGTCGGCCCTCCCGTCGCTCCCGTGGCACGCCCCCGCGCCGAGATAGGGCCTGTCTCGGCACTGCCTACTGCCGACCGGGGCTCTCCCCCGACGACAGACGCACGGCGTCGCGCAGGGCTTCGGCCGTCAGGGCACCGCGGTAGCGCTCGCCGTCGACGAAGAGCGTGGGCGTGCCCTGCACGCCGAGAGCGAGCCCGTCCGCGTAGTCACGCCGCACGACGTCGGCGAACTGCTGGGCCGGTACGCCGACGACGGTCTCGGCATCGAGCCCGAGCGCCACCGCCCGATCGGCCAGCCCGTCGTCGTCGAGCCGGGCCTGGTGGTCGAACAGCGCCTCGTGCATCTCCCAGAACCTCCCCTGGGCTCCCGCCGCCTCGACGGCGAGCGCCGCGGTCAGCGCGTGCGGGTGCACCTCGAAGAGCGGGAAGTGCCGGAAGACGAGACGCACCCGCCCGCCCGACGACGCGACGACGTCCCGCAGCACGGGCGCGGCCGCACGGCAGTACGGGCACTCGAGGTCGCCGAACTCCACGATCGTCACCGGCGCGGACCGGTCACCCAGGACGTGCGCGTCCTCGGGCACGAGGAGTGCGGCGCGGTCCGTGGCGGGGTCGGTCACGCCTCCAGCATGGCACGCGCGCCGGTCCTGGCGACCCGGGTCGTGGTCGTCAACCGAGGACGAGCGGACGTGTGTCCGTCCGCGCGCCGGGGACCGGCTCGATCCGCTCCGCGAGGGCGGACCCTGCGGCGTCGTGCCACCAGGCGAGGTTGCGCGCATGGTGGGCGTAGTCGGACGTGCCGTCGCCCCAGAGCCGGTCGGCCGTCTCCGCGAGGAAGACGGCGTCGACGTGCTCCACCGGCACGGGGACACCGGCCAGGACCCGACGGTCACCGCGGAACCGGGGCCGCGGGCGCCACCGCTTGACGAGGTTGATCGCGCCGAACAGCAGCCCGGGCCGGAACCGGAACCGGAGCGTGTCCTCGTGGCGCAGCTGGACGAAGAGCCGGTCCTCGTCGAACGCGAGCCCGCGTGCGATCGCCTCCCCCACCATCCACAGCAGCGCCGCGTCGGACAGCGCGCGCGTCGGCGCCCCGCCGCCCACGTCGCTGTGCGCCCCCGGGAACCACACCTGCTTGACGCGTGGAGCCATCGTGGCGGGCACGGACCACAGGCACGGCTCGTAGGTGATCCGGCGGTCGTCGATCGCGAGCGCCTGCCGCGCGCACTCGACCTCGGACGAGAGCACCACGTTGTGGAACCTGCTGCGCCGTCGGCTCAGGCCGGGCACCCCGAGCGCCCCCACGGTGTCGAACACCCCGAGGAACGCGACCGGGACGCGCTCGTGGCAGTGCTCCGAGCGGAAGGACGACGCCAGCTCCCGGCGCGCGTCCACGTCCCGTGTCCGGTAGATCCGCTCGGCCTCGCACAGCTGGTCGCGCGCGAGCGCGTCCTGCGTGAGGAGCCCCACCGTCGCCATCATGCCGACGACGCTGCGTGCCGTGTACGCGCCACGGCTGAAGCCGAAGACGTAGATCTCGTCGCCCGGCTCGTAGTTGAGCGCCAGGTGCCGGTACCCCTCGACGACGTTGCGCGTGAGCCCGTAACCGAACGCGCCCCCGAGCAGGCGGTCGACCAGGTAGCCCTGGGAACCCACCCCCTCGACCGAGAACACCATCTGCTGGACCCCGTCGCCACCGACCCCGGTCCGCACGCAGCGCGTGATCTTCTCGATGTTCGACACGCTCGAGTTCACCGGCGAGTTCCATGTGCCGTCGCAGCACAGCACGAGCCGCTTCATGACGCCTCCCGACGCTCCGGTCGTCCCGACGGCCTCGCCGTGACACCTGGAGGGAGGGCGCGACGGGGCCCCTGATGCGACGCGTCAGGCGCGCGGCACCACGTCCACGCGCGTCACGCGACCCGGAGTGCCACCGCCACGCAGCCACGAGACGAGCCGGGCGAGGTCGGCACCCGCCCCCGTCGCGACGACCTCGACGGTGCCGTCCGTGCGGTTCGTCGCCGACCCGTCCAGACCGAGCTCCGCGAGCCTGCCCCGCGTCGCCCACCGGAACCCCACGCCCTGGACGTGCCCGTGCACCACGGCCCGCACCTCGTCCGGCACCGTCACAGGCGCACGTGCACGGACGCGCCGGTCGAGGCCGCGATGTCCGTCTCGGCGTCGTCGAGCAGGTGGTCGGCCAGACGGCGCAGCGCTCGGCCGACCGCGATCTCGTCGCCGATCAGCGGGACGTCCGCGTCCTGCGGCGCGAGCCGGGCCCGCCCGACCGCGTGCACGTGCTCGCTCGTGTCCGCGACGAGCACCGCCTCTGCCGTCGTCCGGCCGGCAGACTCCACGACGCTCACCTGCACCCGCCACACCTTCGTCGTGTCCTCCCCCGGCACCGGCGGTAGTCCCGGTGCCGCCTCGACGTAGCTGTCCGCGCCCGGATAGGCGAGCGTGCGCTCGCCGGTGTCGGACCACTCCACGAGGTACGGCGGCGAACCGTCGTCGTGCCGCAGCTCCACCACCACCCCGTCGCGCACGGCACCGCCCACGACGCCCGACACCGTGACGATCCTGTCTCCGACCGCTGCCCTCATGGCTCCTCCTCCGCGTCCTCCCATGATGCGACCCGGCACGCGGCACCGCACGCGTGGTCAGGCGGAGAGCTGTGCGCGCAGCTCCCGCGGGTCGTGCGCCGGCAGCAGGCACACGAAGTCCGCGCACAGGTAGGCGCCCGGCCCGCGCCCCGCGAGGACCTCGGCGCCGTCCCCGGCGAGGGATGCCGCGTCGTCGGGCGAGACCGCGAGCAGCAGCTCGGCCGGGTGGTACCGGTCCCGTGCCACGGCGAGCAGGCCCGCGCGGTCGGGCTCGTCCGCGACGACCACGAGCTGACGCGCCGGTTCTGCGAGCGCGACCGCCACGCGCAGCACCCCGCCCGACGCCAGCGGGCGTGCGCTCGCGCCGGGCGTCCTCGCCACGTGGGCGCGCGCCGCCGCGAGGTAGCGCGGCTCTCCCGTGACGAGATGGGCCGTCAGCGCGGCGCGGGCCGTGGCGCTCGGGCCCGAGGGCACGGCCCCTTCCGACGGCTCGGCGGCCGCCCCGGCGTCCAGGCCGAGCTCCACCAGGAGCGGGTCGATGCCGCCCGGCGCGCGCAGGTGCCCGTCGTCGGACACGGCCGCCGCGACGAGGTGCAGCCCCGCGCGCACGTAGGCGGCCTCCGCGGTGGTGCCGCCCAGGGTGAGCAGGCCCGTGGCGAGCATGCCGAGGTCCTCGAGCGTCGCGACGGCGTCCGACACCCGGCCGTCCACCGACGCCCGGGCGAGCGAACCGTCGGCGCGCACGTGGGTGGCGAGCAGATGGTCGGCGGCCGCGCACGCCGCGGTGGTGAGCGCGGGCAGGTCGAGGTGGTGGCCCGCCCGGGCGAGGGCCTCGATCGCGAGACCGTTCCACCCGGTCAGGGCCTTCGCGTCGAGCGGCGGCGGCTCCAGCTCGGCGCGACCCGCGGGCGGCAGCAGGTAGTACCCACCCTCGACGCGTCGCCCCTCGATCGTGGACTCGGAGTCCTGGCCGCTCGCGAACGCGCCGCCCGGCAGGCGCAGGGACCGCACGAGGAACTGCCCGACGCCGGCCGCGACGTCGGCGGCCGACGTGCCGTCCTCCCCGCCGTCGGGCCCGGGACGCGCGACGGGGCCTGCTTCTGCGCGGCGCAGCACCGCGAGCGTCGTGTACGCCGACAGGAGCTGGGCGTTGTCGTAGAGCATCCGCTCGTAGTGCGGCTCGGACCAGTCCGGCCGCGTCGCGTAGCGGAAGAACCCGCCGTCCGCGTCGCGCAGCGGGCTCGCCGCCATCGCGTCGAGCGTCGTGCCCGCCAGCTCGAGCGCCCGCGCCGCGTCCGCCGGGTCCACGACCGACGACGCCGCGACGTCGAGCAGCATCTCGAGCGCCGGCACGACCGGGAACTTCGGGGCGCCGCCGAACCCGCCGTGGACGCGGTCCCGCGTCGCCTCGACCCGGTCGAGCACCTCGCGCACGTCGATCCCGGGGGTCGTGCCGTCGCCTCCGCCCGGACCGGCCGCGCCGCTGCCCGCGCTCTCGCGCAACGCGTCCTTGATCGTCGCCCCCGTCTCGAGGACCTGCTCGCGGCGCAGCTCCCACGCCTGCGCGACCGCGTCCAGCACGTCCCGGAACGCCGGGTGCCCGTGGACGGGGGCGGGCGGCCAGTACGTCCCGGCGTAGAACGGCGCGCCGTCGGGCGCGGTGAAGACCGTCAGCGGCCACCCGAGCTGCTGGGTGAAGGCGCTCGCCGCCGCCATGAGGCTCGCGTCGACGTCGGGGTGCTCCTCGCGATCGACCTTCACCGCCACGAACCGCTCGCGCAGCGCCTCGCCGACCTCCGGGTCGGCGAAGCTCTCGCGCGCCATGACGTGGCACCAGTGGCAGGCGGCGTACCCGACGGACAGCAGAACTGGTGCATCACGGCGCTTCGCCTCAGCGAACGCTTCGGGTCCCCATTCCCACCAATCCACCGGATTCTCTGCGTGTTGGAGCAGATATGGGCTCGTTGCCGAGGCGAGGCGGTTGGCCATTCCTGTAACTCCTAACGAGTGGCACGTGCATCAATTTTCCTTGAGTGATGCACGAGAGTGATGCATTATGGATCTGCGCCGGGCTTCTCCGCAGGCCCGGTGTCACCAGCCTAGGAGGCGGTCTCGTGGCCACACGCCCTCAACCGAAGCTGCTCGCGCAGGGCAAGCAGCGCCTGCTCGGCGGCGCGACACGTGGTTGGCGGGTGCGGCTCTACGCCCCCGGCGCGGGCAGCAACAAGTACCAGGTCTACTTCCGGGCTCCTGCTGGCGAGGGCGAGCCTTGGAAGCGCGTGCTGCGACGGGCGAGCTCCGAGGAAGAGGCGCGCAAGATCTTCGCGCAAGCGGAGGCCGCGCTCGACACCGAGTCGGAGACGCCGGCGGGCGCCGACATCCGGGCCTCCAGGACGATCCGGATGCTCGGTGAGGAGTACATCGCCGACAGCATCGAGCGAGGCAAGCAGCCCCGGACGATGGAGGGGCGCGAGTCCCGACTCAACGCCCACATCCTGCCGACGATCGGCGACGTGCCGGTGACGAAGTGGCGTGTCGAGCACAGCCGTCGTGTGATGGAGAAGGGCAGCAAGACGCTCTTCTCCCAGCGCGGCCGCGAAGACCTGCGCGGCCAGCTCGCCGCGATGCGCAAGCTTGCCTGGCGCCTAGGCTGGCTCGACCGGAGCATCGACCCACTGGACGGCTTGGAGATCGGGCGCGCCAACGTGTTGCACGGCGCGACGGCGCAGTACGTCGACCCGCGCCTGCGTCCCGAGACCCGCCAGGTGCGGGCCATGGCTGATGCGGCCGACAAGCTCTGCGGCCCGGATGGCACCGATCCACTGATGACTGAGTGTGGTCACCTGATCTGGCCCCACTTGGAGCTGATTTCTTCACGAATCTCGGCCCCGGCTGGGCGGTGATCTCGCGGGCGGGTGGGACCGCGTGTCGTCACGAATTTTGGCCCCACCCCCGGTTCAGATCTTCTCGACGACGTTGTCGGGGAGGTCGGGATGGTCAGGTCCAGGGTGGAGCTGTTCGAGGAGATTCGTGTTGATCATCGCCGTGAGGGGCTCTCGATCCGAGAACTTGCTGAGCGGCACGGGGTGCATCGGCGCACGGTCCGGCAGGCGTTGGCGTCACCGATGCCGCCGCCGCGCAAGGAGTACGCGCCGCGGGGCAGGCCGGCGATCGATCGGTATCGGGACGTGATCGATGCCTGGCTGACCGGCGACCGGGACGTGCCGGCCAAGCAGCGGCACACGGCCCGGCGGGTGTGGCAACGGCTGGTTGCCGAGCATGGCGCGCAGGTCTCGGAGGTGACGGTCTCGCGGTATGTCGCGGCCCGGCGCCGTGAGCTGGGCCTGGACAAGGTGGAGGTGTTCGTCCCGCAGGCCCACGAGGCGGGCGCGGAGGCCGAGGTCGACTTCGGCGAGTTCCATGTCCGGTTGCGTGGGCAGGACCTGAAGGTCTGGATGTTCGCGATGCGGCTGTCGGCCTCGGGTCGGGCGTTCCACTACGCGTTCACCAACCAGGCCCAAGAGGCGTTCCTCGAGGGGCACGTGCGCGCGCTCGCGCACTTCGGCGGGGTGCCGGCCCGGATCCGGTACGACAACCTCAAGCCCGCGGTCGTGCGGATCCGGCGGGGCCGTGACCGGGTGGAGAACGACCGGTTCGCCGCGCTGCGCAGCCACTACGGGTTCGCCTCGTTCTTCTGCGTCCCAGGCAAGGACGGCGCGCACGAGAAGGGCGGCATCGAGGGCGAGATCGGCCGATTCCGCCGCCACCTGGTGCCAGTGCCCCACGTCGCCACGCTGGGCGAGCTGAACGAGCTAGTCGCGGCCGGCGACCTGGCCGACGACGCCCGGGTCGTCACCGGGCACAAGGCGACGATCGGCGTGGAGTTCACCGCCGAACGTGTGATGCTGGCGCCGCTGTCAGGTGAGGCGTTCGACGCCGCGACGATCCTGAGCGCGAAGGTCGACTCCCGTGCTCGGGTGTGCGTGCGTCAGGCGTACTACTCGGTCCCGATCCGGTACGTGGCCCGGCGGCTGACGGTGCGCCTCGGAGCGACCAGCGTCGAGGTCCTCGATGGCGCGAAGAGCGTCGCACGGCACGAGCGGGCCACCGCGAAGTACGTCGACGTCCTCGACCTGGACCACTACCTGGAGATCCTCGCCCGCAAGCCCGGGGCGCTACCCGGCGCGACGGCGCTCGCCCAGGCGAAGGCGGCCGGGTTGTTCAGCGGCACCCATCAGGACTATTGGGACGCCGCCCGCACCAAGCGCGGGGACGGGCCCGGCACCCGGGACCTGATCGAGGTCCTCCTGGCCCACCGCACCCTGCCACGGGCCGCGCTGATCGCCGCGATGCGCACCGCCGTCACCAGCGGCGTGCTGGAGGCGGCCTCGGTGATCATCGACGCCCGTCGCGGCGCCGAGCCGCCGGTCGCGCCGGTCATCGCAATCGATGCCCTGGCCCGCTACGACCGCCAGCCACCCACCCTAGACGGCTACGACGCCCTGCTCACCGGGAATGACCGATGACCGGCAACGATGCCGCCCTGGCCGCGATCAACGTCGCCACCAAGGACCTGTACCTGTCGACCGTGCGCGCCGAGGCCCAGCCCCTCGCAGCCGCCGCGTTGCGTGAGCAGCGATCCCACCTGGCCTATCTCGCCGACGTCCTTGCCGCCGAAGTCGACGCCCGCACCGAACGCCGCCGCCAGCGACGGGTCAAGGAGGCCAAGTTCCCCCGCACCAAGCGCCTCGCCGACTTCGACACCACCTGCTCGCCGATCGACGGCGCGACCCTAGCCACCCTGGCCACCGGGGCCTACCTAGAGGCCGGCCAGCCCGTCGTCCTGCTCGGCGACTCCGGCACCGGCAAGACCCACCTGCTCATCGCCCTGGGCACCGCGGCCTGCGAGATGGGCAAGGCCGTGCGCTACACCACCTGCGCGAACCTCATCAACGAACTCGTCGAGGCCGCCGACGACCGCCAACTCGCCCGCACCGTCGCCCGCTACGGACGCCTGGACCTGCTCCTGCTCGACGAGCTCGGCTACGTCCACGCCGACCCCCGAGGCGCCGAGCTCCTCTTCCAGATCATGACCGAACGCGAAGAGAAAGCCTCGATCGCGATCGCGACGAACCTGCCCTTCAGCGAGTGGGGCACCGTTTTCCCCGACCCGAGACTCGTGGCCGCGATCGTCGACCGCGTGACCTTCAACGCCCACATCCTGCAGACCGGCACCGAGTCATACCGCCTACGCACCTCCAAGCGGCGATCCGCGGCCGTCAACCCAACCAGGCGGGGCCAGAATTCGTGACGGCAAGTGGGGCCAGAACACTTGACTACACGCAGATGACACGCCTCCCGATGCTCGGGACGAAGATCCGCGTGGCGGGTTTCGGCGGCCTCCGCCTCGGCGAGCAGAACGCGCTCCGCGCGATCGACGTGTTCTTCGATCGCGGCTATGTCCACGTCAACGGCTCGTGGATCACCCCGCGCGGCCAAGCCGGGTTCCGCGGCCCGGTGAAGAACCACACGCTCCACGAGGTGCCGCTGCCCAAGTCGCTGATGCACGACGAACTCCTCCCCCGCGTCAAGGAGCTGCTCGACCTGCCCGCGAAGGCGTCGCTCCAACAGGTCATCAACGCGCAAGAGGCCGAGCGCCAGCGCCGGGCATCGCTAGCTGCGCGCGCGAAGGACAAAGGCCTCGCCTGGTGGAACTACCCGGTGCCGCCTGAGGACGAGCTCTGGCTCTTCGTCGACACCGCCACCGGCCTGCCCGTGAAGCCCGAGATGCACAACGAGCGCTGGCACCGCGTCCGCGCTTGGGTCGAGGAGAACGACCCCGGCAACGCCTGGCCGCGCACGATCGTCTACCGCAACCTCCGCCACCACGCCGCGACCAAGTGGTTCCACGACGAGCTCGGCGAGCCCTGGGAGGTCGTGGCCCAGTACCTCGGCGACAAACTCACTACCGTCCTCAACCACTACGTCCGCGCCGGCGAGGACGCCCTCCGAGACTCGGTCGACAAGCTCGCCAGGCGATGAGGCCTTCCGCTACGAGGAGATCGCATCGCGCCAAACTTGTCACCAGTAGATGGCAACGACCTCGACGTCGATCAGCTTGGCTACGTCGGTATCAGCAGGGGCGTCCGCGACGTGCTCAGGCGTGCTGTCGGCCGTTGCGACTATAGAACCGCCCGGCAGGACGGGCAGACCAGCGAGCTGCCGTGCAATCCGGCGGGCATCAAGGTCTTGTTCGGGTGTCGGCGCGCTGTCTGGGTTTCCGGCAACGATGAGTTCGCGCACTGCAGCGAACGCCTGCCGCTGCGCGCTAGGCGATGCTTCGTCAGAGGCTCGCGCGGCAATCTCGATGAGCTCGACCGCCGCTGATGGCCGGAGGCCCTGGTTGGTCATCGAAGCGATCTGATCTGCATAGGCTGCGAGCGCCCGCACAAGGGCGGGGTGCGAGTGCCCCGAAGCAAGTCCATCAAGTCCCGTGGTGCCCGCCTTGCTCAGCGTGTCGATCTGCTCCACCAGGCTTGGGGCGACGTCGCCAAACAGGTGAGCGACCTTGACTGGGGTCCAGGTTTCGTGGAGGCCCGGCCGCGCGACCCGGCACAAGAGCTTGAACTGGCCCGACGAGAACAGAACGCGCCGGATGTCCTTCCAGTAGCCGATGTGCTCCGTAACGCCGACGATTTCGAGCGGGCGAACGGGGACGCCGAGTTCACTTGCAGTGCTGGACCGGACGACGTACTCATGCCCGTCTACGGTGGCCACGACGTAGTTGCATGCAGTTGCCCTGATGGGGATCAGCCCGGCGAGGAGGCGATCGAGGACCTTCTTAACGGGTTCGATCTCATCGAGCATGGCGAGCCCTGCAGGGCCCGCCATCTGCGGGTACTCGGCGGCCATGGCGGAGAACTCCGACACCATCGTCCCGAGTTTGAACACCGGGTCAACTTCAAGGACGACCTCTAGTTCGATCAGCTGTCCACGCAGCAAGTCTTCGCCACGCCACCCGCGGTGTCCGCCATCTTCGGTGGCACTGTCGACTGGAATAGACACTGGACCGACCGCGTCGTCGCGCAGTGCGATCGGCAGCTTGGCGTCATCGCGTAGCTCGTTGAACAGGGTCTGGACCACTGCCTTGCGAGAACTTTCGACCGAACTTGAGTTCGCGGTCTGATAACGAGTTGCGCTCTCGGCCTTCGCGGCGACGGCGTCTACCGATGCCTTTGCTGAGATCTCGGCCTGTTCGGATACGGACCTGCCGCTCGTAACATGCTCAGGAATCGTGTCCCGCTGGGACACGAGCAGACTCGTCAGGCTGACCTCATCGAGGTACACGAACTCGCGAAGAGGGCGGGCAGTATCGATGACCTTCTTCGCTCGCTTCACTCGCCTTCGATCCCGAAAGCGACGCCACCAATCGTTAAGCGCCATTGGAGGCTCCCTTCGCTTCTCGCACCGGCCGCCGAGCTACTCGCTCGAACGCCTGAGCAACGTCTTCATCAACGATCGCCGTGCGGCCATCGCCGGCCGCCAAGAGGGCTGCCTCCGTCCAGAGCGACGCAAGCCGTGCCGCAGACCACCCGTCGCTGGCAGCCGCCACCACCTCCAGCCCGAGCACTCCCTCGGTCTTCATCTGGCCAGCGCCGAGTTGCAGGATCTCCAGTCGGTCTTCAGCGGTTGGCATGCCAAACGCGATTTCCCAGTCAAACCGCCCCGGTCGTAGGAGTGCCTCGTCAACGCTCTCGATGCGGTTGGTGGCCGCGATCACGATGAGGTTCGAGCCGCCCTGATCGAAGCCATCGAGCTCTGTCAGGAGCTGGGCAACGAGTCGCCTGGACGCCTCGTGGGATTCCTCGGTGCGGCGCTCGGCGATGCTGTCGATCTCGTCGAAGAAGATGATTGCGCTGTCCTTCTTGGCCGCTGCGCGGAAGATCCGTCGGATTGCTTGCTCGCTGTCGCCGACCCACTTGCTCACGATGGAGGGCCCGCTGATCAGGTAGAAGGAAGCGCCGGACTCGTGGGCGATCACGCGCGCGAGATGGGTCTTGCCGGTTCCGGGAGGGCCCGTGAAGATGATCCCCTTCACAGGGCGGGCACCGATGGCCGACAACTGCTCGCGGTTCTTCAGTTGGGTCTCGATCAGTTCAACGGCACGCTGGCGAACCTCGTGGTAGCCAGCGAACGAGGCGAACGTTGGGCCGTCAGCGCCAGCAGGGACCAGATACTCGTCAATGCTGTCGTCTCCGACGCCCTCATCTCGGTACCTGACCGGACCCTGATCGAAGACCCGCAGCACGCCATCGACTTCGCTGAACTGAACCGTGTTTCCGACGGCGACCTCGACAGAAGGTTCACCGGGCACGAACCGAATCCCAGCGCCGTACTCGATCAGAAGCCCGTCATCGAGAATCTTTCGGATGATTGCAACCTCGGGAATCTCCGGCCAGGCACTCTCAGGAACTACCTCCCATCTGTCCTCACTCACGAAGACAACGGAGCCCCTCCGAAGGTCGGCCAGTTGTCCCAGCGAGAATCTGGCAGTGCCGCCGTTCGAAGTGCGGCCTAGGAACGCCTCGCCCCCATCGAGCACCTCGAGCACCTTGATCAGATGCCCGTCCCAACGCCCCTCGACGTTGCCCGCCTCGCTCACTTGCGCACCTCCCTCACTGGACTTGATGCCTCCAGCTCTCGCCAGCTTGGGACGAGAGCGGTCATCATCGCCGTGAAGGCCTTGCCGTGGGAGCGATAGCGCAGGTGCAGGAGCTCATGGACAACGACGTAGTCCTGGAACCCCTCAGGCATATCGACGAGATCTCCGGCCAGGGTGACGACGCCGTCAGGAGCGCACGAACCCCACTTGGTCTCCAGCTCAGCGATCACCACTCGGGTGGGGTTCACGCGGATCTTCGCCGCCCAGGCCATCGCCTTGCGGGTGAGCACCTGGTCAGCGGTCAGGATCATCCTGGGGCGTGCCATCAGACCTTCTCCAACACGTTCATGACGTTCTCGATGATCTCGTTGCATGCCTTCGCAGGAACCTTGTTGTCCAGCAGCGGCTTGTAGAGGCCACTGCGGAGGCGGCGGCGCTCGTCGGCGTTCTGCTTCCAGTGAGGGAACTGATCGACCGCAACCTCGATGGTGGTCGCGATGTGCTGGATGTCGACCTTGAGTCCACTCAATGCGGGCTCTGCGCTCAGAGCCGAGTAGACGCCAAAGGCGCGACCGGACAGTCCAGCCTGCTTCGCGAACTCGCGCAGCCGATCTTTCTCCTCGGCGATGGCCTTGAGTTCGTCGAGAGCCGCCAGACCGCTGACCTTGCGCTCTTCGAGGTTCTCGATGACGCGGTCTGCCTTGTCCTTGATGCTCTGAAGCACGACTGCAGCAGCGGGGTTGTCCTCCATTTCCTTCCGCAGGCCACGCAGGAGGTTGTAGACCTTCTCCTCCGGCGGGCCATCGTCCTTGCCGAGCGCCTCCAAGGTGTCCACATCGAAGGTGGCGACCTTGGTGAATCGCCCGAGTCCATCCTGCGTAGCGCTCTCTTCAATCAGCCGCTTGGTCTTGTGCTCCAGGTCGGCGGTGAAGCCGCCCGCGTCGGAGTAGGCGTTTCGCACGGCGGCGTACAGCACGGAGAGCCGCTTGTACGTCGCGATGTGGTCGCGCAGCTCTGCCGACGGCGACAGGACCTCCCACAGCGACTCGATGTCGCGGTAGGCGTCGAAGAACTCCTTGCGCGCTTCCTCGGTAAGGAACTTGCCGTAGACGAGGCTCTCCAACTGCTCATCTGCGCCCTGACTGCTCTCCACCTGGAGGTACTCGGTCGAGGCGGTGCCGATCTTGACCAGTAAGTCGGCCATCAGGACGTCGAGGTCTTCCAACGCGCCCTCGACATCGGCCGAGTCGAAGCGCAAGGCCTTGTGCAGCTCCTTGAGGATGCCGACGAAGTCGACGACGAGTCCGAGCTTCTTCTGCACACCGTCGCCGTCGACGTAGGGGCGATTCACGCGCGCAAGCGCCTGGAGCAGCACGTGGTCGCGCATCGGCTTGTCTAGGTACATCGCGTATAGCACGGGTGCGTCGTAGCCGGTAAGCAGCTTGTCGGTGACGATGAGGATCTTGGGCTGCTGGTCTGCCTTCTTGAACTGGCGGCGCACTTCCTTCTCGCGGTCGTCCGAGACTTGGAGTTCGTGGACGTCCGGCCGCTCGATGACGTCGTTGGCGTTCTTGCTGTAAACAACCTCGGACCACTCGGGTGGCAGCAGGTCATCGAGGGCGCGCTTGTACTTGGCGCACGTCTCCCGGTCGACGGCAACAAGGAAGGCCTTGTACCCCAACGGGTCGACGTTCTCTCGGAAGTGGTTGGCGACGAACCCGGCCACCTGCTTCACGCGGCTGTCTGCCCCGAGGAAGGTGCGCAGGCCGACAGCCCGCTGGAGCACCTTGTTGAGCTCCTCAATGTCGGTGACGTCCTCGTCATTGGCGAGTGCGTAGAACTGTTCGTCGAGATCCTCGGGCTCCATCGACATTGTCGAGGGAGCGAGCATGTACTTGATCGGCAACGTCGTCTCGTCGTCGATGGACTCGATGATCGAGTACTTGTGCAGGTAGCCGTTCTCATCCTGCGCGCCGAAGATCTGGAACGACCCGGAGGCGCCGCCTCGTGTCCCGCCAACCGGTGTGCCGGTGAAGCCGATGATCGTAGAGTTGGGCACGGCCGCCATCAGGTAGGAGCCGAGGTCGGCAGCGACCGATCGGTGAGCTTCGTCGATGAAGACGAAGATGTTGTCCCGGTCAGAGCTGTCCTTCCGGATCGTCTCGAACTTGTGGATCATCGAGACCACGAGCCCGCGGAAGTCTGAGTCGAAGATGTCCTGCAGATCGTCCCTGCTGTTGGCGCGCCGGACCGGGATGTCATTGGCCTGCATGTCACCAAGGAGCCTGTCGACCCATTCCTTGAGCTGGCCCTCCAGCTCCGTACGGTCGACGACCAGGATGACGGTCGCGTTCTTGAAGCGGTCCTTCTGGCTCAGGATCAACTGAGCCGCGGTCAGCAAGGTGAAGGTCTTGCCCGAGCCCTGGGTGTGCCAGATCAGCCCGCGGTTCTTCGTCGAGTCGGCGCAGCGTTCGACAACGGCGTCGACAGCCCCGCGCTGGTGCTCGCGGAGGACGGACTTTCGGGTCTCACCATCCTCAACATAGAAGAGCACCCACTCCCGCAGCGTGCGCAGGAACTCATGCGGCTCGAAGAATGCCTGAACCGCGTCGCGGTAGGACTCATCACTCGTGTGCTTCCACTTGAAAAGCATCCGGCGATTGACGTTCCAGGTAACGCCGTACCAGTAGTCGATCAGGTGGGTCTCGTTGTGGAGCTGCGCCTGGGTGAGGAGTTCGGGCGTCTCCTTCTCGTAGCGACGAAGTTGCGTAACCGCCTTCGTCAGGGCGTCGCGATCCTTCGGGTTCTTGTGCTCGACGATGGTCACCGGGATGCCATTGACGACGAACATGACATCGGCGCGGTTGCCCTTTGCGCGTGCGGGCGGCTCGAGCTTCCACTCCCATGTGACCTGTAGCGCGTTCTGATCCGGGAAGGCGTAGTCGACGACCTGCACTGGTCGTCGTCGCTGCTCGTTCTCGTCGTTCCACTGTCGTTCTCCGCGCAGCCATCGCAGCACCTCGCGGTTGCCCTCGATCGTCGCCGGGAGCGCCTCGATGCTCTCGACGATGGCACGTGCCTGATCCTCGGTCAGCCACGAGTTGAACTCTCGCAGCTTGTCCTCCAGCACCTCGGGGAACAGCATGTTCGCCCGACCGCGCCGCATCCCCTCGGCTTCTTCGGGCGTGAGCTGCTCCCAACCGACAGCTGAGGCGTGCTTGACCATCGGGAACTGCACCGACTTGGCCTCGGAGATCTTGATCTGACTCATGCGGCGCTTCCCTCAGTCGTCCGCAGAGCGCTCAGGTCGAGATGCTCCACCGAAACTTCGCCGTTCATCAGCTTGTTCAACAGGGACTTGAAGAGCTGGTCGAGCACCTCACGCTTGCGACGGCGCAGGTCGATCTTCCGATCGAGGGCGTCCAGCAGGTCAACGATCTCTTGCTGCTCATCGATCGTGGGCGGCACCGGTACGCCGATCTTGCGAACGATGTCTAGGTTGAGGTTCTGCTGCTGGCCACCGTGCGCGAGCGATCTGATCGCTTCGTACTGCGACGTCAAGTGGTGGTAGAGGTAGCTAGGAAGGACGCCGTCATCGACCGGGGTCATCGCCGCACAGGCCTGGTTACAGGCTGCTTCGATACCCAGAATCCCGACCTTCCCGCGGGTTACGCCTTGCCCGTACATGGCCATCAGCAACGTGCCCGGCCGGAGCATCTTCGCGGCAGACCCATCGAGACCGGCCTGTGTGATGTGCTCTTCCGTCTCGGTGATGACGGCGTAATTCACCTCGGTCGTCTTGACCCACGGGATCGTGCCACTGACCCAGTACGAGGGGGTGCTGCGCGATGGCGTACCGCCAGAAGCGACCGAGAAGTGCTTGTCGATAGTGGCCAACTCCCAACCTTCGGGGATCGGGCCAATCTCGGTCTCCTTCTGCGCCTCCCCGCGTAGCCCTCGCGAGAATAACTGGCGCATCGCCGCAGCCTTCGCCTGCTTTAGCAACGCAACCAGTTCGTCTTGGATTAGCAGCGCACGCTCGACGCGACTCAGGAGAGCTGCAATCGACCGCTGAACTGCCCCGTCCCCTGGATACGAGAAGGTCTTCTCCTTGAGAAGGGTGAAGTGACGGTTGTAGCCCCGAGAGGGCAGGTCGATCGCGCGGCAGGCGTAGAAGAAGAACAAGGGGTCGATCTCGTCGACGGGGCGAAGCAATTGGGTGCCGTCAGCTCCTCGGGCGAAGGGCCGGTCGAGGTGTTTGAAGGTCCGGCTGTGATCACCAAACACGATCAGCGGCAAGGGGGCGTCAATGACCGCGTCAAGGGAATCCGTCCATCCCGCGATTGGCGTCTGCCCTTGGTCCACGATCGGATAGGCGCCTTCGTGCTTGTAGTCCTTCGTCTGAATCTTCGACTTCCCAGCGACCGACACCGGAACGATGGACTCTCCGACTGTCGCCGTCTTCCACCCTGCGCTCATGGCTGGGCACCAGTCACAGCGAGCGGTCGCAGGAGCTCCAGCAACTCCGTGGTGAGTTTGGCGTCCTCAGTCGTCAACTCATCAAGTTGCGCCAGCAGCTCCGGAAGCTCAGCGTGAGCCGCCGCATCGCTTTGAAGTACCCATTTGCTCGGGCTGAGGTTGTAGTCCGCTTCTGCGGCCTGCTGGAGGTCGATGACTGCGACCTCGCCCTCTCCAGACTCGCCCGAGTTGAAGAGCCTCGCGAGATCGGCGACGTCCTCGGCAGCGAGGTGATTCTTGGGCTTGCCCTTCGTGAAGCGCTTGCTGGCATTGACGAGCGTGATCTTGCCCTTCTTGGACGCGGGCTTGCGCTTGTTGAGCACCACGATCACGCCCGCCGCGGTGGTGTTGTAGAAGAGGTTGTCCGGCATGAGGATGACGCCCTCAATGAGGTCCTGGTCGACGAACCACTTGCGGATGTTGCGTTCCTTGTCCTCGTTCTTCGAGCCGGAGCCGCGAGTGACAGCGCCGGTGTCGAGAACCACGGCGGCACGCCCTCCGTCCTTGAGGACCGAAAGGGTGTGCTGCAGCCAGGCCCAGTCACCCTTGCCTGAAGTCGCCCCGCCATTCTTGATGAAACGGTCGTAGGGGTCGTCCTCGAAGATGCTGGCGCCAAAGGGCTGGTTCCACATCGGATTGGCGACAATGAGGTCGAACTGGTCGAGTGAGCCCGAGGGCGTACGGAATTTCGGGTTGATCATGGTGTCGCCCCGTCGGAGGTCGACGTCCATGTCGTGGATGATTGCGTTCATCCGCGCGACCGCATAACTCTCGGCTTGGAGTTCCTGCCCGTAGAGCTTCAACGGCACCTTCGCGGTCGGATCGAGCTCGTTGGCGACGAGCTGGAGCTTGATAAGGAGCCCGGCCGATCCGCAGGCGTAGTCATGGCAGGTCTGGCCGGGCTTCGGGCGCAAGATACGGGCCATAAGGAATCCGACCTCGGTCGGCGTGAAGAACTCACCGGCGCTCTGGCCGGAACCCTCGGCGAACTTGCGGAGGAGGTATTCGTAGGCACGACCGAGGAAGTCCGGTTGCACATCAGCGAGGCCGAGTCGGTAGCGCGGATCCGAGAAGGTCTCGACGACACCGTTGAGCTTGGCAGGGTTGATGTCTCGCTCGCCGTTGCGCTCGGCCGCGAAGTCGACGACGTCGATGACGCCTGCCAGCGTCGGGTTGTAGCGGACGACCGCACGTACCGCCTTGGTCAGGTGCTCTCCGATGTCGCGGGGGCGGGTCGTGCGACCGCGCTCGTCGTCCGGCCAGTCGTACTGGGCGCGGCCGCTGATGACTGCCCATCGAGACTCGGGCGGGAGGTAGAAGCGGAGGAGACTGTGGTCGTTGTCGGCGATCTCGACGGCGACCTCGCGGTCGCCGTACTCCTCGGCGAGGCGGTCGATCTCGTCGTCGAAGACATCGGATAGGCGCTTCAGGAACAACAGGGGGAGCAGGTAGTCCTTGAACTTAGGTGCGTCCTTCTCGCCACGTATTGAGCAGGCCGCGTCCCAGAGCATCTGCTCCATCGGCTTGGTGGTCGGCGGCCCCGACTTGGCCTGACGGCCACGACGACGGGTCACAACCGCGCCGCCCGTGATCGGGGCATCGCCGAGGTCGACGCCGGCCTCTTCGGCCAGTGCAGTGATCTTGGCCAGTTGGGCCCTCTGCGGCTTGTTGGCTCCGCCCTCCCACCTGTTGACCGTCGCGAACGAGACGCCGAGGCGCTGAGCCAACTCCGCCTGGGTCAGGTCAAGCGCAGCACGGATGGCCTGGAGGACCGGCGAAACCATCGCGACTTCTGTCATGTCTGTTATATTTGCACATTGACATAGCAATGCGCAACGGATGGAGGAGCAACGGATGAGTCGGCCCCCCGCATGGAGTCACACGCTCGACGAGGCTCGCCGCCAGGCTCTGGTAGCGATCGACTTCTACAACCGCCCCGGAGATCGGCGCAGCTTCGTCGACTTCATCGTTCACATACACCTGGCTTGGCAGAACCTCCTCCATGCCGACCGCACCAGGCGCAATGAAACGGTCTTCTACCGCGAGAAGACCGGGCGGAGGCGGTACGAGCGAAATCCAGACGGGTCGAAGAAGACGTGGGATCTTGCCCGATGCCTCAAGGCGGAGTTCAAAGACAACGACCCGGTCCGCTTCAACATCGAGTTCTTCATCGGCCTCCGAAACCAGATCGAGCACCGCTTCCAGGACTACGTGCTCGCGGTAACCGCTCCGGAGGCCCACGCCTGCATCATCAACTTCGAGGCTGAGCTCACGCGGCGGTTCGGGGCCAGCGAGTCTCTCGGATCTGAGTTGAAGTTCCCAATCTTCGTCCAGTCGCTGACGCCCGCAGGTGTTGATCGACACAAGGCCATGCGGCGCGGTGTTCCACAGGCAGTCACGAACTACATCACCGAGTTCCAGAAGGCCGTTCCGGACGACGTCCGTGGCGACGAGCGCTTCGCGTATCGCCTTCTCCTCATACCGATGCAGGGACCAAAGACCGAAGCTGACCTCGCGCTGAACTTCGTGCGGCAGGACTCACTCAGCGAGGAGGAGCTGAAGGACCTTGTGGGCAAGGAAGGGAGCGTCATCGTCGCAGAGAAGTTTCGTGACGCGGTCCACGGCGACGAGATGTTGCCGAAGGCCGCAACGAGAGCCGTCGCGGCCCGGATCGACTTCGTCTTCACGTTGCACGACTTCACGACGCTGCGTAAGGCATGGGAGATCGGCCCGGCCAAGAGCGGCTCCAAGGCACAGATGAGGAAGTCGTCTGGCTACTGCGTCTACGCCCCGGCCTTCTCGCAATTCGTGTACCGACCGAAGTTGGTCGACCGCATGGTCGATACCCTCGATACCGCGGAGAAGTACGAGGCGACCCTCGGGCGCGCGCCCAGGAGGAACCGGGCCGCTCAGAGCTTCGCGTCCTGATCGTTTTCCCCTGCCCGTCCCCCGACGCACCCTTTTGTTCTCCCGCTGCAGCTCCACCATCGCCTCCCCTAGCACCCATCTCTAATCATCGCTGGCTCACCGATCCACTCTCCTGATCACCTGTTCTGTCCTCCCTTCTGAGCGGCACGCATGCTACGAAAGTTCGTAGCGGGACGGGCGCCAATGCACCGCCTGACCTGCGATTTCACGGTCATCGACGGTTGTTGAGAAAGGTGGTCCGCGTGCACGGCGGGATGAAGATCTACCGCGGCGCCGCCGCCGCTGCGCGCCACTACGTCGAGGCCGATCGCTCCCGGGCCGACCACTACTACCTCGCCGAAGGCAGCGGGGTCGCGATGCAGTTCGCGGCAACTCCGGACAGCGTCGAGCGGCGAGCCGATATGGACGGCGAGACGTACGAGCGATGGGTCGCCGGATACGACGTCGACACCCGGCTCACGAAGGGCAGGCTGCGGAAGGACGAGAAGGGCGTCCGGTTCGTTGAAGTCACGGTCAACGGGCCGAAGACCTGGTCGCTCGCGGCCGCGCTGCACCCCGAAATCGCCGGAGCGTACGACGCCGCCCAGATGGCGGCAGCTGAGGAGCTCATCGGCTGGCTCGCTTCTCACGCGACGACTCGGGTCGGGCCGCGGGATCGGCAGGTGCAGATCCCGGTGGAGCAGATCGAGGCGGCCGTCGTACGCCACTTCACATCGCGAGCCGGCGACCCGCACCGACACCTGCACCTCCAGGTCAACGCCCGGGTGTTCGCCGCCGGCAAGTGGCGAGGACTCCACACGGTCGGCGTGCGCGACAGCCTGGAGGCTATCAACGGGATCGGGCACGCCGCGGTGATGACGAACCAAGGATTCCGCGAGGCACTGGCACATCACGGGCTCACGCTCGACGCCGAGACCGGCGAGGTCGTCGAACTGGCGGCGTACACGGGAGCGTTCAGCGCACGGGCGAAGCAGATCGAGGCCAACATCGACACCTACGAGGCCGAGTGGCGCTCCGACCATCCCGGCGAGGAGCCCGGGCCGGCGCTGCGGCAGGCATGGGATCGGCGAGCGTGGGCCGACGCGCGGCCGGACAAGGTGGTGCCTACAAACGGTGAGGAACTGCGGCACCGCTGGATGGAGGAGTTGCACGAGCTCGGCTACGTCGCTCCGGCGCCAGGCGCTCCACTACCCGTGTTGCGGACGGGCGCCGTCGACCGCGACGGCGTCGTCGAGCTGGCTCTCGTCCGGCTGGGCTCGCGTCGCTCGGCGTGGAACGCGGCCGACGCCCAGGGTGGAGGTCGAGCGGATCATCGCGTCCGGCGGAGGCGTAGTCGACGGGGCCGTGCGCCGTGAGTTGGCAGAGGATCTGACCGCTCGCGTCGTCGCCGCATCACGCCCGCTACTCCCCCGATCGGACGTGCCCAAGCACGTGCGTTCGTTCACGTCGATCGACGTGCTGGCCGTCGAGCACGAGATCGTCGACCACCTTGCGACTCGTGCCGAGGCCAAGACGATCACCGTGATCGAGGGCGCGGCCGGGGTTGGCAAGACCGCCCGTCTCGCGGCAACCCGCGAGCGCGCGATCGCAGCCGGGCGTCGGATGGTCGTGGTGACCCCGACTCTCAAGGCGGCCCAGGTCGCAGAGGGCGCAATCGGCGCGGCGTCGTACTCCGCAGCCTCGCTGCTCCACCAGCACGGTTTCCGCTGGGACGAGGACGGTCGGTGGAGTCGAGTCGACTCCGCGCCCGACGTCAGCGCCCGACTACTTCGAGGCGACCTGCTCGTCGTCGACGAGGCGGGCATGGTCGACCAGGACACTGCCCGCGCGCTACTCCGCCTGGCCGACGAGACCCAGGCGCTCGTGATGCTGGTCGGCGACCGCCATCAACTCCCGGCCGTCGGCCGTGGCGGGGTCCTGGATCTGGCGATCAGGTACGCACCCGATCGGGTGCAACAGCTCGACGGCGTACGCCGCTTCAAGGACCCGCGCTATGCCGAGCTGTCACTCCAGATGCGGAGCGGTGCTCAGGCGGGCGAGGTGTTCGATGATCTCCTCGCCCGTGGCGAGATCGTCATCCACGCCAGCGACGTCGAGCGGACCCGCCGCCTTGCCGCTGAAGCCAGCGTCGGCAAGCTCGTCGTCGCCGACACCCGCGAGCAGGTGGGCCGGATCAACGCCTTCGCGCACCGGATCCGCAAGGCGACCGGTGAGGTCGACGAGCAGGTGCTGACCGCGGCGGGTGAACGGCTCGGCGTCGGCGACACCATCGCGACCCGGCGCAACGACCGCGATGCCAACGTCGCGAACCGCGAGTTGTGGTTCGTCGTCTCGTGCGATCGCGGCGCGCTCACCGTGAGGGGCGAGGCGGGGACTCGTGTGTTGCCGCCCGACTACGTGCGCCGCGATGTCGAGCTCGCCTACGCCACGACCGCCTATGGCGCGCAAGGCGCCACTGTCACCGAAAGCCATGTGCTGGTCGGCGAGCACAGCGGAGCCGCGTCGGCGTACGTCGGGATGACACGCGGCCGCGAGCGCAACGTCGCCCACATCGTCGCCGAGTCGATCGACGATGCGCGCAAGCAGTGGTGCGATGTCTTCGCTCGCGACCGCGCCGACCTCGGACCGGCTCACGCACGAGTGACGGCGACCGAGGCGATCGAGCGCTACGGACCGAAGACACCCAGGCGGCGGCCCGCGCCGCGCCCCCCTGCCGAGTTCGACTCCCGGCCCGCGGCATCACCCTCGGCACCCAGCATCGGATTCTGAGGTGCCGTCGAGGTGCCGTCGAGGCGCCGGATCGGGTTCAGCCCGTTCGCCACAGCCTGATCAGCTGCTCGCCGACCTCGAGCCTGTCGACGTACGGCTCGACCGTGACGCCGACGACGCAGCCCGGTCCGCTCGGCGTCAGCACAACGTTGTGGCCGTTGCCCAGGTCTGCCCAGCGCCGCGCGAACGCGACTCCGGCGTTCCAGGTTGCCGGGGCGGCGGGGTGCCGCGACGTTGCCAGCTGGGTGGCAAGCCGTTCGGCAACTTTGGCGACGGTCGCTGCCGGCTTCGTCTCATCGCCGTCCGCCGTCGGCTCCGGTGGACGCGGGTCGAAGCGCGTCCGGATGAACCGCACCCGCGGCTCCTTCGGACCCGGCGGCCTCGGTGGCACGGCTTCGCGTTCGCGGACCCACGCCTCACCCGTGAACGACTCGTCCCCTCGACCCAGGATCCGGACGGTGTCGGGATGGGTCGGTCCCCGCGCGATAACGATCGGCCACTTCCACGCCGCGCGGACCGCGTCCGGGAGTTCGAGCTCCTCCCACACGTCGACCAGAAGGGGGCCGTCGATCCAGCGGATCATCTCCTCAGGAGTCCCACCGCGCAGGAGTTGCTCGTAGACGCCCTTGCGCTGCTTGCGGTCGTGCAGGTCCCACTGCCGGACCGGCCCGTCGCCCACGAGGTCGGCGAACTCCAGGATCGCGAAGCAGTCGGGCGTCTCCACGTTCCAGAGCGTGTTCGGCACCCAGAACTTCCCCACGCCGGGCGCCTCGTGCTCGACCCAGTCGATGAGCCGTCGCAGGTTGAGGTCGTATCCCGCGGCCTCAAGGATCCGTCCGGCGACCTTGATTGTCGGGGACTTCAGGCCCCGCTCGTACGCCGACATCGTCGCCTGCGACGTACCGGATCTGGCGGCGAGCTCGGCCTGCGTCAGACCGCTGGCTCGTCGTGCGACTTCGATCAGGTACGCCCGATCCATCCCTCGACGATATCCGATCGAATGTATTCGGCGCTCTGTGCGGCACGGCCCGCACACCTACCTGTCGCCCACGATCCTCGCGGGCCAACGCCTGACAGGAGGAACCATGAACAGCAACACCCATGACGTCCCCTTCCACGCTCGCCACGACGACGAGCTCCTCACGCTCGATGACGTCGCCGAGATCCTGCGGACACCGGTCAACACCGTGCGCTGGTGGCGCCAGGAGGGCACTGGTCCGGAGTTCTTCAAGATCGGCCGGCGCCTCTACACGACCGTCGGCGACCTGCGGACCTTCATCCGCACCCAGCGCCTCGCCTCCCAGCCCCTGCTCGGCAAGCCGACGGCGGTGTGAGCCATGCACTGGCCGCCGGATGCCTCGGACGAGACCGACCCGCGGCACGTCTTCCTCGACGCGCACGACGTGATGGCGCGCTACGGCTGGGGCAAGACGAAGGGCTATCAGAACCTCAAGGACCGCGACCTGGTGCCGCCGCCCGTGATGACCCACCCGGACCGGTGGCGCCTCGACCAGCTGCTGGCGTTGGAGGAAAAGCGCATGGTGCTGGCCGAAGCCGCGTCGGAAGTCCTCATCGCACCCGCGCGGGAGGAGGTCGGGATAGCCGACCTTCTCCCGCAGGCCAAGCACCGACGGCGTGCCGGATAGAGCCTGTCAATCACCGCTCACTGCAGCGGCGTCGGCCGTGTGCTGCCAGAATGTGGGTCGTGCCAGACGAGAAGACCCCACCGCCGACGACCGATGCGTCGACGCTCGACACGTTTCGAGCGTTGGTGACGAGCGCGTTCGAGGCCGCGCGTGAGTCGGGACGGTCGGACTGGCAAGTGATGACCGTCGGCGTCCTGAAGAATCGGATTCTCCAGGCAACGGCCCGAGAGTTCGACGAACGTTCCTTCGGAGCCGCGTCCTTCAGTGGCTTGTTGCGCCAAGTACCTGATCTCGTCGAGCTTGATGACACCGCTCGCCCACCTGTGGCAAGGCTTCTTGCCCCGTCGTCTTCTGCCACACCGGCTGGAAGTGTCGTTGGAAGCGGTCGACTACGACCGGACCTCTGGGACGCCGTTCTCGACTACTCCTCTGGAGAGGTCTATGTGTGGGATGGCCTTCAGGCTGTCAAAGTCGCCCCTGGCGAGGCTACTGGCAGACCGCAGATGCCCACGATCAAGGCCGAAGTGATGGCCGACTGGCGACGCGGCTTCGCCAAGGCTCATCCCGATCGAGACCTCGCCGAGTGGGTAGAGCGCGGCCTCGGAACGATGGCGCTTCCGCCTGACCTGCGGCGGCCCTGGAACCTGACGCTCAAGTCCAAGGTCGTGGACATCCTTGCGCCCTGGTTCGAGCAACAGGGTCTGTCACTGCCTGCGAATGCGTCCTCCGACGCAAGTACTCGACCGTCGGCCAAGGAGAGCCAGGAGGCCGAGGAGTTGAGGCGATTCCTCCTGCGCTGTGTCGCGGTCATGAAGCCAGGCGAACTCAAGGCTATGCAAGTACCAGCCTCGGTTGCGCTTCGGGCGAAGATGTGACCCGGCGGGGGCAAGGAACGAGCACCGCCGCGCCCGAACCGCTCGGCCCGAGAGTCTGGCTCGTGTTGCATCCAACTGACAGCGGCTACGAGAAAAATCTGCGCACCACGCTCAGCCGTCGTGCATCTCAGCTCGGCATGGACCTCGTCACGCGACGGTCGAGTCGACGACGGATGACTGCCGATGGGAACGGAACGCGCCCGATCAACATCTTGGAGCCGGCGGACGCAGGCGAGCTGTACCGAGATCTGAGCCTTCGGAAGTGTTACGTACTCAGCAGGGGCGCGGTCTTCGTGCTACACGATCCGCGACGTGACCCGCCGACGAAACACGATTGTCTGCCGCTCCCGCAGTTCGTCCAATACAAGGCCGCCTTCCGAACCCTTGAGGACGGGCGTGACCCTGCCGCCGATCTCGATGATCTGATGGCGCTTGAAGGACCGTCCGACTGCTCCGACCATCACGACCCGCGCGTGCTCCCACTGCATGTCTTCCACAAGGACGCCGTCTTAAGACCTCTCGTCGAGGAATCGGGGCGCCAGGCCTTCCGCGCGACTTATGGGAACGGGGGCAACTGGCTGTCCCCTTCAACTGGGACCTGGACGCCGGCGGCACCAGGAGTGAGACACGGCCGACCGGATGCCTCGGGCAACCTGCTTCGCGTGTGGGACTACGTCGTGCCACCAGGCTTTCATTGGGACACCAGCGCAGGTCGCAAGCGACGGACCGTGATCGCCGCTTCGAGCGTGTGGCGGGTAGAGCCAAGGGGCTACGTGAACGTCTACCCGAACGCACATGTCAGGGCCGGCGCCAGAGCCAACGAGCTTTGGCAGGCGAAGCGCTAAATGCGAATGCCCCGGCATAACCGGGGCATTCAAGCTCATGAGGCGAGCACTCTGGTCCAACAGGGATTCGTGACCACCGATGCGACCGGCGCAAACTCGAAACCATCGTTTCGGGGCTCGCTATACACGCCGATCTTGTCGGAGGGATCCTCCTCTGTGGTTGCTTGTTCTCGTTAGCTAGACGAGTCCAAGCCTCCTAGCATCTCCGCCAGGATCGGATCCATACTATCGCCGCGACGCTCCGGGCGCCAAGTGATCCCGTGGGCCTGACCACCCGGAGCACGACTCGGGGCTTCGGGGCCCGCGCGGGTGATGCACGAGAGTGATGCACGAAGCCCTGGAATCGGTGTCCAACGGCAACATTCGCCGATAGCGAGCGAACCGAGACTAGGCCCCTGACCTGCGGTTTCGCAGATTTCCGTCGACAGTCGCCAATCGAAGAACCTCGTGGCACCAGTGGCACGTCGCGTACCCGACCGAGACCATGACCGGCACGTCGCGCCGCCGGGCCTCCGCGAACGCCTCGGGGCCCCACGGGTACCAGTCCACGGGGTTGTCCGCGTGCAGGCGCAGGTACGGGCTCACGGCGTCGGCGAGGCGGTTGACCATGGCCCCACTCTCGCAGCCCGCGCGGCGCTGGCGACCTCGCGGTGCTGCCCGCCGGTCGGACCACGCACCGTCAGATCGGGCCCAGCACGTCGTCGCGGTCCGCGACGAGGTCGAGCGCGGCGAGGACGTCCCCGAGCGCTCTCTCCTCGTAGCGGAAGTGCGACTCCATGATCGCGCCGACGCCGTCGAGATGGCGCCCGATCGCGGCCCTCGACGACGCGGGGTCTGCCGCGCGGTCGAGCGTCTGCTCGAGGTCCGTGACGAGGTAGGCGATCATGCTGTGGTCCTGCCGCAGCGCGCGCAGGGTCGCGTCGAGCCCGGGGTGCCGACGCCCGATCTCCGGGAAGAGCGTCGTGTCCTCGCTCGTGTGGTGGCGGGTCAGCGCCGTGCAGAAGCCGCGGCAGTGGACGAGCAGCTCCTGGTGCGCGACCGCGCGCCGCGTCGACGTCTCGTCGCCGGTCGAGCCGGCGTCGTCGTGGTCCGCTGTCTCGCGCACGAGCTCGAGCGCCCGTCGCAGCCGGCCGTGCACGGCCTTCATCTCGTCGTACCAGGCCACCAACCTGGTCGTCTCGCCCTCACCCACGGGTGAGGCACGAGGAACGGGTCCGCACGTGGCGCACGGGTACCCCCTTCCGGGTCCGACGCCTCCATGCCTGACGCAGCCCGTCACCGGCACGCGACGCTATGCAGCACCCTACCGACGCGGCCGACCACACCCTCACGCGCGGTCGAGCACGACCTGAGGGTCGTCACGTCGCCGATAGCGACCCTCAGGTCGTGTTCGGCGCGGCTCGGGGCGTCAGGACGTCAGGCGGCGCAGGAATTCGCGCGTGCGGTCCCGCTCGGGGGTGTCGAGCACCTGCTGCGGGGTGCCGCGCTCGTGCACGCGACCGTCGTGCAGGAAGCACACCTCGTCGGCGACACGGCGGGCGAAGCCCATCTCGTGGGTCGCGACGAGCATGGTCCGGCCTTCGGCGCGCAGCTCGGCCAGCAGGTCGAGCACCTCGCCGACGAGCTCGGGGTCGAGCGCGGACGTCACCTCGTCGAGGAGCAGGAGCTCGGGACCGTTGACCAGGGCGCGCGCGATCGCGGCACGCTGCTGCTCGCCGCCCGAGAGCTGGTCGGGATACGCGGTGACCTTGTGCGCGAGCCCGACCCGTCGCAGCATCTCGACCGCCGCGTCCTCGGCCTCCGCCGCGGGCCGACGGTGCACCAGTCGCGGCGCCAGGGCCACGTTGTCGAGCACCCGCATGTGCGGGAAGAGGTTGTACGCCTGGAAGACCATGCCCATGCGGGCCCGCACGGCGTTGGCGTCGAGCCGCGGGTCGGCGACGTCCTCGCCGTCGAGCAGGATCTCGCCGTCGTCGACCTCGTCGAGGAGGTTGACCACCCGCAGGAGCGTCGACTTGCCCGAGCCCGACGCACCGACGAGCACGACACAGCGATGACGGTCGACGTCGAGGTCGATGCCGTCGAGCACGACGCGACGCTCCGCGGGCGCGCTACGTCGACCGAGCCCGGAATCGCGCGGGGCCGGGTAGGTCTTGCGCACGCCGCGCAGCGACAGCAGGTGGTTCATCGGATGTCACCCGCCCCGCTGACCGTCGCGATCGACCGCCCCCACCCGCGGCGCGCCTGATAGGCGTCGACGGCCCGCGAGAGCGGGAAGGAGACGAGGAAGAACAGCGCTCCGGCCACGACGTAGGGCGTGAAGTTGTAGCTCCCCGTCGTCGCGATCTGGGCGGCGCGGATCGCGTCGACCGCGCCGAGCACCGAGATGAGGCCGGAGTCCTTCTGCAGCGCGACGAGGTTGTTCGCGAGCGGCGCCGTGACGTTGCGCAGCGCCTGGGGCAGCACGACGCGCCGCGTCGTCTGGGTGCGCGTCAGCCCGAGCGAGCGGGCCGCCGCCACCTGGGAGGGGTGCACGGACTCGATGCCCGCCCGGAACACCTCCGCGATGTAGGCGGTGTACGTGAGGACGATCGCGAGCGCACCGAGGAACGCGCCCGACGACGGCAACCACGGCAGCCGCAGCGCGGGGAGCCCGAACCCGACGAGCAGGAGGACGAGCAGGAGCGGGACCCCGCGAAACAGGTCGACGTACACCACGGCGAACGCGCGCAGCGGGAAGAGCGCGGGGACCCGGCTCGTGCGCGCCACGGCGAGACCGAGCCCGAGCACCGTCCCGACCACGCCGGCCACGACCCAGACCCGCAGGTTGAGCCACAGCCCGTCGAGGATCGCCGGCAGCGACTCCCACGCGTACGCCGGGTCGAAGAAGGCCGTGCGCGCGCGCTCCCAGCCGGGCGCGCCCGTGACCACGAGCACGACGGTCGTCACGACGACCACGGTGCTCACGAGCGCGACGAGCGCCGAGCGCCGTCGCTGCGCCCGCCGGAACGCGGCGCGCTCCTGCGCGAGCGGGGACGGTGACCACACGCCGTCGGGCGTCGTCACGGTGCGGTCGTCCCTGCGGTCGTCCCTGCGGTCGTCACTGCGGTCGTCACTGCGGTCAGCACTGGTCCGGAACCCGTCACTCGAGGACGGGGACGTCGTCCGACCTCAGCCACGTGGTGCGCAGCCCCGCGAGCGTGCCGTCCTCCTCGAGCTCGTCGACCGCCTGCGAGACGCAGTCGGTGAGCGGCGAGCCGACGTCGAGCACGAGCCCGTACTGCTCGACGACGCCCTCGTCGGGCAGCGTGCCGATGACGACCGAGTCCGGGAAGTACTCGGTCGAGGCCGCGACACCCTGGTCGACGTCCATGACCATCGCGTCGATCGTGCCGGACTGCAGGGCCTGCATGCCGTCGCCCGCGGCGCTGTACGGCGACACGTCGGCGTCCTCGCCGAACGCGGCCTCGGTGAGCGTCAGGCTCGTCTGGGCCGCGGTCACCCCGAGCTTCGCGCCGTCGAGGTCGGCGAGGCTCGTCGCGTCCGCGTACGGGCCGTCCTCCATGACGACGACACCCTGACGGGTCGTGAGGTACGGGCTGGAGAAGTCGACCGCCTGGCGGCGCTCGTCCGTGATCGACGTCTGGTAGGCCGCGACGTCGAACGGCTTCACCGCCGGGCTGACGATCTGCTCGAACGTCACGGTCTGCCACTGCACGTCCTCGGCCGCGTAGCCCAGGCGGTCGGCGACGGCGTAGATCAGTGCCGACTCGAACCCCTCGCCCGACTCGGGGTCGTCCACGTACCAGGGCAGGTACGGCTCGCCCGCCCCGACGGTCAGCACGTCGTCCGTCAGGGTCGGCAGCGCGCCGGGCTCGCACTGCGCGGCGTCCGACGGCGCACCGTCGGTCGGGTCCGCCATGCCACCCTCGTCCGTGCCGCCGGACGAGCAGGCGGCGAGGGTCAACGTGGTGGTCGCCGCGAGCGCGGCGAGGAGGACGGGACGGGTACGGCGACGCAGACGACGCATGGTGACCTTCCGGGTGTCGGGCGCCGCAAGGAGTGGTGGACGCCGGCCATCGACGATAACGCCGGAGGTGGCGCCGCTCCTTCCCGTCCCGGGAGAGTGGCCTGTGGGCCTCGTCACCGCACGCTCGTCGCCGGGTGCGCAGACACCGGGACATCCCACCGGGCCGGAACGCGCCGAAGGCCCTCGATCAGCTGATCGAGGGCCTTCGGACCTGAGTAGCGGGGGCAGGATTTGAACCTGCGACCTCTGGGTTATGAGCCCAGCGAGCTACCGAACTGCTCCACCCCGCGGCGGTGATCCCTACTTTACGCACACTCCCGGGATGCGGCCAAATCGCGAGGACGAGACCTGCGTCACGGCCATGCTTCCGGGAGCGGGCCGTGGCCGTGCACAGCGGCCCTCGTGCCCGGGCCCGGAACAGACGCGAGGGCGGGACCGCCTGCGCGGTCCCGCCCTCGCCCCTGTCAGCGGTGGTCAGCCCTCCGACGACGTCGCGTCCAGCTGCTGCTCGGCCGCGAGCGCCGACTCGAGCGCCTGCTGGAGCCGCTCCTGCGCCTCGCCGTAGCCGGCGAAGTCGCCCTCGGCGAGAGCAGCCTGGCCGTCGTCGATCGCCTGCTGAGCGGCGCTCAGCGCCTGGTCGAGCTCGGCACGCGCCTCGCCGTCGACCGTACCGCCCGTGCCGTCGGAGCCGGTGTCCGTCCCCGTGTCGGTGTCGGTGTCGGTGTCCGTCCCGGTGTCGGTACCGGTGTCCGTCCCCGGTTCCTCCGTCCCCGCAGTCCCCTCGCCCTCGGCGGGCTGGTCGGGCACCTCGGTGTCGACACCGCCCTCGGCGTCGCCGGCGTTCGCTCCCGAGTCACCGCCGAACACCTGGTCGAGCGCCTCGTCGAGCGTGTCGGCGAACCCGACCTCGTCGCCGAACGACACGAGGACCTTGCGCAGCAGCGGGAACCGGGTGCCCTCCGCCGACTGCACGTAGACGGGCTGGACGTAGAGCAGACCACCACCGACCGGCAACGTCAGCAGGTTCCCGTTGATGACCGTGGAGTCGCCCTGCCGCAGCAGGTTGAGCTCCTGGGACACCGTGGGGTTCGAGTTGAAGTTGTTCTGCACCTGGCCCGGGCCGGGCACCGTCGCGTTGCGTGGGAGCTCGAGCAGCCGCAGGGTGCCGTAGTCGTCGGACCGTTCGCCGTCCTGGTTCCCCGGTTCCGCGTCCACCGCGAGGAACCCGGTGAGGATGTTGCGGTCGGTCTGACCACCCGGGATGAACGTCGACATGAGCGAGAACTTCGGGTCGTCCTGGCTCGGCATCTGCAGAGTCAGGTAGTACGGCGGCTGCAGCGGCTTGATCGTCCCGCTCGCCGTCGGGTCCTGCGGGCTCTGCCAGAAGTCCTGCCGCGAGTAGAACTCGTTCGCGTCGTCCACGTGGTAGCTGGCCAGCAGCGTGCGCTGCACCTTGAACAGGTCCTCCGGGTAGCGCAGGTGGCTCATCAGCTCGCCCGAGATCTCGGAGATCGGCTGCACCGACTCCGAGAAGACCCCGTTCCAGGCCTGCAGCACCGGGTCCTCGGTGTCCCACGCGTACAGGTCCACCGAACCGTCGTAGGCGTCCACCGTGGCCTTGACCGAGTTGCGGATGTAGTTCACCTCGCGCGGTGCGAGCGCCTCGACCGAGTTGGCCGCGACCAGGGAGTCCGCCGTCGACTCCTGCAACGACTCCGCGGTGGAGTACGGGTAGGCGTCGGACGTGGTGTACCCGTCGACGATCCACTTCACGCGACCGTCGACGACCGCCGGGTACACGCGTCCGTCGAGCGTCAGGTACGGGGCGACCTTCGCGACGCGGTCGCGCGGGCTGCGGTCGTACAGGATCTGGGAGTCCTCCGTCACGCGGTCGGAGAAGAGGATCTGCTCCGAGCCGAACTTCAGCGCGTACAGGACCTTGTTCATGAACGTGCCCACGCTCGGCCCGGCTGCGATGTCCTGCGTCGGGAACGTGTTGTTGACCTGGCCCGTGTCCTCGTCCACCGGGTAGTCGAGCTCCCACGGGTCCCTGCCCTCGGGTGAGCCGACGATCGAGTACTCCGGCGCCTCCGGCGAGAAGTAGATGCGCGGCTCGTAGCCGCCCGCGTCCGTGAAGGCGCCCTGCGACGGGATCGAGCCCTCGTAGAACGCCGGCCGCCCGTCGGGCCCGATCTGGTTGCCGTAGGCCGCGACCACGCCGAACCCGTGCGTGTAGACCGTGTGGTCGTTGACCCAGGTCCGCGCCCCGGTACCCAGGCCCTCCTGGTTCAGCTCCCGCACCGCGATGACGGTGTCACGGCTCTCGTCGTCGATCGAGTAGCGGTCCACCGACAACGACTGGGAGAACTGGTAGTACTGCTTGTTCTGCTGCAGCTGGCTGAACGACGGGCTGACGATCTCCGGGTCCAGCAGCCGGATCGACGCCGTCGTGTCCGCGTCCTCGCGCAGCGCGCCGGCCTCGGCCTGCGTCTTCGCGTTGTACTGCTCGGTCTGGACGTCGTCGATCCCGTACGCGACCTTCGTCGCGTCGATGTTGCGCTGGATGTAGGGCTCCTCGAACTCCTGCGCGTTCGGGGTGACCTGGAACCGCTGCACGACCGACGGGTAGATGCCGCCGATCGCGATCGCCGCGACGACCATCGCGCCGACGCCGATGGCAGGCAGCCGCCAGTCCCCGCGCACCGCCGTGACGACGAAGAGCACCGCGACGAACACGGCGACCCCGGCGAGGATCCCCTTCGACGGGATCACGGCGTGGACGTCCGCGTACGACGCGCCGTTCACGTCCGCGCTGCTGGACGTGAGGATCGAGTACCGGTCGAGCCAGTAGTTCACCGCGATGAGCAGGAGCAGCACGGCCGCCAGCACGGACAGGTGCACGCGGGCCGCCTTGGTGGTGCGCGGACCCGCGTCCGCGCCGCCGCCGATCCGCAGCCCGCCGTACAGGTAGTGGGTCGCGAGGGCTGCGATGGCGGAGATGATGACGACCGCCATGAGGAAGCTCACGGCGAACCGGATCGCGGGCAGCCCGAACACGTAGAACGACAGGTCGATGCCGAACTCCGGGTCCGACGTGCCGAACGGCACCGAGTGGAACGCGAGCAGGACCGTCTGCCACTGCGACGACGCCGCCGCCCCCGCGAAGAAGCCGACGAGGACGGGTACGGCGATCATCACGACCTTGCGCAGCGGCTCGACGGCCTCGCGGTACTGGTCGAGCGTCGCCTGCTCCGGCGTGGACGGCGCATAGATCGGCCGCGACCGGTACGCGAGCGAGAACGACAGGAACACGAGTCCGCCCATGACGAGAAACCCGCCGACGAACAGCGCGATCCGCGTCCCCCACTGCGTCCACAGAACGCTCGAGAAGCCGAGGTCGTTGAACCAGAGGACCTCGGTCCAGAACTGCGCCAGCAGGAGCAGCAGGACGACGAGGGCGGCGACGACGGCGATCGCGATCCCGATCGGGCTCCGTCGCCGGCCAGGGCGCTTCCCGGAGGACTCCCTGCGGGGCGCTGCGGCAAATGACACGGTAGGTCTACCTCTTTGCGTCGTTCGTCATGACACGGTCTGTGGCACGCACACGGTCGGTGGCACGGTCCATCGGCACAACGGCCGGACCTCCTCCTAGGTTCCCACGAACGAGCCCGCGTGCGCTGGCGCAGGCGCGACAGACCTGTCACAGCCCGGTCACGGTTCGGCGACGGCGGTGCGACGATGGGCCCATGACCGATCTGAGCGCCGCGACCCGCAGCCTGGCCGTCTCCGTGCACGAGGTGGAGAACCATGTCGCGGACGCCGGGTGGGACGCCCCTCCCCGGCTGTTCGCGCTCGTGGCGACCGCGGGCGCGCTCGCCGCCGACCCGACCCTCGCGGACCGGCTGCCCTCCGACGTCGTGACCGCCGCCCGGACGGACCCGCACCACCTGCTCTCGGTCGAGCAGGAGGAGTTCGCCGCCGACGGCGACCTCGAGCGGTCGCTCGCCGTGGTGGCCTGGCCCCCGACGGTCGACGGCGCGGCGCTCGTCGTGGAGCGGATCGTCCTGCCTCCCGACGCGGAGGAGTCGGTACCGGACGACCCGCAGGCCGCGCTCGAGCACCTCGCGAACCACCCGGACCGTCAGGACGTGCGCCTCGCCGTCGGCGTCCTGCGATCCGGTGAGGCCTGGTGCGCGGTGCGGTCGCGCGCGCACGACGTCGCGGCCGACGTCGCGTCCGGACCGGACCTCGTGCCCGGGCTCGTCGCGGCGCTGCGGGCCACGTTCGAGAGCTGAAGGCCCTGCTCGTCAGCCGGCTCCCCCGGCCTGCTGCTGCTCCGCGGGACCGCACGTCGCGAGCGTGCCGCCCTCGCCCGCACCGATCGCCGTCATCGCGTCCCGCGCCTCGGCGAGGGTCGCGACGCGTGCGACGTGCAGCCCGTCGGGCACGTTCCCGACCACGTCCGGGCAGTTGGCCACGGGGGCGAGGAACCAGGTCGCGCCGTCGCGCACCGCGCCGTACATCTTCTGCTGGATCCCGCCGATCGGCCCGACGTCACCCTCGACGCTCATGGTCCCCGTCCCCGCGATCGACACGCCGTCCGCCTCGTCCTCGGGCGTCAGCTGGTCGATGATCCCGAGCGCGAACATCGTGCCGGCACTGGGGCCGCCGATGTCGTCGATCTGGATCGCGACGTCGACCGGGAAGTCGAACGCGGGGTCGATGTACACGCCGAGCACGGTCTGGCCGTCGATGTCCGTCGTCGTCACGGTCAGGACCTCCTCCTGCCCGTCGCGCTCGACGCCGACCCGCACGTCCGAGCCCGGCCGGGTGGCGTCCAGGTCGTCGATCAGGTCCTGGTAGGTGACGACCTCGTCGCCGTCGAGCGAGACGATGACGTCACCCGGCTCGAAGACGCCCTCCGCCCCGGTCCCCGGGGTCGTCCCGTCGACGGTCAACGTCGCCGGGACCTCGTAGCCGAGCTCGGTGAGCGCGGCGACCGTCGCGTTCTCCTGCGAGGAGATCATCTCCGCCTGCCCCTGCTCCTCGGTCTGCTCCTTCGTGGTGTCCGGCGGGAAGATCAGCTCGGCCGGCTGCACCGAGCGCGAGGAGTCGAACCAGTCCCGCACGACCTGCACGAGCCCCACCGGATAGCCCGGGCCCCCGGCGACCGAGACCGTCGTCAGCCGCAGCTCGCCCGTCGAGTCGTACGTCTGCGCACCCGTGATCGAGATGAGCGGCGTCCCGTCCTCCTGGCCGAGCGTGTCCTCGGTCGGCCCCGGCGACCGGATCGCGTAGGGCGCGGGGAGCACGGCCAGCCCTGCGAGCAGCAAGGTCGTCGCGAGCAGCGACACGCCGAACGTCACGGCGCGTCGCGTCACCGGCGGCGGGGCCTCGTCGTCGGTGATCAGGGAGTCGAAGGAGGTGGGGTCGCTCACCGGGACATCATCCCCGAGTTCGGCGGACGTGTCCGCCGGCGGCCGCGCTGCGCCCTGAGCGAACCTCCGGCCCGGGACCGCCCGCACCCGCCTGCGCGACGGTGGAACCTGGTTACGGTGAGTCCCGACGCAACCACGAGGAGTCGCCATGAGCCCCCTTCCCCCTGACGACGGCGCGCCGGGCGCCGACGACGCCACCCCCTGGGACCAGGGCTTCGAGGAGCTGCTGCGTCAGATGCTCGGAGCCGACGCGGACGCGGCCCTGCGCGAGCTCCGCGAGCGGGGCTTCGACCCCGGGGCGCTCGCGGGCCCTGGCGCCGCGGGAGCAGACCCCCAGCTCGTGCAGCACGTCCTCGCCCAGGTGCAGCGGCTCCTGTCGACACCGAGCGACGGCCCGGTGAACACCGGCGTGGCGCACGACGTCGCCCGCCAGGTCGCCGTCGCCGAGGGGGACCCCTCGCTCACCGCCGCACAGGCCCGCGAGGCGACCCAGGCCCTGTCGGTCGCGGAGCTGTGGCTCGACGCCGTCACGGACCTCGCGCCGTCGGGCGGGCGAGCGCACGCGTGGAGCAGGTCGGAGTGGGTCGAGGCGACCCTGCCGGCCTGGGACGCGCTCGTGGCGCCGGTCGCCGCGTCCGTCGCGGACGCCCTCGCGACCGTCCTGCGCGACCAGCTCCCCGACGGCCTCGGCGACCTGGGCGGCACCGGCAGCCCCGAGCTGCCCGGCGTCGGCTTCACCCTGCCCGGTCAGACGGCCGGGTCCCCCGGCCTGCCCGGCACCGACCCGACCGCGCTGATGCGACGGATGGGGTCCGCGGTCTTCGGCATGCAGGTGGGCCAGGCCGCCGGGACGATGTCGCGCGAGGTCTTCGGGGCGACCGACGTCGGGCTCCCGCTCCTGGACGAGCCCGCGACGGTCCTGCTGCCGACGAACGTCGCCGCCTTCGCCGACGGGCTCGACGCCCCGGCCGAGGAGGTGCGGCTCTTCCTGGCTCTGCGCGAGGCCGCGCACGCACGGCTGTTCACGCACGTCTCGTGGCTGCGCGGTCACCTGCGAGGCCTCGTCGACGCGTACGCCCGGGGCATCACCATCGACCTCGGCGAGCTCGAGTCCCAGCTGCGCGACGTGGACCTCACGGACACCGCCGCGCTGCAGGGCGCGCTCTCGTCCGGCGGCGTGTTCGGGCTGCAGAACACGCCGGAGCAGCAGGCGACGCTGCTGCGCCTCGAGACGACGCTCGCCCTCGTCGAGGGCTGGGTGGACGAGGTGACCGCGGCCGCGGCGCTGCCGCACCTGCCCCACGCGGTGCCGCTGCGCGAGATGCTGCGCCGACGCCGGGCGGCGGGCGGCCCGGCCGAGCACACGTTCGCCTCGCTCGTCGGGCTCGAGCTGCGCCCACGTCGCTCGCGCGACGCGGCGGCGCTGTGGGCGCGCATCGCGGGCGAGTCCGGCGCCGCGGGACGCGAAGCGGTGTGGGCGCACCCCGACCTCCTGCCCGACGCGACCGACCTCGACGACCCCGCCGGGTACGCGACGCGGCGCGAGACGGCACGTGCCGAGGAGGCCGACGTCGACCGCGCGCTCGAGGAGATCTTCCGCACCGCAGGCGACGACTCCGACGATCCACCCGCTCAGGGCACGCCTTGACGTCGGGTCAGTCGGCGGCGCGCCCGTCGCTCGCGGCGGAGCCGTCGTCGGCTGCGGGGTCCTCGTCGTCCTCGACCGGTTCGCCGGCGAAGGAGAACCCCTCGAGGAACCCGCGCGCCCGCTCGGTACGCGGGTAGCTCTCGAGCAGCTGCCAGAACGCCGGCCCGTGACCGGCGTGCAGCAGGTGCGCGAGCTCGTGCAGGAGCACGTAGTCCAGCACCCAGCCCGGCATGCCCCGAACCCGCGTCGAGATGCGGATCGTGCCGTCGATCAACGTGCACGACCCCCAGCGACGACCCTGGTTCGTCGACCACCGCACCGAGGTGGGCCGCGCGCGCCCGTCGAGATACCGCTCCGACAGCTCTGCCGCGCGTCGCTCGAGCTCGGTGTCCGAGGGGCGACGTCTCCGCTCGGAGCTGGCGAGCCGCGCGAGCATGCGCGCCACCCACTCCTGCTCCTGCTCGCGGGTGAACCGGGCCGGGATCGCGACCACCGTGCGGTCTCCGTCACGGTAGGCGCTGACGGTGCTCTTGCGCCGGCGACTTCGCCGGACCTCCACGACCGTCTCCCGGACCACGCCACGACCGTACTGGTTCGGGGCGAGAATTGGCAGGCCCCACGCCGATCCGGTCGCACCCCGCCGGCCCTGTGGACGACGGCGGGAGCCGGGCCGGACCGTGCCACGCTGGCGTGCACGACGGGACCGGACGCACCGGCCCGCAGACGCCCGTGCACGTGCTCCGGAGGTCCCATGCCCCACGCCCTCACCCTGCGCCCCGCCACCCGCGTGCTCCGACGCGCGCCGGGCGAGGTGCAGATCGGGACGGATCCACGGTGGGCCGTCCGCCTCGTCGGCCTCTCGGCGGCCGAGGAGCGGTGGCTGCAGTCGCTCGAGCCCCGGTTCGGCGCGGACGGCGCCCCGTGCGCCACGACGGCCGATCTGCGACCGCCGGCGCAGCGCCGCGGCACGCTGCTCCGCCTGCTCGAGGAGGCAGGCCTGCTCGTCCGGCGTCGTCCACGCCGCCGCGTCAGCACCGGCCCCGGCAACGGTGACGCCGAGCTCCCGGTCCTCGACGCGGTCCGGCACGACGGCGCGGGGCATCGCGCGCTCGCAGGCCGGGCACGCGCCGTCGTCGGCGTCGTCGGCATCGGCAGGCTGGGCGCGACCCTGGCCACGACCCTGGCCACGGCGGGCGTCGGGACGATCGTGGCGCACGAGACCGCGCCGGTGCTCGCGACGGACGTCGGGCTCGGCGGGTTCCGGCTGCGGGACGTGGGCGCACCTCGTGGGCTGGCGCTGGCCCGGATCCTGGGAGAGGTGGCGCCGGGAGTCACGACGGCGTCGGGGCGGGTCCCGGACGTGGTCGTGGTCGTCGAGCACGACGCGGCGGACCCGGACCGGGTCCGCGAGCTCGTGGGTGACGGGGTGGCGCACCTGTCGATCGTGGTGCGCGAGGCGGACGTCGTCGTCGGCCCGTTCGTCCGCCCGGGTCTCGACCCGTGCGTGCGCTGCGTCGATCTGCGCCGTCGCGACGTGGACCCCTGCTGGCCCCAGATGGCGCGCCAGCTCCGGGACGCGGTCGGGCCAGGGTACGAGGACGCGGTGCTGTCGTCCGTCGCCGCATCGGTGGCCTCGGGTCAGGTGCTCGCCGCGATCGACGGCGACGTGCCCCGCACAGCCACGGCATGCCTCGAGATCCTTGCTCCCGACGCGGTGCCGCGGCTGCGCGGGACCACCTCGCACCCGGAGTGCGGGTGCACCGAGCTGCGCGGGGCGCCGCCGGACGGCACACCCCTCGTCCGTGCCGGCCTCGCCCCCCGGGCGACGAGCACCCGCACGTCAGGCGACCGAACGCGCATCGGCTGAGGCGTCGGCCTCCGACGCCTCGTCCTGCGCCCGGCGCGCGAGCACCTCGGCCTTGCTGGGTCGGCCGCGGCCACGCTTGCGCGCGACCACGTTCCCGTCGACGAAGACCTCGCCACCCCAGACGCCCCAGGGCTCGCGGCGCTCGAGCGCACCCGCGAGACACCCGGCAGCGAGGGGGCAGGTCCGGCACAGCGCCTTGGCCCGCTCGACCTCGATCGTGCGCTCCGCGAACCACAGCTCGGGGTCGTTGCTGCGGCACGGGAGCAGGTCGAGGACGAGGCTGTCGAACTCGGTCGTGTCCTGGTCGCCTCGCAGAGAGCTCGACGACTGATGGGGGGGTTGTGGTTCCCAGGGGCCGGATCCGCCCTGGGTCGTGATGGTGTCGAGCAGCGCGGTGAGCCGCACGATGTCCTCCAGTGGTGTCCTGTCGTGTGTGAACGTCGTCGTCACAGGACCCCCGGACAGCGGCCTCGTCCGACCTGGACGATGCCTCCGGTGATTCCTCACCGGCCTCGTGCCTGGAGAAGCACGAAGGCCGCGGGTCCCAGTGGGACTCCGCGGCCTGGACCTGACGTGCGGTCGGTCAGACCGGACGTGTCCTGGGAGCGGAGTCGGGTGCGGTGCGGATGCCGAAGGCTCCGCCACGGTGCGTGCGCACGCGGGCAGAGTTCCCCCCTGGAATCGCTGCGTTCGTCGCAGGATCCAGCAGGCTCGCCATCAGGATCTGGTTGATCTTCACCGTGTGCACCCCCTCTCTCCGTTCGGGCCTGCCTCTCGGCACGCCCCTCCTCCAAGGACACTCTGAGAGTAGGTCGCGCCTCGCAGGAGGCGCAACGTATTTACCGAACTTCTTTCGACGAGTTGTCCGTCAGTGCGCGGAACCGGCCACGAGGCCGAGCAGGACCGCGCCGTACCGGTCGATCTTCGCCGGTCCCAGGCCGTTGATCCGCGCGAGCTGGGCGACCGTGCTGGGGCGGGTCTCCGCGATCGCGGCCAAGGTGTCGTCGACGAGGACGGTGAACGCCGGCTTGTCCGTCTCCAGCGCGACCTCGCGGCGCCACTCGCACAGCGCGTCGAACAGGGCGACGTCGTACTCGCCGGTCAGACGCAGCCGTGCCTCGCCGGGACGGGGTCGGCGCCCGGCGACCCGGCCCTCCGCCTCGGCCGGCCACAGCCCGTCGAGGAACCGGGTGCGCTTGCGTGTCGCGCGACCTCCCGGGTTGCGGGAACGTGCGAAGGACAGCTCGAGGTGCTCGCGGGCACGGGTGATCCCGACGTAGAGCAGCCGGCGCTCCTCCGCGACCGCCTCGTCGGTCTCCGCGAGCGAGATGGGCATGAGTCCCTCGCTCGTCCCGGCGAGGAACACCGCGTCCCACTCCAGCCCCTTGGCCGCGTGCAGCGACGCGAGGGTGACTCCCTCGACCGTGGGCGCGTGCTGGGCCGCTGCGCGTTCCTGGAGCTCGGCGATGAAGGTCGCGACCGTCGTCGGGTCGCCCGACGACGCGGCGAGGGCCGCGACGTCGTCGGCCAGCGCGACCAGCGCCTGCATCGAGTCCCAGCGCTCACGTGCGGCGCCGCGCGCCGCGGGCGGCTCGGCGGACCACCCGGCGGAGACCAGCACGTCGCGCACGGTCTCGGGCATCGGCACGTCGGGGTCCGCGGACCGGGCCGCACCGCGCAGGAGCACGATCGCGTCGCGGACCTCCTTGCGCTGGAAGAAGCGTTCGCCGCCGCGCACGAGGTAGCCGATCCCCGCGTCGGCGAGGGCCGCCTCGAACGCCTCCGACTGACCGTTGGTGCGGTACAGCACCGCGATCTCCGACGGCCGGGTACCCGCCTCGACGAGCCGCCCGATCCGGGCGGCGATCCCCGTCGCCTCCGCCTCGTCGTCCTCGTACGCGGTGAACGCGACCGGCGGGCCCGACGGTCGCTGCGCGACGAGCTCGAGCGCCGTGTGCCCGCCCCCGGCCCGCCCGGCGCGGGACAGGAGGCGGTTCGCGAGCGTGACGACCTGTGGGGTCGAGCGGTAGTCCCGCACGAGCCGCACGACCCGTGCGCCCGGATGGGTGCGGGTGAAGGTCAGCAGGTGGTGGGGGGTCGCGCCGGTGAACGAGTAGATCGTCTGGGACGGGTCACCGACGACGCACAGCTCGTCGCGCCCGCCGAGCCACTGGTCGAGCAGGAACTGCTGCAGCGGGGAGACGTCCTGGTACTCGTCGACGACGAAGTGCCGGTACTGGCGACGCACCTGGTCCGCGACCGAACCCTGGTGGGCGAGCATGTCGCCGAGCATGAGCAGGACGTCCTCGAAGTCGATGACGGACCGCTCGGTCTTGACGTCCTCGTAGGCCGTGATGAGCCGGGCGACCGTCTGGTGGTCGTAGCCCGCCGGTGCGTCACGATCGATCGCCGCGCAGGCACGGACGTAGTCGTCAGCGGTGACGAGCGAGACCTTGGACCACTCGACCTCCGACGACAGGTCCCGGACCGCGACCCGGTCGACGGAGACCCCGATGCGCCGGGCCGCCTCCGCCACCGCGGACGCCTTGTGCTCGAGGATGCGCGGAGGGGCACCGCCGACGACCTTGGGCCAGAAGTAGCCGAGCTGCCGCAGAGCGGCGGCGTGGAAGGTGCGCGCCTGGACGCCGTGCGCGCCCAGCTCGCGCAGCCGCGTGCGCATCTCCCCGGCGGCCCGGGCGGTGAAGGTCACGGCCAGGACCGACGTGGGCGGGTAGGACCCCGTACGCACGCCGTACGCGATGCGGTGCGTGATCGCGCGCGTCTTGCCCGTCCCGGCCCCGGCCAGCACGCACACCGGCCCGGACAGCGCGAGCGCGACGTCGCGCTGGTCCGGGTCGAGCGCGTCCAGGATCGCGTCGGCGGAGCGCAGGACAGGAGGCGTCGAGGCAGGAGCTGAGGGTGGGCCGGGTGGTGTCGACATCACCGCTGATTCTCGCAGCCGACACCCACACGCGGCACCAGGTCCGGAACCTCCGAGGGCCGTCCCCGGGCGGTCCGACGGTGGTGCGCGGGCGACGGGAACAAGGACCCCGCACCCCGACGTTCACGCAGGAGCGTGGCTGCAGCCGCACCCGCGCAGCGACCGAAGCGACCCGACGCCATGCCGTCGAACCGAGGAGATCTCCCGATGCCCACCGCCCCCACCACGCCCGACGCCGGCACGATCACCATGTACTCGACCACGTGGTGCGGCTACTGCCGACGGCTCAAGACGCAGCTCGACTCGGTGGGCATCGGGTACACCGAGGTGAACATCGAGCAGGACCCCGACAGCGCGGCGTACGTGGAGCAGGTCAACGGCGGCAACCAGACGGTCCCGACCGTCGTCTTCCCGGACGGGACCGCCGCGACCAACCCGTCGCTCGCCGAGGTCCAGCAGCGCCTCGCCGCCTGACGGCAAGCGTCGAGCGCAGTCGGGGGCAGTCGAGGACACGAGCGGGACACTCCTCCTGGGGCGCCCGCCGGCGCCGGACGACGTGAGCCGACGTCAGTCGCCGGCGAGTCGGGCACCGTACCAGCCCTCGATGAGCGCCCGCGCGATCGAGGAACGGCCCGGGAGCAGGACGTCGCCCGCGTCGACCGCCGCGCCCAGCCCGGCGCGCGTGAACCAGCGCGCGTCGGTCAGCTCGACGCCGTCGACCTGGATCTCCTCGCTCGTGGCGCGAGCGTGGAAGCCGAGCATGAGGGACGCCGGGAACGGCCACGGCTGGCTCCCCCGGTAGTCCACCTCCCCCACGACGACCCCCGACTCCTCGAGGACCTCGCGTCGCACCGCCTGCTCGAGCGACTCGCCCGGCTCGACGTAGCCCGCGAGGGTCGAGAAGCGTCGGTCGGGCCAGTGCGCGGCGTGCCCGAGCAGGAGCTGCTCGTCCGCTCCGTCGCCGCGCACGACGCTCATGATGACCGCCGGGTCCGTGCGCGGGTAGAAGTCGATCCCCTCGTCGACGCAGCGACGGGTCCAGCCGGCGTTCTCGGCGACCGTCGGCTCGCCGCAGCGGGGGCACCGCGGGTGCGACGCGTGCCACGCCGCGAGCGCCACCGCCTCCGTGGCGAGAGCGGCACCCAGCCCGTCCGCGCCGCCCACGATCTCGCGCAGCCCGCGCCAGGTGTGGTCGCGCACGAGCTCGGCGAGCGGGTCGCCGGGGTCGATCCCCTCGATGTCCATCCCCTGGGCGTCGGCGTCGTCGGGCAGGACGAGCGCGAGGTACGCCGCGCCACCGTCCTCGCCGAGGAACAACCACCGGGGTCGCTCGCCGTCGTCGGGCGCGGGCACGCGGACGAGGCGCTCGCCGCCGAGCACCACCACCTCCCCGCCCGGTGCGACGGCGAGACGTCCGCGGTGGACGAGGAGCACGCGCGTCGACCCGATCTCGCGCAGCGCGCCCACGAGACCTGGCTCGGCGCGCCGGTGCGCCGCGCGGTCGACGAGGACGCCGTCCTGCGGCACCGGGACCGCGCGGACGGCCGGACGGGGGGACGGGATGCTCGCGGTCATGCTCCGACCGTAGGCCACCACGGCGGACGGGCGTCGGTCCGGGACGTCCTGGTCCGGCGTGGATCCGGCGTGGGTCCGGCGTGGATCCGGCGCCGCGGCGTCGGCACCGACTACCGTGAGCGGGTGCCTCGCTCTCCCCTCACGCTCGCCGCGCTCGCGACCGCCGCCGTCCCCGGTCTCGACGCGCGCAGCGCGCACCCGGTCGCGGACCCGGGCGACTACGACACCGCCGTGGTGACGGACGACGACGGCGCGCGGTGGACCGTCCGGGCCCCCCGCAGCCCGCAGGCCGGGGCGGCGCTCGAGGCCGAGACCGAGCTGCTCGCCTCGCTCCAGCTCTTCGCCGACTCCGGTGTGCTCTCGTTCGCCGTCCCGCGACTGGCCGGGTTCGCCCTCCTGCCGGAGGGCGGCCGCGCGGTCGTGCACCCCGCGCTCGAGGGGACGGCGCTCGACGTCGACTCGCTCCGTCCCGGGCCCGGGCTGGCCGCCGACCTCGGCCGCGTCCTCGCGGCGATCCACGAGCTGCCCCGGTCGATCGTCGACGACGCCGGCCTGCCCGGCTACACCGCGACCGAGTACCGCGAGCGCCGCATGTCCGAGCTCGACGAGGCCGCCGCGACCGGCAGCGTTCCCACGCGGCTCCTGCGCCGCTGGGAGTCCGCGCTCGAGGACGTCTCGCTCTGGCGGTTCCAGCCCGTCGTCGTGCACGGAGACCTGAGCCCCGAGCAGGTGTTCGTCGCGCGCGGACGCGTCGTGGCGGTCACCGGGTGGTCCGACGCGCGCGTGGCCGACCCGGCGGACGACCTCGCCTGGCTGCTCGCCTCGGCACCGCCCGAGGCGATCGACTCCATCACCGAGGCGTACCAGCTGCGTCGCACCGAGCTCACCGACACGCGGCTGACGGACCGGGCGCTGCTCGTGAGCGAGCTCGCGCTGGCACGCTGGCTCATGCACGGCGTGCGCCACGACCTCGACGACGTGGTCGCCGACGCGCTCGACATGCTCGCCGACCTCGACGAGGCCACGCGCGACGACGCGTGACGGCGCCTCACCCCCGGAGCAACGCCTCGATCTCGCCCTCGTCGAGCAGCCGTTCGGGGCGGACGGTCTCGTCCGAGGCGACGTAGTAGAACGCCGCCCCGACCTGCTCCAGCGGGAGCCCGGACCAACGCGACCACGCCAGCCGGTAGGCGGCGAGCTGGACCTCCCGCGTCGCGCGCGCCTGCCGGTCGTGCGGAGCCCGGCCCGTCTTCCAGTCGACGACGACGACGCCGCCCCGCTCTGCTCCGGCAGCGGTCGTCCCCTCCCGCTCGTCCCGGTCGTCGAGCGGGTGCTCGGGGAACACCGCGTCGATGCGCGACCTCAGCACCGTGTCACCGACCGTGGTCTCGACGTCGACCTCGACCGCGCTCGGTGTCCGGCCCGCCCACGGCGAGGCGAGGAACGTCTCCTGCAGCGCGGCGAGGTCCAGGTCGTGGTCGGTGTCCTCGTCGTCGGCGCCGGGCAGGTCCTCGACGCCGAGCAGCGAGGAGCGGGTGAAGTACCGCTCGGCCCACAGGTGGAACTGCGTCCCGCGCCGCGCGTGCACCGTCGGCTGCGACGGGACGGGGCGTCGCAGGTGCAGCGCGAACTCGTCCCGGTCCGCCGCGAGCCGCACGAGGGCTGACGCCGACACGTGCGCCGGCATCTCGATGGTCGGGCCCGTGGCCTCTTCCCGCTCACCGAGCAGCACGCGCGCGAGCTCGACGAGGTCGCGCCCGTCCTCGTCGACCAGCACGCCCGCGGCGGTGGTCAGCGCGTCCGGCAGAGGTCCGCCGGCGGAGCCGGGTGGTCGGTGTGCGCGTTCGTCCTGCTCCGCGGCCGTACGGAGGGTTCGGGTGGAGGCAGCACGCCCGACCCGTTCGGCGGTCGCGCGCAGCACGGCACGGGCGGACGTCGGGGCGTGGCGCTCCGGCGCCGGCCAGACCCCCGTCACCTCCACGTCCTCCAGGGGGTTCGCGTCCTGCGGCCCGGGCGGCGCCGACCACCCGTCGTCGGCGACCACGCCCGCGTCGACGAGCTCGACCAGGAAGGGCGACAACGACCGGGGTCGTGTGCCCGCGCGCCACCAGGACGCCGCGAGGAACAGCTCGCGGCGCGCGCGGGTGAAGGCGACGTACGCGAGGCGACGCTCCTCGGCGAGCTGGTGCTCTCCGGCCGCGGCGCGGAACTCGTCGCGTCGCGTGACGAGGTCCTTCGTGTCGGTCGCGAGGTCGAAGCGGAACTCGGGAAGGTCGTCCGCGTCCCCGCGCAACGGGTACGGGAGCTGTGAGACGTCCGAGAGCCAGCCGCTGTCCGCGCGTACCCCCGAGGAGGACGCTGCCGTCGTCGGGAACCCTCCGTCGACGAGACCGGGGACCGCGACGACGTCCCACTCCAGGCCCTTCGCCGCGTGCACGGTGATGACCTGGACCGCGTCCGGGTCGGGCTCGCGCACCGGCAGGTCCAGCCCGTCCTCGCGGCTCGCGGCGACCCCCAGCCACGCGAGGAAGGCCCCGAGCGTCACGACGTCCGCCTTCTGCGCGAAGGTGGCCGCGACGTCTCTCAGGGCGTCCAGGTGCTCGCGCGCGCGGTCGCTCACCGCGTCGGGGTCGGACAGCCGTCCGGTCGAGAGCAGAGCCTGGTTCGTCACGGCCTCGACGTCGAGCCCGAGGGCGCGCTCGGCCTCGACGACGAGCTCGGGCAACGACAGGTACGTCAACGACCGCAAGGACCGCAACGCGTGCGCCAACGTGCTCAGCCGCTCGTGCGCGGCGGACGTGAGGACCCGCCCGTCACCCGAGGCCTCCCCGGGCGACGGCAGGTCGTCGAGGGCGTCCACGATGGAACGGTGGTCCACGACGTCGCCCTCGACGACCACCGGACCGGTCCCCGCGGCGTCGGCGGGGTCCGGTCCTCCGGCGAGGGCGGCGGGTCCGCCGGCGCTGCCCCGCCCGCCTCGCCGGGCGGCACCGAGAGCGTCACGCCGTGCGAGGTCCGCGGCGCGACCGGCGAGGGCGTGCAGGTCGGCGGCGCCCAGGTTGACGCGCGGGCCCGTGAGCAGCCGCACGAGCGCGTCGCCGCGCGACGGGTCGTGCACCACCTCCAGGAGCGAGGTGACGTCCACGACCTCGGGCGTCGTCAGCAGCCCGCCGAGCCCGACGACCTCCACCGGCAGGCCGAGCCGGCGCAGCGCGACCTCGACGGGCGCGAACTGGCTGCGCTTGCGGCACAGGACCGCTGCCGTGACACGCCCGGCCGGGGCGCTGCCCGGCCGCCACCGCGACGCGACGACCTCGGCGACCGCCGCGGCCTCCTCCTCGAGCGTCGCCGCGACGTGCGCGCTCACCCGCCCGGGGCCCGCCCCCGGGCGCAGTGCAAGCGGGGGGACGGCGACGTCCGCGGACCGCGGGCCGCCTGCCCGCAGCGGGGCGGAGGCGACGTTCGCCGCCGCGAGGACGGCACCGTCGTTGCGCCACGAGGTCGAGAGGTAGTGGACCGCGGCCGGCCGGCCGTCGCGTGCGAACCGCTGGGGGAAGCGGGCGAGCCCGCCGGCGCTCGCGCCGCGCCACCCGTAGATCGACTGGTGCGGGTCACCGACCGCCGTGACGGCATGACCGTCCCCGAACAGTCCCGCGAGCAGCTCCACCTGGGCGTGGGACGTGTCCTGGTACTCGTCGAGGAGCACGACGCGGAAGCGCGACCGCTCGGTCGCGCCCACGACCGGCACCTCGAGCGCCAGCCGGGCCGCGAGCGCCACCTGGTCGCCGAAGTCGAGCGTGTCCGCCGTGCGCTTGCGCTCCCGGTACGCGCCGACGAGGTCGAGGATCCGCGCTCGCTCCGCCACGTCGCCGATCAGCTTCTCGACCTCCTTGGTGCGCGCACGCTGCCGCGGGCCGAGGGGCAGCACGTCCAGCGCCGCCGCGATGTCCTCGACCCGGGAGCGGGCGTCGGGCACGTCGAGCAGGTGTTCCGAGACCGCACCGGACAGGCCGAGGACGGCGGCGACGACGGTGCTCACCGCGCGATCTGTCCCGAGATCGTCGGCCCAGCTCTCGACGATCTGGGACGCGAGCTGCCACTGCTCGGCCTCGCCGAGGAGCCGGGACCCCGGCTCGACCCCGACCCGCAGGCCGTGGTCCGCGACGATCGTCGCCGCGTAGGCGTTGTAGGTCGCGATCGTGGGGCGGTCGAGCAGCGAGAGACCCGACGCGGCGTCGCTCCGGGCCCGCGTCAGCTGGGCGAGCCGCGCGCGGACGCGCTCGGCCAGCTCTCCGGCGGCCTTGCGCGTGAACGTCAGCCCCAGGACCTCGTCGGGCCGGACGTGGTCGTTGGCGATGAGCCAGACGACCCGGGCCGCCATCGTCTCCGTCTTCCCCGAGCCGGCGCCGGCGACCACGAGCATCGGCTCGAGCGGTGCCTCGATCACCGCGACCTGCTCGGCGGTCGGCTCCGGCCGCCCGAGCAGGCGCGCGATCGCGGCGGCGGAGAGCGCCGGGGCGCTGCCCTCCGGGAGGGCTCCGCGGTGTCGTCCGACCGGATCGACGTCCGCACGCACGCCGCCCGTCCGCATCTCGTCCAGGTCGAACAGCCCGTCCTGCGACCTCGCTGCCGTCCCGCTCATGCCACGACCCTGCGACCCTCGGGCTGCACGGGGCACGCCCGGCGGACCGGGCACATCTCGCACAGCGGGTTCACCCGTGCCGTGAACGTCGCGGCAGACATCGTCCCCGCAGCGTCCTCGACGACCGTCCTGGCCCAGCTCGACCCGTCGGGCTCCGGCGCGAGGGCGGGCTGCCCGACGACGGCGGGTCCCACGTGGGTGCTGCCGACGTACACGAGCTGGGCACCTGCGCTGCGCGTACCGTCCGGGAGGTCGAGCGCCCCCTCCTCGACGGCGAGCTGGTACGCACCGAGCTGGGGGTGCCGTCCGGCATCGGCCTTGGTCACCGTGCTGCGGCCCGTCTTGAGATCGACGACGCGGACCGCTCCGTCGCCGGCGTCCTCGACCCGGTCGAGCGTGCCCCGTAGCCGGGCACGACCCACGTCGACGGCGAACTGCGGCTCGACGAGGAGCGGGCTCCCCGCACCGGCGAGGTAGTCGGCGAGCTTGGCGATCATCCGCTCGGCGCGCCGGCGCAGCTGGACCGACGGCCATCCAGCGGGCAGCGCGAGCTCCGGCCAGCGACGGTCCAGCTCGGCGCGCAGCTCGGACAGCGACCCGGCCGGAAGGGCCTCCGCGATCGAGTGGACGAGCGTGCCGAGGCTCTGGTGCGACGCGTCGGGCGCCGTCCCGCCCGCGGCCTCGAGGGTCCAGCGCAGGGGACAGGTCGTGACGGTCTCGACCTTCGAGGGCGAGACCGTCACGAGCTCGTCGGGGTCCCGCAGGGGCGCGGTCGAGGTGAGGTGCGGGACCCCGTACCACGTGCGGGGGTCTGCTTCCGGGACCCCGGCGGCCGTCAGGTCCGCCAGGAGCGTCGCCGCCGCGTCGCCGCGGCCGTCGCGCGGCTCCGCTCGTGCGGAGTCGGTGACGAGGACGGCGCGTGCGGCCGCGACGACTCCCCGCAGGTCCAGCGGAGCGCCGACCCGCACGTGTCGGCGCTCGTACCCCGACGCCGCGCCGCCGTCGGTCCCGCCGCCCTCCGGTGGGCGGTGCGCGTCCGTGGGGTCGGTGCCGTCCCCGTCCGGTCCGGGCGGCGGCGCGACGAGGTCGCAGAACACCGAGGGTGCCTCCTCCGCGTCCTCGACGGCGGTGACCACGAGTCGCCTCGTCGCGCGCGACGAGGCGACGGTGAACGCCCGCAGCTCGTCCGCGAGCACCTGGGCACGGGCCTGGGAGCCGACGCCGTGCCCGTCGTCCTGCCGGCCCGCGACGAGCTCGACGAGGGCCTGCGAGCCCAGCAGCGAGTCGCGCAGCCTCAGGTCCGGCCAGACGCCGTCCTGGACACCGGCGACGAACACGACGTCCCACTCGCGCCCGGCCGCGCCCGCGGGGGTCAGTGCCGCCACGGCGTCGACCCCGCTCGTGCCCGCGGCCAGCGAGTCCGCGGGCAGGTCCTGCGACGCGAGGTACTCGACGAACGCCGAGACGGCGGCACCCGGCATGCGGTCGACGAACGTCTCCGCGGCACGGAACAGCGCGAGCACGGCGTCCAGGTCGCGGTCGGCGCGCGCACCGGCGGGACCACCCGCGAGCGCGGCGTCCCGCCACCGCTGAGCGAGCCCGGTCGCGTCCCACACGGCCCACAGGACCGTCTGCGCGCTCGCGCCCGGCTCGTGCGCCGCGGCCCGGCCCGCCTGCAGCGCACGGGCCAGCGCGACCGGGCCACGGCGCAGCGGGGCCGGGAGCGTCGCGGCCCGGTCCGGGTCCTGGAGCAGGTCCACGAGCAGCGCGTCGGAGGAACGGCCCCCGCCCCCGGCGAGCTCCTCCCCGCGCAGCGCGCGGCGCAGCCGTCGCAGTCCCACCACGTCCAGCCCCCCCAACGGGGACGTGAGGAGAGTCGCCGCCACCAGCGGGTCGAGCACGGTCGCGCCGGACGGCACGTCCGGCCGCGGGTCGTCGGCCGCGACGCTCGCGAGCACCGCGGCGAGCAGCGGGGAGACGGCCGGCTCGTCCCGCAGGGGGACGTCGGATCCCTGGAGCTCGACGGGCACCGACGCCGCCACCAGCTCGCGCCGGAGTGCGGCGAGCTGGGTGCCCGACCGGGCGATCACCGCCATCCGACGCCACGGCGTCCCGTGCAGGAGATGCTCCGCGCGCAGCTCGCGCGCGACGAACGCCGCCTGCTGCGCCGTGCCGGCGAGGACCGCGACCTGGACCGGCGCGACGTCGTCCCCCGCCGCGGCCCCGCCGGGCGCGGCTCCTCGGTGCACCGCGCCCGCGACCACCCCGACGTGCGACGTGACACGGCGGGTGAGCTCGCGCAGGGGTGCCGGTTGCCGCCACGCCGTACCGAGCACGACGACGCGTGCGTCGAACTCGCCCGCGCCTCCCTTGTCGGGCGCCCCTGCCCGGGCGACGAGGCCCGGGCTCGCACCGCGGAAGCCCTGGACGGCCGAGTCCGGGTCGGCGAGGAGCACGAGGCGCGCGCCGTCCCCGACGAGGGTCCGGAGCAGCCGCGCGGTGGCGACCGTCGCCTCCTGGTAGTCGTCGACTACGACGAGGTCCCACGTCGGGCGTGGGACCTCCGGCACCTCCTCGTCCCAGGCGCGCAGCGCCTGCGCGGCCTCGTCGACGACGACCGCCGGGTCGAGCCGGGCGCCGGAGCCCGGCAGGCCCGCGCGCAGGGCGGTGACGTCGAGGTACTCCTCGTACAGGTGCGCACCGAGCACCCACTCCGGCCGGTCGTACCGTCGTCCCAGCGTCGCGAGGTCGGCGGGGGTCAGCCCGCGCTCGGCCGCACGCATGAGCAGGTCGCGCAGCTCCTGGCGCAGTCCCCGCAGCCCGAGCGCCTCGACCGGCAGGCCCGGGGGGAGGTCGAGGGGCCGTGCCTCTCCCGCCAGGTGCCCGGCGAGGAGCTCGGCGAGCGCGAGGTCCTGCTCCGGGCCGGAGACGAGGGTCGGCGGGGGCTCTGCGAGGGCGGCCGCCCGTTCGCGCAGCATCGCGAACGCCGCCGCGGAGGCCGTGCGCACCATCGGTGCCCCCACGGTCCGCCGGGCCCGGGCGGAGAGCCGGTCGCGCAGCGTCGCGGCGCCGCGTCGCGTCGCGGCGAGGAGCAGCACACGCTCGGGCGGCGCCCCGCGGTCGAGCGCCGCCAGGACGGCCTCGACCGCGACGAGCGTCTTGCCGGTCCCGGGAGCGCCGACGACGAGGGTCGTGCCGGGACGCGACGCGGCGTCGAGGGCTGCGCGCTGCGCAGGGTCCGGTCGGAACGCGGCCCGCTCGGGCGCACGGGCGACGAGCAGAGGCGGACGGCGACGCACGAGAGACGAGGGACGGCCGGGCGCGGAGATGGGCACGCAGCGATGCAACCACGCGCCGCCCACACCCGCGGTCCGACGACCTACGGCGAGGGCCACCCGTTGGGCAGGCACCCCTCGGTCGAGATCGACTGCTGCACCATGACGGGAGCGACCTCGCCCTCGCCGGGGCACGACTCGTGCGAGTGCCCGAGCACGTGGCCGACCTCGTGGTTGACGAGGTACTGGCGGTACGTCGCGACGTCGTCGCCGAAGTCCGGCGCCCCGACGACCCAGCGCTCGAAGTTCAGCACGGCGACGCCGTCGACCGCGTTCCCGCACGAGTACGTGCCCTCGGTCTCCAGCGGCGCGCACAGCCGGTCGACGGTGGCCGGGCTGGCGAGGACCACGCGGATCGACGGGTCCGCACCAGCCGTGCGCGAGAAGGTCACCCCGTCGCCCGACGACCAGCCGCGCGGGTCGTTCAGGGTGGCGAGGACCGCGTCCGCGAAGACGTCGCCGTCGACCGGGAGACCGTCCTCGACCTCGACACGGACGGATCGCGTCGCAGCGTCCCCGGGAGCGTCCGCCGCCGCCCCGACGACCACGAGCTCGCCGCCGAGGTCCTCGACGACGTCGGTCCCCAGCAGGCCCGAGCCCGGCTCCGGGGTGGGTGCCGCCGGCTCGACCGGGGACGGCGTCGGGTCGGGCGCCGGGGTCGGGGTGACGGGCGCGCGCGGGGCGGGCACGGGCTCGACGGGTTCCGGGTCGTCGGTCGGGACGACGAGGCCGGTCGGGGCGTCCGGGTCCACGTGGACCGGGCGCTGCGCCGCGGAGCGGCTCGCTGCACCGGCCTGCGGCTCGGGAGCAGCTTGCGTGGGCGGTGCCGGGACGTCGTGCGTCGCAGCCGCCTCACCCGCGACCGTCGAGACCGACGGTTCGGGCTCGGGCGCGTCCCACACCATCGCCGTCGCCACACCCGACGTGGAACCGACGACGAGGCACGTGACCAGGGCCGCGACGTGCCACGGACCGCCCCTGCGAGCGGTCCTCGTGCGGTCGCTCGGCGAAGACGTCACGGGGTCGGGCACGAGGACATCGTCCCACTCCTCGTACACCCCGGTCGACCTCCTCGTGCCGGTCGTATCCTCGGCGTCATGGCGACAGGCACGCAAGCACCGCCGGCCGCGCGTGCAGACGTGGCGCGCCCGGCCCGCCGCCGCATGCCCCGGTCCGAGCGGCGCGACCAGATCCTGCACATCGCCGAAGACCTGTTCGCCGTCCACGGCTACCACCACATCTCGATGGACGACATCGCCGACCGCGCCGGCGTGGGCAAGCCGGTCCTCTACCGGCACTTCCCCTCGAAGCTCGATCTCTACCTCGCGATCGTCGACGCGCAGGGCGAGCGGCTCGTGCGGTCGGTCCAGGAGACGCTCGACCCCTTCCGTGAGGCACCCCCGGGCACGGAGCCGGGCGACCTGGACGCTCTCGCGGTCGACGGGCTCGCCGTCATCGAGGGGATCCTCCACGCCTACGTCGCCTACGCCCACGCCGCCGGACGCTCGGCCGCGCTGCTGTTCGAGTCCGACGTCATGCGCGACCCCCTGGTCCGCGCACGGGTCCTCGCGCCCGACGCCGCCATCGCGGCAGCCTTCGCGGACGTCCTCGTCCGCATCACGGACCTGGACGGCCCGGCCGCGCTCGTCGTCGCACGGACCTGCACGGCGGTGGGTCGCGCGGCCGCGGCCGAGGCCGTCCGGCCGGAGAACGGGCCCGACGACGTCACCCGGATCCTCCCCCAGCTCGTCTGGCGGGGCGTGCACGGCATGCTCCGACGCCAGTAGGCCCGGTTCGGACTACGATCGTGGCGTCGCCGCGGGTGGACGCCACCGGCCGGCGACGGGACGACGTCGAACGCTGCGTCCGCGCAGCCGCTGTGAGGAGAACCTGTGGAAGTCACCATCGGTGTGCAGAACCTGGCCCGCGAGATCGTCGTCGAGACCGACGAGACCGCCGAGTCCGTGGCGAAGGCGGTCACCGCCGCGCTCGGGGGCGCGCCCGCGCTCGAGCTCACCGACGCCAAGGGGCGTCGGGTCATCATCCCGACCGCGACGCTGGGCTACGTCGAGATCGGCACGGAGGAGCAGCGCAAGGTCGGTTTCGGCTCGCTCTGAGGATCAGGCCGCGAGGCCCAGACGGTCCATCCGCCGGGCGTGCTCGGCGGTGAGCCGGGCGAAGACCCAGGCCTGGGTCGAGGGGCCGTCGCCCGGCTCGCCCTCGGCCGCGCGCATCGCGTCGGCCACCAGCCGCGCGAGCGCCGGCCGTTCGGCGAGCACCGACCCGACGACGCCCAGGGCCTCGCCGACCACCCGTCGACCCCACAGGGCGAGGCGTGAGGCCAGCACGGGATCGTCGGCCGCGGCCACACCGATCACCGGCGCAGAGCGGTCCGCGGCGGTCTCGACGGTCAGCGCGTCGACGACCACGCCCCGCGAGCGCTCGTCGAGACCCTGCGCGGCCAGCAGGCAGAAGTCGTCGGCGACTCCCTGTCCGACGTAGCCCTTGAGGATCCCCTCCCACCAGGTGCTCGGTCGGGTGCGGCCGTCGAAGTCGTCGTACATCCCCTCGTACGCGGCCATGCACGTCTCGGGGTGCCCGCCGAGCTCGGTGGCGCGGTCCAGCACGGCGTGCTGGCGCTCGAGCATCGTCGCCGCCATCCGGGACAGCGAGAGCCGCTGCCCCAGCGTCGGGGCGTGCGCGGCGTCGCCCGCGAGCCGACCGAAGCTCGCGAGCTCGGTGTACGCGACGAGGCCGAGCAGGTCCACCGCGTCACCCGTGCCGCGGTCGTCGTCGGCCTGCGAGGTCAGGGTCGCGGTCGAGACCGCGTGTGGGCTGGTGCCGTCGCCGTCGCTCATCACGCCAGGATAGTGGCCCGGATACCGTGCCGGCGCTCGCGTCCGATACCATGGCCGGGTACATCGGTTGCCCGGTCGTCCCGACAGCAGACGCCCTCACCGGCCCTCATCAGCCCTGGACCGGTGCGAGGAACAGTTTCGTCCTCGCGCGAGACGACGCGCGACGGTCCGTACGGACCTCGCCACGCAAACCACGATCGGCTGCCGGCCACGAGGCGCGTACGACGACGGCCCGGGCCCCGGGCGGCACGGACTTCCGGTGCCAGGGGCAAGGTCGCGGCGTGCGCTCTCCACGAGACAGAGGCACCAGTGACCACCACAGACGCCACCCCCGACGTCAGCGCCGACGCGCACGCCGTCGCCGCGAGCGTGCACGCCGACAACACCTCGTTCGCCGACTTCGGCGTGCGGACGGAGATCGTCGCCGCGCTCGCCGACGCGGGCATCACCCACCCGTTCCCCATCCAGGCCATGACCCTGCCCGTCGCGATGTCGGCCCACGACATCATCGGCCAGGCCAAGACCGGTACCGGCAAGACGCTCGGTTTCGGCGTCCCGCTGCTGCACCGCGTGGTCGCACCCGGCGAGGACGGCTTCGACGACCTCCCCGCCCCCGGCAAGCCGCAGGCGCTCGTCGTCGTGCCGACCCGCGAGCTCGCGGTCCAGGTCGCCAAGGACCTCGAGACTGCGTCGCGCCGACGCAGCGTGCGTGTCCTGCAGGTCTACGGCGGGCGCGCGTACGAGCCGCAGGTCGACGCGCTCCAGCGCGGTGTCGAGGTCGTCGTCGGCACCCCCGGCCGGATGATCGACCTGATGAACCAGGGTCACCTCAACCTCACGCGCGCGAACACGGTCGTGCTGGACGAGGCCGACGAGATGCTCGACCTCGGGTTCCTGCCCGACGTCGAGAAGCTCCTCGCGCGCACCCCCGCGCAGCGGCACACGATGCTGTTCTCCGCGACCATGCCGGGCGCGGTCGTGTCCATGGCCCGCCGGTACATGAAGCAGCCGACGCACATCCGGGCGGTCGACCCCGACGACGACGGCCGCCAGACCGTCAAGAACATCGCCCAGGTCGTCTACCGCGCGCACGCCCTCGACAAGGTCGAGGTGCTCGCCCGCATCCTGCAGGCCGACGGCCGCGGGCGGACCATCGTGTTCGCGCGCACCAAGCGCACGGCCGCCAAGGTCGCCGACGAGCTCGTCGACCGCGGGTTCGCCGCAGGCTCGATCCACGGGGACCTGGGCCAGGGCGCCCGCGAGCAGGCGCTGCGCGCGTTCCGCAACGGCAAGATCGACGTGCTCGTCGCGACCGACGTCGCCGCACGAGGCATCGACGTCGACGACGTCACGCACGTCGTGAACTACCAGTGCCCCGAGGACGAGAAGACCTACCTGCACCGCACCGGCCGCACCGGCCGCGCGGGCAACACCGGCACCGCGGTGACGTTCGTCGACTGGGACGACCTGCCCCGCTGGTCGCTCATCGACAAGGCGCTCGGCCTCGGGATCCCCGAGCCGGTCGAGACCTACTCGACGTCCCCCCATCTGTACACGGGCCTCGGCATCCCCGAGGGCACCAAGGGCCGCCTCCCGAAGAGCCGGCGCACGCTCGCGGGTCTGGACGCCGAGGTGCTCGAGGACCTCGGCGAGACCGGCAAGCGCCACACGCAGGCGCGCCCGAGCGGCGAGCGGTCGGGGGGCCGCGGCGGCGAGCGCTCCGGCGGGCGGACGAGCGGTCGTGGCGGCGAGCGCTCCGGCGGACGCGGCCGGGACGACCGTCGCGAGGGCGGCGATGCGCGGCAGCAGGCTCCGCGGCCCGACGTCGCCGGCCAGGACGGCGAGGGCGGCGCAGCGCCGAGCCCGAGCGGGTCGGGCGAGGGCGGCGAGCGCCGACGTCGGTCGCGCAACCGCCGCCGCACGCGCGGCGGCAGGCCCGTGACGCCTCCGGACCAGGGTGGCGCGCCGCCCGCGGCGGAGTAGCTCCTCCCGGACCCGGGACCGTCCGCCCGACCACGGTGTCGCGCGGACGGTCCCAGGGCTCGCGTACCTCCGGTCCGGATTCAGCGCACGTGCGCGTCGCGTCCGGCGAACCAGGCCGCCACGCCCTGGACGACGGCGGCCCCCACGAGCAGCAGCAGGGCCGTGGACCACGTGCCGGTCATGTCGTGCACGAGCCCGACGCCGATCGGCCCGCACGCCGCGAGCGTGTAGCCCGCGCTCTGGGCCATGCCGGACAGCTCGGAGGTCCGGGCCGCGTCCGGCGCGCGCAACGCCATGAGGGTCAGCGCGAGACTGATCCCGCCACCCTGCCCGAGCCCGAGGAGCACGACCCACAGCACCCCGGCGCCGGGGACGAGGGCGAGCCCGGCGAGTCCCGCGCCGATACATCCTGCCAGCAGGATCCCGATCGCTCGCTGACGGCGCATCCGCCCGGCGACGAGGGGCGTGACGAAGGACCCCACGATGCCGCACAGGTTGCACAGCGCGAGGAGCCAGCCGCCGGCCTCGGCCGTGCTGCCCGCGCTGACGAAGATCTCCGGCAGCCACGCGTTGACCACGTAGAACGACAGCGACTGCACGCCCATGAAGACCGTGACCGCCCACGCGAGCGGGCTGCGCCACACGGACCGTGCCGACCCGGACCCTCCGACCGTGCCTGCGGCGATGCCCGCCGGAAGCGGGTTCGGCAGCGCCGGGTCGGCGCGCACCGCGCGCGGCGCCCAGACGAGCGCTCCCACGACGGCGAGCAGCCCCCACGTCGCGAGCGCACCCCGCCACTCGAGGCCGGCAGCCTCGGCGACCGGCAGCGTCAGACCGGCGGCGAGCGCAGCGCCACCGGCCAGCGCCATGGAGTAGAGGCTCGTCATGAGGCCGACGCGGTCGGCGAAGTCCCGCTTGACGAGCGCGGGCAGCAGCACGTTCCCGAGCCCGATGGCGCAGCCGACGACGACGGTCCCGACGAACAGCGCCGTGGTGGTCGGGGCGAGCCGCACGGCGAAGCCGACGCAGAGCAGCACGAGCGCGCCGAAGAGCGTGCGCTCGAGGCCGAGCCTGCGTGAGAGTGCGGGTGCGACGGGGGCGAGCGCCCCGAAGCACAGGACGGGCAGGGTCGTGAGCAGACCGGCCGCTGCGGCGCTGAGCCCCTCGGCGGCACGGATCTCTCCGATCAGGGGAGACACGGCCACGACCGCGGGTCGCAGGTTGAGCGCGGCCAGGACGATCGCGACGGCGGCCCCCACGCTCAGGGGGCGGCGCAGCGTGGTCATCGTCCGGACGGTCCGGGGGTACCGGCCTCGGTCGCTCCGAGGAGCTGTGCCCGCACGGTGGCGATGGTCCGGGCGACCGCACGCTCGGCCCCGTCCGGATCACCCGCCGCGACGGCGTCGACGACCTCCTCGTGCCCGGGGACCTCGCGGTCGTGACGACGCGCGTCGCCGGCGGCGGTCGAACGCACGAGCGCGTGGTCGAGCCCGTCGTAGAGCTCGGCGAGGAGGGGGTTGCCCGCGGCACGCACGACCTCCGAGTGAAAGGCGACGTCCGCCCGCTCGAACGCGGCGTCGGACCCCGGCCCGGTGCCCGAGCGCGCGCGCACCTGGTCGTCCAGAGCAGCCCGGAGCCGGGCGAGCGCTCCCGCGTCGTCCCGCGCGGCCGCCAGCCTGGCTGCCCCGCGCTCGAGGACGCCCCGGACCTCGAGCACGTCGAGAGCGCGTGCCGTCCGCGCACGCCGCCCGAGCGCGGCGTCGAGCCCGCTGGACGCGCGCACGTAGGTCCCGTCGCCCCGCCGGGGCTCGAGGATGCCGGCGTGCTCGAGCGCGCGGACCGCCTCGCGCACCGTGTTGCGCCCGACGCCGAGCTCGGCGACGAGCTCCGGCTCGGACGGGATCCGCGAACCCACCGGCCACTGCCCCTGCTCCACGCGCTCCGTGAGCCGCTCGACGACGAGCTCGGAGACCTTGCGGGGCGGGGTGATCGGCTGTGACATCGAAAGAGCCTAACATCCCATGTTTGACGGTCGAACGAGGGCGTCCGACCGTACGACGACGGGCGCGACGACGGGCGACTACGCGGTCCGGATGAACTCCGTGACCGCGTCCGCGATGAGCTGGACCGCGATCGCGGCCAGCAGGAGCCCCGCGATGCGGGTCACGAGGATCGTGCCCGAGTCGCCCAGCACCCGGTGGATGACGTTCGCGAACCGCATCGCGAGGAACAGGCACACGTGCACCGCGACGACCCCGGCGACGATCGCGACCCACTCGGGGAGACCGCCGCCCTGGCCTTGCGCGCGCTGCACGAACACCATGGTCGCGACGATCGCCCCCGGCCCGGCCAGCAGCGGCGTGCCGAGCGGCACGAGCGCGACGTTGACCCCCTTGTTCCCCGAGGGCTGCGGGTCCTCCATCTTGCCGGTCAGCAGCTCCATCGCCACGAGGAGGAGCAGGAGCCCGCCCGCCGTCTGCAGCGCGGGCAGCGAGATGTGCATGTAGCTGAGGATCTGCTGCCCGAACACGGCGAACACGACGATCACGCCGAAGGCGACGAGGATCGCGGTCCGCGCCGCCTGGTTGCGCTGCTTGGCCCCCATCGCGCTCGTGAGCCCGAGGAACACCGGCACCGTGCCCGGCGGGTCCATGATGACGAACAGCGTGACGAACACCTCGGTGAAGAGACGGACGTCGATCACGTCGCTCATCGGCCCGCCCGCCCGTCCACCCGGTCCGCCGCACTCACCGGATCACGTCCAGCCGGCCCAGGTCCACGATCTGCTCCAGCACCGCGGGGGCCGTCGTGTTCTCCCCGAGGCGGTTGGGCTTGCCGGCACCGTGATAGTCGCTCGACCCGGTCACGAACAGGCCCAGGTCCTGCGCGAGCCCCTGGAGACGCTCGCGCTGCTGCGCGTCGTGGTCGCGGTGGAAGACCTCGAGCCCCGCCAGGCCTGCGCCCGCCATCTCCTCGATCACCTCGTCGCCCACCACGCGACCGCGCATCCGGGCGCCGGGGTGCGCGAGGACGGGCACCCCGCCGGCGGCACGCACGAGCGCGACCGCGGTCGCGGCGTCGGGCGCGTAGTGCGGCACGTAGTAGGCGGTCCCGGCCGCCAGGACCGTGGCGAACGCGGCCGAGCGGTCCGCCACGACGCCCGCGGCCACGAGCGCGTCCGCGATGTGCGGCCGGCCGATCGTCGTGCCCTCGGCCGTCTGCGCGAGCACGTCCTCCCAGGTCACCGGGAAGTCCTGACCGACGAGCTCGACCATCCGACGTGCCCGCGTCGTGCGCGCGTCGCGCGTGCGGTCCAGCTCGTCGAGCAGCGGGACGTGCGCAGGGTCGTGCAGGTAGGACAGGACGTGGACGCTGACGCCGCCCGCGCGCGCCGAGATCTCCGCCCCGCGCACGAGAGCGACGCGGTGCCGCAGCGCCGCGTCGGCGGCCCGGGCCCATCCCGCCGTCGTGTCGTGGTCGGTGAGCGCGACGACGTCGAGCCCCGCGGCCGCCGCGGCCCGCACGACCTCGCCCGGTTCTTGCGTCCCGTCGGACACGGTCGAGTGGGTGTGGAGGTCGATGCGCACCAGCCCAGGATAGTGAGGTACGGGACCCGCACACGATGTTCACACCGGGCACGGACCGCCCCCATGCGAGTCCCAGGTCCGGGTGCGACCGTCGAGAGCAATGACCACCATCACCGCGCCCCGCCCGCACCAGCCCCCCGCCATCGTGTTCGTGCACGGCATGCGCACCTCGAGCAGGATCTGGGAGCGCCAGGTCGCGCACGTGCGCGCGCTCGGTCACGACGCCGTCGCCGTCGACCTGCCGGCGCACGGCACCCGGCACGGGGAGCGGTTCTCGCTCGCACGGTCCTTCGAGGTCCTCGACGACGCCGTGGCGTCCTTCGGCCCGGACCGGCCCGTCGTGCTCGTGGGCCTCTCGCTCGGCGGCTACACCTGTCTCGCGTGGGCCGCACGGCGACCCGCGAACCTCGCCGGTGTGGTCGTCGCGGGCTGCACCTCGGACCCCAAGGGCAAGCCGGTCGCGCTCTTCCGCGACGTGGCCCGTCTCGTCGTCGCCGGCGGCGGCACGCTCGCCCGTGCCGCGCGCTGGAGCGCCCGCACCAGCGTCGCGGCCTGGGGCACGTTCGCGCGCGGCGCAGGGTCCGTGCCGGGCGGCGCCGACACGGCCTCGGTGCTGCCGGGCGGGACGGTCACGGCCACCACCGCGCACCGGCCGGGCTGGGGGATCGTCACCGACGCCCTGTCCCAGCTCGCCGGCCGGTCGTGGCTCCCCCACGTGCGCGCCCTCGACGTCCCGCTGTGGCTCGTCAACGGTGCGCGGGACCGCATGCGGCTCGACGAGCAGCGCTACCTCGCGGCCGCGGCGGACGCCGCGCTCGTCGTCGTCCCCGGCGCGGGCCACGACGTGAACAGCGAGGCACCGGACGCGTTCAACCGCGTGCTCGGCCGCGCGCTCGCCGACTTCGGGCGCGGGCGCGGTGCGACACTGGGAGCATGACCGACGCCACCCCCGTCACCCCCGAGACCACCGAGCCACCCGTCGACCAGGACGTGAGCGAGCGCGGGAGCAACAGGTCCCAGCGCCCCGAGTCCGACGCGTTCAAGGCGTTCGTCACGAGCAGCTGGGCACCGCGCGCCGCGCTCGACGTCGAGCCCGCGCGTGCCGCGCCGTTCGCCGCGGCACGGCGGGCGATGCTGTCGGAACGCTTCCCCGGCGCCCGCCTCGTCATCCCGGCGGGCCCGCTGCGGGTGCGCTCCAACGACACCGACTACCGCTTCCGCCCGCACTCGGCCTTCGCGCACCTCACCGGGACCGGCTGGGACACCGACCCGGACACGGTGCTCGTCCTGCACCCGGTGGAACCCGGCACGGGCGACAGCGGCGGTCGTGGTGGCGAGGACGGCTCAGGCCGCAGCGCCCATCGCGCGGTGCTGTACGTGCGGCCGCTCGCCGCGCGCGACACGGAGGAGTTCTACGCCGACGCCCGGTACGGCGAGTTCTGGGTCGGGGCCCGGCCGTCGCTCGACGACGTCGCGACGCGCACGGGCATCGACGCCCGCCACGTCGACGGCCTGCGCGACGCGCTCGCGAAGGACGTCGGCGCCGACGGCGTGGCGCTGCTCGTCGTCACCGGTGCGGACGAGGCGGTCGAGGACCTCGTGGACGCGATCCGCGCCGAGTCCGGCCTCGACGGCACGACGCAGGACGCGGGGGCCCGGGTCGAGGACGAGCAGGTCACCGAGGCGCAGTGGCTCGAACGTGCACGGATCGCGTACCAGCGCACCGACGCGGCACTCGTCGAGGCGGTCTCGGAGCTGCGGCTCGTCAAGGACGCCCACGAGGTCGAGCAGATGCGCGACGCCGTCGCCGCGACGATCGCGGGCTTCTCGGAGGTCGTGCGGAACCTGCCGCGCGCGCTCGGGCACCGACGCGGCGAGCGTGTCGTCGAGACGACGTTCGACGCGCACGCGCGCCTCGAGGGCAACGCCGTCGGCTACGAGACCATCGCCGCGGCCGGCGACCACGCCACGACGCTGCACTGGATCCGCAACGACGGGGCCGTGCGTCCGGGCGAGCTCGTGCTGCTCGACGCCGGGGTGGAGGTCGACTCGCTCTACACGGCCGACGTGACCCGGACGCTGCCCGTGGACGGCGAGTACACCGACGTGCAGCGGCGCGTGTACCAGGCGGTGCTCGACGCCGCCGACGCGGCCTTCGCCGCCGCCGTGCCCGGGGCCCGGTTCCGCGACGTGCACGCCGCCGCGATGGAGGTGGTCGCGGCCCGCCTCGAGGAGTGGGGCCTGCTCCCGGTGAGCGCCGAGGAGTCGCTGTCGCCCGACGGGCAGCAGCACCGCCGCTGGATGGTCCACGGCACGAGCCACCACCTGGGCCTCGACGTGCACGACTGCGCGCAGGCCCGTCGTGATCTCTACGTCGACGGCGTGATCGAGCCCGGCATGGTCTTCACCATCGAGCCCGGGCTGTACTTCAAGGCCGACGACCTCGCTGTCCCTGCCGAGTACCGCGGCATCGGCGTGCGCATCGAGGACGACGTGCTCGTGACGGCGGACGGGAACGAGAACCTGTCCGCCGCGCTCCCGCGACGGCCCGAGGACGTCGAGGCCTGGATGGCGTCGCTGCGCGACTGACCGGCGTCACCGGCACGAACCGGCGTCACCGACCTGCGGCCGGTCCCGCGCAGCCGGTCCGCGCGCCCCCGCCTCCCGCCTCGTACCCAGCGTCAGGCGGGCGGGGGCGTGCGGCCCGGCTCGTCCTCGGCCGGCGGCGCGTCCGACGTCGGCCGCATGGCGCCGTAGCGCGGCTCGCCGCTCGGGGTGGTCCAGCGCGGGTCGGGCGTCCGCTCGGGCCCGGGCTGGTCCGACGCGGTGGTCTGCGGCGGCTGGGCGGACGGCTGCTGGGCGGAGGGCTGCTGGGCGGAGGGCTGCGGCGGCGGTGCGCCCCACGTGGGGTTCGCCGGCGGCTGCGCGGACGCGCCCGGGGTCGCGGCTCCCGTGACGCGGACGCCGCTCGCGGCGTCGGGCAGCTGGGACAGGAGCTGGCGCGCCTCGCCGGCCCGCTCCGACGCGCACAGGATCGCGTACGACGACGCGACGATCTGGCTCGAGGACGTGAAGTCGCGCCGACCCTGCGTGAGCGCGTAGGACAGCACGGAGAACAGCAGACCGAAGCCCGCACCGATCGCGATCGCAGTCAGCACGACGGCTCCGCCCGCGGAGAAGATGTAGAGCAGCAGTCCGACGAACAGGCCGAACCATGCGCCGGAGAGCGCGCCCGCGAGCGCGACCCGGCCGTAGGTGAGGCGGCCCATGACCCGCTCGACCATCTTGAGGTCGGCCCCGACGATCGTGACGAGCTCGACCGCGAACTTGCTGTCGGACAGGTAGTCGACCGCCTTCTGCGCCTCGAGGTAGGTCGCGTACGACGCGATCTCCTCGCCACGTGGCGGGGTCGGGACACGAGGGGCGGCGTTCTGGCGAGACATGCTCATGCGCACAGTGTCCCCCACCGGACCCTGCGACGCGAGGACGACGGGCGAGCCATCGGCGCCGCGTGCGCCGGGTGCGTAGGCTGGCGCCGTGAGCGCATCCACCACCGTCTTCGTCGCGCGCCTCGCCGGGACCAGCGTGTTCGACCCCATCGGGGACCAGGTCGGGCGCGTGCGCGACGTCGTCGTGCTCGTGCGCCCCAAGGGCGCCCCCCGCGCGGTCGGGCTCGTCGTCGAGGTCGCTGGTCGCAAACGGGTGTTCCTCCCGCTCACCCGCGTGACGAGCATCGACGCCGGGCAGGTGATCTCGACCGGGGTGGTGAACATGCGCCGGTTCGAGCAGCGTGCGCTGGAGACGCTCGCCGTCGGCGAGCTGCTGGAACGCCGCGTCGAGCTCGTCGACGGGTCCGGCGGCGCCACCGTGGAGGACCTCGCGATGGAGCGCCAGCGCACCGGGGACTGGCTCGTCACGCAGCTCTACGTGCGCCGTCAGACCCAGCACAAGGGCACGTTGCGGCTGCGTCGTCGCGGGGACACCTTCGTGGTGCCCGTCGACGCGGTGACCGGGCTCGCGGCCACCGACGGCGCCCAGGGCGCCGCGATGCTGCTCGCCGCGTACGACGACATGAAGCCCGCCGACCTCGCCGACGTCATCCACGACCTCGCCGACGCGCGCCGCCTCGAGGTCGCGGTCGCGCTCGACGACGAACGCCTCGCGGACGTCCTCGAGGAGCTCCCGGAGGACGACCAGGTCGCGATCCTCTCGGGCCTCGACAACGACCGTGCCGCGGACGTGCTGGAGGCCATGCAGCCCGACGACGCGGCCGACCTGCTGCACGAGCTGCCCGAGGCCCAGGCGTCCGAGCTCCTCGAGCTCATGGAGCCGTCGGAGGCGCGCGACGTGCGGCGGCTGCTCGCCTACGACGAGGACACCGCGGGCGGTCTGATGACGTCCGAGCCGGTGGTCCTCGGCCCGGAGACGACGATCGCGACCGCGCTCGCGCAGATCCGCCGCAAGGATCTCGCGCCCGCGCTCGCCTCGATGGTCTTCGTCGCCCGGCCGCCGCTGGAGACGCCGACGGGGCGGTTCCTCGGCGTCGCGCACTTCCAGCGCCTGCTGCGCGAGCCCCCGCACGCCGCCGTGGGCTCCGTGCTCGACTCCGACGTCGAAGGAGTGTCCCCCGACGCGCCACTCGGTCGCGTGACCAGGATCCTCGCGACGTACGACCTGCTCTGCGTCCCCGTGCTCGACTCCCAGAAGCGGCTCCTGGGCGCGATCAGCGTCGACGACGTGCTCGACCACATGCTGCCCGACGACTGGCGCGAGAGCGACGAGGACCCTGCGGTCGAGTCGTCGCGCGACGAGACGGTCCTGCGGTCGAGGGCGGAGCGTGCACGTGGCTGACCGTCTGGACACGCCGCGCTCGTCGCGGCGCTCGCTGCTTCCCCGCGTCCGCGTCGACCAGGACGCCGTCGGCAGGATCACCGAGGGTGTCGCGCGATTCCTCGGCACGCCCCGCTTCCTCGTGTACCTCACCGTGTTCTGCGCCGCCTGGCTCGTGTGGAACGCGTGGGGTCCCGAGGAGCTGCGGTTCGACAACGCGGCCAACGGCTTCACCGCGCTCACCCTGATGCTGTCGCTGCAGGCCTCCTACGCGGCGCCTCTCATCCTGCTCGCCCAGAACCGGCAGGACGACCGCGACCGCGTCACCGCGGAGCAGGACCGCCAGCGTGCCGAGCGCAACCTCGCCGACACGGAGTACCTCGCGCGCGAGATGGCGGCGCTGCGCATCGCGCTGAGCGAGGTCGCGACGCGCGACTTCGTGCGGTCCGAGATCCGCAACCTGCTCGAGGAGCTCGAGGAGAAGTCGGCGAGACCGGCCCGGAACGACGAGGCCGCGCCGCGGGAGTGACGGACGGAGCGGTTCGCGGCGAGCGCCCTGCGTCTGGCCCCGGGCTCCGCGTCGGCCCGGTGCCGACCTACGATGGAGCCATGCCCGACGCCCGCACCGCCCAGCTCGAGGACGCGGTCCGCGCCGCCCTCGCGACCGTCCTCGACCCGGAGATCCGCCGCCCCGTCACGGAGCTCGGGATGGTGCGCTCGGTCGACCTGGAGGAGCGCGGGGGGGCCGCCGCCGTCACGGTGGGGGTCGACCTCACCGTCACGACGTGCCCGATGCGCGACACGCTCGTGCGCGACGTCACGGCGGCGGTGCGCGCGGTCGAGGGTGTCGCGGACGTGCAGGTCGAGCTGGGCGTCATGACCGCCGAGCAACGGGCCGACCTGCGCACGATGCTGCGTGGCGGCGTCGGTGAGCCGGAGATCCCGTTCGCCAAGCCGGACTCGCTGACGAAGGTCTACGCGGTCGCGTCGGGCAAGGGCGGGGTCGGCAAGTCGTCCGTGACGGCGAACCTCGCGGTCGCGCTCGCGCAGGACGGGCTGTCCGTCGGTGTGGTCGACGCCGACATCTACGGGTTCTCCATCCCGCGCATGCTCGGGGTGGACCGGCAGCCGACGCGCGTGGACAACATGCTCCTCCCCCCGATCGCGCACGGGGTCAAGGTCGTGTCCATCGGCATGTTCGTGCCGCCGGGCCAGCCGGTGGTCTGGCGCGGGCCCATGCTGCACCGTGCCCTCCAGCAGTTCCTCGCCGACGTCTACTGGGGCGACCTCGACGTCCTCCTGCTCGATCTGCCGCCCGGGACCGGGGACATCGCGATCTCCGTCGCCCAGCTCCTGCCGGGCAGCGAGATCGTCGTCGTGACCACTCCCCAGGTCGCCGCGGCCGAGGTCGCCGAGCGGGCAGGCTCGGTCGCGATGCAGACGCAGCAGGGCGTCGTCGGCGTGGTGGAGAACATGTCGTGGCTCACCCAGCCCGACGGGTCCCGCCTCGAGCTGTTCGGCTCGGGCGGGGGCGAGCGGGTCGCGACGAACCTCTCGCACGCGATCGGGACCGACGTCCCCCTCCTGGGTCAGGTGCCCCTCGACGTGACGCTGCGCGAGGCCGGCGACGGCGGCACGCCCGTGGTGCTCGCCGCTCCCGGGTCGCCGGCCGCCGTCGCGCTGCGCGACATCGCCGGCGGGCTCTCGCGCCGACCGCGCGGGCTCGCGGGCCGCTCGCTCGGCGTCACGGTGGTCGGGTCCGGGAGCTGAGCGCACCGACGTCGCGGGTGGTGCGCCGGCGTCGACGGACTTCCCAGGTGTTCGGTCGTGTTCGATCGTGTTGGAATTATCGGCGATCTGGACAATACTGTGCACCATGCTCGCATCGCAGCGTCAGGAACGGATCCTCGCCGAGGTACGTGACCAGGGGGCCGTGCGCATCGCCGACCTCACCCGAGAGCTCGAGGTCTCCGACATGACGGTCCGCCGGGACCTCATGGAGCTCGCCGACCAAGGCCTGGTCCGCAAGGTGCACGGGGGCGCAGTCTCCCCGCACACCACCGCGCACGAGCCGGGGTTCGCCGCGAAGAGCGGCCGCGAGGCCGGCGAGAAGCGCGTGATCGCGGAGGCCGCGGCGCGGCTCATCGCCCCCAGCTCGTCGATCGCGCTCAGCGCAGGCACGACGACGCACCTCCTGGCCGCGCAGATCGTCGCGTCGCCCGACCTTCGCCCCCTCACCGTCGTCACCAACTCCCTCCCCGTGGCCGAGACGCTCTACCGCGCCAACGACCCGCGACTCGAGGTGATCCTCACCGGCGGCTCCCGGACGCCCTCGGACGCGCTCGTCGGACCGCTCGCCGAGGCTGCTCTGGTGGGCCTGCGGGTCGACCAGACGTTCCTCGGTGCGCACGGCGTCGACCCCGACGTCGGGCTCACCACGCCGAACCTCGACGAGGCGGCGACCAACCGGGCGCTCATCCACTGCGCTGGGCGCACCGTCGTCCTGGCCGACCACACCAAGTGGCACACGACCGGGTTGCGGGTGTTCGCCACCTTCGCGGACGTCGACGTGCTGGTGACCGACTCCGGGCTGCCCACCGACGCACGCACCCGGGTCGACGACCTGGTCGAGCAGCTCGTGGTCGCCTGACCGCCCGCGCGAACCGACCCCTCCCGCACGAGAACGCGAACGGAACCGCATGAATCAGCACCTGCGTCGCACACCGGCCCGGATGGCAGACGGCCGCGAGCTCGTCTACTTCGACGACTCGCCCGAGTACGTCTCCGGCGAGCGCTCGCGACGTCTCGACGACCCGCGACCGCTCGGCGACCGGTTCGCACCCGTGCCCGGCCCGGACGGCGAGATGCAGCCCTACGAGGGCCCCCAGATGCGGCTCGACCCGCTGACCGGGGACTGGGTCCCGATGGCGGCGCACCGCATGAACCGGACCTTCCTCCCCGCCGCGGACTCGTGCCCGCTGTGCCCCGCCACGCCGGGCAGCGCGTACTCCGACGGCGAGGTGCCCGACACCGACTACGACGTCGTCGTCTTCGAGAACCGCTTCCCCTCGCTCCAGCAGGTCCCCGGGACGCCCGACGTCCGCGTCGAGGACGCCCCGCTCCAGGTCCACGGCCCCGCGGCGGGCCGGTGCGAGGTCGTGTGCTTCTCGAGCGACCACCGCACGTCGTTCGGTGCCCTGCCACCGCAGCGCGTGCGCACGATCATCGACGCGTGGGCGGACCGCACGGCCACGCTCGGCGCGCTGCCCGGCGTCGAGCAGGTGTTCTGCTTCGAGAACCGGGGCCAGGAGATCGGCGTCACCCTGCACCACCCGCACGGTCAGATCTACGGCTACCCCTACGTGACGCCCCGCACCCGCACGATGCTCGGCCAGGCCAGGGCGCACCACGAGCGGACCGGCCGGAACCTGCTGCGCGACGTGCTCGACGCGGAGCTCGCGGACGGTCGGCGCGTCGTCATGGAGACGGAGCACTGGGTCGCCTACGTCCCGTACGCGTCCCGCTGGCCCGTCGAGGTGCACCTCGCTCCCCGCCGCGACGTCCCCGACCTGCCGGCGCTCACCGACGCCGAGCGCGACGACCTCGCGACGGCCTACCTCGAGCTGTTGCGCCGCCTCGACCGGTTCTTCGAGACCGACGACGGCGACCCGATCCCCCTGCCCTACATCGCCGCGTGGCACCAGGCGCCCGCGAGCGTCGGCCGGTCCGTGGCCGACGGCGGGACCGACGACGTCACGCTCGCACGGCTGCACCTGCAGGTCTTCTCGGTCCTGCGCGCGCCCGGCAAGCTCAAGTACCTGGCCGGATCGGAGTCGGGCATGGGCGCGTGGATCAGCGACACGACGCCCGAGCGCATCGCCGCGCGCCTGCAGGACCTCGCCCCCGCCGGCGCCGCGCGCGGGTGGGTGGGCGCGTGGGCGCAGGAGACGGGTGCTGCCCGGGTGCGCGACGTGTTCGCGCAGGCCTTCGACGACGTGACCGCCGACCTCCGCGTCTGGTCCGCCCCGGGTCGCGTGAACCTCATCGGCGAGCACACCGACTACAACGACGGTCTCTGCCTGCCGATCGCGCTGCCGCACCGCACGTACGTCGCGCTGCGGCCGCGCAGCGACTCGCTCGTGCGACTCACGTCCGCCCAGGCGCCCGGAGAGGTCTGGGAGGCTCGGCTGGAGGACGTCGCGCCCGGTGCCGTCAGCGGCTGGGGCGCGTACGTCGCCGGCGTCGCGTGGGCCCTGCGCGAGGAGCTCGGGCGCGAGGTCACGGGGTTCGACGCCGCGGTCGACTCGTGCGTGCCGTTCGGCGCCGGGCTGTCGTCGTCCGCGGCGCTCGAGTCCTCGGTCGCCGTCGCGCTGGACGACGTCGGCGGGCTGGGCCTCGGCGGTTCCGACGCCGGCCGCGCCGCTCTCGCCACGGCGTGCGTCCGCGCGGAGAACGAGATCGCCGGCGCGCCGACCGGTGGCATGGACCAGTCCGTCGCGCTGCGCGCCCGCTCCGGGCACGCGCTGCTGCTCGACTGCCGGCGGGGACTCGACCCGGCCGAGTCCGCAGAGCAGGTGCCGTTCGACCTCGAGACCGCGGGTCTGGCCGTCCTGGTCATGGACACGCGCGCCGAGCACCAGCTCGTCGACGGCCAGTACGCGCAGCGGCGCGACACGTGCGAGGCCGCCGCGCACGCGCTCGGCACGGAGTCGCTGCGCGAGCTCGCCGACGCCGTCGAGGCGTCCGACGACCCGACCGGGACGCTCACGGTCGCGCTCGACAAGCTGCCCGAGGACGTGGCCCGACGACGCGTCCGGCACGTCGTGACGGAGATCGGCCGGGTGCGCGATCTCGTGGCGCTCCTGCGGGACGGCCGGGTCGGCGAGATCGGCCCGCTGATGAACGCCTCGCACGCGTCGCTGCGCGACGACTACGAGGTGTCGAGCGTCGAGCTGGACGTCGCCGTCGAGGCGGCCCGGGTCGCGGGCGCTCTCGGTGCCCGGATGACCGGCGGCGGGTTCGGCGGGTCGGCGATCGCCCTGGTCGCGGCCGACCGCGCCGAGGCGGTCGCGGACTCGGTCCGCGCCGCGTTCGAGCGCGAGGGCTTCGGCGCCCCCGGGTTCCTCCTGGCGGTGCCGTCCGAACCCGCGGGCGCCGTGGACTGAGCCGACCAGCAGGCCGCTCCCGTCAGAGGTCGTACGTGACGAGGAGCGGCGCGTGGTCGCTCCACCGCTCGGCGTGCGACGGCGCCCGGTCCACCTCGACCTTGACGGTACGGTCCGCGAGCGCGGGCGTCGCGAGCTGGTAGTCGATCCGCCAGCCCGCGTCGTTGTCGAACGCCCGGCCTCGCCACGACCACCACGTGAAGGGTCCGGGCCCCTCGCCGCCGTGGACACGACCGAGGTCGACGAGGCCGACGTCGTCGAGCCACCTGTCGACGTACGCGCGCTCCTCGGGCAGGAACCCGGCGTTCTTCAGGTTGCCCTTCCAGTTCTTGATGTCCGCGTTGCGGTGCGCGATGTTGAGGTCGCCCGCCAGGACGGCGCGCCCGCCGCCCGCGGCGATCTCGCGCAGCCGCGCCGTGACCCGCTCGAGGTACGCGTACTTGCGCGTCATGGTCTCGGGGCGGCTCACGGTGCCGGAGTGGATGTAGGCCGAGACGACCGTCAGCGAGGTCCCGTCCGCGAGCTCGACGTCGGCCTCGATCCAGCGCCCGGAGTCGACCGGGTCCGCCTCCGACCCAGGACCGAGACCCACGCGGACCGCGCGCAACGGCAGTCGCGACGCGACGGCGACGCCCGCGCGGCCCTTGACGTCGCTCGCCTGGTGCGCGACGTGCCAGCCCGCGAGCAGGTCGTGCACGACGGCGTCCGGCGCGCGCACCTCCTGCAGGAGCAGGACGTCGGGCGTCCGGGAGTCGATCCAGGCGGGCATCCCACGCCGGGCGGCGGCACGGATCCCGTTCACGTTGGCGGTAGCGATCGTCAGCACCGGCACATCCCATCACACGCCACCGACGCGCGCGGCGTCGAGGATCACCGTGCGTCTGTGCCCCCGCTCACGTCCAGGTCGGCACCCACGTCCGGGACCTCGCCGTCGACGACGGCGTCCTCGCCGAGCCACGCGGCGTCCGGGCGCACCGCCCGGAACCGCCCGGCGAGGACGGCCGAGACCGCCGCGAGCGCCGCGAGGACGACGAAACCCACGCGAAGGTGCTGGGCCGTCGCGAAGACCCCGGTGAGCACGCCACCCAGCACCGCGCCGACGTACGTGAAGACGTTGAGCCGTGCTACCGCACGGTCGGTGACCGTCTCGACGAGCCCGTCCTGGTCGACGCCCGCCCTGCCGGTCCGTGCCGCGGCCACGACCTCGCGCGCCCGGTCGCCGGCCGCGGAGAACGCGAGCGGGGCGACGACGCCGAGCCCGAGCCCGGTCAGGGCGAGCCCGACGACGGCGACGGGCCACCCCGGCGCGAGCGCGACGACGGCGAACCCGACCACCCCCAGCAGCCCACCGAGGCGCACGACCCGCACGCGTCCGAGCCGCTCGACCAGTCCGTCGCCCGCGAGACGGGACACGATGAGCGCCGCCTGGTAGGCCGCGTACCCGAGCGGTGCCGCGGCCGCGGACGCGGCCAGCACGTCACGCAGGAACGTGGCGCTCCAGCTCGAGACGGCGGAGTCCGCGACCGGGAAGGCCACCATCGCGAGCCCGAGGAGCGCGACCGTCCCGGCCGCGACCCGTACCGCGGCGGCACCGGGTTGGGCGGGCGACCGGTCGACCGACCGCCCGTGCCCGGCCCCGGGGTCGGTCGGCGGGTCGACCGCCCGCGCGTCGTCGGGCACGCCGCGCACGGGTACGAGCCGGGGGCCCAGGACGAGAGCTGCGATCGCGACCAGGACCGCGACGAGCGGCAGCGCGACCGCCTGCCCGAGCCCGACGAGCGCGGCGCCGGAGACCACGAGCGCACCGAGCACTCCCCCGGCGGCGTTCCCGGCGTAGAACGAGGCGAGCAGGCTGCGCCCGTACGCGCGCTCGACGTCGATGCCCTGCATGTTCATCGCGGCGTCGACGGAACCGAGCGCGAGCCCGTACGCCCCGAGCGCGGCGAAGAAGAGCGGCCAGGTCGGCGCGGCGCCCGCCCCGGCGATCCCGATCGCCGCGAGGAGCAGTCCGCCGACCACGACGGCGCGCGATCCGCGGCGCGCGGACACCGCCCCGGACAGGGCGCTGCCGAGCCCCGCGCACACGCACACGCCGAGCACGACGAGCGTGACGACGTCGTCCCCCATGCCGAGCCGGTCCTTGTAGCCGGGGATGCTCGTCAGGACGACGGCGAACCCCGTGCCCTGGACGGCGTAGGCCGCCGTCGTCGCCGTGCGCGCGATGGTCACCTGCGCAGGGTAGCGCCCGGTCCGGCGCGGCGGGCGTGGTCTCTCCGTGCGGGGCGGGAGCGCAGGGGGTCTCGTCGCGTGCCCGTCCGCCGGGCGGTCGGCGGCGGAGGCAGTCAGGAGGCGGTCAGGTGGTGGCGGTCAGGAGAGGGTGCGCTCCGCGGTGTCGACGACGTTCGCGAGGAGCATCGCGCGCGTCATGGGGCCGACGCCGCCCGGGTTGGGCGAGAGCCAGCCGGCGACGTCGGCGACGGCCGGGTCGACGTCGCCGCGCAGCCGGGCCTTGCCCGTCTCGGGCTCGACGACGCGGCTCACGCCGACGTCGAGCACGACGGCACCGGGCTTGACGTGCTCGGCCTGCACGAAGCCCGCGACACCGGCCGCCGCGACGACCACGTCGGCGTCGCGCAGGTGCGCGACGACGTCGCGCGTCCCCGTGTGGGTGAGCGTGACGGTCGCGTTGATCTCGCGGCGCGTGAGCAGGAGCCCGATGGAACGGCCGACGGTCGTCCCGCGGCCGACGACGACGACGTCCTTGCCCGCGAGGTCGATCCCGTGCCGCTGCACGAGCTCGACGATGCCGGCGGGCGTGCACGGCAGCGGCGACGTGATCGGCTCGTTGACGCGCAGGACGAGGCGACCGAGGTTGGTCGGGTGCAGGCCGTCGGCGTCCTTGTCGGGGTCGATGCGCTCGAGCACCGCGTTGGTGTCGACGCCCTTCGGCAGCGGCAGCTGCACGATGTAGCCCGTGCAGGCAGGGTCGGCGTTGAGGCGGTCGACCGCCGCCTCGACGTCCGCCTGCGACGCGTCGGCGGGCAGGTCCTCGCGGATCGAGGCGATCCCGACCTCGGCGCAGTCCCGGTGCTTGCCCGCCACGTAGGACATGGACCCCGGGTCCGCACCGACGAGCACGGTCCCGAGACCGGGGACGACGCCGCGCTCGCGCAGGGCGTCGACCCGGGTACGCAGCTCGGACTTGATGGCGGCGGCGGTGGCCTTGCCGTCGAGGATCTGTGCGGTCATGAACGGACCTCCGAAGGTCGGTCGAGCATGCGGACGCTGCTGGCCGAACATGTGGTTGCTGCCCGTCCGCGTGGCGATACGGGCCACAACAACATGCTCAGCGGGGGGTTTTACTGGTGCAGGCCCGGGTAGAGCGGATAGGTCGCCGTCAGGCGCGCCACGCGGGTGCGCAGCGACTCCGCGTCGGTGGCCGTGCCCTCGCGCAGCGCCGTCGCGATGATCTCCGCGACCTCGGCGAACTCCGTGTCCCCGAAACCGCGGGTCGCGAGCGCCGGCGTCCCGATGCGCAGGCCGGACGTGACGCGCGGCGGACGCGGGTCGAACGGCACCGCGTTGCGGTTCACCGTGATGCCGACCTCGTGCAGGAGGTCCTCGGCCTGCTGGCCGTCCAGCTCGCTGTGGCGCAGGTCGACGAGCACGAGGTGGACGTCGGTCCCGCCGGTGAGGACGGACACGCCGGCCGCCGCGACGTCGGGCTGGGCGAGACGGTCGGCGATGATGCTCGCGCCGCGCATGGTGCGCTCCTGGCGGTCGCGGAAGTCGTCGGAGGCGGCGATCCTGAACGACACTGCCTTGGCCGCGACGACGTGCATGAGCGGGCCGCCCTGCTGACCCGGGAACACCGCGGAGTCGATCTTCTTCGCGTACTGCTCCTTGCTCAGGATGAACCCGGAGCGCGGGCCGCCGATCGTCTTGTGCACGGTCGAGGACACGACGTCGGCGTCCGGCACAGGGGACGGGTGCAGCCCGGCCGCGACGAGGCCCGCGAAGTGCGCCATGTCGACCCAGAGCTTGGCCCCGACCTCGTCCGCGATGGAACGGAACGCGGCGAAGTCGAGGTGGCGCGGGTAGGCGGACCAGCCGCCGATGATGACGTCGGGGCGCTCGGCGAGGGCCTTCTCGCGCACCTGGTCCATGTCGATGCGGTAGGTCTCGGGGTCGACTCCGTACGCCGCGACGTCGTACAGCCTGCCGGAGAAGTTGATCTTCATGCCGTGCGTGAGGTGGCCGCCGTGAGCGAGCTCGAGGCCGAGGATCTTGTCGCCCTTGTTGATGAGGGCGTGCAGGACCGCGGCGTTGGCCGTGGCACCGGAGTGCGGCTGGACGTTCGCGTGCTCGGCGCCGAACAGGTCCTTGGCGCGCGCGATCGCGAGGTTCTCGGCGATGTCGACCTGCTCGCAGCCACCGTAGTAGCGGCGGCCGGGGTAGCCCTCGGCGTACTTGTTGGTCAGGACCGAGCCCTGGGCCTGCAGGACGGCGCGGGGCACGAAGTTCTCGGACGCGATCATCTCGAGCGTGTCGCGCTGGCGGGCGAGCTCGCCGTCGAGGACGGCGGCGATCTCGGGGTCGAGCTCGGCGAGCGGGGTGTCGAGGACGGTGCGGTCGGCTGGCTGGGCGCTCATGGCGTCTCCCTCGCGTTCTGGGCAGTTGTCGTCGGCGGGGTGCGGGCTCGTGTCCGGGTACGCCCCACCAGGGTGACCCGGGGCCCAGGCGAACGACCCGTCGTCTGCACAGCAGTCGCTCCCCGGTGGTGATCCACCCTGCCCGGTGTCGGCGTCGGTATGAGGTGACGGACGAACCGGGCCGCGCCAGTCGCGACGCGCACGATCCTAACGCATGGGTCGGGCCACGCGCCGGGTCACTCCTGCGGCGCCGCAGCGGCGCCGGTGTCCTCGGCGTTGCGCGCCTCGGCCTCGCCGAGGATGCGGCGCAGGTAGGTGTACGTCAGGTCGCCGGCCGCCTTGTCGTACTGCTGCTCGTACCCGTGCTTGGTGTACATCGCGAGGTTCTGCTTGGAGTCCTTGCCCGTGAAGACCCAGATCTCCGACGTCTGCTCCGGCAGGTACGGCAGGACGTCGAACAGCATCTGCGTGCCGATCCCCCGGCCCTGCATGTCCGGCGCGACGGCGAGCCGTCCCAGCGTCGCCCGGGTGCCCTCGATCTCCACGCGCACCGAACCCACCAGCCGGTGACCGAGCCACGCGCTGATCGTCACGACGTCCTCGCGCGCCAGGTCGTCGCGCAACTCGTGCAAAGTCTGGGTCAGCGGGGGGATGTTGGGGTCGCCGTAGAGCTGTGCCTCGGTGACGAAGGCCGCCCGGCGGAGCGTGAGGAGCTCGCCGGCCTCGTCGTCCGTGACCAGACGGGTGGTGATCTGCGCGTCGCTCATGGGCACATGTTCTCAGAGATGCGCCGCGCGCGACGGGGCACGTCCGGGTGAAGGACGAGCGCGTTCCACCGGACGCGACGCGGCTACGCTCTCAGGGTGTCCACGACGACCCCCCCGACCGCCTCCGCCCCGACCACCGCCCCCGTCTCCCAGCAGTGGGTGCTGACGCTCTCCTGCCCCGACGGGCCGGGGATCGTGCACGCCGTCGCCGGTGCGCTCGCCGGGCTCGGCGGCAACATCACGGAGTCGCAGCAGTTCGGCGACCCGCTGTCGGGCCTGTTCTTCATGCGTGTCCAGGTGGAGGCCGCGACGTCGCGGGAGGACCTGGAGGCTGCTCTGCAGCCCGTCGCCGAGCACTTCGCGATGAGCTGGGTCCTCGACGTCGTCGGGCGTCGTGTGCGGAGCCTGCTGATGGTGTCCAAGGCGCCCCACTGCCTCGTCGACCTGCTGTACCGCGAGCGGTCGCAGGCGATGCCGATCGACGTCGTGGGCGTCGTCGGGAACCATCCCGACCTCGAGGACATCGCGACGTTCTACGGCAAGCCGTTCCACCACGTCCCGGTGACCCGCGGGACGAAGGCGGGCGCCGAGGCGCGGCTGCGCGAGCTGGTCGCCGAGCTGGACGTCGAGCTCGTGGTCCTCGCGCGGTACATGCAGATCCTGTCCGACGACCTGTGCCGCGAGATGCCGGGGCAGATCATCAACATCCACCACTCGTTCCTGCCGAGCTTCAAGGGCGCGCGCCCGTACGCGCAGGCCCACGACCGCGGCGTCAAGCTCATCGGCGCGACGTCGCACTACGTGACCGGCGACCTCGACGAGGGCCCGATCATCGAGCAGGACGTCGCGCGCGTCGACCACTCGCGCCGCGTCGAGGACCTCGTCGCGATCGGCGAGGACGTCGAGCGCCAGACGCTCGCGCGAGCCGTGCGGTGGCACGCCGAGCACCGTGTGCTGCTCGACGGCCACCGGACCGTCGTCTTCCGCTGAGAGGGCACACACCCGGGCCCACGACGACGAGACCCCGCCACGTCGGACGTGGCGGGGTCTCGCGGTGGGTCAGGGGATCAGGCCCCGGACGTCACTGCTCGGTGAGGGGGGCGAGCGTGTCGTCGTCCGCGTAGACCTCGGCGGCGTTCTCCTGGGTGACGATCTTCGGCTCGAGCAGGAAGGCCGGGACGACCTTCACGCCGTTGTCGTACGACTCCTCGTCGTTGACCTCGAAGTCCTCGCCCTGCTGCGCGAGGTTGATCTCGTTGATGGTCTCGGCGACGAGCTCGCGCGTGTCCTTGTAGATCGTCGAGTACTGCTCGCCCGCGACGATCGACTTGACGGACTCGACCTCGGAGTCCTGGCCGGTGATGACCGGGGTGTCCTTGCCGGCCTGCTTGACGGACGTGAGCGCGGCACGCGCCAGGGTGTCGTTCGGGGACAGGATGCCGTGCAGCTCCTCGTCCTCGTAGTTGCCCGCGAGGATCGTGTCCATGCGGTTCTGCGCGTTCTCGGCCTCCCAGCCCTGGGTGGAGGTCTCCTGCTGCGTGACCTGGCCGGAGACGACCGTGAGCGTCCCGTCGTCGATCTTGGGCTGGAGCACGCTCATGGCGCCCTCGAAGAACGGCTTCGAGTTCGCGTCGTCGGGCGAGCCGGAGATGAGCTCGATGTTGTACGGGCCCTCACCCTTGCGCTCGGCGAGACCGTCCAGGAGCGCCTGGCCCTGCAGCTCGCCGACCTTGAAGTTGTCGAACGCGACGTACAGGTCCACGGCCTCGGTGTTCTTCACGAGCCGGTCGTACGCGATGACCTTGACGCCCTGGTCCGCCGCGGCCTCGAGCTGGCTGCCCAGCTGCGAGCCGTCGATCGCACCGACGACGATGACCTTGGCGCCCTGCTGGACCATGGCCTGGATCTGGTTCTGCTGCTCGGAGACGCCGCCGTTGGCGAACTGCACGATCGGCTCGTAGCCGGCGTCGGTCAGACCGTCGTTGAACAGCTGCTCGGCGAGGACCCAGTTCTCGGAGGTCTTCTGCGGGAGCGCGACGCCGATCGTCGAGCCCTCCTCGAAGCCTGCGGGCGCCTCGGAGCCGCCGGTCTCCGCGTCGGAGCCGCCGCGCCCGTTGTCGTCGGACGAGCAGCCGGACAGGACGAGCGCGCTCGCGGCGCTCAGCGCCAGGAGCGCTGTGGTGAGCTTCTTCATGTTGCCACTTTCTGGTCGGGCACCCGTCGTCGGGTGCTTCGGGTTGTGGAGCTGTGGGGAGTAAGGAATGGGTCGGGCTCAGCCCTTGGCTGCGGTGGCGCCGTCGGCCACGGGGACCTCCGGCCGCGGGTCGTCCGCACCGGGGACGGCGCCCGTGCCCTTGTCGCGTCTGCCCGGGAAAATGAGCGCGATGATCGACGGGCGTCCCTGGACCTTGTTGTAGACGTCGAACGCGACGGCGGCGAGCAGCACGAGCCCCTTGATGATCTGCGTCATGTCGGACCCGACGCCCATGAGCTGCAGCCCGTTGTTCAGGACCGCCATCACGAGGCCACCGATGACGGAGCCGACGACCGTCCCGACGCCGCCGGAGACCGCCGCCCCACCGATGAAGACGGCGGCGATCGCGTCGAGCTCCCACATGTTGCCGTCCGACGGGCCGGAGGCCGTCGCACGACCGATGAAGATCATGCCGGCGACCGCCGCGAGGATCGACATGTTCATCATGACGAAGAAGTTCGTCCGCCGGATGTTGACACCGGAGAGCGCCGCTGCGGCACGATTGCCGCCCACCGCGTAGACGTGCCGGCCGGTGATGGTCCGTGCCGCCACGAAGTGGTAGATGATGACGAGCGCCGCGAGGATGACACCGGCGACCGGGAAGGACGTCCCGTACCGACCGCTGCCGAAGAGGTACGTCAGGTAACCGATCACCACGACGGCGACGACCAGGCGGATGACGACGACGGGGACGGACACGGTCTCGAGCCCGAGGCGCCGGGCGCTCGCGCGACGACGGTACTCGGACCAGACGACGGACGCGATCGCGAGGATCCCGAGGACCAGCGTCCAGTTGTTCATGCCCGTGTTCGGACCCCACTCGGGCAGGTACCCCGCGCCCATCGTCCGGAACTGCTCGGGCACCGGGACCGAGTTCGAGTGACCGATGAGCTGGTTCAGACCGCGGAAGAGCATCATGCCCGCGAGCGTCGTGATGAACCCCGGGATGCCGACGAAGGCGACCCAGAAGCCCTGCCAGGCTCCGATGACGGCGCCCACCGCGAGGCCGAGCAGGATGCCGGCCCACCAGGGCAGACCCCCGTCCCGCATCGCCAGCGCGACGATGATCCCGGTCACGGCGGCGACGGACCCCACGGAGAGGTCGATGTGCCCCGCGATGATCACGAGGACCATGCCGATCGCCAGCACGAGGATGTACGAGTTCCCGATGATGACGTTCTGCGCGTTGGTGGGGGTCAGGACGTTCCCGCCCGTCCGCCACTGGAAGAAGAAGATCAGCACGACGAGCGCGATGACCATGCTGTACTGCCGTAGGCCGCCGCCCGCCAGCTGCTTGAATGACGACATCGTCGGTGCTTCCTTCTGTGTCTGCGTCGGTCTGGTCGTGGTGGTGGTCACGCTGCGGCTCCTGTCATCAGGCGCATGAGGCCTTCCTGCGTGGCGTCCGCACCCGGTACGTCGCCGGTCACCCGGCCCTCGGTGACCGTGTAGATGCGGTCGCAGATCCCGAGCAGCTCGGGGAGCTCGGAGGAGATCACGACGACTCCCTTGCCCTGGTCGGCGAGCTGCTGGATCAGGCCGTAGATCTCGTACTTCGCGCCGACGTCGATCCCTCGCGTCGGCTCGTCGAGGATGAGGAGCTCGGGCTCGGTGAACATCCACTTCGCGAGGAGGACCTTCTGCTGGTTCCCCCCCGAGAGCTTGACGACGCCCTCCTTGACGGTCGGGGCCTTCACGCCCAGCGACTTGCGGTAGCTCTCGGCGGCCAGGTACGCCTCGTCGTCGTTGATGCTCCCGCGGCGCGTCACGCGTGGCAGGTTGGCCGCGATCACCGTGTCCTGGATCGTGTCGAGGAGGTTCAGGCCCAGGGACTTGCGGTCCTCGGGGACGTAGGCGATGCCGTGCTTCACGGCCGCCAGGACGCTGGGCAGCGACACGGTCTCGCCGTCGATACGGACCGACCCCGAGAGGAAGCGGCCGTAGGAACGGCCGAAGATCGAGCGCGCCAGCTCGGTGCGCCCGGCACCCATGATCCCCGCGAAGCCGACGATCTCACCGCGGCGCACGTGGAAGTTCGAGCGGTTGCACACGAGCCGGCCCGGGACCTCCGGGTGCTCGACGGTCCAGTCCTCGACCTCGAAAAAGATCTCCCCGATCTTCGGGGTGCGCTCGGGGAAGCGGGAGTCCAGCGATCGCCCGACCATGCCGCGGATGATGCGGTTCTCGTCGACCCCGTCGCCCTTGACGTCGAGCGTCTCGACCGAGCGTCCGTCACGGATGATCGTGATGGAGTCCGCGATCTCCTCGATCTCGTTGAGCTTGTGGGAGATCATGATGCTGGTGATCCCGTGGTCGCGCAGACCGCGCAGCAGGTCCAGCAGGTGCTCGGAGTCGTCCTCGTTGAGGGCCGAGGTCGGCTCGTCGAGGATGAGCAGGCGGACGTCCTTGGCGAGCGCTCGCGCGATCTCGACGAGCTGCTGGTGACCCACACCGATGTTCTTGATCAGGGTGTCGGGCGACTCGCGCAGTCCCACGCGGGCGAGCAGCTCCTGCGAGCGGCGGCGTGCCTCTCCCCAGTCGAGACCCAGCCTGCCCCGCACCTCGTTGCCGAGGAAGATGTTCTCCGTGATCGACAGCTCGGGGATGAGCGCGAGCTCCTGGTGGATGATGACGATGCCGTCGCTCTCGCTGGAACGGATGTCCTTGAACCGGACCTCCTCACCGCGGTAGACGATCTCGCCGCTGTAGGTCCCGTGCGGGTACACGCCCGACAGCACCTTCATGAGCGTCGACTTCCCCGCGCCGTTCTCGCCGCAGATCGCATGGATCTCGCCGGAACGCACGGTGAGCGTCACCTCGTCGAGCGCCTTGACGCCCGGGAACTCCTTGGTGATGGACCTCATCTCGAGGATCACGTCGCCGTCCGTCATCGGACTCCTCCCGCCAGTCGTCGCGGCGCTCCTGCGCCCCGCGGGCCCGGACGTCCTGTGCTTGTCCGAGCCGCTGCGACGTTAGGCCCGTCCGATCCTTGGCGTCAACTCCTGAACCCAAGGATCGGGGAACTGTGACCAAACAGCGATGTTGGCCGCCACGACCGCCACCGATGTGAGCGATAACACGGCGGGAACGCTCCCACGCGATCACAACCTGAACGCGTGAGAGCGCAATCCGAACCTGGCCAGACAAGCATGAAACGCCCGAAACGCCGTCGGCCCGGTAGCCGTGCGTCACGAGCAGCTGCGCGGCTCGAAGGCGGCGGCCACGGTGGTGGTGACGTCCGCACCGGTCAGCGGATCGACCTGCGTGACGGCCACCGTCGCCTCGCCCGCCTCGACCGACGCCGCACGGACCGCGAACGACTGATAGGCGTTCTTCCCCGGCGCCACGTCCGCGAACGACCTCGTCCCGAACGGCGTCGAGAGCGCGATGCCGAGCGGCACAGGACCGTCGTTCGTGGCACGGACCGCGACGTACGCCTTGCCTGCGAGGCAGCGCGAGACGGCCTCGACGGTGACGGGGGCCTCGGCACCGGCCTGCGGCTCGACGAGCACCGCCACGGTCCGTGCCGGAACGGTCACGGTCCCGGACCCCGCGTCCCACGTCGTGTCCTTGACGACGTCGTCGCTCCCCTCTGCCTGGACCGGGGAGAGTGCGTAGTCCCGGCCCGCGAGCGCCTCGATCGTCTGCGTGACCGGGTCCGGGGACGCGTTGAGCACCGCGAGGACCCCGTCGAGCGCTGGATCGACATCGTCCGCGCCCGCCGTGTCGTCGACCGACATGACGATCACGCTGGGCGCCTGGTCGGCGCCCGCGTCGGGGAACGTGACCTTCTGCTGGATGGCTCCTGCGTCGCCGAGACGGAACAGCTCGGTCGAGTGTCGCAGCCGCAGGAGGTCGTCGGCCTGCGCCGACGCTGTCGCGATGTCCGCGGGTGCCGGCTCGAGCGCGGCATCGGCCAGGAGCGGTGCCATGAGCGGCCACCTGTCCTCGTTGTCGGCCGCCATCGGCAGCCCCTTGCCGAACCCGTTGTCCTGACCGCTCCAGTCGATCGCGTTGAACCAGTCACCCGAGTCGTAGCTGTTGCGGTCGAGCGACTTCGAGCGCAGCAGGTCCGTGCCCGCGTGCCAGAACGACGGGGACTGCGAGAGCGCCGTCGTCGCGAGCGACACCGTGTTCATCCGCACCCGCTCGTCCATGGGTGTGTCCGCCGGAAGCTTGAGCGCGAGCAGGTCGAACAGTGTCTCGTTGTCGTGCGCGTCGACGTACGTGACGACCTCCTCCGGTGAGTCCGCGTACCCCGCCGGTGCGCCCCGGTAGTCGATCTCGTCCCCCCGCTGCTCCTGGCCGGTCGACGTGACGAACGTGAAGTCGCGCAGGTTGCCCGCGAGACCGAGCCGCACGAGGTCGGTCTGGTGACCGAGGTCGGCGAGCTCGTCGTCGGACCCGTCGTTGACGCTGCCGGGGTCATCGGCCGTTGCTTCGCGCCCGTTCGGGTCGGTCCCGAGGCCGGTGCCGAAACCTTGGGTGAACGTGGACGCACCGTCGACGGGAGAACCGCCGTGCACCGCGTCGCGGAGCCGGTCGGAGAACGTCCCGACGCCGGTCCCGCCGAGGTTGCCCTGGGTGGCCTGCTCGAACAGCGTGTCGTCGGCGACCTCGCCGAAGTTCCAGCCCTCGCCGTAGAGGTAGACGCTCTTCCCGTCGACCCCGTCCTCGGCGAGCGTCAGCTCGTCCAGCGCGGCCCGCACGTCGAGCATGTTCTGCCGCGAGTGGTGACCCATGAGGTCGAACCGGAACCCGTCGACGTGGTAGTCCTTCGCCCACGTGACGACCGAGTCGACCATGAGCCGACCCGCCATCGCGTGCTCGGTGGCCACGTTCTGGCAGCACGTGCTCGTCTCGACGGAGCCGGTGGTGGGGTTCTGCCGGTGGTAGTAGCCGGGCACGACCTTGTCGAGCACCGACTTCTCGTCCTGGCCGCTCGCGGCAGTGTGGTTGAACACCTGGTCGAGCACGACCTGCAGGCCCGTGTCGTGCAGGGCGCCCACCATGGTGCGGAACTCCGCGACGCGCGCGCCGCCGTCGGCGTCGGTCGCGTACGAGCCCTCCGGTGTGCTGAAGTGCCACGGGTCGTAGCCCCAGTTGAAGCCGTCGCCGGCCTGGATCCCCGCCACCGCTGCCTGCTGCTCGGTCGAGTCCGGGGCGAAGCCGCTCAGGTCACCCGTGGTCGCCTGGTCCGCCCGGTCCTCCGGGATGCTCGCGATGTCGAACGTCGGCAGCAGGTGGACGGTCGTCATCCCGGCGTCGGCGAGCTCGCGCAGGTGCGTCATGCCGTCCGACCCCTCCTCCGCGAACGCGAGGTAGGTCCCGCGCTCGGCGGCGGGGACCGTCTCGTCCGCGATCGAGAAGTCGCGCACGTGCAGCTCGTAGATCGTCTGGTCGACGGAGCGCTCGACGACGGGTGCGGCGGTGTCCTCCCACAGCGGCGGGCGGAACGCGGGGTCGTCGAGGTCGACGGCGACCGAGTGCGTCGAGTCGAGCGTGAGCCCGACCGAGTAGGGGTCGGTGACGACGTTCGTCTCGACCTTCCCCGTGCTCGGGACGTACACGGTCACCTCGTAGAGATACCGGGTGCCCTCCCACCCGGCGCGCTCCCCCGCCGACGGCTCGTCCGACGCAGCGCCGTCGAGCGTCCACGTGCCGTCGGACTGACGCGTGGCCTCGAACCGGGTCGGGTCGTCCGCCAGGGGCGTCCCCGCGGGCCAGGCCAGCAGCGCCACGTCCTGCGCGGTCGGTGCCCAGAGCGCGAACGACGGCTGATCGCCCTCGTCGTCCAGCCCGTGCCAGGTGACACCGAGCTCACGCGCCGCGGCGTCCTGCGCGAACAGGTCGTCGACGACGCCCGGGACCTGGACCCCGGTCGCGGCCGAGAGCGTCGTGCCGTCGGTCCGCGTCACGAGGAGCTGACCGGTGAGCGCGGCCTCGACGTCGGCGCGGGCGAGAGGCTGCCCGTCCGCGCCCACCGGGCGCAGCGCGGTGTGCTCCGCGAGCGCCGGGAAGTCGGCCACGACGTCGTCGGGCAGACCGCCCGGGTCGACCTCGAGCGGGTACGACTGCGCACCGTCCGGCGCGTCCACGGCACCGTCGGCCGCGAAGAGCCCGCCCTCGGGGGCGGTCCACAGCGTGTAGGTGTCGCCTGCGCCGAGAGATCCCGGCCAGGCGAGCAGCCCGTCGCGCACCCAGTGCGCCGCCTGCAGCCCGGCGCCGGGCAGCGGCGGGTTCTCGACGCCGATCTCGAGCACGTGCGTCTCGATGTCGTACGTGAACGTCACGGTCTCGCCGTCGCCGACGGAGAACTGGTAGTTGGCTCCGTCCGGCGCGCCCCCGACCCCGTAGTTCTCGGCCCAGCTCGTCCCGTGCGCGACCTTGCCCTCGTACGCCCCGGCCGACAGGGCGTCCGTGGACCAGGTGTACGTGCCGTCACCGTCCGGGTCCTTGAGCCACGACGCGAGGCAGTCCGGCGCCCAGGTCCCCGGGCAGCCGACCTGGTCCTGGAACGAGCCTGCGACGGTGACGATCGGCCCCTGCGCCGTGCTGGAGAAGTCCTTGCCGACCGGGTCCCAGTAGAACGTGACCGGACCGCCATCGGTCGTGTACGTCGCGTTGTCACCGTCCTGTACGCCACCGACGCCGTAGTTCACGGTCCACGACCCGTTGAGCGCGACCTTGTACTCGTACGTGCCGGCAGGCAGGTCGAACGTGCCGGCGTAGACGCCGTCGGCGCGCTTCGTGAGCTTCGCCGCCTCGCAGCCCGGTGCCCAGTCGCCCGCGCAGCCCATCTCGGAGTTGTGGCTCCCGGCGACGGTCACGAGGTCGATCTCGGGCTCGGGCTCCTCGCCCACCGTGCCGCTCACGTCGACCCCGACGCTCGCGAAGCTCGACGCGGCCGCGCGGTCGCCGTCCGCGTCCGTGGTGACCGCGCGGTACTCGACGAGCGTGCCCTCGGGCAGCGAGGTGACGTCGTGGAAGACCCGCGGCGTGGTGTCCTCGGCGGTCCCGAGCGCGTGCCACCCGGAGGCACCCACCTCGCGCCACGCGATCGAGGTCTCGGACCACGCGTCGTCGTCCACGGTCGCGCCGACCGGGGCGACCCCGCTCGTCGCGGCACCCGCGGCCGGGACGGTCACGGCGATCTCGCCGGACGAGTCCGCACCGACCTCACGGTCCGCGACCAGCACGACGGCAGACGTCGCGGGGACGGTGAGCGTGACCGACCCGTCCGCGGAGGCCGTGGCGGGCTCGCCGTCCCCGTACAGCACGTCGTAGCGCGCGCCCGGCGTGAGCGTCGTGAACGTGGCCTCGCGCGGCTCGGCCGCGTTGTTGAGCGCGACCAGGTGCTCGACCCTCTCCGTACGGTCCACCCGGCTGAAGGCGTACACCCCCGCACCGTTCTCGACGTAGCGCTCGACCTGTGCGCCCGTCGCGAGCGCCGGGTGCGCGGCGCGCAGCGCGGCGAGGTCGGCGATGCGCTCGTACAGCGGCGCGTCGGTGTCGTACCGGTCGACGCTCCCCGCCTGCTCACCGGTGACGAGCGGCTGGTCCGCGTACTCGTCGACCTGGGTCGCGAAGAGCGTCTGGCGCGCGTCCTTGTCACCGCCCCTGCCCGCGAAGCCCTGCTCGTCGCCGTAGTAGACGACGGGCTGGCCGCGCGTGAGGTACATGAGGTCGTGCGCGAGCTCGTCGCGCGCGAGCGGGTCGTCGGTCGACGCGAGCAGGTAGCCGACACGGCCCATGTCGTGGTTGCCGAGGAACGTGGGCAGCGCGCTCGCCGAGGTGTCCGGCGTCGTGTACATGTCGTCGCTCGCGAAGAGCGACGCGAGCCCCTTGGCGCTGTTGCCGCTCGCGAAGCTGGTGGCGGCGGACTGGAACGTGAAGTCGAGCGTCGAGCTCATGTCGGTGCGGCGCACGTAGGGGGACAGCTTCGCGGCGTCGGCGTCGTAGACCTCGCCGAACATGAAGAAGTCGTCCTTGCCCTGGGCGTGCGCGTAGTCGAGGACCTCGGTGGTCCACGTCTCCCAGAACTCGACGTTCACGTGCTTGACCGTGTCGATGCGGAAGCCGTCGATCCCGAGGTCGATCCAGTCCTCGTAGACGTCGACGAACCCGTCGACGACCCTCGGGTCCTCGGTCATGAGGTCGTCGAGGCCGTCGAAGTCGCCGTACGTGACCGACTCGCCCGTCCAGGTCGAGTTGCCGCGGTTGTGGTAGACCGTCGGGTCGTTGAGCCACGACGGGACCTTGAGGTCCTCCTTGCCCGGCGGGACGAAGGGCGTGTACGGGAACGACGTCGCGGCGTCGAGCTGCGGGAAGTCGCCCGTGCCCGCGACTGCTGCGGGGTCGAAGACGTCGCCCGCCGCGTCTCGGTAGGGCGACGTGGCCTGGTCGACGTAGGAGTACTCGTCCTCCTCGTAGTCGACGACGTCCGCCGTATGGTTCGTGATGATGTCGAAGTAGACCTTGATGCCCTTCGCGTGGGCCTCGTCGACGAGGCCCTCGAGCTCCGCGTTCGCCCCGAGGTGCGGGTCGATCTGCGTGAAGTCGGTGATCCAGTACCCGTGGTAGCCGGCCGACACGTCGGCGCCGCTCCCCTGCACGGGCTGGTTCGTGAACGAGGGCGTGAGCCAGATCGCCGTCGTGCCGAGCCCTTCGACGTAGTCGAGGTTCTCGCGCAGGCCCGCGATGTCGCCGCCCTGGTAGAACCCCTTGTCCGTCGGGTCGAACCCGGACTCGAGCCGGTCGTCGCCGAGCCCCGCCGTGTCGTTCGACGTGTCGCCGTTGGCGAACCGGTCGGTCATGACGAAGTAGAAGCGCTCGTCCGATCCGGGTTGCCGCACGGGCGGGGCGACGAGCGCGGCGTCGGCGGCCTCGTCCTCCCCCGCCAGGTCGAGCGGGGTGAGCGCGATGCGCCCGGTCGACTCGTCGAACGTGACGCGCACGCGCGTGTCTCCGCCGAGGACGAGGGGGACGTTCTCGTCCCGCCCGTCCCGGCCGTACGCCTCGTCCCACGCGTCGTCCATCGCGACCTTGTACTCCCAGCTCCCGGCGGGGACCTCGAACTCGGCCGACCAGACCCCCGGGACGTCCGACGGCGCGAGGTCCGTGGCAGCACAGGCGGGATCCCAGTCCGCGGCGCAGCCGAGCTCGGACTGCAGGTCGCCCACGAGCGCGGCGGAGCGCTCGTCGGCCCCCGCCGCCGGGGCTGCCATCGCGGCGACCGTGAGCCCGGCGAGCGTCGAGCTCGCGAGCGCGAGCGCCGCGACCGACGCGGCCGCGCGCGAAGCGCGCGGTGGGGATGGCTGGCCGGGCGCGATCGGCGACGACCGGCGTCGACGCGGCATGGAGGTCATGGGGGACTCCCTCGTCCGAAGAGGTGTGCGGATGCCACGCGAGGAGCAGCGGGGTCGGACGACGGACCAGCAGCGGACGACGTCGGCCGGGCCAGGCGCTTCGCAGCGTACGGCTGAGCCGACTGTAGCGCTTTGCAGCAACTTGCAGCAAGAGTCTGTACGGACGTCGGTTCGCGGTCGGCCCGCGAGGTGCCCCGAGCGCGGCGCGAGATCACGCCACGGCCCGACGTCGGCGACCCGGCCGTCCTGCCCCGGTCGGCCGAGCACGACGTCAGGAGCAGGAGAGCTCGTCGTAGGTCACGGTGAAGGTGACTTCCTCGCCATCGGCCACCGCAGTGGCGGTGACCACGGCGTCGCCGGCCTCGATGCTCGTCCCCCGGGAGGCGAACGACTGGTAGGCGCTCCTCCCCCCGGCGACCTCGGCGAACGCTCTCTTCCCGAACGGGGTCGAGAGCGTCACGTCGACGGGCTCGGTGCCGTCGTTCGTCGCGCGGACCGCGACGTAGGCGTCGCCCGCCAGGCACCGAGACACGGTCTGGACGGAGACCGGCATGTCCCTGGTACCGCTCGGCCGGGCCAGCGCGGCGTAGATCTGCACCATCGCCGCCTGCCCGAGGAGCTCCGTTGTCTCGCCGTCGACGGGGAACAGGCCGGTCTCGGGGTCGCGCACGTCGCGCCACTGCGCGTCCGCGTAGTCCGCCATCGCGTCGCGGTAGGTCTCGCCGCCCGTCACGGACTCCAGCAGCAGGAGGTTCTTGAACCAGATGGAGTTGAAGAACATGGGCTGGTGCTGCAGCCGGCCCTCGGTGACGTAGAAGCGGTACGAGTCGCTCGCGATCGCCTTCGCCTTGTGCAGGTACTGCTCGTCGCCCGTGGCCTGATAGAGCAGCGTGTAGGTGCCCACGGGCACGCCCTGGTTGTACGACCACTGCGCCCGGTCGATCGAGCCGTCCAGCGCGACGTTGTCCCAGTACAGCCCGTTCGGCGCCAGCAGGTACCGGTCCGTCCACGCCGTCATCCGCTCGGCCCAGTCCAGGTACTCGTCCTCCCCCGTGACCATGTAGAGCCGGGTCGCGAGCTGGGCGGCAGGCATCGTCGAGACGGTGTTGCGGTCGGTGCTCCAGGTCGCCTGGGTCCAGAAGACGCCCCCCGGTGCGGGATGGGTGGGATCGGTGTCCCAGCCGGTGACGACCAGGTCGAAGATCTCCTCCGCCCGCTCGAGCGCGTCGTCGTCGCCGCGCTCGAGGTACTGCTGCACCTTCGCGAGCGCCACCCACTCGTTGTCGTCGTAGAAGATGTCGCCGCCGTCACCGTACGGCGACCGCGGGTAGGAGTCGTAACCGGGCAGCCCCGTCGCACCGCCGTCCGCGTTCCAGAAGTGCTCCTGGCCCCGTCCACGGTCGGCCAGGTCGTCCGCAAAGGTGCTGCCGACGGGCTCGGGCAGCACGGCGAGGTCGAGAGTCGCGACGTGGGCCTGCGAGAACGGCCACTCGTAGGAGTAGGGCCGGTCCTGCGCCGTGCGCGGGTACTGCTCCAGGTAGAGCGAGGAACCGTCGTCGACGTACAGGTAGTCCTGCATCGCCTCGTAGCTGGCGACCGCGCGCTCCAGCTGAGTGCTGTCCGCGGCAGGGGCAGCGGCTGCGGGCACGGCGGCGCCGAGCACGCAGGCCAGCGCGGCGACCGCACCGGCGCTCGTGGAAGACTTCATCGTTCTCTCCTTCACTCGGCCGAAGACGCCCATGCGCAGCAGACTCGTGCCCCGGCGCACCATCGTCGTCCTCCGCTCGGACGGTCGGTCCGGACACACCGTATCCGGTGGCCGCAGACTCCGAGCCGCCCGCGCCCCGGCGCGACCAGGGGGAGCTCAGCCCGCGAGGTGTCCCCACCGCGGCGCGAGATCACGCCACGGTCCGACGTCGGCGACCCGCCCGTCGTCGAGCACCACGACCCGGTCGGCACGGGCGAGCGCCGCCCGCTTCGACGTCGCCCCGATGACGGTGGTACCGCGCTCGCGCAGGGACGACCACAGCTCGATCTCGGTCGCGGCGTCCAGAGCGCTCGAGACGTCGTCCGCCAGGAGGAGCTCGGTGTCGGTCGCGAGCGCCCGCGCGAGCGCGAGCCGCTGCACCTGCCCGCCCGACAGCCGGACACCGCGGTGCCCCACGAGAGCCTCGTGCCCGCCGGCCTCGACGACGTCCTGCTCCAGGCGGGCGGAGGCGACCGGGCCGTGCACCTCGCGCTCGTGACCGAGCCGCACGTTGTCGGCGAACGTGCCCGAGAGCACACGCGGCACCTGCGCGACGTGCGCGACCTGGCCGGGTCGCAAGAACGTCTGGGCGTCGACGACGTCCGTGCCGTTCCACCGGATCGCACCGGTGTGCTCCATGAGACCCGCGAGCGCCGAGAGCAGGCTCGACTTGCCCGCCCCGACCTGACCGAGCAGGAGCACCAGCTCACCGCGCCGCACCGACAGGTCCACACCGTGGACGCCGATCGTGCCGTCGTCGTGCAGCGCCGTCAGGTCGGCCAGGTCGAGCCGTTCCAACGCCCGCCGCGGGACCGGGACGGGCGTCGGCGCGGCTCCCGTGACCAGGTCGACCCCGGCGGGGACGTCCATGAGGTCGGCGCCCGCGGCGAACCGGCTGGTCGCCTGCTGCCACGAGCGCGTCCCCGGCGCCTCGGTCACGACGGCGCCCGCGACGACGCCGAACCAGCCGAAGCCGTTCACCGCGTTGGCGACCAGCAGCGCCGTGGCCAGATCCCACGTCCCCATGAGGAGACCTGCCCACGCGGCGACCACGCCGAGCTGGATCATGACCAGCGGCACGCCGTCGAGCGCCGCCTGGACCCGGTGCTCGAAGACCGCGGCCCGCACGCGGCCCCGGTCGACCTCACGCAGGTGGGAGTGCACCTGCGTCGTACGGGCGGCGAGCTTGACCGTGCGCGCGGAGTCGAGGGCGGAGACGAGAGCCCGGCCGAACCGCGCCCGCGCCGCCGACGACCGTGTCGCCGACCGGCCGGCGATCGGGCGCCCGATCGCCGACGCACCCGCGGAGACCACCATCACGGCCAGCAGGACCGCCCCGGCGAGCCACGAGCCGCTGATCAGGGCCGTGACACCCGCGATCGCCAGTCCGTTGACGAAGTCGACCCAGCGGTCCGCGTACCGGGCGAACCGGTCGGCGTCCATGGCACGAGCCACGACCTCGCCCGGCGGCGACGCCGGGAGCCGGTGCTGACGTGTCTGCCCGGCCATGACGGCCATGCGCACCCGCAGCAGCACCTCGATCCACCAGCGCGGATACAGGTACACGGCGCGCGCGAGACACACCGGTGCGGCGACGAGCAGCACCGTGAACAGCCCGAGCAGCACGACCGGGAAGCCCTCGTCCAGACTCTGGACGGCGTGGCCCCACAGGTAGCCGGTGATCGCGCCCTGTGCCGAGAACAGGCTCGCCACCAGGAACAGCACCGCGGCGAACGCTCCCCACGCCGGCCGCACGCGCAGCGCGTGCAGGATCCCGCGGGCCAGGCTCGGCCCGTCCCCGGGATCGGTCAGCTCCGGCCGGGCGCCGCGACGTCGGCGCCCCCCGACGGCCCCGGCTGCGTCCTCGGGCCGGCTCGCGTCCGAGGACGCGTGCTCGGCGACGCTCGCCTCCAGCAGAGCCCGGTACGGGCCGTCGGCGGCTGCGAGCTCCGCCCGCGGACCCTGCTGCACGATGCGCCCGTGGTCGAGCACGGCAACGAGGCCGGCGCGCTCGATGGTCGAGAGCCGGTGCGCGACGAGGACGCCGGTGCGCCCGGTGAGCAGCCGCTCCGACGCGGCGACCACGCGCGCCTCGGTCAGCGGGTCCATCCGGGCCGTCGCCTCGTCGAGCACGACCACCTGCACGTCGCGCACCAGCAGGCGCGCGAACGCGACGAGCTGCTCCTCGCCCGCGGACAGCGACGTCCCGCCCGGTCCCAGCAGCGTGTCGAGCCCGTCGGGCAGGCCGAGGACCCAGTCGTCGAGCCGGAGCTCTCGGACCGCCGCCTCGACGTCCGCACGCGACACGTCCGCGAAGAGCGCGACGTTCTCCGCGAGCGTGCCCGCGAGGATCTCCGTGCGCTGCGTCACGACGCCGACGGCAGCTCGCAGCGCGTGCAGGTCGAGCTCGCGGACGTCCGCTCCCCCGACGAGCACCGAGCCGGTCGGCGGCTCGACGGCCCGGGAGAGCAGCGACGCCAGCGTCGACTTGCCCGAGCCGGTCCGCCCGACGAGGGCGACGGTCGCGCCGGCGGGAACCCGCAGGCTCACGCCGTCCAGGGCGAAGGTGCCCTCGGCGTAGGCGAAGCGCAGGTCGCGCAGCTCGATCCCGACCGGGCCCTCGGGCACCGCGCGGCCGCCTGTCGGCTCGGGCGCCACGGACAGCATCTGCCGGATCCGCGTGAGCGCGCCCAGACCTTCCTGGATGTCGGGAAGGTGGTGGACGAGGCTGTCCGTCTGCCCCACGAACATGGCCGTGACGAGGAACAGGGTGACCAGCCGGTCGACCGGCAGGTCGCCGTCCGTGGCGAGCGCTGCGCCCGCCACGGCCGTCCCCGCGAGCAACGCCGCCAGCACCAGACCCGCACGACGGACCATGCGCGACTCGACCGACAGCACCGCCTCGAACCGGGCGTGCACCCGCGCCGAGAGGACGGCGAGCCGACGGATCGCGAACGACTGCCCGAGGCTGGTGCGCAGGTCGTCGCGCGCCGCGACCGCCTCCTCGAAACCGGCGGCGTGGTCCGTCCAGGCCGCCTCCTCGACGACCTTGCGGCGCGAGATCTCGCCCAGCATCGGCCGGACGAGCAGCCACGCGACCAGGCCGAGGACCGGGAAGAGGAACCAGGCCGGCCACCACGTCAGCCCGGCCACGACCCACATGGGGACCACGCCGACGAGCGTGCGCCCCGCGCCCCAGAGCTGGCGCCGCACGAGCGTGCCGACGGCGTGCGTGTCGTCGTCGACCCGGTCCAGCACCTCGCCGACCGCCTGCTCCGTCAGGGTGGCCAGCGGCTGGTGCAGGGCAGCCGTGAGCAGGTCTCCCCGCAGCCTTCCTTCGGCACGGTCGACCACGCCTGCCCACACGATCTGCCCGGCCGTGTCGAACAGCGCAGCGCCCACGATGCAGACCGCGAGCAGCCGGAGGCTCGCGGTGGTCGGGTCGTCGGCGATCCACCCGGCGACGACGGTGCCCAGAGCGGCCCCGACCGCGCCGACGGTGAGGCCGACCAGCGCGACGAGGGCCTGCGGCCGCCGCAGGCGCCGCCAGTCCAGCCGCCGGGAGGGGTCCACGGTGGCGGGGGCGGTCGCGCCCGGGCCGTCCGGGCCGGACGGGTGGGAGGTCGGTGCGGGTGCGTCGATCATGGCGAGTCGACCCTATGTCCCGTGCCCGACACCCACGCAGGCAATTTCCGTGCCGCACGACGAGGTCCGCCTCGAGATGCCGGCGCACCCGCCCGGTGTGACCGTGGAGCGGGCCAGCAGCGCACGACGAGGACGGAGCACATGACGGAGCAGGCGGCGGCACCGGCACCGGCGTTCCCCGGCGCGCTGTCGGCGCTCGCGACCGTCTCGCTCGTCGTGGCGGGGCTCTGCGCGCTCTGGGTCGCCGTCGACGTCGTCCGGCGCCCGCCCCGTATGCGGGTCATGGCGGTCGTCTGGCCGCTCACGATGCTGTTCGGCAGCGTCGTCTGGTTGTGGTTCTACCTCCGCTGGGCGCGGACGGGCCGAGCGGACGACGACGCAGACCGCCCCCACTGGGTCTCCGTCGTGACCAGCACCAGCCACTGCGGCGCGGGGTGCACGCTCGGCGACGTGGTCGGCGAGGGGCTCGTCCTGGCGGTACCCGGGCTCGCGACCGTCGCCGGGTACGGCTGGCTCTTCGCCGACGAGATGTACGCGCGGTGGGTCGTGGACCTCGTGCTCGCGTTCGGCTTCGGCATCGTGCTGCAGTACCTCGCGATCGCGCCGATGCGGGGGCTCTCGTTGCGCCGTGGGCTGGCCGAGGCGGTCACGGCGGACACCGTCTCCATCCTGTCCTGGCAGCTCGGGATGTACGCGGCGATGGCGCTCGCCCAGCTCGTCGTCCTCCCCGCTGCGTTCGGCGGACCGGCGCCCGTGCTCAGCGTCGAGTTCTGGTGGATCATGCAGCTGGCGATGCTCACCGGTTTCGCCACCAGCTACCCGGCGAACGTCTGGCTGGTGCGGCGCGGCGTCAAGGAGGCGATGTGAGGATCGCCTGGCGTCGCGCCCTCGACTCGTTCTGGTTCTACCCGGCCGTCCTGTCGACGGTGGCGGTCGTCGTCGCCGAGGTCCTCATCGGCGTCGACCGTGCCCTCGCCGAGGACTCCTTCGAGGACGTGACCCTGTTGTCCTCGTTGAGCGCCGGCGGCAGCCGGGCGCTGCTCAGCGCCATCGCCACGTCCGTGCTCACCGTGACCGGGACGACGTTCTCCATCACGATCTCGGTGCTCGCGACCACCACGTCGTCGTACGGGCCGCGGCTGGTGCGCAACTTCATGAGCGACCGTGGGAACCAGCTCGTGCTCGGCGTCTTCACCGCCTCGTTCCTGTACTCGCTCGTCGTGCTGCGCGCCGTGCGCAGCGAGACGGACGACGGCGATGCGTTCGTCCCGACGCTGGCGGTGAACGGCGCGATGCTCCTCGCCGTCCTCAGCGTCGCCGTGCTCGTCTACTTCATCCACCACATCGCCGACTCCGTGCAGGTCTCGACCCTGCAGCGCCGTCTACGGGACGACCTCGGCGCCGTCGTCGAGCTGCTCGCGCCCGCGCAGGCAGGCCCCGCCGACGTCGGACCGCAGCACACAGGACCGCAGGACCTGCCGCCCGTGCGCGACGTGGTCGCCGCCGACAGGTCCGGCTACGTCCAGCGGGTCGACGTCGACCGGCTCCTGCGGCTCGCCGAGGCGTCGGACGGCCTGGTCGAGTGCGTCGTGAGGTCCGGCGACCATGTGGCCGTGGGCGAGCCGGTCGTCCGCCTCCGTGCACACGGCACCTTCGCGGACGACGGTGCCCGTGGCGTGCGCGCCGCCGTCACGCTCGGTGACGAGCGCACCCCGCACCAGGACCTCGAGTACGCCGTCCAGCAGCTCACCGACATGGCGGTGCGTGCCCTGTCCCCGGGCACCAACGACCCGTACACCGCCGCGAGCGCGTTCGACGCGCTCGGCGACGGCCTCGCCCGGCTCGCCGGACGTCCGCCCGTCCCACCGGGACGGGCGGACGCGGGCGGCACGCTGCGTGTCGTCGTCCCGTGGCCACAGGCCGAGGAGCTCATCGCCCAGGTCCTGGTAGCCGTGCGCTGCTACGCGGTCGACGCGCCCGTCGCGCTCGGCGCGGCACTGCGGCTCGTGGAGCGGATCGCCCGCGTGGCGGAAGGCCCCACCACCCGCAGCCTCGTGCGCGACGAGGTGCGCGCGCTGCACGAGGCCGTCGCCCGCTCCTCGCTCCAGGAGCGTGACCGGCTCGGCATCGAGCGGCGGGTCGACGAGGTCCTCACGACGCTCGCCTGATCTCGCGGTCAGACGAGGCCGAGCTGGCGCACGGCGGCCCGCTCGTCGTCCAGCTCCCCGACGGAGGCATCGATCCGGCCGCGGGAGAAGTCCGAGATCTCCAGGCCCTGCACGATCTCCCACGCACCGTTCTGCGAGACGACGGGGAACGACGAGATCAGACCTTCGGGAACACCGTACGAGCCGTCGGACACCACGCCCGCGCTCGTCCAGTCGCCCTCGGGCGTCCCGAGGACCCAGTCGTGCACGTGGTCGATCGCCGCGTTCGCCGCCGACGCCGCCGACGACGCACCACGAGCGTCGATGATCGCGGCGCCGCGCTTGGCGACCGTCGGGATGAAGTCCTGCTCGAGCCACGCGCGGTCGTCCGTGAGCTCGGTGCCCGGGCGTCCCCCGACCTCCGCGTGGAAGAGGTCCGGGTACTGGGTCGCGGAGTGGTTCCCCCAGATCGTGAGCCTGCGGACCTCCGAGACCGGCACGCCGGCCTTCTTCGCGACCTGCGTCAGCGCCCGGTTGTGGTCGAGCCGCGTCATCGCGGTGAACCGGTCCGTCGGCACGTCCGGCGCGTTCGAGGCCGCGATGAGCGCGTTCGTGTTCGCAGGGTTGCCCACCACGAGCACGCGCACGTCGTCGGCCGCGCCGGCGTTGATCGCCTGCCCCTGCGGCTTGAAGATCCCGCCGTTGGCCTCGAGCAGGTCCCCGCGCTCCATCCCCGGGCCGCGCGGACGAGCGCCGACCAGCAGGGCGACGTTCGCCCCGTCGAAGCCGACGGTCGGGTCGTCGACGATGTCGATCCCCGCGACCAGGGGAAAGGCGCAGTCGTCGAGCTCCATCGCGGTGCCCTCGGCGGCCTTGACGCCCTGCGGGATCTCCAGGAGGCGCAGCCGCACGGGGGTCTCGGGGCCGAGCATCTGCCCGGACGCGATCCGGAACAGCAGCGCGTAGCCGATCTGACCGGCCGCGCCGGTCACCGTCACGTTCACGGGAGAAGTCATGGGCACACTCTCCCACAACGCGCGACGCCGGCACCCGCACCCGGGAGGGGTGGGGTACCGGCGTCGGGAACGAGCCGGGACGGGCCTCAGCCGAGGCGGGCGGCCAGGTTCTCGTCGATCGCGGCGAGGAACTCCTCGGTCGTGAGCCACGTCTGGTCCGGGCCGACGAGGAGCGCGAGGTCCTTGGTCATCTTGCCGGACTCGACGGTCTTGACGACGACGTCCTCCAGCGCCTCGGCGAACTGCGTGACCTCGGGCGTGCCGTCCAGCTTGCCGCGGTGCATGAGGCCCCGGGTCCAGGCGAAGATCGACGCGATCGGGTTGGTCGACGTCGGCTTGCCCTGCTGGTGCTGGCGGTAGTGCCGGGTCACGGTCCCGTGCGCGGCCTCGGCCTCGACGGTCTGGCCGTCGGGGGTCATGAGGACCGACGTCATGAGGCCGAGCGAGCCGAAGCCCTGCGCGACGGTGTCGGACTGGACGTCGCCGTCGTAGTTCTTGCAGGCCCAGACGTAGCCGCCCTCCCACTTCATGGCCGAGGCGACCATGTCGTCGATGAGGCGGTGCTCGTACGTGAGGCCGGCGGCTGCGAACTGCTCGGCGAACTCCGCCTCGAAGACCTCGGCGAACAGGTCCTTGAACTGGCCGTCGTAGGCCTTGAGGATCGTGTTCTTGGTCGACAGGTACACCGGGTAGTTCCGCTGCAGGCCGTACGCGAACGAGGCGCGGGCGAAGTCCTTGATGGACTCGTTGAAGTTGTACATGCCCATCGCGACCCCACCCTCCTCGGGCATGGTCACGACGTCGAACTTCTGCGGCTCGGAGCCGTCGGCGGGCTCGAACGTCATCGTGATCTTGCCGGCGCCGGGGACCTTGAAGTTCGTCGACTTGTACTGGTCGCCGTGGGCGTGCCGGCCGATGATGATCGGCTTGTTCCAGCCCGGGACCAGGCGCGGGATGTTCGAGATGATGATGGGCTCGCGGAAGACGACGCCACCGAGGATGTTGCGGATGGTCCCGTTCGGGGACACCCACATCTTCTTCAGGCCGAACTCCTCGACGCGCGCCTCGTCGGGCGTGATCGTCGCGCACTTGACGCCGACGTTGTACTGCTTGATGGCGTTGGCGGCGTCGACGGTCACCTGGTCGTCGGTCGCGTCGCGGTGCTGGATCGACAGGTCGTAGTACTTGAGGTCGACGTCCAGGTACGGGTGGATGAGGCGGTCCTTGATGAACTGCCAGATGATGCGCGTCATCTCGTCGCCGTCGAGCTCGACGACCGGGTTGACGACCTTGATCTTGCCCATGCGCAGATCGCTCCAACGTGTCGGGGAGTGGGCGTCCCCGGCGTCCGACGGCGGCTGCGGCGACCAGTTCCGGTCGTCGGCCGGTCGTCGCGCGAGGACGTTGCTGACCGCCGTCCAGGGTACTCGACTTCTCGACATCAAGATACTTTTCTCCGGCCGGGCACAGCCGATGTCCCTGCATCGGCCAGGTTTCGGTGGCAGGATGCCCCCAGATGCCGGAATCGGCCCCATCGACCAGGACAGGATGATCATGTCTCAGGACACCACCGCCACCGAGAGCGGCCGCGCCGCCGACGTCGTACGGACCGAGTCCGTCGAGGTGGTCCAGCCCGGGCTCCTCGCGCGACTGGGGGCCGAGGTCTTCGGTACCTTCGTCCTCGTGCTCGCCATCGTGGGCATCGCGCTGTACAACCGCTTCACCGGTGGCGGGCTCGTGCTCCCCGTCGCCCTCGGTGGCGGTATCGCGGTCCTCGGCGCCATCGCCGCCGTCGGGCACGTGTCGGGCGGGCACTTCAACCCCGCCGTGACCCTCGCCGCCGCGATCGGCGGCCGGACGGCGTGGCGCGACCTCGCGCCCTACTGGCTCGCGCAGCTCGTGGGAGGAGCGATCGCCGGACTCGTGCTGTTCGCGACGCTCCCGTCCGCCGGCCTCGAGACGCTCCAGCAGGGCGGCATCATGGCGGAGGCCACGAAGCAGTCGTTCTTCTCCTCCACCGCCAACGGGTTCGGCGAGCACTCGCCGTTCGCCGGCGCGACGAACGGGGCGTTCGCTTTCGAGTGGGGCTCCGCGCTGCTGGTCGAGGTGATCGTGACCGCGGTGTTCGCCGGCGTGATCCTCGGCGTCACGGACCGTCGCGCCGCCTCGAAGCTCGCACCCGTCGCGATCGGGCTCACGCTCGCCGCCGGCATCCTCATCGCGGCCCCCGTGACGAACGCCTCCCTGAACCCGGCGCGCTCGTTCGCCGCGGCGATCTTCTCCGACTCGTGGGCCATGTCCCAGATCTGGCTCTTCGTCGTCGGGCCGCTCGTCGGCGCGGCCCTCGCGGGGCTGTTCTACCGCGCGTTCGCCTTCGCCCCCGCGCAGGACGACCTGCTCGGCGAGGAGACCCTGGTGGTCGAGGAGCCCGACGTCACGCCCGCCGACGGCGCGTACGAGGAGGCGGACACGAGCCTCTCGACCCCCGCTGCCGGACCGGACCCCGACGCGTCCCCGACCTCGGGCACGGTCACGGAGACAGGCACGGAGACCGACACGGACACGTCGACAGGCACGGACACGGGCACGCAGCGACCCGGCGTCTGACCGGTCTGACCACGCACGCGCCCACGAGGGCCCGGTCCGCGACGGACCGGGCCCTCGTCACGTCGCCGGTGGGGCCTCGTCCGCGGGCTGCGTCGTCGGCGGGCCGAGCCGTCAGCCCTGAGGGACGACGCCCGGGGTCGTGAGGGCCAGGAACGCGATGGCGACGGCGGGGGCGAGGAAGAAGAAGGTGTCCAGCCCCCGGGACCGCACCGAGATGCCGACGGGGCCCGGTCCGGGCAGGAAGGCCCGCGCGAGACCCGCGGCGACGAGCACCCCGGCAAGGACGAGGCACCCTGCGCGCGCGTCCACGAGCACGGCGACCACGGTGGCGAGGAGGACGCCCGCGAGCACGATCCACATCGCGGGCCGACGCGACGCCGACCGCGACGAACCGGGGCCGGGTCCCGCGTCGTCGGTCACGTGGTGCCACACGGGGACGGGGACCGGTCGCCGACCGGGAGGAGCAGCGGGTGCGGACCCCGCGCTCCCGCCCTCGGCCTCACGGGTACGGCCGGTGTCGCCCGTGCCGCTCATCCGCGTCCTCGCCCGTCTCGTCGCCGTCCCCGCACACGCACGATCGTAGCGCCGTGGCCTACCGTGACGATCATGGCACCTCCGGACCGTGGACCCGCTCCCACCGCCGACCCGCCGTCGTCCGTGGTCGTCGTCGGCGCGGGCCTGGCCGGCGCGCAGACCGTCGCCGCGCTGCGTACCCACGGGTTCACGGGGGCGATCACCGTCCTGGGCGCCGAGGGCGTCCCGCCGTACGACAGACCACCGTTGTCCAAGGAGCTGTTGAGCCGGGCCGAGCCCGCCTGGCTCGCCGGCGAGCTCGGGGTGGACGTCACGGCCCTCGCGGACGACGTCCGCCTCGCCGACCCGGCCGCACGGCTGGTGACGGCGACGGGACCGACCGAGCAGCACGTCGTGGTCACACGGTCGGGCGAACGGTTGCGCGCGGACGCCGTCGTGCTCGCGGTGGGGTCCGCACCGGTGCGCCCGGCGGCGTGGGAGTCCGCCCTGGTGCTGCACACCGCGGCCGAGGCCGCGACCCTGCGGGCCGTCGTGCACCCGGGCCAGCGGCTCGTGGTCGTCGGCGCCGGCTGGATCGGTGCGGAGGTCGCGGGGATCGCCGCGGGGGCCGGCGCGGACGTGACCGTCGTCGAGGCCGGGCCCGCTCCCCTGGGCCGCCAGCTCGGGAACGACGTCGGGGCCCACCTCGCCCGGTGGTACGCCGAGGCGGGGGCACGACTGGTCACGGACGCCGCGGTCGTCGACGTGCGGCCCGACGGCGTGGGGCTCGCCGGCGGTGGCCGCGTCCCGGCCGACGTCGTGCTCGTCGCGGTCGGTGCCCGCCCGTCGACGGCGTGGCTCGACGGTGTGGTGCCGCGCGACGCGACGGGTGCCATCACGGTCGATGCCGCGGGCGCCGTCCTGGGTCGGACCCGGCTGTGGGCCGTGGGCGACTGCGCGACGCGCGTGCACCCGGAGATCGGCGCGGTGCCCGGCGGGCACTGGTCCGCCGCGCTCCACGACCCGGACGCGACGGCGCGGGCCGTCGTCGGGCTGGATCCTCACGACGCGCCCCCGCACGCCCCGTACGTCTTCTCGCAGCAGCTCGGGCACGACGTCGCGCTGCTCGGGGTCCGCGAGGCCGGGGACGACGCGGTGCTGCGCGGCGACCCGAGCGGGGGCGCGTCCGGCCGCGACCCGTGGTCGGTCGTCTACCTGGACCCCACCGACCATGGCCGGACCGACGACGCCGGTCGCGCGGTCCGGCGAGCCCACGCCGTGCTCCTCGTCGACTCGCCGCGCGACGTGGGCGCGGTCCGTCGCGTCGTCACGCGCGCACCGCGACCCGACGTCGTGCTCGACCTCGTCGCGGACCCGACGGTCCGCTGGCGCGACGTGACCGCCTCGCGCTGAGCCGCTCTCAGCGCGGGACGTCCCGGTGCCGGAACCCCGTGGCGCCCGCGACGACCAGGGCGACGACGACCACGGCGACGATCACGACGGCCACACCGGACGCCTCGTCCGTGGGGAGCCTGCCCGTGGCGTGGACCGGCGAGACCTGCAGCGCCCAGTCCGGTAGCCGGAGCATCTCGCCCAGCAGCTCGACGAGCGCGACGTAGGCGAGCGCGGCCCACATCGCCACGGTGCACCGCGGCAGGAGACCCACCAGCGCGACCCCCAGCGCCGGCAGGGTCAGCACCGCGGGCAGGTAGGCGACCGAGGCGCCGATCGTCCCGGCGACGTCGCCGGACGTCCCGGCGACGGCCGCCGCGAGACCGATGCCGCCCCCGAGAGCGACGACGGCGCTGCCGACGAGCGCGACCGTGGCGTGGGTGGCGATCCAGGACGTCCTCGACGTGGACCGAGCCAGGACGGGCTCGAGCCGCCCACCGGTCTCCTCGGTGCGCACCCGACCGACGACCTGCGCTCCCGCACCCATCGCCATGAGCAGCACCAGGACGAGGCAGAAGGAGACGTACCAGGAGGTCGGGTCGGTCCCGGCACCGCCGGAGAAGACCGCCTGGAGGTCGGGGTTGCCCGCTATCACGTCGTCGATGTCGTCGGTGAAGGCCCCGAAGACCGCGCCGAGCGCCGCAGCACCGACCGCCCAGGCGAGCAGGACCGGGCCGTGCAGGCGCAGCGCGAGCCCGGCCTGGCTCCCGCCGAACCGTCCGGCGCGCGCGGGGCCGGGCCGGCTCGCGACGGCGGCACTCCCCAGGTCGCGGCGACCCACCAGCACGAGCCCGGTCGCCGCGAGGGCGACGAAGACGCCCAGCGCCAGCAGGAGCGGCCAGGCCCGTGAGTCCGCGAAGGGTCGCGTCTCCTGCTCCCAGGCCAGCGGGGACAGCCACTTCCACCCGTTGCCCTTCACGTCCCCGACGGCCCGCACGACGTACGCGGCCCCCAGGACGACGACCCCGGCACCGACGACGCCCGCGGACCGCCGCAGGAGCTGCCCGGCGAGCGTCGCCACGCCGGCGAACACGAGGCCGAGAGCGGTGAGCGACGCGCCGTACAGCGCGGCGTCCGGCACCGGGACGTCGTGGACGACCAGAGTCACGGCCGCACCCGCGCCGACCAGGACGAGCCCGCCGCCCGAGACCAGGAGCGCCGCCGTCCAGGGCGCGCGCGCACCGACCGCGCGCGAGCGGACGAGCTCGAGCAGACCCAGCTCCTCGGCCTTGCGCGTGGATCTCGCGACGAGCAGGAGGCCCATGAGCGGGACGGCGATCGCGGCGACGAACCCGAACTCGTTCGCGACGACACCACCGAGCGTGTCCGCCCCGTACGGGGTGCCGTTGATCGCGGCCATGGTCGGGTCCGACCCGACGGTCGCCCCGTACGTCGCGAGCTGCTCCGGCGTGCCGTAGGTCGTGCCGATCGCCGCGACGGTCCCGACGTACGTGGCCAGCAGCCCGGCGACCCAGGCGACGACCGCGACCCAGCCGGTACGCAGCTGCAGGCGCAGGACCGCTCCCAGCCCGCTCCTGGTCATGTCTCGCCCCGCCGCACGTGCTCGTCCCCGCGTCACGCGCTCGTCCCGTCGTACTCGCTGAGGAACAGCTCGTCGAGACTGGGCGGGCGCACGGTCAGCGAGACGAGGCCCTGCTCGACGAGCGGTCGCAGCACGGTGTCGATGTGCGCGGGGTCGACGGTGAAGTCCAGGTGGTCGTGGCCGACGCCGTCACCGGTCCCTCCGGGCACGACCTCCAGGTCGGCGACGTGCGGTCCCGCCAGGTCGGGGGCGCGGCCGCGCGTGACGGCGTGCACGGTGGTGCGCGCGAGACCGCGCAGCTCGACGACCGCGCCGGACCGGACGGTGCGACCGTGCCGGATGATCGTGACCGTCCGGCACAGCGCCTCGACCTCGCTGAGGATGTGGCTCGAGAGCAGCACGGTCGCGCCGTCGGCCGCCCGCTCGGCGACGCACGTGCGGAAGACCTCCTCCATGAGGGGGTCCAGTCCCGACGTCGGCTCGTCGAGCACGAGCAGGTCCGCCCGCGCGGCGAACGCCGCGACGAGCGCGACCTTCTGCCGGTTGCCCTTCGAGTAGTCGCGCACGCGCTTGGTCGGGTCGAGGTCGAACCGCTCGATCATCTCGGCCCGGCGCGCCGGGTCGAGCGGGGGCCCGCTGGAGCCGAGGACGTCGATGCACTGACCGCCCGTCAGGCCGGTCCACAGGGCGACGTCGCCCGGGACGTAGGTGAGGCGGCGGTGCAGTGCGACGGCCCGCTGCCACGGGTCCTGGCCGAACAGCGACACGTGCCCCCCGCTGCGCCGGACCATGCCCAGCAGGATGCGGATCGTCGTCGACTTGCCCGCACCGTTCGGGCCGAGGAAGCCGCGCACCTCGCCGGGTTCGAGCGCGAGGTCCAGACCGTCGAGCGCGCGGAACCGCCCGAACGTCTTCTCGAGTCCTCGGACGTCTACGACCAGATCACCCATCACGCCTCCTCGTCACCATATGGCAGCCACTGCCACATGGCAGCCACTGTACGATGGATCATCCGATCCGTCACCCGATCCGCCACCCGACCCGTCACGAGGAGCGCCATGGACCGTCGCGAACGTCGACGTGCCGACGCGATGCAGCGTGCCCAGGACGTCGCGCTCGACCTGTTCGAGGAGCACGGGTTCGACGCCGTCTCGGTCGCCCGGGTGGCGCGCGCCGCCGACCTCGCGGAGCGGACGGTGTACCGGCACTTCGGCACCAAGGAAGGGCTGGTCGTCCGGGACGAGGCCGACGCCGAGCTGCTGTCGGCGCTCGTCGCCGCGGCGCGCACGAGGGGCGCCGTGGGCGGCGCGCACGCAGTCCTGACGGGCATACCGGCAGACGCGTGGTCGCCGGACGCGCCGGTCGTGCGGACCTGGCTCCGGCGGGTGCGTCTCCTCATGAGCACGCCCGGCCTGCGTGCCGTGCTCGACCAGGAGACCACCCGCCTCGGCGACGCGCTGGGCGCCGCCGAGGCGGACGGGCTCGGTGCAGACGCCTACGCGTCCCGCGTGCGCGGACGAGCCGTCGCTGCCGCACTGGGCGTCGCCATCGACGTCTGGTACGAGAGCGACGGAGCGCGCGACCTGCGGACGCTCTGCGTCCAGGCGGTCGACGCGCTCGCGCCGCTGCGCGAGGACGGGCCCGTCAGTGGGCGAAGTGGCGCGTCCCCGTGAAGTACATCGTGACGCCGGCGGCCGAGGCCGCCTCGACCACCTCGGCGTCGCGGATGGACCCGCCCGGCGCGACGACGGCGCGCACGCCGGCATCGAGCAGGATCTGCAGCCCGTCCGCGAAGGGGAAGAACGCGTCCGACGCCGCGACGGCCCCGCGGGCGCGCTCGGCGCCGTCCGCGAGCGTGTTGGCGCGCTCGACCGCGAGCCGGCACGAGTCGACGCGGTTCACCTGCCCCATGCCGACGCCGACGGCCGCTCCGTCGTCGGCGAGCAGGATCGCGTTCGACTTCGCCGCGCGGATCGCGCGCCACGCGAACGCGAGGTCCGCGGCCGTCGCGTCGTCAGCGGGCTCGCCCGCGACGAGCGTCCAGTCGCGCGGGTCGTCCCCGCCCGACGGCGTGCCGTCCTCGCCGGTCACGGTCGCGTCGATCCGGTCGACGGTCTGCACGAGGAGCCCGCCCGAGATCGGCCGGAGCTCGACCTCGTCGGGTCGTACGCCGGCCTGCACACCGTCCGGCAGGACGAGCACGCGCAGGTTCTTCTTCGCCGCGAGGACCTCGAGCGCGGCCGGTTCGTACCCCGGTGCGACGACGACCTCGGTGAACACGGGCTTGAGCGCGAGCGCCATCCCCTGCGTCACGACGCGGTTCGCCGCCACGACACCGCCGTAGGCCGAGACGGGGTCCGTGGCGTGGGCCTTGGCGTACGCGGACGCGATGTCAGCACCCGTCGCGACGCCGCACGGGTTGTTGTGCTTGACGACGGCGACCGCCGGGCCGGCGTGGTCGAACGCGGCGCGGCGCGCGGCGTCGGCGTCCACGTAGTTGTTGTAGCTCATCGCCTTGCCCTGGAGCTGCGTCGCGGTCGCGAGCCCCCCGCGCTCGTCCGTGTACAGCGCGGCCCGCTGGTGCGGGTTCTCGCCGTAGCGCAGGACGTCCGCCCGCTCCCACGTGGCGCCGGTGAAGGCGGGGAAGCCCGCGTCGTCGGGCACGTAGGACGACGCGAACCACGAGGCCACCGCGACGTCGTACCGCGCGGTGTGCGCGAACGCCTGCGCGGCCAGGCGCTTGCGCTCGGCGAACGTGAAGCCGCCCGCCCGTACCGCGGCCACGGCCTCGTCGTAGCGCGCAGGGTCGACCACGACCGCGACGCTCGGATGGTTCTTCGCCGCGGCGCGCACCATCGACGGACCGCCGATGTCGATCTGCTCGACGACGTCGTCCGGCCCGGCACCGGAGGCCACGGTCGCGGCGAACGGGTAGAGGTTGACGACCACGAGCTCGAACGGAGCGATGTCCAGCTGCGCGAGCTGGTCGAGGTGGTCCTGCTTGCGCGTGTCCGCGAGGATCCCGGCGTGCACCCGCGGGTGCAGCGTCTTGACGCGGCCCTCGAGGCACTCGGGGAACCCGGTCAGGTCCTCGACGCGCGACACGGGGACGCCCGCGTCGGCGATGCGCTGCGCGGTCGAACCGGTCGAGACCAGCTCGACGCCCGCTCCGTGCAGGGCGGTGGCCAGCTCGACGAGGCCGGCCTTGTCGTAGACGCTCAGGAGCGCGCGGCGCACGGGGTGCCGGGCGTCGTCGGAGAGCTGGACGTCGGGTGGGGTGGGGACGTGCGGTGCGGACATGCGAGGGGCTCCTCCGGGTCGCGGTCTGTGCACCGGAGCCGTCCGGTGCCGAGTGGCAGAACCCAGGCGCCCAGGCGGTCGACGCACCAGCAGGTTGGTCCGGCCGCTCCCCGGTGGTCGTTCCCACCCTCGCCAGTCGCGGCCGCCGCCCAGTCTAGCCACCGACGGTCCCGGCGACCGAGCCCGACCGGGTACGGTCGGCAGATGTCTCGCAGCTGGAGGTCGCCCTTGCTCGTCTGGACGGTGGGCGGCGCGGTGACGATCGCGCTGCTGACCGCCGGTGACCGGGTGACCGCGCTCGTCGAGCTCGCGTTCTTCCTCCTTCTCGGCGCCGCGCTGTCGCCGCTGCCCTTCCCGCCGTCGTCGACGGAACGGGGCGCCCGTGGGGACAGCCGCCGCGACGGGCGGCCTGTCGTGCACTGGCGACCAGGGTGCCGGTTCTGCCTACGGCTGCGCCTCGTCCTGTGGCGCGACGCCGGGCGGGTCCACTGGGTGAACATCTGGCGCGATCCCGAGGGCGCGGCCGCGGTCCGCGACGTCACCGGTGGGGACGAGACCGTCCCCACGGTGACGTTCCCGCAGGCCCCACCCGAGGTGAACCCCGATCCGCGTCGGCTGCGCGCCCGACTGCGAGCGGCATGACGCAGGCCGCGCGCGACCTGGCGCCCGCCGCGCGGACGGGACGCTAGCGGGGGCCGAGGACGACGCGACGCCCCTCGACGCGCAGGCCTTCGCGCGCGACGCGACCGACGGTCTCGACGAGCAGCGCGCGCTCGGCGATCTTGATGCGCTCGTGCAGGCTCGACTCGTCGTCCGCGTCCTCGACGGGCACGGCCACCTGAGCGATGATCGGGCCGGTGTCCACGCCGTCGTCCACGACGTGCACGGTGCAGCCGGCGACCTTCACGCCGTGGGCGAGCGCGTCGCGCACCCCGTGCGCGCCGGGGAAGGACGGCAGCAGCGCCGGGTGCGTGTTGATCGTCCGTCCGGCGAACCGGCCCACGAACGCCGGGCCGAGGATGCGCATGAAGCCGGCGAGCACCACGACGTCGGGCCGGAAGACGTCGACGGCCTGCGCGACGGCCGCGTCCCACGCGGCGCGGTCCTCGAAGTCGCCCGGTCGCACGGCGACGGCCGCGACCCCGGCCTCGCGCGCGAGGTCCAGCCCGCCGGCGTCGGCCCGGTCGGACACGACGCCGACCACCCGGGCGCCGTAGGCCGCGTCGTCGTGCGCGGCCAGGAGCGCCGCGAGGTTGCTGCCCGCCCCCGACACGAGGACGACGACCCGTGCGGAGGGCGTGGAGTCGACGAGGTGGCCGGACGGGGTCTGCACGGTTCTCCTGGCGGTCGGTGGTCGTGGTCGCGGGGCGGCAAGAAGCACCGTCCCCCGATGGGAGAATGTACCGCGACCACGCCCCCCGACCGAGGAGACGCCGTGGGGAACCCGTACTCCCCTCCAGACCCGGACGCGCCACCGCGTCCCCCCGCACCCGTCCCGCCGGCGCAGGTGAGCCCCCAGCAGGAGCCCGTGACCCCTGCGGGTCGGCCGGCTCCCCCCGGGCCGCCCGACCCGGAGACGTCGCGTGTCGCGGTGCGCCGCGTCCTGCACTTCGGCCTCCTCCTGCTCGTGGTGGTGGTCGTGGGCACGATGCCGTTCCCGTGGCGCGACGTCGCGCTGCTGGCCGCCGTCGCGGCGATCGTCGCGGGCGTGCGGGCGATCGTCGCGGCACGACGCGCGCGCACGCGCCCCCTCCTCGTCGTCGCGCTCTCGCTGGGGCTCGCGCTGTCCGCGACGATCGTGCTGCAGTCGATCACGTCGCTGCTGCTGTGGGACGTCGAGGCCGCGTACCAGGAGTGCCTCGACGGCGCGATCACCGTCGACGCGACCGCACGCTGCGACGCGGAACGTACGCAGGGGATCGAGGACTGGACCACGCGCCTCGGGGGCGGGACCGTCACGCCGTGAGCACCGCCGGCGGGACCGGGAGAGGTCCGGTCGGCGGCCGCTCAGCCCGCGGCTGAGACGTCCTGGTCGTCGGTGCGGACGCGACGGTCCCGCCAGCGGGCCGGGAGGCCGAGCACCGCGAACCGACCCGCCCCGAGCGCGAGCAGCGCGCCGCCGCCCACCTCGGCGGCCGCGAACAGCCCGACGAGCAACGCGTCGGCCCCGACGTAGGCGAGCCGACCCGGCCCCACGGCGCCGCTCGCCGCCCACACCGCCAACCCGACGAGCACCCCCGTCGCGAGCACCACCCCGAGCCACGCGAGCGCGAGAGCGGACCACGGCACCTGGGCGCGACCGCGCGCGACGTCGGACGCGCGCCGCCAGACGAACGCGCCGGCGACCACGCCCAGGACGACGACGAGCGCGGGTGCCCACGGTGTCAGAGCGTTGGCCCAGTCGTCGCCCGGCAGCGCACCGAGCAACGGGACCGCCGGGAGCGCGCCCGACTGCGAGCCCGCGGTCGTGAAGCTGCTTCCCGTACCGACGGTGAACCCGGGCCCCACGATCCACGCACCGGCCCAGGCCATCAGGTCGGGCAGGACGGCGAGCTGCGCGACCGCGAGCACGACGCCACCGATCACGCCCGGGGCGAGCCCGGTGACGACGTCGCCCGAGGTCGCGCGCCCGGCGACGATCCACGCTCCCGTGAGCAGCGCGCAGGCGACCACGAGCAGACCCACCGCGACCGCTCCCCCGCGCAGGCCGAGCCGGAACGCCGGGGGCAGCCACCGGTCCGTCCGCGACGCGAGCGCGGCGACCGTCGGAGCGTCCGGCCTCGCCAGGAGGCCGGCGCCCAACCCGACCCCGCCGACGACGAGCCCGCCGAGCGCCGCGGCGACCAGGCCCCAGCTCGGAGTCGCTCCGGTGAGGAACGCGACGCCCGCGGTGAGGAGCGCGTAGGTGACGGCCCCGGCGCCCCACGCGCGCCAGGACGTGTGCGCGGACCGCCGGGCGCAGGCGAAGCAGCAGAACAGCGCGAGCGCCGTCAGGCCGAGCGGGACGAAGGTGATCGTCGTCCCGGTCGCCGCGAGCGGCACGCCGTGGCCGAGCAGCCACAGCCCGGCGCCGACGGTGACCGCCCGCCCCCACCCGACGTCGGAGGTGGACTGCGTCGAGGACGCGAGGAACGCGACGACGGCGGGCAGCACGACGACGGCGAGCGAGAGCGCGGCCGCCTGCGACGCCGCGACGGTTCCGGACGTGCGGTGGCGCGCGGGCGGGGGCGGCGGGACCGGCGGCACGCCCTCGACGGTCCGCGTGCGTGCCGCGCGGGTCGCGCTGGTGGTGCTCATGGGTGACATCGTCCCCGATGGCGTCCCGCGTGCGGGTGAGGTGGCCCGGCGCGCCCGTCGACCGCGTGTGCCCGCGACCACGCGCACGCGCGCCCGTACGATCGGGCCATGACCACCCGGCCCGGCACCACCGCGTTCGTGCTGGGAGGTGGGGGCGTACGGGGCGCGGTCGAGATCGGGATGCTGCGTGCGCTCCTGGAACGGGACATCACCCCCGACCTCGTCGTCGGCACGTCGATCGGCGCCATCAACGGTGCTGCGCTCGCCGCCGACCCCACCCCGGCCGTGGTTCCCCGCCTCGTGTCGGCGTGGTCCTCGCCGGTGGCGGCGCAGATCTACGGCGAGGCGTGGTACCGGCAGGTGGGACGGCTGGCGCGGACCCGCACGCACCTCGCGAGCCCCGAGCCGTTGCGCGCGCTGCTTCGCCAGGTGCTCGGGCGGCGCGAGACCTTCGCGGACCTCGAGGTGCCTCTCGTCGTGGCGGCGGCCTCGATCGAGCGCGCCGCAGAGCGCTGGTTCAGCACGGGCCCGCTCGTGGACGCGGTCGTCGCGTCCGCGTCCGTCCCGGGTGCGCTGCCGCCGACGCGGATCGACGGCGAGCACTACGTGGACGGCGGGGTGGTGTCCTCCATCCCGCTGGGCGAGGCCGTGCGGCGCGGCGCGGACACGATCTGGGTGCTCCAGGTCGGGCGGATCGAGGAGCAGCTGCGGCCGCCGCGCAACGCCGTCGAGGTCGCGAAGGTCACGTTCGAGATCTCGCGTCGGCACCGGTTCGCGCGCGAGCTGGCCGAGGTGCCCGACGACGTCACGGTGCACGTGCTGCCGAGCGGCGGGCCCCTGGCGGGCGACGAGAGGATCAGCTCGTCGCGCCGCCTCGACGCGACCCGGGCCCGCGCGGCGTCCTCGTACGCGGCGTCGACGAGGTACCTGGACGCCCTGGACTCGACGGGCGGCAGCAGATGAACGTCGCGCCGCCGCCGAGGTGGGTGCGCCGCCTGGTCGTGGCGCCCCTGGTCGTGCTGCTCGCCGTGGCGCTGCTCCCGACGAGCTTCTTGTTCGTCGTCTTCGTCGCCGCCGTGGTGAGCTGGGCGCTGCCCGGACGGCTGCGCGTGGTGCGCGCCGTGTGGATCGCGTGCTTCTACGTCCTGTGGGACGCCGCCGCGGTCGTCGCACTGTTCGCGCTGTGGGTCGCGTCCGGGTTCGGGTGGGCCGTCCGGCGCGCACCGTTCCGGCGCGCGCACGTGCGGCTCGCGGGCGCGATGCTCTCGGTGCTGTTCTGGCAGGTCCGGTGGACCCTGCGACTGCGCATCGAGGTGGACCTGTCCGACGCCGCGGGGCTGGACGACGAACCCGTCCTGGTCGTCAGCCGCCACGCGGGACCGGGCGACTCGTTCATCATCATGGACCGGATCCTCAACCGGTTCCGACGCGAGCCGCGCGTCGTGCTCAAGGACACGCTGCAGTGGGACCCCGCCATCGACGCGCTGCTGCACCGGATCCCGGCGTACTTCGTCGTGCCGCGCTCGCGCCGACGAGCGGGCGCGGCGTCCGGCACCGACGCCGTGGCGCACCTCGCGGCGCGCATGGCGCCCGACGCCGCACTGCTGCTGTTCCCCGAGGGTGGCAACGTCACGCCGCGACGCCGCGACGCGCGCATCGCCGCGCTGCGGGCCGTCGGCGAGGACCACCTGGCGGACCGCGCGGAGCAGATGCCGCACGTCATGGCGCCGCACGTCGGCGGGTTCCTCGCGGCGCTGGACGGGACGCCGACGACCGGGGTCGCCGTCGTCGCGCACACCGGTCTCGAGGATCTCGTCACCCCGCGCGACATCTGGCGCGAGCTGCCGATGGACAAGAAGATCACCATGAAGGTGTGGTCCACGCCCCGGGTGGACCTCCCGGCGGGCGACGACGAGCGCGCGGCGTGGCTGTACGCCCAGTGGGCACGACTCGATGCCTGGCTGGCCACCGAGGGTGCCCCCACGGCTCGCTCCGCCGACCGCACCGCGCACGACGACGGCGCCCGCCCCGGCGAGGGACGGGCGCCGTCGGGCGGCTGATCAGGCCGAGAGGATCTCGCGCATGAGCGCGGCGGTCTCGGACGGCGTCTTGCCGACCTTGACGCCGACGGCCTCGAGGGCCTCCTTCTTCGCCTGCGCGGTACCGGCGGAGCCGGACACGATCGCGCCGGCGTGGCCCATCGTCTTGCCCTCGGGGGCCGTGAAGCCCGCGACGTACCCGACGACCGGCTTGGTGACGTGCTCGGCGATGTACGCCGCGGCACGCTCCTCGGCGTCGCCGCCGATCTCACCGATCATCACGATGGCCCGGGTCTCGGGGTCGTTCTCGAACGCCTCGAGCGCGTCGATGTGCGTGGTGCCGACGATCGGGTCGCCGCCGATGCCGATGGCGGTGGAGAACCCGAGGTCCTTCAGCTCGTACATCATCTGGTAGGTCAGCGTGCCCGACTTCGACACGAGGCCGATGGGGCCCTTGCCCGTGATGGTGTGCGGCGTGATGCCGGCCAACGACTCGCCCGGCGTGATGATGCCGGGGCAGTTCGGGCCGATCATGCGGGTGCTCCTGCCCTGCAGGTAGGCCCAGACCTCGGCGGAGTCCTGGACGGGCACGCCCTCGGTGATGACCACGATGAGCGGCATCTCGGCGTCCACGGCCTCGATCGCCGCGTCCTTGGTGAAGGCCGGGGGCACGAAGAGCACGGAGACGTTCGCCCCGGTCTCGGCCATGGCCTCCTTGACGGTGCCGAAGACCGGCAGCGTGACGTCGTCGCCCTCGTGGTTCTTGTGCGTGACCGTCGTGCCGGCCTTGCGGGCGTTGACGCCACCCACGATCTGCGCGCCGGAGTCGAGCATCAGGGCGGTGTGCTTGGCACCCATCCCGCCGGTGATGCCCTGGACGATGATCTTCGAGTCGGAGTTCAGGTAGATCGACATGGTGTTCTCTGTCTCAGCTTTCGACGTCTCGGGCGATCAGGCGGTCGCGGCGGCGTGGGCCAGCTCGGCCGCCTTGTCGGCGCCGCCGTCCATCGTCTCGGCCAGGGTCACGAGCGGGTGTGCCGCGTCGGCCAGGATCTGACGGCCGAGCGCGACGTTGTTGCCGTCGAGGCGCACGACCAGGGGCTTGGTGGCCTCGGCGCCGAGGATCTCCAGCGCGCCGACGATGCCGTTCGCGACCTCGTCGCACGCGGTGATGCCGCCGAACACGTTCACGAACACCGCCTTCACCTGCGGGTCGTTCAGGATGACGTCGAGCCCGTTGGCCATGACCTTCGCGTTCGCGCCGCCGCCGATGTCGAGGAAGTTGGCGGGCTTGACGCCGCCGTGCGCCTCGCCGGCATAGGCGACGACGTCGAGGGTGCTCATGACGAGTCCCGCGCCGTTGCCGATGATGCCGACCTCGCCGTCGAGCTTCACGTAGTTGAGGCCGTTCGCCTTGGCCTTGGCCTCGAGCGGGTCGGCCGCCTCCTTGTCCTCGAGCTCCGCGTGCTCCGGGTGACGCACCTCGGACGCGTTCTCGTCGAGCGTGACCTTGCCGTCGAGCGCGACGATCTGCCCGTCCTCGGTGCGGACCAGCGGGTTCACCTCGACGAGCGTCGCGTCCTCCTCGGTGAACACGGTCCACAGCGAGCGGATGACCGACGCGACCGGGGCCTTGAGGTCCTCGGCGAAGCCGGCCGTCTCGACGATCTCGAACGCCTTCGCCTCGTCGATGCCGACGATGGGGTCGACGGCGACCTTGGCGAGCGCGTCGGGGCGCTCGACCGCGAGCTGCTCGATCTCCACGCCGCCCTCGACGGAGCACATGGCGAGGTAGTTGCGGTTCGACCGGTCCAGCAGGACGGAGAAGTAGAACTCCTCCGCGATCTTGGCACCCTGCGCGATCATCACGCGGTGGACCGTGTGGCCCTTGATGTCCATGCCGAGGATCTCGGCCGCCTTCTCCTGCGCCTCGGCCGGGGAGTGGGCGAGCTTCACGCCGCCGGCCTTGCCACGACCACCGGTCTTCACCTGAGCCTTGACGACGACCACACCGTCCGGTCCGCCGCCGATCAGTTCCTCCGCGCCTGCGCGCGCTTCGTCGGGTGTCGTCGCGACGACCCCGCCCAGCACGGGCACGCCGTGCTTCTCGAAGATGTCGCGCGCCTGGTATTCGAACAGGTCCACCCTGCTGCGTCCTTCCGTTGGATGCGCCGTGTGCGGCATGGCCGATGTCTCGACGTCAAGACATCCCCGTACAGCGTAGCCTCACGGGCGTCCGCGAACACCTCCGGACGGGCGCCGGGGCCCGGCGGCGCGTGTTCCGTTGGTCACGCCTGCACCCCGGGACGCTCGCAGCGCCTGTCCTGGCGTCAGTCCTCGACGGGGACGTCGACCCACCGGACCGGTGAGCTCCCGGTCACGTACTCGGTCGAGCCGTAGGGCACGTCGACGGTCACCGTGTCCGTCCCGGTGTCCGGCCACACCACGCTCTGGCGCGACGACTGCCCGGGCTCGAGCGACCCGACGGACTGGTCGACCAGGGCGTTGCGTCCGTCGAAGGTGTACAGACCCGGCTCGCCGAGGTAGTCCACGGGATAGGTGCGCAGCGAGCCGTCGAGCAGGGTCACGTTGTTCGCACCCCGCCAGTCCCCGCTCGTGTTGCCGCGGGCGTCCTGGATCGAGGACAGGACCTCGGTGGAGTACACGGGCTTCTCGCCCTCGTTGGTGACCTCCAGGTCGCCGACGAGGTAGCTCCCCACGCGGTGGACCCGGAGGAGCGCGACACCCAGGGTCTGCTTCTGGCCGAGGTCGTCGAGGTGCTCGACCGTCTCGCCGCCCAGGCCCTCGACGACCGGTCCCTCGGCGACGGGCAGGCCGTCCTCGCCCGTCTCCTGCGTGACCGACTCCTGGACGACGTCGGTGCCCTGGCCGGTGAGCTCGATGGTCACACGACGGTTGAGCGCGCGGGCCTCGTCGGTCTCCTCGGTGGTCAGCGGGTCCGACTCTCCCCGGCCCTCGACCACCACGTCGAACCGGTCGAGGTCGTCGATCAGCACGTCCATCCGGTCGGCGACCGCCTGCGCGCGCGCCTCGGACAGCTCCTGGTTGTCCTCCTCGGAGCCGACGTCGTCGGTGTGCCCGATCACGCGCAGCTCCCCGCTCGACGCGTTGATCAGCTGGAAGTCCACGTCCCAGAACGCCTCGTCCGCCTCGTCGGAGAGCTCGGCGGAGTCGACGTCGAACAGGACGTCGGAGCTGATGTCGAGCGTGACCGTCTCCGCCGAGCGCCGGGTGCGCACCGATCCCTCGTCCTGGGCGATGTAGGTCTCGATGAACGCCGTCGGCACGCGCAGGTCGCCCGGCGCCTCAGCCGTCAGGTCGGCGACGGGAACGGTCAGGTCCGGGACCTTCGCAGCATCGACGACCGGCACGTCCTCCACCAGGCCGACGTGCGGGACCAGGACGTCGGTCGTCGGGGTGTCCGGAGCGTCGAACGCGACGTACCCCAGCACGGGCTCGCGACCGTTCTCGATGATGTCGTTGTCGCCGACGCTGCCGACGACCTCGCCCTCGGCGGTGTACGCGGCCTCCCGGACGGTGCCACCCTCGAGGTCGACGAGCCGCAGACCGTCGAACGCCGACTCGTCGCTCACCGAGACGTTGGTGAAGGCCTCCCGCACCCGGACGTTGCCCTCGCCCGTCGTGTGGGCCCCGACCCGCAGGACCCCGAGGTCGCCGTCGATCGCGAGCGGACCGATGCTCAGGTCGACCGGGACGCCGAGGACGTCTGCCTGGAGCTCGACGGGGGCCGGGTCGACCGTCTGCGACGGGGCCGCGGGTGCGACCGTCGGGGGCGTGGGGCGCGGGACCTCGATGCCGCACGCGCCGAGCGTCGCGACGAGCACCAGCGCGCCGCCGAGCGCGACGGGCGTCCTCAGTGAACGGTGGCGTGACATCGAATCTCCCTGCTCGGCCCGCGGGGCATGACGGAGGCGAGGGCCTCGGGCCCGGCAGAGCGTACCGGAGACGCCCGAGCCCTCTCCACGCACGAGCACGTCCGTCAACCACAGTTGACGGATGCACGCTGTCAACGTACATTGACGCCATGGATCTTCTCGACCTGGACGCCGCGAGCGGCGCCGACCCCGACGCAGGGCTGCGCGCCGTCCGCTCCCTGCGCGTGCTCGCGGAACGGCTCGAGGCGCTCCAGGTCGCGAGCGCGCGGGAGCAGGGGTGGTCGTGGCAGGAGATCGCCGAGCGCCTCGGGGTCACGCGCCAGGCGGCGCACAAGAAGTACGGATCGTCCCGCAGCACCAGGAGGTCATGACCATGTTCGAGCGCTTCTCCGCCGACGCCCGTGCCGTCGTCGTCGACGCCCAGACGGCGGCCCGCCGCCGCGGAGCCCCGTCGATCGACACCGTGCACCTGCTGCTCGCGCTCGCTGAGCAGCCGGGCACCCGCGCCGTGCGTGCGCTGACGGACCTCGGCATCGCGCCCTCGGCGGTCGAGCGGCTGGCCGAGCCGTCAGCCGGCGGCGACGTGCTGGACGACCAGGCGCTCGCCGCGATCGGCATCGACCTCGCCACGGTGCGGGCTCGCACCGACGCAGCCTTCGGCGACGGCGCGCTCGACCGCGTCGCGGACAGGCCGCGCCGGGGGCACGTGCCGTTCACCCACGACGCCAAGAGGACGCTCGAGCTGGCGCTGCGCGAGGCGATCCACGAGGGATCGCGCTCCATCGACTCCGGCCACGTCCTCCTCGCACTGCTGCGCGCGGACGGCACGAGCGCGCGCCGCGTGCTCGACTCTGCGCTCCGCGACGCCGGCACCGACGCCGGTGCGCTGCGGGACGCGCTGCACGATCCTCGGCGCACCGCGTCCTGACCGCGGGCCGGCGAGGGCCGGACCCGCCCCGCCCGCCAGAGGTTCAGCCCGGCGGCAGCGCGGCGAGCGCGTCCTCGAGCACGTCTGCGTACACCCCGGTGCCCTCGACGGTGGGATGGGTGAGGTCCGGGTGCAGCAGGTCCGGGTGGCCCTCGACGGCCGCGTGCCAGTGCGCGACCACCACGTTCGGGCGCTCGGCCGCGATCTCGCCGAGCCGTTCGTTCGCCGCCGGCACCCACCGGCTCACGCCGACCGTGTCGACGAGGACGACGCGCCGGTCCGGGCCGATGACGTCCAGCGTCTCGCGCAGCGCGTCCTCGGAGCCGTCGAACTGGAACCCGCCGTTGGTACCGAAGTTCAGCACCACGACGGGCCGCAGCGCTCCGGCGCGCTCGTCCGAGCGCACGATGGCCGGCGCGTCGAGCCACTTGCGGATCGGCTTCGCGTCGATGGCGATCCCCTCGAACCGGTCGAGCACCGCCGGGGCCGCGCCGGAGAGCACCGAGTCCCCGTACGCGCTGATCTCGTCCCCTGATCGAGGAGCGGCCGTCGCCGTCGACGCCTCGCCCTCCGTCGTGCCGGGATCACGCGCCGCGGTGGCCGCGGCCTCGCCCGCCGGCCGTTCCTGCGCGTGGACGGCGGCGAGCCCTTGCTCGACCGAGAGCTGCGCCTGCGAGACCCGCGGTGCGCCGACGACCGAGACGAGCGCGAGCACGACCGCGAGGCACCCCGCCCCCACGACCGCGCGCGCCGCCGTCGGCCGGGAACCCCGCACCGCGTCTCTCGCGCGCCGCGCGGTCGCGCGCAGGCCGTCCCGGCGGACGGGGGTCTCGACCCAGCGGTAGGACGCCGCCGCGAGCGCCACGGTCGCCGCGACCGCCACGAGCGGGACCGCCCACCCCGCCGCGCGACCGCTGCCCGGTGCGAGCCCGGCCGCGACGACCAGCAGCACCGGCCAGTGCCACAGGTAGATGCCGTAGGAGCGTGCACCGACCCACCGTGCCGGGCGGGTGTCGAGCATCCGCACGCAGCCGCTGTCGCGGCCCACCGTGCAGCCGAGCACGGCCACCAGGGCGAGCGCGCTGCCGAGCACGATCCCTCCCCGGTAGACCACGGGGTCGTCGGGCTGCAGCACCAGCATGAGGACGGCGAGGGCCGCGAGCGCTGCCACGGGCGCGGTCCCCGAGCGCAGGGCCCGCGGCAGCGGCTCGCCCGTGCGTCGGCCGAACCACCAGAACGCGCCGGCGACCCCGAGCAGCAGCCCGACGACGTGCGTGTCCGTGCCGTAGTAGACGCGCGTCGGGTCCTCGCCGGGCTGGTACCGCACCGCCATGGCGACGGCGGACGTGACGGCGGCCCCGAGCACCACGAGGAGCCGCGCCCGCCACGTCGGGACGAGCACGACGAGCGCGACCAGCAGCACCGGCCACGCGAGGTAGAACTGCTCCTCGATCGCGAGGGACCAGAACGGCGTGAGGAGATGCGGCGCGGTCTGGTCGAAGTAGCTCGACCCGCCCGCGACGGCGAGCCAGTTGTAGGAGAACGTCGACGCACCGAGCACCTGCCACCCGGCGCCCACCAGGAGGTCGGGCTCGACGAACCGCGCCGCGACGACCGAGACCACGACCACGACGGCGAGCGCGGGGAGCAGCCGCCGAGCGCGACGGCGCCAGAACTCGGGCAACCTGATACGCCGGTCGCGGCCCATCTCGCGCAGCAGGAGCGTCGTGATGAGGAAGCCGCTGACGACGAAGAACACGTCGACGCCGAGGAACCCACCCGGCAGCACCCCCGGCCAGGCGTGGTGGACCACGACCGCGAGCACGGCGAGGGAGCGCAGCCCGTCGAGGCCGGCGATCCGGGCGTTGTCCCGAGGGTCCCCCGTGCGTTGGCGGTGCGTCGCCGGCCGGGCCGGCGGTCGGCGCGCGGCACGGGCACGGTCGGGCGCGACCGGTGCCCGGTCCTCGAGGAGCACGTGACCTCCCGGTCGGCGCGCGAGCTCGCGGGCGTCCGACGGTCGCGGGTGCGCGGCCCTCCGTGCCGACCCGACCACGCTACGGTCACGCCCCCGCCCGGCCGGTGGAGGCGCGCCGGACGGCGCGGTGCGCGATCGGGCCTAGAGCTTCGTCACGGGCGAGTACCGCAGCAGCAGCCGCTTGGTCCCGTCGGCACCGAAGTCGATCTTCGCGACCGCGTTCGGCCCTGCGCCCTCGAGCATCACGACCGTCCCGAGCCCGTACGCGTCGTGCGTGACCTTGTCGCCGACCGCGAGACTCGGCACGTCGGCGTCCTTGCGCGGCGTCGCCGACCCGAACGTCGCTCCGGTCGGACCGGCGCCGGAGGCGGAGCGAGGTCGAGGGGACGGCGACGGGTCGTGGCGGGCCTGGCGGGAGCCACCGGCACGCGGCTCCCGACCCCAGACGCGGCCCCCGGCCCGCAGCGTCTGCATGCTCGACTCGCGCCGCCGCCAGTCCCACAGCTCTTCGGGGATCTCGTCGAGGAACCGGCTCGGCGGGAACTCGTTCGCCATCCCCCACGCGGACCGGACGGCCGAGCGTGAGACGTAGAGGCGCTCGCGAGCCCGGGTGATGCCCACGTACGCGAGGCGTCGCTCCTCCGAGAGCTCGGCGTCGTCGTGCAGGGACCGCATGTGCGGGAACGTGCCGTCTTCCATGCCGGTCAGGAAGACCACGGGGAACTCCAGGCCCTTCGCGGTGTGCAGCGTCATGAGGGTGACGACGCCGGGGTCCTCGCGCGGCTCGTCGTCCGGGTCGTCCTCGGCGCCGTCGACGGTGTCCGACGCGGGGATCTGGTCCGCGTCGGCGACGAGCGAGACGCGCTCGAGGAAGTCGGACAGCGTGCCCTCGGGCTCGAGCTCGGTGAACTCGGTCGCGACCGCGTGCAGCTCGGCCAGGTTCTCGACGCGCGTCGCGTCCTGCGGGTCGTCGCTCGCGCGCAGCTCGGCCAGGTACCCGGTGCGGTCCAGCACGGCCCCGAGAACCTCGCCCGGCGACGCGCCCGACGCCGCGAGCTCGCGCAGACCGGCCATGAGGCCGGCGAACGCGCGCAGCGGGTTGAGCGTCCGGTTCGTCAGCCCGGGGATCTCGTCGATCCGGTCGAGCGCGGCGCCGAACGAGATCCGTTCGCGGTCGGCGAGCGCCGCGACGGAGCCCTCGGCCCGGTCCCCCAGCCCCCGCTTGGGCACGTTGAGGACCCGGCGGAGGTTGACGTCGTCGTCCAGGTTGTCGAGGGCGCGCAGGTACGCGACGGCGTCCTTGACCTCGCGGCGCTCGTAGAAGCGCGTGCCCCCGACGACCTTGTAGGGCAGGCCGACGCGGATCAGCACCTCCTCGAGCGCGCGGGACTGGGCGTTGGTGCGGTAGAAGACCGCGACGTCGCCGGGGCGCACGGCGGCGGTGTCGCCGAGGCGGTCGATCTCCTGCGCGACGAACCGCGCCTCCTCGTGCTCGTTGTCGGCGACGTAGCCGATGATCTTCGCGCCCTCGCCCGAGTCGGTCCACAGCCGCTTCGGCTTGCGCTCGGGGTTGCGCGAGATCACGGCGTTGGCGGCGGAGAGGATGTTCTGGGTCGAGCGGTAGTTCTGCTCGAGCATGATCGTGCGCGCGTCGGGGTAGTCGGCCTCGAACTCGAGGATGTTGCGGATCGTGGCGCCGCGGAACGCGTAGATCGACTGGTCGGCGTCGCCGACGACGGTGAGCTCGGCGGGGTCGAGCGCCGGGACCTGCGCCTGGCCCGTGCCGCTCGTCTCGGCGTGCGTCGCCGCCGAGCCCGTGCCGACGCCGGCGAGCTCGCGCACCAGCACGTACTGCGCGTGGTTGGTGTCCTGGTACTCGTCGACGAGCACGTGGCGGAACCGGCGGCGGTAGTGCTCGGCCACGGCGGGGAACGCCTGGAGCAGGTTGACCGTCGTCATGATGATGTCGTCGAAGTCGAGCGCGCTCGCCGCGACCAGCCGCGACTGGTAGCGCGTGTAGACGTCGGCGAGGACCTGGTCGAACTCGGGGACCGTCGCCCCCCGTGCCACGAGTCCCTCGTCCGTCGCGCGCGCACCGGACTCGCGCGCGTACGTCTCGGGGTCGACCAGCTCGTTCTTGAGGTCGGAGATCTTGTTCGCGAGCGAGCGCGCCGGGTACTTCTTGGGGTCCAGGTCGAGCTCGCGCGTGACGAGCGTGACCAGCCGCTGCGAGTCCGCGGCGTCGTAGATGGAGAAGCTCGACCGCAGCCCGAGCGTCGTGGCCTCGCGCCGCAGGATCCGGGTGCACGCCGAGTGGAAGGTCGAGACCCACATGCTCTGGCCGGCCGGGCCGACGAGCTGGACGACGCGCTCGCGCATCTCCGCGGCGGCCTTGTTGGTGAACGTGATCGCGAGGACCTGCCCGGACCGCGCCCGGCCGGTCGCGAGCAGGTGCGCGATCCGGTGCGTGAGCACGCGCGTCTTGCCCGACCCCGCGCCCGCGACGATCAGCAGCGGTCCGCCCGCGTGCACGACCGCCTCGCGCTGCTGCGGGTTGAGCCCGTCGAGCAGCGCGTCGGGGTCGATGTGCGCGTACCGTCCGCGGCGCTGCTCACCAGCAGGGGCGGCCGACGTGCCCGACGACGGCGCCGCAGGGTCGTCGGTCCAGCGCGGTGCCGTCGTGGGCAGGCGCGCCTCGCCGCCGTGGTCGACGCGCGGGCCGTCGAACAGCGTGTCGAGGCCGGGGAGCGGGAGGTTCTCGAAGAGCGATGCCATAACCGTCCCAGCCTACGGTTCGCGACCGACACTGGTCGTCAGGTCAGCGCGAGCCCGAGGCCCCACGCCGCGGCCGCGAGAAGACCCCCGAGGAGCTGGACGAGGATCGTGATCCCGGTCGCCTGCATCGCCGCGACGGTCGCGCGCCACGCGGCACGGCGGTCGCGGCGGCGGACCAGCTCGGCGACGAAGACCGCGAGCACGAACCCGATGAACAGCCCGATCACGGGGATCACGAAGAAACCGACGACCCCCGCGATCCCGCCCCACACGAGCGTCGACCAGGGGACCTCCGCGCGCCGCATGTGCCGGCCGGCGAGGACGTACTGCGCGACCTCTGCGGCCACGACGAACAGTGCGGCGACGGAGAACGCCACCCACGCCGTCGGGCCGCCCGTGACGATCGCCCAGACGAGGACCGCGCCGAGCACCAGGACGTTCCCCGGCAGCACCTGCACGACGATCCCGACCAGCCCCACCAGGATCGCCAGCCCGACGAGGACCTCTCCACCCACGCTCACGAGCGCAACCTTCGCACGTCAGCGGCGGAGCGCGAGGCCGGTGGGCCGAGGGGTCAGCCCCAGAACACCGCGACCAGGATGTTGACGACGGTGAGCCCACCGATGGCGTGCTTGACGCCCGGGGCGACGGCGCCGTCGGACGCCTTGTCGCCCTGGCGCTTCGCGACGAGGGCGAGCACGGCGATGATCAGGGCGATCACGAGCTTGACCCCGATCTTGGCCATGTCCGGTCCCCCGTCGCCCCAGAGGGACGCCTCGCCGATCCCCACCATGACGATGCCCGCGACGAGCGCGGTGAGCGCGCCATGGAACACGCCCTTGGAGAGACCGGGGGCCTTGATCGAGGCGATATAGCCGCCGAGCACGATGGCCCAGCCGATGAAGTGCAGCGCGACGAAGACGTTGTAGAGGAATTCCATGGGCGCCATGGTATTTGCTGACGTCCGCGTCAGTAAACCGCGACGCTGAGATCTTCGCCCGCCGACGTGGGCCGACACCCGGACGCACGTCGAGACGCTCGTCCGGCATGCGGACGCGTCCTTCCGAGCCGCGGGAACCGCGTGTACCGTTCTGGGCATGACCACGGCAGCCCGCCCCGCCCTCGTGACCCCGCGTCACGAGATGCCGGCGCGTGTGCACACGTGTCTCAGCTGTTGTCGCTGAACCGCGCCCGACTCAGCCCGAGCCCACGGCTCGCCTCCCCTGAGAACCGGCGCGCGCCGTCGGCCCTCAGCTCCTCATACCGCCGCTGAGCGCTCGTCGTCGCGCGTCCCCGCCACCGAACGAGGACACGAGGAACACCGATGACGCAGGTCACGTCTGCGGCCGACGGCGCCACGAGCGCCACGGCCCGGCCCGAAGCCCCTGCCCGGGGCGCCGGAGAGCGTCCCGCCCGGCCCGCTCGGGCCCCCCGCCCGAACGGGCAGTGGAAGGTCGACGGCACCGAGCCGCTCAACGGCAACGAGAAGTGGAAGCAGGAGGACGGCGGGCTGTCCGTCCGCGAGCGCATCGAGACGACCTACGCCCGCGAGGGCTTCGACTCGATCACCGACGACGACCTGCACGGGCGCTTCCGCTGGTGGGGGTTGTACACGCAGCGCAAGCCCGGGATCGACGGCGGCAAGACCGCGACGCTCGAGCCGCACGAGCTCGAGGACCGGTACTTCATGCTCCGGGTCCGCATCGACGGCGGTGCGCTCACGACCGAGCAGCTGCGCGTGATCGCGGACATCTCCAAGGACTTCGGCCGCGACTCCGCCGACATCACCGACCGCCAGAACATCCAGCTCCACTGGATCGAGGTCGAGAACGTCCCGGAGATCTGGCGCCGGTTGGAGTCCGTCGGGCTGCAGACCACCGAGGCGTGCGGCGACGTCCCGCGCGTCGTGCTCGGCAGCCCCGTCGCCGGCATCGCCGCCGACGAGCTCATCGACATCGGGCCCGCCGTCGCCGGTATCACCGAGAAGTACATCGGCGTCCCCGAGCTCGCGAACCTGCCGCGCAAGTTCAAGACCGCGCTGACCGGGCACCCGAGCCAGGACGTGGTCCACGAGATCAACGACGTGGCCTTCGTCGCGCACGATCACCCCGAGCTCGGGATCGGGTTCGACGTGTGGGTCGGCGGCGGGCTCTCGGCCAACCCGCGCCTCGGCGAGCGCCTGGGCGCGTTCTGCACCGAGGAGCAGGTCCCCGACGTCTGGCACGGGGTCGTCCAGATCTTCCGCGACTACGGGTACCGGCGACTGCGCAACAAGGCGCGCCTGAAGTTCCTGCTCGCGGACTGGGGTCCGGAGAGATTCCGTGAGGTCCTCGAGACCGAGTACCTCGGCTACCGCCTCGCGGACGGTCCGCCCGCGCCCAAGCCATCCGTGCCCGGCGACCACATCGGCGTGCACAAGCAGAAGGACGGGCGCAACTACATCGGCGCGGCGCCGTACGTCGGGCGCGTGTCCGGCCAGATCCTCGGACACGTCGCCGACCTGGCCGAGTCCGTCGGCTCGCGGCGCGTGCGGCTCACCCCGCACCAGAAGCTCCTGGTCCTCGACGTCCCGGACGCGGACGTCGAGCACGTCGTGTCGACCCTCGAGGCCAACGGCCTCGACGCGAACCCCAGCCCGTTCCGCCGCAGCACCATCGCGTGCACCGGCATCGAGTACTGCAAGCTCGCGATCGTCGACACCAAGGACACCGCGACCGCGACGATCGACGAGCTCGAGAAGCGCCTCGGCGACCTGTCCGGCATGAAGCCGCTGTCGTTGCACGTCAACGGCTGCCCCAACTCGTGCGCGCGCATCCAGACCGCGGACATCGGGCTCAAGGGCCAGCTCGTCATGGACGACGCCGGCGAGCAGGTGCCCGGCTTCCAGGTGCACCTGGGCGGCGGGCTGGCCTCGGACGACCGCGAGGAGGCCGGGATGGGCCGCACCGTGCGCGGGCTCAAGGTCACCGCGACGGACCTGCCCGACTACGTCGAGCGGCTCGTGCGCCGGTACGAGACCGACAAGGACGGCACCGAGACCTTCGCCGAGTGGGCGCACCGGTCCGACGAGGAGGCGCTGAGGTGAGCGAGCAGACGACGCAGGACCCGTTGGCCGCGCTGCGTGCCGCGGCGCGCGCGAAGGCCGAGCAGCGCGAGGCCGCCAAGGCCGCGCACCACGCCGAGCGGGCGCGACAGGCGGGGCCGGAAGGGCACGGCCGCGAGAAGCGCGCGCTCGACGAGCTGCGCGAGATCGCGCGCCGTGGCGCCGAAGAGCTGCACGGTGCGGGGACGCCCGGCCACGACGGCGACGACGACCGGCCCGAGGCGACGGCCGAGCAGGTCGTCGCCTGGGCGGCGCGCGAGTTCGGCACGTCCGTCGCCGTCGCGTGCTCGATGGCCGACGCCGTGCTGCCGCACGTCGTGGCGCAGCAGATCCCCTGGGTCGACGTGCTGTTCCTCGACACCGGATACCACTTCGCCGAGACCGTGGGCACGCGTGACGCCGTCGAGCAGCAGATGGACGTGACGATCGTGGACGTGAAGCCCGAGCTCACGGTGGCCGAGCAGGACGCCGCGCACGGCAAGGACCTGTTCGGGCGCGACCCGGTGCTGTGCTGCCAGATGCGCAAGGTCGAGCCGCTGCACCGCACGCTCGCCGGCTACGAGGTCTGGGTGACGGGGGTGCGCCGCGACGAGGCACCGACCCGCACGACCACCCCCCTCGTCACGTTCGACGAGAAGAACGGGCTCGTGAAGATCAACCCGCTCGCGGCCTGGTCGTTCGACGACCTGCTCGCCTACGCCGCGAGGCACCAGGTGATCCTCAACCCCCTGCTGAACGACGGGTACCCCTCGATCGGCTGCCTGCCGTGCACCCGGCGCGTCGCGCCGGGCGAGGACCCGAGGGCCGGCCGCTGGGCCGGGCTCGACAAGACAGAGTGCGGACTCCACGTATGAGGACGGGCATGACGACCATCGACCTGACCGACACGACCACGGGCGACGCGGCAGCGGCCGGCACAGCCGGCACGGCTGGCACAGCCGACTCCTTGCTGCCCGACGCCGCCCTGCCAGGGGAGCACCGGCTCTCCCAGCTCGAGGCGCTCGAGAGCGAGGGCATCCACATCATCCGTGAGGTGGTGGCCGAGTTCGAGCGCCCCGTGCTGCTGTTCAGCGGCGGCAAGGACTCCGTCGTGATGCTGCACCTCGCGATCAAGGCGTTCGCACCCGGCCCGGTGCCGTTCCCCGTGCTGCACGTGGACACCGGGCACAACTTCCCCGAGGTGCTCGCGTTCCGCGACGCGACCGCCGAGCGCCTGCGCCTGCGGCTCGAGGTCGCGAGCGTGCAGGACTACCTCGACGACGGTCGCCTGCGCGAGCGGGCCGACGGCACGCGCAACCCGCTGCAGACCCAGCCGCTGCTCGACGCGATCACGGGCCACCGGTTCGACGCGGTGTTCGGCGGCGGTCGCCGCGACGAGGAGAAGGCGCGGGCCAAGGAGCGCGTCTTCTCGCTGCGCGACGAGTTCGGCCAGTGGGACCCGCGCAACCAGCGCCCCGAGCTGTGGAACCTGTACAACGGCCGGCACCGTCCGGGCGAGCACGTGCGCGTGTTCCCCCTGTCGAACTGGACCGAGCTCGACGTGTGGCGCTACATCGCCCGCGAGCGCATCGAGCTCCCCGGCCTCTACTACGCGCACGAGCGCGAGGTGTTCGACCGTGACGGGATGCTGCTCGCGGTCGGGCCGTACTCGCAGCCGCGCACCGACGCGGAGGCCGAGTCCGTGCGCACCGAGACCGTGCGCTACCGCACGGTGGGCGACATGTCGTGCACCGGCGCCGTGAGCTCCGACGCGACCGGCGTCGAGGACGTCATCGCCGAGGTCGGCATCACGCGCATCACCGAGCGTGGCGCGACCCGCGCCGACGACCGCCTCTCCGAGGCTGCCATGGAGGACCGCAAGAAGGAGGGGTACTTCTGATGGGCACGCCCACCACGACCACCGGCCCGACGACCGAGACCCAGGTCCCGCTCGACGACGCCCGCCGCGGCACGCTCCTGCGGCTCGCGACCGCCGGTTCCGTCGACGACGGGAAGTCCACCCTCGTGGGCCGCCTGCTGTTCGACTCCAAGTCCGTCCTGGCGGACCAGCTCGACGCCGTCGAGCGGGTCTCGCGCGACCGCGGGCTCGAGACGGCCGACCTCGCGCTGCTCACCGACGGGCTGCGTGCCGAGCGCGAGCAGGGCATCACGATCGACGTCGCGTACCGGTACTTCGCGACCGCGCGCCGATCGTTCATCCTCGCCGACTGCCCGGGCCACGTGCAGTACACGCGCAACACGGTCACGGGTGCCTCGACGGCCGACGTCGTGGTGCTGCTCATCGACGCCCGCAAGGGCCTGCTCGAGCAGACCCGGCGCCACCTCGCCGTCACGAGCCTGCTGCGCGTGCCGCACGTGATCGTCGCGGTGAACAAGATCGACCTGGTCGACTACTCGCAGGAGCGGTGCGACGAGCTGGCGGCGGACATCCGGGGCGTCGCCGCGTCGCTCGGCGTCGCGGACGTGCACACCCTCCCGGTGTCCGCGCTCGTCGGCGACAACGTCGTCGACCGCGGCAGCCCCCGCACGCCCTGGTACGACGGCCCGAGCCTGCTCGAGCTGCTCGAGGAGCTGCCGACGGGCGACGACCCGGACGCCGAGTCGTTCCGCTTCCCCGTGCAGGTGGTCATCCGGCCGCAGTCGGCCGCGGGCTCGAGGCACCAGGACGCGGACCGCTACCGCGACTACCGCGGCTACGCGGGCCAGGTCGCGTCCGGCGTCGTGCGCGTCGGTGACGAGGTCGTCGTGCTGCCCTCGGGCACGCGGACGACGGTCGCCGGGATCGACACGGCGGACTCGCTCGCGACCGGCGACGAGCTCACCGAGGCGTTCGCACCGCAGTCGGTCACGCTGCGCCTCGCGCACGAGGTCGACATCGCGCGCGGCGACCTGATCGCCGCCGCGCACGAGGCACCCGAGGTGACGCAGGACGTCGAGGGCACGGTCGCGTGGCTCGGCGACCGTCCGCTCCTGCCGGGGTCTCGTGTGCTGCTCAAGCACACGACCCGCACCGTGCAGGCCGTGGTGCGCGACGTCGTCGGGCGGCTCGACCTCGACTCGGCCGAGCTCCAGCCCGCCGAGCGGCTCGAGCTCAACGACATCGGGCGCGTGACGCTGCGGCTCGCGTCGCCGATCGCGGCCGAGGAGTACGTCGTGGCGCGCCGCACGGGCGCGTTCCTGCTGATCGACGGCCAGGACGGCGGGACGCTCGCGGCCGGCATGGTCGGCGACGCGCTCGCCGCGGTGCGCCACCCGGTCGAGCGTCCCGGCGCCTACACGATCTGAGGATGACATGACCGCGACCGCTGCCTCCGACCGCACCGGCGCCCGGCCCCTCCCCGGCAGGGAGCAGCACGAGTCGTACCCGCTCGGGCTGCGGGTCGCAGGCCGGGCGGTCGTGGTCGTCGGCGGGGGGCCCGTCGCCGCTCGCCGGGTGCGCGGTCTGCTCGACGCGGGTGCGCACGTGCTGGTCGTCGCGCCGGACGTGTGCGAGGACCTCACGGACCTGCTGGCTCTCGCGGGGCCGCGGGACGGCACCCTCGCCCTCACCTGGACCCGGCGCGACTACCTCGCCGGGGACCTGGACGGGGCCTGGCTCGTGCACACGGCCACCGGGGACCGCGAGGTCGACGCGCTCGTCGCCGCCGACGCCGAGGCCGACCGGGTCTTCTGCGTCACCGCGGGAGACGCCGACCTGGGTACCGCGTGGGTCCCGGCGGTCGCGCGGACCCGCGTGGGCGGCGCGGCCGTCGGGGACGGTGCGGTGCTGCCCGCCGACGAGGTGAGCATCGCCGTGCACGGGGGCCGCGACCCTCGGCGCGCCCAGCGGGTGCGCGACGCCGTCGCCGCCCGGCTCGACGCTGGCGAGCTGCCCGTGCGCGGGGTCCGCGGACGCGGTGCCGCAGTCCCCGCCGACCGGGCATCGGCGGCCGACGAGGCGCTCCTGACCAGTGCCGGCCCCGTGACGACGCCGCTCGTGCGCCCGGTCGGGTCGGTCGCGCTGGTCGGGGGCGGGCCGGGCGACGTCGGGCTCATCTCCGTGCGCGGGCGGCGGCTGCTCGCAGAGGCGGACGTCGTGGTCGTGGACCGGCTCGCGCCCCGCGCGCTCCTCGCCGAGCTCGCCCAGGACGTGGTCGTCGTCGACGTCGGCAAGACTCCCGGCAACCACCCGGTACCGCAGTCGGAGATCAACGCGATCCTGGTGCACCACGCGCTCGTCGGGCGTCGGGTGGTGCGCCTCAAGGGTGGTGACCCGTACGTGTTCGGCCGCGGGGGCGAGGAGCTCGCGGCGTGCCGCGAGCACGGCATCGCCGTCGAGGTCGTGCCCGGCGTGACGAGCGCCGTCGCCGTCCCGGCCGCCGCGGGCATCCCGGTGACCCACCGGGGCGTCTCGCGCGGATTCACCGTCCTCACCGGGCACGAGGACGTCGGCACGGTGCCCGCGGCGACGGACCACACGCTCGTCCTGCTCATGGGCGTCTCGCGGCTGACCGAGACAGCGGCGGCGCTCGTGGCCCAGGGCCGCTCCCCCCAGACTCCGGTCGCGGTCGTCGAGGACGGGTACGGACCGCGCCAGCGCACGACCGTCGGGACGCTCGCGACGATCGCCGACCGCGCACGCGACGCGGGCGTGCGGCCCCCGGCCGTGACCGTCGTGGGCGACGTCGTGCGCCTCTCCCCCGCGTGGCCCGGCGACTCGGACCCGCACCGCTAGACCCGGTATACCGGGCGTATACTCGCCGCATGACGATGACGACGATCAAGGTCGACGCCGCGCTGCGGGACCGCCTCAACGCGAGGGCACGGGAGCGCGGCGTGCCGGTCGGGTCGTTCGTGGAGGAAGCACTCGAGGCATGGCTCCGAGAGCAACGGTTCGACCGGCTGCGGTCCGAGGTCGCGGCGACGACGCGCGAGGCCTCCGCCGCCGCGGAGGCCGAGGACGCGGCCTGGGACGCACTGGCCGGCGACGGGCTCTCCGCCCGGTGACCGCCGGCGAGGGCCCGCTAGGCCGGCCGGCGCTCGACCGAGGAGACGTGGCGTGGGCGGACCTCTCGCCGACCCGGGGGCGAGAGCAGACCGGCCGGCGCCCCGCTCTCGTCGTGGCGAGCCGTGGCTACCTGCACGCCGTGACGACCCTCGTCGTGATCCTCCCGGTCACCAGCGTGGATCGCGGATGGTCGAACCACGTACGGCTGCGCGGAGAGCACGGGCTCGACCGCGCCTCGTGGGCGATGACCGAGCAGGTCCGGACTATCGCGCGGGAACGCCTCGCGGCCTCTGTCGGTCGGGTCGACGCCGAGTCCCTCGCGGAGGTCGACGAGTGGCTGCGCGCCCTGCTCGCCCTCTGACCGACGCACCAGCGGCTCGGACCGCGCCCGGCGCCGTCAGGTGGTCGATGCTCAGAGCAGGCGCCGCTGCGCCGCCCACCGCGTCAGCTCGTGCCGGGACGAGAGCTGCAGCTTGCGCAGCACCGCGGACACGTGGGTCTCGACCGTCTTGATCGAGATGAAGAGCTCGGACGCGACCTCGCGGTACGTGAAGCCTCTCGCGATGAGTCGCATGACCTCCTGCTCGCGGGCGGAGAGCCGGTCGAGCTCGTCGTCGTGCACCGCGACGTCGGCCGCGCCCGTCCCGAACGCGTCGAGCACGAACCCCGCGAGCCGCGGCGAGAACACCGCGTCCCCGCCGGAGACCTGCACGACCGCCGCCGAGAGGTCGGGGCCGGAGATCGCCTTCGTCACGTAGCCCCGCGCACCTGCGCGGATGACGGCGACGACGTCCTCGGCGGCGTCGGACACGGACAGCGCGAGGAACCGCACGTCGCCCGTGAGGTCCGCGCAGCGCTGGAGCACCTCCGCGCCGCCCCCGCCGTTGCCACCGGGCAGGTGCACGTCGAGCAGGACGACGGGCGGGCGCAGCGCGTGCACGCGCTCGACCGCGGAGTCCACGGTGTCCGCCTCGCCGACGATCTGGACGAGGGCCGGGTCGAGGCTCGCGCGGACGCCCGCACGGAACATGTGGTGGTCGTCGACGAGCACCACGGGGACCGGCGCGCCCGATGGCTTCGCGGCCCCGCTCGTACCCGGCGTCGGGATCGTCGTCACGTCGTCTCCTCCATGCTCTCGTCCGCGGAGCTCTCCGCGGACGTCGCCGCACGGGTCGTCCCGGCGGCCGGACCGGTCGCCGCCGCCGGCTCCTGCTGCACGCGCAACCGTACTTCGGTGCCCCAGCCCGGTCGACTCGCGATCTCGGCGGTCCCGCCCCGGCGCTGGACGCGGCCCAGGATCGACTCGCGCACCCCGAACCGGTCGGGTGCGACGTCGTCCATGGCGAACCCGTCGCCGCGGTCCCGCACGAACACCTCGACCGCGTCCGTGCTCACCTCGAGATAGACCGAGTACGGCGGCGCGCCGTGCGCGACGGCATTCACGAGCGCCTCACGCGTCGCCTGCAGCAGCGCGCCGGTCGCCTCGGTCGGCACGCAGTCCCCCACGACGACGACGTCGATCACCACGGGGCCGGGTTCCGCACCCTCCGGGGCACCGATCGCCTGCGGGCGGCGACCGACCCGACCGTCCTCCACCTCGGCGACGACCGCGCGCAGCTCCGCCGCGAGCGACGTCCCCGGCGACGGACGGTCGTCGTACAACCACTCCCGCAGCTCGCGCTCCTGGGCGCGGGCCAGGCGGGCGACGGTGTCGGCGTCCGCGGCGCGGGCACGGATCAGGGCGAGCGTCTGGAGCACCGAGTCGTGCAGGTGCGCCGCGATGTCCGCGCGCTCGGCCTCGCGCGCCCGGGCTGCCCGCTCGTCGCCGAGCTCGCGGACGAGGCGCAGCCACCACGGCGCGAGCACGATCGCGGCGCCCGCCAGCACCGCGAGCGACGCGACCGTCGCCTGGACCATGGCCGACGTCGGGGCATCCTGGCCCACGAGCAGCACGACCCCCACGAGCACGAGGACGATGCCGCCGGCGATCCGCAGCACGCCCACGCGCGTGCGGCCGCCGGCGCGGCTGAGCCAGCGACCGCGCTCCGCGGCGTCGAGCTGGCTCCACGCGAGCGCCGTCCCTGCCAGGGCGATGAGCACGGGGATGACCCACGAGACCTGGACGTCGACACCCGTGCGCAGGGCGACGAGCAGCGCAGCGCCGCTGAGGAGAACCACCCCGAGCGCGACGTGGCGCACGGGCAGTCGCGTCACCCGGCCCTGCAGTCGTGGCGCGAGCCGCGACAACGACGCCGGTCGCTCGGCCTCGCGTGCCGCCGCGGGGTCGCCGGGAGGCACGGTGACCCACCAGAACACGTACAGCGCGATCCCCGCCCCGCCGGCCAGGGCGAGGAGACCCATGAACAGGCGCACCGCACCGAGCGGGACGCCGAGGTGCACGGCGAGGCCTGCGCACACCCCACCGATCCACCGGCCCCGCTCCGGTCGTCGCAGCGGCAGACCGGCAGCGCGACGTCCGGCAGGGCGACGACCGGCGGTGCTTCGTCCGGCCGGGCGGTGTCCTGCCGGCGCCTGCCCGGGTCCCGGCAGGTGCGCACGCGTCGACGCCCCGTCCGCGTCGGGTCCGTCCGCCGTGCCGTCGAGCGATGTCACCCCCCGATCGTCACACGTCCGGCACTCCCCGAGGGGCTCCTGGGCGAGGAACCAGGGTCGTGGCACCGACACTTCAGGGTCGGCTCAGGGAGACACCCGATACCCCGGCGCCCGCGCCGGCGCCAGGATGAGGACATGAGCACACCGCACCCTCCTCCCGAGTCCCCCGCGGGACCGGCGAGCACCGACGACACCGCTCCGGGCGAGCCACGACGGTCGGCCGGACCCGGCGACGGTCCCGGGCACGACCCCGGGACGCAGCCGGGTACGGGCGCCGACGGGTTCTTCGACGCGCTGCGCCGTGCAGGCATCGCGCGTTCGGACGACCGCTGGGTCGGTGGCGTCGCGGCCGGCGTCGCCGAACGATTCCGCATCGACCCCCTCGTCGTGCGCGGGATCCTGTTCGTGACGTTCTTCCTCTCGGGGGCCGGGCTGGTCCTGTACGGGGCGGCGTGGGCGCTGCTCCCGGAGCGACGCGACGGCCGCATCCACGCGCAGGAGATGTTCCGCGGCAACTTCGACGTCGCGATGCTCGGGGCGATCGCCGCGGTCGTCGTCGGCGTCAGCTGGGGCGGCGGCTGGGGTTCCTGGTGGGACGCGGTGCACCTGGGGTGGCTGAACGGGCTGTTCTGGATCGCCGCGATCGTGACCGCCGCTGTCGTCGGTGTGTCGGTGGTCAACCGCCGCGGGGCGTGCGACCAGCGGGACGCGCAGGGTCGGACGCCGTCCGGCGCGGAGGCCACCTGGCAGGAGGCGCCCGTGCAGGACGCGCCCTGGGGCTCGGCCACGAACCAGGCGCCGGTCCCGGGTGGGACGCAGGACGCGCCATGGAGCCCCGCCGACGGCCCGACCGTGCCGGGCGCTCCGATGCCACCGGCATCCGTCCACCCGCCGAAGCCGCCCAAGCCCCCGCGCACGCGGGGCCCGGGCGCCGCGACGACGGGGATCGTGGTCGGGCTGAGCCTGCTCGTCGGTGCCTTCCTCCTCGTCGTGGACCGGGCGGGCGACCTGCCCTGGCCGGTCTTCCTGACCTGGGCGGGCACGTCCGTCGTGATCACCGGGCTGGCGATCGTGGTCAGCGGGCTGCGCGGCCGGACGAGCGGCGGGCTGGGCTGGCTCGCCGTGCTCGCCCTGGTCGTCGCGGTCCCCACCGCGGCGTGGCAGGACGACCCGGCAGGGATGCTGCTCGACGACTCGACCCGCACCGTGTCCGACGGGACCCACCGCGTGAGCGACGCGGAGATCGCGAAGGACGGCTTCGGGGTCCGCTGGGGAGACCCGACGATCGACCTGTCCGGCCTCGACCTGTCGGACGCGACCGCGGCCGACCCCGTCGAGGTCCCGGTCCAGCTCGGCGCGGGAGACGTGACGATCGTCGTCCCGGACGGCGTGCCGGTCCGTGCGGACGTCCAGGTGTACGCGGGCAGCGTGCTGTGGACCGTGGACGGCAGCCGTCAGGAGACGGGCGGCATCAGCTCACGACCCCTGACCTTCACCAACGAGGAGGTCGACGCCGGCGAGGAGCCCCTGCTGCTCCTCACGGTCGACGTCGGCGCCGGGCAAGCACTGATCGAGGAGAACTGATGAACCACGACGACCGCCCCGGACGCGGTGGCGACGAGACGCTCGACCTCGGCGCGGCCTCGGGTGCCTCGGACGACCTCCCGGGCACAGGTACGCAGGGACCGCAGCCGCCCGCGACGGAACCAGGACGTCCTGCCCCGGCAGCCACGTCAGGTCGCTCTCGTGGCCCGCGCGTGGGGACGATCGTGTGGGGCTTCGTCGTCGTCGCGCTGGGCGGAGCCGTGGTGGCCTCGGCTCTCGGCGCCGATGTCGACATGGGGCTCGCGGCGATCGTCGTCCTCGCCGTCGCCGGCGTCACGCTCGTCCTCGGGTCCGTCGTGTCCGGTGCGAGGCGCCGTACGCACGACTGACGACCGACGACGCACGAAGGGGCCGTGACGACTGCTCGTCACGGCCCCTGCGCTCGTCCGAGCGACGCGCGGTCCGCGCACTCTCCCCGGCTGCGAACCCGGCGGGAGCGGGTCCCCGGCGTCCGGACGGACGGCTCAGGTGGTCGGGCCCGTACCCCGCTCGGGCGGCGTCGCCTCGCCACGGGTCTCCGGTGTGCCGGCGGCGGGCGGGGCCGAGGGCGAGCTGGTCGGCGGCACGGTCTCCGGCGTCGTGCCGGCCGTCCCGGGTTCGGCCCCGGGCGCAGCAGGTTCGTTCGCCGGCGTGCCCGCGGCCGCGGCGCGTGCTTCGGCGGCGGGGGTGGACAGGGCAGAGGTACGAGCAGGCGGGTCGTTCGGTGCGGGGCGGACCGGGGGTGCCGTGGGCCTCGCCGGCGCCTGCGGCGTCTCGGCCGGCGGCGACGCGTGGCGCCCGACGTCCGACAGCTCGCCCGACGACGAGTACGCTTCGGGGGTCGCGACCGAGACGCTCGGCCCGCCCGCGAGCCGGCGGAGCGCTCCGCCGACGAGCAGGAACATGACGCCCAGCCCGACGACGAGCGCGGCGACCCCGAACGCGACGACCGACGTGAACAGCGAGGCCCGCAGGAACGACGCCGTCATCACGGTCTGGCGGGTCGGATCGTCCTGGTCGAGCTCGGCGTAGGTGTCACCGCCGGACGCCTCGAGCGCGTGCGTGTTGATGACCTCGGCCTGTGCGTACGCGGTGAGCGGACCGTTGACGTGCCGGCCCGCCATCATGTTCGCGTCCTCGGACACGGTGATGTCCTCGGCCGACAGCTGGTTCGCGACGACGATCCACGTCGCGACGCCCGCGACGATCAGGATGATGCCGGCGATGATGGACACGAGGCCGATGCCTCGGACCCCCTTCGCCGGAGTGACGGTGACGGTGCTGGACATGGCGTGCCTTCCCCTCGTGACGACCTAGCTCGGCGCGTGCGCGACGTTCCCGTCCTCCGGAGCCCTCACCGGTGTGCAGGACGGTCGAACCACCCATACAGGACCACCGTAGCGACGGAGCCCGTGGACCGCGCGGGAAGGCGCGCCGTCGCAGACGATTCGAGGCGGGTTGGGAGTCGCGAGGTGGGAGGATTTCCCGGTGCGCATCACCCACGTCACCGACTGCTACCTCCCGCTCCTCGGCGGGATCGAGACCCAGGTCGCGCGGCTCGCCGAGCAGCAGGCCGGGGCGGGACACCACGTCACGGTGATCTGCACGACCCCGGAGCGGCCGGGGGCGCACGGCGTGACGACCGGACGGATCGAGGACGTCACGGTCCACCGCCTCGCCGCTCGCGTCCCCGGCGGGTACCCCGTCCATCCCCGCGCGCCCCACCACGTGGCACGGCTGCTGCGAGGCGCACGGCCCGACGTCGTCCACCTGCACATGGGGGTGCTCACGCCCTCCACGCAGGCCTCACTGCGGACCGTCGTCCGCGCGGGCCTGCCCGCCGTGCTCACCGTGCACAGCGTGTGGGGCGGGGCCGAGAAGGCGTTCGCCGCGCTCGACCGCGTCGTCCGCTGGTCGCGCTGGCCGGTGCTCTGGTCGGCCGTGAGCGAGCTGACCGCCGCACCGCTGCGAAGGATCGTCGGCGAGCGCGGTGACGTGGCGGTCCTGCACAACGGCCTCGACCTGGACGCGTGGCGGGTGCCCCGCACCGAGCGGGGCGACCGCATGGAGGGAGCAGCGGTGCACGTCGTCGCAGCGACGCGGTTCGCGCCGCGCAAGCGCGTCCTGCCGCTGCTGGAGGTGGTTCGCGCTGCCGCGGCACGCGTGCCCGACGGCGCGCTCCACGTCACGCTCGGCGGTGACGGTCCGCAGCTGGCGCAAGCGCGCCGGTTCGTCGCCGAGCACGGGCTGGCCGACGTCGTGGCGCTGCCGGGGCGGCTGACCACGACCGAGCTCAAGCGCCTCTACGCACGCGCCGACGTCTTCGCCGCCCCCGCGGTCGAGGAGGCGTTCGGCATCGCGGCGCTCGAGGGCCAGGCGGCCGGGCTGGCCGTGGTGACCCGCTCGCAGTCGGGCGTCGCAGAACGCCTCACCGACGGCGTCGACGCCCTTCTCGCCGACGACGACGCCGGGCTCACGGAGGCGCTCGTCCGCCTCGCCACCGAGGACGGCCTGCTCGACCGTATCGTCGCGCGCAACCGCGACGTCCAGCCGACGGCGAGCTGGTCGACGGTCCTCATCGACGTCGAGCGCGCCTACGCCCGAGCGGCCACGCTCACCACCAGGTGACCACCCGCACACCGACCCGGCGTACCCCGTAGGACGAGCCGTGCGTCAGCTCACTCCCACTCGATCGTCCCCGGCGGCTTGCTCGTCACGTCGAGCACCACGCGGTTGACCTCGCTCACCTCGTTGGTGATGCGGGTCGAGATGACGGACAGCACGTCGTAGGGCAGGCGCGTCCAGTCGGCCGTCATGGCGTCCTCGGACGACACGGGCCGCAGCACGATCGGGTGACCGTAGGTGCGGCCGTCGCCCTGGACACCGACCGAGCGCACGTCGGCCAGCAGCACGACGGGGCACTGCCAGATCTCGTCGTCCAGGCCGGCCTTCGTCAGCTCCTCGCGCGCGATCGCGTCGGCCTTGCGCAGGGTGTCGAGCCGCTCGGCCGTGACCTCGCCGACGATGCGGATGCCCAGGCCGGGGCCGGGGAACGGCTGGCGGGCCACGATCTCCTCGGGCACCCCCAGCTCGCGGCCCACCGCGCGGACCTCGTCCTTGAACAGGGTCCGCAGCGGCTCGACGAGCGAGAACTGCAGGTCGTCGGGCAGCCCGCCGACGTTGTGGTGGCTCTTGATGTTGGCCGCACCCTCGCCGCCGCCGGACTCGACGACGTCCGGGTACAGCGTGCCCTGGACGAGGAACCTGACCTCCTCGCCGTGCGCGCCGGCGTCGTCCACGACGTCGCGGGCCGCGTCCTCGAACACGCGGATGAACTCGCGCCCGATGATCTTGCGCTTGGTCTCCGGGTCGCTGTGCCCGGCGAGCGCGCCGACGAACCGCTGCTTCTCGTCGCGCACGACGAGCTTCACGCCCGTGGCGGCGACGAAGTCGCGCTCGACCTGCTCGGCCTCGCCGGCACGGAGCAGCCCGTGGTCGACGAACACGCACGTGAGCTGGTCCCCGACGGCCCGCTGCACGAGCGCCGCCGCGACGGACGAGTCCACGCCGCCGGACAGCCCGCAGATGACCCGCGCGTCGCCGACCTGGGCGCGGATCGCCGCGACCTGGTCCGCGATGACGTTGCCGGGCGTCCAGTCGGGGGCAAGCCCCGCGCCGTCGTACAGGAAGTGCTCCAGCACCCTCTGGCCGTGCGCGGAGTGCTTGACCTCGGGGTGCCACTGCACGCCGAACAGGCGCCGCTCCCGGTTCTCGAACGCGGCGACGGGCGCCCCGGCGGAGGTCGCGAGGACCTCGAAGCCCTCGGGCGCGGCGTGCACCGCGTCGCCGTGGCTCATCCAGGTGGTCTGGTTCTCGGGCGTCTCGGCGAGCAGCACGCCCGCGGAGCACACCTCGACCTCCGTGCCGCCGTACTCGCGCTGGCCCGTCTGCGCGACCGTCCCGCCGAGTGCCGCGGCCATCGCCTGGAAGCCGTAGCAGATGCCCATGACCGGGACGCCCGCCTCGAACAGCCCGGGGTCGACGAACGGCGCGCCGGCGGCGTACACCGACGACGGGCCGCCGGACAGGATGATCGCCGCCGGGTCCTTCGCGAGCATCTGCTCGACGGTGAAGGTGTGCGGCACGATCTCGGAGTAGACCTTCGCCTCGCGCACGCGGCGCGCGATGAGCTGGGCGTACTGGGCGCCGAAGTCGACGACGAGCACCGGCCGGGGCGTCGGGGCCGTCACGGGCGGGGTGGCTGCGGAGGGGGTTGCGGTCACCGACCCAGGATAGGTGGCGCGCCGTCGGTGTCCGAACCGGGTCCACCGCAGCGCCCGTCGACCGAGACGTCCCCGCACGGTGCGAGCTCCCCGAGCCGGGACCGCAGCTCGCGCGCGGCGCGCTCGGGGTCGGCCGCCTGCGTGATCGCCCGGACGACGACGACCCGGGTCGCCCCGGCGCCGACCACCGCCTCGAGCCGCTCGGCGTCGACCCCGCCGATCGCGAACCACGGGGTCTTCGGCCGGGTGGCGGCGACGTCGCGCAGGAGGTCCAGCCCGACGGCGGACCGTCCCGGCTTCGTGGGCGTCGCCCACAGCGGGCCGACGCAGAAGTAGTCCACGTCCTGGTCGGCCTCGGCCTCGGCGGCCTGCGGCGCGGAGTGGGTGGAGCGACCGAGCACCGGTTCCGGCCCGAGCAGTGAGCGCACCGCCGGGACGGGCAGGTCACCCTGGCCCATGTGCACCACCGGCGCCCCGGCGAGCTGTGCGACGTCGGCCCGGTCGTTGACCGCCCAGAGCGCACCGTGCTCCGCGGCGACCCGCGCGACGGTCGCCTGGAGCTCGAGCTCGCGTGCCACGTCGAGCGTCTTGTCCCGCAGCTGCACGACGTCCACGCCGCCCGCGAGCGCGGCGTGCAGGAAGTCCTCGAGGTCCCCGCGGTCCTCGCGGGCGTCGGTGCACAGGTACAGGCGGGCGGCGGCGAGGCGGGCGCGGGTGTCGGTGCTCACCCGTCGGAGTGTAGGGGCGCTCGTCGGACGACGGCGGGTAGTGTGGCCGCGAGCACGGGAGCCCCGGACGGGGCTGAGAGGGCGTAGGAGCCGACCGTCGAACCTGATCTGGGTCATGCCAGCGAAGGGAGCGCACATGACACCCCTGCACCACGAGCAGGTCCCGCAGGGCCTCCGCGACCTCGTCGTGGTGGGCGGCGGGATCGTGGGCCTCGCCGTGGCGTGGCGCGCCGTGCGCGCCGGGCTGACCGTCACGGTCCTGGACCCCTCCCCCGGGAGCGGCGCGACGCACGCCGCCGCCGGGATGCTCGCCCCCGTCACCGAGGCGGACTTCGGCGAGGACGCCGCGCTCGGGCTCAACCTGGCCGGGGCGGCCGCATGGCCGGCGTTCGCCGCCGACCTGACGACGGCGACGGGGCTCGACGTGGGGCTGCGCACCGCGGGGACGCTCACCCTCGCGTACGACACGGACGACCTCGCCCTGCTGCGCCGCGTGCTCGCGCTGCACGCCGTGCACGGGCTCGACTCGCGCGAGCTCACCCTCGCCGACGCGCGCCGCCGCGAGCCGCACCTCGGGTCCCGCGTCGCCGGCGCGGCGTGGGCTCCGGGCGACCACGCCGTCGATCCGCGCGCGACGCACGCCACGCTGCTGGCGGGCCTGGCGGACGAGCCGAGGGCCGTCGTCGTGCGGCGTGCGGCGACCGGCCTGGTGCGGGACACGTCGGGGCGGGTGACGGGCGTGCCCGACGCCGCGGGTCACGTCCACGCCGCCGGAGCAGTCGTGCTCGCGGCGGGCTGGGAGACGGGCGCGCTGCTCGCCGGGGTGCCCGAGGTGCGCGTGCCGACGCGTCCCGCGAAGGGTCAGACGCTCCGGCTGGACGCCGGGCCGGACCTCGCGCTGGAGCACGTGGTCCGCGGGGTCGTGCAGGGTCGGCCGATCTACGTCGTGCCGCGTGCCCCGGGGACCGCGGGCGTCGGCCCCGGGCACCGCGAGGTCGTGATCGGCGCGACCACCGAGGAGAACCCCGACGACCGGCGCGCGAGCGCGGGGGGCGTGTTCGCGCTGCTGCGCGACGCGCGCGCGCTGCTGCCCGGGATCGACGAGGCCGCGCTCGTCGACGTGACGCCCCGCGCCCGCCCGGCGACGCCGGACAACCTGCCCCTGATCGGCCCCACCGACGTCCCCGGCCTGCACGTCGCCACGGGTCACGGCCGCAACGGCGTCCTGCTCGCACCGGTCACGGCCGACGCCGTCGTCGCCGGACTCGCCGGCACGGCCCTGCCGGGCACCGTCGCCGCGCTCGCACCCGCCGACCCGGCTCGCTTCCACCCCACCCGGACACCGACCACATCGAGGTGACACCGTGAGCGCACCACCGACCGCGATCGTCAACGGCGAGCCCTACGCGCTGGACGGGCCCACCGGGGTCGAGCAGCTCGTCGCCGCGATCGCCCCGGCGTACGTCACCGACGGCGCCCCGCGCGGCGTCGCCGTCGCGATCAACGACGCCGTCGTGCCGCGCGGCACGTGGGCCGACACCGTGGTCGCGCCCGGCGACCGCGTCGAGATCCTCACCGCCGTCCAGGGAGGCTGACCATGACCACCACGCACCCGACCGGGCCCGACGTCGCGACGCCTGCCGCGGCGTCGGGCACCGACCCCCTGGTGATCGCCGGCGAGACCGTCGGCTCGCGCCTCGTCATGGGCACCGGCGGTGCGGCGAACCTGCTGATGCTCGAGGACGCGCTCGTCGCGTCCGGGACCGCGCTGACCACGGTCGCGATGCGGCGTGTCGCGGTCCGCGCGGGCGGCGACGGGTCGCCCGACGCCGGGATATGGGGCCTGCTCGACCGGCTCGGCATCCGCGCGCTGCCCAACACCGCGGGCTGCTTCACCGTGCGCGAGGCCGTGCTCACGGCCCACCTCGCGCGCGAGGCCTGCGGGACCGACTGGGTCAAGCTCGAGGTGGTCGCCGACGACGTCACGCTGCTGCCCGACCCGATCGGGCTGGTCGAGGCGGCGGAGACGCTGGTGCGCGACGGGTTCGTCGTGCTGCCGTACACGAACGACGACCCGATCCTCGCGCGCCGCCTCGAGGACGTCGGCTGTGCCGCCGTCATGCCGCTCGGCGCTCCCATCGGCACGGGCCTCGGCGTGCTCAACCCGCGCAACATCGAGGCGATCGCCGCCGCGGCGCGCGTGCCCGTCATCCTCGACGCGGGGATCGGGACGGCGTCCGACGCCGCGCTCGCGATGGAGCTCGGGTGCGACGGTGTGCTGCTCGCCACCGCGGTGACCCGCGCCGCGGCCCCGGTGCGCATGGCGCACGCGATGCGGCTCGCCGTCGAGTCGGGACGCCTCGCCGCGGGCGCCGGGCGCATCCCGCGCCGCGAGGGCGCGCTCGCGAGCTCGACACCGCAGGGTCGTCTCGACCTCGCGCTCTGAGCGCGGCTCAGAGCATGCCGCGCTCGCGCGCCGTGGCGGCCGCCTCGGTGCGCGAGCGGGTGCCGAGCTTCGTGCTGATGTGCGCCAGGTGCGACTTGACGGTCGCGACCGAGACGAAGAGCTCGCGCGCGATCGCGTCGTTCGACCTGCCCGCCGCCACGAGGCGCAGGACCTCGAGCTCGCGCGCGCTGAGGCTCTCGCCCGGGGCGCGCATCCGCCCGAGAAGTCGGCGCTGCACGTCCGCACCGAGCGTGACCTCGCCGGCGGCGGCGGACCGGATGGCACGCGCGAGCTCGTCGGTCGGTGCGTCCTTGAGGAGGTAGCCGGTGGCCCCGGCCTCGACGGCTGCCAGGATGTCGGCATCCGTGCCGTAGGTCGTGACGACGACGACGGGGGTGGCGTGCTCCTGGACGATCGTCCCGGTCGCCGCCGCGCCGCCCATGCGCGCATCTGCGAACCTCAGGTCCAGCAGGACGACGTCGGCGCGACCACCGCCGCCGAGCCAGCGCAGGAGGTCCTCGGCCGTCGAGGTCTCGTGCACCACCCGCATGTCCGGCTGGCCGTCGATCACGGCGCGCAGCCCCGCGCGGACGACCGGGTGGTCGTCGGCGAGCACGACGTCGATCACGAGGCGTCCTCGGTCGGCGAGACGGGCAGGGTGACCGCGAGCGCGGTCCCGCTCCCGGGCGCGGCCTCCAGGGCGAGCGTGCCACCCAGCTCACGCACGCGCGAGCGGATCGCGGGGATGCCGAAGCCGCGCCCGCCCGACCGGCCGGGGCCGGTCGTCGCGGGGTCGAAGCCTGCTCCGTCGTCCACGACGTCGAGGGTGACGGTGTCCGGCTCGAACGTGAGCGTCACCTGGGCGCGACGGGCACCCGCGTGCTGCGCGACGTTGGCGAGGGCCGACTGCGCGACCCGCAGCAGCGCGGTCTCGAGCGGCACGGGCAGCGGTCGCACTCTCCCTGCGGCGTGCACGGACACGGCGAGCGACCGCGTGCGCCCGGGCCCGGTGTCGTCGGCCGCGCCCGCGGTGCTCTCGGCCAGGCGACGCAGGGCGCCGAGGAGGGTGGTGCGCTCGAGCTCCGCCGGGGTGAGGTCCTGGACGACGCGGCGGGCCTCGGCGAGGCTGTCCCGCGCCGCACCGCGGGCCTGGCCGACGAGGTCGCGCGCCCTGTCGTCGTCGGAGCCGACGGACTCCTCGGCGGCGCGCAGCAGCAGCTCGATCGCCGAGAGCGACTGCGCCAGCGTGTCGTGGATGTCCCGCGCCAGCCGCGCGCGCTCGTCCGTCACGGCCCGCTCCCGCTCGGCCTGCGCGAGGTGCCGGCGCACCTGGGTCAGCTCGTCGACGGTGCGCTGACGGGTCTGCGACTCGCGGACGAACGCCTCGATCCCGAGCACCACGCCGACGGCGACGCCGGCGCCCAGGACCGGGCCGAGGACGAACCCCGTCCAGGGCTCACCGGCGCCGGCCTGCACGACGAGCCCCTCGGAGACCGCGACGACGGTCGTCAGGGCGACGGCGACGACGCCGCGGTGCGGACCGAGCACGTGCATCTGCAGGAGCATGAGCGCGAACGCGACCCACAGCGCCGCCGGTGACAGCCACAGCAGCGCCACCCAGGCGGCGGTGAGCGCCGCGACCCACGCGGCGTCGGGCCACCAGGCTCCCCGGGGCGCGTCCACCGGGCCCTCGTGCACGTGCACCGTGCGGCGCCCCCAGACGTAGAGGCCCACGAGCACGAGCGCGACGAGCACCGCCGGGACGGTGGAGCGGGGCGGCGCGAGGATCACGGCCACCGCGACGAGAACCGTCAGCAGGACGTCGAGACCCACGGCCAGGCCTCGCGTCGCCGACGGTGCGGGGTGGCGGATCACCCGTCCACCGTATCGGGGCGGCGCGCTCGCGCATCGTCCGAAAGGTTGACCGGCCGGCCCGTCCTTCGGCGCGGCCGGGTCGCCCCGGATCGTGATGACCGCGGGCGCGGGGACGCGGAGGCTGGAGGAAGTCCCGGTAGTCGCTCGCACCGCTGGCCCGTCCCCCCTGGAGGTACCCCTTGTACGTCGCCCTGCGCGACCTGGCGCACGCCCGTGGTCGCTTCGTCCTGATGTCGGTCGTGATCGTGCTGATCACGTTCCTCGTGACCTTCCTCGCCTCGCTCACGGCCGGGCTGACGAGGGAGTCGACGTCGGCCGTGACGGACCTGCCGTCCGACCGCATCGCCTTCTCGATGCCCGGAGCGGACGACGCGCCCGAGTTCACCGCGTCCCGCGTCACGGCCGACCAGTGGGAGGGGTGGGCCCGCGTCCCGGGCGTCGAGTCCGCCGACCCGCTCGGCGTCGCCACCACGCGCGCGGAGTCCGCCGGCACGACCGCCTCGGTCACCGCGCTCGGTGTCGCCGACGGCTCCGACCTCGTGCCGTGGAGCACGGGCGACGTCGCGCCCGGAACCGTCGTGCTCACGCCCGGTGCGGCCGGCGCACTGGACGCGCAGAACGGCGACACCGTAGCGCTGGGAGGTGGCGAGCTCGTCGTCGCGGGCATCGCCGACGCGGACGAGTCGTTCTCGCACACCCCGGTCGTGTGGACCACGCTGGACGACTGGCAGACGATCGGTGCGCGCGGCGCCGACGCGTCCGACGCCCCCGTGGCGACGGTCGTCGCGCTGACCACGACCGGGGCCGACGGCGCGATCCTCGCCGACGCCGACGCCGAGCTCGGCACGACGACCGTGACCCGGTCGGACGCGCGCTCCGCCGTCTCCTCGTTCGCCGGGGAGAACACCTCGCTGACGACCATGCAGGCGTTCCTCCTGGTGATCTCCGCGCTCGTCGTGGGCGCGTTCTTCACGGTGTGGACCATCAGCCGCTCCGGGGACGTCGCCGTGCTCAAGGCCCTCGGCGCCTCGACCGGCTACCTGCTGCGCGACGCGCTCGGCCAGGCTGCGGTGCTGCTCGTCGGCGGGGTCGCGGTCGGGACCGCGCTCACGGTCGCGGGGGCCTCGCTGCTGCCCGCCGCCGTGCCCGTCGTCGTCACCGCCGCCACGACCCTCGTGCCCGCCGTGGGCCTCGTCCTGCTCGGGCTCGTGGGCGCCGGCGTCTCCGTGGCCCGCATCACGCGCATCGACCCGCACGCGGCCCTCGCCGCCCGCTGATCCTGTCCCGCTCACAGCCCGCTGCGACCTCGTGACCTCCCGCGCCCCGTGGCAACCTCACTCGAAGGAGAAACCCGATGGACCTGCACCTCCAGGACGTCACCCTCGTCTACCCCGACGGTGGCACGACCCTCACCGCGGTCGACGACGTCGACCTCACCGTCCCCGCGGGGACCACCACCGCGCTGCTCGGGCCCTCCGGCGCCGGCAAGTCGAGCCTGCTGGCCGTCGCGGCCGGGCTGACCCGACCGAGCCACGGCACCGTGACGATCGGCCCCGACGTGGTCTTCACCCCCACCACGACCCTGGCGCAGGCGACCAGGGTGCGGCTCGAACGCATCGGCCTGGTCTTCCAGTCGCCGCAGCTGCTCGGCTCGCTGACCGCGCTCGAGCAGCTCGAGCTGCACGCGCACCTGCGGGGGCGACGCCCGTCGAGCCTGCGCCCACGCGCCATGGAGCTGCTGGACGCCGTCGGCGTGGCGGACCACGCGGGCAAGCGGCCCGCGCAGCTGTCCGGCGGTCAGCGCCAGCGCGTCGCGATCGCCCGTGCGCTCGTCGGTCGGCCCGAGGTCCTGCTCGTGGACGAGCCCACGTCCGCGCTCGACCACGAGCGCGGCACGCGCGTGGTCGAGCTCATCACCGGCCTGGCCCGCGAGACCGGCGCGGCCACCGTCATCGTGTCCCACGACGCGTCCACCCTCACGACCGTGGACGCGACGGTCCGGATGCTCGACGCCCGCATCGAGCCCGCGGCCCACCTCGCCACCTCCTGACCGGCCGCCACGACCGCCCGGAGGCTGCGCTCAGGGCTGCTCAGGGCTCTCGCGGAGCGTCCGCGTCGAGCCTGCGAGAGGCCCGGACCACGGCGGTCGCCGCGACGAGGCCGAGCAGGAGGAACACCCCGGCCACGAGCAACGACCCGCGGGTCGCGTCGGCGAACCCCGTCGACAGCGCGTCGACGACGGCCGGCCCCTGGTCGCCCAGCTCGCCGGACGTCCCCTGAGCACGCAGCCCCGTGATCACGTTGCCCGCGGAGCCGCTCGTCGCGTCGGTCAGCCGGGTCACCTGGTCGTCCGGCAGCCCCTGCCCGGAGAGCGCCGTCGGCACGGTCGACGCGATGAGGACGGCCAGGGCCGACCCCACCAGGGCCGTGCCCAGGGCGGAGCCGACCTGGCGCACGGTCGACTGCGTCGCGGACCCCTGGCCGGACTGCGCGGGTGGCACCTGGGCGAGCGTCGTGCTCGTGAGCTGCGCGGACGCGAGGCCGAGCCCGACCCCGTACACCACGAGGACCCCGGCGAGCAGCCACGGCGAGACGCTGGGCGTCACGACGAGCGCGACCGCGACGACCCCGACGACCTCGAGCACGAGCCCGATCACCACGACGAGCGGCGCACCGACCCGCGCCGCGAGGTGACGGGCGGAGGCTCCGGAGACGAACGCGCCGATCGCCATCGCCGCGAGCACCAGTCCGGCGCCCATCGTCGACAGCGCCAGCACGTTCACCAGGAAGAGCGGGAGGACGAAGATGATGCCGAACTCCCCCACCGCGACCGCCGTCGCGGCGACGTTGCCCCAGCGGAACGTGGGGATGCGGAACAGGTCGAGGTCGAGCAGCGCCGACCGGCCGATCCGGGCGCGGTGCCGCTCCCACAGGACGAACGTCACCAGGAGCACGACCGCGAGCGCCAGCAGGACCGGGACGGGGGACACGGGTGCTGACGTCGACCACGTGAACCCCCCGACCGTCAGGTCGGTCTTCGGCGCCCACCAGCCGAGGCTCTGCCCCTCGATCAGCCCGAACACGAGGGCGCCGAACCCCAGGCCGGACAGCAGCAGCCCGTCGACGTCCAGCCCGGGCGCCGTCACGTGCGCCCGGGTCTCAGGGACCCAGAGGTACGCGCACACCACGACCCCGACGCCGATCGGGAGGTTGACGAGGAAGATCCACGGCCAGGTGAACGACGTCGTCAGCCATCCCCCGGCCAGCGGGCCGATCGCCGCGGCACCGGAGATCACCGCTCCCCACACGCCGAACGCGGCGGCGCGGTCCGTGCCGCGGAAGGTCGCGTTGACGGTCGACAGCGTCGACGGCAGGATCGCCGCAGCCCCGAGCCCTTGGACGAGCCGGCCGCCGATCAGGGTCCCGCCATCGTCCGCCGCGGCCGACAGCAGCGACCCGACCAGGAACGCGACCACGCCGATCACGAGCAGGCGACGCCGCCCGAGCCGGTCGCCGAGCCGGCCCGCGGACAGCAGGAGCCCGGCGAGCACCACCGCGTACGACGCGCTCACCCACTGCGCGTCGCTCAGGCCCAGGTCCAGGTCGGCGACGATGTCCGGGAGGGCGACGGCGACGATCGTGCCGTCGATGACCACCATCGACAGCGCGACGGACAGGACCACGAGCGCCGCCCACCGGTTCGCGTGCGCTCGCTGGTCGACCGCAGGTTCCGGCTCGTCAGCGCTCATCACTCGACACCTTGTCAGATCATCCGCGAGCCTGCTGCTCGCGCGCCCTCCTCAGTGCGGGGCGACGGCTGCGAGGAGCGCGGGGACACCGCCCGTCACCGAGCGTGCTTCCACGCCCGCCGCGCGGGCGACGTCGGCCACGCGGGCCGAGCGGGCGCCCGCGGCGCACACCACCACGACGGGACGGTCGGTGGGCAGGTCGTCCAACGCGGCCCGGGCCGCGGCGTCGTGCCCACCCGGCACGCCACCGAGGAACGTCCCGCTAGGGACGAGCGTCGCGCCGGGAACGGGGCGCACCTGCGCCTCCCAACCCTCGCGCACGTCGAGCAGGTAGGCGCCGGCCGCGAGGAGCGCGGCCGCCTCGCGCGCGTCCACGTCGGCGGTCGGGGCCCCGGTGCCCGACGCCGCAGGTGCGGCCCCGCCTGGCGTCCCGCCGGCCGCGGGGGTCAGACCGCAGAACGCGGCGTACGCGTCGTCGCCCGGGAGGAGCGCGGTCACGGGCTCGCGGGTCGGGTCCGGGCGGACGGTGAGCTGGCGCCACGTGAGGTCGAGCGCGTCGTACACGGCGAGGCGGCCGAACAGCGTCGTCCCGGCCCCGGTGACCAGCTTGATCGCCTCCGTCGCCATGACCGACCCGACGGTGCCGCACATCGCGCCGAGCACGCCGCCGGTCGCGCAGTCCGGGGCCGCGCCGGGAGGCGGCGGCACGGGGAAGACGTCGCGGTAGGTCACCCCGCGTCCGCCGGCGCCGCCTCGCGGGGACGAGCCCGCGGCGTCGGGCACGACGTACCGGGGCGCGCCCCAGAAGACGGCGACCTGGCCGGTGAAACGGTAGACCGACCCCCACACGACGGGCAGGCCGAGGGCCTCGGCCGCGTCGGCGACCAGGTAGCGGGTCGGGAAGTTGTCGGCGCCGTCGAGGACGACGTCGTAGCCGCCCAGCACGTCGAGCGCGTTGTCCGCGTCCAGCCGCACCGCGTGCTCGACCACCTCGACGCACGGGTTGACCTCGGCGATCGCGGCGCGCGCGGAGTCCACCTTGCGCAGGCCGACGCCGGACGAACCGTGGATCACCTGCCGCTGCAGGTTCGAGGTGTCGACGAGGTCGTCGTCGACGATCCCCACGGTCCCCACTCCCGCCGCGGCCAGGTAGAGCAGAGCCGGGCTGCCCAGGCCGCCCGCGCCCACCACGAGCACGCGCGCCGCGGCCAGCCGCCGCTGCCCGGCCGGGCCGACGCCCGGGAGCGACAGGTGCCGGGCGTAGCGCTCCAACTCAGCGGTCGTCAGCTCCCGGCCCGGCTCGACCAGCGGGGCCAGCTGCGACGCGGGCTCGGCGGGCACAGCGGGCACGTCAGGCACGGAAGGAACGGCGGCGGTCACGGTGTGTAGCGCTCCTCCAGCGCCGCCAGCTTGGCGTCCGCCTCGGCGTGGACCTTCTTCTCCAGCACGAACGACATCACCGGGACGACCCCGGCGAAGACCATCGTCGCCAGGCGGCCCCAGCCCCAGCGCATCTTGGTCCACAGGTCGAGCACGGTGACCAGGTAGACGACGTAGATCCACCCGTGCGCGAACGGGACCCACCCGATGAACCTCAGCAGCGGGTCGACGTCCGCGAACGCGCCCACCGCGTACTTGATCACCAGCTCGACGCACAGGACGAGCAGCATGACACCCGTGATGATCGCCATGACGCGGTATCGCGCGAGCGCTCCCCGGGCCTTGCGGATCGCGGCGCCCGCCGCCTCCGGGGTGGGCAGCGAGCCGCCCGGCGCGTGCTCCGTGCTGTCGGTACTGGTGGAGTCCTGGGAGGTCATGGGCACAGCTTCCTGAGGTGGTGGGAGGCGTCCGTGACCGAGAGCACACCCGGCCGAGCGCGGTCCGTCCTAATTACGTCGCCGCACGTCGGACGCCGAACCTAGGGTAGATCACCGTGCAGCAACTCCCCGTGCCCGACCCGGGCACCCCCGACCTGCGCGGCCCCACCCGGTACCTCCTGTGGGTCGCTCGCCGCCAGTGGACCGTCCTGACCGCCGCGGTCCTCATCGGCCTGCTCAACTTCGCCGGTCAGGCCGTGCAGCCGTACCTGCTCGGGCGCGTGCTCGACGACGGGCTCGCCGACGGGTTCGGTCCGGAGCTGTGGCGCTGGGTCGGCCTCCTGCTCGCCGCCGCCGCCGTGATCGTGGTGAGCGGCGTCGTCGGGCACCGGTTCGACATCGCCAACTGGCTGCGCTCCGCGCTCACGACCTCCCAGCTCGTCGGGGACGTGACCGCGAGCTCGGGCGACGCGATCACCGAGGAGCTGCCGACGGGCGAGGTCGTGTCGACCGTCGCGAGCGACGCCATGCGCGTGGGGCAGCTGTTCGCCATGCTCGGGCAGTTCCTCGGGGCGCTCGGCGCGTACCTGGTGGTCGTGGTCCTCATGCTGTCCACCTGGCTGCCGCTCGGGCTCGTCGTGGCGCTCGGCCTGCCCGCCGTCGCGGGCGTGCTGGCGTTCCTCGTCAAGCCCCTCCAGCAGCGCCAGTCGGCCCAGCGCGAGGCGCAGGGCCGCCTGACGACGCTCGGCGCGGACACCGTCTCCGGACTGCGGATCCTGCGCGGGATCGGCGGCGAGTCCGTGTTCTCCGGACGCTACGCGCGCCAGTCGCAGCGCGTGCGCGTGGCCGGGGTGAAGGTCGCGCACACCCAGGCGAACCTCGATGCGCTCCAGGTGCTGCTGCCCGGGCTGCTCGTCGTCGTCGTGATCTGGGTCGGGGCGCACGCCGCGCTGCGCGGGGAGATCACCACCGGTCAGCTCGTCGCCTTCTACGGCTACGCCGCGTTCCTCGGCTGGCCGCTGCAGATCGCCACGCAGATGCTGCAGATCGCCACGCGGGCGCACGTGGCCGCGCGCAAGATCGTGCGCGTCCTGGCCGTGCGCCCGGCGGCCGGCGCAGACCCGGCGACCGCAGCGATGCCGGCGGCCGGGAGCGAGCTCGTGGACGAGACCAGCGGTCTCGTCCTCGAGCCGGGCCGGGTCGTCGCGCTCGTGTGCGCCGACCCGGACGCCTCGGCGCTGGTCGCCACCCGCCTGGGCCGGTTCGACGACGCGGCGGAGTCGGCAACGCCCGTCCGGCTCGGCGGCGTGCTGCTGCGGGACCTCGACAAGGGTGCGCTGCGCCGACGGGTCGTCGTCGCGGAGGCCACCCCGCAGCTGTTCTCCGGCGTGCTGCGCGACGAGCTCGATCCGCGCGGGGGTGCCCTCGAGGCGGACCTCATGGCGGCGATCACGGTCGCCGACGCGCACGACGTGCTCGACTCGACGCCCGACGGCCTGGACGGCGAGCTGCCGGAGAAGGGACGCTCGCTGTCCGGCGGACAGCGCCAGCGCGTCGCGCTCGCTCGCGCCCTGCTCACCGAGCCGGAGATCCTGGTCCTCATCGAGCCGACGAGCGCCGTCGACGCGCACTCCGAGGCGCGGATCGCCGCCCGCCTGGCCGAGGTCCGTCGCGGCCGGACCACGCTGGTCGTCACGGCGTCCCCGCTCGTGCTCGAGCACGTCGACGAGGTCCAGCTCCTCGAGGACGGGCGCGTGACGCTGCGCGGCACGCACCGCGACCTCGTCGACCGGGCCCGCGTGCCGGGTCGCGCGGACCCGACCGACGGACCGGGCAGGTCGAACGGGTCGGACCGGTCGCTGGACGCGCGCCGGTACCTGCGCGTCGTCGGGCGCTCGCTCGACGAGGACACGGCGACGCCCGACGAACCGGCGCTCGCATCGGTCGGCGCGGAGACCGGCCCCACCCCGACCCAGGAAGGAGGCCGGTCATGAAGCTTCCCGTCGCCGAGGGCGCCGCCGTCCGCGCCCGCACCGTCCGGCTCTTCTCCCGGCACCGCCGCACGCTGGTCGTCGTGGCGGTCCTGCACACGGTCGCCGCCGTCGCCGGGCTCGCCGGGCCGTGGCTGCTCGGCCTGCTGGTCGACGACGTCACGCAGGGCACCACGTCGAGCTCGGTGAACACGCTCGTCGCGATCGGCGCGGTCGCCGTCGTCGCGCAGGCCGTGCTGCGCCGGTACGCGCAACGGAGCTCGATGGTGTTCGGCGAGACCGTGTTCGCCGAGCTCCGCGAGGAGCTCGTCGACACCGTGACCTCGCTGCCCCTGTCCACCGTCGAGCGGGCGGGGACGGGCGACCTCGTCGCGCGCACCACCAACGACGTGGACCGGATCCAGCACGCGGTGCGGTTCGGCGTACCGCAGCTCCTCGTGTCCGTCGTCACGATCGTGCTCACCGTCGTCGCGTCGCTGTTCGTGGACCCGCTCGTCGCGCTCGCCCTGTTCGTGGGCGTGCCGCTGCTCGTCGTGGCGGCGCGCTGGTACCTCGAGCGCGCCGCACCCGGTTACCAGCGCGAGGCCGCGGCGTACGCGACGCTCAACGGCACCATCACCGAGTCGGTCGAGGGTGCGCGCACCGTCGACGCCCTCGCGCTGTCCGGCAAGCGCCGGGCCCGGGTGCACGCCGACCTGCGCGAGGCGTTCGCTGCGGAGCGGTACACGCTCGGCCTGCGCACCGTCCTGTTCCCGGGGATCGACGTCTCCGTGGCGATCGCACCGATCGCGGTCGTCGTGTGGGGCGCCTGGCTGATCTCGCAGGGGCACGCGACCCTCGGCGCGGTGACGACCATCGCGATGTACGGGTTCCAGCTCGCCGGACCGGTGTGGAACCTCATCTTCTGGCTCGACGAGATCCAGGTCGCGCTGGCGTCGTTCGCGCGCATCGTCGGGGTGTCGCTCGTGCACGCCGACCGGTCCGCGAAGGACGCCGCCCCGACCGACGAGCACGTCGTCGCCGACCAGGTCGAGTACGCCTACCGCGCCGGGCGCCCGGTGCTGCACGGCGTGAGCCTCGACCTGGACCCGGGCGAGCGGCTCGCCGTCGTCGGGCCGTCCGGGGCGGGCAAGTCGACGCTCGGCCGCATGCTCGCGGGGATCCACCCACCCACGGCGGGCACGGTCACCGTGGGCGGGGTACCGCTCGTGGACCTGCCCCTGTCCGACCTGCGTCGGCACGTCGCGCTCGTCACGCAGGAGCACCACGTGTTCGTGGGCTCCGTCGCCGAGAACCTGCGGCTCGCCAAGGTCGAGGCGGACGACGCCGAGCTGCTCGGCGCGCTCGAGGCGGTCGACGCGCGCAACTGGGTCGAGGCGCTGCCGCGGGGCCTCGAGACGGAGGTCGGCTCCGGCGGGTACGTGCTCACGCCCGCCCAGGCCCAGCAGGTCGCGCTCGCGCGGCTCGTTCTGCTCGACCCGCACACCCTCGTGCTCGACGAGGCCACGTCGCTGCTGGACCCGCGCGCCGCCCGGCACCTGGAGCGTTCGCTCAACGGGGTGCTCGAGGGGCGGACCGTCGTCGCGATCGCCCACCGCCTGCACACGGCCCACGACGCGGACCGCGTCGCCGTCGTGGACGAGGGCCGGATCAGCGAGATCGGCCCGCACGACGAGCTGGTGGCGGCGAACGGCGACTACGCCCGCCTCTGGCACTCCTGGCAACAGGAGTAACCACCCTCCGCGAGATCGGCCCGTACGTCGCCAGATCGCCCTACCGAGGGTCGATCTCGGACGTACAGGTCGACCTCGTCATTGCTCGTCCACAGATTCCGTGGGTGGCTGTCCCGCCGGCGCGAGGCGCGGCAGGCTCGGTCACCATGACAGCCGTGCAGCCGACGTCGAGGTCGTTCCCGAGCGCTCCCCGCAGGCCGGGTGACTCCCACCCGACCGAGCGCCCTCTCCTCCCTGCGCCCGTCCGATTCAGCGAGGAACGCCGCACAGAGCTGGCGCGCCGCACCGCCCTCGGCGCGCTCGAACGGGTCCGTCGCGGCATCTACCTTCCCCGTGCCGCGACCGACCTCGGCCGCGCGGCGGCTCGTCGCGAGGACGTCCTGCGCCAGGTCGTCGCGGTCGCAGAGCGGCTGTCCACCCCGTACTGGTTCAGCCACACGAGCGCCGCGCTCCTGCACGGCTGCTGGACCTGGCACCTGCCGCGGGACGTCCACCTCACTCAGCTCCGCGCGCCCAAGGGTGCCCAGGTCGCGGAGCAGCACCTGCACCGGCACTGGACCGCGCTGCCCGCGCGGGACCGGTCCGAGGTCGCCGGTCTGCCCGTCACCGGTCTCGAGCGCACCGTCGTCGACTGCGCTCGTGCGGGCACCGGACCGCAAGGGCTCGTGGTCGCGGACTCCGCGCTCCGCGCGGGCGCCGACCCGACGGTGCTGACGGCGATACTGGACGAGTCCGTGGGCAAGCGCGGGATCCGGCGCGCGCGCACCGTCGTGGCCCTCGCCGACGCCCGGGCGGAGTCACCCGGAGAGTCCGTCGTGCGCTGGACGATCCACGAGGCTGGGCTTCCGGCCCCCGTCCCTGCGCACGAGGCCACCACGGCGCGCGGACGGTACTGGCTCGACCTGGCGTGGCCGGACCTGATGGTCGCGATCGAGTTCGACGGCGCGGTGAAGTACTCGGGCGGGGAGTTCGGCGACCCGTCGGCACGGATCTGGCGCGAGAAGCTGCGTCACGACGCGTTGACCGAGGCCGGGTGGCTCGTCGTCCGCGTCGTCTGGGCCGACCTCACAGCACCCGAGTCGCTCGAACGTCGCCTCCGTGCCGCGCTGCGCCAGCACCGGTGACCATCGGCGAGATCGACCCGTACGTCCGAGATCGACCTTCAGTGGGTCGACGTCGATGCGGGCGGGTCGATCTCGGCGGGGAGGCCGGCGATGCCGGCCGTGGCGTCGCCCCGCGTCGGACGGCGCACGCCCCTCATCTCGTCGCGGACCAGGCGGAGCCACAGCAGGACCGCGAAGCCGCCGAACACCCACCACTGCAACGCGTAGAACAGGTTCTGCAGGTTCAGGCCCGTCCCGCCCTCGATCGTCGGTCGTGGGAGCGGGGCCGGGCCGCCGTCCTGCGCCGAGAGCTGCGGCGGGTCGGAGTCCAGGAGCACGAGGTACCCCGTGTACATCGGCCCGCCCCACGCGTTGACGAGCTCTCCCGTCGAGATCGCGTCGGTCTGACCGGGAGGCAGCACCTCCTCTCCCGCGGCCTCGGACGCCTGCAGGTACCCCGTCAGGCGCACGACGCCGTCGGGCACCTCGAGCGCAGCCGCGTCGTCCGGCGTGGGAACCCAGCCCCGGACCACCGGCAGCACCGGCGAGCCGGACAGGCCGGCCCACGACGCACCGTCCGTGCCGTCGTCGATGACGTGCAGCGGGGTCAGGACGAGGTAGCCCGTGCGACCGTCGAGCGCGCGCCCGGTGACGAGCAGCTGGCCCGCGGCGTCGTACTCGCCCTCGACCCGTGCCTGGCGTCCGACGAGCTCGCCCGGGAACGTCGACTGCGGCGGGAGGAGCGTGCCCAGCGACTCCGGTCCCGTGGCGAGCTGCTCCGCCGCCTCGTGCTGGGCCGCCAGCTCGGCCCGCTGGTGGGACCGGTCGAGCTGCCACACACCGAGGCGCGCGCACACCGCCGCGGCGAGCAGGAACACCAGGAGCAGACCGATCATCCGCGGCTGTCGTGCGACGGCCCAGAACGAGCGCGGGGCGGTAGGCTCAGGCACGCTCCCACGGTAGCCGGGGCCGACTGGGCTACCCGAATCCACCGAGCGCGAGCGACGAAGGTCACACCGGAGGGTCCATGGCGAAGAGCTCGAGGCGAGGGCACGCACGCCTCGCCCTGACCACGGTGCTGATGCTCGCGGCCGCGATGGTCGCGGCGCCCGCCGCCGCCGCGGACTTCCCGATCGACGAGCCGTTCGACGGCCCCACGCCGAACGACGCGGCGTGGGTCCCCTTCGGGGAGGCGAGCCTGACCGACGAGGGCGACGGCTGGCTGCAGCTCACCGACACGGACACGGCGACGGGCTTCGGAGGCTACGTCCTCGACAGCGCCTTCCCCACCGACCTCGGCGTCGAGATCGAGTTCGAGTACGCGACGTGGGGCGGCCAGGAGCTCGGTGGAAACCGTGGCGACGGCTTCTCGTTCTTCCTCATGGACGGCTCCTTCCCCGCGGCGGTGGGCGGGGACGGCGGGTCGCTCGGCTACACGTTCCTCCAGGGCGGCTATGCCGGAGTCGGGTTCGACGAGTTCGGCAACTACTCGGCGGGTCTGGGCGGGCCCGGTCAGCAGCCCGGCTACATCTCGGTGCGCGGCTCCTACTCGGCGACCCCGACCTGGGGCTACCTGACCGGCGTGCCGGGTCCGGGCGGGACCGTGGAGACGGTGCCGACCGGTGGTGGGGAGCCGGGCCGCGAGTTCGTCCGCACCGTCCGGGTGATCGTCACGCCGGCACCGAGCACCGACCTCATCGGGGTCTGGAGCGACTCGGGACCCGGGACCGCGATCGAACCTCTCATCGAGCGGTTCGACATCGGCAACGCGCCCGGCCAGCCCGCTCTGCCCGACACCTTCAAGCTGGGATTCGCCGCGTCGACCGGTGGCGCGACGAACAACCACGAGATCCGCAACCTGCGCGTCGTCGTCCCCACCCGGCTGGGGATCGAGAAGACGACGACCACCCCGGTCGTGGGCTCCGGGGCGCAGGTCTCCTACGACCTCGCCGTCAGCAACGACTACGTGAACGACGTCGTCGGCGCGCGGCTGGTCGACGACGTGCCCGGGGAGATCACCGACGTCACCTGGTCTTGTGTGCTGTCCACCGGGGAGGACTGCCGCGAGCCGTCGGGCTCGGGCAACGCGATCGACACCCTCCTCGACCTGGAAGCCCTGGAGTCCGCGACGATCACCGTGACGGGCACCGCGCCGTTCGTCGACGCCGAGACGGTCCTGACCAACGACGCAGAGGTCATCGCGCCGGCGGACCGCGAGGATCTCACCGAGAACACGTCGTCGGTCGACGTCACGGTGCTGCCCGCGCCCGCGCTCGTGCTCACCAAGGAGCTCGTCACGGCGACGCCCCTGCGGTACGGCGAGGAGGTCGACTACACCCTGGACGTGGTCAACGACGGGCAGGGCACGGCCGAGGACGTCGTCGTGACGGACCGGATCCCCGCCGAGCTCGACCCCGCGACCGTCTCAGCGGACGGCTGCGACCTGTCCGGGCAGGTGCTCTCGTGCGACCTCGGGACCCTCGCACCGGGGGCGACGTGGTCGACGACGCTGTCCGGCACGCTGGCAGGCGACGCCGCTGCGTGCGGCCGCACCGACGTCGTCCAGACGGCGGAGGTGACGTCCACGACCCCCGAGGAGGACCTGTCCGACAACGTCGCGACGGTCACGAGCGAGTGCGTCGTGCCGGTCGACCTCGCGATCTCCAAGGCCGGGCCCGCGACTGCCACCGTCGGCGACGAGGTGGAGTACACGATCGTCGTGACGAACGGCGGTCCCGCCCCGGCCCCGGGCACCACGATCGCGGACGACGTCCCGACAGCGATCGCCGACGTCTCCTGGGCGTGCACCGTCTCGGACGGCTCGGCCTGCTCCCCCGGCGAGGGCACGGGCGCCGAGGTCGCCACGACCGCCACGATCCCCGCCGGTGGCGAGGCCACCCTCGTCGTGCGCGGTGCTGCCGCGGCGGCAGGCGACGTCGTGAACCGGGCGACGCTCACCGCGTGCCCGGACTGCGTCGACGCCGACGGCACGGACGACGTCGCCGAGGTCGCCACCAGCATCACCGGGGCGACGCCGACGCCCGTGCCCACCCCCGACCCCGGGACGCCGGACGCTCCCGGTGGGGCGGACGGGGCAGAGCCCTCCGACGGGCTCGCGCAGACGGGGAGCGCGATGCTCGCCTCGGCCGTCGCGGGCCTCCTCGCCGTCGGGCTCGGCGCCGGGCTCGTCCTGCACGCGGCACGCGCACGACGTCGGGCCTGACCGTCGCGCCTGCGCCAGCCGCCCACGGGACCTTCGGCCCTCTCCGCACGTCACACCCTGCAGGAGGGGCCAACCTGGTGCGCCGCATCGTGGGATGCGGTTGTATGAAGTCGTAGTTCTCCACGTACGCCGACCCTTGCAGGAGCGTGAGATGAGCACGACGACGGCCCACGAGACGAACGCCTGGCAGAGCGCGGACGTGACACCCCTGACCGAGGAGACGCTGCGCCGCGTCGACGGGTGGTGGCGAGCCGCGAACTACCTCTCCATCGGACAGATCTACCTGCTCGCCAACCCGCTGCTGCGCACGCCGCTGTCGCGCGACGACGTCAAGCCCCGCCTGCTCGGGCACTGGGGCACGACGCCGGGGCTGAACTTCCTGTACGCGCACCTCAACCGGGCGATCGCCGAGCGCGGTCAGTCCACGATCTACGTCGCCGGCCCCGGGCACGGCGGGCCCGGCCTCGTGGCGAACACCTACCTCGAGGGCACGTACTCCGAGACCTACTCGGACATCACCCAGGACACCGAGGGCATGCGCCGGCTGTTCCGCCAGTTCTCGTTCCCCGGCGGCATCCCGAGCCACGTCGCCCCCGAGACGCCGGGGTCGATCCACGAGGGCGGAGAGCTCGGCTACGCGCTCTCCCACGCCTACGGCGCGGCGTTCGACAACCCCGACCTGCTCGTCGCGGCCGTCGTGGGCGACGGCGAGGCGGAGACCGGCCCGCTCGCGACCAGCTGGCACTCGAACAAGTTCGTCAACGCCCGCAACGACGGGGTCGTCCTGCCGATCCTGCACCTCAACGGGTACAAGATCGCCAACCCGACGGTGCTGAGCCGCATCAGCGAGGACGAGCTGCGCGACCTCATGATCGGCTACGGGCACACGCCGTACTTCTTCACCGGCGGGTTCGACGGCGAGGACCACGACGAGTGCCACCGGCGGTTCGCGCAGCTCCTCGACGAGGTGCTCAACCACATCGCGCAGATCAAGGCGGACGCCGCCGCGGGCGAGGACGAGCGGCCCGCGTGGCCCATGATCGTCTTCCGCACGCCCAAGGGCTGGACGTGCCCCACCGAGATCGACGGCAAGAAGACCGAGGACTCCTGGCGCGCGCACCAGGTGCCGCTCGCGAGCGCGCGGGACACTCCCGAGCATCTCCAGGTGCTCAAGACCTGGCTCGAGTCGTACCGCGCGGAGGAGCTGTTCGACGACGGCGGCCGGCTCGTGGAGGACGTCGCGGCGCTCGCCCCGCACGGAGAGCTGCGGATGAGCGCGAACCCGCACGCCAACGGCGGGCTGCTGCTCAAGGACCTGCGGCTGCCGGACTTCCGGGACTACGCGGTGGACGTCTCCGGTCCGGGCCGCGCCGCCGCCGAGGCGACGCGCGTCCTCGGGACCTGGCTGAACGACGTCGTGCGCCAGAACCCCGACAACTTCCGCATCTTCGGCCCGGACGAGACGGCCTCGAACCGCCTGCAGGCGGTGTACGAGACGACCGACAAGCAGTGGAACGCGGACTTCTACGGTCCCGACGTCGACGAGCATCTCGCGCGTGCCGGTCGCGTCATGGAGATGCTCAGCGAGCACCAGTGCCAGGGCTGGCTCGAGGGGTACCTGCTCACCGGGCGGCACGGCCTGTTCACCAGCTACGAGGCGTTCATCCACATCGTCGACTCGATGTTCAACCAGCACGCGAAGTGGCTGAAGGTCACCAACCACATCCCGTGGCGCCGGCCGATCGCGAGCCTGAACTACCTGCTGTCCAGCCACGTCTGGCGGCAGGACCACAACGGCTTCAGCCACCAGGACCCCGGCTTCATCGACCACGTGATCAACAAGAAGGCCGAGATCACGCGCGTGTACCTGCCGCCGGACGCCAACACCCTGCTGTCGACCTACGACCACTGCCTGCGCTCGCGCCAGTACGTGAACGTCGTCGTCGCCGGCAAGCAGCCGGCGCCGCAGTTCCTGTCGATGGACGACGCGATCGCGCACTGCACGCGCGGCCTGGGCATCTGGGAGTGGGCCGGCACCGAGGTCGAGGGCGAGGACCCCGACGTCGTGCTCGGGTGCGCGGGCGACGTCCCGACCCTCGAGGTGCTCGCCGCCGCGGACATCCTGCGCAAGCGCCTCCCGGAGCTCAAGGTCCGCGTCGTGAACGTCGTCGACCTCATGCGCCTGCAGGACGAGCACGAGCACCCGCACGGGCTCTCGGACAAGGACTTCGACACGCTGTTCACCGCCGACAAGCCGGTGATCTTCAACTACCACGGCTACCCGTGGCTCATCCACCGCCTCACGTACCGCCGCACCAACCACGCCAACATCCACGTGCGCGGGTACAAGGAGGAGGGCACCACCACCACCCCGTTCGACATGGCGATGCTCAACGACATCGACCGCTACCACCTCGTCCTGGACGTCATCGACCGGGTACCGTCGCTGCGGTCCCGCTACGCGGGGCTGCGCCAGGAGATGGTCGACGCGCGCCTCGCGGCCCGGCAGTACACGCGCGAGCACGGCGAGGACTTCCCGGAGGTGCGGGACTGGGTCTGGCCGGACGCGGGAGACACCGCGACGGGCGAGGGCGGCCCGCAGTACGAGGGCGCGGGAGCACTGCAGGACACAGGAGGAGACAACGAGTGAGCGGACCCGCTCGCAGCATCTACATCACCTCGCCCGAGGGCGAGACCGGCAAGTCCATGATCGCGCTGGGAGTCCTCGACCTGCTGACCCGCAAGGTCCAGCGGGTGGGGGTCTTCCGGCCGGTCACACGGGCCACCGGCCCGGACGCGCACGACTACGTGCTCGAGCTGCTGCTCGCGCACGACGGCGTGGAGCTGAGCGCCGAGCAGGCGATCGGGGTGACGTACGAGGACGTGCACGCGGACGCGGACGCGGCGCTGTCGCGCATCGTCTCGCGGTACCACGAGGTCGCGAGCGTGTGCGACGTCGTCGTCGTGGTCGGCACGGACTACACCGACGTCGCGGGTCCCACGGAGCTGTCGTTCAACGCGCGGGTCGCGGCGAACCTCGGTGCGCCCGTCCTGCTCGTCGTGTCGGGCAAGGGTCGCACTCCGGACGCCGTGGGCAACCTCGTCGAGGTCAGCGTGGGCGAGCTGCGCTCGCACCACGCCCAGCCCGTGGGCGTCGTCGCGAACCGGTGCGCGCCCGACGAGATCGAGCACGTGCGCAGCACGCTCACGGCGCTCGAGGGCCGCAGCCCCGACGGGTCCGGGCTCGCGACCTGGGCGGTCCCGGAGGACCCGTTCCTCGACGCGCCCACGGTCCGCGCGGTCATGGAGGCCGTGGAGGGCCGGCTCGCGTTCGGGGAGGAGGCGCTGCTCGCGCGCGAGACCACGGACCTGCTCGTCGGGGCGATGTCGTTCGAGCACCTGCTCGACCGGCTCACCGACGGCGCCGTCGTCATCACGCCGGGCGACCGCGTCGACATCGTCATCGGCCTGCTCGCGGCGCACGCGGCCAAGGGCTTCCCGTCGCTCGCCGGGATCGTCCTCAACGGCGGGTTCTTCCCGCCCGAGTCGACCGCACGTCTCGTCGCCGACCTCGACCCGAACCTGCCGATCATCCGTACCGACCTGGGGACGTTCCGCTCCGCGAGCGCCGCCGCGACCGCGCGGGGGCGGGTCACCAAGGACGCGCAGCGCAAGGTCGACACTGCGCTCGCGCTGTTCGAGCAGAACGTCGACGGCGCGGCGCTCCTCGCCCGGCTCGACGTCCCACGGCCGGAGGTCGTCACGCCGCTGATGTTCGAGTACGAGCTGCTCTCGCGCGCTCGCGCGGACCGCAAGCGCGTGGTGCTCCCCGAGGGTGACGACGACAGGATCCTGCGGGCCGCGTCGACGCTCCTGGGCCGCCAGGTCGCCGACCTGACGATCCTCGGCGAGGAGCAGCCCGTGCGGGCACGGGCCGCCGAGCTGGGCCTCGACATCGACGCCGCGACGGTCCTGAGCCCGCACGACCCGGAGCACGTCGAGCTCTTCGCCACCGAGTACGCGCGGTTGCGCGCGCACAAGGGCGTGACGATCGACGAGGCGCGCGAGCGGGTCCAGGACGTGTCGTACTTCGGCACGATGATGGTCCACCTCGGGCTCGCCGACGGCATGGTCTCGGGCGCCCGGCACACCACGGCGCACACCATCAAGCCGTCGTTCGAGATCATCAGGACGAAGCCGGGCGTGTCCGTCGTGTCGTCGGTCTTCCTCATGTGCCTCGACGACCGCGTGCTCGTGTACGGCGACTGCGCGGTGATCCCCGACCCCACGTCGGAGCAGCTCGCGGACATCGCGATCTCCTCCGCAGCGACCGCCGCGCAGTTCGGCGTCGAGCAGCGCGTGGCGATGCTGTCCTACTCGACGGGCGAGTCCGGCACGGGGGCGGACGTCGACAAGGTGCGCCGTGGCACGGCTCTGGTGCGCGAACGGCGCCCGGAGCTGACCGTGGAGGGGCCCATCCAGTACGACGCCGCGGTCGACGCGTCGGTCGCAGCATCCAAGATGCCGGGGTCCGACGTCGCGGGGCGGGCGACGGTCTTCATCTTCCCGGACCTCAACACGGGCAACAACACCTACAAGGCGGTGCAGCGCTCCGCGGGTGCGGTGGCCGTCGGCCCGGTCCTGCAGGGGCTGAACAAGCCGGTGAACGACCTGTCGCGCGGCGCGCTCGTCCAGGACATCGTCAACACGGTCGCCATCACCGCCATCCAGGCGCAGTCCTCGTCCCCCACGTCAGCCGGAGAGACCTCATGACGATCCTGCCCGAGGGCGAGCGCCCCAACCCGTACAGCGCGTACGGCGCGCACGGGTCGGTGCTCGTGCTGAACTCCGGGTCGTCGTCGCTCAAGTACCAGCTGGTCAACCCGGTGGGCGGCGAGGCGATCGCCGCGGGGACGGTCGAGCGCATCGGCGAGGACTCGAGCATCGTCACGCACCGGTTCGCCGGGAACACGACGACGCGCGAGCAGGCGGTCGCGGACCACGGCGAGGCGCTGCGCATCGCGCTCGGCCTGTTCGACGACGTCGGCCCGGACCTGTCGGACGCCGACGTGTACGCCGTGGGCCACCGTGTGGTGCACGGCGGCGCGGTCTTCTCCCGCCCCGTCGTCCTCGACGACGACGCGGTGCGCCAGATCGACGAGCTGTCCCCGCTCGCGCCGCTGCACAACCCCCCGAACGTCAAGGGCATCGAGGTCGCCCGCGAGCTGCTGCCCGACGTCCCGCACGTCGCGGTGTTCGACACGGCGTTCTTCTCGTCCCTGCCGGACGAGGCGGCCACCTACGCGCTCGACCGCGACACGGCCCGCGCGTACGGCGTGCGGCGCTACGGGTTCCACGGCACGAGCCACCAGTACGTGTCGGGCAAGGTCGCGCGCGTGCTGGGCCGGCGCGTGGAGTCGCTGAACACGATCGTGCTGCACCTGGGCAACGGGGCGTCGGCCTCCGCCGTGCGCGGTGGCGTCGCGGTCGACACGTCGATGGGCATGACCCCGCTCGAGGGCCTCGTGATGGGCACGCGCACCGGCGACATCGACGCGGCCGTCGTCTTCCACCTGGTCCGCAACGCGGGGATGAGCGTCGACGAGGTCGACGACCTGTTCAACAAGCGGTCCGGGATGAAGGGGCTCGCCGGGGAGAACGACTTCCGCGAGCTGCGGCGGCTCATCGACGCGGGCGACGAGGACGCGCGGCTCGCGTTCGACGTCTACATCCATCGTCTGCGCAAGTACGTCGGCGCCTACGCGGCGGTCCTGGGCCGCGTCGACGTCGTGGCGTTCACGGCGGGCGTCGGCGAGAACGATCCCGCCGTGCGCGCGGCGGTGGCGGAAGGCCTCGAGCCGTTCGGCATCGCGGTCGACCCTGACCGCAACGCCGTGCGCTCGAGCGACCCCCGCGTCATCTCCCCGGACTGGACGAGCACCCTGGTGATGGTCGTCCCGACCAGCGAAGAGCTGGCGATAGCCCGCCAATGCGTAGAAGCGGTGGAGAAGTCCTGACCCTCCTCCGCCGAACATGGGGTTGTGGCTCGTCGCGAGCTCGGGACGAGCCACGACCACATGTTCGCCGGGTGGTGGTGGCATGCTCGGCGGGTGACTGTGTTCGTTGATCCGTCCGTGTGGGCTGCGCACGGAACCCTGTTCAGCCATCTCGTGTCGGACTCCTCGCTCGACGAGCTGCACGCGTTCGCCGACCGGGTCGGGCTGAGTCGGCGCGCGTTCGACCTGGACCACTACGACGTCGCCGCGGAACGGTACGACGCCACGATCGCGGCCGGTGCCGTACCGGTCGGGGGGCGCGAGCTCGCCCGACGGCTGGAGGCGTCCGGGCTACGGGTACCGGGTCGCGCGCGCCGCGACGCGAAGGCCGACGCGCTGCTCGTCCGGTGGGACGTCCTGATGCCCGACGCTCGGAGCGTCGGGGTCGAGCTCGTCGACCGCTGGCACGAGCCCCACCGCGTCTATCACGGCCCGGAGCACCTGGTGCACGCGCTGGACTGCCTCGCGCTCCTCGAGGGTCGCCCGCCCGGGGTGCCCGACGGCGCGCCCCCTCCGCACCACGACGGTGCGTCGTCGCTCACCCAGCTCGCGATCTGGTTCCACGACGCCGTGCACGACGGTGTCGCCCGACGGGACGAGGAGCGGTCCGCCGCGCTCGCGACCACGCTGCTCGAGCCGTTCCTGCCCCCCTCCGATGTCCACGAGGTCGCTCGGCTCGTGCTCGTGACGACCGACCACTCCCCCGCAGACGACGACGCACCCGGCGCACTCGTCTCGGACGCCGACCTCGCGATCCTCGCTGCGGCCCCGGACAGGTATGCGCGGTACGTGCGCCAGGTCCGTGCCGAGTACTCCTCGGTGCCCGACGAGACGTTCCGGGCCGGCAGGGCATCCGTGCTCCGCGGCCTCCTCGGCAGCGGCGCGCTCTACCGGACCGAGCCGGCGGTGGTCCGCTGGGAGCACGCTGCTCGCGCGAACCTGACGGTCGAGCTTGCCGGGCTCGCCGACTGAGTCCGTCACCGAGACCCCGGCGTGCGCTCGCCCCGGGCCCGGGATCGCGTGGGCACAGGCGGGGCACGCTAGGGTCGGCGCGTGACTGACGACCCGACGACCGGACCGGGCCCTGGGTCGTCGGGAACCGACGCCCGCGTGGCCCGACGTACGAGCCGACCGCCACGACCGCGGCGCGTGGTGCTGACGTGCGCCGCCACGGTCGCCGCGCTCGTGCTGGCCCCGTTCGTCGTCGTCCAGCGGGTCGGGCGCTCCCACGTGGCGCAGCCCGACGACGTCCCGGCGAGCGACGCCGTCGTCGTCCTCGGCGCCGGGCTGCGACCGGACGGCTCCCCATCCACCTACCTCCGTCGACGCCTCGACGCGGCCGCCGACCTCTACGCGCGCGGCGTCGCCCCCGCGGTCCTGGTCAGCGGGGACGCGCACGACGACTACGACGAGCCCGGCTCGATGCGTGCCTGGCTCCTCGATCGCGGCGTGCCGGACGACGCGATCCTGCTCGACCGGGAGGGGTACGACACACACGCGACGTGCACCCGCGCGGTGTCCGAGTTCGGGATCTCGAGCGCCGTCGTCGTCACGCAGGACTACCACCTGCCGCGAGCGCTCTTCTCGTGCCGGGTCGCCGGTCTCGACGCGCTGGGCGTGGGCGTGAGTACCACGAGCGTCGAGCCCTGGAAGGCGGTGCTGTACCGGGTGCGCGAGGTCCCCGCGGCGACGAAGGCCGTGCTCGACGCCGTCACCCGCTGACCGACCCGCGGTCCGGGCACAGGCGAGTCCCGACGGGTCAGGGCAGTCGCAGGCGCCGCATCGCCCCGAGCGCCACCGTCAGCACCCGGCTCGGCAGCTCCCCGCCGAGCGCGTAGAGCGCGTCGAAGCTCAGTCCCTGGCTCACCCCGCGCTGCGCGACGACCGACTGTGCCTCGGTCATCGCCTCGACGCCCTCACGGCCGTGGCGCCGCCCGAGCCCGGACGACTTGAACCCGCCCATCGGTGCGGCGACCGACCCGAACGACACCGCGTACCCGTCGTTGATGTTGACGGTCCCCGCCTCGACCTCGGCCGCGATCCGCCGTCCGCGTGCGACGTCCCGCGTCCAGACGCTCGCGTTGAGACCGAGGTCGGAGTCGTTCATCACGCGGACCGCCTCCTCGTCGCTCGCGACGCGGCTGATCGAGACGACCGGGCCGAAGGTCTCCTCGCGCGCGCACGTGGCGTCGTCGGGCACGTCGTCCAGGACCGTCGGTGCGTAGAACCACGGCCCCACGTCGGAGCGGTGCACGCCGCCCGCCAGGACACGAGCCCCCCGCGAGAGCGCGTCGTCGACGTGTGCGACCACCCGGTCGAGCTGCGCCTGGGAGGTGAGCGACCCGACGTCGGCCGTGTAGTCCAGGCCCGTACCGAGTCGTAGCCCGCGCACGAGCGGCACGAACTCCTCGCAGAACGCGTCCGCCACGGCCTCGTGCAGCACGATCCGCTCGATCGACACGCAGAGCTGCCCCGTGCTGGAGAAGCACGCGCGCGCGGCGCCGCGCGCCGCGGCCGTCACGTCGGCGTCGGCCGCCACGTAGAGCGGGTTCTTGCCGCCCAGCTCGAGCGTGGCGCCGATGAGCCGCTCGCCGGCGCGCGCGGCGACCTTGCGCCCGGTGGCGGTCGAGCCGGTGAACGCGATGTGGTCCACCTCGTCGGTCAGCGCGGCACCGACGTCGCCACCGCCGGCGACGACGAGGAAGAGGTCCTCGGGAAGCCCCGCCGCCTCGAGGAGCTCGGCCGCCCACAGCGCGGTGAGCGTGGTCTGCGGGTCCGGCTTGAGCACGACCGCGTTGCCGGCCACCAGGGCGGGCAACGCCTCGGCGAGCGCGAGGGTGAGCGGGTAGTTCCACGGCGCGATCACCCCGACGACGCCGACCGGGCGTCGATGCACCCGGGCGCCGGAGAGGACGGGAAGCATGCCCGGGACGCGGCGGTCCGCGAGGTACCGCGGCCCGCGCACCCCGTAGTGCCGCGCGACCTGCGCGACGTCCCCGATCTCCTCGAACGCGCTGCGACGCGACTTGCCCGACTCCATCTGCACGAGGTCGAGACCGTCCGACTGCCGCTCGAGGACGAGATCCGCGAGGCGCAGCAGGACGTCGGCCCGCTCGCGCACGGGGACGCGCGCCCACCGGCGCTGCGCCGACCGCGCGCGGTCGGCCGCCCCTGCGACGTCGTCGACCGAGGACAGCGCGAACGCCGCCAGGGGCGCCCCGGTGAAGGGCAGCACCGAGCGGTGCGACCCCGCGGCGTGGCTCGTGACGAGACGCGCCACGAGCGGTGCCACGACGTCGGGCTCGAGGACGTACGTGGCCCCGGGGAGCTCCGGGTCGAGCAGCTCGTCGTCCGGGGCACCGGCGCGCGATCCGTCCGGCCCACCCGGGGGCGGGGTCGAGGATGAGGTCATGGCACCAGCCTAGGGTGCGCCGCAGACACCGGTGCCCAGGGCAGCGCCGTCGGCCGCTCCCACGAGGTGAGCGCCGGACGGAACCCGGCCCGCGCCCAGAACGGCGACGACAGGGGGTTGAGGACGCCGTGGTGGAGCGCGGACGCGGCGGTCGAGCCGCCGTCACGACCGAGGTCCGGACGGACGGCCTCGAGCGCGGCGTCGACGAGCGCGCGGCCGACACCCCGGCCGCGCGCACGGGCGTCGACGTGCAGCACGACGACGTAGGCGACGTGGTCGTACGCGAGCGCCCTCGACGCCTCCGACGCGATACCGGGGTGGTCGACGCCGACGACGCCGACCGGCCTCCCGTCGATCTCGGCGAGCAGGACCGTGGTGCCGGGACGCACGATCGCGTGCTCGATCGCGCCGGCGACGGTCCGGGCCGTCGCCGGCCGCAACCGTGCCGAGCCCACGAGCGCGTCGTACCCCAGCTCGGCGAGCTGCAGCGCGGCGGCCACGGCCACGTCCTGCGGGCCGGCGTCGCGCACCCGCACTCCCTCGGCCGGTCGCCGCGCCCGCCCGCCGCGTGGCTCTGGCCGCTCCGCCCGGACCGCGAGGACCTCGGTGGGACGGAAGCCCCGGTCGAGGAGCGCTGCAACCGCCTCGACGTCCCGGCTCGGCCAGGTCACCGCGAGCACGTCGTCGGTCGACGGGGCGCCCCCCGCTGCACGGGCGGTCTCCCCCTGCACCTCGCTCCCCCATCGGTCGAGGAGCTCGCCGAGCACACCGCGCACGTCGGGTCCCGCGACCCGGCCTCGCAGCCGGTGCTCGCGCAGCGCGCGGAAGGTCGCCGCCGGCGCGTCCTCGGCGACCTGGGTCGTGGTCGCGAGCCCGACGCCGCGCGAGCCGTCAGCACGCACGCTGCCATACCAGGTCCCGGCGTCCGGCCGGAGCTCCGCCTGCGGCGCGAGCGCGGTGTCGAGCGCCGCGATGCGCTCGACGTGCGCGTGCTGGACCGCGTCCGCGTCGGCGCCCGTCACCGACGTCAGTCCTCGTCGAGGCGTCGGCCGACACCGCCTGGTCCCCGGCCGCTGCTCGGCACGCCCACGTCAGTGCGGCTGGTACGGAGAGACGACGACCTCGACGCGCTGGAACTCCTTCAGGTCGGAGTAGCCCGTGGTCGCCATCGCGCGGCGCAGCGCGCCCACGATGTTCAGCGTGCCGTCCGCCTGTCGACCGGGGCCGAAGAGGACCTCCTCGAGCGTCCCCGCGGTACCGACGTGCACGCGCTCGCCGCGAGGAAGCTGCGGGTGGTGCGCCTCGGGGCCCCAGTGCCAACCGCGGCCGGGGGCCTCCTCGGCGCGCGCGAGCGCCGCGCCGATCATCACGGCGTCGGCGCCGCACGCGACGGCCTTGACGAGGTCACCGGAGCGACCCACGCCGCCGTCGGCGATGACGTGCACGTACCGGCCGCCGGACTCGTCGAGGTAGTCGCGTCGCGCGGCGGCGACGTCGGCCACCGCGCTCGCCATGGGCGCGTGGATGCCGAGGCTGACGCGCGTCGTGTGGGCGGCCCCCCCGCCGAATCCGACGAGGACGCCCGCCGCACCCGTGCGCATGAGGTGCAGCGCGGCCGTGTAGGTCGAGGCGCCGCCGACGATGACCGGGACGTCGAGCTCGTAGATGAAGCGCTTGAGGTTGAGCGGCTCCGCGTTGCCGGAGACGTGCTCCGCAGAGACCGTGGTGCCGCGGATGACGAACAGGTCGACGCCCGCGTCCACCACCGTCTGGTAGTGCTCCTGCGTGCGCTGCGGCGACAGCGCCCCGGCGACGACGACGCCTGCCGCGCGGACCTCCTTGAGGCGCTGCGTGATGAGGTCGGGCTTGATGGGCTCGGCGTAGATCTCCTGCATGCGTCGCGTCGCGTCGACCGGCTCGAGCGTCGCGATCTCCGCGAGCAGGGGCTCGGGGTCCTCGTAGCGCGTCCACAGGCCCTCGAGGTCGAGGACCCCGAGACCACCGAGGTTCCCGAGCGCGACGGCCGTGGCCGGGCTCATCACGGAGTCCATGGGCGCCGCGAGGATCGGCAGGTCGACGTGGTAGGCGTCGATCTGCCAGCCGACCGAGACCTCCTCCGGGTCGCGGGTACGCCGCGAGGGGACGACCGCGATGTCGTCGAAGGAGTACGCGCGGCGACCGCGCTTGCCACGTCCGATCTCGATCTCGTTGCTCACCGGGACAGCGTACCGGCGGGCGCGCGCCGCCACGCAGGCGTCCGCGTCGCCGGGCACGTGGCGGCCACCCGGACGTGGGCGCGGAACGGCCTGTGGGTGGGGGCTGGCAGTGTCGGCGCGAGAAGGGGAGACGAGAGGAGCGCGCGATGAGCTGGACGACCGGTCCCCTGCTGGGCCTGGACACGGAGACCACGGGGGTGGACGTGGCGCAGGACCGCATCGTGACCGTCGCCGTCGTCCTGCGGGAGGCCGGCAACTCGCACCTGCGCACGTGGCTCCTCGACCCGGGCGTGCCGATCCCGACCGAGGCCACGGCGATCCACGGCGTGACGACGGCGCACGCCGCGGCGCACGGGACCGCGCCGGCCGTGGCCCTGGAGGAGATCGCCTCGCTCGTGGCCGAGCAGCAGCTCCGGGGCGTGCCGGTGGTCGCCTTCAACGCCGCGTTCGACCTCGCGCTGCTCGACGTGGAGCTGGCGCGGCACGGGATGCCGACCCTCGCGGAGCGTCTCGGCAGACCGGTCCGGCCGGTGATCGACCCGCTCGTGATCGATCGCGGCTGGGACCTCGAGCGCGCGGGCAAGCGTCGCCTGGGAGACCTGTGCGACTGCTACGGCGTGGACGACGTCGGGCCGCTGCACACGGCCGACGCCGACGTGCTCGCGACGTTCGAGGTGCTCGACGCGATCGTGCGGACGTTCCCCGACCTGGGCGAGATCTCGCTCGACGCGCTCCACGACGCGCAGGTCGGTGCGCACCGGCGCTGGGTGGACGGGCTGGAGTCGTCGGGGCGCGAGCGCGCGTACGTGGGCGCCGGGGCCGACGGCCGCTGGCCCTGATATCTCATCGGACGGGTGAAGACGGTGTGACGATTCGCCGTGGAGTCCCGACACGCGAGATCTGAGCGCGGTCATATCTCATGGATGAGTTAACGTCGCCGCATGACGACGTTGGACGACGCCCCCCTCACGCAGGTCGGCGCACTCATCCGTGGTGCCCGCCAGAACCGCGGCCTCACCCAGACGCAGCTCGCCGAGCGCCTCGGCACGAGCCAGAGCGCGGTGCACCGCATCGAGCAGGGGTCGCAGAACCTGAGCCTCGAGATGCTCAACCGGATCGGGGTGGCGCTCGACTCGGAGCTCATCAGCCTCGGCGGCCCCAAGCACTCCCACCTGCGTGTGCAGGGCGGACAGCAGCTCTCGGGGCGCATCGAGGTCAACTCCTCGAAGAACGGCGCCGTCGCACTGCTGTGCGCCTCGCTGCTCAACCGTGGCCGCACGACCCTGCGGGGCGTCGCGCGGATCGTGGAGGTCGACCGCATCGTCGACGTCCTGCGCTCGATCGGCGTGCGGGCCACCTGGACGACCGGCGGTCGTGACCTCGAGGTCGTCGTCCCGGACGAGCTCGACCTCGCGTCGATCGACGTCGACGCCGCACGTCGCACGCGCTCCATCATCATGTTCCTCGGCCCGCTGCTCGGCCTGCGCGACGCGTTCGAGCTCCCCTACGCCGGCGGCTGCGACCTCGGCACGAGGACCGTCGAGCCCCACATGATCGCGCTGCGCCCGTTCGGCCTCGCGGTCACCGCGACCGCCGGGAACTACGAGGCCACGGTCGCCCCGCCGACGGGCGACGACCTGCGGATCGTACTCACCGAGCGCGGCGACACCGTGACCGAGAACGCGCTCATGGCCGCGGCACGGCGCGGCGGGGTCACGACGATCCGCAACGCGAGCCCCAACTACATGGTCCAGGACCTGTGCTTCTACCTCGAGCTGCTGGGAGTGCGGATCGACGGGATCGGCACGACGACGCTGCGCGTCCACGGTCGTACGGAGATCGACGTCGACGTCGAGTACGCCGTCTCCGAGGACCCGGTCGAGGCGATGAGCCTGCTCACGGCGGGCATCGTGACCGGGTCGGAGATCACCGTCGCGCGCGTACCGGTGGAGTTCATGGAGATCGAGCTCGCGACGCTCGCCGAGATGGGGCTGCGCTACAGCCTCACGGACGAGTACGACGCCCGCAACGGCCGCACGCGTCTCGTCGACATCACCGTGCACCCGAGCGAGCTGCACGCGCCGACGGACAAGATCCACCCCATGCCGTTCCCCGGCCTGAACATCGACAACCTGCCGTTCTTCGCGGTCATCGCCGCGTGCGCGCAGGGCACGACCCTCATCCATGACTGGGTCTACGAGGGGCGCGCGATCCACCTCACGGATCTCACCCGGCTCGGAGCGGACGTGCGCCTGCTCGACGCCCACCGTCTCCAGGTCACGGGACCGACCCGCTGGTCCGGGGCCGAGATCAGCTGCCCGCCGGCGCTGCGCCCCGCCGTCGTGATCCTGCTCGGGATGCTCGCGGCCAAGGGCACGTCGGTCCTGCGCGGCGTCGACATCATCGCGCGCGGCTACGAGCAGCTCACGGAGCGCCTGCGCGAGCTGGGCGCCAACATCGAGACGTTCCGCGACTGACGTCGCGACCCGACGCACGCGGGGGACGGGCCGGCCTCCGCGAGGAGGCCGGCCCGGGACTCACTGCGGGTAGACGGCGTCGACCTCGACCTCCACGAGCCACCCGTTGACCGGCAGGTTCTCGATCTCGAGCGCGAAGCGCGACGGTCGAGCCTCGTTGACCACCATGGGCCTGGTCGTCGTCGATCCGAGCTGGACGTCCAGGGTGGCTCCGGTCGCCAGGTTCGTGTTGGCGAAGAACTGGCGGTACGCCCGGTTCCAGCCGGCGAAGTCCATCTTCTCCGCCCCCGCGGGGTTCTGGAGGAACACCCGCATCGAGACGACGTCGTCGTAGGACAGCCCCGCCTTCTCCAGGTTGTCGCCGATCCGCATGAGCGCGTTGATGCCCTGGGCCTCCGTGACCGTCACCCCGGCGGGCAGCGTCCCTCCCGGGAAGACGTCCGTCGGGATGTAGCGCTCCTCGGCGGACGCTCCGGGCGTCGTGTTCATCGCCGACGGTCCGAGCCCGGACGACTTGTACCAGGCGACGTTCTTGCCGATGGCGACGCCGTCGGCGATCGAGGCGGTGTCGCCGGTGATGAACGAGACGGCCTCCGTCGGCTTCGGCTGGAACAGCCGACCCTGGGCGATGGCGGTCCCCGGGACAGCAAGGGCTGCGGTGACGGCGACGGCGACGGCGACCTTCATGCGGCTCTTCATGTGTGCCTCCAGGCTGGGCGTCGGACGCCTCCATGGCATCCGGTGAGCGACCGGTCCGGTGCGGCACGGTCGGAGCGGCGACAGTATCCACGGGCGGTTTCACCGATGTGACAGTGACGTGACGTTCGTGAGATCGGCCGGTCCCCTCTCGTGCCCCGGCACCAGCCCGGACGGCTCCTGCTCACCCACGTGCCGAAACCAGACGTTTACGCGCCGGTTCCGGTGTTGACCACGGGGAAACATGCCGGACGCGGTTCCGCGACGTCACGTTGCCTACCGTCTGTGACGGTGCTGACGGCGGCATCCGGCATCCAGGGCCGGGCGTTGCCCCCCGTCAGGCCCTTTCACCGGGAGGTCCTGCCACATGGTCACTGACGAGATGACGATCGGCGTCTCGCGCCGCAACTTTCTCCAGGCGGTCGGCGTCGGCTCCAGCGCCGGCGTGATGTTCGCGACGATGGGGGCCGTCGGCCTCGCCCCGACGGCGGCGGGACAGCCGAAGAACGAGTCGTGGTCCCCGCCGCGGGAGAGCGACTTCACCCTCACCGGTCGTTCCAGGAAGAAGGTCGTCGTCGTCGGCGCCGGACCGGCGGGCCTGGCGTCGGCGTACGAGCTGCAGAAGGCCGGCTACAAGGTCACGGTGCTCGAGGCCCGGCACCGCGTCGGTGGTCGCACCCTGACGATCCGCGACGGGGACTCCGAGACCGACGTGAACGGGGTCAGGCAGACCGCCCGGTTCGGCGACGGCATCTACATGAACGCCGGTGCAGGGCGTATCGCGCAGTGGATGGTCACGATGGACTACCTGCGCGAGCTGGGCGTGCCGTACGAGGTGTTCACCAACGCGAACGCCGACGCCTACCTGTACAACGAGCGCACGGGCTCCACCCCCGGCAACCCGACCCGGTACCGCACGGCGAAGGCCGACGTCTTCGGGTACACGTCGGAGCTGCTCACCCTCGCCACGGACCAGGGCGCCCTCGACCAGAAGCTCACGGCGGCCGACAAGGAGAACCTGCGGTCGTTCCTGCGGTCGTGGGGCTCCCTCAAGGCGGACGGCACCTACCAGGGTGGCAGCAACCGGGGCTTCTCCGAGTACCCGTCGGCCTGGAACGAGCACGGGACACCGCTCGCCGGCCCGGGCTCGGTCTCCGAGGTCCTCGCGTCGCGGATGGGGCAGTACTTCCCGTTCGAGATCAACTGGGAGCAGTCGATGCTCATGTTCCAGCCCAAGGGCGGCATGGACACGACGTACGACTACTTCGTGCGAGCCATCGGCAAGCAGAACGTCCACCTCGACTCGCCCGTCACCGGTGTGCGGAACACGAGCAGCGGTGTGACGGTCTCCTACACGGCGAAGAACGGCAAGCCCCGAGAGATCGACGCGGACTTCGCGATCGTGTCGGCGCCGGCCGGCCTGATGCGCGGCTGGGAGACCAACTGGGGCCCGGACATCGACGCGGCGCTGGGCGAGTTCGCGCTCGGGTCGCCGGCGGGCAAGATCGGCCTCCAGTACCGGTCCCGGTTCTGGGAGGACGACCACCGGATCTACGGCGGCATCACCGAGACGGACATGGATCTCGCCCACATCTGGTACCCGTCGTACGGCTACGGCGAGCGGAAGGGGCTTCTCGTCGGCTACTACAACACCGGCACGAACGCTCGGACCTACGCGGACATGGCCCCCAAGCAGCGCGAGCTGCGTGCTGTCGAGCAGGGCGTCAAGATTCATGGCGCGAAGTACCGGACGGAGCTCGAGAGCTCGTTCTCCATCGCCTGGCACAAGGTTCCCTACATCGAGGGGGCCTGGGCCTACCCGAACACCGAGTCCTCGCGCTTCAAGCAGCTGCAGCAGGGAGCCGGCAACGTCTACTTCGCGGGCGACTGGATGTCCGAGGTCTCGGCATGGCAGCACGGCGCGTTCTGGGGGGCGCGCTACGCGGTGCAGGCGCTCCACACCCGGGTGATGACGACCTGAGCCCCACGCACGGACCGTGACGACGACGGGCCGGCCACCGCCTCTCGGCGGGGCCGGCTCGTCCGACGACGAGGTGCGCCGCTCAGAAGCCCGTGTAGTTCGGGGCCTCGACCGTCATCTGGACGTCGTGCGGGTGGCTCTCCTTGAGCGACGCGGACGTGATGCGGATGAACCGACCCTTCTCCTGCAGCTCGGGGACCGTGCGCGCACCGACGTAGAACATCGTCTGGTGGAGGCCGCCGACGAGCTGGTGCGACACGGCCTGGAGCGTGCCCTTGTAGGGGACCTGTCCCTCGATGCCCTCGGGGACGATCATGTCGTCGCTCGTGACCTCGGCCTGGAAGTAGCGGTCCTTGGAGTAGGACTTCTTGCCGCGCGAGGACATCGCGCCCATCGATCCCATGCCCCGGTACGCCTTGTACTGCTTGCCGTTGACGAGGATCGTGTCGCCGGGCGACTCCTCCGTGCCGGCGAGCATCGACCCGAGCATCACGGTCTCCGCGCCGGCGACGAGCGCCTTGCCGATCTCGCCGGAGTGCCGCATGCCGCCGTCGGCGATGACGGGCACGCCCGCCGGGCGTGCCGCGAGCGACGCCTCGTAGACGGCGGTCACCTGCGGCACGCCGACTCCCGTGACGATGCGCGTGGTGCAGATCGAGCCCGGGCCGACGCCGACCTTGATCCCGTCGGCCCCCGCGTCGACGAACGCCTGGGCACCCTGCCGGGTGGCGACGTTCCCCCCGATGACCTGCACGTCGCGCGTCGCGGGGTCGGTCTTGAGCCGCCGCACCATGTCGATGAGCATCGCCACGTTCCCGTGGGCCGTGTCGGCGACGAGCACGTCGACGCCCGCGTCGATGAGGGTCGTCGCGCGCTGCCACGCGTCACCGAAGTAGCCGATCGCCGCGGCGACGAGCAGGCGCCCCTGCCCGTCCTTCGACGCGTTCGGGAACTGCTCGGACTTCACGAAGTCCTTGACGGTGATCAGCCCGGTGAGGTGACCGTCCTCGTCGACGAGCGGCAGCCGCTCGATCTTGTGCTTGCGCAGGAGCGCGGTGGCGTCCTCGCGTGAGATGCCCGACGGCCCCGTGATGAGCGGCTGCCGCGTCATCACCTCGTCGACCTTCGTCGTCGCCCACTCGGCGACGGGGGTGAAGCGCAGGTCCCGGTTCGTGACCATCCCGACGAGGCGCTGCTCGGCGTCGAGAACCGGGAACCCCGAGATCCGGTAGTCGCCCGCCGTGCGGTCGAGCTCCTCGAGCGTCGCGTCCGGCCCGATGGTGACCGGGTTGTCGATGATGCCGGTCTGGGTCCGCTTCACGAGGTCGACCTGGTACGCCTGGTCGTCGAGCGACAGGTTGCGGTGCAGCACACCGATGCCGCCCTGGCGCGCCATGGCGATCGCCATGCGCGACTCGGTGACGGTGTCCATGGCGGCCGACACGAGCGGGACGCGGAGCGAGATCTCCCGGGTCAGCCGGGTCGTGGTGTCGATGTCCGATGGCGCGAGGTCGGAATAGCCCGGCTGCAGCAGGACGTCGTCGTAGGTGAGGCCGACGAAGCCGAACGGGTCGTGCGCGGGCGTGGAACCGGGGGCAGGAGGGGTGTCGGTCACGCGACGATTCTACGACGCACGGCGGCCCGCTCGTGCTGCCCGGGACCCGGCCACGACGCCTGCACGTCAGGCGACGACGGCGAGCAGCTCGTGCAGCATCCCCGGGAAGCTCCGCACCCGCTGGACGCTCGCGGCGAGCGGGATCTCGTCGGCGACGTCGTCGCTGGGCAGGCCCACGAACACCGGCAGGTCCGGGTTCGCCTCGTACGTGGCGTGCACGATGCCGAGGTCCGGCCGCGCCTGCATCGTGACCATGGCGACGGCGGCCGGGCGCACCATCGTCACGAGCTCGAGCGTGCGGTGCACGTTGGCGGGTCCGGTGACGATGCGGGCCATGGCGCCGTGCGCACCGAGCGCGGCCGCGAGCGCGTGGGCCGCGAGCGGGAGGGGCTCGTCGGGCGCTGCGAAGACGAGGACGATCCGCCGCATGCGGCTCGGGTGGTTCGGGGGCGGGCCGCCTGCCGCGACCATCGCCTCCTCGCGCTGCTGCGTGTGCTCGCGCAGCGCGCCGAGCGTCGCGTTGGCCAGGACGACCTCGGGCACGGCTCCGGGGCCGGCGAGCACGGTGCGTTCCGCGAGCCGGCCCAGCGCCGGTTCGACGAGCTCCGACCACCACACGGCGGGGTCCCCGTCAGCGGGGATGCGCAGCAGGCGGTCGCACGCACCCTGGTCGTAGGCGATGGCGGCGTCGAGGACGGCAGAGATCCCTCCACGCCCCGACATGCCTGCTGCGGCCCCCGCTCGTCCTGGGTGCACGGGCTCGGGGTCGTCCCCGCCGGCCGGTACCGCCCGCAGGAACCCGCGCCCCGGCCGCTGCGGCGACTGCCCGGCACGGGCCGGGTTCGCGTCGTCCGGGGCACCGGCGATCTTGGGGGTCACGCCCCGGACCCCGCCGTCCCGGCCTCCACCGGCGGGCGGCCCGGCGACGTCGTCGGGTGCGTCGTCGTCCCGTGGGTCGTCCTCGCCGCCGGCCGTCGCGGCGGCCGCCGCCTCGCGGTGCGCGTCGAGCGTGCCCGCGTCCGCGTCGAGGGCGACCCGTGCCGCGTCCGCGGGGGCCACGCCGTCCAGCGTGAGCTGGCGCATGACCATCAGCCGGGCGACGTCGTCCTCGATGTAGCGCCGGTGCGCTCCCGCCTCGTGCTCCGACGGGCCGAGGCCGTAGCGACGGTCCCAGGTGCGCAGGGTCGCGGGCGCCACACCCAGGCGGCGCGCCACGACGGCGACCGCGAGGCCGGGCGCGGGCGCGCTCGACCTGGCTCCCTCGTGGTCGGGGGCGGACCGGACTCGGGTCATAGGGGGATTCTGCCGACACAGGGCACCTCCCGCCACCCGCCACCGTCGATCGCGTCACGACCTGTTCATGAGTGGTTCGGTCCTGCGAGCACGGGAGCGGGTCGACGCACAGGCCCTGAACAACCCCGTGTCGAGCCGGGTGCGGCCCCTGCACGCCGGTGCCGCACCCGGGTACCGCGGCCGCAACGAGCCGACGTGCATCTTCACCAGTTCAGCACAGGGGGTTGAACAACCCTTGCAACGCTTGTAGGTTGTTCGCCATGGCAGAGATCTCAAGGCTCCCCGGACCGGTGATGGAACTGTGGGAATGGCAGTACCAGGGTTCGTGCAGGGACCAGGACGACACGTTGTTCTTCCACCCCGAGGGCGAGCGTGGCTCGACCCGCCGACGTCGCGCCGAGGCGGCGAAGGCGATCTGCCAGGGGTGCCCGGTGATGATGCAGTGCCGTGAGCAGTCGCTGCGCGTCCGGGAGCCGTACGGCGTCTGGGGCGGCCTGAGCGAGGACGAGCGCTCCGCCATCCTCGCCGGCGGCGCCCGTCGCACCGGCTGACCCGACCGCTCGGCGATCCGCACGGACGACGCCCCGGGGTGCCAGGATTCTGGCGGAGGCCGGATCCTGGCTGGGGCCGAGAGCACGGTGAGGGCGCCCGAGATCACGGATACACGACAGGGCCCCGCGACCGAAGGCGGGTTCTAGCGATCCCCGCAACACCCTGGATTTCGGGGAGTTGCGGGGATCGTGGTTTCTGAGGAGATGCGGGCGCGGTTCTTCGCGGCCCTCGATCGTGAGGACGGGAGTGTCTCGGCTGCCGCCCGCGCGGTCGGGGTGAGTCGGAACACGGCGTTCGGATGGGCGCGCAGGGCAGGTATCCACGGGCGCGGCAAGCCGGGCACGAGCGGC
>NZ_JACYHB010000020.1 GCF_014837295.1 Cellulosimicrobium arenosum
AACCTCAGTCGGGGGCGATGCCACGCTCCTATCAAGTCACGCCGGCCGGTCCTCCCACCGGGTGTCGACAATTCACATGCAAGCCACGAAGGCAGCCACGCTAAGAGTCAGACACCCCGGTGACAGGACCCAACCACCGCGAAGCGGCACCGTCACCCTGACACTGACCGCACGCTAGGCGGGTCGCGATGCGGGCGCATCACGTGCGTGTGTCCGCCGCGTAACGGCACGAGGGCAGGTGTGTCCCCCGTGTAGATTGCGGGCGTGGCAGGCACACGATGGCTCGGACGACTCGCCGCCGCGGCACGCGCCCTCGTGCGTGGCACCACCCGCCCCGCCGGACGACCTGCCGGCGGCAGGAACCGGACGACGACCCCGGGGCGCCGGGCGACGACGTCGCGCACGGCTGCCGGGAGCTACCCCGGTGACTACCCGGGCACGGTGCGACCCCGGTACGCGCCACGGCTCGACGGCTCCCCGGACCCCGGTGAGATCGTCTGGACGTGGGTGCCCTACGAGGAGGACCACGCCCAGGGCAAGGACCGGCCGGTGCTGCTCGTCGGGACCGACGGGCCGTGGCTGCTCGCCGTGATGCTGACCAGCAAGGACCACTCGCGGGACGCGCAGGACGAGGCCCGGTGGGGTCGCTACTGGCTCGACATCGGCTCGGGAGCGTGGGACTCGCGCGGTCGGGACAGCGAGGTGCGCCTCGACCGGGTGGTGCGGATCGACCCCGCGCGGGTCCGGCGCGAGGGGGCCGTGGTCGGGCGGTCGGTGTTCGACCGTGTCGTCGCGGGGATCGCCGCGCACCGCTGAGGCGGACCCGAGAGACCGTGCGCTTCTACCCGGCGCCTCCGGCGCGGAGCCCGTCGGGATGCGACTGGATCCGAGCGGTTCCGGGCTGGTACCGTAGTGGCTCGCGTGTCCGCCCAGGTCGGCGGGCACCGCTCCAGCACCTCACCACGGGTTCCCCACCCCAGTCCCGGAGCTGGAGCCGCCCTCTACGACCTATCCGCTCGCTCCGGCGAACACACCAGAAAGTGCACACGTGGCAAACATCAAGTCCCAGATCAAGCGCATCCGCACGAACGAGAAGGCTCGCCTGCGCAACAAGGCGGTCAAGTCCGAGCTCAAGACGTACGTGCGCCGCGTGCGCGAGGCCGTCGCCGCGGGCGACAAGGACGTGGCGAACACCGCGCTCCAGGCCGCCTCGCGCAAGCTCGACAAGGCTGTCTCGAAGGGCGTCGTCCACCAGAACCAGGCCGCGAACCGCAAGTCGGCTCTCGCGAAGGCCGTCGCCGCGCTCTGAACGACGTGTCGCCGCTGAGGCGACACCGTCTCTCCACGAGGGGCGCCGACCCGCACGGGTCGGCGCCCCTCGTGCGTGCCGAGCCGCGCGCGGGCAGCGACGAGGATCCGCGGACGGCGACCGGCGTCCTCCCGGCCGACCGCACTCCTCCTGCGCCGGTCAGCGGCCGTGCGACCGGGCGATCGTCAGGACGGCTCGCTCGACGGCGAACACCGGGTCCCGCCCGGCGCCCTTGACCTCGGCATCGGCCTGCGCGACCGCGCTGATCGCGGTCGCCAGACCCTCCGGCGTCCAGCCGGCCAGCTCGCGGCGCGCGCGGTCCACCTGCCAGGGCGCCATGCCCAGGTCCTTCGCCGACGCCGACCCGCGGCCCCGCGCCGCCCCGACCTTCGCCAGCGCGCGCAGCTTCATGGCCAGTGCGGCGACGAGCGGCACCGGGTCGGCGCCCGTCGCGAGCGCATGGCGCAGCAGCGCGACCGCCTCGCCCGTGCTCCCCGCGACAGCTGCGTCTGCGACCCGGAACCCGGTGGCTTCGACCCGCCCGCCGTAGTAGCGGTCCACGACCTGTTCGGTGACCGTGCCCTCGGTGTCGGTCACCAGCTGTCCGCACGCCGCGGCGAGCTCTCGCAGGTCCGTCCCCAGCGCCTCGACGAGCGCTCGGACGCCCGACGCGTCGATCCGCCGCCGGGCACGGCGGAACTCCGCCGTGACGAACGCGACCTTGTCAGAGTCCTTCTTGATCGCCTCGGCAAGGACGACCGGTGCCCCGCTCGCGCGGATCGCGTCGAGCATCCGCTTCCCCCGCACACCCCCGCCGTGCACCACGACGACCGTGGTGCCCGGGTCGGCGACCGGGACGTAGGCGGTGACGTCGGCGACGAGCTCCTCGGTCGCAGCCTCCGCCCCGCCGACCACGACGATCTTCGCCTCGCCGAACAAGGACGGGCTGGTCGCGACGGAGAGCGACCCTGCCTGATAGGACGCGCCCTCCAGCGCGATCTTCTCGACCTGAGGATCGCGTTCGCGCGCGAGGTCGACGAGCGCGTCCACGGCCCGCTCGGCGAGCAGCGACTCGGGGCCCTGCACGAGGACGACCGGCGCGAGCCGCACGTCGTCCCACGACGTCGACGGTCCCGCGGAGCGGGACGCTGCTGCGGACCTGGACTGCGTGGCGGGCATGGGCACAGCCTGCCACGGACCGCCGACGCCCTGCTTCCTGCCTCACGGGCAGCCCGCGACGCCCAGCTCGTCGCCGCGCACCACGAGCACGACCGGCCCGCACAGGTCCGTGCGCAGCACCGTCGCCCCGCCCGAGCGGTACAGGTCGAGGGCGCGGTCGGTCGGGTGCCCGTAGGTGTTCTCCCCCGAGCTCACGAGCGCCACCGAGGGCGAGAGCAGTCGTGCGAGCCGGTCGGACTGCACGCTGGACCCGTGGTGGGCGACCTTGACCACGTCGACGGCGGCGACGCCCCCGGGGGCGTCGAGGGTTGCGGCGAGCGCCCCCTGCCCGGCGTCCTCCAGGTCGCCCAGCGCGACGACGTCGACCCCCTCCACCTCGACCCGCAGCGCGATGCTCGCGTCGTTCGCCTCCTGCCCCTGCGCACCGACCTGCAGCACCTGCCAGCGGACCGAACCGGGGCCGACCGTCCCGGACTCCCCGGGCTCGGGCACCTCGACCGGGACCCGCGCGGCGTCGAGGGCGGCCAGCGTCTGATCGGCCTGGTGCACCGGATCGCGGGCACCGGTGACCAGGGCGCGCTGCACGGTGCGCCCGGCGAGGACCGGCTCGAGCCCACCCACGTGATCGGCGTGGAAGTGGCTGAGCACGAGCAGGTCCACGCGCCGCACGCCGAGGAGGTCGAGGCAGCGGGAGGCAGCGTCCCCGGCCGGTCCGACGTCCACGACGACGGCCGACCCGGGTCCCGAGCGCAGCACCAGCGCGTCACCCTGGCCGACGTCGCAGGCGACGACCACCCAGTCTCCCGGCACGCCCCCGCGATCTCGGACGGTCCGCGCCGCGTGGAGCCCGCCGAGGACCAGCCCCAGCACGAGCGCGGCCGCGAGGAGAACGACGGGCCGGGGTCGGCGGCCGGTGCTCATGTCGACCTGCGGGGCGCCGGACCGTCGGCGCAGCCACGCGCACAGGCCGACGGCCGTCGCAGTCAGGGCCGCGAGCAGCACGAGCCCGCCCCACCCGCCCGGCCAGGGGAGCCGGGCGCCGGGCAGGTCCGCGAAGAAGCGCGCGACGGTCGCGATCCACCACGTGCACCGCCCGGCGAGCCAGGCGACGACGGTCGCGGTCCCGGGTGCGGACGGGGCGACGAGTGTCGCGAGCACCCCGAGGAGCGTGGCGGGTGCGAGCGCCGGCGCGGCGAGCAGGTTCGCGGGCACCGCGTACGCGCTGACGGACGGGTCGAGCAGGACGAGGACCGGCGCGCACGCCGCCTGCGCGGCGACGGGCAGGGCGATCGCGTGCGCGAGCACCCGCCCGCACCACGCGGCGAGCGCCCGCGCGAGGGGTGCGGCTCCCAGCGCGAGCCCGGCGGTCGCCGCGACGGACAGGACGAAGCCGTAGGACCGGGCGAGCCACGGGTCGGCCACCACGAGGACGACGACGGCGGCCGACAGCGCCGTGATCGCCCGTGAGGGCCGACCGAGCGCGAGCCCGGCGAGCCCGACGGCCCCCATCGCCGCGGCGCGGACGACGCTCGGTTCCGGGTGGACGAGCAGCACGAAGCCCGCCGTCGCGAGCGCCGTGATGCCCACCCGTGCCCAGCGCGGTGCTCGCAACGCCACGCACGTCCCGGCGACGCACGCGACGACGATCGCGAAGTGCCCTCCGGACACGGCCGTGACGTGGGTGAGCGACGTCGTGCGCATCGCGTCGTCGAGGTCGTCGTCGAGCCGGGTCGTGTCCCCGATCGCGACTCCGGGGACGAGGCCGCGCGCCTGCGCGTCCAGGGGGTCCGTCGCGGCGAGCAGGTCGCTGCGCATCGACTCCACCGCCCGCAGGAGCACCGGGGGTGCCCGCACGGTCCGGGGAGCTGCATCGACCCGGAGCACCGTCCGGTCCCCCTGCACGCCGAGGCGTCCCGTGGCCGTCACGAGACCGCCGTACCGGACGTCCGCCCAGCCCTGCCCGGCACCGACCACCGTGAGGGGACCGCGGGTCGTCGTGCGGACACCCCGGGCCTCGAGACCCCGCAGCTCGACGCGCACCTCGTGCTGGTCCGCGGCCCCGGACCACGGGTTCGTCCGGGGCACGACCCCCGACCGGACCGTCGCCGTCACCGTCGCCGTGGCCCCGGTCCGCGCCAGCCCGTCGAGACCCGCCGTCGAACGGGACGCGAGCTGCGCCCCGGCAGAGACGAGGACCGCCGTCAGGCAGCCGACCAGGAGCAGCGCCGCGCCGCCCACGGCACCCGGGCGGGCACCGGCGGTGGTGCCACCGGAGCGAGACCGCCGGACCGCACGACGGCGGTCGAGGCACAGCAGGGCCGCCAGGAGCACGGCGCAGACCGCGGACGCCACGAGGACGGGGGCCGGTCGCGCGCCGACCGCGATCGCGGCCGCCGCCCAGACGGTCAGCGCGGCCGGGGCGAGGCGGAGGTCGGTCATACGCGCACGCGGTCGCGCACGTCGGCGAGGACCGCCGGGCCGATCCCGCTCACCTCCCCCAGCTCCTCGACCGCCGTGAACGGGCCGTTGTCGGTCCGCCACTGCACGATGCGTCCCGCGAGGACCGGACCGACCCCCGGCAGGGCCTCGAGCGCCGCGGCGTCGGCCGTGTTCAGGTCGACGACGGGATCGGCGCCCGGTGGCGCACCGTCCGACCCACCACCCGTCGCCGGGGCCGCGACGACGGTCTCGCCGGGTCGGGGCACGACGATCTGCTCGCCGTCGCTCACCGGGCGCGCGAGATTGAGGGCCGCGAGGTCCGCCTCTGGCCCGGCCCCACCCGCCGCGTCGATCGCGTCCGCGACCCGTGCTCCCTCGGGGACCGCCACGAGACCCGGGCTCGCCACCTGCCCGACGACGTGGACGACGACGCCGGCCGCGTCCGGCGCGTCCGGCACCGGCGACCCGGCAGAGCCGTCGGACCCGTCCGGCACGACGGCTCCGGCGGCGCTCTCGTCGTCGTCCGCGGACTCCTCCCCGGACCGGGCGCTCGCAGCGACCGAGGTCTGTGCGGACGGCGCCGGCTCGCCGACCGGGGCGACGGTCCGGACCTCTGCGCCGTCGCCCGTGAGCGCGACCGCCGCGCACACTGCCCCGAGGCCGAGCACGACGACGAGCGCCGCGACCGCGACCCGCGGCGCGACCGCCCACCTGCGCGTCACCTCCTCCTGGGGAGGGGCGAACCCGGCGTGCGTCGTCGGGTGCCCGTGCGTGGCCGCATAGGCCTGCGCCACCCGCTCGGCGGCGCGGCGGCGCACCTGGGCCGCGGTTCCCTCGACCGGCACGCCCGCGGACGTCGCGGCCGCTTCCGTGGCCGAACCCGTGCCCTCTCCCGCGCCCTCCGCCGACTCCTCGCCCGGTCGGCCCGGCACCCAGCCCGACGGGTCGTGCTGCGGCCCGGGGTCGTCCGGCGGCACGGGGTCGTGCGGCGCAGTTTCGGGGTGCCAGGCCAGCACGGGGGCACCGCCGCGCGTGACCGGTCCTCCCGCCGTCAGGGCCCGCAGGCGACGTCGTGCCACCGGGTCGCTGCTCGGCCGCGGTCGTCGGGCTCCCGGGTGGTGGCGTGGTGTGCTCACGCACCGGACGGTAGGGACCTCACGACGGGCGCGGCCCCTGCGGTGCTGAGCCTGTGGAGGACACGGCCGCCGCATCGACCTGTGGACGGCCAGGAACCTTCTGCTCCGCCCGCTCAGGTCCTCCGCGTCACGCGCACGTGTCCGCTCGCTCCCCCGCCGCGAGGTCCGCGACGACGACGGCCAGCGCCCCCGGGCCGACGTGCGCGCCGAGGACCGCGCTGACCGGAGAGACCACCACGTCGAGACCGCAGCGCCGGGTGAGCTCGGTCGCGAAGCGCGTGGCGCCGTCCGGGTCTCCCGCGTGGTGGACGGCCAGCGCGGGTGCCTGCCGCCGGCCGGCCGACTCGACCGCGACGGTCGTCATCCGCTCGACGGCGGCGGCCCGGGTCCGCACCTTCTGGACCACCTCGATGCGCCCGTCGCGCACCGCGAGCAGCGGCCGCACGCCCAGGACCGTGCCGAACGTCGCCGCGGCCGCGCTGATCCGGCCACCACGGCGCAGGTGCTCGAGCGAGTCGACGCAGAAGATCGACCGACTGGAGTCGGCGACGTCCAGCGCGCGCCGTGCGACCTCCTCCGCGTCCGCACCGGCGGCCGCCGCGACCGCGGCCTCGATCGCAGCGAAGCCGAGGCCCATGGCGACCGTGCGCGAGTCGACGACGCGCACGGGCACCGGAGCCCGGCTCGCGGCGAGCGCGGCCGCATGGACGGTGCCGGACAGGTCACCGGAGAGATGCACCGAGACGATCTCGAGCGCTCCGTCCCGCGCCGCCCGGTCGTAGGCCGCCGCGAAGGCGCCCGGCGACGGTTGCGAGGTCGAGACGCGCCGACCGTCGGACAGGTACGCCGCCACCTCGTCGGGCCCGATGTCGACGCCTTCGCGGAACGTCTCGTCCTCGACCACGACGTGGAGCGGGACGACGTCCAGCCCCGCCGTCGGTGCAGCGGGGAGCGATGCCGTGGAGTCCGTGACGACGTGGACGTGCCGCGAGCTCGTCGGGTCCACCATCAGGCGTCAGATCACCACGTTGACGAGCTTGGGCGCACGGACGATCACCCTGCGCACGTCCGCACCGTCGATCGCCCGGACCACGTTCGGCTCGGCGAGCGCGGCAGCCGTCAGGTCCTCGTCGGAGATCGACGGCGGGACCTCGAGCCGACCCCGCACCTTGCCCTTGACCTGCACGACGCACGTCACGGTGTCCTCGACGAGGTACTGGGGGTCCGCCGTCGGGAAGGGCTCGTGCGCGAGCGAGCCCTCGTGACCCAGCCGCTCCCAGAGCTCCTCCGCGAGGTGCGGTGCCACGGGCGCCGTCATGAGGACGAGCGGCTCCACCGCCTCGCGCGGGACCCGGTCGAGCGACGTCAGGTGGTTGTTGAGCGTGATGAGCTTCGCGATCGCGGTGTTGGGTCGCATGTGCTCCATCTCGACGCGCACGTCCGCGATCGCGTGGTGCACCGCGCGCAGGGTGGCGGGCTCGGCAGGTTCGTCGGTGACGGTCGCCTCCCCGGTGTCCTCGCTCACGACGTTGCGCCACAGCCGCTGCAGGAACCGCTGCGACCCGACGACGGCACGGGTGTCCCACGGTCTCGACAGGTCGAGCGGCCCCATCGACATCTCGTAGACGCGGAACGTGTCCGCGCCGTACTCGCCGTACATGTCGTCGGGCGTCACGACGTTCTTCAGGGACTTGCCCATCTTCCCGTACTCCCGCTGCACGACCTCGCCGCCCCAGCGGTAGACGACCTCGCCGGACCCGTCGGCCGCGGGCTCCTCCGACACCTCGGCGGCCGGCACGTACTGACCGCGCGAGTCCGTGAACGCGTACGCCTGGACATAGCCCTGGTTGAACAGGCGGTGGAACGGCTCGACGCTCGACACGTGGCCCAGGTCGAAGAGCACCTTGTGCCAGAACCGCGCGTACAGCAGGTGCAGCACGGCGTGCTCGACACCGCCGACGTAGAGGTCGACGCCGCCCGCACGACCTGCGCTCGCGTTGTGCTCCGGGCCCATCCAGTAGCGCTCGAGCTCCGGGTCGACCACGGTGGCGCCGTCCGCCGCGGAACCGGCCCAGGACGGGTCCAGGTAGCGCAGGTAGTACCAGCACGAGCCGGCCCAGTTGGGCATCGTGTTCGTGTCGCGGCGGTACGCCCGCGGTCCGTCGCCCAGGTCCAGCGTGACGTCGACCCAGTCCTCGTTGCGACCGAGCGGCGCCTCGGGCGACGACCCGGCGTCGTCGGGCGCGAACGTGCGCGGCGCGTAGTCCGGGACGTCGGGCAGGTCGACGGGCAGCAGCGCGTCCGGGATCGCGACCGGCTGGTCGTTGGCGTCCCACACGATCGGGAACGGCTCGCCCCAGTAACGCTGGCGGCTGAACAGCCAGTCGCGCAGGCGGTAGGTCGTCGTGGCCTCTCCCCGGCCCTTCGCGACGAGCCAGTCGACGATCGAACGCTTCGCCGTCGCGACGTCGAGACCGTCGAGCGAGACCTCGTCGTTCGAGGACGCGACGATCTCGCCGTCCCCGGTCCAGGCGCCGTGGAAGCCGTCGGGGAAACCGTCCGCCGGGCGCACGGTGTGCACGACCGGGAGACCGAACGCCTCGGCGAACGTGAAGTCACGCTCGTCCCCGCCGGGGACGGCCATGATCGCGCCGGTGCCGTACCCCATGAGCACGTAGTCGGCGGTGAAGACCGGGATCGTCTCGCCGTCGACGGGGTTGACCGCGAGGTGACCGGTGAACACGCCGGTCTTCTTGCCCGCGTCGGCCTGACGCTCGACGGCGGTCTTCGCCGCCGCCTCGCGCCGGTAGGCGGCGACGGCCTCGACGGGCGAGGCGTGCCCGCCGGTCCACGCCGACGACGTCCCGTCGGGCCAGTGCGTCGGGACCTCGTCGAGGAGCGGGTGCTCCGGGGCCACGACCATGAACGTCGCGCCGAACAGGGTGTCGGGGCGGGTCGTGAAGACCTCGACCTGCGAGCCCGCCTCGGTCGCCACGTCGTTCGCGCCGTCAGCGGCCCCGAGCACGGCGAAGCGCACGAGCGCGCCGTCGCTGCGGCCGATCCAGTTGCGCTGCATCGCCACGACCTTCTCGGGCCAGTCGATGAGGTCCAGGTCGTCGACGAGCCGGTCCGCGTAGGCGGTGATGCGCATCTTCCACTGGCGCAGCGTGCGCTGGAAGACCGGGAAGTTGCCGCGCTCGGAACGACCGTCCGCGGTGACCTCCTCGTTGGCGAGGACCGTGCCCAGCCCGGGCGCCCAGTTCACCGGGGACTCGTCGACGTACGCGAGCCGCTGGGAGTCGACGACGGCGCGGCGCTGCACCGGCGTGAGCGTCGACCAGGTCGCGCCGGGCTCCACGCCGTCCACGCCGCCGGGCAGCGGCCGGGTGCCGGCGGCGTACTCGGCCTCGAGCTCCGCGACGGGCCGGGCGCGCCCGCGTCCGCCGTCGGGCCGCTGCGCGTCCGGGTCGTACCAGGAGTCGAAGATCTGCAGGAAGATCCACTGCGTCCAGCGCACGTAGTCGCTGTCGATCGTGGCGAACGAACGCCGCGGGTCGTGCGCCAGCCCCATCCGCCGCAGCTGGCGGCGGTACGTGGCCATGTTGCGCTCGGTCACGGACCGCGGGTGCTCCCCGGTCGCGACGGCGTACTGCTCGGCCGGCAGGCCGAAGGCGTCGAAACCCATGGCGTGCAGGACGTTCTCACCGCACATGCGCCGGAACCGACCCACGACGTCGGTCGCGATGAATCCGAGCGGGTGCCCGACGTGCAGCCCGGCGCCCGAGGGGTACGGGAACATGTCCATGATGAAGAAGGGGCTCACGCCCTGCGGGCCGTCACCGTGCCCGTCGGTGAGCGCGCCCGTCGGGTTCGCGGCGTAGAACGTGCCGCGCTCCTCCCACCGGTCCTGCCACTTGAGCTCGATCTGCTCCGCGAGCGCCGGCGTGTACCGGTGTGCCGGGGCCCCCGCGGGGGCCGCCGCGTCGTGTGCGTGCGTCTCGGTGGTGTCAGGAATCGTCACGCCGCCGAGTCTACCGAGGTCGGGGTCCGGTCCGACCGGGCCGCTGCTGCCGTCGACGGTGGTGCACTCTCGTGAGCGACATCACGGCGCGGTCTCGTTCCGTGGCAGGATGCGCCCCATGATTGTCGTGACGACGAATGACGTCCCGGGCTACCGCATCGACGCGGTCCTGGGCGAGGTGATGGGCATGACCGTCCGCAGCGCGAACATCGGCGCGAACTTCGTCGCCGGCTTCCGCGCCATGGGCGGGGGCGAGGTGAAGGAGTACACGAAGCTCGTGTACGAGTCCCGCCAGGAGGTCATGCACCGCATGGTCGAGGAGGCCACGCGCCGGGGCGCGAACGCCGTGATCGGCATGCGCTTCGACACGGGAGACATCGCGCAGTCCTTCTCGGAGATCTGCGCGTACGGCACCGCGGTGGTCGCGCACCCGATCGCCGCCGGGCAGCCGGGTGCGACGACCCAGTCCGCGCACCAGGCGTCCGCGGCGGCGCACCGGCCCCAGCAGGGCCCGCAGGACCGACAGCCCGGGCACGGGCAGCCGCAGCCGTACGGCCAGCAGCCCCCGCAGCCTGGCTACGACCAGCGGTAGGCCCGGGCCCGCCCGAGGCAGGTGCCCGTCAGAGGCTCGCCGCGAGGTGCGGGCCCATGACGAGCAGCACCCAGGCGACGAGCGCGACGTACCCGATCGCGACGAAGATGTGCCGGTTCCCGACGAGCGTGCGGCGCGCTCCCGCGCCGGCGGGCAGGTGGCCCTCCTGCAGCGCGTGGACGAGCTGGTACCAGAACAGCGGCCACACCACGGCCCACACGACCATGCAGTAGGGGCACAGCGCGACCAGCGCGTACAGGCTCGTCCAGACGAGAAAGACGACGAGGCCGAGGGCGACCGTCGTCGCCGCCAGGAGCGAGAGCCAGTACCAGCGGGGCAGCCTGGCTCCGACCAGCAGGACGACACCGGTCGTGATCACGACGGGGAAGGCTGCGACCCCGAGGACCGGGTTCGGGAAGCCCAGGAGCGAGCCCTGCCAGGACCCCATCGCCGCGCCGCAGTCGATGAACACGTTGAGGCTGCAGGACAGCACGTGCCCGGGGTCGATGAGCGTGAGGTACCGCTCGATCGTCAGGGCGGCCGAGGCCACGAGGCCGATCGTGCCGAGCACGACGAGCAGCACACCCATCGTGCGCGGACCGAGTCCTCGGGTCCCGGCGACGTCCGCGAGGCTCGGGTCGTCGACGTCGGTCGTGACGTCCGCACCGGAGGTGGCGCTCTTGCTCACGGGGATGCTCCTCGGGGATCCTCGGCTCGTCGCCGACGCTGGCTGGACGCGCCCTGGGCGCGGTGCCGACAACCTATCGCGACTCGCTGGGAAGCCGCTGAGCCGTCACGGGAGCGGCGTCGGTGGAGACGACGACACCGGCGGGTCGGCGCCCTGCGACGAGGATGATCGCCAGGCCGGCGAGCGTGAGCAGGACACCCGTCCAGGCCGGCGCGAGATAGCCCCATCCACCGGCGATGACGAGGCCACCGAGGAAGGCACCGTTGGCGTTGCCGACGTTCAGCGCGGAGTGGCACAGCGCGGCGCCGAGAGACGGGGTCGCCGGAGACAGGTCCATGAGTCGCGTCTGGAGCGCGAGCCCCAGCACCTGGGACGTGACGCCGAGCAGGAACAGCGCGAGCACGGCGGGGACGGGGTGCTCCCCCGTCAGCGCGAAGAGCGCGAGCGTCGCCGCGGTCGAGCCGAAACCGAGGTACACGGTCCGCATCACGGACCGGTCCGCGAGCCGGCCGCCGACGAGCGTCCCCACGGTCATCCCGACGCCGAAGACCGCGAGCACCAGCGGCACCGCACCTGACGAGAGACCCGTGGCGCGAGTGATCGTCGGTTCGACGTAGGAGTACACGGCGAACATGCCGCCGAACCCGACCGCGGCGGCGACGAACCCGATCCACAGGGGTGCGTTGCGCAGCGCGCCGAGCTCGCGCCGCACGCTCGAGACCTCGCGGCCGGCGTCGGCCGGCACGAGCCACCACAGCGCCGCGAGGGTCACGAGCCCGAGCAGACCCACGAGCACGAACGCCGCACGCCACCCGAGCTGCTGCCCGACGAACGTCGACAGCGGCACGCCGACGACGTTCGCGACCGTCAGCCCGGTCATCATCATCGCGACGGCGTGCCCACGACGCCCCGGGCCGACGACGGCGGCACCCACGGCCGCGCCCACGCCGAAGAAGGCACCGTGCGGCAGCCCGGCGAGGAAGCGACCGGCGACGAGTGTGTCGATGCTTCCCGCGGTCGCGGACAGCACGTTGGCGACGGAGTAGAACGCCATGAGCGCGAGGAGGAGCTGCTTGCGCGGCAGCCGGGCCGCGAGCACGGTGAGCAGCGGCGCGCCGACGACCACGCCGACCGCGTAGGCCGTGATCGCGTTCCCGGCCGTGGGGATCGACACCTGCAGGTCGGCCGCGATGTCGGACAGCAGGCCCATCGTCGCGAACTCGGTCGTACCGATGGTGAACCCGCCCATGGCGAGCGCCAGGAGGGCGGGGGTGGCGGACGGCGCGGGCCGTGCCGGGTCGGTCATGAGGGTCTCCGGTCGTCGGGCCGAGAGGCATCGAATCGATTCGAGGAACGTCGGCGACGATGACGACGGAAGATCGGGGTACGCCGACAGTCTAGGCGGTCGGGTCGCTCCCGCGCACGACCCACACGTGCTCGGCAGCCCGCAGGCCGAGCTGGGCGCTCGACGACCCCGACCACCGCAGGGTCACCGTCCCCGCGTACTCGCGTCGTTCCGTGACCTCCACGTGGGTGTCCAGCCCGACCCCGAGCTCGGCCAGGTATCGCAGGACGTCCGGGTCGGCGTCGGAGATGCGTACGACGACGGCACCCTCGCCCGCCGCGAGGTCGGACAGCGCCACCGCAGGCGGGCTGTCGAGCTCGCCGGACGGCGTCGGGATCGGGTCGCCGTGCGGGTCGCGCGTCGGGTGACCGAGCCTGGCGTCGATCCGCTCGATCATGAGGTCGGAGACCGCGTGCTCGAGCACCTCGGCCTCGTCGTGGACCTCGTCCCACCCGTACCCCAGCTCCGAGACGAGGTACGTCTCGAGCAACCTGTGCCGGCGCACCATCGCCAGGGCCAGGGCCCGGCCGCGCTCCGTCAGCTCGATGGCCCCGTAGGGCGCGTGCTCCAGCAGCCCCTGCGCGCTGAGCCTGCGGACGGTCTCCGAGACCGTGGACGCGCCGACGCCCATGCGCGCCGCGAGGAGCTTGGTCGTCACCGGGTCCTGCGACCATTCCTGGGCGGACCAGACGACCTTCAGGTAGTCCTGGCCCACGGGCGTGAGGTCGGCGGGGTGGTCCACGCGACCACCCTAGTTCACGGCGACGGCCCGCCCGGGGCGCGGGCTCAGGACCCGTCTCCGGGCTGGGTGGCGTGCTCGAGCTGCAGCCGGACCTCGACCGTCGCGTCGTCGTCGACCGGGACCGCGGACTCCGGCGGCACGCTGACGCCGAGTTCGGTGAGCGTGACGGGGACTGCAGCGCTGACCTGGAGGCCGTCACCGGAGCGCTGCGCCTCGACGGACGCCTCGACCGGGATCGTCACGTCGCGCACGGTGAGGGTGCCGCGCGCCTCGAGCACCACCGGCTCGGTCGTGCGCTCCAGCTCGCTGACGTCCACCGGGGCGGTGAGCGTGAAGATCACGCTCGGGTAGGCCTCCACCTCGAGCGCCTCCCGGTAGGCGCGGTCGAGCGCGGCGTCCCCGGTCGTCACGCCGGCGGTCTGCGTGGTGATCTCTGCGCTCTGCGCCTCGCCGCCACGGACGACGACGTGCCCGCCGACGTCGGCGGTGGTCGCGACCACAGGATCCCCCGACGCCCCCGATCCGGTCTCGTGGACGCGGTACCCCGCCTCGGAGCCGCCCGCCACGACCCACGTCCCGTCGACCTCGAAGGGCCCGGGGGCAGGGTCCTCGACGCTGTCGGTGGGTGTCCCGGACGTCTCCAGACCCAGAGGCGGCGGCGCCTTGCCTTCCGTGATCTGCGACCAGACGAACGGCGCGAGCAGGACGGCGACCAGCGCGAGGACGACCACGACGACGATCCAGCGCGAGGACCTGCTCATGGGCACCATGATGCCTCGGCGCCTCGCGCGGACCGCAGACCGACGCGCGCCCGGGCCGCGACCGGGCGCACTACTCGTCGCCGGCCGGTTCCTCGGTCGACGTCGCCGGAGCCGTCGGCGCGTCCGTACCCGTCTCCGTGCCCGCCTCGGTCCCGAGCGACTCGTCGCCGGGCTGGTTCTCCTCGTCGCCGGGCGCGACCGGGCGGGGCCACGCGATGCGAGGCCACACCTTCGCGGTCGCATCGGTCGCGACCTGCACGAGCTGCCAGTCGACGATCCGCCGCTCGACCGGGTCGAAGCGCAGCACCGTCATCTCCGCCGTGCCCTTGAGCGGGCCGATCCGCAGCTGGTCGGCGACCGCGCCCGCGGTGCTCCCGCTCACGTACCGCACGCCGTAGCCGTACGGGTCCGGGCCGTCGCGGGTGTGCATGTGGCCGGCGAGCAGCGAGGGGACGCACCCGGAGTCGAGCGCGTCGTTCCCCATCCGCGGGGTGTGGATCATCATGAGGTCGATCGGGTCGCCGCTCTCCTGCAGCTCGCACGCGGTGTCCGCGAGACGGGCCGCGTACTGCGCCGGCGTCTCCTCCCGCGCCGGCTTGCTGCCCTCGCCGATCCGTGACTCCAACGGGTCGCGGTCGCCGAGGATGCGGATGCCCTCGACGTCCACGACCGAGCCGTCGAGCTCGATCGCCCCGTTCGAGCGCCATTGCTGCGCCGTCTCGACGCTGTCGTGGTTGCCGTCCGCCACGACCGTCTGCACGCCCTGCGGGACCGCGGAGGCGAACGAGTCGACGCAGAACGACTCCACCCCTGTCCCGTTCATGGTCGTGTCGCCGGCGTTGAGGACGATGCTCGCCCCGGAACGCTCGGCGGCGGTCCGGATGAGCGGGGTCATGCCGGTGTTGCAGTGCAGGTCGCTGATCATCAGGAGCGTCACGAGCTCGTCGTCCGGCGTCGTGGTCGCGCCAGACGTCGCCCCGTCCTCGCCCCGGTCCCCGCCCTCGTCCTGGGCCGCGGCCCCGTCCTGGCCCGCGGCCCCGTCCTCGTCGTCGTCCTCCTCCGGGGAGGGGTCGGTGCCGTCCGCACCGGTGCTCTCGTCGGTGGGGTCGCCCGTGGGCGCGTCGTTCTCCGCGGCTGGGCCCGGTCCCGCCGGGGTGTCCGTCGACCCGCCGGGGCCCGGGGGGTCCGCGGACGCTGCCAGGACGTCCTGGATCGCCGCGCGGCGGTCCCAGGCCGTGGCGAGGTTGGCGTCGGCCTCCGCGTAGAACTCGTCGTTCTCGCGCAGCAGGTCGAGCGCGATGGACCCGTACGTGTCGACGATCCCCCCGAGCCGTCCGGTGATGCGCGCACCCTCCAGAGGCGTCCCGGCGAAGACGGCCGACGCCGGGCGCGACGTGCCCCCCGTCGAGTCCGGGTCGCTCCCGGTGAGGGTCGCACCGACGAGGACCACGACGAGCAGCCCGGCCGTGATCTCGTAGGTACGCGGCGCCAGGGCCGCCGAGACCTCCCGTCGCCGTGCGGCGCCGAGCAGGAGCACCAGCCCCGCCGACCCCGCCCCGACCAGCAGCACGGCGAGTGCGGTCCGCCGCAGCGCGTCGACGACCAGGTCGTGCGCGACCGCCGAGATCGTCGTCCCGGGCGACGCGAAGAACGCCAGGTAGGCGTCGAGGTCGTGCGACAGGCTGTCGAGGCTCTCGGCCTGGCCCACGGCCGTGAGGTCGGCGGGGATCTCCTCGACCGTGACGAGGACGCCGAGGCGCAGCGGCAGGGGCGAGTCGATCTGCAACGTCCCGAGCGGCCCGAAGTCGAGGACGACGAGCCCGCTCGTCGTGACGTCGTACCGCGCCTCGTGGGGACCGAGCCCGGCGTCGACCTGCGCCGACGTCACACCCCACAGGACGCACGGGAACAGCAGGGCGATCACGACGAGCGTGCGTCGGAGCCACCGGGGCGGGATGCGGCGGGAAGTGGTCATCGGCACCACCTTTGCCGATCCGCCCCCCGCCCGCCAACCCGCGTGCGCTCCCGGGGGCGTCGTGCGCGCCGGGTCACGCGCGCGCGTCCCGCAGCGTCACGAGGGCGAGCACGGCCGCTCCCAGCATGAGCACGAGCCCGATGAGCGAGGTCACGCCGACCCCGCTGCCGAACGCCGCGTGGGCGGAGTCGAGCAACGCCTGCGACTGTGCGGTCGGCAGGGTCTGCGCGACCTGCGTCGCACCACCGAGCGTCTCGGCGGCTGCCGCCGCGTCGGCGTCCTGGACGCCCGCGGGGACGACCACGTTCGCGTGGTAGGACGCGGTGAGGATGCTGCCGAGCACGGCCGTGCCGAGCACCGAGCCGCCCTCGTAGGCGGTCTCCGAGATCGCCGACGCGGCGCCCGCCTGCTCCGGCGGGACGGAGGAGACGATGAGGTCGTTCGACACGGTCTCCGCCGCACCGACCCCGAGCGAGAGGACCGCGAACGCCACGACGAGCAGCCACAGCCCGCTCCCGCCGCCCCCGAGGGCGACGATCGCGTACCCGGTGGCCGAGCACGTGAGCGCGACGGCGACGACGTGCGCGGGCCGCACCCGCCGCACGACGCGGACGACAAGCAGTCCGGCCGTCACCATCACCGTCAGACCCGGGAGCAGCGCGAGCCCGGCCTGCATCGGCGAGAGCCCCAGGACGAGCTGGACGTCCTGGGAGACGAAGAACAAGAACCCGACGAGCGAGAACACCGACAGCAGGTTGACGAGCACCGCGCCGGAGAAGGCGCGACGGGTGAACAGGCGCACGTCGAGCATCGGGTCGGGCCGGCGCAGCTGGCGCCGGACGAACGACGTCCCCGCCACGAGACCGACGACGACGCCCGCCACCCCGAGCACGCTCATGCCGTCCTTGGCGAGGGACTTGATGCCGTAGACGACGGGGGTCATGGTCGCCATGACGAGCACGATCGACAGGGGGTCGATCCTGCCCGGTGCGGGGTCGCGCGACTCGGGCACGAAGATCGGCGCGAGGACGAGCAGGACGACCAGCACGGGGACGGCCAGCAGGAAGACCGAACCCCACCAGAAGTGCTCGAGCAGGAACCCGCCCACGATCGGGCCGAGCGCGGCGCCGCCGGCGAACGCCGACGCCCAGATCGCGATGGCCAGACGGCGCTCCTGGCGGTCGGTGAAGACGTTGCGCAGCAGCGACAGCGTCGACGGCATGAGCATGGCACCGAAGAAGCCGAGCGCCGCGCGCGACGCGACGAGGGCCCCCGCGCTCGGTGCGTAGGCCGCCACGACGGAGACCGCCGCGAACCCGACGGCACCGACGAGCAGCAGGCGACGCCGACCGACCCGGTCGGCGAACGAGCCCATCGGCACGAGCAGGCCCGCGAGCACGAGCGGGTAGACGTCGATGATCCACAGCAGCTGGGTCCCGGACGGGCGCAGGGCCTCCGAGATCTGCGGCAGCGCGAAGCTGAGCACGGTGTTGTCGATCGACACGAGCAGCACCGGGAGCATGAGCACGGCGAGCGCGAGCCAGCGTCTTCGTGCTCCGGCTTCCGGCCTGGGTGCTGGGGTGCGGGCCGGTGCCGTCGGCAGGTGTGTCGCCGTCACAGCGATTCCTTCCACGTACGACGGGCGGCGGGGCGTGCGCGGTGGCGCCGAACTTCCAACCGTCCAGACGGTATAGTAACGACGCGACGTGCCGGATGTCATCCCGGGACGGCCCCGAGCCGGCTGTGACCCTGCGCACCACTACGCTCGACGACATGCCACCGCCTCCCGCCGCTCGCGCCAAGGTCCTCGTCGCGTTCGCGTCGCTGCTCGTGGAGCACGGCGAGAGGGCCGCGACGCTCGACGCCGTCGCCGAGCGGGCCGGGGTGTCCAAGGGCGGGCTGCTGTACCACTTCGGGTCCAAGGACGCGCTCGTCGACGGGCTCGTCGAGCACCTCGACGAGCTCACCGCCGCCGACGTCGAGGCCATGCGGGCGGCAGCCGCCGGGCCCGTGGACTACCTGCTGCGCACCTCGACCGTCGTCGACTCCGAGTACGAGCTCGTCTACCTCGCGGTCTCGCGCCTCGCGCAGGGCGCGTACCCGCACGCCCGCGCCGCGCTCGACGGGGCGCACGACGCCTGGACCCGCACGGTTCTCGACGAGGTCGGCGATCCGGTCGTCGCGCGCGCGGTCGTGCTGCTCAGCGACGGGCTGTATGCCCACGCGGCGCTCAGCGCCGACGTCGCAGGGGCCACGGACCGGCCTGGCGACGACGGGGAGCACGTCGCGTTCCGCGCACCACGGCGAGGTGACGACGTCGACGAGCTGCTCGCGCTCGTCGCCGACCTCGTGGTGCTGCGGTCGTCGAGAGGCGCAGGACCCGCCGGCGGGGCCGGGAGCTAGCTCAGCCCTCGAACGCTGCGCGGAGCGGTCCGAGCTCCAGCTTGCCCTGCGTCATCATCACGTCGACGACCCGCTGGACCTTCTCGCCGTCGGGATCCTGGATCATGTCCAGGAACTCGACCGGCACGACCTGCCAGGACAGCCCGAACCTGTCCTTGAGCCAGCCGCACTGCGACTCCTGCCCGCCGTCGGAGGCGAGCGTCGACCAGTAGCGGTCCACCTCGTCCTGCGACTCGCACTCGACGACGAACGACACGGCCTCCGTGAAGGGGAACTGCGGCCCACCGTTGACCGCGCTGAATCGCTGCCCGGCGAGCTCGAAGTCGGCGGCGACGGCGGTGCCGTCGGGTTGGCGGAGCATCTCCCCGGTCCGCGTGCCCGGGAAGAGCGCGGTGTAGAACTCGATCGCCTCCGCGAGGTTCCCGTCGAACCACAGGCTCGGGATGATCGCTCGCATCGTCGTCCTCCTCGGCAGGCCTCAGGCCGTCGCCTTCTTGCGGGTGCTGGCCGGCTTCTTCCTCGCCGAGCCCGAGGAGGACTTCTTCGCCGTCGACCCCGACCCGGTGCTGCTCGACGACGATTTCGACGACGTCGACGACGAGCTCGACGTGCGCGACGACCCGCCCTTCTTCGTCCCGCTCGACCCCGACGAGCCCCCCTTGGAGCTCTTCGACGACGCGACGGACTTGCGCAGCGCCTCCATGAGGTCGATGACCTCGGCGCCCTCGTCCTTCTCCGGCTGCTCGCCGAAGGTCTCGGACACCTCGAGCGCGTCGCCCTGCTCGATCTTGGCGTCGATGAGCCGTCGCAGCTGCGCCTGGTAGTCGTCCTCGTACTCTTCCGGTGCGAAGTCCGCCTCGAAGCTCGCGACGAGCTGGGACGACATCGCCAGCTCCTTGTCCGTGACCTTCGCCTCGTCGTCGAGAGACGGGAACGCCGCGTCCCGCACCTCGTCGGCCCACAGGAGCGTCTGGATGACGAGCACGTCGTCCCGCACGCGCAGCGCGGCGAGCCGCGTGCGCTGGCGCAGCGCGAACTTCACGATCGCCGTGCGATCGGTCTCCTCCAGGGTCCGGCGCATGAGCACGTACGCCTTGTTCGACGTGGAGTCGGGCTCGAGGTAGTAGCTGCGGTCGAGCAGCAGGGGGTCGATCTGGTCGCTCGGCACGAACTCGACGACCTCGATCTCGCGGCTGCGCTCCGCCGGCAGGACGTCGAAGTCCTCCGACGTGAGCATCACCGTCTGCTCGCCGTCCGTGTAGGCCTTGGCGATGTGCTCGTACGGGACGACCTCCCCGTCGATCTCGCACACGCGCCGGTAGCGGATCCGCCCACCGTCCTCGTCGTGGACCTGGTGCAGCGGCACGTCGTGGTCCTGCGTCGCGGAGTACACCTTGACGGGGACGTTCACGAGCCCGAACGAGATCGCGCCCTTCCAGATGGCCCTCATCGGTCCATGGTGGCGCGCGCCGGGCCTGCGCGCGACCCCTCGGGCCTCGCGGACTGTGGGTGGCACACGACATGATGGCGACGTGAGGACAGACGGGGGACGACAGATGGCACGGGTGGGCCCAGGGGTCGGCGCCCGCTTCGAGTTCGAGGCCGAGCTGTGGCGCTGGGAGGCGCGAACCGACAGCTGGGTCTTCGCCGCTCTCCCGGAGGACGTCAGCGACGAGATCGCCGAGCTGCCCCTGCCGCCTGCCGGGTTCGGGTCGGTCAAGGTACGGGTGACGATCGGCGGGTCGTGCTGGTCGACGTCGGTCTTCCCCGACGCCGGACGCAAGACCTACGTCCTCCCGGTCAAGGCCGCCGTGCGCAGCGCGGAGCAGGTGGACGTGGGCGACGTCGTCCGGATCGGCGTCGAGACGCTCGGCTGAGCTCAGCCGTCGTGGCGCCGCTCGTGGAACGCTTCGTCGGCGACCTGCGCGGTGCGCATGAACGTCTCGACCATCTCGCGCGGCGAGACCATGTCGTCCGTCGCCTCGGGCGGCTCCGGCGCGCCGTCGAGGCCGCGCACCTCGTCGTGGATGCGCTCCATCGTCGTGTCGAGCGTCGCTGCGACGTCGGCCGCGAGCTTCAGCGCGTCCGTGAGATGGCCCGGGACGTCGCGCTGGTACTTGTAGTAGATCTTGTGCTCGAGGCTCGCCCAGAAGTCCATCGCGATCGTCCGCAGCTGGATCTCGACCACGACGTCCTCGACGCGGTCCGAGAGGAACACCGGGATCTTGACGATGAGGTGCAGGCTCTTGTACCCGTTCCCCTTGGGGTGGGCGATGTAGTCGCGCTCCTCCAGCACCGTCAGGTCGCGCTGCCCGACGATCATGTCGCGTACCCGGTAGATGTCCGAGACGAAGCTGCACGTCACGCGCACGCCCGCGACGTCGAACATGTTCTCCCGCACGCCGTCCGGCGTGAGCGGGATGCCCTTGCGCCGCGCCTTGGCGAGGATCGAGTCGATCGACTTGAGCCGCGACCCGAGGTGCTCGATCGGGTTGTAGTCGTGGATGTGCCGGAACTCGTCGCGCAGGACGGTGATCTTGGTCATCACCTCGTCGATACCGAACTTGTACGTCATCATCAGGCGTCGGAAGTCCCGGACCCGCGGACCCATGACCGCCGAGAGCGGCTCGTCGACTGTCGTCTGGTCGGTCACGCGCATCCTCTCGTCCTGCGACGCCCGCCCGGACGTCCACAGGTCTTCACGAGCGGGAACGGCCGAGAGTTCCCTCGACCCGCTCCGCTGAGCGCGAACGCACGTCGCGCGCCACCATGGCCGCATGGCGGGAACAGCAGGCCAGACGGTCGACGTGGGTGGGCACCGGCTCAAGGTCACCAACCTCGACAAGGTGCTCTACCCAGCGACGGGGACGACCAAGGGCGACGTGCTCGCCTACCTCGCCGCGGTCGCCGACGTCATGCTCCCCCACTGCGCGAACCGCCCGGCGACACGCAAGCGATGGCCGGACGGGGTGGAAGGACAGGTGTTCTTCCAGAAGAACGCCGGTCAGGGCATGCCGTCGTGGGTACGCACCCGTCGCATCGAGCACAAGCACAGCGCCAACGACTACGTGCTCGTGAACGACCTCGCGACCCTGACGTGGCTCGGCCAGACCGCGTCCCTCGAGCTGCACGTGCCGCAGTGGCAGTTCGGTCGCACGGGGACGCACCTGAACCCGGACCGACTGGTCCTCGACCTCGACCCGGGACCCGGCGCCGGACTGCCCGAGTGCGCCGAGGTCGCCCGGTTCGCACGCCGCATCCTGCAGGGCATGGGCCTGGACCCGTTCCCCGTGACGAGCGGCTCCAAGGGCATCCACCTGTACGCCGCGCTCGACGGTTCGCAGGACGCCGCCGCGGTGTCCGCCGTCGCGCACGAGCTGGCCCGCTACCTCGAGGCCGAGCACCCCGACCTCGTCGTGAGCGACATGAAGAAGTCGCTGCGTGGCGGCAAGGTCCTGCTCGACTGGAGCCAGAACAACGGCAACAAGACGACGATCGCGCCCTACTCGCTGCGGGGTCGCGAGCATCCCACCGTCGCCGCGCCGCGCACGTGGGACGAGCTCGACGACCCCGACCTGCACCACCTCGACGCCGACGAGGTCGTCGCACGCGTCCGCGCGACGGGCGACCCGCTCACCGCCCTCACGTCGGGCCATCTCGCCGCCCTCGAGCCCACGCCCGAGCGCATGGCCACGTTCGAGCGCAAGGGCGGTCCGGCGTCGGGCCGCACGGAGCAGGCCGACCGGCTGGAGAAGTACCGGTCGATGCGTGACGCGGCCAAGACCCCCGAGCCCGTGCCGGCCGACGCCCCCCCGACGAGCGAGGGCATGAGCTTCGTCATCCAGGAGCACCACGCGCGACGCCTGCACTGGGACTTCCGCCTCGAGCACGACGGCGTCCTGGTCAGCTGGGCACTGCCCAAGGGTGAGCCGACGGACCCGAAGAAGAACCACCTCGCGGTCCAGACGGAGGACCACCCGCTGGCCTACGGATCGTTCGAAGGGTTCATCCCGAAGGGCGAGTACGGCGCCGGCGAGGTGACCATCTGGGACGCCGGCACGTACGAGCTCGAGAAGTGGCGCGACGGCGAGGAGGTCATCGTCACGCTCCACGGCGAGCAGCACGGGACGCGACGGCTCGCACTCATCCACACCGGCGGCCGCGGCGGTAAGGACGAGGAGAACAGCTGGCTCATCCACCTCATGGTCCCGCGGCAGGACCGGGGTGCTCGGGGTGGCGGGGGCGCGGAGGACGGGGAGGAAGCGCCGGGTCTTCCCTCCGCGGCTCGTTCCTCGCCGCTCCCGCCAGACCCGCCACGACCCGGCGCTTCCTCCCCGTCCTCCGCTTCGTCGTCGTCCGCGGCTCCGGCGTCCGCGACGCCCTCACGGGCGCGAACCGACTGGCGGCCGATGCTCGCGTCGCCCGGGATCCCGTCGGACTTCGCCGACGGCGCCGACGCGTGGGCGTTCGAGATGAAGTGGGACGGGTTCCGCTCGCTCGTGGAGGTGTCCGCCGGGTCGGTGCGGCTGGTCAGCCGGTCCGGGAAGGACATAACCGTCACGTACCCCGAGCTGCAGGCGGTCGCGGAGCAGGTGCCTGCCGAGGCGCTGCCGGTCGTGCTCGACGGCGAGATCGTCGCGCTCGACGCCCAGGGGCGCCCGAGCTTCCGGCGGCTGCAGCAGCGCGCGAACATCGCCAAGCCTGCGGACGTCGCGGCCGCGCGGCGCAAGGTCCAGGTGGACCTCATGGTGTTCGACGTGCTCGAGACGGGTGGTCGGTCGCTCGCCAAGCGGAGGTACGACGAGCGCCGGGAGATCCTCGAGGACCTGCTCGGTGCGGCACACGCCCCGGTGCACGTGCCGCCCGCGTTCGACGGCGACCTCGACGCGGCGATGGGCACGTCGAAGCAGCTCGGCCTGGAGGGCGTCGTCGCGAAACGCCGGGACAGCACGTACCTCGTCGGGCGGCGCTCGCAGCAGTGGCTCAAGCTCAAGCACACCCGGTCGCAGGAGGTCGTGGTCGTGGGCTGGCGGCCCGGGCACGGGGACAGGTCGCACCTGGTGGGATCGCTCCTGCTCGCGGTGCCCGACGACGGGCGGCTGGTCTACGTCGGTCGCGTCGGGTCGGGCTTCACCGACGCCGAGCGGCGCGACCTCGTCGCAGAGCTCGGCAGGATCGAGCGATCCACGCCCGCCGCCGCGGGCGTGCCACGTGAGGACGCCGCGGACGCGCGCTGGGTCTCGGCGCGACGCGTGGGCGAGGTCGTGTACGGGGAGTGGACCGGCCCGGGCGAGGACGACTCCGACGACGTCCCGCTCGGCAAGCTGCGCCACCCCGTGTGGAAGGGCTGGCGGCGCGACAAGTCGCCCGACGAGGTCGTCGTGGAGAATCCTGAGGTCTGAGCGCCCTCACCCGCGACGTCGAACGGAGCCGCCCGATGACCTCGGCCGACCAGTCCCGCCCCTCTTCCACCGCTCCCGGCACCCAGGTCGTGTCACTCGTGCGCGATGTGCGGCCGTGGGGCGGCGACCGCGTCGACCTGCACGTCACGGACGGCAGGTTCAGCGCGGTCACGCCGCACGACCCGGCCGCACCCGCGCCGTCGGACGCGATCGACGGGTGCAGGCTGCTCGCCCTGCCCGGGTTGGTCAACGCGCACGCGCACGTCGACAAGAGCTGGTGGGGCAAGGACTGGGTGAGCTACGGCGGCGAGGCGACGACCCAGGGACGCATCGCGCACGAGCGCGCGCACCGCGACGAGCTGGGGATCCCCGGCGTGGAGGTCACGCTCGCCGTCCTGCGTGAGCTCGTCCGGCACGGCACGACGGCGATCCGGACCCACGTCGACGTCGACCTCGGGCTCGGGCTGCGCGGCATCGAGGTCGTCCGGGAGGCGCTGGCAGAGCTGCGCGGTGCGGTGCACGCCGAGATCGTCGCGTTCCCCCAGGACGGCGTGCTGCGCCGCCCCGGCGTCCTCGACCTGCTCGACGCGGCGGCGGCCGCGGGTGCGGAGCACGTCGGCGGTCTCGATCCGGCGTCGATCGACCGCGACCCCGTCGGCCAGCTCGACGGGCTCTTCGCGATCGCGGAGCGCCGCGGCGTCGGGATCGACGTGCACCTGCACGACGGCGGCGAGCTCGGCGCGTTCCAGATCGAGCTCATGGTCGACCGAACGCTCCGCGCCGGGCTGCAGGGGCGGGTCAACGTCGCGCACGGGTTCGCGGTGGGCCAGCTGCCCGCGGCGCGCCAGGCGGACCTCGTCGCGGCGATGGGCGAGGCCGGCATCACCATGACGACTGTCGCGCCGATCGGCGCCGCTCCCCTGCCGCTGCCCGCGCTGCACGAGGCGGGGGTCGCCGTCGGGCTCGGGACCGACGGGATCCGCGACCTGTGGTCCCCCTACGGCACGGGCGACCTGCTCGCGCTCACGACACAGCTCGCGCGGCTCTCGCGGTTCCGCCACGACGACGAGCTCGTCGCCGCGGCGCGGATCGCCACCACCGACGCGGCCCGGTTCGTCGGGCGCGACGTGCACGACCTCGTCGTCGGTGCGCCCGCGGACATCGTGCTGGTCGACGCCGAGAACGTGCCGGACGCCGTCGTGCGCGCACCGCGGCGCGCGCTGGTCGTGGCCGGGGGCCGCGTCGTCGCGCGCGAGGGCGACGTTCTCGTCTGAGCGATGAGTTCCCGCGAGCGCGGCCGTCTGCCCCCACGACACGACACCGCTCGTTCCTCAGGAGGCTTCTCATGAGCACCCAGATCTTCGTCAACCTGCCGGTCACCGATCTCGACGCGTCCAAGAGGTTCTACACGGCTCTCGGATACTCGGTGAACGAGGAGTTCACGGACGAGAACGCGAGCTGCATCGTCATCAGCGACACCATCTACGTCATGCTCCTCACCGAGGCGTTCGCCCAGCGGTTCACGACCAAGGCGATCGCCGACGCGACCACGACGACCGAGGTCATCAACGCTCTCAGCACCGACAGCCGCGCGGAGGTCGACCGCCTCGCGGACGCGGCCCTCGCCGCGGGTGCGAGCCCGGTCGTCGAGCCGCAGGACGAGGGGTTCATGTACTCGCGGAGCTTCGCCGACCTCGACGGCCACCAGTGGGAGGTCCTGTTCATGGACGCGAGCGCGACGGCGGGCTGAGCACGTCGGCAGGCACGCTCCGCCCGACGTCCGGTTCCCGTCGTCCGGAATCTTCCGGGACGCCGAGGAGTTGGCGCCCGTATGCGAGCCATCACCTACTCCCGCTACGGCGGCCCCGAGGTCCTCGAGCCGACCGACCTGCCCGACCCCAAGGTCGGGCCCGACTCCGTGCTGGTCCGGGTGCGCGCCGCGAGCGTGAACCCCGTCGACTGGAAGGTCCGGGCGGGCTACCTCGACCCGCTCATGGACGCCGTGTTCCCGGTCACCCCGGGCTGGGACGTGGCAGGCGTCGTCGAGCGGGTCGGGCTCGACACGCCGGAGCTCCAGGTGGGCGACGAGGTGTTCGGGTACGTGCGCAAGGACGTGCTCGGCGGCTCGGTCGCGGGCGGCACGTTCGCCGAGCTCGTCGCCGCACCGGTCCGGACCCTCGCGCGCAAGCCCTCGGCGTGGTCGTTCGAGGAGGCGGCGGCGGTGCCGCTCGCCGGTCTGACCGCGTACCAGACGATCCGGCGCGCCGGCCTCGAGCCGGGCCAGACCGTGCTCGTGCACGCGGCGGCCGGGGGCGTCGGGTCGTTCGCGGTCCAGCTCGCCCGGACGCTCGGCGCACGCGTGATCGGGACGGCGTCGCAGACCAACCACGAGTTCCTGCGCTCGCTCGGGGCCGAGCCCGTGACGTACGGCGAGGGCCTCGCCGACCGGGTGCGCGCGCTCGCGCCGGACGGCGTGGACGTCGTCCTCGACTACGTGGGCGGCGACGCCGTCGACTCGGCGCCCGACGTCCTGCGCGACGGTGGCACGATCGCCTCGATCACCGACGACCGGGCGCGCGAGCTGGGCGGTCACTACGTGTGGGTCCGTCCCGACGCCGCCGACCTGGCCGAGCTCGCGCGCCTCGGCGACGCCGGTGAGCTGCGCCCCGAGATCGCCGAGGTGTTCGACCTCGCCGACGCCGCGGACGCGCACCGCCTGAGCGAGTCGGGCCACGTCCGGGGCAAGATCGTCGTGCGCGTCTGACACCCCCCGGCACGCACCCGCACGTCACGCGCGGAGCACCGGCGAGAAGCCGCGGACCTAGCTCGGCGGCAGGTCGCGCAGCAAGGCCGTCAGCTCGCCGCCCGCGTCACCCGTGTTGACGGTGCCCTGCGGCTCGACGAGGACGGCGGCGGTCTCGACGTCGGCGCGTGGGCAGTGCTCGACCCCACGCGGGACGACGTACACGTCGTTCGGTCGCAGCACGACCTCGCGCTCGACGCCGTCCTCGCGCAGGCCGATCGTCAGCTCGCCCGACAGGACGAGGAACAGCTCGTCGGTGTCGGGGTGGGTGTGCCAGACGAAGTCGCCGAGCACCTTGACGACCTTGATGTCGTAGTCGTTGACTCTCGTCACGCGGTAGGGCTGCCAGTGCCCGTCGAACGCGTCGAGGGCCGCGAGGAGATTGCGCACGTCGGTCATGGCGACCATCGTGGCACGCGACGCCTGCCCGCCCCGGGGCGGGCAGGCGCGGTCAGCCGCCCCGCGCGTCGCGCACGTGCTCATTGCGAATCCCTACCCAGCTCAGCACCCCGCCCAGCACCAGCAGCGCCGCGGTGACCAGGAGCGAGCGGTGGAACCCGTCGATGTCGAGCGCACCGCCCGCGACCACGCCCGCGAACGCGATCATCACGAGGCCCGCCACGCGCGAGACCGCGTTGTTCACCGCGGAACCGATGCCTGCGTCGGCCGGCGGGATCGAGCCGAGGATCGCCGAGGTCAGCGGCGCGACCGTGGCCGCGAGACCGAGGCCGAACAGCAGCATGCCGGGCAGCACCTGGCTGACGTACACCGCGTCGTCGGAGGTCGTGAGCAGGAGCAGGTACCCGGCCGCACCGACGATCGGTCCGAGCGTCATGAACAGGCGTGGGCCGTAGCGGCCGGCGAGCGTGCCGAACCGTGACGAGAGCGCGAGCATGACGAGCGTGATGGGGATCTGCGCGAGCCCGGCCGCTGTCGCGCTGTACCCGGCGACCTGTTGGAGGAACAGCGTGACGACGAAGCCGCCGAAGTAGAGCGCGCCGTAGATCGCGACCGTCGCGAGGTTGCCCCACGCGAAGTTCCGCACGCGGAAGAGGCGCGGCGGCAGCATGGGATCGGGCGCGCGACGTTCCCACGCGACGAACCCGGCCAGGCACGCCACGCCGACCACGAACGGGATCCACACCACGGCGTCCGACCAGCCGAACCGGCCCTGCTCGATCAGCGCGAACACGGTCCCGGCCAGCCCGACGGCCGCGAGCGCGGCCCCGAGTCCGTCGACGCGACGGCCGGCCGCCACGTCGGCCTCCTCGGCCGTGGACCGCGGGACACCCCGCAGGAGCAGCAGCGTCACGGCCACGGGCAGGACGTTGATCCAGAAGACCCAGCGCCAGGAGACGGTGTCGATGAGGATACCGCCGAGCAGCGGACCCGCGAGCGACGCGGTCCCGGTCCACGCGGTCCACGTGCCGATGGCACGGGCCTGCCGCGCGCCGTCGAACGTCGAGACGATCATCGCGAGGGAGCTGGGCACGAGGAGCGCGCCCGCGACGCCCTGCAGCACCCGGGCGACGACGAGGAACAGCCCGGTCGGAGCCAGCGCGCACGCGACGGAGGTGACGGCGAACCCCACGAGCCCGACCGCGAGCACCACCCGTCGCCCGTACACGTCGGACAGCGACCCGGCGAGAAGGATGAACGCGCCGAGCGTGATGAGGTAGCCGTCGACCACCCACTGCTGGAGCGCGAGCCCCGTGACCGGACCGGTCGTCAGCTCGTCCGAGATCGCGGGCAGGGCGACGTTCACCACGGAGCCGTCGAGGAACGACACGAACGACGCCAGGATCGCGACCACGAGGACGCGCTGCGAGACCGTCACGTGCTTACGGTACGACCGGATCGTCATGCCGGTTCGACCGGGCGGCCGTCGGGTTCGTGACATCCTCGGCGGACGACGCCGGAAGACGACGAGAGGGTTCCCATGGACGAGCGCCCCGCACGCCGTGCCGACCGGCCCGCGACGCTGCGCGAGCGGTTGCGTGCACTACCCGTCTTCGGCGACGACCTGCCCGGCCTCGACCCGGACGCGGCTCCCGACGACCCCGTCACGTTGTTCGTCGCGTGGCTCGACGACGCCGTCGACGCGGGGGTGACCGCGCCGCACGCCGCGACGCTCTCGACCGCCGACGCAGGCGGGCGTGTCGACGGCCGCACCCTGATCCTCAAGGACGTCGGGCCTGCCGGCTGGGTGTTCGCGACGCGGTCCGACTCCCCCAAGGGCACGGCGCTGCGACAGAACCCCCACGCCGCGCTGACGTTCCTGTGGCGCGAGCGCGGACGCCAGGTGCGGGTGCGCGGCGCAGTGGTCCCGACGGGCCCGGACGCGTCCGCCGCGGACTTCCTCGCCCGCTCGGACCTCTCCCGGGCGACGGCTCTCGCCGGCCCCCAGAGTGCCCCGCTGTCGTCGCGGGCGGCGTACCGCGAGGCGTGGGACCGAGCGCTCGAGCGCGTGCGCGCAGAACCCGACCTCGTGCTGGACACCTGGGCGACGTACACCCTGGATCCCGACTCCGTGGAGTTCTGGGCGTCGTCGTCGGGCGACGGGCAGGTCCGCCTCCGGTACGTCCCCGCGCCCGGGGACACGCGGTGGTCGCGAGAGATGCTGTGGCCGTGACCAGCGCGGACGGCTCGACGACGCGTGATCGTGCAGAGCCTCAGGACGTTGGTCCCGCGAGAATGTGACGTACGCCCGTGACGCATCGCACAGTTAGTGCACTCCTTCACAAGCGTAGGATCGGAGCGTGTCTAGTCGAGCGAGCAATCCCGCAAGCACCGCAGACCAGATCGACGTAGCCCTCATCGGCGGCGGCATCATGAGTGCCACCCTGGGCGCCCTCATCAACGTCCTGGAGCCCTCCTGGACCGTGCGCGTGTACGAGCGCCTCGACGCCGTCGCGCAGGAGTCGTCGAACCCCTGGAACAACGCCGGTACCGGCCACGCCGCCCTGTGCGAGCTGAACTACACCCCCGAGAAGCCGGACGGCTCGATCGACATCTCCAAGGCGGTGGCGATCAACGAGCAGTTCGAGGTGTCGCGCGAGTTCTGGCACCACCTGCTCACGACGGGCGCCCTCCCCGAGCCCGCGAGCTTCATCTCCCGCACGCCGCACATGACGTTCGTGCGCGGCGAGGCCAACGTCGACTACCTGCGCCGCCGGTTCGAGACCCTGCGCGAGCACCCGTTGTTCAGCGAGCTGGAGTTCTCCGACGACCCCGCGGTCGTGGCGCGGTGGGCGCCGCTCCTGATCGCCGAGCGGGACGGTGACGAGCCCGTCGCCGCGACCCGCGCGACGAGCGGCACGGACGTCGACTTTGGCGCCCTGACCTCGCAGCTCCTCGACCACCTCGTCGCGAGCGGGACGCAGCTCTTCCTCGAGCACGAGGTGAAGAACCTCAAGAAGACCAAGGACGGGCGCTGGCGCCTGACGGTCAAGGACCGGTCCTGGAACGCGGCCGACCGGCGCTCGACCGTGGAGGCGCGCTTCGTGTTCGTCGGCGCGGGCGGTGGCGCCCTGCCTCTGCTGCAGAAGGCGGGCATCCCCGAGGCCAAGGGCTACGGCGGGTTCCCGATCAGCGGCGAGTTCCTGCGCACCGACAGCCCTGAGCTCGTCGCGCAGCACCACGCCAAGGTCTACGGCAAGGCGGACGTCGGCTCCCCGCCCATGTCGGTCCCCCACCTGGACACGCGCGTGGTCGACGGCAAGAGCTACCTCATGTTCGGCCCCTACGCCGGGTTCAGCCCCAAGTTCCTCAAGAAGGGCAAGTACCTCGGCCTGCTCACGTCGCTGCGCCTGCACAACCTGGGCTCGATGGTCGGCGCGGGTCTGAAGAACCTCGACCTCACGCAGTACCTCGTGGGCCAGGTCGTCGCGAGCCCGGAGACCAAGTTCACCGCGCTCCAGGCGTTCATGCCGGCCGCGCACCCCAAGGACTGGGAAACCATCACCGCGGGCCAGCGCGTCCAGGTGATCAAGAAGGACGCCGACGGCAAGGGCGTCCTCGAGTTCGGCACCGAGGTCGTCGCCGCCGCGGACGGGTCCATCGCGGGCCTGCTCGGCGCCTCCCCGGGGGCCTCGACCGCCGTCCCGGCGATGATCGACCTGCTCGAGCGCTGCTTCCCGAACCGATTCACGAAGTGGCGGCCCGAGCTCGCGACGATGATCCCGAGCCTCGGCCAGGCCCCGTGGGAGGCCGAGGAGCTCGAGGGCCTCGACCAGCTCACCGGCGGCGCGGACGTCGGCTCGCACGCCTGACCGCACCTCCTGCCCGACGGCGGCCCGGACCTCCCGCGAGGTCCGGGCCGCCGTGCGTCGCGGCCCGACCTCCGACGAGCGGTCGAGCCTCCTACGAGTGATCGAGGTCGCGGGAACCCCAGGACTGGTCCGACCCGGCGGGGAACCAGGGACGGCCGGGGTCCTCGCGTCGCAGCGCGAGCGCGAGGACAGTCGATCCGACGACCACGACGAGAGCGAGCACACCCCAGAAGATCTCCATGCCCCCACCCTCGCGAGGGCGCAGGCACCGCACGAGTGGCAGAAGAGCCATTGCTCGACAAGATCCTGCCACCGCCCTATCCTGGGGCGATGCTGCGCACCGTCGCGGTCGTCGTGAGCGACGGCCTCGCCCCGTTCGAGTTCGGTGTGGTGTGCGAGGTCTTCGGCCTCGACCGCACCGAGCAGGGCGTTCCCCCGTTCGACTTCCGCGTCTGCGGGCCGCACGCGGGTGAGCCGGTGACGACGTCCGTCGGTGCCCAGGTGCTCCCGGCGCACGGTCTCGACGCCACCGACGACGCCGACCTGGTGGTGGTTCCCGCCATCCGGATCGGCACGCACTACCCGGAGGAGGTCCTCGACGCCCTCCGCCGTGCGGCCGCGCGCGGCGCGACCCTCCTGAGCGTGTGCTCCGGCGTGTTCGTCCTCGCCGCCGCCGGTGTGATCGGCGGCAGGCGCGTGACCACCCACTGGCTGCACGCCGACGAGCTCCGGCGCCAGCACCCCGGCCTCGACATCGACCCGGACGTGCTCTTCGTCGACGACGGCGACCTCATCACGAGCGCCGGGACCGCGGCCGGCATCGACGCGTGCCTGCACCTCGTCCGCCGCGAGCTCGGTCCGAGGGTCGCGAACACCATCGCCCGCCGGATGGTCGTGCCGCCCCAGCGCGAGGGAGGTCAGCGACAGTTCGTCGAGCGCCCGGTGCCCACGGCCGACGCGGACTCGTTCGCCGAGCTGCTCGACTGGATGGCAGAGCATCTCGACCGACCCCTCACCGTGCGCGACCTGGCCGCCCGCGCCTCGACCTCCGAGCGCTCCCTCGCGCGCGCGTTCGTCGCCCAGACGGGCACCACGCCGCTCGCCTGGCTCAATGCTCAGCGGGTCGCCCACGCCCAGTCCCTGCTGGAAGAGACGCGCCTGGACCTGGAGGACGTCGCACGTCGTTGCGGATTCGGCTCGGCAGCGCTGCTGCGCCACCACTTCCGCCGAGTCGTGGGCGTGTCCCCCACCGAGTTCCGGCACACTTTCCGCCACGCGGCATAGCGTCCGACCTGGAGTGTCGCGACGCCTCCTCGGGTTCTTCACTCCTCTACCGGGTGCCGCGAACCTACGGTCCCGTAGGATCGTCATCATCTGTACGACGAGCACCTGCTCACCACCGCGGCTGAGAAGTCGCCACCGACCTCTGCGAGGACGTTCGTGACCTCTGCCGCTGTCCGCCCGGGATTCCGGGCGACCCGCCCCCGCACGGACGACGGCGAAGCCGTCACCAGCACCTACAGCTCCCTGTCCCGCACGGTCCGCGACGCCGGACTGCTGCAGCGCGCACAGGGCTACTACCTGTGGACGCTCGGCGTCCTCGCGCTCGCGCTCGGCGGTGCCGTCGCCGGCTTCGTCCTGCTGGGCGACTCGTGGTTCCAGCTCCTCATCGCCGGCGCGCTCGGGCTGATCTTCACGCAGTTCGCGTTCGTGGCGCACGAGGCCTCGCACCGCCAGGTCTTCGCGTCCGGGCCCGTCAACGACCGCGTGGGCAAGATCCTCGCGAACGGGGTCGTCGGGATCAGCTACTCGTGGTGGATGAACAAGCACACCCGCCACCACGCGAACCCGAACCGCCGCGGCAAGGACCCGGACATCGCGCCCGACGTCGTCGTGTTCCTCGAGGACGACGCGGCCAAGGCCACCGGGATCAAGTCGTTCATCAACCGCTACCAGGGATATCTCTTCTTCCCCCTCCTCACCCTGGAGGGCCTCAACCTGCACGTCACCGCGATCCGCAGCCTCGTCAGCGGCAACGCCGTCCGCAGCGACCTGCGTACCCGGATGGTCGAGCTCGCGATCATCGTGGTCCGCCTGACCGTCTACGTCACCGCGATCTTCTGGGTGCTCCCCCTCGGCATGGCGTTCGCCTTCCTCGGTGTGCAGCTCGCGGTGTTCGGCGTGTACATGGGCGCGTCGTTCGCACCGAACCACAAGGGCATGGCGATCATCCCCGCGGACAGCAAGATCGACTTCCTGTCGAAGCAGGTGCTCACGTCGCGCAACATCCGTGGCGGGTGGTTCATGAACATCCTCATGGGTGGGCTCAACTTCCAGATCGAGCACCACCTGTTCCCGAGCATGCCGCGCCCCCACCTGGCCCGGGCCCGCGAGATCGTGCGCGAGCACTGCCTGAACCTCGGGCTGCCGTACACCGAGACGAGCCTCGCCCAGTCGTACGCGATCGTCGTCCGCTACCTCAACCAGGTGGGCCTGTCGGCGCGCGACCCGTTCGACTGCCCGATGTTCCGCCAGCTGCGCAAGGTCTGATCCGCCGGTCGCCCGCCCCGTGGGACACGGGCGACCTGGCTCAGGAGGCCGCGGCTCAGGAGGCGGCCGCGACCCCGTGCCGCCAGTAGCCCACGAAGTCGATGTTCCCCTTCGGCACGCCACGCTCGGCCACCAGGTGTCTGCGGACGCCGGTCACGAGCCCGGACTCCCCCACCGCGTAGGCGTACACCTCCCCCGACGGAAGGTCCGCCGAGCGCACCGCGTCGAGCGCCAGGCCCCCGGGCACGGCCTCGTGCCCGGGCTCTGCGGCCGTGCTCCGGCCGGCGCCGTGGCGGGGGATCCATCGCAGCTCCACTCCCGCAGGGACGCGGAACTCCTGCGCGTCGCCATCCTCGGGGATCTCCACCAGCGCGAGTCCGCGCGCGTCGTCGGGCAGGGACTCGCAGATGCCCGCGACGGCGGGCAGACCGGTCTCGTCCGCGACCAGCAGCGTCCAGTCGTGCGGGGCGCGAGGGTTGTACCCGATGCCCTGGTCGAGCAGGCCCACGCGGTCGCCGGGCCGGGCGGAGAGCGCGAACGACGAGGCCGGTCCCGTGTCGCCGTGGACGACGAAGTCTACGTCGAGCTCGTGCAGGTCCGGCCGCACCGCGCGCACCGTGTAGTTGCGCACGAAGGGTCGCTGCGCCTTGGGCGTCGCGCGGTACTGCACGTACCACATGCCCGACGAGCGGGTCGGGAGCCGCAGCGAGTCCTGGTCCGGTCGTGGCAGGAACAGGCGGAACCACTGGTCGAACCCCATCGGAGCGAAGTGCTCCATGCCCTCGCCCCCGAGCGTCACCCGCACCATGCTCGGGGTGACCCGTTTGCTGCCGACGACGTCGAGAGTCAGGACGTGCGCGTCAGCCGGCTTCACCATCTTGAAGTTCGCCACGCAGGTGAGGCTATCCTCACACCGCCCGTCGCGTCGACGCCGTCCACGACCTGTCATGCTCGACACGTGGAGATCCCCGTCGCCTGGTCCGCCCTGCTGGTCGTGACCGCGCTGTGGAACGTGCTGATCTGGCCGCGGTTCTGGCGACGCATCGCCAAGGACCCGCGCTCGCGCGACGCCGACGGCCGCGCCACGCGCTTCTACACCGTGCACGCCGCACTCATCGGCGTCTCGCTGGCGCTCGGTCTGGCCGTCGGGGTGCTCGGAGTGATCACGCTCGTCTGAGCGCGGCGGTGCTCACAGGCGTCGCAGGCCGGCGAGCCGCTCGGGGTTGCGGAAGACGAGGATCCGCGCGACACGTTCGCCGTCGAACTCCGCCGTCCCCGCCATGACCGGTGTGCCCGCGGCGGACCGCACGACACCCGTCGCACCGTTGAGCACGGCGTCGCCGTCGGACAGGACGGGAGGGAAGTTCTCGAGCGCGACGAGTGCGGTGAGCTCGACGAACGCCGACTCCCCGAGGCCGGTCAGCAGCTCGGCCGCGAGCGCGTCGGGGACGGTCGGCGGCGTCGCGGTGGCAGCCTGCGCGTTCGCGCCGGTACCCATCAGGACACGCTGCCGGCGGCAGGTGTGACACGGGAGCAGGAGGTCGGCCGAGACGTGTGTCACACCCGGCAGCTCGCAGCGGTCGAGCGCGTCACGGTGAATCACACCGGGACACGTCAGGGCCGGCGCGTGCGCCGCTCGTTGCCTCGACGGTAGTTGCCGGTCGCCCGGGCGAGCAGGAGTTGGACCTCGTGCTCGTCGCCACGGCCCTCGGCTAGCTCGAGCGCGGGTACGAGGCGTGCCGCCGCGGTCCCGGCGACGGTCACGACCACGCGCCCGCCACGCGACACGCGGACTCGTCCGTCGGCGGTCACCTGGTGCGCGAACGGATCGGTGAAGTCGTCGGCCATGGGAATCTCCTATGTCAAGCGGCGGCGGGCATGGCTGCGTCGGGTGCCGCTGCCATGCCGTGGTTGAGGGTGTTGTAGACGGTGCGGGCGAGCTGGCGTCGTAGACAGCGGTAGGTCTCGGTGGACGTC
>NZ_JACYHB010000021.1 GCF_014837295.1 Cellulosimicrobium arenosum
GGTCCAGAACCACAGTGCCTACGATGTCGACGTGCTGGCCGAGAAGTCGGTGCGCTTCTTCGACACCAAGGGCGCCACGACCCACCCCGACGCCATCCGCCTCTGACAGATGCAGGTCGGTTCTGATGGGCCCTGACCAAGTCCCGAACACAAGACGTCGAAGGAGTTCCATGCGTGCCCGAAGCCTCGCGGTCTTCTGCGCGATCGCCGTGGCGGTAGTGGTGGGGGTGGTCGCCGCGCTGCTCGGTAGCACCACGGTAGCCCTTGCGGTCCTCGTCGCATTGCTCGGCGGAGTCGCGGCGCTGGCGGTGCAGACGTATCGCCGGACCGGTGCTGCGGTCGCTCATGCCCGGACGACCGAGGGTGAAGCACGAGGGCTCCGCAAGGAGCTTGCGCGCCAGCACGATGTCAACCTGTCGGCTACCGATCAGCTCCGTCGCCAGGTCGCACGTACCGACAAGTCTGTCGCCCGGTTGCAGTCGGATCTCAACGCGACGATGCTCAGCAGCATCGTCCGGCCGCTCGACGAGGTCTCTGCCAAGCTCGCCGGCCTGGACTCCGACCTTCGACATCTCCGGAAGCGTGTCGAGTCCGTCCGGAACCTCGCCCAGGAAGCACGTCCCGGGAAGCTTCTCACGCAGGTACAGGCCCTCGAACAGCTTCGGGACAAGTTCGACGTCTCTGGCCCGCTGCCGGACGTCGGGGGCTGGGCCCTCGATCCCACTGCGCTCCTGTGGCTCATTGACGAGATCGAGCAGCGACGTCCCGAGCATGTCGTCGAGTGCGGGAGCGGTACGTCCACCTTCTGGATCGCCATGGCCCTGCGCCAGAACGGCCGGGGTCAGGTCATTTCACTCGACCACCTGGAAGAGTTCGCCGTGCGAACCCGATCGGTCCTGGAGCGCCACGGCCTGACTGAGGTAGCCGAGGTCCGTCATGCGCCGCTGATCGCAACGCAGACCCCTCGCGGCGAGTTCCAGTGGTATGGCGTCAACCCCGCGACCGTCGGGCCGATCGACCTGCTCGTCGTCGACGGGCCGCCCGAGGCGACCGGTCCGCTCGCTCGGTACCCCGCGCTCCCCTTGCTTCACGGCTCACTGACCGCGGATGCTCGCGTCCTGGTCGACGACGTGCACCGCGACGACGAGAAGCAGGCGATCGAGCACTGGCTCGAGGAGCTGCCGCGCCTCCGCCGCGGCGGCTACAAGAACGACAGCTCCGAGGTGCTGACCTATGGGTGACCTCTGCCGCCCGCCTGTTCCTTGCACGAAGGCCTTCCCATGACCGTCGACTCGCGCGCCGTCCCAGACGTCTCGGAACCAACCGTTGCCCCCGCCTCCGGTCCGCGCAGCACTCGTTTCCGTCCCGACGTGGAGGGACTTCGTGCGATCGCGATCGGCAGCGTGCTGCTCTACCACGCCGGAATCGTCGTGGTGCCCGGTGGCTTCATCGGCGTGGACGTCTTCTTCGTCATCTCCGGGTTTCTCATCACCGGGCAGCTCGTGCGCGAGCTCGAGCGGGACGGCCGCGTGTCCATGCTCCGCTTCTACGCGCGCCGTGCACGACGCCTCCTGCCCGCCGCCGCGCTCGTCCTGGCTGTCACCGCCGGCTTGGTGTTCTTCGTGGGCAGCGTGGTCGACCGCCGGGTCTTCGGCGGCGACATCGTCGCCGCGGCCGCCTACGTGGAGAACTGGCGCCTCGCAGGGCGCGCCGTCGACTATCTGGCGGAGGGCGTCAGCGTCTCGCCCGTGCAGCACTTCTGGTCGCTGTCCGTCGAGGAGCAGTTCTACATCGTCTGGCCGCTCCTGCTCATACTGGTCGCCTTCGTAGCGCGACGGTTTCGCTGGCCCGCGCGGGTCGTGATGGCCGCCGGGCTGCTCGTGATCGTGGTCCCGTCGTTCGCCTGGTCGATCGTGATGTCCACCGCGAGCCCGGCGAACGCGTTCTTCGTGACTACCACCCGCCTGTGGGAGCTCGGGATCGGAGGACTCGTGGCCGCCGGCGTCGCGATCTGGCCCCGCGTGCCGCGAGCACTCGCACTGATCCTCGGCTGGGGGGGCATCGCGGCTATCGTCGCAGGTGCGCTGCTCCTCGACGAGTCGGCGGTCTGGCCCGGCTCACTGGCCCTCGTCCCGGTCCTCGGCACCGCGGCCGTGATCATCGCGGGGGCGACCAACTCAGCTCCCGGCCTCCTCGGCCACCGGCTCATGGTGTGGCTCGGCGGCCTCTCGTACTCGCTGTATCTCTGGCACTGGCCGCTGCTGATCGCCGCGACCTGGGTGTGGGGCGAGCTCGGCCAGAAGCGCGGGCTGCTCGTCGTGGCGCTCGCCCTCATCCCCGCGTGGCTCTCCTACAAGCTCGTCGAGAACCCTGCACGGCGGATCGCCCAGGAGCGCTGGTCCCCCATGATGACGCTTTCCGTCGGGCTCAATCTGACAGCACTCACCGTGATCGCCGGGCTCCTCCTCACGAGCAGCACCCCCACGAGCGCCCCCGCGAGCGCCAGCGTCCAGGGCAAGGGGGCGCAGAGCCTCGAGCTCGAGGACGGCCAAGCCACGGGGATCCCCAACCCCGATGTGGTCGAGAGCTACACGCCGCTCCCCCAGGACGCCGTCGCCGACAAGCCTGACGCGTACGACCGTGGATGCCAGGTAGACCAACAGGTAGCGGTTCCTCGCCCCTGCTCATACGGTTCCGAGGACGGCGACACGCACCTGATGCTCCTCGGTGACTCCAAGGCCCTCCAGTGGATCGACGCGCTCGATCCGATTGCGAAGGACCACGACTGGAAGCTCGACGTCGCGACCAAGAGCGCGTGCGGCTTCTCGAGCGCGCAGATCAACGACGGGAACGGCGATCCCTACGTGAGCTGCACGGAGTACAACGCGGCGCTGCTGCAGATGGTGCTCGACGAGCGCCCCGACGCCGTCATGGTCTCGCAGACCACGAGCTACTCCTTCGACAGCTCGGGAGAGCGGACGCAGGAGGCGATGATCGACTCCCTCGAGTCCACGTGGACGACGCTCGAGGACGCCGGTATCGACGTGATCGTCATCGCGGACAACCCCGATCCGACCGATCTACCGGCCGGCGACGACGAGGTCTACAAGTGCGTCGCCGAGTTCCCGGACTCCTTGTCCGACTGTGCCTTCGCCAAGTCCAACGGCCTCGAGCGGAGCGGAACCCCGGCAATGCTGACGGCGGCCGAGCTCGTACCCTCGGTCGATGTCATCAACATGAACGACCTGGTCTGCACGGACGTCTGCCCCCCGGTGATCGGTGACGTGCTCGCCTACCGCCAGGGCTCACACCTCTCTCGCACCTACGTGAAAACCACAACGCCGATCCTGGACCAGCGCCTGACCCCGATGATCAAGGAGGCCAGCGCGTCGTGAGCGCCCGGAACGAATACGGCGCGCTGCGTGGCGCGGGCCCCGCGACGTTCGTCACCCACCCGGATGTCGCGCTCGCCGCCGCACGGCACATGGAATCCCTCGGGGGCACGGGGGCGCGAGTCACGGCCCTGGCGCTCGACATGCAGGCGCCCGCAGGACGGGAGATCCTCGCGCGGATGATCGAGCCGTACTCCGACTACGCCAGAGTGGTCGGGGCCGCACTCGATCCTGCGTCCTCCGGACTCCTGGACTCCGGCTCCGCACCGACCGCGAAGCTGCTCGCATCCCTCGCCAGACTGGTCGGGCATCTACCTCAGACCGAGGAGGACGTGCCGCATGCGCTGGCGCTCTATGGCGCAGCGCGGCGCAGCGCGCCCGTGAGCCGCTGGCCCGCTCCTGATCGCCTGGCCTTCGCCCAGCTCCTGTGGGTACGCGGTGAGTATGACCGTCTGAGCCGGGACACTGCCTTGTTGAAGTCCCTGGATGCCGGCACACGAGCGTTCCTCCGACTCGATCTGCACGGCGTGGAGCACGGTGTCGGGTCGGACTCGTGGATCGAGGCGCTCAACCGCTGCCTGCGTTCCTACGACGTTGGGCCCGTGAGTCTGGCGCCGCAGGGAGCGAGCCCCCTCGACCGCCTGCAACCGGGGACCACCCGCACAGCGGGGCCGGGACCATTGATCTCCGTGGTGATGCCAGCGTACCGCCCCGGGCCGGAGTCGATCACGGCGGTGCGATCCATCGTGGAGCAGACGTGGCAGGACTGGGAGCTGCTCATCGTCGACGATGCCTCCGGCGACGAGTTCGACGGCCTCTTCGCGCAGCTCCAGGGCCTGGACCCTCGGGTGCGCGTCCTGCATCAAGAGATCAACCGAGGCACCTACGCAGCGCGCAACCGCGCGCTGGAGGAAGCCCGCGGAGACTTCATCACTTTCCAGGACACCGATGACTGGTCGCACCCCGAGCGGCTCGAGCGGCAGGTCCGTCCGCTCCTGGAGGACTCCTCCCTCCTCAGGACACTCAGCCTCTCGCTGCGGTGCGGCGACGACCTCGTCTTCCAGCACCTTGGGAACGGACCGGTCCATGCCAACGCCTCGTCGCACATGTTCCGGCAATCAGTGCTCGACACGGTGGACCGCTTCGACTGGGTTCGCAAGAGCGCCGACACGGAGTTCGACCGACGGCTGGAGGCTGTGTTCCCCGGCCGCCGGCTACAGCTGCACGAGCCGCTGGCTGTCGTGCGGCTCCAGAAGGACTCCCTCTCCCGCAACGACGTCCGACCAGGCTGGATGCACCCGTCGCGGATGGAGTATCGCGCCGCGATGATCCACTGGCACAGGCAGATCCAGGCCGGGGCCAGTCCCCGAATCCCCTCGGACGTCACGCAGCGCCCGCTCAGCGCCCCGCGACCGTTCCTGCGCGACGTAGGACTGCCCGAGCAGGCGATCGACATCGCATTCGCTGCCGACTGGACGATGGACGGCGCCACGCAGCGCGCGGCGGTCGCCGAGATGCAGGTGCTCGCGCGCAGCGGTCTGCGCGTGGGTCTCCTCCATGTCCGCAGCGCGTTCAGCGAGGCGCCCCGACGAGCGCCTCTGTCCCTCGCCGTGCGCCGGGCGCTCGCCGACGGCACGCTCACGTTCGTGTCACTCGAAGAGCCCGACCACGTCCCGACGATCGTCGTGCGGCAGCCCGACGTCCTCGAGTTCCCCACGTCGCGGCCGGTGTCCCTGACCACGGACCGCATCGTGATCGTCGCGGACACCAGTCCGCGCGCCACCCAGAACCACGCCGTGCGCTGGGTCGCCGAGGACTGCGACCGGAACGCCGAGGCACTCTTCGCCGTCACACCGGAGTGGATCATCCCGGACGATCCCACGCGCGGCGCGGACGCTCCGTCGCTCGACCCGGCGCAGGTCTCCGCGACCGCGTACCCGCGCGTCCTCGACGTCCTGCCGGGCCCCGGGCGACGGTCCCGCCGCCTCAGGAGCAACCGGCCGGTCGTCGGCTGGATCTTCGGCGGCGAGGCTTCAGAGCTCCCCGACGGTGCCGCGGCTCTGCGACAGATCTTCCCGGTTGACGGCTCGGTCGACGTCCGACTTCTCGGCAGCCGCTACCTGCTGAAGGATGCGCTCGGCGACTTCCCCACCGACTGGCTCGTTTACGAGACGGGTGAGGTCACCGCCCGCCAGTTCCTGGACCAGCTCGACGTCGTCGTCGCATTCCCCCGTACGGTGACGGCCGAGGCATTCCGCACTGTAGAGGAGGCGCTGGCCGCGGGGTGCCTGGCAGTCGTCGCGCGAGAGCTCGCGCCGCACTTCGATGGTGCGGTGCAGACCTGTGAACCGGCCGAGGTGACGGCCCTGGTCGACCGGCTCCGAGCGGACGAAGCCACTTTCCGGGACCAGTCGTACCGCGGATGGCGGTGGGCGGACGAGAGGTTCGCCTGCTCCGGGCGGCAACTCGTCGAAGCCCTGGGGGTGGTGGCCCCGTCCTCCGGACCGACCAGCTCCCCTTAGGTCAGCGGGCGCGTTCGCACGGTCTCTCGGCCGCCTCCTGCCGGGCGGCACCAAGGTCGGCGACGACCCGGCGCGCCATCGCGTCGTCATGCTCAGCGCGCGCGGCGGCGTCCGCGGCACTCTTCTGCTGGCCCGTCAGGACACGGTCCACCTTGCTCGCCAGCAGGTCGGTACTCTCGTCGATCCGATTGGTGAGGGTGCGGCTGTCACCGGGGTTCCCGAGGAGCTGCGCACGAATGTCGCGGCCGACGCTGTGCACCAGCCCCGCTAGCAGGACGGCGGCCACGCCGAGCGCGGCCGCGCCCAGCTTCATGTTGGAGGACACGAAGCCGGCGACACCGATCGCCCCGGCGAGCGCGGTGAGAGACGTGAGGACGTTGGTCCTCGAGAGCTTGGGCACGGTTACTCCTCGAACTCGGGTCGACAGGGCATCTGCGGGCGTCGTGCTGTGCGGCACAGGGAAGCATGCGCTCTCCGGGCGCTGCTCCGCCTTGCTCACCGCGGCCGCGTGGGGATTCGTTCCTCGATCGCCGCCACGGTCCGTGCGCAGTTCTGCTGGTCCCGCTGCGGGAACGCCGCGTCGATGCGTGCGGTGTAGAGGGGGTAAGGTCGGCAGTCGCGCTCGAGCAGGCTCTCCACGGCATCAAGCGTGTCGTCGAGGGTGCGCACGACGGGGCCGAACCCGTCCCGCTCGTAGTCGAACCACGTCGGCGAAGAGTGCTTGCTCTCGAAATCCTCCTCGTCGAAGCGTGCATACACGATCGGAGTACCCAGGTACGCCACGTCGAAATGAACCGAAGAGTAGTCCGTGACGAATGCATCGCACCCTCTGATCAGGTCCTGGAACGCCACGTTGTCGGCGTCGGCGATCTCGATGCGGTCTCCCGCGACGGTCGCCCCCTCGAACCTGGACGCCATGTTGTAGTGGGGCAGAAAGGTCAGCCGGTAGTCGTGCTTCTCGAGCATCTCGTGCAGCCGCCGGCTCTCCAGGAGTCCTGACATGAACCGCTGGTAGGCCGACCCCTCGTAGGAGATCTCGCCATCTTGTGCGCCCTTGAGCGCCGTCGTCACGAGATAGTTCCGCCAGGTCGGCATGAACAGGATGGTCCGGCTGGCCGGGGTCGGCGTCAGCGCGTCGTAGCGCGGCATTCCGGCCTGGACGAGCTGCCGGTCGTACCCGGACGTGGCGCGCAGTGCCTCGGTCTCCCCCGGCATGACGGTCAGGCACACGTCGTATCCCGTTGCGCCTCGCTTCACCGCGTTCGGGCTGAGGTGGACGCCGTGCTTGAGGTAGACGCGTAGTGCCCCGACGCGCCAGACGATGTGCCGCGTGTAGTCCTTCACGTCCCACGTGTCCGGCACCAGGTAGCCGATCGAGTAGGCGTTGGCGAGAACGACGGCGTGCAGCAGGAGCAGTTGGTGCCGCCACGACGAGTGGGCGACGACGTGTCCGTACGGGGCCACCCGGCCGTACTGAGGGCTCGAACGATCGATGACGTAGTACGCCGAATGCCGGGCGCTCGACTCACGCAGATGGCGAAACAGATGGACGCCGTTGTCCTGCGCGGTGTCTTTCCGCTCACCGATCAGCCAGATCTCACGTCCCGCGAAGAACGGTCGTGTCAGGAGCCTGAGGAGTCGAAGCCACCGCATCCGCCGGTCGCCCGGCCCTCTGGCGATGAATCCCGCATCCTTCTTGAGCAGCATGACGGCCCACTGCAGGCGTGCCCTGAGCCCGGATCCCCTCTGGGTGGTGAGGAACGCTGCGGTTCCGTCGCCGACGGTGTGCAGGAGGTACCTGACCGTGGTCGTCCGCGTCCGCCCGGGAGCGTCGTCCGCAGCCGCATGCATGCCGACCGTCCGCGCACTGATCAACGCGCCTATGCGGGGCTGAAGATTCCGCCGCAGCCGCAGCTCCGGCACCTCGGTGTCGAGCTCGACGACAAACCGCCAGTGCCCGGTCCCCACACCGTCGAGCGCGAGGCGGGTCGTCAAGCCCTCCCACTGAACAGTGCCACGATTGCCGACCCGAGGTGTGAGCGGCACTGGCCCTGAGCGAGCGACATCACCCGACGGACCGGTCAGAGCCAGACGATACCGCCATGGCGGTTCGGACATCTCCGGGGAGAATGCCGCAGAGAGGAAGCCGACGATCTCGACGTCTCCCTCACGCGGATCCAGGGCGTCGAGCCACGGCCTCGCCGCACACAACGCGAGGCGCCCGAGGAAGTCGGCGAGCAGCGATCCCCGGCGTACCTCCCCTCCCGAGAGTGTCCGGTCGACATAGCGGGCCACGCTCAGTTTCGTCCCGTGATCCGTCCAGACCATGAGAGGAGTCGATCCGTTCAGGGGAAGCCGACGGAGCGTTTCGACCTCATGCAGCACCTGTCGCGACCATGACTTGAGCTTCCTGAGGCGCGGAAGTGTCGCGATGGTGCCGTATCGGGTACCAGAGCGTTCCAACCAATCGCATGCTGCCTCATTTCGGTCCTGGTTCAGGCTCGAAGCCGATTCGACGAGGGAGGCCCCATGGCCGGCCACCGACGCCTCCACATCAAGGCCGGGGTCGTGTACGACCGCGATCGGAACGTGCCGGAAGCGCGGCATCTTCCGAAGTTGATCCAAGGCAGGTGAGAGGATCTCCGCCCGGCTTTCACCGACGATGAAAACGATGGAGATCTCTGATGCCTGCGCATCCACGTCGTTCACAGAGGCGCCGTTCACAAGCCGCTCGCTAAGGTCGTTGGTACGGGTACTGAAGGGCATGGCATGTGACCTGGTCGCTCCCGGTCAGAGGCGGATGGCGTCGGGGTGGGTCGTGGCGCCCTTGGTGTCGAAGAAGCGCACCGACTTCTCGGCCAGCACGTCGACATCGTAGGCACTGTGGTTCTGGACC
>NZ_JACYHB010000022.1 GCF_014837295.1 Cellulosimicrobium arenosum
AAGGTAGCGTCGCTCACGTCGAGGTCTTCTGGATGGGTTGGTGTAGGAACCCCCATCATCAGGGGACCTCGACCCGCATCCCGACCAGATCAGCCCGCCGGCGCTACACCTTCAGATCGGATGAGCCCGTTTACGTCCAGTCGTGTTCGCAAGGGGATCGGTCACCGGTACGCTGCGCTGGCGCACCGTCGCGCGGAACGCGCAGAGAAGGGCCGGCTCGCGGGCAACGCTACGTCTCAAGATCGGTGAGGCCGCGCAAATCTCGCTTCAGGCTGCGGTCCTAGTATCGGCTGGTGGGCCAGTACGAAACTCGCGGTGACATGGTGGTTCACGAGTCGCGACCCTTCAACGCCGAGAGTGGTCTGGCGGGGTTCACCGAGGTGCTTACTCCGACGGACGCGTTCTACGTTCGCGGACACGGCGAGGTGCCCGAGGTGGATCCTGACGCGTGGCGTCTGCGGATTCACGGTGCGGTTGAACGCGAGCTCGAGCTGTCGTTGTCGACCTTGCGCGAGGTGTTCGCTGAGCGCGAGGTGACCGCTACCCTGCAGTGCGCCGGCAACAGACGTGCGGGACTCATGGCGGTCAGTGACATCCCTGGCGAGGCGCCGTGGGGACCCGGCGCAACCGGCACGGCGACGTGGAGCGGCATCGCCCTCGCTGACGTGCTCGCTCTCGCCAAGCCGCTCCCGGGGGTCGAACACATCGGGTTCGTCGGGGCCGACATCTCCACCGAGGCCCGACCCGCCCAGCGTTTCGGAGGCTCCGTCCCGTTGGCGAAGGCCGTCCGCCCAGAGGTCATCCTGGCGTGGGCGATGAACGGCGAGCCCCTTGCCCCCCGTGCACGGCGCCCCGGTGCGCGTGGTCGTCCCGGGCTACATTGGCGCGCGTAGCGTCAAGTGGCTCGAGGAGATCGCGGTCCGCAGCACTCCCTGGGCCGGCTACTTCCAAGACGTGGTTTATCGGCTGCTGCGCGAAGACCAGTCACCTGCGAGTTGAGTCCCGCATAGTGGTGTAGCGCCCGGTGGTCCAGCACGTCATTCCTGACATGGACGCGGCCACCGTGTGATCCTTCGAGTCAACCTCTCACAGAATCCTCGAATGGAGTCACCACGATGACCGCTGCTCATATTGTCGACCCTGCCGGCCTGCTGGGCGAAGCCCTGCGTGAGGCGTCTCCGGACATGATGCGCCACCTGCTGCAGACCATGATCAACACCCTGCTCTCCGATGACGCCGACGCGGTGGTCGGCGCCGAATGGGGCAAACCCACCCCGACACGGTCCGCCCAGCGCAACGGGTACCGGCACCGGGATCTGGATACCCGGGTCGGCACGGTCGATGTGGCCATCCCGAAGCTGCGCTCCGGGACCTACTTCCCGGAGTGGTTGCTCGAACGCAGGAAGAGGGCGGAGTCCGCCCTGATCACCGTGGTCGCGGACTGCTATCTGGCTGGGGTGAGCACCCGCCGGATGGACAAGTTGGTCGAGACCCTGGGCATCAACGCCCTGTCGAAGTCCCAGGTCTCGCGGATGGCCACCGAGCTCGACGAACAGGTCGAGTCCTTCCGCCATCGCCCGCTCGGGGAGGCCGGGCCGTTCACGTTCGTGGCGGCCGACGCGCTGAGCATGAAGGTCCGCGAGGGCGGCCGGGTCGTCAACGCGGTGGTCCTGCTGGCCACCGGCGTCAACGGCGACGGCCACCGCGAGGTGTTGGGCCTGCGAGTCGCCACGTCGGAGACCGGGGCGGCGTGGAACGAGTTCTTCGCCGACCTGGTGGCCCGCGGTCTGGCCGGGGTCCGCCTGGTCACTTCTGACGCCCACACCGGACTCAAGGACGCCATCGCGGCGAACCTGCCCGGGGCCACCTGGCAGCGCTGCCGGACCCACTACGAACCTGATGGGCATCACCCCGAAGAACATGTGGCCGGCCGTGAAGGCCATGCTGCACAGCGTGTACGACCAGCCCGATGCGGCCAGCGTGCACGCGCAGTTCGACCGGTTGCTGGACTACGTCACCGAGAAGCTGCCGGCGGTGGCCGAGCACCTGGACGCCGCCCGGGCGGACATCCTGGCGTTCACCACGTTCCCCAAGGACGTCTGGACGCAGGTCTGGTCGAACAACCCGGCCGAGCGGCTCAACCGGGAGATCCGCCGCCGCACCGACGCGGTGGGCATCTTCCCCAACCGGGCGGCCATCGTCAGGCTGGTCGGGGCGGTGCTGGCCGAGCAGACCGATGAATGGGCCGAGGGCCGACGCTACCTCGGTCTCGAAGTCCTGGCCCGCTGCAGGCTCACCCCCGTGAGCGACACCGGAGACGAGGTGGACCCCGACGCCGAACTCACCCTCGGCCTCAGCGCCTGACCCCCATGAAGGATCAGACCGCTACACCACCACGAGGGGCTTGACCCACCTGCGCCCGGGATCGGGATGCCCCTGGACCTGGTGGCCCTGAATTCCGACGTGGTGTCCCCGGCCGACGGTGCCAGGGTCGCCCCGGGGCCGTTGGAGATCCGCGGTTACGCCTTCGCCGGCGGCGAGCGGTCGGTCTCTCGCGTCGACGTCTCGCTGGACCGTGGAGTGACCTGGGAGCCGGCCGAGTTGTTGGACGACCTCGGACCGTGGGCCTGGCGGCATTGGAGGATCGAGGTTGATCTTCACCAAGGTGAGCACCAGATCATTGTTCGCGCATGGGACACCTCGGCCGCTACGCAGCCAGAGGACGAAGCCGCGCTGTGGAACCCCAAGGGGTACGTCAACAACGCCCGCCCCCGCATCACCGTGCACGCTGTGTCGCCCGATGAGCGCAGCAGGCAACCTGACGGCTAGGTCCGAACCCCGCACTGCGACGCGGTTTCATCATCCAGCGCCGGGTCGCACCGCGAGCGGATCCCGCAGTGACGGATCCCGCTGCGGCACCTCCGCGTACCGATCCTCACGATGAAGACACCCCATGACAAGGTGGTTGAGCCTGTGACTGCTGTCCAGCCGCAACTTTTGGGTTGACCCAGGGCGGGCTGCCGTTGTCCTCGACGAGGAGACGTTTACCCATTGAGTGCGTCCGTTCTGGGGTCAGGCGAACTATCGCAGGGCTTCGCCGAGGCGAGCGGCGGGCGTGAGGTCGGCGGCGAGACCGCCGCCGGTCGCAGCCCGGGCAAGAGCGCGACCCAGCGCAGGTGCCTGCTTGAACAGATTGTGACCGGCCACAAAAATGACAGAGCCTGCCTCCCACACGGCCACGCCGTCCTCGCTCCATGGGAGGTCGGTCACCCAGCAGTGAAGAAAGTCGCGCGGCTCTGGGTGGAGACCGGGCAGCGCCCGTGTCACGTATTCGCGCGCGCGTTCGTCCAGCGATCGAATCGCCGCAGGGTCGATGAACGTTCCGTCGTCGCGGACGCCGACGGTTTCGCTGAGTCCGACCGAATAACTGCTGTTGCCCGGTAGCGGCGTCGCGTACACGCCGACTTCGCCGAAGACGCCGCTGCTGTCCTGCAGGCACGCGACTCGTGCCGGGGCGGCGGCTTTCACGTCGAAGGTCAGCCGGACGTGTGCGGCAAGGCGAACCGGCAGCGACAGGCCGACGCTGCGGGCCAGGCGGGCAGTTTCGCGGCCGGCGCACACGACCACCTTGGAGTAGACAGCCCGGTCGGTGACGCTGCGCACCTCGACCGTCCCATCGGCGCGGGGATCGATGGAGATGACCTCTGCGGTGGTGACGGCATCTGCGAGGGCACCCGCGAGTGCCGTGATCGCGGTGCGGGTGCGGATCGCGCCGCCCGACTCGTCGAGCACCGCTGGCCCCGAGTACCCAGCGAGCAGCGGCATTCGCTGGGCGAGCTCGGCTGCATCGATCTCGTGCGCTTCCACGCCGCCGACCTGGTCGAGCACCCGCAGCCGCGCCAGGGCGCTGTCGCCGATCGCCACGACACCGTCTGATGAGACCAGCTCGACGTCGAAGTGTTCGGCCCACTCATCCCATACGCCGCGGCTTTCGCGCGCGAAAGCGACGAGTCGCGGGTCGTCGTGGGCATGCCGGAAGATCCGCGACTCGCCTGCGGACTGACCCGTTCCGGGCAGACCGGCCTCGTACAAGCGCACCGGCACGTCCTGCTCCCGCAGCGCGTACGCCGTCGACAGACCGACGATCCCGCCCCCGATCACTGCTACCTCGGGTGAACGCGTCGGGGCAACGTCGTCGTCAGTTCCTGTCATCGCGGTTCCTCGATCTGTTAGGGATGTGCGATAGGCCGCAAGAGAAGGGGCCGCTGCCACGACGTCAACGGGCTGTGTCAGCCCGAAGTCACCGCGCGCAGCGACCCCTCATGTCGGGGTCAGTACTCCCGGTCTGTGGTGTCAGGCGGGAAGTTTGGAGCCCAACACGTCGAGCTTCTCGATCGTCGGTTCGGAGAACAACGCACCGGTCTGCTCGCCGAGAGCTACCGCAACAGGGCCGGACAGGTGAGCGTCACGTCCGGCGTCATCGGGGAACACGTCGAAGATCCCGAAGGAGGAGGGCCCGAGGCGGATCGCGAACCACGCGGTGGTCGCCGGCTCTTCCTCAACAAGCGCACGGCCGCTGTCAAGGAACTCCTTCACGTCGTCCTCCTTGCCGGGCAACGCGTCAAACCTGACCAGCAATCCCTTGGTCACACTCATGACTTCTCCTCTTCCTTTGCCGTGGTGCCCGCGAGTTGGGACACGATCGCCTCGGAGAACGCCGGCAGGTCCTCCGGCGAGCGGCTGGTGATGAGATTCTTGTCGACCACGACCTCCTGGTCAACGACGTTCGCGCCGGCATTGCGCAGATCCGTGCGGATGCTCGGGAAGGACGTCAGGGTGCGACCGGTGGCCACGCCGGCCTCGATCAACGTCCACGGTCCGTGACAGATCGCCGCCACCGGCTTGCCGCTCTCGACGAAGTCCCGGACGAAGGCGACAGCGTCCTCGTCGACCCGGAGCTTGTCGGGGTTCACCGTGCCGCCCGGAAGCACCAAGGCGTCGTAGTCGGCCACCGAGGCCTCAGCCACCAGCCCGTCGACGCCGAACGTCCCCGCCGGATCCAGGTCGTTCTCGCGGGCCTTGATCTCGCCGTCGTGGATCGAGAGGACCTCGGTCTGAGCGCCGGCCCTGTCCAGAGCCTCGCGGGGTTGCTCGAGTTCGACGCGCTCGACCCCGTCCGCGGCGAGGATCGCGACTCTCTTGCCCTGCAGATCCGCGGCCATATCAGCTCGCCTTCTTCTCGGTCGACATGCCGGGCTTGATGAGGACCTTGGTCCAACCCTTGGACCTGGAGTCGAAGTTCTTGTAGGCGTCGGCGGCTTGGTCCAGCGAGATTTCATGGGAGACGATCCAGGAAGGGGTCGCCTTGCCGGCCGCGATCAAGTCTCGCAGCTGGCGGTTGTACTTCTTGACCGGGGCTTGACCGTTGCCCATGGTCTGTCCCTTGAACCAGTGGGTGCCGAAGTCGATGGCTGCCTTGCCCTGCTTGGCCAATTCGCCCTTGGCCCCCGGGTCCTGGGGGACGAACACGCCAACGGTGCCGATTCCTCCGGTGAAGCGGACCGAGTTGATGAGCATGTTCAGCGTGGCGGCGGTGTCTTCGTTGCCCTGGGGATCGTGGGCCTGGTAGCCCACGCATTCGCAGCCACGGTCGGCTCCGAGCCCCATGGTCTCGTCCAGCACGGCCTGCACGGGGTCGGTCTTGGAGTCGTCGATGGCGATCGCTCCGATCTGCTCGGCCAGCGCGAGCCGGTCGGGGTGGCGATCGACCACCATGACCTTCGCGGCGCCCTTGATCGTCGCGGACAGGGCGGCCATCAGCCCGACCGGTCCGGCCCCGGCGATCACGACGCTGTCGCCCGGGATCACGCCGGCCATCTCGGTGGCGTGGTAGCCGGTGGGGAAGATGTCGGAGAGCATGACGTAGTCGTTCTCCTTCTCCTCGGCGTCCTCGCCCAGGCGCAGTGCGTTGTGGTCGCCGAAGGGCACCCGGAGCAGCTCGGCCTGGCCGCCGCCGTAGGGGCCCATGTCTGCAAATCCGTAGGCCGCTCCGGCGGCAGACGGGTCAGGCTGGGTGGTGAGGCAGTAGTTGGTCAGGCCGCGTTCGCAGTTCTTACAGAATCCGCACGAGATGTTGAACGGGAGCACAACCCGGTCTCCGACCCTGACCTTCTCCACGCCACTACCGACTTCGATGACCTCCCCCATGTTCTCGTGACCGAACGTCCGGCCTACTTCGAAGGAGGTCCGCCCCTCGTACATGTGGAGGTCCGAGCCGCAGATGTTCGTCGTCGTTACCCTGACCAGGACATCGGTGGGTCGCTCGATCTTCGCGTCCGGGACGTCCTTCGTGCTGACCTGACGGGGTCCCTCGTACACCACTGCTTTCATGTCTACTCCGATCCGATTGTGTTGCTCGATGTCTTTCTGGCAAGGCCTCTCCGACGCCGGCCCCATCGCTAGACAGCAAACGCCCCCAGGAACCACGCGTCAAGGGGCTCGCCTTGAGTTGATGTGTAGCGATCGAGCCGGGATAGTGCCCGGGTCCGCTGCTCGATCCCAAGGCATACGCTCTGTACACGCTTGCGGTGGTCGCGCCATTCGTCCTTGTGCTCGTTATCATCGTGACGTTGACAGCGGTTCTGATGATGAGCCGGTACCGCAACCCCCACCGTACGCCCCCGCTTTTGACCTGCGCACACTCAAGCACGCCTGGCGGGGCATCCCGTAGGACCCGTCCGGTGCTTCGTTTCGCGACGGTGCGCCATACGGAACACCCGTGGCAGGCCTCCCGCCTGTGTTCCGCGGTGGTCATCGACGTTGGGCCAGCACCTTCTGTCCGGCCTCGCGGAGTTCACCGGTGGGTGAGACGTGGCGGTAGAGGGTCTGGCGGGTGATGCCCAGTTCCTTGCAGAGCGCGCTGACGTTGGTGTCCTTCTGGCCCATGGAGGCCATCGCCAGGCGGATCTTGGCCGGGGTCATCTTGTAGGGCCGGCCGCCCTTGCGGCCCCGGGCCCGGGCCGAGGCCAGGCCGGCCTTGGTGCGTTCGGAGATCAGTTCGCGTTCGAACTCGGCCAGGGCCGCGAAGATCCCGAACACCAGCTTGCCGGAGGCGGTGGTGGTGTCGATGGCCGCGCCCTGGCCGGTGAGCACCTTCAGGCCCACGCCCCGCTCGGTGAGGTCGTGCACGATGTTCACCAGGTGGCGCAGGTCCCTCCCGAGCCGGTCGAGCTTCCACACCAGCAGCGTGTCTCCGTCTCGCAGGGCCTTCAGGCAGGAAGCGAGGTGGGGGCGGTCGTCACTCTTGCCGGAGGCCTTGTCCTCGTACAGCGCTTTGGGTTTCACGCCGGCGGCGAGCAAGGCGTCGCGCTGCAGGTCGGTGGCCTGGGACCCGTCGGCCTTGGACACCCGCATGTACCCGACCAGCACCCTGCACCTCCATTGTCATTTATTCGATCGTTTACGTGACAAAGCGACCTCGAAGCCGAGAAATCACGAAAAGTGTCACATAACTCGTCATCTATTCTACGTCGCGCAGACGGTGGTTGCGGCAGTCAATGTGACAGCCGAACTCCGCCGATGCCGGAACCTTCGCCTTTCCTCGCGCACACACGTGCGAGCGGGCAGATTGCTCTGCGGAAATCAGGCCACTTATCTCTGCGATTCACAGCCTCGCCGCGTGGGCGTGCGCGGGGTGTCTCGGTAGGGGATCGGCTTACGGCACGGCGGTATGGTCAAGCGGATTTCCGGGTGATGCCGGCCGTAGGTGATCATGCAGGCCTCGACTCCTACCCGGGCGTCACCGCCTTTGTCCCTCACCTGCGTTGAGCCCGCATAGGGTTGGCTACGTGGACCAGGTCATCCTCATGTGCGGTCCGGCTGGATCGGGGAAGTCGACCTACGCGCGTGGCCTGGAGGCCCGGGGCTATGTCAGGGTCTCGTTCGACGGCGAGGCGTGGGCCCTCGGGCACCGGACCCACCCGATCGGCGACGACGCGCGCCAGGTCGTCAACGGAACGCTCCAGGACAAGCTCGTCGACTGTGTGAAGCAGGGGAAGGGCGTCGTCGTGGACTCCTCGTTCTGGTCCCGTGCCTCGCGCGATGAGTTCAGGCGGCTCTGCGCCCCCCTCGGCGTCGTCCCGGTCGTCTACTACCTGGACACCAGGCGGTCGATCCTCCTGGACAGGTTGGCCCAGCGCGAGAACTCCGGCCCGGACGACATCGCTGTGTCGCGCGAGCGAGCGATCGCGTACATCGACGGGTTCGAGACGCCCACACCTGAAGAAGGCCCACTCAGGATCGTCCACGTGACAAGCCCGATGTGATCGTGGCTGCGCCCAGACCGGCGCCACGCCCACGCTGGTCGCCCTCCTGACTCGAAGGGGTATCCCCGGTGGGCGGTCTCGCAGAGACACATCACAGTCGCCGATTCTCATTGCCTGCCCCGGCTTCATTCCTCAGCTACAGCTCGCACGCCTGCGTCGGATCTGCTCATCGACCGGCGCAATTCTCGAGCCGCCGCTGCGGTCTCAAGAAACCTCTCCGTCGGCGCCGCCCATTCAAGGACCGGTCAAGCCCCTTGGAGTGGTGTAGCGCTGCGTGATCTTTGTTGGGGTCAGGCGCTGAGCTCGAGCATGGGGTCGGGGTTCACCTCGATTCCCGGATCGGTGACGGTCGTGAGGCGGCATCTGGTGA
>NZ_JACYHB010000023.1 GCF_014837295.1 Cellulosimicrobium arenosum
CAACCGTCGCCGACGCCAACGCCGTCTCGGCAGACTTACCCCGGTCGAGTTTGAGATGATCTACCGGACCGCAGACGCGGCCTGACTACCGCACACCCCGATCGTCAACCAAACCGGGGGCAGACCCAGGGTAGATGATGCGTGGTCGTGGAGGCTGGGATGAGTGTGGTGACGTCGCTGCCAGCGGCAGTACAGGACGTCGTGTGGCAGGCATGGGGCGAGGGCGAGTCACTGCGGCGGATCGCCGATCGGGCCGGCGTCCCGTCGCATCACGTGCGCCGGTACTTGCTGCGTCATGGTGGGGTGCGACCCGCGTTGCCGAGACGCTCCCCACGGCACCTGAGTCCAGGTGAGCGGGAAGAGATCTCGCGTGGGATCGCTGCTGGTCTTTCTGCCCGGGCGATCGCCGAAGGGTTGGGGCGGTCGGCGTCGACGGTCTCGCGCGAGATCGCCCGCAACGGCGGCCGTGACGCCTACCGTGCGACGGTCGCCGATGAGCGTGCCCGCGTCGAAGCCCGGCGGTCGCGGGTGCCGCGTCTCGCGAGCGACGAGCGGCTGCGGGCGGTGGTGCTCTCGCGGCTCGAGCTGGACTGGTCCCCGCAGCAGATCGCGGCGTGGCTGCGCCGCGAACATCCCCACGAGCCGGGCATGTGGGTCTCGCACGAGACGATCTACCGCGCTGTCTATCTGCCGGCATCGCGGAACCTGCCGAAGAGCACGTACCAGCGGCTGCGGTCCGGTCGCACGATGCGCCGGCCCCGGCTCGTGAAGCGATCGCACGGGCGAGGGCATCTGCGCGACATGGTCTCCATCCACCACCGCCCCGCCACCGTGACCGACCGGCTCGAGCCGGGTCATTGGGAAGGTGACCTCGTCATGGGCAAGCGCCCGAGCGCGGTCGCGACCCTCGTCGAGCGCACCACCCGCTACCTGAAGATCGTGCCGCTGCCCGACGGGATCAAGGCCAAGGACGTCAGCATCGCGGTCGCCCGCGCCCTGTTCAACGTCCCACCCGGCATGTGCAAGTCCCTGACCTGGGACCGCGGCCGCGAGATGGCCGACCACGCCTGGGTCTGCTGCACGGATAGGTGACACCTGACCTGTGGTGCCTTCGGGTGCTGCTGGAAGGATGTTCCCCGTGCCCAGACCCCACCCGAAGGAATTCCGCGATGATGTCGTGGCGATCGCTCGCCGTGGCGAGGCTCCGGTCAAGCAGATCGCAAAGGACTTCGGTATCTCCGAGTCGTGCCTGCGTAACTGGCTCCACGCCGCCGATGTCGAGGACGGCAACCGGCCGGGCGTGACCGCCTCGGAGTCAGCGGAACTGCGTGAACTGCGTCGGCGTAACCGGCAGCTGGAGCAGGAGGTCGAGGTGCTGCGCCGCGCGGCGGCGTATCTTTCGCAGGCGCATCTGCCGGGAAAATGATCTACCCGCTCGTGAGTGAGCTCGCCGGTGACGGGATCCCCGTCACGGTGACGTGCCGGGTTCTCAAGCTCGCCAGACAGCCCTACTACCGCTGGCTCGCGGCGCCTGTCGGGGCGCGCGAGCTCGAGGAGGCGTATCTCGCGAACGTGTTGTTCGACGCTCACCGCGACGATCCGGAGTTCGGCTACCGGCTGCTCGCGGACGAGGCCTCCCGAGCCGGGCTGGTCGCGTGCGATCGCACCGTGTGGCGCATCTGCGCCGCGAACAGGTGGTGGTCGGTGTTCGGCAAGAAGCGCGCCCGCAGCGCCAAGAAGGCTGGCGCGCCCGCACACGAGGACCTCGTGCTGCGCCAGTTCCGGGCCGATACGCCGAACCGGTTGTGGCTGTGGGACATCACCGAACACCCCACGGCCGAAGGCAAGGTGTATCTGTGCGCGATCAAGGACGTGTATTCCAACCGGATCGTGGGGTACTCGATCAGCGACCGGATGACGTCACGGATCGCGGTCAACGCTCTGGTCAGCGGTCAAGCCCCTTGGAGTGGTGTAGCGCTGCGTGATCTTTGTTGGGGTCAGGCGCTGAGCTCGAGCATGGGGTCGGGGTTCACCTCGATTCCCGGATCGGTGACGGTCGTGAGGCGGCATCTGGTGA
>NZ_JACYHB010000024.1 GCF_014837295.1 Cellulosimicrobium arenosum
ACGTCGACCAGGGTCTTGCCCCCGGTGGGCAGCATCGCGGTGTCCGTCACCACGACCGGCGCCCCGGACGCGTCGTCCGGCGAGGTCACGTCGACCCGCACCAGACCCGTCGTCGCGTTCGGGCCGTCGGTGACCTGGTACGTCAGGTCGTACGAACCCGGCTCGTCAGAGACGAACCGGAAGGTCCCCGCGTCGAGGTTGGCCGTGACGAGCGCCTTGTCGTGCTCGTCGACGTCGGAGAGCCGCAGCTCGTCGCCGTCCGGGTCGGTGTCGTTGACCAGCGGCTCGACCGTCACGGACTCGCCCGCCACGACCGTCACGTGGTCGTTGACCGCGATCGGGGGCTGCTGCCCCGCGACCACGTCGATCAACAGCTTCCCCTCGACCAGACCCCCCTGACCGTCCGAGACCGCAAGATCGACGACCTTACGACCCGTCGAAGCACCCCCGTCACGAAACTCCACACTCCCGTCCGGACGCGAACGCACCTCGTCACCCGCCGCAGCAGCCTCCGCCGACGCCAGATACAGATCATCACCGTCCGGGTCCAAGAAATACGGCAACACCTTGATCGTCGCCGTCGACCCCTGCCCCACCTTCAGCACCGGATCACCCGACTGCACCGGCGGCTCGTTCTCACCCAGCGGCGAGACCGTCAACGACACCGACGCCTCGGCCAACCCCCCACGACCGTCCGAGACCGCATACCGGAACCGCTCGGTCCCCTCCGCACCCTCGGGCACCACCACCTGCAAGGCAGCACCCCCCATGATCTGCTGCACCTGCACACCCGCCGGACCCTGCCCGACGACCGCCGCCGTCATCACGTCCCCGTCCGGATCCACGTCGTTGGCCAGCACCGGCAAGATCGTCGTACGACCCGGCCGCGCCCCCAGCACATCATCCTTCGGCTGCGGATCCCGGTTCGGCTGCGACCGGTCCGCGACGAACTGGTCCACCTGCTCCGGATTCGTCAACGACGCATCCGACTCCTGCCCCTCAGCCTCCTCCGGCTGCACCAGATCCCAGTCATCGACCTTCTCGTACGCGTCCGCCGCCATCCACAACGTCCCCGCCGACAGATCGTTCAGCACGATCACGTGCCGATTCACCCGATACGCCAGCACCGACTGCGGATCCACGGCCTCGAGCCGCTCGTCCAGGTCCCGGTCCGTGCCCGCACAATCACGCACCACCTGACCCGACCCACCCCACGCCCCGAACGTGCACCCGTCCAGCTGCACCGGCGCCGCCGGCACCCCCTGCGCACTGCGCACCGTCGCATCACCACCACCCAACGGCTGCGACACCAGACCCGAACCCGTCGCCAGCATCACCACGTCCGAGCCCGCCGACGGCTGCTGCAGCACACCGGAACCGCCGTCGTCCACCGACACCGACCTGCCGCCAGGAAGGATCAGCTGTGAGCCCGACCGGTCCAGCACGACGGGGTCGTCGCCCACGGCCGTCACGGAGAGCTCGGCAGCCTTGTCCACGGGGAGCGAGGACGTCTGCGGGTCGCCCTCGACCGTTCCGTCGCTCGCCGTCCGGACCGTCGTCAGCTCACCGGACGACGCGACCGCCACGAAGACCGTCCCGTCGCGCGAGACCGTCAGCGCACCGTCGCCCTCGAGCTCGGCCACCGGCTCGGTCTCCTGCGCGTCGAACGACGTCGCGCCGTCGAACGGCAGCACCCACACCAAGTGCTCCTCGTCGTCCAGGACGGCGGTCACACCCCCGCCCGAGACCACCTCGGCGCCCGCCGGCAGGCGGACCTGACCGTCCAGCGACAGGTGTGCCACATCGATCGGTGCCGCCGCGGACGAACCCGTGTCGTCGAGCAGCACGTCAGACGCGTCCTGCTGCACGTCGAACGACGCAGAACCCGCGAGCAGGGTCCCGTCCAACGCCTGCGACGCGTAGTTGAACCGACCCACCTGACCGGCCGACGTCTTCGTCACCCACACACCCGAGTCGTTCAGCTCGACGTCCGCCGTCGCCTCACCCTCGTAGAACACCGCGAACCCGACCAACGCCACCGCGAACGCGGTCACGGTGCCCACCGACG
>NZ_JACYHB010000025.1 GCF_014837295.1 Cellulosimicrobium arenosum
GGATTCTCGGGGTCCTCGCAACACCTGATGGCCTAGACGGTCGTCAGTAGATCACGCAGACGCTCGGCTGGAGTCTTCCAGCCGAGCGTTTTGCGTGGTCGTCCGTTGAGTTGCTGGGCGACGTGCTCGAGGTCAGCAGCGGAGTGGATGGACAAGTCGGTGCCCTTGGGGAAGTACTGGCGCAGCAGCCCGTTGGTGTTCTCGTTCGAGCCGCGCTGCCAGGGTGAGTGCGGGTCACAGAAGTAGACCGGCACGTTCGTCGCGATCGTGAACTGCTTGTGCGTGGCCATCTCGCAGCCCTGGTCCCAGGTGAGCGATCCGCGCAGGTGTGTCGGCAAGGCCCCGATCAGCGGGACCAGGACGTCGCGGACCTCCTCGGCGGTGTGCCCGCCAGGCAGGTGACCCAGCAGGACGTAGCGGGTGGAGCGCTCGACCAGCGTCATGATCGCGGACTGCGATCCCGTGCCGACGATCAGGTCGCCTTCCCAGTGCCCGGGCACCGCCCGGTCTTCGACCTCGGCCGGGCGTTCGGAGATCATCACCATCTCGTCCACGAACCGGGGTGTGCGCTGGTCGGGTCTGCGGTGGGGCTTGCGGCGAGTGCGTCCGGTGCGCAACGCGTCGGCGATCTCGCGTCGCAACCCACCCCGGGCCTGGACGTAGATCGCCTGATAGATCGTCTCCGTACTCACCCGCATGCTCTCGTCGTCGGGGAACTCGCTGATCAGAGCGTGACAGATCTGCTCAGGTGACCACCGTTCGGCCAGCCGGCCAGCGACGTAGTCACGCAACCGGCCGTGCTGAGCAAGCTTCGAGGCCTTCGGGCGTGACCGGCTGCCCGCCCACGCTCGCTGCGCTGCGTGTGGTCGGTAGACGCCGCCCGCCGACCGGGCGTCGAGTTCACGCTTGATCGTCGAGGCCGCCCTGCCCAGCGCCCGACCAATCGCACGCAGCGACTGCCCGCCGCGGTGCAGGTCCGCGATCGTCTCTCGCTCCGTGAGCGTGAGGAAGCGCGCATGCATTTCGGCCTCGACCGCTGCGAGCGACGGAGTCGACGACGTGGCGACAGTGGTGGTCATACCCGTCTTGTAGTTGATCCGACGCCCATCGGCATGGATCCGCACCGGGCCTTGCTTGCGCCATCCCCGATCCCAGTCCTGCGCGGTGCGTTCGTGCACGCCCACCTGCGCGGCCGCCGTGCGCCGCGGCACGCCTGCCGCGCGCAGACGTTCGTACTCGCCACGGCCCGGATGGCCGCTCGTGCCCGGCTTGCCGCGCCCGTGGATACCTGCCCTGCGCGCCCATCCGAACGCCGTGTTCCGACTCACCCCGACCGCGCGGGCGGCAGCCGAGACACTCCCGTCCTCACGATCGAGGGCCGCGAAGAACCGCGCCCGCATCTCCTCAGAAACCACGATCCCCGCAACTCCCCGAAATCCAGGGTGTTGCGGGGATCGCTAGAACCCGCC
>NZ_JACYHB010000026.1 GCF_014837295.1 Cellulosimicrobium arenosum
GGCTCATCCGATCTGAAGGTGTAGCGCCGGCGGGCTGATCTGGTCGGGATGCGGGTCGAGGTCCCCTGATGATGGGGGTTCCTACACCAACCCATCCAGAAGACCTCGACGTGAGCGACGCTACCTTCCACAGCCCTGACCTGACCACGTTCTGCTGCCTGGACGAGCTCGGCCTCGTCGTCGTCGGGCAGCGCCTGGAGCCTGACCGCGCAGCGCTTGAGTGCCGTGTCGTAGCGCGCGTGGACGACGCGTTCTGCCGCGGGTGCGGCGCCGAGGGCGTCCTTCGCGACACCGTGACTCGGCGCCTTGCCCATGAGCCCTTCGGATGGCGGCCGACGACATTGCTGGTCCGGGTCCGCCGTTACCGCTGTGCGCCCTGCCGACGGGTCTGGCGTCAGGACACGTCGCGGGTGGCAGAACCACGGGCGAAGCTGTCGCGGACGGCGGTGCGTTGGGCGCTTGTCGGCCTCGTCGTCGGGCACCTCACGATCGCCAGGGTCGCTGAGGCCCTCGCGGTGGCGTGGGACACCGCGAACGACGCGGTCCTGGCCGAGGGTCGGCGGGTGCTGATCGACGACCCGCACCGCTTCGAGGGCGTGACCACGATCGGCGTGGACGAGCACGTGTGGCGCCACACCCGCCGCGGGGAGAAGTACGTGACCGTGGTCATCGACCTGACCCCGATCCGCGACGGTACCGGGCCGGCTCGCCTGCTGGACATGGTCGAGGGCCGCTCCAAGAGCGCGTTCAAGACCTGGCTCGCCGCACGTCCCCAGGCCTGGCGCGACGGGATCGAGGTCGTCGCCATGGACGGGTTCACCGGCTTCAAGACCGCCACCGCTGAGGAGCTGCCCGACGCCGCGGCGGTGATGGACCCGTTCCACGTCGTGCGCCTGGCCGGCGACGCGTTGGACCGCTGCCGCCGCCGTATCCAGCAGGATCTGCACGGCCACCGCGGACGCGCCAAGGACCCGCTCTACAAGGCTCGCCGCACCCTGCACACCGGCGCCGACCTGCTGACCGACAAGCAGAAGGGCCGGCTCGAGGCGTTGTTCGCCGCCGACGAGCATGTCGAGGTCGAGGCGACCTGGGGCATCTACCAGCGCATGATCACCGCCTACCGCCACCCCGACCGCGCCCAGGGCCGCGCACTCATGACCGCGGTCATCGACTCCCTGACCCGAGGCGTTCCGACCGCGCTGACCGAGCTCGTCACCCTCGGCCGCACCTTGAAGCGACGTGCCGATGACGTGCTGGCGTTCTTCGATCTGCCCGGTTCGAGCAACGGCCCGACGGAGGCGATCAACGGCCGGCTCGAGCACCTGCGCGGCTCCGCCCTCGGCTTCCGCAACCTGACCCACTACATCGCACGATCCCTGCTCGAGGCCGGCGGCTTCAGACCACGGCTACACCCTCAGATCGGATGAGCC
>NZ_JACYHB010000027.1 GCF_014837295.1 Cellulosimicrobium arenosum
TCGCGCGCTTCGCCCGGCGATGCGCTCTCCTGGACGGCCGGAGCCGTCACGGGTGGTGCAGCGCGAGTTCTGGCGGCAGATCGCCACGGGAGTTTCATCGGCCGATGCGGCGTTGACGGTCGGCGTGTCGTGGCCGGTGGGAACGCGGTGGTTTCGCCACGCTGGCGGCATGCCGCCGATCTCGCTGGCCACGCCCTCGGGCCGCTACCTGATGTTCGAAGAGCGTGAGGAGATCGCGATCCTGCACGCGACCGGGACCGGAGTGCGTCAGATTGCCCGCGCCCTGGGTCGTGACCCGGGGACGATCTCGCGTGAGCTGCGCCGTAACGCCGCCACTCGCAGCGGGAAGTTGGAGTACCGGGCGACCGTCGCGCAGTGGAAGGCCCAGCAGGCCGCCAAGCGGCCCAAGGTCGCCAAGCTCGCCGAGAACGACCGCCTGCGCGAGTACGTCCAGCAGCGCCTGGACGGCACCGTGCGACGCGCCGACGGAACGCCAGTCGCGGGACCGGCCACGCCCGGGTGGAAGGGCCGCAAGATGAAGCCCCACCGCGCTGACCGGCGGTGGGCGACGGCCTGGAGTCCGGAGCAGATCTCTCACCGCCTCAAGGTCGACTTCCCCGATGATGAGTCCATGCGGATCAGCCACGAGGCGATCTACCAGTCGCTGTTCATCCAGGGCCGTGGCGCCCTCAAACGTGAGCTCGTCGCGTGCCTACGCACCGGACGGGCGCTGCGCGAACCACGAGCCCGGACGCGCAACAAGGCACAGGGACACGTCACCGCCGACGTGGTCCTTTCCGAGCGCCCGGCCGAAGCTGCAGACCGTGCCGTTCCCGGGCACTGGGAGGGTGACCTGATCATCGGCACCGGCCGGTCCGCGATTGGCACGCTCGTCGAGCGTTCCAGCCGGTCCACGATCCTGGTGCACCTGCCACGACTGGAGGGCTGGGGTGAGAAGCCGCCGGTGAAGAACGGCCCCTCGCTCGGAGGATACGGCGCCGTCGCTATGAACACCGCGCTCACGACGTCGATGACGACCCTGCCGGAGCAACTCCGCAAGACGCTCACCTGGGACCGCGGCAAGGAGCTCTCCGGGCATGCGCTGTTCGCACTGGAGACCGGCACGAAGGTGTTCTTCGCCGACCCGCACTCGCCGTGGCAGCGGCCGACGAACGAGAACACCAACGGGCTGCTGCGCCAGTACTTCCCCAAGGGCACCGACCTGTCCCGCTGGTCGGCCGATGACCTCGAGGCCGTCGCCCTGGCGATCAACGACCGGCCCCGCAAGGTCCTCGGCTGGAAGACCCCCGCCGAGGTCTTCGCCGAGCAGCTACTCTCGCTCCAAGAGCCCGGTGTTGCGTCGACCCGTTGAACTCGCCCA
>NZ_JACYHB010000028.1 GCF_014837295.1 Cellulosimicrobium arenosum
CATCGGCCGATGAAACTCCCGTGGCGATCTGCCGCCAGAACTCGCGCTGCACCACCCGTGACGGCTCCGGCCGTCCAGGAGAGCGCATCGCCGGGCGAAGCGCGCGAGGGACTGCTGCACGGAGAGGTGACATCCGATGTGTGGTGCCGTGAGGTGCTGCTGGAAGGATGTGTCCCGTGCCCAGACCCCACCCCAAGGAGTTCCGCGACGACGTCGTGGCGATCGCCCGCCAGGGCGAGATCCCGGTCAAGCAGATCGCGAAGGACTTCGGCATCAGCGAGTCGTGCCTGCGCAACTGGCTGCACGCCGCTGACGTCGAGGACGGCGCCAAGCCCGGCGTGACGCAGGCCGAGTCGGCCGAGCTGCGCGAGGTGCGTAAGCGTGTGCGGCTGCTGGAGCAGGAGAACGAGGTCCTGCGCCGCGCCGCGGCGTACTTCGCGCAGGCGCACCTGCCGGGAAAATGAGCTACCCGCTGGTCCGTGAGCTCGCCGGCGACGGGATCCCCGTCACGGTGACCTGCCGGGTGCTCGACCTCGCACGTGCGCCCTACTACCGGTGGCTCATCGACCCGGTCACGGACCGCGAGCTCGACCAGGCGTACCTGGCGAACGCGCTGTTCGACGCCCACCGTGACGACCCGGAGTTCGGGTACCGGCTGCTGGGTGACGAAGCCCGAGACGCCGGCCACGTCGCATGCGACCGCACGATGTGGCGTCGGTGCGCCGAGGGCGGCTGGTGGTCGGTGTTCGGCAAGAAGAAGGGCACGAAGGGCGGCAAGAAGCCCGGCCCGCCCGCGCACGACGACCTCGTCCTGCGCGACTTCACCGCCGCCGAGCCCAACGAGTTGTGGTTGACCGACATCACCGAGCACCCCACCGGTGAGGGCAAGGTCTACCTCTGCGCGATCAAGGACGTCTACTCGAACCGGATCGTGGGGTACTCCATCAGCGACCGCATGAAGTCCTCCCTGGCCGTGGACGCCCTGAACTCCGCAGTCGCCAGACGCGCCATCGACGGCACTCAGGTGGACGGATGCATCGTCCACAGCGACAGAGGCAGTCAAGGCGGAATCAATTGGTCGTCGCAACACCCCTGATCTCGGAGGTGCGGTGTGGCGAAGGCAGTGTGGAGGATGAAGACCAGCGATGTTCCCGAGGGCGCGCGTCGGCAGTGGCGTGCTGATCGCGCGCTTCGCCCGGCGATGCGCTCTCCTGGACGGCCGGAGCCGTCACGGGTGGTGCAGCGCGAGTTCTGGCGGCAGATCGCCACGGGAGTTTCATCGGCCGATG
>NZ_JACYHB010000029.1 GCF_014837295.1 Cellulosimicrobium arenosum
GAATCTCCTATGTCAAGCGGCGGCGGGCATGGCTGCGTCGGGTGCCGCTGCCATGCCGTGGTTGAGGGTGTTGTAGACGGTGCGGGCGAGCTGGCGTCGTAGACAGCGGTAGGTCTCGGTGGACGTCTTGCCGACGGCGCGCTTCTTGTCGTAGTAGTCCCGGCCGGGGCCGCCGAGCCGAACCTGGGTGATCGCGATCCGATGCAGCGCCGCGTTCAGCTGCCGGTTCCCGGCACGGTTCAAGCGGACTTTGCCGGCGGTCTGTCCCGACCACACGGGGATCGGGGCGGTGCCGGTGAACATCGCGTAGGCCGCCTCGGAAGTGAAGCAGTCGATCCCGGCGGTCTCGCCGACGATCTTGGCCGCGGTCAAGGGACCGCACCCAGGCAGTTCGAGCAGCACCGGTGCGGCGAGCTCGACCGCTGCGGTGATGCGTCGCTCGAGCGAGCGGATCTGAGCGTTGCGCACGGCGATGTCATCGAGCACCTCGACCGCGATCTGTGCGACCAGGCTCTCGAGCTCGACGAGCTGGGCGCGCAGCGTGACGACGACCACGGTCCGGTCCAACGACCGGGCCGGTGGGGCAAGGTCGGGGTCGATCTCGTGCAGGTGCCAACGCAGCCGGTTCATCATCCGTGTGCGCTCGGCGACCAGGTCCTCACGCCGGTCGACCAGCAGCTTCAGCTCCCGCGACGCCTCATCGTGGCGGGCCACCGGAAGGTCCGGGTGGGCTTGGGCGGCACGGGCCACCGCGGTCGCATCGATCGGGTCGGACTTGCCCCGCTCACGACCGGCACGTCGCGTGGCGCCCATCAACTTGGGGCTGACCCGCACCACGGTCTGCCCAGCGCCGAGCAGGTCCCGCTCGAGCAGCCCGGTCAGGTGGCGGCAGTCCTCGATCGCCCAGACCAGCTCCGCGTCCTTGAACGAACGGCGCGCCCAGCCCAACGCCTTCAGGTGACCCTCCCGGCGAGCCTGGAACACCCCTTGCCCGAGCACCTTGCCGACCTCGTCCACCGCGACCAGCGTGTGAGTCGCCTTGTGGACGTCCGCACCAATCACGACGACCATGGAGATCGCCTCCTCGTTCTCTTGAGGGACAGGGACGGTCGGGCCGGCCGGCGGACAAACCTCAGTCGGGGGCGATGCCACGCTCCTATCAAGTCACGCCGGCCGGTCCTCCCACCGGGTGTCGACAATTCACATGCAAGCCACGAAGGCAGCCACGCTAAGAGTCAGACACCCCGGTGACAGG
>NZ_JACYHB010000003.1 GCF_014837295.1 Cellulosimicrobium arenosum
CAACCGTCGACGCCGTCAGCGCGGCCTCGGCAGACTCACCCCGGTCGAGTTTGAGATGATCTACCGGACCGCAGACGCGGCCTGACTACCGCACACCCCGAGTGTCAACCAGACCGGGGGCAGACCCCGGCGACCGACCCCCGGCCTCACGACTCCCGAGCCGCGTCACCAACCTCATGAGCCACAACACCTAGGCCACGTGGCTGTAATTCTCGGGCCAGGCGGAAGCCGCATCGAGTCGTCACCGCGCTCCCGCACCTGCCACGAGCTCGCCAGCAGTTCAGTGGAGATCGCGATCGGCTCACTATGCGGGCCCCGTGTCAGGTCAGTCCAGCTGGATGCTGCCTGGGTTCCAGTCGACGACCTTTGCTGTGGTCACGCCCGCGTCGCCGCCAGGGACGAGCCGGAATGTGTCCGCAGGACGAAGCGCCGTAGGGTCCACTCCCGGTTCGAGTCGGATCGAGTGTGCGGTGCTCGCGACTGGGTGATCGATCGCGTACGTCCGGTTCCCGAGCTGGAACACCGGTGCTTCAACTCTCACCAGGTGGCCCGTTCCGGCGAGAGCGTTTACAGCGACTTCCCTGATGCGCTCCGCCTCGGCGTCGTCCTGAGGCATCTGGAAGGTCACCTCCGTCCAGGACCACCGGTGTGCGGTACCGCCGTAGATCGATGCCAGGAGGGACAGGTAGTGAAACTGGTTGTCGGTGATCTCGGCGATGGAGGGCATGACGAGCACAGAGGCCGTATGGGCCTGAAGCTGGGTGAGGTGTTGTGCGACCGGGAGATGGATAGCCTCCAGGGCGGTCGGTAAGGCTATGCCGTGCGCTCGCATCAGCGCTTCGCCGTTGCCGGTCTCCACCGACAAGACGTCCTCTTCGCTGATGCTGAGCAGGGTCTCGAGCTCGTCGCGGACAGCTTCGGGGTTGCGACCATCGACATTGCCCACCTGCACCTTCCCCTCGACGTCCCGTCGCTGCTTGAAGCGCAGCTCACAGTTGAGCGCCCGTTCGGGAGTATCTACGACGAGGCGCAGCCATCCAGTGTGTGCACCGACCGTCCGCGCCGCGACGACCAGGGGCAGGCGGAACCGACTCGTCCCGTCGCCGGTGGTGCACCGCAGGTACAGTTGTGGCGCTTCGCTGCGACCTCTTTCGATGATGGAGATGGTTGACTCGACCGGTTGGCCGTCTGAGAAGGGTCCGCCTGTTGTCACGGTCCTCACGTGTGCGTCCTGGAACGGGACCCCCCATTCGGACCACGCTCGCACCGCATCGTGTTCGCGTGTGCCCGGGACGGCGAGGAACTCCACGTTCAGGCTGATGGGCTCCGTCTCGAGCGAATCCGGGTTCCGCGGCACGACGGACTCGTACTTCCACCGGGAGTCTCCGAGATAGGTCATCCGGTGGTATACCGCGAGATCGTCGTCGGCCGGCAGCGGGACCTCGTGGCTGTTGGCCGTCGTACGGGTTCCGTGCTCGATGCGGTAGTTGTCGCTGACGGTGTCGCGCAGGGCATCGAGCGAGTCCTGACGAGTCGCGATTGCGTCGAGCATCGTCAGCGACTCGCCTCGTTCGACTGGAGAGGACGCAAGCATTGCCTTCTGGCCAATGAACTGTTCCAGCACGCCTTCGCCATGGGTAAACCGCTGCATGGTCTCGGGGTAGCGGTCCGCGAGACCGGCGATGAAGGCGTCGCCGTCCCACTGGCGGGGGAACGACGCACCCGCGGTCAGTTCGTCGAACAGAGCGGTGCGCTCCTGTGTCGGCGTCCACGGGGTGACGAGATGGTAGCGGGCGATCGGGTGTTCGCCAGGTGTGACGTGTTCCTCGACGAACCGTCTCCACGACTTCTTGACCTGCCGGAACTGGCTATCGGTCATGGCTGTGGTGAAGCCCTTGACTTGCCAGATCTCCAGGCCGGCCGGCGTCGGGCGGAGAACGTCGATGCCGCCGTCGCCCTGGGACGGGTTGACCTGGCGTGCATCGCTGTACTCGCGGCGCAGGAGCGTGGCCACGAGAGACTCGATGGAGTCTCCGCTTCGCTGCTGGATCAGTGGCCAGTCATAGGTCGGCACAGGCCAAGACTATGAGCGAGGACGACATGCTGGGTCGACGGCGCGCCTCGGCCACCTGCCCTTCGGCCCGTGCTGGTGGATCGGCAAGCCGCCGCAACCGAACCTGGGCGAGCCAGCCGTTCCTTCGGGCTTGTCTCCCCGGATAGGCGCTAGCGCGCTGTCTGACGCGTGTGTCGGCATGCGCGCGGATCGCGACGTTGACGGTGGTAGTAGACATGCGGAAGTTCAGGAGGGAGACTCCAAGCATGTCGTCCGGGGAGCACAGCGCTGCCGCCTCCGCCGCCGGTTACCTGTATCAGGTGCGCTGGGCGCTGCTGAACCTCTTGCGTGAGGGTAGGACTCGTCCCGATCAGGTCATCAGCCTTGAAATGCACGACGATGTCGGTTGGGAGAGTGCGTCCGGGACGGCGACAGAGCTCTTGCAGACGAAACTGCACGCCACAGAGACCGCGGGCCTCGGCGACTATGATCCAGATATTTGGAAAACCCTGCTCATTTGGCTGAAGCGCACGGATGCGATGGACCCAAACGGCCCGGACCTCGCCTTGGTGACGACATCTACGGCGAGACCAGGCAGCGCTGCGTTCGCACTTCGGCCTGGCACGCGAGATGAGCCCACGGCTGCTGATCTCCTCTCGACAGCTGCGGAGGCTTCGACAAACAAAAAGACCGAGGAAGGCCGAAGGCGATTTCTCAAACTGTCGAAGTTGGAACGGACAGCATTCTTGTGTCGAGTCCGCGTGCTGGACAAGTCGCTGCCACTCGAGGACCTGGACGAGGCGGTCCGGCAGGAGATCTGGGGGCTTCCGTCCGGTGAGAAGGCCCAGGACCGGTTCCTCGCAGAACTATGGCGGTGGTGGGACAACATGTCCATCGACCTGCTCCTCGGTCGTCGAGCGGGCGTTGCCGTGAGTCAGTTGAAGGTGTTCGTCCAGGAGCTCAGAGACGGATACGGCCCGGATAGCCTCCGCACGACGGTCTTGAAGTCGGATGTCAGTGAGCAGGACATTGTGCAGCACGCCACCGGCAGGTTCTACGACCAGATGATCGCGGTTAGGTACAACCGCCCGAATCTCAGACTTGCCGTCATCGACTACTACCGGGCGCTGAAGCAGGAGACCGAGTGGGTCGACGACAGCCTGATCGGCCTCCATGAGCTCCAGGCGTTCGAGGAGAACCTCAGAGACGAGTGGGCGCGAGCTTTCAACGACATGCTCGACGACCTGAGTGGCGGGGTGGGGGAATATCGCTCCGAGAGTGTCGACGATGAGACGAAGTGGAGGGCTGGGAAGGAGTTGCTCCGGACACTTCTCGAGTCAACTAAGGTGACCATTCGAAGGCACTACGACGATCCATTCTTCGCTCGTGGAAAGCGGCACGAACTAGCCCATCGGGACAACGAACTCGGGATCGGCTGGCATCCGGACTTCAGCGATCAGCTTGAGGACCTAGTTGCGGTCGTCGTCGGAGGACCTGCCAAGGTGTAGCCAGGGTGAGGCTCCGGGCGGTTCCTGCGTGCGTTCCTCGAACACGTGGCATCATGTGGTCGCATGACGGCGTGGCGGTCCCGTTCGCGGGTGCAGGCGGCAATGTTGAACCCTGCGCTTCTCGCGGCCCTGATGGCTGCAGCCGCCTCTGAGTATGAGAGAGCGGATGAGGCACCGATGGCGTGGCCGCTGGCATACCTCGTGGCGCCGCTAGTCCTTCATCGCGGCACGAGGGACGCGCTGCCACGGACAACGCGGACTCATCTTGGCAACTGGGTGTCGCAGAACCCGGTCCTCCACGCTGGCATCCCGGCACGTGCTCTGTCGCTCGCGGAGCCCGTTCGGGAGGGCCTCCGGTTTGGGCTGGCGAACGGCGTGCTGCAGGTCGATGAGCGGGGTCGCTTGAGCGGCGTTCTTGCGCCACCTTCGAGGACAGTGGTGCCCGGGGAGGTGGACGAGATCATCGCCAAGGCGGGTCTGGTCGGGAAGTGGTTCGCAAAGATCAACCAACCGGCTACCGCCTTCGCAGTCCTGGGCGTGGCACCCTAGCGTTGTGCAACTCCTCGCCATCGTTCTCTACAACGCCGACGGGCGCACCCGCCGGCTCGACTTCGAGCCCGGCGCGCTGAACATCGTCACCGGCGAGTCGCAGGCGGGGAAGAGTGCTCTGCTCACCATCGTGGAGTACTGCCTGGGACGATCGACGATGATGGTCCCGGTCGGCCCCATCGCGAACACTGTGGCGTGGTACTCGACGCTGTGGCAACTCGACGACGGCGGTCGCGCGTTCGTGGCGCGGCCGGCACCTGCGCCAGGGAAGGCGAGCACGTCAGGCGCAATGCTGGAGTTCGGAGCGACCTTGGATGCCCCGCCGCTGTCATCGCTCGAGGTGAACATCGAGAGCCGGGCGTTACGTGAGCAAATGGGTCGGCGCATCGGTATCGAGGAGAACCTCTCGGAGCCACCGGTGGGCTCGCTTCGACATCCGCTCGAGGCCAACATCGGGCACGCGGCACTACTTTGCCTGCAAAGCCAGAACGAGGTCGCAAGCGCCAACACGCTGTTCCACCGGCAAGGCGAACCGGGCATCGACCAGGCCCTCCGAGACACCATCCCGTACTTCCTTGGTGCCGTTGCCCATGACGAGGCGCTGAAGAGAGCACAGTTGCGGGACGCGAAGCGGAACCTGACACGGCTCTCGAACGAACTTGAGAGAGCCGAGAACGCGGCCCTGACCATCGACGTGGAACTGAACGCGCTGCTCGCGGAGGCTCGCGCCGTCGGACTGGTCGGTGAGGTCGACGTCGCGGGACGCTCGGACATTGTTCGGATCCTGCAGGGTGCCCGGGTCGCGCAGCCGCAGGTCGCGGCACTGGCGGACACCGAAGCTCAGGACCGACGTCTGGAGCTCCAGGTGACGCGCGACCAGGTCCGAGCTGAGCTGCGCCGTGTTCTCGATGACCGAGCGCTGCTCATTCACCAGGAGCAGGCTGAGACCGGTGCGTCCGCGTCGCTACGTCAGCAGCGTGACCGACTCACTGTGCTCGCGCGACTTCCTGGGTTCGGCGATTCCAGCCCGTCGAGCGTAGCCAGCGCGCCATTGGACACTGACACGTGTCCGGTGTGCGGGCACGAACTGGAAGAGCCAGACCCGACGGCGGCAGCGCTGCAGATCGGCCTTTCCGAGCTACGTGCCCAGGTTGAGGTTCTGACCGGTGCCCGACCTGCGCATCGTCGCGCCGTCGCCGACCTCGACACCCGTGCTGCCGAACTCAGAGGGGAAATCCGGACCGCCGATGATGCCCTAGCGCACCTCGAGCGGGCTTACGAGATGGACGCGGAGGCGAATGTCGACAGTCGGGATTTTACGCGGGGACGCATCGACGCCACACTCACCCGAGCGAATCTCACAGACGAGACACAGCTTGAGGTTCTGCGCCAGCAGCTGGATCGGGCGCGAATGACCGTCGAGGCTCTCGAATCTGACCTCGACGCGGATAACGATCGAGAACAGCTAACCTCACGGCTGGTGGCAGTGGGGCGCGATATTAGCCGGTACGCAGCGCAACTCCAACTCGAGCACAGTGGCGATAGCGTTCGCCTGGACCTGGCGCGCCTGACGGTTGTCACCGACACTCCGACGGGCCCAGCCCCGCTGTTTCGCATCGGCAGTGCGGCGAACTGGATCGGCTACCACTTGGCGACGCACCTGGCGCTGCACCGATTCCTCGTGGAGCAGAACCGACCGGTGCCGCGGCTCCTGATGCTCGACCAGCCCACGCAGGCGCACTATCCTGCGGAGGCAGACAACGCGACTGGGGCACCAGAGGACGACGCTGACCGGGTCGCTGTGCGGCGAATGTTCGAACTGATGCGGGACGTCGTCGCGGAGTTGGCGCCAAAGTTCCAGATGATCGTTTGCGACCACGCGGACCTCCCCGAGAGCTGGTTCCAGACGGCTGTGCGGTATCGCTGGCGAGCTGGCGTCAAGCTCATCCCGGCCGACTGGATCAACGAAGGCTAGGTGTCTCCTGTCCGTGCAGCGGTCACCTCGGCCTGGTCCGCCGGTCCTGCGGTCCCGAACTCTGCCTTGTAGGTTGCACGCATGAAAGATGACGACCTCACACCGTACGAGCGAGCTTGGAGAAACCCTGGCGAGCCCGTTGGATGGGAACTGGCGGATTCGGAGGGCCGCATAGAGGCAGATGATGTCCTGGGTCGGCTGGTAAATATGGCGCTGTACGAGTTTGGCGAAACCGATGGCGACTGGCCGATAAGTTTCGATGACGATGGGTTTATCCGGACCCTAACTGCTGAAGGAAAGCGCTTCGATGGCGGCATCAGCATCCATGTGTGGCCGAACGACCATCCGCCTCCACATGTGCACATTCTAAAAAGGTCAGAGCCGGATGGCCAGGGCGTCAAGATCAACTTGAAAACTGGCGAATCCGAGGGGGATTTGCCATCGTGGGCAAGTCAGAAGCAACTCAAGAAGATGAGGGCTCTGGTCGTGAAGCACCACGAACTTTTCGCAAACTGGTGGCAGAAGCACCATGGGGGGGCCGTGGTGGTTCTCCTAAGCTAGTGATGTTCGGAATGTGGCAGCTCTAAGCTGAGTGCTCATGGAGTTCGAAAATTCCGCGGCATGCATGCATGCATGCCGCTTGATGAGAGTGTTTTGACGTGACCTATTGGCGCTTGGTGCCTGCCAAAGTCTATGTGACAGGCGAAGCGTGCGCGTTGGAGAGATCCAATAGGTACAACGTGACCCCGGCGGCCTTCGCATACTGAATAGCCTGCGTCGTATAGCCAGCGGTCGAGAAGAAGGCCATGCTCGCGCCGTGCAGGTTCGCGCCGACGAGTCGCTGGATCTCCTCGCGGCCGGAAGGCTTGGCGCGATGTTTGACCTGCCCGACCAGCCCACGCGCCTCGACGTCGAACCCGCCGTCCACACCAGGTGGGGTGCGGACGGCATCAGGGAACCCGTGTTCCCGCAGCCAGGCGGCCGCGAGCTCCTCAGCAATCAACCAGGCGGGCGCATTGGCGCCAAGGTCTTCGCTGAGAGGCTCGTCGGTCGGGTAGCCAGGTGTGAACCCCGAGCGGTGCTCGGCGACGAGCGAATCAAGATTACTGGCCGCATATAAAGCTTGAGCGCTGTGTTCCTCCTCGCCGTCGGACTGGACCGATGCGATGGCCATATAGGCGTCTCTATCGAAGAGTTCGGTCGTCTGGGCGAGCGATCGCCGCAGTTGCAGGAAGGCATCGTCGGGTGCTGCACCGACCCGCAGGCAACGAAGTAGGTAGTCGCGCAGTTCACCTGCGGCGGCAGCGACGCGGTCAGAGTTCTTAACAAGCTGAGCATGGAAAGCGGTGGTGAAACTGATCTCCGCCCCCGCGTCGGTCCGGAGCGCGGTCGGAGTTAGCCGGGCGCAAACTGCTACGGAGCAAGCCAGGCGCCGCTCGAGATAGTTTAGGAGGCCGATTAGTCCAGCGGACGTCTGGAGTACGGCGTCATTGTGCTCGGCGAGTTGGTCGCGTTCAGCGCGCCACGGCGTGTATACCGCGGGATCCGGTTGCCAGAACATCCAGCCATCGGGCGCAGGCCCCCACGCTGCTGGAGGAGCCCAGCCAACTGGCGGCTCAAACCCGTCTGGAGCAGGGGGCCATGTCGGAGGGGGCGTCCAGACGCTCGGCATCTCGCTCGTGGCCGACGCTTCGTCCCACCAAGAGGGCATCGCCTCGAGGTAGAGGACCGGTTGAACCAACCGCCGCACTTCGTCATCTTCGTGGGCTAGGTCCGCGGCCCACCACGTATGCCCAGCTGGCAGCGGAAGGGTCGCGGGTGGGCGCCACCCCTTGATTGGCGCCCACCCATCCGGGGCGTCCGGCCATCCGTAGGGCGGCACCCAAATCGGAGTGACAGGAATTCGCTCAGCGGATGAGACCACGTACTGACTCATACCCTGAGTTTGCAGCACGCCACCCACGAAATCATCCCGGCGTGCACGGACGCTGGTGTCGTGGCCGAGCATGCGCCCTACTTTGCGCGACGCTCGCGACACGCCCGAGATCGCGCAAGGTAGGCGGGCGTGTCCGCGCAATCTGTCCTGCACGTCGACAGGTATTGAGGTGGTCACGGGCCCGCTGCTGTCTCGCCCCGGGTCTCGTGGAGGCTCTCATTCCCGGGAAGGATGAGAGCCTCCACGAAACCCGGGGCCGGTTCACTCGGCTAGCGCTGACCAGCCGCGTTCACGGCGCATCAGCGGGCGAGGTGGAGAGCAGGTCGTGCCTCGTCGGGTGGGCTCTGCTCGTGCCCGCTCCAGTGCTCACCCGTACGTTCTTGTCATGGCGCAGACCAGAACGATGAGTCCGCACGGGCTGGCGATCCCGGAGAGCGTGGCGAACGCAATCGGAGCGCGCTGGGAGCAGCACGACCACAACGGTGAAGAACCACCCTGCACACGGCCCCCGTCGCACGGCGGCAGCCGCCCTGTCTCGACGTGCTTCCGCTCACATGTCGTGCCGGACCACCGGGAGCTTCCTTGTCCTGGTGCCGTGGCGGCCCATCGCTCATCGGGCACTCCCCGGCCCCGTCGGCGACGGCGTTGCGAACGGCTTTGGAGTCACCCACAGCCGAGGCCCTCGAAAGCAGCGACCGTATCGAACGTGCTCGTCCCGCCGTCGGTCTCGTAGTCGACCGTGACCGTCACCTCTCCGGCCTGGACGGAGGCCGTCCGGGTGGCGAACGACTGGTACGCGTTCCCGTCCGGAGCGACCGTCGGGAAGGTCCGGCTCCCGTACGGCGTGGTCACCGTGATGCCGAGAGTGGCCTCGCTCGGGTTCGCGACACGGACGGCCACGTATGCGCGGCCTGCCATGCAGCGGGTCGTCGCTGTGACGTCGACCTTCGGTTCCGATGTGGGCTCGAGAGCTGAACGCACCACGACCTCCGTCAGCGAGAGCGGGTTGCTGTGCGACTCGAGCTGAATCCGGACGTACCGGCCCTCGGCTCCGTCGAGGTCGACAGTCGTCGGTCGACCCGCCGGCCCTTCCTGGTGCAACGCGGTAACACCCTCAGCGCTACGTGCGGCCTCCAGGGACGACGAGACGAACGGGCGATCGGAGACCATCACCCAGTAGTCGGACAGTCGTTCGGTGCAGCAGTCGGTACGGTTCCAGATCTCGATCTCGCCGATCGACGCGACATCTTCGAGGTCCACCTGCCACCAGGCTTGGTCCGAGGGCTCGGTGGTGTGGGACGCGGAGTTGTCGTTGAGGTAGTCCCCGGCAGTGTTGCCGTCGACCGCACGGCTTGCCTCACCGCCCCACGCCGTCCCGGACTGCGCCGCCGGTCGGTCGAGTGCCACGTTCGGACCCACGACTCGCACCTCCGCGCCCAGTCCGAGAGCGTCTGCGTCGTCCACCACGGCGGAGAGCCGGACCGACTCGCTCGGCGCTGTAGGCGGGGGTGTGATCGCAACCTCCACCTGCCGCGTGAGCCCGGGCTCGACCGAGACGGTCCGACTGACCGGTGCGGCCCACGCGTCTGGCGTCGCGATGCTCACGGCGACCGTGACCGTCTCGTCGCCGAGATTCGCCACGTTGACCGGGACACGTGTCTCTCGCCCACGTTCGATGCTGGCAGGAAGCTCGGGCCACGCGATCACCGGGTGCGCCGGTGCAAGCACGACCGACCCCAGCTCCAGGCCGAGATCCTCACCGGCGTGCGTCGGATCGGCGCGAGTGATGGCGACCTCGACGACCTGCCCGCCAGGAACGACGAGCTCGCCCGAGCCGGAGCCTACGAGCTGAGCGCCGGTGAGAATCTGTGACTGATCGCCCACCGACACCTTGTAGAGCGAGGTCGGCGCTGCCTGCCCGGTCGCCTTCAGCACGACCCGAGCATCGTCAGGGGAGCTGATGAAGGCCGACTGCCGCACGACCGTGCGCGTCGTGGACGAGTAGCGCCCGGAGTCCGCGTAGCTGTAGCCCTTCTCCCAGGCAGCGGGCGAGAGGATCCAGTCGCCGGCTGGTCCCGCGGCTCGTGTGGAGGGCGGCACGATGCGCAGGTCGTCGGCCAGACCGACCGCGATGACGGGCAGGACGTCGTCCAGCGGAACCTCGGGGAGCGTGACGACCAGATCGTCCCCGACCATCTGCCAGTCCAGCTCGTCGCCCCCGTCCTCCCGCACCTCGTCGACAGCGGTCGCCAAGCCCGGCAGGCGCAGCTTCCCGTCGGACGGCCACCTGGTGACGTGCAGGAAGAGATCGTGCTCGTTGACGGTCACCTCGCCCCAGGGCTGACCACCGAACCGCGTGGCGTCGGCGCCGAGGACGGCACGGGGGTGTCTGTCGACCCACTGGCCGATCCCCCGTAGAGCGTCCGCCTCGAACTCCACGACCGAGCCATCTCCTCGAGGGCCGATGTTGAGCAGGTAGTTGCCACCACGCGCGCGGACACTCGCCAGGCCCGTGACGAGATCACGGACCTTCCCAGGAAGATCGGTGCGGCTCTGCCAGCTCCGGAATCCCCAGGTCTCGTGGTAGATGGACGCCGGAGTCTGCCACGCGCCGTCCAGCGCAGCGGAGGGCACCTCGTTGTCGCCGAGGGTGCGGAAGTCGCCCTGGTTGTTCCAGATGCGGCTGTTGATCGCCGCCTGGGGCTGAAGGTCACGGACGATCGACGCGAATCGCGCGCTCTGCTCGGTCGTCGGCGAGGACATGTCGAACCACACCTCGGAGATGTCGCCATAGTTCGTCATCAGCTCGCGGATCTGCGCCTCGATGAGCGGCTCCATCGACGCCGGGATCGGGTTCTCGTTGGAGCCGTCGAAGGCGTGGCCCTGGTGCCAGTCCACGAGCGAGAAGTAGACGCCGAACCCGAGCCCCTGACTACGGCACTCGTCGGCGAGGACCTTGAGCGGGTCGGCCCCGTACGGCGTCGCGTCGACCACGTCGTAGTCGGTCGTCGCGGTGTCGAACATCGAGAAGCCGTCGTGATGCTTGCTCGTGATGACGACGTACCGCATGCCGGCGGCCTTCGCGAGCGAGCAGATCTCCTGCGGATCGAACGCGGTCGGGTTGAAGCGATCGGCGACCTCGAGGTACTCCTCCTCCGAGATGTTCGCCCACATCTGGATCTGCTCGCTGTAGCCCGAGGTGACGGGCTCTCCGTCCCAGACGCCGCCGAGCTCCGAGTACAGGCCCCAGTGGATGAACAGCCCGAACTGCAGCTCTTGCCATGCCGCGAGCTGCGGATCGGTGGACAGAGGGATCTCCCCGGGTATCCCTCGAGGCTCCGTGGTCTCGGTGATGTCTACGACAGGTTCGTCGATGGGCGCGCCCGACGCAGCGGCCGGGATCGAGGGCGTGAGCCCGACCGCGAGTGCCACGAGGCACCTGAGGACGAGCCGGGAGGCGCGCGACCTAGGGGGCGCTCCTGGTCGGTGTGTTCTCCGCATGTCAACTCCATCGGACAGTGATTAGATGAATCAACCTATCAGGGTGTGTTTGGAACCTCAACAGCCCTGTATCGGGGGGTTCGGCAACAGAATGATCGGATCACTTGGCAGCCGCGGCCTGGGGGCAGCTGCAGCTCACACGTCCCGCGTGGTTCCCCCGTGGCGTCACTGCCGTCAGGACGCTTGAATCGTAGGGCCGGGCAGCGCCCGCCGCCTGGAGCCTCTGCACGAAGGACGAGGACCGCTCATGCCCACGATCACCACCACCGACGGCGTCGAGATCTTCTACAAGGACTGGGGCAGCGGCCAGCCCATCGTGTTCAGCCACGGCTGGCCCTTGACGTCGGACGACTGGGACGCCCAGCTCATGTTCTTCCTGCACCAGGGCTTCCGGGTCGTCGCGCACGACCGCCGCGGCCACGGCCGCTCCGAGCAGGTCGCCACCGGTCACGACATGAACCACTACGCCGACGACCTCGCCGCGGTCGTGGAGCACCTCGACCTGCACGACGCCGTCCACGTGGGACACTCCACCGGCGGTGGCGAGGTCGTCCGCTACCTCTCCCGCCACGGCCAGGACCGGGCCGCGAAGGCCGTGCTGATCAGCGCCGTCCCGCCGATCATGGTGCAGACCGAGGCCAACCCCGGTGGTCTGCCCAAGGAGTTCTTCGACGGCGTCCAGGAGCAGGTCGCGACTCGGCGGGCCGCGTTCTTCCGCGAGTTCGCCGAGGGCCCGTTCTACGGGTACAACCGCGACGGCGCAGAGCCCGTGGAAGGCGTCATCGCCAACTGGTGGCGCCAGGGCATGGCGGGCGGGGCTCAGGCCCACTACGACGGGGTCGTGGCGTTCTCGCAGACCGACTTCACCGCCGACCTGCAGGCCGTGACGCTGCCGACCCTGGTGCTGCACGGTGAGGACGACCAGGTCGTGCCGATCGCCGACTCCGCCGAGCTGTCGGTCAAGCTCCTGGCCAACGGCACGCTCAAGACCTACCCGGGGTACCCGCACGGAATGCCCACCACCCATGCCGACGTCATCAACGCCGACGTCCTTGACTTCATCCGCGGCCCCATCGGCGGCTCCGGCCTCGACTGACCGGCTCCTCGAGACGCGCCCGCGTCGCCGCAAACGTTCCGTCTCACGGCGACGCGGGCCCACGATCGGCCGATTCACGGCGAGACGCGATGGATCCCGCACTCCGGCAGAAGCACCGAGGGCGGTCACCACCATCCACCATCGTCCACATCCCCGGTTGCGTGGCCATCGCCCCCCATGGGCACCTCGACCACGCCGCGGACCCATGATCTGGATCCCGGCCAGCGGCGGCTACACCGCGCTCGGACGCCACGGTTCGATCCAGGCGTGGATCCAGAAGTCCTTCATCGACCGCCTGGTCCGTCGCGGAGCCGACGTGCGCGTCGAGCGCGTCGCGTTCGGTCGACGGCGGACCCGGGACGGGTGACCCTCTCCCCGCGCGCCCTCACCGCTGTGCCGAGGCCAGGACAGGAGAGCGCCCGCCGGTCTCGTCGCGAGACCGGCGGGCGCCGGTGCCGAACCTCGTCGAGCGGGCTGGACGTTCAAGCCTTCGAGAGGGTCGAGCGGTCGGTAGATGCTCAGGCGCAGTCGAGCTCGTCGTGGTCGACCTCGAACGTCGAGGTGACGTCCTCGCCGTCGACCGTCCCGGTGCCCGTGACGGTCACCGAGCCGCTCGCGACCGAGGTCGAGCGCACGGGGAAGGACTGGTACGCGTTGCTGCCGGCGGCGACGTCCGCGAACTCGCGGGTGCCGAACGGCGTCGTGAGGGTCACGTCGACCGGCGAGTCCTCGCCGTTCGCCGCGCGGACGGCGAGGTATGCGCTGCCGCCGATGCATCGCGGCTGCGCCTCGACGTCGAGGGCGAGGTCGGCCTGGCCACCGCTCGGCGTGCCGTAGACCTCGAGCTCGTAGAGGGAGAAGCCCCACTGCGTCGCGCGCTCGGTGGCGTAGAGGCGTACGTACCGGCCCGTTCCCGACACGTCCAGGTCGTCGAAGAAGCCGTCCCCGTCCGTGACGGTGTGCACCGTCGTCCAGGTCTCGCCGTCCGGTGAGGTCTGGATCTCGTACGCCGACGCGAACGCGGTCTCCCAGTCGATCACGACGCGGCTGAGGTCGTAGCTCGCGCCGAGGTCCACCGCGATCCACTCGGGCTCGCTCCACGCGCTGCCCCACCGGGTGCCGGCGTTGCCGTCCACCGCCTTCTCGGCCTCGTGCCCGGGCTCGTCGATGCTGGACGCCGTCACCGGCCGGCCGAGCGCCAGCGAGTCCTCGTCGTCCCCGCCACCGCCGCCGTCGTCCTCGGACAGGTAGCAGCGCAGGTAGTGGTAGGACTCCGCAGAGGTCGCGAACGACGGCGCGTTGTCCCACTCGTAGGTGTAGTACTCCACGTACGGCTCGGCCGCGGCGATGATCGCCCGGAGGTCGATGTCACCGTTGCCCAGCGCGACCTGCCGCATGTCGCCCTCGGCGTCGACGTTCACGGCGTCCTTGATGTGGAGCAGCTCGATCCGGTCCCCGTACTCCTCGATCCACGCCGGGACGTCGATGCCGGCGTCGGCGGCCCAGCCGACGTCGAGCTCGAACGTGACGTAGCGCGGGTCGGTGTTCTCCTCGATGACCTCCCAGGCCGTGACCATCTCGCCCGTCTCGGGGTCGGGGTACTGCGTGGTGAGCTCGCCCTGGTGGTTGTGCAGCACGATCTTGTTCGCGCCGTTCTCGTTCGCGTACTGGCCGAGCTGGTTGACGTAGGCGGCGGTCGCGACCGCTTCGTCGTAGGTGCCGTAGCCGCCCGCCATGCCGCCGGACCCGATGTAGTCCTGGCCCAGCGCGACGGCGTTGGCGACCGTCTCGGGCCACGTGTCCCAGTTCGTGCTGCCGTGGCTCGACGAGACCTCCAGGCCGTGCTTGTCGAGGATCGCCTGGTACTCGTCGACCGGCATCGAGTAGGGGTGGTTGTACGGCTCGACGTTGGTGAACCCCGCGTCCGCCACCTCGCCGAGCACACGGTCGAGCGTCTCGGGGGAGGGTGTCCCGGAGCCCCCGAGCTCACCCACGTGCGTGTACAGCTGGATGGAGATCTTGGAGTCGGGGAGCCCGTCGTCCGGACCGCACTCCTCGGCTGCTGCGGTGGTCGGGGGTGGGGCTGCGATGGTCGCGGGTGCCGCCACGGCCGGCGCCGCGGCGAGCGTGCCCGCAAGGAGGGCGCTGCCCGTCAACGCGGCGCCGAGGCGCCGGGTGCGAGGCGAATGATGAGGGATCTGCATGGGAGCTCCTACTGACAACGTTGTCGATTAGGTTGGCGCACAGACAACTTCTGACTGTTAAGTGTACAAAAGTACCGTAAGAGTCGGCGGGTGCCACGTCAAGGATGTGACCGGAGTCCCGGTGACCCACCCCGGGTACTCGTCCCGCCGTCTGCCGTGGGCACCCGTTAGGCTCCCCGGATGTCTCTCGAGCCCTCGCTGCGCACCGGTCGTCTGCGCGTCGAGGACGGGAACGAGCTGTACTACGAGGCGGCGGGGAACCCGGAGGGCGCGGCCGTGCTGTGGTTGCACGGGGGTCCGGGCAGCGGGTCCATGGCGGGGCACCGGCGCAGGATCGACCCGGCACGGCAGCTGGCGGTGACCTTCGACCAGCGGGGCTGCGGCCGCAGCCGGCCGCTGGTGACCGAGCGGCCGGACCTGCTGGACACCAACACCACGCCGGCGCAGGTCGAGGACATCGAGGAGCTGCGCCGGCACCTGGGGATCGAGCGGTGGATGGTGACGGGCGCGTCCTGGGGGACGACCCTCGCCCTGGCCTACGCCCAGGCTCACCCCGACCGGGTCACCGGGCTGGGGCTCTTCGCGGTGACGACGACGTCGACGCCGGAGGTCGAGTGGATCACGGAGTCGATGGGGCGGGTGTTCCCCGAGGAGTGGGAGGCCTTCGCCGGGGCGGTGGAGCGCGCCCCGGGCGAGCGGGTGGTGGACGCCTACGCGAGGGTGCTGCGCGACGCGGACCCCGACGCCAAGGAACGGGCAGCAGCGGCGTGGGGCCGGTGGGAGGACGTCCACGTCTCCCTCGGCCCGGACTGGGCGCCCGACCCGCGCTGGCACAGCCCGCCGACCCGCGACGTGCTGGCCACGCTGATCACGCACTACTGGTCCCGCTCGGGGTTCGGGGGAGACGAGATCCTCGGGCGGATGGACCGGCTCGCCGGGATCCCGGGCGTGCTGATCCACGGTCGCCGTGACATCTCCGGCCCCGCGATCACGGCGTGGCAGCTGCACCGGGCCTGGCCGGGGAGCGAGCTCGTCCTGCTCGACGAGGGCCACGGCGGCCCGCTGTCGTCGGCCGCCCTGGGACGGGCGATCGCGGAGATCGCCTCGTGAGGTGACGTCCCGCCCTGCGGACCCGCTCCGCAGCGACGCGGAAAATACTCTGCGCGAGGTGTCGATCGTGCTGATCGGGCTTCGTCGTCCTGGTGTACGACCGCACGGGCCGTACCCGAGGAGGAGGAACCATGAGCTTTCTGGACACGATCCTGCAGGGCAACCGCCCGCGCCGGTGGGCCGACGGCACGCGGTACCGTGACGAACGGCGGTCCGCCGGGGACGGTGTCGAGTCCGCCGACGTGGCATCCTTCGGGCCGATGGCGCTGCGTCGGCCCGGCACGACGTGGACGGAGGAGTCCTGATGCGCTACCTGATGCTGGTGCTGAGCACGCCGGAGGACCCGGAGCTGCGGCCCGAGGACGCGGAGGGGGCGCCCCCGATCGAGCAGTGGGTCGCGCGCCACTACGGCAGCGGTGCAGCGGTCCTCGGCGACCGGCTGCGGCCGCCGGACGACGCCGTGGGTGTGCGGGTGCGCGGCAGCCGGGTGCTCGTGACGGACGGCCCGTTCTCCGAGACCAAGGAGGCGATCGGCGGCTTCGACGTCATCGAGGCCGACGACCTGGACACCGCCATCGCCATCGCGTCGGAGCACCCCATGGCGCACGCGGGCGCGATCGAGCTGCGGCCGGTCTGGCCGCTGAACCTCGACGAGTCCTAGGACGTCGATGAGTCCGGGCTCGGCCGTCGAGGACGCGTTCCGCACGGAGTGGGGACGCGTCCTCGGCGCCGTCGCACGCAGCACGGGCGACCTCGACCTGGCCGAGGAGTCCGCGCAGGAGGCGTTCGCGAGCGCGCTGCGCACGTGGGAGCGCGACGGCGTGCCCGAGCGCCCCGGCGCCTGGCTGACGACGACCGCCCGCCGGCACGCGATCGACGTGCTGCGACGTCGTCGGGTCGAGGCGGACCGGACCTCGGCGGCAGCGCGGCTGGGGGAGCGGGTCGACGCCGGTCGCGCCGTCGGGCCGGCCGCCGACCCCGTCCCCGAGGAGGTCACCCTCGCCCTGGACGACGACGCGTGGGAGCTCGACGACCCGGACGGCGACGTGCTGCGCCTGCTGTTCACGTGCTGCCACCCGGCGCTGCCCGCCGAGGCACGGGTCGCCCTGACGCTGCGGTCGCTGACCGGCATGACGACGGCGCAGGTAGCGCGTGCGTTCCTCGTCCCGGAGGCGACGATGGCGCAGCGGCTGGTACGGGCGAAGCGCCGCATCCGCGCGACCGGCATCTCGTTCCGCGTCCCGCCGCCGGAGCTGCGCGCCGAACGGGTCACGGGAGTCCTGACCGTGATCTACCTGCTCTTCACCGAGGGGTACGACTCCTGGGCGGAGCCCGCCCAGGAGACGGTGGGATCGGCGGAGCGCCGCGCGCTGGCCGACGACGCGGTCCGCCTCGCGCGACTGGCCGCCCGGCTGCTCGACGACGAGCCCGAGGCTCGCGGACTGCTGGCCCTGCTGCTGCTCCAGCACGCGCGTCGTGACGAGCGCACGGCTCCCGACGGCTCCGCGCGGACGCTCGCGGAGCAGGACCCGGCGCGCTGGCGGCACGACGAGATCACCGACGGGCTGCACGAGCTGGACGTCGCGCTCGCCGCCGGCCGGCCCGGTCCGTACCAGGTGCAGGCGGCGATCGCGGCCCTGCACGACGGCGCGGGCTCCGACACGAGCGACGACGACCGTGCCGCCCGCTGGGTCGAGATCCTCGGCCTGTACGACGTGCTCCTGACGATGACCGGGTCGCCGGTCGTGGCGCTCAACCGCGCGGTCGCGGTCGCGGAGGTGCAGGGCCCGGCTGCCGGTCTCGCGGCCGTCGACGCCGTGGCGGACGCCTCGGCGCTCGCGGGCTACCACCTCCTGCCCGCCGTCCGGGCCGAGCTCCACACGCGGGCGGGACGACCCGTCGAGGCGGCGACCGACCTGCGCGCCGCGCTCGAGCTCGTCGACCGCGAGGGCGACCGACGGCTGCTGCGCCGTCGTCTGGCCGAGCTCTCGGGTGTCACGACCGGGCACGTCGTCGCTCCCTCCTGATGAGCAGCCTCGTCGGCGAAGGAGCGCGACATGAGCATCCAGCTGTTCGGCCGTTGGCACCTTCGTGTCGACGAGGCCGTCCACACCTGGGAGAACCGGTTCCGCGTGCACGGCGCCGCGTCGGGCGACGGCACGTACCCGCCCACCGTCGGGCTCGAGGTCACCGCGGACGGTGCCGCGTGGAACCTGACGGCCGAGCACCGGGAGTCGGCGACGAGCCCGTGGAAGCCCTCGGACATGATGATCGACCCCGGTCCGCTGGACCGGGTCGACGTCCGGGCGGAGATCGGTGCGGAGGACCCGCTGCCGTCGCGGGACTTCAAGGACGTCCACTGGGACGCGCGCTTCCTCGACGGCACGCTCTACGAGATCCCGGTCCGGCCCTTCGCGGTGCGCACGACCGACCTGTTCGAGATGCCGGACGGCATCTTCGAGACGGCGTTGCGCACGTACTACCTGGGCGTCCGCGTCGTGAACCGGTGGGGGCTGCCGTTCGGACCCGACCACGTCCTCGACGTCTCCGCCGCCAGCCGGGCCGAGCTCGCCTCGCAGGGCATCACCGTGCTCGACGCGTGGACCCAGTCCGAGCTCGCAGCGCTCGGTCAGGTCCAGCGCGGCACGGGCATCGTCGTCGGTGCGCTGAACCCCGGCAACGCGAGGACGGTCTACCTCAAGGTCGACGTCGGCGACGCGGCACCCCGCAAGCACGAGGTGGAGTTCGTCCTGCGGAACGCCGCCGGCATGGCGGACCCGGGCAACCCCGCACGGTTCGTCCGCAAGCAGATCTTCGTGAGCCGGACCACGGTCGACCCGGTGACGGGCGAGATCGTCTCCGAGGTGCAGGAGGGCACGCTGCGCGTGCGGCTGCGCGAGGTCGCGATCGACACCAGGAACGGGCGCAGGGCCAGGCACCGTTGCCCGCCTCCCCGCAAGCGCCGCGGGCGCGAGTCCGACCTCGACCAGCTGCGCCGCCTGCTGCAGGAGCTGCTCGACGGGCGACCGATCGACCCGTGCCTCGTCAAGGAGCTCCTCGACTGCGGCTGCGGGCCGGGACGCTCCGACGACCCGCACGGACCGTCCGACGGGCGCTTCTGCTACGACCCGTTCTATGCGATACCGACCCGCTTCGACTACACCGTCACGCCCCGGGAGCCCTACGCCGGGCAGTACGGGCCGATCCCGTTCGACGACCCGTGGTGGAAGGTCCTGCTCCTGATCATCGCCGCCATCCTGCTGATCGCGGGCATGCTGTCGGAGGCGGCCGACGTCGCGTACCACGACGAGGACCTCGTCATCGGCGGGCTCGGGCGCACGATCCGCGACGACGTCGACGCGGCCCTCTGCGTCCTGGACACCGACCGCACGCTCGGGTTCGGTCAGGTGCTCGACGCCCGCTCGGACGAGGACAACCAGAACGCCGAGACCGCGCTCGACGGGACCATCACCGTGGCCGCCACGATCATGCCGGTCGCCGAGGTGATGGCCCTGCTCGCCGACTCGACCACGCCGACGGCGCAGCTCGAGGTGTTCAAGTCCGGGGCGACCACGGGACTCACCCACGGCCTCATCTCGGGTTTCACGGCGACCGCGTTCACCCGCTCGGACGGGACCAGCTTCACGATCCCGCAGCTCACGATCGGGCCCGACCCCGCGTTCGGCGAGAACGTGAGCGCACCGGGGGACTCGGGCTCCGTCTGGGTGCACCGCGCGACCGGTCGTCCGGTCGCCCTGCACCACTCCGGCCGGGACGACCCGGACAGTGCTACCGCGTCCTTCCTCGAGGACGTGTTCTCCCAGCTGGGGGTGACGTTGTGAGCACCACAGGTCCTGCGGACAGGCTCGACGCGATCCAGGCGATCCTGGCGCGGCTCGGCCGCGAGCTCGCCGACGATCCCAACGTGCAGAGCGTCGGGTTCGGCCTGCGTCGCCGGGCCGGGACGCTCTCCGACGAACGCGTGATCGTGTTCTTCGTGCGGCGCAAGTACGGCAGCGACCGCCAGCTGGAGGTCGCCGGGACGCGCCGCGTCCCCGCCGAGATCGACGGGTTCGCCACGGACGTCCAGGAGTTCGACGTCCGGCCCGCGTCCGCCGGCGTGCGCGACGACATGCAGTTCGACCCGCTCGTCGGCGGGCCCGCGTCGAGCAACGCCGCGAACCACATCGCGTGGTTCAACGGTTCGGGGACCCTCGGGCTGCTCGTGCGCGACGCGACCGACGGCACCCCGATGGCGCTCTCGAACTGGCACGTCTGGGGGGACGGGGGCGAGGCCGGCGACGACATCATCCAGCCGGGCCACCCCACGACCGGGGACCACCTCGAAGCCGTCGGCAAGGTCGCGGCCTGCGGACCGCTCGTCACGTCGCTCATCGAGTGGGAGGTGCCGTCGCCGCTCACGGCCGGACTCTACGGAGGGGCCGCCGCGGCCGCCGTCGCCGCCGCCGCGAGCGACGTCCGCGACCCCGGCCGCAGGGGCCAGGACGCGACCGTCCCCGGCCCGGACGAGGTCACCACCGCCGAGCGCGTGTCGATGGACATCGGGTACCCGCAGCTCCCGCTGCCCGGAGTGCCCTTCCGCACCGACGTGACCTGGCACTACGAGCGCACCACGTCGGCGCAGACGATGACGCACGACGTCACCGAGTCCACCGTGAACACCCAGTTCCTCCTGGGCAAGCTCGTCACCACCGAGAGGACCAGGTACCAGCCGGGCGAGACGGTCCGTCTCCTGGCCGCGATCTGGGACTACCAGCCGCGGTCGTGCGCCGACTACCACGTCGTCGCCCACCTGATCCCGGCCCGGCGCCCGACGACGGCCCTGCGGACCGTCCTTCGACCCACCGCGTGCCCGCGGACCGTCCCGATCGGCCCGCCGGACCGGCCCCGGGGCGGGCTGGTGTGCGTGTCGTTCGAGCAGGAGGCGCTGGGCGAGCGCCCCGCCGTCGGGAAGCTCGAGTGGCTGCAGTACGCGAGCTCCGCCGGTGACCCGCTGCACGTCGTCGACTGGCTGGCTCCGACCCGCGCGCTGACCCTGGGGTCGGGAACGCTCACTCTCGGGCACGTGCCGGCGCGCCGCGTCGAGGTGACGGTGGCCCAGCTCACCGGCACGCCCGTCGTGGCGGTGGCGACGAACGCTTCCGGGCAGGTCGTCGACCGGGAGACCGCTCCCGACGAGCAGGGAGTCGCGCACAGGCTCGTGCTCGAGGGGGACGGGATCGTCCGCGTGGTCCTGCGCGGGGGCGGTGGCGAGGGTCTGCTCGTCCGCTACTGCATCGAGCCCGTCGAGGAGGGCGGGTTCACCACGGCGGTCCCGGCGCGGACGCTGGCCGCGGTGCAGCACGAGCACCCCGACGTCGCGGTCGACGGCTCCCGGGTCACGGTCCGGCGCTGCTGCTTCGCGGGCGAGGTGGACCTGCCGCCCGACGAGCCCGCCGGCGGGTGGGACGTCTACCTCACGGTGCAGAACGTCAACGACGTGCCCGACGGCGTGCCCCCGGAGATCGCGGCGACCACGATCGGCGGGCACCTGCTGAGCGCGCACACCGCGGCCGAGGTGGTCGCCTGCACGGCCATCATGCTGAGCGACCACGTGTTCGACGTGATCTGACCGTCGTGCACCGGCTGCCGGGTCGGGCGACAGGTCGTCCGGGAGCGCCGTTCACGAGCACTCCGAAAGGCACGACCATGCGATTCACCTCCGAGCAGCGTCTCGACGACGACGTCCTCGAGCGCGAGCTCGCTCTTGGCGAGATCCCCGGCATCCTGTGGATGCCCGCATCCGCCTCCACGGCCGCCCCTGTGCCGCTGATCCTCCTCGGCCACCCGGGCGGGCTGGGGAGGATGTACCCCCGGCGGCAGCTGGCGCTGGACCTGTTCGACGCCTTCGGTTCCCGGGAGAAGACGCTGCAGGCCAACCTGGGCGGGCACACGGGCGTCCCGCCGTTCGCGGGAGACGACGCGGGCAGGTTCTTCGCCCGGCACCTGAGGTAGTGCCGTGCCGCCGTGCCGGTCAGGCTGCGTTCTCGAGCGCCTGCTCGGCGCGCGCGGCGTCGCCCTCCGTGAGGCCGCGCTCGATCGCACGCCGTGATGCGACGAGGATGACGACGCCGACCAGGCACACGGCGATCTCCGTCACCGTCAGCGCCCAGACGATGCCTGCGAGCCCGAACCAGAGGTTGCCGAGGAGCACGACGGGGATGAACAGCACGCCCTGGGACGTCGACATGACGATCGCGGGGACCGCGCGCCCCGTCGCCTGGAACAGCGAGGTGATGAGCCCGGCGAACCCGTTCGCGACCATCGCGACGAGCTGCGCCGTGAGGATCGTCGCCCCGATCGTCAGCACGGACGGGTCCGACACGAACGCGGAGAACACCTGGTCGCGGAACAGGACGACCGCCGTCGAGAAGATCAGTGCGACGCCGCCGACCGTGGTCGCCGAGACCCGCAGCGCTGACACGAGCCGGGCGCGGTCGCCCTTGCCGTAGGCGTAGGCCAGCAGCGGCAGCACGCCGAGCGTGACGCCCATGAGCAGGAACTCGGGCACCTGGGCGATGCGGACGGCGACGCCCATGGCGGCGAGCGGGCCGTCACCGTAGCCGGCGGCGAGGTTGTTGAGCACGAGCGACGTGACGATGAGGAAGGACGCCTGCAGCAGCTCGCCGACGCCCACCCCGAAGACAGGCTCGAGCACGTCCCGCGAGAGGGTGAACCAGCGCGGCGCGAGGCTCATGTGCTCGCTGTTGCGCTGCAGCCAGGTGACGAAGTAGGCGATGACGCCGATGTTGGCGAGTCCCGTCGCGAGCGCCACGCCGGCCACGCCCCAGTCGAGGACGAGGATGAACAGGACGTCGAGCACGAGGTTCGCGACCGTGGACCCGATGAGCCCGATCATGACCTGGCGCGAAGCGCCCTCGGCCCGTACGAGCTGCTCGAGGCAGAACGCCGCGGTGAGCACGGGGACGAACGCGAGCATGACGGTGACGTAGGTGGTCGTGGCCGACGTCGCGGCGGCGTCCGCACCGAGCAGGGTGACGAGCGGCTGGAGGAGGAGGAGACCGAGGACGCCGAGCACGGCGCCGGCGATCACCGATCCCCAGACGGCGGACGCCGAGACGTTCTTGATCCGGGTGGCCTCGGCGGGGTCGTGCTCCGCCGCGCCGAGCAGGCGCGAGACGAGCGCCCCGCCGCCGACGCCGAACACGCCGCCGACGGCCATGACGAGGCCGAGGATCGGTGTGCCGAGCGTGACCGCGGCGAGCAGCGCGTTGTCGTGGAGCGAGCCGATGAAGCCCGCGTTGATGACGTTGTAGACCGCGCCGACGATCAACGCGGCGGCCATCGGCACGCACAGGTGCACGAGGGCACGGACTATCGGCGCGGAGGAGAGGTACCAGCGGTTGGTACCGACCGCTTCGGCCTCGACGGCCCCGTCCGACTCGGGGGCTGGGGCGGCAGGGTTCCGGAGGTCTGTGGTCATGACTGCTCCTCTCGAGCAGGCTCGAGCGCACGCCGACGGACGCCGGCGCGGCGGAGGGGATGGGGGCGCGGCGTGGCCGCGCGGGTGGAGGTGGAGCGGGTGGAGGGTCGAGCGGGGCGGGTCAGTCCCGGGTCGGTTGCGGCAGCTCGGCGACGATCTTGGTGAGGAGCTTCTGCAGCGTGGATCTCTCGGCCTCGTCGAGCGGGGTGAGGATCTTCTCGTCGATCGCCGATATCGCGTCGGTGAACCCTGCGATCAGGTCGCTGCCCGACGGCGTGGCGTAGACGAGCTTGACCCGGCCGTTGTCAGGGGCCGGGCGCCGCTCGACGAGGCCGCGACGCTCGAGCCCCTGCAGGAGGCTCGTCACGCTGGCCGCGCTGGTGCGGCTGACCTCGGCGATGTCGCGCTGGATGGCGCCGGGGTTCTGGGTCAGGTAGCCGAGCACGAAGGACTGCTCGTGGCTGAGGTCGCGCTCGCGGATCCAGTCCTCGCCCGCCTTGCGCTGGGCCCATCCGATCCAGCGGAAGAGCTCGAGGCTGCTGGTGGGGACGGGCCGTTCGCTCATGGTTAGAACACTAACGGTTAGAAGTCTAACCGTCAACCGTACTCGGAGGACTTCGGGCCCGGCGGAGCTCCGCGCGCCGGAACGCGGGGGCCCGGGAGGTCCCGGCGAGCTAGCCGGTACGCGGTGCGTACATGATGACGGCGACGCCGGCGAGGCAGATCAGCGCGCCGGTGACGTCCCAGCGGTCCGGCGTGAATCCGTCGACGGCCATGGCCCACGCGAGGGAGCCCGCGACGAACACGCCACCGTACGCGGCGAGGATGCGGCCGAAGTTCGCGTCGGGCTGGAGCGTGGCGAAGAACCCGTACAGGCCCAGCGCGACGACCCCCGCGCCGATCCACAGCCAGCCCCGGTGCTCGCGGACCCCCTGCCACACGAGCCACGCACCCCCGATCTCGAAGACCGCGGCGGCGACGAACAGCATGATGGAGCGGGTCAGGTTCATATCGGCGTGCACTCTCCGTCGTGCGGCCCGCAGCGTGCGGAGCAGCGTGGTGGTCTCGCCCGGGAGGAACGCCACGACCCTAGCGGCCCCGGGGCGTAGCGTCGTCCCCGACATCGATCCGTCCGGCGGAGGGGACTCAGTGCAGGCCGACCACTATGACGGCTTCGCGGCCAGCTACGACGCGGAGAACGCCTCGAGCCTGCTCAACGCCTGCTACGAGCGCCCGGCCATGGTCCGCCTCGCCGGCGACGTGCGCGGGCACCGGATCCTCGATGCCGGGTGCGGGTCCGGCCCTCTGTCCGCCGAGCTGCGGGCCCGGGGCGCGATCATGACGGGGCTCGACGGGAGCCCGGCGATGATCGAGCTCGCGCGCCGGCGGCTGGGCGACGATGTCCCGCTGCACGTCGCCGACCTCGCCGAGCCGCTGCCGTTCGCGGACGACACCTTCGACGACGTCGTGGCCTCGCTCGTGCTGCACTACCTCGAGGACTGGGTTGCTCCCTTGGTCGAGATCAAGCGCGTGCTGAAGCCTGGTGGTCGGCTCATCCTCTCCGTGAACCACCCCACGGCCCACGTGATCAACCATCCGGACGAGGACAACTTCGCGACCAGGCAGTACTCGGAGACCTTCGAGCTCGATGGCGAGCCGGCGGTGCTGACGTTCTGGAACCGGCCGTTGCGTGCGATGTCGGAGGCGTTCGCCGAGGCGGGGTTCGTCATCGCCGTGATGGACGAGCCACCGCCGTCGCCGCAGACCCCGCGCGAGCTCCTGACCCCGCGCCTCGCGAGCGGGGAGCGCACGGCGTTCTTCTGCTTCCTCTTCGTCGTCCTGGAACCGCGATGAGCCTCTCCGGCTCGGCGGGCCGCGCGGGCAGGACCGCGGCCGTCGTCGGCGGCGGTCCGGCAGGGTTGATCGCGGCGGAGGTGCTCGCCCGGGCGTGCGTGGCCGTGACGGTGTACGACCGCATGCCGTCGGTCCCGCGCAAGTTCCTCCTGGCGGGCCACGGCGGCATGAACATCACGCACAGCGAGGACCGCGTCTCGTTCCTGCCCCGCTACGGCAGCTCGGCCGACGCGCTGGCGCCGATGCTCGACGTCTTCGGCCCGGCGGACCTGCGCGCGTGGTGCGACGGACTGGGCGAGCCGACGTTCGTCGGGAGCAGCGGACGGGTGTTCCCGCGGTCGTTCCGGGCGAACCCGCTGGTCCGGGCGTGGCTGGCCCGGTTGGGAGAGCTCGGGGTGCGGTTCGAGCAGCGGCACCGCTGGACGGGCTGGGCCGACGACGGCGGGCTGCGTCTCACGGACGAGGACGCGGCTGAGCACACCGTCGCCGCCGACGTGGTGGTCTTCGCGCTCGGCGGCGCCTCGTGGCCGCAGCTCGGGTCGGACGGCGGCTGGGTGGTCCCGTTCGCCGACCGCGGCGTCGCGGTGGCGCCGTTGGTGCCCGCGAACGTCGGCCTCCGCGTGGGGTGGAGCGAGGTCTTCGCCGAGAGGTTCGCCGGCACGCCCCTGAAGAACGTCGGGCTGACCGTCCGTGGGGCAGCGGGCCCGACGGCGCGTGGTGACGTGATGGTGACGAGCGCGGGGATCGAGGGCGGTCCGGTCTACGCGACGGGGGCCGCGGTCCGGGACGCCCTGGCGGGTGGTCGCTGCGTCGTCGATTTCGACCTGCGGCCTGCGCTGAGCGTCGACCAGCTCGCCGGGAGGCTGCAGCGGCGGCGTCCGAAGGACTCCGTCTCCAGCTGGCTGCGCCGCGCGGTCGGTCTGGACCCGGTCGCGATCGCGCTGCTCCGCGAGGCGGGCCCGCTGCCGACCGAGCCCGGGCCGATGGCGGCGCTCATCACGTCCGTGCCGGTCCGGGTGAGCGCGACCATGCCCATCGACCGGGCGATCTCGACCGCGGGTGGCGTGGCGTGGTCGGAGGTGGACGAGACGCTCATGCTGCGTCGTCTCCCTGGCATCTTCGTCGCGGGCGAGATGCTCGACTGGGAGGCGCCGACGGGTGGCTACCTGCTGCAGGCGTCGTTCAGCACGGGCGTGGTCGCCGCACACGGCGCGCTGGACTGGCTCGACCGCGTCCGGTGACGGCGCTCGGGTTCGGCGAGTGCGCATTCTGTCGCCGTTCCACCCCTGGGGACAAGGGCTCGCTGCGCTGGTGGGTGCCGGTCGCGACCACTGCGGCTCCGTGAAGCAGTTGCCTACGGATCACTGGTCCGCGTGCGGTTGCTGCCGGCGAGGTGCTCCGGAGCGCATGCGACCCGAGAGCTTTGCGGCTGTGCTGACGCGCAGCAGGCCGATCGTCTGGGCGATCGCCAACGCCTCCTTCCTGCTGGTCGCCCCGAGCTTCTGATAGATGCTGCGTATCTGTGTGCGCACCGTGTTGACGGAGACGCCGAAGATGCTGGCGGTTCGCTCGGCGGTGTATCCCTCGCCCAGCCGGTGGAGCACCTCTCGTTCGCGGGGTGTGAGCCGCACGGAATCGGTCGTCTCGGGAGTGTTGTGGTTGGTCGGGACGGCGCCACCGGGCAGGAGGCTCTTCGCGCCGGTGAGATCTGCCAGCTTCTCGCGTTCCAGGGATTGCATCGACAAGAAGGGACCGACGTGATCAGGTGTCGCGCGCTGGCGCACCGCACTGTCGAACCAGGTACGAGCCTGGTCGTCGCGTCCTGCGCGGAGATGTGCGACGGCGAGCACGAGGTGCATGCTCATCACGTCGGTGGGCGACAGTGATGCCTCGTGCAGGCACCTCGATGCCAGGCGCTGCGCATCATGGTGCTCGTCCACGGCGAGGTGTGCCCAGGCGTGGTGGACGGCGAGCGAGTCGACGTCGGGGTTCTCGTGCGCCAGGTGCAGTACGCGGCTGTTGCCGCCGGCTCGTAGGAGCAGCTTTGCCTCGGCGCGCAGCAAGAGCTGGCGAACGAAGCCGTCGGCCCGCGGCTCGAGAATGCCGTGCGACAGGCGTGTCTCGTCGAGCTCACGCAAGCCGCGGTAGGGATCTCCGTAGTGAGAGTGGTAGCTCGCTCGTGCGAAGGCGAGGAAAGGCCAGAGGTCCACAGGGTGGGGGGTGCCACGCATGCTGTCCAGATGATCTGCGGCGGTGTCCTGATCTCCTTCTTCGATCGCGATCATCGCGCGGGCGATGCTGTGGCCGGGAGCGTTGTCAGCTGCGATCCAGCTCGGGAACGGGGGTAGGCGATCGAACTCGACGAGCCAGGCGCGCGCGAGGTCGAGGTGGCCGCGGTACGAGCTCAGCAGGGCAAGGTTGGACGCGGCGGACACGCCCGCGTAGTGCGCGTCGGGTTCCCCGCCCGCCTCGGCGTGCGCACGAGTGAACAGCTCGGTGGCCTGGTCGAGCGATCCTGCGAGCATCGCTGTGATCCCGCGCTGGGCGCTCAACCATCCTGGGCGCGCCGGCGGTTGCCTCGCCGACCACGGGAGCTTTGTCGACGCGGGGCCCCTACGGAGGTATTGATCCATCCACGTGCCGATGCGTTCTGACGTGGTGTAGTTGCGGCGGTGTCGGTAGGCGATGACGGCGGCGGTGCTGGCCGCGACCAGGTCAGGCAGCCGCCTGAACTCGGGTAGTCGCTGACCGAATCGGAGCCCTGCCTCCACGTAGAGCTGCAACGTGTGTGGCATACCCAGCTCCGCCCGGTGCTCGTGGCTGATCCGATGGTGGGAGAGCAGCGCCAGCTGCACCAGTCGCGGGCGAGTCTCGAGGGCTCCGGGATCCAAGGCTTCGAGAACATGCAGGACCTCGTGCGCGAACTGGTCGGGCAAGTCGAACCAGAGGGCGTCGAACGCCGCCTCCAGGCGGTCGAGGTCGCCGGTGCCCAGTACGCCGAGCACGTCGTTCCTGATCAGGGGAGGCGTGTGCTCGTGTGCCATGGAATCGATCCTGAAGGTGTGCCTTCGTTGTGCAAGGCGTGAATCGCCTGCCCGGTGGGTGAAAATCGCGCAGGAACTGGTGATCTTGCTGGTGAATTTCCTTTGCGCAGGCGTTCTCCATCCCGTTCCCCGAGGTCTCATGGGGCGATCAGCTCGCACGCGAGGATCGCGTAGGTAGGCAGGGGGATCCCAATGCAAGGCTCCATGAGGAATGAAGACGCCAGCACCGTCACGTCGTGGAAGTACTGGCCGAAGCGTCCTCGAGGACGACGCCACGCGCGGGTCCCTGCCTGGCGAGGCCCGCGAGCACGACAGGTCATCGGCGCCGTGATGGCGCTGGCCACGGCCGGTGCCGGTTTGACCGCTGCCGCGGTCCCCGCCTCGGCCGCTACCGTCTACGAGCTTGAGGGGCAGTGGGCGAACGGCACGCCGGAGACGGTCCAGACGGGCGACTCCGTGTCCGCCACATGGTGGTTCAACCTGAACGATGACGCCGCGGCGCCGGGCAACGAGCCGGTCGACGACGTCGTCGTCAGTGTGACCTTGGTGGGAGCGGTCTTCGACGAGATCCCGACGCCCTGCCTCACCGAGGAGGTGGATCCCGCATCGTCCGTGAGCGACGACGGGTCCACGTTGAGCTGCAACGTCGGCACGCAGCGCCAAGGCTCGGCCGTCACGCTCACCACCGCCGCTCGGATCACGGCGCTGAGCGGCGATCAGGTCACAGCATCGGCGACGATCGCCGACCAGGCTGCGTCGCTCCCTCCTCTGGAGGTGCAGAACCCGTTCGTCCAGGACATCCGCTGGGAGGCCAACACGGGTGAGCGCGTGCTCGACGAGACCACGCGAGACCTCCGGTTCAACTGGACCGTGTTCCACGGGACCGACGGACCGGCCGGCCCGGACTCCGTGTCGTACGACCTGGATGTCACGAACTCGGTCGGCGCGCCCACGGTGTCGCTCGCGGACGCCTGCACACCGTTCTCCGAGAGCAGCGCATCAGGTCACCCGTGGTCCGGCGGCAGCCACGACGAGTCGCAGATGGCCCCGTTCGTCGACGACTGCACACTGACGCGTCTGAGCAGCACGACGTACAGGCTGACCTTGAGCGGGATCGACTACAGCAAGTCGCTGGTCCCGACCGAGAGCTCGACGGGTGCCGCTCTGCCGACCGACCGCCAGGCCGTCGCCTCCGGCTCCATCTGGATCCGGGTGCGGAGCAGCGCCAACTCGGGCCAGGTGTCTCTCACCTCGAGCGCTCCGACGTACGTCGCTGTCGACGGCAGCACGAGCACAGACGACACCGACAACAACCAGTCGGCCAGCGTCTGGTCGCTCGGCGTGCACTACGGGGGATGGCTCGGGAACAGCTGGAGCGACACGCTGCGGGTCGCGCGCGGCGCGACGGCGGAGGCGCGGACGTCCCTGAGCATCTCCAACGTCCCGGACAAGGGCACCGCTGCCGGCAGCTGCACGATCATCGACTCGCGGTACGCGAGCCTGGAGAGTGCAAGCACGTTCGACGACAACAACAACAATGCCGAGCTACCACTGACGGTCGAGTACTACACGGGCAGTGCCGCCCTGCTGGACCCGGACAGCGGATCGTACGACCCGAACCTCTGGGAGGGATGCGGCGCCAACGGCGGGTGGTCGGCCACGCCGCCGGAAGATCTGGGTTCTGTGCGTGCGGTTCGGACCGTCTACAACCCGAGCACCGACGTCCCTCCGACGTCGCGGGTCTTCCTCGGCGCGCGGGTGCGGATCGACGAGGACGTCGAGGTGGGTCAGGACGTGTGGATGTGGTCGGCCTACCTCTCGCCGAACGCCGGGAGCAGCAACCAGTGGATCTACACCTCCCGCAGCAACAACCCCTCCGACATCTCGCTCGTGGGCACGGCGACGCCAGGTACTCGGTACCCGTTCACGGGGCAGCACCGCGACATCCTGCGAGTTCTCGGCCTCACGCCCGACGTTTCGAAGTCGGTGACCCCGGTGGTGGTGGACCCGGGTGGGACCGCGACCTACTCACTGGTCTACTCTGCCGACGGGCTCGGGGCCGTCGAGCCGGAGGTCGACGGGTACACGATCGTGGACACCTTGCCGGTAGGGGGCAGCTATGTCGTGGGCAGCGCCACCCCGGAACCTGAGACCGCCACACTCTCGTCGGGACAGCAAGAGCTGACCTGGACGCTGGACGACGTGGCGACGAACGCTCAGCACGAGCTGAGCTACGACGTCGACTTTGCCGAGGATGTCGAGGGCGGCTCCTCGCTCGACAACTCGGTCACGGCGAGCTTCGGTGGAACGACCAGCAGCCCGGCGATCGCGCGAGTCACGGTCAACGACGCAGGCACCACCAGCGTCATCAAGACGGCGGACCAGGCCTTCATACCGAACCTGGCGGGGGACGGGGTCGGTGACGGCTCGTGGACGGTGCAGGTGATCTCACGTGACCCGCTTCCGCAGTCGTTCACGGACACCATCGACATCCTCCCCTACGTCGGTGACGGGCGTGGGACGGCCTACACCGGCTCCTACGAGCTCTCGGGTGTCGACGCGGTGCCGGGATCGACCGTCTACTACACGACGGACGACCCCTCCGGCCTGAGCGACGACCCCGCGGACACGTCCAACGGCGCGTCCGGCGATCCGTCGGGAAACACCGTGGGGTGGTCGGACACCTACACCCCGGACGCGACCGCCGTCCGTGTCATCACCGGTGAGCTCGCGCCATTCGCGACGAACCCGTTCACCGTCTCCGTCCGCACGGACGGGGCAGAGGGCGGTGACGTGCTCGTCAACCGGGCGCAGGGGCGTGCGGAGAACACGCGACTGGTCACACGCACATCCGCCTCGACGGCCATCGCGAACTACTACTCCGCGTCCCTGAAGAAGTACGTGCAGGACTCCGACGGCGAGTGGCGCGACGCGAACGAGGTCGAGGACTATCCCCTCTTCCGGATCGGCGACACGGTCCCATACCGGATCGTCGTGGAGAACACCGGCCAGGGCACGCTGACGGATCTCGTGGTCTCCGACGACCAGCAACCCGAGCTGGGATCGTTCACGATCGCCTCGCTCGAACCCGGCGAGTCGGAGAGCCACGATTTCGAGATCGTCCTGACGGAGCCCGCCGCAGACTCCATCGTCAACACCGCCTGCGCGGACGCCGCCGTGCCGGAGGACTCGCAGGTCGAGCCCACCATCAACTGCGATCCGGCAGGGATCGTCGTGACCGGGGAGCCCACCCACACCAAGGAGCTCGTCTCGGCCGAACCCACGGGTGAGGGGCGGTGGGAGCTCGTCTACCAGATCGTGGTCGAGAACACCCAGTCTCCGTCGACGACGTACTCGCTCGTCGACGAGCTGCACTTCACCGACCAGGCCACGATCGTCTCTGCCGACGTGACGAGCGCACCGGACGGTGTGACGTTGTTCGAGCCCGCATGGGACGGCCAGGCAGAGACCCGGGTCGCGACGAACGTGGCTCTTCCCGGCAACGGGGACGAGGGATACGCCCCGCACGTGTACGAGGTGACGGTCGTGGCAGAAGTCCCGCTGCAGCTCTCCGGCGCTCCTTCCGGCGAGGACGATGCGACGGCGTGCCCGGCCGAGGGTTCGGACGCGGCGCAGGGATTCAACAACACGTCCGCCATGAGCGGCCCGGAGGGTGAGATCGAGGAGGACCAGGCCTGCGCGCCGATCCCGTCGATCGACATCGCGAAGTCGGTCTCCGCGGGGCCGACAGCGAACGGCGACGGGACATGGACCGTGACGTACGACGTCGTCGCGACGAACACGGGTGCGGCCGAGGGCACGTACGGCGTGACCGACCGTCTGAGCGCTGACGGCGACCTGGCCGTCGTCTCGGGGGAGGTCGTGTCCGCACCCGAGGGCGTGGAGCCCAATGGTGGATGGACCGGGCTGGGCGCCGAGGGCGCGGGCGCGAACGTCATCGCGTCGGACGTGGTCCTGCCCTCGGGAGGGACGCACACGTACCAGGTCGACGTGGTGCTGGGGCTTGCGGAGGGCATCGAGGGTGCCCCCGTGATCACCGACTGTGCCGCGCCGGGTGCGGGCGGGCCTGGCGGCCTGTCCAACGCGGCCGGGATCGAGCACAACGACCTGACCGACGAGGCCTCGACCTGTGTGACGGTGGCGGCGATCGCGGTGGACAAGACGATCAACAGCGGCCCGATCCCCAACGGCGACGGGACCTGGACGATCGTCTACGACATCGTCGCGGAGAACATCGGGGCCGCCGCCGGGGACTATGACCTGCGAGACCGTCTCCACTACGGCGAGGGAATCGAGATCCTTGACGCCGCGGTCGTGACAGTACCGGAAGGTGCGCAGACGAACGCGGGCTGGACAGGCCGCGGCGAGGAGCTCACCGACCCGGAGAACCTGGTCAGCGAGGGTGTCGAGCTGGCCGCGGGTGAGAGCCACGTGTACCAGGTCGAGGTCACGACCCAGATGGACGAGGCCACCATCGATCCGGCCCAGCTGGAGTGCCCGTCCCCGGGCACGGGGGAGAACGGCGGACTCGCCAACTCGACCAGCCTGGGTCACAACGGGATCGTGGCCGAGAGCGAGGCGTGCGCATCGCTCCCGCTGATCGGCGTCGAGAAGTCGATCAGCGACGGTCCTGCGCCGAACGGTGACGGCACGTGGACCCTCACCTACGACCTGGTTGCCTCGAACACGGGCCAGGCCGCGGGCGAGTACGACCTGACGGACGAGCTCCAGTACGGCGAGGGCATCGTGGTCGAGGCCGCCACGGTGGCCGCGGCGCCGGAGGGCGTGGACCTGGACGAGGGCTGGACCGGACAGGGCCCCGTGGGGTCGGCGGAGAACGTGATCGCCACGGGCGTCACGCTCGCGGGCGACACGTCCCACACCTACCAGGTTCTGGTCACGGTCTCCCTCGACCAGGCCGTGGTCACGCCCGAGACCCTGCAGTGCGCGGAGCCCGGTTCCGGGGAGAGCGGTGGTCTGGCGAACTCGACCGAGCTCACCCACAACGGTGAGAGCATGGTCGACGAGGCCTGCGTGTCCCTCCCACTGATCGACTTCACCAAGTCCTTGTCGGGCGCGGTGACACCGGTCGACGGTGAGGGCGGGGTGTACGACGTGGCCTACGAGCTCACGGTCACGAACCACGGTCCCGGTGCGGGTGCGTACGACCTGGACGACACCTTGGCGCCGGGCGACGGCGTCGAGATCGTCGGTATCCAGGACGTGACCACGGACGCGCCGGAGCCGGTCGGGATCGAGGACGGGTTCGACGGTCTTGGCGCGCCCCGGATCGTCACGGACCAGTCCATCGCGGGTTCCGACGGGGCTCCTGTCGTGCACACCTACACGGTGATCGTGCGCTACGCGGCGAACCTGTCCGACGTCGTCATCCCCGATGCCGACACCTGCACCACGGGCGACGAGGGCACGGTCGCGGGCGGCCTGGCGAACTCTGCCACGGTCGGTTGGAACGGACTGCAGGTCGAGGACGACGAGTGCGTCCGTCCGGGCAAGCCGACCCTCGACAAGGCGCTGGTCTCCGCGGACCCGGTGGGCGAGGGTCGGTGGGAGGTCGTCTACGACCTCACGGTGGGCAACGTCGGGTCCGAGGCGACGACGTATGACCTGGACGACGAGCTCCTCTTCGCGCCTGCAGTGACCGTGGACTCCGTCGCAGTCGCCGGCCCCGAGGGTGTCACCCTCGACGAGAGCTTCGACGGTGACACCGACCAGCGGGTGGCCACCGGCGTGAGCATCGGTGGCCTGGACGACGACGGCTACGCACCGCACCTGTACCGGGTGACCGTGATCGCCGGTGTGCCGTTGCACTTCGGCGAGGACGTCGCGGCAGAGGACGGCACCGGGTCGCCGGCCTGCACGGTCCCCGCCGGCGGCAATCTGACGGAGCAGGGGCTGAACAACGCGGCCACTCTCACCGACGAGACCGGCGGGACGCAGACCGACACGGACTGCGCACCGTTGCCGTCGATCGACATCACGAAGTCGGTCGTCGGCGACCCGGTCCAGGGTGCCGACGACTCCTGGACGGTGACCTACGAGATCACCGCCTCGAACGACGGGGCGGCAGAGGGCGTCTACACCCTCGTCGACCGTCTGCGGTTCGGTGCAGGCATCGAAGTCCGTTCGGCGACCGTGACGTCCGCACCCGAGGGAGTGAAGGCGTCAGGCATGTGGACCGGTCAGGGCGTGGACGGCGAGGCGACGAACGTCGTGGCCCCCGATGTAGTCCTGTCCGCCGCCGGTACCCACGTCTACCGGGTGCAGGTCGTGTCGACGGTCGACGGCTCGGAGACGGACAGCTTCACGTTCTCGTGCCCCGAGCCGGGTTCGGGTTCTTCGGGTGGGTTCACCAACATCGCGGGCATCAGCCACAACGACCTGACCGACGCCGCCATGGCCTGCGCATCACCTGCTGAACCCGGCGACCCGGACGAGCCGAGCACGCCGGGCGGTGGACTGGCCGCCACCGGTGCGGCTATCGGGTGGATCGCGGGTGGAGCGGCCGTGCTGCTCCTGCTCGGGGTGATTGCACTGGCCGTCGTCCGTAGTCGTCGCACGGCTGGCTGACGCCGACCCTCGCCGCACCCGGCAGCATCGGGTGCGGCAGGGGATCGGTGACCCCGCGCCGGCCCGTGCCCGGTGCGTGGTCCCCAGGTGCGCGTTCGCGCTGGACTCGAGGACCGGCCGCACCTGCTCCCAGGACGACAGGGCGTCTACCTCCGGCGCGTGCCGGATCTCGATCCTGACCGGCTCCCGTGACCCGCGCAGTGCGGCTCGGCCACCCGCGCGGGGCGTTTGACCGACCGGGGCGCCACTCTCGCCCAGCTCGCGATCGTCTGGGTGGTGGCCGGGCTGACGCCGTCCGCATCGTCGTGGGCGCCCGCCGTGCGGTTCAGGTCGAGTCGACGAGCGCGAGCACGTCGGTGACGGTTCACGCGGTGGCGAACGTCTGTGTGCCGATCACCCGCAGGACGTCGAGCTTCCGGGCCGCGTCCGTCCCCTCGAGGGGGAAGTAGGCGAGCAGCTTGATGTCCGCCTCGGGCGTCAGGAGCACCTCGCAACGCAGCTCGACCGCACCGACCTCGGGATGCACGAAGGTCTTGTGGTCGGAGCGGCGCACCGCGACCTCGTGCCGCTCCCACAGGACGCGGAACTCGCGACTGCGCTGCAGCAGGTCGTCCACCAGCTCCGTGACGTCGCTGTCCCCGGCTCGTCGGGAGTAGGTCGCGCGGAGGTCGCTGACGTGCGCGGCGGCGAGGCGGTCACGTTCCTCCTCGGGCGCACGGTCGCGCACGCCCGGCTCGGTGAACCAGCGCCAGGTGATGTTGCTCGCCCGGCCGGGGCGTGTACCGACGTCGCCCATCAGCGCGGAGAAGAGAGTGTTCGTCCACACGACCTCGCTGATGTCGCTGCAGATGGCGACCGGGACGTCGACGAGGCGACCCGCCACGCCGAGCAGTCCGGGACTGACGTGACGCGCGGCGCGGCGCGGCGGCGGCGACAGCCCGGCGAGGTGGAAGAGGTGGTCACGCTCGTCGACGGTGCACCGCAGCGCCCGGGCGAGCGCCGCGACCACCGACTCCGAGGGGGCGGACCCGCGCGACTGCTCGAGCCGCGTGTAGTGGTCGGTCGACACCCCTGCCAGCATGGCGACCTCCTCACGTCGCAGCCCGGGAGTGCGTCGGCGCGGGCCCTCGGCCACGCCGACGTCGGTAGGGCGCAGCAGCTCGCGGCGCCGGCGGAGGAAGTCGGCGAGCCCGGGACGATCGATCACCCGTCCATCGTGCGTCCTTCCCGGCCCGTTATCCAGGGAGAGGCTCTCCCTGGACATGCTGTGCCTGCCACGCGCCGCGGAAGAGGAGCATGCTGGCGGCATGACCATCACCACAGACCTCACCACCCGCACCCTCGGACGCAGCGGCCCCTCGGTCACCTCTCCCGCCCTCGGCTGCATGGGCCTGTCCGGAGCCTACGGGCGCACCGACGACGACGAGAGCGTGCGCGTGATCCACACGTACCTCGACGCCGGCGGCACCCTGCTCGACACCGCCGACTTCTACGGCGCCGGGCACAACGAGCAGCTCGTCGGACGGGCGCTGCGCGAGCGCAGCCGGGACGACGCCGTGCTGTCCGTGAAGTTCGGCGCGCTGCTCACCCCGGGGCCCGGCATCCCGGGCGGCGGAGCCGACGGCCGGCCGGACGCCGTCCGGAACTATCTCACCTACTCGCTGCAGCGCCTCGGCACCGACCACGTCGACATCTACCGGCCCGCCCGGCTCGACCGTCGGGTGCCGATCGAGGACACGGTCGGTGCGATCGCCGAGCTCGTCGAGGCCGGTCACGTCCGGCACATCGGCCTGAGCGAGGTCGGCGCCGAGACGATCCGTCGCGCCGCTGCCGTCGCGCCGATCAGCGACGTGCAGATCGAGTACTCGCTGCTCAGCCGCGGGATCGAGGACGAGATCCTCGCCACCTGCCGCGAGCTCGGCATCGGCGTCACCGCGTACGGCGTGCTCTCCAAGGGACTCATCGGCGGCAACGCCGCGAGCCCTGTCCTCGCCGCCGCGTTCCCGCGATTCGGCGGCGAGAACCGGGAGCACAACGACGCCCTCGTCGCCCGGCTGCAGGAGGTCGCGGACGCCAAGGAGGCGACTCTGGCCCAGCTCGCGATCGCCTGGGTCGCGGCCCAGGGCGACGACGTCGTCCCGGTCGTGGGCGCCCGTCGTGCGGCCCAGGTCGAGTCGATGATCGCGAGCACGTCGGTCACGCTGGACGACGACGACCTCGCCCGGATCGATGCGCTGGTGCCGCGTGGTGCGGCTCGGGGGACCCGCTACCCGGAGGCCCACATGGCCGACCTCGACAGCGAGGGCTGAGCCCCGCTCGATCGCCTGTCGATCTCGCGAGCGAGGGCCTCCCGGCGCCTCAGCCTCGGCGGAGCTCGGCCCGCCAGGTCCAGGGCCGGCCGGGCGGGCCCGGGAGGGCGTCGACCGCGAGCGGCGACAGGCCGTCCTGGCCGAACGCTTCGACCTCCGCACGAGTCAGCGGCCAGGGTGGGCCGTCGTCGGCCACCTGCTCGGTGCCGAGCTGGACCACCAGCAACGTCCCGGCCGGCGCGACCAGCGTCCGGACCCCCGCGGTCATCGCGGGCCGGACGTCGCGGCTGACGGCCTGGACCGTGTAGACCTCGACCACCAGGTCGAACGCGCCGACCCACCCGGTCGGGAGGTCGAGCAGGTTTCCGACGGCGTACCTCACTCGTGAGTCCGGGTGGCGCTCGCGGGCGGCCGCCACCGCGGAGGGTGAGACGTCGAACGCGGTCGTGTCGTAGCCCAGCCGGGCCAGGTGCTCGGCGTCGGCTCCGAGGCCGCACCCGACGACGACGGCCGTCCGGTCCGCGGCCGGGCGGCGGTCCTCCGAGGCGTGGGCAGCGGTCCACGCGGCGAGCACCGGGTGCGGGTCGTCGTGGTCCCACGGCGTCGTGACGTCACCGCCGGCGGCGGACGCCCACAGCCGCTCGAACCAGGCTGTCGGGTCGTCCGGGTCCGCCTTGCCCAGGCGGTCGGCCTCGGACTGCCAGGATCGACGCTCGGTCATGGGTCGACTGTAGCCAGGCGTCGCCCGCGTTGACACGGCTGGTCGGGGTGCCGAACGATGAGCACCACCATCCCCGCGGAAGGGCGGCCACCCATGAGCGATGTGCAGAACCTCGTCGTCGTGGGCCCCGGCCTGCCGGCCTGATGGTCCACTACCCCCGCCCGCTGCGTCCGGGCGACGTGGTCGGGGTGACCGCGCCGTCGTCGGGCCTCCCGACGCCGTTGCGCGGCCGGCTGGACGTCGCGGTCGAGTGGTTGCGCGACCGTGGCTACGTGGTCGTGCTCGGCGAGTGTCTCGACGGGGCCTCGCACGTCAGCGCGCCCGCCGCCGAGCGGGCCGCCGAGCTCATGGCGATGCTGCGCGACCCGCAGATCCGCGCCGTCGTGCCGCCCTGGGGCGGGGAGACGGCGATCGACCTGCTGCCGCTGCTCGATCTCGACGCGCTGCGCGACGTCGAGCCGACCTGGGTCGTCGGCTTCTCCGACATCTCGACGCTGCTCACCCCGCTCACCCTCGTGTCCGGCTGGGCCACGCTGCACGCCGCCAACCTCATGGACACCCCGTACGAGCAGCCGTCCGGGCTCGCCCACTGGCTCGACGTGGCCGCGGGGACGACGGCGCGGGGCGGCGTCGTGCGGCAGTCGCCCCCGGGCGTGCACCGGCTGGGCGCCTACGACCGGTGGGAGGACGACCCCACCGTCACCACATACTCCTGGAACGGCACCGGGGCGTGGCGGCGGCTCGACGGCGGCTCCGGCGACATCGACGTGTCGGGCCGGATGATCGGCGGCTGCGTCGAGATGCTCACGCACCTTGCCGGCACCCGGTTCGCCGACACCTCGGCCCTGCGCGGGCCCGCGGGCGACGAGCCGCTGCTCGTCTATGTCGAGGCCGCGGAGGCGGACGCGTTCACGATCTGCCGCAGCCTGCACGGCATGCGGCTGTGCGGCTTCTTCGACGGCGCCGCGGCGGTCCTGGTCGGCCGGACCGGCGCACCGGACAGCCCGACGCTCACGCAGGACGAGGCCGTGCTCGACGCCCTCGGCCCCCTGGGCGTCCCGATCGTCACGGACGTCGACTGCGGGCACGTCGCCCCGCACATGACGATGGTCAACGGGTCGATCGGTCGCCTGCGGCACGGCGCCGAGGGTTCGGTGCTGGAGCAGCGGCTCGCCTGACCGACGACCACCTGATGCGAATCCACAGCCCCGAGCTCCGCGCCATCTCGAGCGCGTCCTGCGCGCCACGGAGCTGACGTCGTGCCTGGACGTCCCGCAGTTCTTCACCGACCACGGCCTGCACCGGGCGGGTTCACAGCTGCTGACGCACGCCGGCCTCCCGGGCGATGCCCTCGACCTGCTCCTCCAGGTCGTCGCGCAGCGGCTTGAGCCCGGCCCCGCGCCGCAGGACGGGGAGCCGGACCGGGTGGTCGACCTCCTCGAGCTCGAAGCCGAGGGCCGCGTAGAAGGCCATGAGCGCGAGGACCAGGCCCAGCACGCCGGCGACGATGTCCCACCCCTCGACGCCGCTGACCTCGGCGATGCCCGTCACGGCGAACCGTGCCGCAGAGCCGATCATGACCGCAGCGGCGACGAGCTTGCCGTTCGCCGCGGCGGCGGGGATCAGCATCGCGATGCCGGCGGTGACGAGCAGCACTCCCAGCGCGGGACTGGTGGTCCCGGGCGTCGAGGTCAGCGTCGTGACCGCGACCATCGCCCACACCCCGGCGACCATGGCCATCCCGGTGCCGGCGATGGGGTCACGGGCCCCGAACCCGACGATCGCCGAGAACAGCTGCAACGGCACGGTGAGCACGAGCACCGCCAGCGCGACCGTGCTCTCCTCGTCGGGGCCGAGGATGCCCAGCTGGAGGCAGCTGAACCCGACCGTGGCGACGGCCAGGGCCATGAAGCCCAGCGGCAGCGGGTTGCCGCTCGGGCGCAGCACGATCCGGGTCATCCGCAGCTGTTCGCTGCGCGGGCGTTCCTCGTCGTCGGCGCTCATCCGAGCAACACAACAGGACGCGGGTGCGATGCACAACATGCGACCTCGGTGGCCGGCCGTCGAGCGCATGTTCCTGGCCCACCTGTCACACCGCACCACGTACCAGGGTGGCGGACGACGGCTGACCCGAGCAATACTCAGCATGCTGACCATGCTGGAGGAGGAAGCCGTGGGAGACCGTCGCCGATGGTTCGCGCTCGTCACCGTCTCGATCGCCGTGTCGCTGATCATCGTCGACTCGACGATCGTCAACGTCGCCATCCCGTCGATCGTCGACGACCTCGGCATCGACTCGACCCAGGTCCAGTGGGTGCAGGAGTCCTACACCCTGGTGTTCGCGTCCCTCCTGCTGGTGCTCGGGGTGGCCGCCGACCGGTGGGGCCGCCGTCGGACGATGATGGTCGGCGTCGCGATCTTCGGCGTCGCGTCCCTCCTCGCGGCGATCGCGCCGAGCGGCGCGCTCCTCATCGCCGCGCGACTCGTCCAGGGGGTCGGTGGGGCGATGATCCTCCCCACCACCCTGTCGATCATCAACGCGACGTTCCGCGGTCGCGAGCGCGGGATCGCGTTCGCCGTCTGGGGCTCGACCATCGGCGGGATGGCCGCCGTCGGGCCGCTGCTCGGAGGGTGGCTCACCACCGACTTCTCGTGGCGCTGGGCGTTCGGCATCAACATCCCGCTGGCCGTGCTCATCCTCGTCGCCGCGGCGTTCGTCGTGGACGAGTCGCGGTCGGACGACGTGCGGGGCACCGACCTCGCCGCCGCGCTGCTCTCGGTGGTGACGTTCGGCGGCATCGTGTTCGGCCTCATCGAGGGGCGCTCGCTCGGGTGGTGGACCACCCGGGACGGCGCCGCGGACTGGTGGCCGTTCGCCCTCTCGCCCGTCCCCGTGGCGCTCGCGGTGGGGGTGCTCGGCGGCGTCGCGTTCGTCGTGCGCAGCCGTCGGCGCAGCGCGCGGGGCGCGCCGACCCTGATCCCGCTCGGGCTGTTCTCGATCCCGTCGTTCCGCAACGGCAACGTCGCCGCCCTCGTGGTCTCGCTCGGCGAGTTCGGCATCCTCCTGTCGCTGCCGATCTGGTTGCAGAACGTCCTCGGCTACGACGCGCTGCAGACCGGCTGGATCCTCGTCGGGCTCGCCGGTGGCTCGTTCGTGGCGAGCGGGGCCGCGCAGGCGCTCATCTCCCGCTTCAGCGCGGTCGCGGTGGTCCGCGCCGGCATCGTGGCCGAGATCGTGGGCGTCGTCGGGATCGGTGCGGTCGCCAGTCCGGACTCCACGTGGGTCACGATCGTGCCGTTCCTCGTCGTCTACGGGTTCGGCGTCGGGCTCGCGACCGCGCAGCTCACGGGGGTGGTGCTCGCCGACGTCCCCGTGCAGGAGTCCGGTGCGGCGTCGGGGACGCAGAGCACGGCCCGCCAGGTGGGTTCGGCGCTCGGCATCGCGATCCTCGGCACGGTGCTCTTCACGACGACGGCGGCCGAGCTCGACGCCCGCCTGGCCGACCAGGGCGTCCCCGAGGACCAGCGCACGCAGGTCGTCGACGCGGTGGTCGACAGCGCGGGCGGCGCGATCCCCGCGCTCGCCGAGGACCAGCGCACCGCCGCGGCCGCCGACGACGCGCGCGAGGCCCTGACGCAGGGGACCCGCTACTCCGCCTTCGCGGCCGGCGCGTTCCTGCTCCTCGGCCTGGGCGCGACGCTCGCTCTCGGCCGCAGCCGTGACGACGAGCGACCCACCCGGGACCGGGCGGAGGACGTCGCCGGGCACGGCGCCTGACCAGCGCGGGCACTGCCTACTTCTTGGACTTCTTGCCGGACTTCTTCTTCGAGCTCTTCGCCTTCTTGCCGGACTTCTCCGGCGGCTTCGTCGCCGCCTTGGACGACTTGCCCGACGGCTTCGACCCGGACTTCTTCGCCTTCTTTGCCTTCTTGTCGGGGCCGGTGGGTGCGGTGGGCTCGGCCGACCTCTTCCTGCTCGCCGGAGCGGCGGCGACCGCCGAGGTGCCCGCGACGCGCGACTTGAAACCGGCCCCGATCCGGAAGCGGGGGACCGTCGCGGCGGGGACGTCGATCGCGGCGCCGGTCTGCGGGTTGCGCGCCGTGCGCGAGGCCCGTGTGGCGGAGTCGAACGTGCCGAAGCCGAGGATCGACACCCGCTCGCCGTCCGCCACCCCGGTGACGATCTCCTCGAAGACCGCGTCCACGTGTCTGCGGGCCTCCGCCGGGCTGCTGCCTGCGCGCGCCGCGACGGCCTGCACGAGCTCTGCCTTGTTCATCGGTGTCCTCCCGGAGTGGTCGTCGGCACCCGGCCGGTCGAGCGTCGTCGCGGGTGCCCGTGGGGTCATTCAAGCGTGGCAGGGGCTCCGTGCAGCGCAGAATCGCCGTGGCTCTCAGCCTGGGGCGCCGAACTCCTGCGCGCGCAGCTGCATCAGGTGCGCGTGGACGAGAGGGAGCACCGTGGCACCCTCGCCGCTGGCGGAGGCCACGCGCTTCATCGAGCCCGCCCGCACGTCGCCGACGGCGAACACGCCGCGCAGCGTGGTCTCGAGGCTCCCGGGCGGACGACCGTCCACCCAGAGGTCTTGCGGCACGTCGCGCCCGGTGAGCACGAAGCCTCGCTCGTCGAGCGCGACCCCGTCGGGCAGCCAGGAGCAGTCCGGCTCGGCCCCGAGCAGGCAGAACAGGCCGTCGGCCGAGGTCTTCGTCGTCTCGCCCGTGTCGAGGTCCACGAGCCGCAGCCACTGCAGCCACTCGTCGCCCCCGCCGTCGGCCACCACCGTGCGGGTGCGCACGGAGATGGTGGGTGTGGCCGCGATCTCGCGGGCGAGGTACTCGGACATCGTCTCGGCGATGTCGGCCCGCCGCACCACCATGGTGACCGAGCCCGCGAACTTCGCCAGGTGCACCGCCGTCTGACCGGCGGAGTTGGCCCCGCCGACCACGTAGACGTCGCGGTCGACCATCTCCCGGGCCATCGACGCCGCGGCGCCGTAGTACACACCGGCCCCGACCAGGCCGTCGATGCCGGCCACCCCGAGCCGTCGATAGGTCACCCCCGTCGCCAGGACCACCGTCCGCGCGCACAGCTGCGCGCCGTCGACGTGGACGTGGTGGTGCTCCGGCTCGTCCTCGGGCCCGTCCTCCAGGCGGACGGCCGCCCGACCGGTGTAGAAGCGCGCGCCGAAGCGGCCCGCCTGCAACCGGGAACGCTGGGCGAGGCGCATCCCCGAGATCCCGCGCGGGAAGCCGAGGTAGTTGCGGATCATCGAGCTCGAACCTGCCTGCCCGCCGATCGCGTCGCCCTCCAGGACGATCGTCGCCAGGCCCTCGGAGGCTGCGTAGACCGCGGCGGCAAGGCCTGCCGGCCCCGCACCGACGACGGCGACGTCCGCGACCGACCCCGCGGGGATCTCGTCGAAACCGCCGTACATCGCCTCCGCGACGGCCCCCGGGGTAGCGGCGGCGATCACCCGCCCGCTGAGCACCCGGACGACCGGCAGCTGCGCACCGGGACCTGCGTCGTCGAGGAGAGGACGCGCCTCCTCGTCGTCGGGACCGACTCGCCGGTTGGGGATCCCGAGGCGGTCGAGCAGGTCGTGGACAGCGGCTGCCGCCCGGTCTCCCGGACCGGCGACGACGATCGACGCCCCCGCCGTCGGCCGCGCGACGGACCAGCCCCACTCGGAGAGCAGCTCGCCCAGCGCACCGTGGAACTCCTCGTCGCGCATCCCCTGGGGGAGGGGGAGGAACGTGTCCATGTCCCGCCGCAGAGCGGCCGCCCGCAGGTCGTCGAGCGCGTCGCGGTACTCCGGGACCGGCACGAGCGCGACACGGCGCGCCGTGGCGACGACGGCGGGGACCTGGTGCAGCAGCTCGATCGCGTCGCCGTCGGGCAGCCGCAGCTCGGCGCAGACCATCGCGACGGCAGCGCGCTCGGCCACCAGCGACCGCAGGCGTTCGAGGGTCTCGTCGGCCGTCCCCACGCTCTCGATCCGGTAGTCGCGGTCGTAGCGCGCGCGGAGCTCGGCCTCCGCCTCCCGCGCGTGCGCGCCTGCGGCCAGCAGGATCACGGGGCGGTCGTCCATGCGGTCAGGCTAGGCGGCTGCGCGGAACGCCGCGAGACAGTGCCCCGGGACCTCGGGTCGAACGGGACGATCGCGCCGGTCGGGCACCGTCCGTCACCTGGGGAAAGCGCTTGCCGCAGAGGTCGCGGCCATGGCAGACTGCGGAACGCGTGATCTGCACACTCGAGGAGGAGAGGCGTCCGATGCCGTCCGTAGCACTGGTGACCGGCGGGAACCGCGGGATCGGGTTCGGGATCAGCCGTCGGCTCGTCGCCGACGGGTTCGCGGTCTCGATCCTGGCGACCCGGGAGGAGCCGACGGACGTGGTGGCGGAGCTGCGCGAGCTCGCGGGCGACGACTCGCTCGTGCGGTACGTGCGGGGCTCCGTCGCGGACCTCGACGACCACCGCCGGTACGTCGCCGACGCCGTCGACGCATGGGGCCGCCTCGACCTGCTGGTCAACAACGCGGGCGTCGCGCCGAGCGTGCGCTCCGACCTGCTCGACGCGACCGCCGAGTCGTTCGACCGGGTGCTCGGCATCAACCTGCGCGGGCCGTACTTCCTCACGCAGGAGTTCGCACGGCGTGCCGTGGAGCTCCGGGGGCCGCTGGATGCGCTCCCGGAGCCTCCGGCCGGGCCGGTCGCGACGATCGTGAACGTCTCGTCGATCTCGGCGACCACCGTGTCGACCAACCGCGGCGACTACTGCATCTCCAAGGCCGGCGTCGGCATGGCCACGCAGCTGTGGGCGGCACGCCTCGGTCCCGAGGGGATCGTCGTGTACGAGGTACGGCCCGGGGTGATCGCCACGGACATGACCGCGGGCGTCACCGCGAAGTACGACGACCTCATCGAGCAGGGCCTGGCCCCGATCAACCGCTGGGGCCGCCCCGCCGACGTCGCGGGCGCCGTCTCGATCCTGGCCTCGGGGCAGACCCCGTACTCCACCGGCGAGGTCTTCCACGTCGACGGCGGCATGCACATCCCGGTCCTGTGAGGGGAGAACCCATGAGCCACGAGCCCGAGACCCTCCGCGTCGGCGGGTACGACGTGCCCGTCGTCACCGCCACGACCGTCGTCGTCGGTACCGGTTCGGCCGGCTACTGCGCGGCCGACCGGCTGGTTCAGTTCGGCCACGACGACGTGGTCATGGTCGCGGACAAGGTCAACGCCGGGGCGTCGCGCAACGCGGGGTCCGACAAGCAGACGTACTACAAGCTGACCCTGTCGGGCGGCGACGACGACTCGGTGCGCGAGATGGCGCAGACGCTCTACTCGGGCGGCGCGATGGACGGCGACAACGCGCTCGCCGAGGCCGCGCTCTCGGCGCGCGGGTTCCTCCACCTCGTCGACCTGGGCGTCCCGTTCCCGCAGAACCGGTTCGGCGAGTTCATCGGCTACAAGACCGACCACGACCCGCGCCGCCGCGCGACGTCGGTCGGCCCGTACACGAGCCGCACCATGGTCGAGCGGCTCGAGAAGAAGGTCCGGGCCGACGGCACGCGGGTCTTCGACGAGTGCCGGGTGGTCGACGTCGTCACCGCGCCCGACCCGGCCGGGGAGCCGGGCGCGCGCAAGGTCGCGGGCCTGCTCGTGCTGCGCACCGACGTCCCGCACGACGGCGCCGCGAGCCCGTGGCTGCTGTTCCGCTGCACCAACCTCGTGTACGCGACGGGCGGGCCCGCGGGGATGTACGCGACGCGCGTGTTCCCCAACGGCCAGTGGGGCGCGTCCGGCGCGGCCTACCGCGCGGGCGTGCACGGCAAGAACCTCACCGAGTGGCAGTTCGGCCTCGCGTCGACCAAGCCGCGGTGGAACGTGTCCGGGACGTACATGCAGGTCGTCCCGCGGTTCGTCTCCACGGACGCCGACGGCGGCGGCGAGCGCGAGTTCCTCACCGAGGCGATCCCCGACTACGGGCGCCTCATGTCCCTGGTGTTCCTCAAGGGCTACCAGTGGCCGTTCGACATCCGCAAGGCGCGCGACGGGTCGAGCCTCGTCGACCTGCTCGTCTACCGCGAGACGGTCCTGCGCGGGCGTCGCGTCTTCCTCGACTTCCGCCGCAACCCGGTCCAGGACGAGTTCGACCCCTCGGCGCTGTCGCCGGAGGCGTTCGAGTACCTGGAGCGCGCGGGCGTGCTCTCCGGCACGCCGATCGAGCGGCTGCGCCGCATGAACGAGCCCGCGTACCAGTTCTACCTGGACAAGAACCCGTACGTGGACCTCGAGCGGGAGATGCTCGAGGTCGACGTGTGCGCCCAGCACAACAACGGCGGCCTCGCGGTCGACGCGTGGTGGCAGTCGAACGTCGCCGGGTTCTTCCCCGTCGGCGAGGCCGGCGGCGCGCACGGGGTGTACCGCCCCGGCGGCGCGGCGCTCAACAGCGGGCAGGTCGGCGCGACCCGCGCGTCGCAGTTCATCGCGGCGCGACGCGACGAGAAGCCGTCCGACGAGGCGGCGTTCGTCGACGCGGCGGCGCCCGTGCTCGGCGCCGCGCTCGACCTCACCGCGCGGGCCACGGGCCGCGCGGCGTCGGGCACCCCCGACAACACCGGCGACCTGCTGCGCGACGTGCAGCGGCTCATGAGCGAGAAGGCCGGCCCGGTGCGCTCCGCCGCGTCGATCGCCGAGGCGCTCGACCAGGTGCACGCGTGGCTCACCGCCTACGACGACCTCGTCAGCGCCGACGCCGGGTCGCGCCGCGCCGTCAACCGGACGTTCCTCGTCCGGGACATCCTCACCAGCGCGTACGTCTACCTGTCGGCCATGGCCGACTACCTCGCCCACGGCGGCCGGTCGCGCGGGTCGGTGCTCTACACCGACGCCGACGGCGACCTGCCCCTCGTCGGGTACGGAGACGACGCGCAGAGCGAGCTCGACCTGCCCGACCTCTACCGGTTCCGCCTCGACGGCGGTGCGCTCGACGAGGAGGTCCAGGAGACGGCGTGGGTCGCCCCGGGTGGAGACGTGCCCGGGTCCGACGACGGCACGTCCTGGGCGCCGGTGGTCCCGCGCGACGGCGCGGACCTCGCGGGCGTGCCGGTGTTCCGGTGGCGTCCACGTCGTCCCGTCCCGGCGGACGACGACTTCTTCGAGAACGTCTGGCGCGAGTTCCGCGACCACGGCAACGTCTACTGAGGGCTGCAGCGTCTACTGAGGGCTGCAGCGAGCGGGCCGCCCCGCCTGTCGGGTCACGGGCGCCCGCGGACCTGACGACCCGGCCGGCAGGATAGATTGCCGACGATGCGCCGCCCCGCCCCGACGTCCTTGCCACCCATCGGCCGAGTGCCCGGTTTCCGGGCCCTGATCGGCATGTCGCTCCTGGGCTTCGCCGGGTACGCGCTGCTGCTGCCCGCGGCGCCCTTGTGGGCGGTGCGGGGCGGGGCGGACGAGGGCGGCGCCGGTCTCATCAACGCGGTGCTGATGCTGGCGACCGTCCTGACGCAGACGACCGTCCCGTGGGCGCTGCGCCGCATCGGGTGGCGCCCGACGATGGTCGCCGGGGTGCTCCTGCTGGGCCTGCCGTCGCTCCTGTTCGCCGTCACCGACCACCTCCCGTGGCTGCTCGTCCTGTCCGCCGTCCGCGGGACGGGCTTCGCCGTCCTGACGGTCTGCGGCTCGAGCGCCGTCGCGGCCCTCGTGGACGGCCCGAGGCACGGGCGCGCGATCGGCCTCTACGGTCTCTCGATCGCCCTCCCGCAGCTGGTGCTGGTCCCGGGAGCGGCTTGGATCGCCGAGACCCTGGACTTCGGGGTCGTCTTCGCCCTCGGAGCCCTCCCGGCGATCGCGGTCCCGTTCGCCGCCCGGCTGGGGCGCTGTCTCGACCGGCTCGCGCGCGAGGACACGCCGGCGCCCGACGAGTCCGCCGCCCCCGGCCGCGGACGTGCCCTGAGGGGTCTGGTCGTGCCCGCCCTCGTGCTCCTCGCGGTGACCGCGCCGGGCGGAGCGCTGCTGACCTTCACCCCGCAGCTCGCCGGGACCGCGGGCGTCGCGGCGCTCGGCCTGCTCGCGTTCACCGGGGTCACGGCGTTGTCACGCTGGGCCGTGGGCGGGTTCGCGGACCGCTACGGTCCGAGCGTCTTCCTCGCGCCGCTGCTCGCGCTGTGCGCCGGCGGGCTGGTGCTCTGCGCGTGGGCGATCGCCGACGGCGGGACGCGGCCGGTGCTCCTCGTCCTGGGCATGGCGATCGTCGGGGTCTCGTACGGGAGCCTGCAGAACCTGACCCTCGTCGCGTCCTTCGCGGCCGTGCCGCGCCGGCAGCACAGCACGGCCAGCGCCGTGTGGAACATCGGGTTCGACGCCGGTACCGGGCTCGGGTCCCTGGTCGTCGGGTTCGTCGCCGCCGGGACGAGCTTCTCGGTCGGGCTGCTGACGACCGCGGTGGTCTGCGTGGTCGCCGCCGGGGCCGTGCTCGTCGTCCCGGTCGCCGGGGGAGCGCGGGGGCCGCGCCCGTCCGCGTGACGGTCGGCGGCGACCCTCCCCGCGTACGGACCGGTCTCAGCGGAGCGCGGCGAACTCCGGGCGTCCGTCGGCCGGCGGGGCGACGATCATCTCCGGCAGGTTCCGCGCCAGGAGCCACAGGGGCGCGAGAGCGAGGCAGAGCAACGGCACGATCGTGGGGTCACCGACGACGATCGCAGCCATGAACAGCGCGATCCACCCGTCGCGGTCGGCGGCGATCACGGCGCCGAGCACCCCGGCGCCGACCGCCACGGCCGGTGGTACGGCCGGGAACAACGCCGTCGCCGCGAGGCCGAGGGCCACGCCGATGAACACCGCCGGGAAGATCCGCCCGCCACGGAAGCCGGCTGCCGCGGCGACGACGAGCGCGCCGATCTTGACCACGGCGACGAGCGCGAGCCCCTGCCAGGTCCGGTCGTCGGCCGTCTGCGCGAGCTCCTCCATCTGGGTCAGCCCCTTGAACAGCGTCTCGGGACCACCGAGCACCCCGAGGAGCCCGAGGACGAACCCGCCGAGCCCGAGTGCGACGACCGGGCTCGGGATGCGGTGGAGACCGTGGTGCAGGACGGGGAGCAGGTACGCGCCGAGGGCGACGAGCAGGGCGGCGACGACGGCGACGATCGGGGCGCTGAGCAGGTCCCACGCCTGGGGGTCGGAGTAGGGCGCGATGTCCACCGCGAAGCTCGGTGCCCCGATCAGCAGCATCGTCACGGAGCCCGCACCGGCCGCGACGAGCGGCAGGAACAGCCTGTCGAACAGGCGGCCCGCGCTCGCGCCGCGCTCCGCGAACGTCTCCGTGAGGATCAGGACGGCGGCGACGGGCGTGGCGAACAGCGCGCCCACGGTCCCGGCGGTGGCCAGGAGGACAGGGGCGGCCGGGCTACCGGGGATCGCTGCACGCGGCCGCGCCATGATCCAGACGGCGAGGGCGACGTTCAGCGCGATGATGGGGTTCTCGGGGCCCAGGCTCACGCCGCCGGCGAGGCCGAGCGCGAGCGCGACCGCGAGTCCGGGGAGGGCGCGCACCGGGAGGGGAGGTGCGACGAGACCGGTCGTGATCGGGTCGCTGCCCGCGTGACCCGGGAACCACCGCACCGTGGCCCCGACGAGCAGACCGGTGACCGTGAGGACGGCGATCGTCCACCACCACGGGACGCCGTCGGGTCCCATCACGTCCCACGCCTCGGGGAGGGTCGTCCACACGGCGTCCTGCACCGACTCGGCGAGGGTGGAGATCCCCACGAGCGTCAGCGCGCACAGCACCCCCACGAGCAGCGCGACGGGGACCGAACGGAGCAGCGCCCGCGTCGTCGGCATCGTCGCGGTCGGCCCCTCCTCGGCGGCGCGCGGCGTGTCCGCGGTGTCTGCTGCGTCCCCTGCGTCCTCGGCTGCCCCCCGGCCGCCCGTACCGTCCATGGCGCACAGGCAACCACGGACGACGGCCTCGCGCACCCTCGGTCCGCGGCTGCGCGCGGGAGGAGGTCTGCGAGAGGATGCGGGCATGGACAGGAACCGAACGCTGGTCGTCGGGCTCGCCGTCTGCGCCGGGGTGATCGTGGCCACGCTCCTCGTCGTCGCGCTCGTCACCGGCTAGCGGTCAGGGCCCGCATCGATGCCGAGCGACGACCTCGACGACCTCCTCGCCGCGGGCGAGGCGGCGGACGTGACCGGTTGGGACTTCTCGTGGCTCGCCGGGCGCGCCACCGAGGAGCGGCCACCGTGGGGCTACGCGCGCCTGCTCGCGGACCGGCTCGGGCGGGCCGGGTCGTCGCTCGACGTCCAGACCGGCGGTGGCGAGGTGCTCGCCGAGGCGGCCGTCTTGCCGCGGACCGCCGTCGCGACCGAGTCGTGGGCGCCCAACGTCGCGGCGGCCAGCCGGCTGCTGCACCCGCGCGGGCGTCGTCGTGGTCGCCGACCCCGACGAGCCGCCGCTGCCGTTCGCGGACGCCGCGTTCGACCTCGTCACGAGCCGCCACCCCGCGACCGTCTGGTGGGACGAGATCGCGCGCGTCCTGCGGCCGGGCGGGACGTACCTCGCGCAGCACGTCGGCCCCGGGAGCGCCTTCGAGCTGATCGAGTACTTCCTCGGTCCCCAGCCGGAGGGTCGGCGGCACCGCGACCCCGGCGACGAGGCCGCCGCCGCGCGCGCCGCCGGCCTCGAGGTCGTGGACCTGCGCACGGCCCGTACGCGCATCGAGCTGCACGACGTCGCGGCCGCCGTCTACCTGCTGCGCAAGGTCGTGTGGTGGGTGCCGGACTTCACCGTGGACCGCTACCGGGACCGGCTGCGGGACCTGCACGAGCAGATCCGGCGCGAGGGACCGTTCGTCGCGCACTCGACCCGGCACCTGATCGAGGCGCGCCGCCCGGCTGCGGCCTCGTAGAGTTCGTCGTCGAGCGGTGCGTCGACCACTCGAGCCGACAGGCCGGGGCGCACCGGGGACGTGAGGGCCACCGATGACGCCGGAGCACGTGGACCTCTCCGTCCTGGACCGCCGGACGACGCGCGAGGAAGCCGTCACGGTGCGCGAGATGGCGCGCCGCGGGGCTTTCGGCGAGCCGAGCGCGCAGAGCGTCGGCGAGGGCCGGCGCACGGCGGGCCTGCTCGGGATCGTCGTCGGGGTCTTCCTGGGCCTGATCTGCCTCGTGACCCTCGTCGTCCAGCTGGTGGGCGGGAGCGTCGACCGGGGAGAGCTGGTCGTCTGGCTCGTGCTCACGGCGGTCCTCGTCTCGCCCGCGTTCCTCCTGCCCCTCCTCGGTCGGGCCTCGGACCTGCGGATGTGGCGTCGCTGCGCCCCGCTCCTCGAGCTGGCCCGGGCGAACGGGGCGCAGCTCGAGCCGGTGTCGTCGCGCCCCGCGCTGCCGGGGCGGATCTTCGGCGTCGGCATCGGCCGCGTGCCGACGACGACCGAGCGGGTGGCGTGGCCCGCGACCGAGGCCGGCCCCGAGGTCGAGACCGGCACCCGGACCTACGTCGTGTCTTCCAGCTCCAGCTCGACCACGCACCGGCACCGGTACGTCGCGGTACGGCTCGACGCAGCACAGGGGAGTCCCCGGATCGTCTTCGAGCCCGGTCGTCACGACGGGATCCGCCAGGGCTACCCGCCGCTCGCGTCGCGCTCGCCCGACGGCACGCTGTACGCCGGGTCCGAGAGCGGGGACCACGCGCAGCGACTCTTCACGGACGACCTCCTCGGGCTGCTCGCCGACCGCACCGGGCCGATGGCGGCCGAGGTCGTGGACGGCTGGTTCCTCGCCTGGACCGTCGGCGACGGGAGCCCGACGGACCAGCGGCTCTGGCGCCGTCAGCTCGCGATCGTCACGACCGTCCTCGCCGCGGAGCTCGCCGGGCGGTGAGGCCCCGCCCCGCCGCGCGCGGGCGACGGGACGGGGCTCGACCGGGCCGGCCTGGTCAGGACTCGCAGAGCGTCGCGACCACGGTCCCCGTCCCCGCGTGACCCGGGTTGCCCGCGTACCCCGGGTCGGTCCGGACGACGACGACCTTCTCCACGGTGCCGCTCGTCGTCGATCCCTTCTTGACCGGGTCGGCGGTCACGACGACCGCCATGTACTCGGGCACGGTCGCGGGCGGGTGGGAGCTGTTGCCCGGGCGCGAGGTCCAGCGGTCGCCGCACCCCGGCGGACCCGGCACCGCGGCGTCGGCCCCCACGTAGCCCTTGAAGGCGTTCGGCCCGCCGCCGTTGTGCGAGGACCACTGCGCGCCCCAGAAGTACACGTCGGCACCGTCGGCGTGCGCCGCGTCGGCTCCCACGGCGAACGTACCGCCCGTCGGCCACGACCACTGCTCGCACGCGTCCCCGGTCCCGTCGCCGTCGGAGTCCGTCTGCGCGGGGTCCGGGTAGGCGGGGCAGACGTCGTCGCCGTCGTCCACCCCGTCGCCGTCCGTGTCGGTCTCGACGAACGTGGCGACCACGGTGCACGTGGCCTCCTGGGCGAGGGCGAGCGTCACCGAGCCGTCCGCGGCGCAGTCGCCGCCCGTGCTGATGGTGTAGCCCTCCGGTGCGACCACGCCGACGGTCCGCGGCCCCGCGAGCGAGGTCGTGGTGGAGCCGGCGTCCAGCGGTTCGCCGTCGAGTGTCAGGACGATCTCGTCCGTCGTGGCGGTCCCGCCCTCGACGTCCACGTGGACGACGAGGGACGGCGCCATGTCGTCGAACGTGACGACGCAGGTCACCGCGTCGCCGTGGTCCAGGTCCACCCCGTCCACGCAGTCGGGCCCGACGCTCGCGACGTAGCCGGGCACCGCAGAGCGCGGGGCGAGCGTGTAGGAGCCCGGCGACAGGTCGTGCGCCACTCCCGTGGCCGAACCCGTGCCCGACGCGACGACGGAGCCGTCCGCCACGACGTCGACCGCGAACGCTGCCGGGTCCGCGGTGCCCCCGGCGTCGTTCACGACCTTGGTCACGACCGTCAGCCGGGGTGCCGCGACGACCGTGTCCGTGTCCGTGGCCGTGTTGTTGTCCGGCGTCAGGTCCGCACCGTGCGACCCGTCGTCCACTGCCGTGGCGGTGACCGCGAGCGTGTCGCCGTGCCCGCCCGCCACCCGGAGGGTGAGCTCCCGCTCGACGGACGTGCCCGCCGCGAGCTCCGCGGCAGGCCAGGTCACGGTGCCGTCCGCGAACGTGCCGCCGTCGGACGCCGCCACGAACGAGGCGCCTGCCGGGACCGCCACCGTGAGGTCGACGCCGGTCGCGCCGGCCTCGCCCGTGTTGGCGACGGTGACCGTGTACGTCACGTCCTCGCCCGCACCGACCTCGGTACGCCCGTCGTCGACGGTCGTGACCAGGTCGGGGCGCTGGGTGATCTGCGTGACGCAGCCCGAGAGCAGCGCCTCCAGCACCGGGGTGGGGTTCGCGCCGAACGTGCCGATGTCGAACACCGCGCCGCCGCTGTCGAGAGCGAGGTCCTGGTAACCCTTCGAGCCGCTGCCCGGAGTGACGATCGAGTAGAGGACCGCTCCGCGCGCCGCGAGCGCCGCCCTGGCGTCCGCGACGGTCACGCCGAGCGCCTGCTGGACGGGCTCGTCCGCGACGAGCACCAGGCACACGCCCGCGTCCGGCCGCAGCCCGGCCCCGGTCCCGAGCGCGTCGACGATCGCGTTGACCCCCGGCTCGGTGCCGCCGCTCGTCGTGAGCGCGCCGGCGGCGGTCGCCACCTCGTCGAGGTTGTCGGTCGGGGGCACGTGCAGGTGCGGCAGGTAGACGTCGCGGCCCGGCGTGCTGTGGTCGCTGCCCGCACCGAACCCCCACAGCCCGATCTGGTGGTCGATGTCCGCGGCGAGCTGGTTCGAGATCGACACGACGTTGTTGCGGACCGCCGTCTGGTAGGAGCCCATCGACCCGGACTCGTCGACGAGGAAGACCACGTCGCCCGGCGGGCGCAGCGTTGTCGTCACCGTGTCCGTGTCGGTGGCCGCGGCGCGCACGCGGTCGCCCGCGAAGGAGCCGGTCACGCTCGCCTCGGACCCGGAGAACGGCACGGACGCGCGGACCACGCCGTCGGCGTCCGTGGTGAGCGTGCGCGTCTCGGGGCCGATCTCGAGCGTCACGGGGACGCCGGGCAGGGGCGCCCACGTCTCGCGGTCCCACAGCACGGCGCGCACGTCGACGTCGCCGCCCCCGGCCGTGCCGGGCACGGGCTGCACCGACAGGTACGAGCGCCGCTTCGAGACGGTCGCGGTGGCCGTGTCGGTGCGCGTGCCGCCGTCCTTGTCGGTCGCTGTCAGGGTCGCGGTGTACGTCCCGGCGGCCGTGTAGGTGTGCGGCACGCGGACCGTGCTCGCCGAGCACGGCTGCACGTCGGCGGAGGTGCCGTCGCCGAAGTCCCAGCGGCAGGCGAGCGTCGCGCGGTCACCGGTACCGGGGTCGCTCGCGCTCGCACCGGGCGTCCACGCGTCGTCGACGAGCAGCGCGGCGTTCGCGCCGGCGTCGGCCGTCGGGTTCGCGTTGGTGACGGTCACGGACCGTGTCGTGGTGGACTGCCCGCCGTACGAGTCGGTGACGGCGAGCGTCACGTCGTACGTGCCGTCGTCGGGGTACGCGTGGCTCGGGGCCGCGGTCCCCGTGGTCGTCGTGCCGTCGCCCCACGTCCAGGTGCGGGCGACGACCGCGCGGTCCGTCGTCCCGGTCGTGTCGCGGAACGCGGCGCCCGATCCCTCGGCGACCGCCGCCGGGCCCGTCGCGGCCACGGCGGGCGGGCCGACGACCGTCTGGGGACGGGTGGTGCTCGACGTGCGGCCCGCGGCGTCGGTGACCGTGAGCGTCACCGGGTACGTGCCGGGCGCCGCGTACGTGTGCGTCGGTGTCTGCGCGGTGGACGACGTGCCGTCACCGAGGTCCCAGGCCCACGCGACGACGTCGTCGTCGGGGTCCGTCGTGGTGTCGTGGAAGGTCACCGTCGCGTCGCCCACCTGCCCGGTCAGGAGCCGCAGCTCGTCCACCGCGAGGTAGCTCGTCGTGCCCCACCGGTCGTGGGCGTCGAGCCGCACGTACCGGGCGGGCACGGGCTCGTCGAGCGCGAAGGTCTGCCGTGAGGCGTCGTTCGCGAGCGTGCCCTGCAGCACCGTGGTCAGGTCGTCCGTGCCGCTGCCGGTGGTCGAGACCGCGATCTCGAAGTCCCGCAGGCGCGGGCCCGACGTCGCCGACCGCAGCTCCACCGCGTCGACCAGGTACTCGTCCGCGAGCTCGAGCGTCGCCCACTGGTCGGTGACCTGCCCGGTCGCGGTGCGCCACGGGCGGGACGCGTCGGGGTAGTCGACGTCGACCATCTCCTGCGCGGCGTACGAGCCGGACGACTGGCTCGACGAGCCGAGGACGCGCGCACCGTGGTGCACGAGCGCCACGTCGGCGCGGCCCTCGGACGGCAGCGGCGCGAACGTCGCGACCGGCGGGCCGGAGACGTCGACGTGCCGGGTCACGACGGTCGACGCCGCGCCCAGGGTGTCGACGACCCGCAGCGCCACCGTCGCGTCGGCCGTGAGCTCGTGCTCGGGGGACTGCTCGGTGCTGTCCACGTCGAAGGACGAGCCGTCGTGGTCGAGGTCCCACTCCCACGACGCGATGCCGTCCGCGTCGGTCGACGCGTCGGTCAGCCGGACCGTCGAGCCGATCTCGGGCTGGGCCGGGTCGACCGTGAACGCGGCGACCGGGCGGTCGGTGACGACGACGTCGTGCGTGACCGACGCGCTCTCGCCGTCGTCGTCCGTGACGGTGAGCGTCACCGGGTACGTGCCCGCGGTGGACCATGCGTGCTCGAGGGTCGCCGTGGTCGCGTCCGCGGCGCCGTCGGCGTCGAGGTCCCACTCCCACGTGGCGACCTCGCCGTCGGGGTCGGTGGAGGTGTCCGTGAGCGTGACGGGCTCGTCGAGGATCCCGGGGACCGGCGCGGCGTCGAAGTCCGCGGCGGGCGGGCCGGAGTCCCGCGTGGCCGGGTCGCAGTCGTCGTCGAGACCGTTGCCGGGCACCTCGGTGGCGCCGGGGTGGACGTCGGCGTCGTCGTCGGCGCAGTCGACGTTCGCGGTCCAGCCGTCGCCGTCCGCGTCGGGGTGGGTCACGAGCACGGTCCAGCCGGCCGAGCGGCGTGACGTCCCGTCGGACACGACGACCCGCAGGTCGTGTGCCGCGGGGTCCGCGGAGGTCGCGGCGTAGGTGAACGTGCTCCCGGTCCCGGCCGGCTGCCCGTCGAGCTCCCACTGCGGCGTGAGCTGTCGACCGTCCGGCCCCGTGCCGGTCGCGGACAGCTCCCGCGTCCCGCCGAGCTCGACCTCCACGAGGCCGGCGTCAGGCGCGGGCTCGAGGCCGCCCAGCGTCACGCCCGGGTCCGCGGCCGTGACGCGCACGGTCGCGACGTCGACCCCGACGAGGCCGGTCGGTCCCGTGCCGCGGACCGTGACGAGGTGGTCGCCCGACGTCGCCGGGGTGTACGACGCCGTCGCGCCGGTCGCGTCGTCGAGGTCGCCGTCGCCGTCCAGGTCCCACGCGACCTGCGCGCAGTCTGCGCACGTCGCGGCCAGGTCCACGGGCGTGCCGAGCGGCACCGAGTACGGGCCGGCTGCGTCGACGACCGGGTGGGCCGTTGCTCCCTGGGCGTCGACCAGGTCCTCGAGCTCGGCGACGACGGGGTCCATCGCGTTCGCCACGTCGGTGAACGCCGTGGACATCGACGCGTTCGCCGCGACCTGGTCCGCGACGACCTCCCCCAGGGACGCGTACGGGTGCTCGAGCTCGATGTCCTCGACGAACACGCGGTTCAGCTCGTCGATCTCGTCGCCCGACAGGCCCGCGTTGCGCAGGGCACGGTCCTCGTCCGCGGTCAGCCCGTCGGCGGCGACGCGGGACTGCGTGGCGCGCACGTCGTCGAGCGCGGCGTCGGCGTCGAGGCCCGCGTCGGCCAGCGCCGCGTCGAGCGCCTCGGCCGCCCGGTCCTGCCGGTCGAGCACGACGGTCAGGTCGGACGCCCGGGCCTGCACGTCGCGTGCCTGCAGGAGTGCGGCCGCGACGTCGTCGGCCTGGCCGGCGCCCTGGTACTTCTCCATCGACGCGAGGTACGTCCGCGTGAGCGCCTCTCCCTGACCCACCGTGTCGGCCCAGTCGGCGAGCGCCGTGCCGACGGGGTCCCCCGAGGGCCAGTCGAACGAGGCGACCGCGCCGGGGAGCGCGGGGTCGGCGAAGTCCGGGTCCGGCGGGTCGGCGGCGATCCCCTCGTAGTGGCGGGCGTGGTTCGCGACCGTGCGCACGACCTCCAGGCGCAGGCGGAGCGTGTCCTGGATGCTCGCCGTCGGGCAGTGCACGCTGACGGGCATGCCCTCGGGCGAGGCGGATATCGCGGGGACGCTGCAGACGTACGTCAGGTAGAACTGGACGAGAGACGCTCCCGCGCTCCCGCCCATGAAGGGCGAGACCAGCTCGTACGTGGTGACGAGCGCGAAGAGCGCCGAGTAGGCGAGCGCCGCGTCGTTCCAGTGGTCGGCCTCGGCCGAGGCCGCCGACTTCATGCCGGCGATCGCGCTGCCGGGCAGGTCCGGCACGCTGCTCGGGATCTGCACGGAGAACGCCTCGCGCGCGATCGTGTCGGAACCGTCGAAGATCCCGTTCTGGCACGTGTCCTCGACGACGTCGTACGTGCCGGTCCCGAGCGTGCCGCCTGGCGCCGTGATCGCGACCTGCTCGTCGATCACGGCGCTGCCGAGGAGGAAGCTCTGGATCGTGTTCGGGGTGCCGCTGACGTCGGAGAGCGTGCTGCCGGGCGAGACGCTGCCGGTCGGGACGACGTAGACGTCGGACGTGGTCTCGATGAAGTCGCAGTCCCGGGTCAGTCCGCCCGTCTCGATGAGGACGACCTCGTTGGCGCCGTACACCGACCTCCCGAACGCGAAGGTCTGGGCGTTCGCTGCCGCCGGTCCGGCCACCACCACCGAGGTACCGGTCGCCAGCACGCCGGCGAGGACGCCGGCGACCACAGCACGTACGGACGTCCGCATGAAGATCTCCCCAGGTCAGGGCGGCGGGCGCCGCGCTCGCTCATCCTGGTGGGCCGCTGGGAGGATGTCGAGGGTGAACTTCCACGGTCCGGAGCCGATCGGTCAGTGCCCGATGAGTCCGGGCCGCGACCTCGGTCGGAACCGGGGTGGAGAGACGGGCGGGCTCGACCGAGGACGCCGGACGGGAGACGGGCATGAGCACGGGAATCGTGACGACGAGCGCGAGCGTCTCGCTCGACGGATTCATCGCCGGGCCGGGGGAGACCGGGATCGAGCACCTCTTCGAGTGGTACGACGCCGGGACGGAGGTGTTCCCCAGCGCCAACCCCGGTGTCTCGTTCAACCTGTCGGCGGCCGACCACGCCTACCTCACCGCGGCGATGGCGCGGATCGGTGCGCTCGTCGTCGGACGGCACCTGTTCGACATCACCGACGGGTGGGGCGGCACGCACCCGCTCGACAAGCCCGTCGTCGTGCTCACGCACCACGTCCCGCACGACTGGGTCGCCGCCCACCCGGCAGCGCCGTTCCGGTTCGTCACCACCGGGATCGAGGACGCCGTCGCGGCCGGCCACGAGGCAGCGGGCGGGCTCGACGTCGCGGTGAACGCCGGCCGCATGGCGAGCCAGGCGCTCGCGGCCGGGCTGCTGGAGGAGGTCGTGCTCGACGTCGTCCCGGTCCTCCTCGGCGGCGGCGTGCCGTTCTTCGACGACCTCGGGGCCGCCCCGCGACTGCTGGACGGCCCCGAGATCACGCCGGGCGAGCGGGTCACGCACCTGCGGTTCAGCGTGCGGGCTGCCTGACGCCGTCGAGCCACCCGGCCAGCCGGTCGGGCCGGTCGGTGATGATCCCGTCGACACCGAGCCGCACGGCGGCCTCCCAGTGCGCCGGCTCGTTCAGCGTCCAGACGGTGGTGCGCAGCCCCGCGTCGTGCAGGCGGTCCACCAGTCCCGGGTCCTCGAGCAGGAGCGTGCCGACGGGGTTGCACGTCTCGACGCCGAGCGCGGCGCACCGGTCCGGCAGGTCGGCGCCGGACTCCATGACGAGCAGGCCGCGCCGCAGGGACGGGTCGGCCGCACCCAGCGCGGCGACGCTCTGCGGCCAGAAGCTCTGGCCGACGACGCGCTCCGTGAGGCCCGCGGACCGCAACGGGTCGGTCACCGAGCGCGCCTGCTCGACCGTCCACGCGCCCTTGAGCTCGACCAGCAGCTCGATGCCGGGCCGGGTCTCGAGGAACGCCACGACCTCGTCGAAGGTCGGGACGCGCTGCCCGGCGAACGCCGGGGCGAACCACGACCCGGCGTCGAGCGACCGGACCGCCGCGAGATCCATCCCCGCGACGGCACCGCTGCCGGACGTCGTCGCGTCGACGGTGTCGTCGTGGATGACGACCACCACGCCGTCGGCGGTGAGCCGCACGTCGAGCTCGACGCACTCCACCCCGGCCCGCCACGCCGCCTCGAACGCGGCGAGCGTGTTCTGCGGCGCGACGGAGCTGTTGCCACGGTGCGCGACGACGGCCGGACGGTTCACAGGTACGGCTCCACGTTCTCGGAGTAGGCGGTCTCGATCTGCGGGGCGATCTCTTCGAAGGCCGTGCGCGGGTCGGTGCCCTCGATGACGATCTGCTCGATCGCGTCGTTGAGCAGCGCGTCGGCGCCCGGCACGAACACCCGGACATCGTCCTGGATGCGGGCCTTGTCCGCGAGCTGGTCGACGGCGGTGCGGAACTGCGGTGTCTCCTCGTACGTCGCGGTCATGGTCTCGCTCTCGACCGCCGAGGTGCGTACCGGCATGTAGCCGGTGCTCTGCGAGAAGTACGCCGTGCTCTCGGTGTTCGTGAGGAACGCGAGGAACATCGCCGCGGCCACCTGGCTGCCGAACATGGCGGGCAACGTCACCGTCGAGCCCGGTGCGCCGAAGGGCGCGACGTTCGCCGTCTGGAACGACCTCGTGCACGCGGACTACACGCAGCAGGACGTGCACGGCCTCGTCGAGCTGTCGTTCCCCGCGATGGCGCAGAAGACCTGGGCCGCGCGCACGCCCGAGCTGTCGTTCAGCGGGTTCTCGGCGCTGACCCGCACCCTGGGCATCGGCCCGGGGATCGACGTCGTCCAGTTCACGCGCGGCGGCGAGCGCGCGGGCGAGCTGAGCCACGACGCGGCCGTCGCGGCCTCGTCGTCCGACGAGGGACACGGGCCTGAGGCGCTCACCGACGGGCAGACGACGACCCGCTGGGAGACCTCCTCGACCGACGAGGCGACGCTCACGGTCGACCTCGGCGATCGCGCAGCACGTCGGCGCCGTGGAGGTCGACTGGACGACGGCGCACCCGGCGTCGTACACGGTGCAGACGTCCGCGGACGGCACGACCTGGACGGCCGGCGTCGCGCACTCCGTGGGCGGCCCCGGTGCCGACCGGGTAGAGCTGCCCGGCCAGGCGGCGCGGTACGTCCGCCTCGGTGCGATCGTCCCGGCGACCGGCGCCGGGCTCGGTGCGTGGCGCCTGTCCGTGCTCGACCGGCCCGACCTCGCCCTCGGCGGGGACGTGACGGCGTCGGGCACGGAGAGCGCCCGAGGCCCGCACCGACACGCTCGAGACCGAGCCGACGACGGCCCGGTTCGTCCGCGTGACCACGACCGCCAAGGCGATCGGCCCGTACCTGTCGCTGTACGACCTCGAAGTCCGCGGGACCCCGGCGTCGGCGGGCACGGTCGACGCCGAGGCCTCGGCCCGGTGCATGGCCGGGCGGGCGCACGTCGCGGTGCGGGTGCTGCCGGACACCGCCGGACCGACCGACGTCGACGTCGCGACCGTGGTCGGGTCGAAGACGTTCGCCGACGTCGCACCGGGACGCTCGGCATACGTGGCGTTCCCGGCGCGCTCGACGCAGGTCGGCGCGGGGACCGTCGACGTGCGGGTGAGCGACGGCCGGACGGCCGAGATCACGTACGCCCCCCTCACGTGCTGAGGAGCCGGCCGGTGGGCTGACGGGGCGCCGGCGAGATGCGAGAAGATACTGTCGGTCGGGCCTTCCCGACGACAGGTTCTCGCATCTCGCCGGGGCACCGACGGGACCGACAGACGGGTGGACCGTGAACGGACCGGACCGCGCGACCGACGTCGTGACGATCGACGGCGGCGACCTGGGCTGCGCGCGTCTCCTCGTCCTCCTGCGCGGCCGGGTGGCGACGATGGCGGACGGTACCGTCGTGCACCTCGTCACCTCGGACCCTGTCGCGCCGATCGACCTGCCCGTGTGGTGCCGGATGACGGGCCACGAGTACGTCGGGGTGGTCGACGCGGGGGAGGGCGCACCCGACGACACCGCACCGACCTACGCCGTGCGCGTCACCGCGACACCCGTGGCGACGGACCCCGACCGACCATGGCGGACGGCGGGCTGACTGCACCCGTGCAGGCTCGTCGCCGGCTCAGGCTGGCCGGCGGTTCCGGGTGGGCCCCGTGCTGCCCCGCACGACGAACTCCACCGGAGGCAGCTGCACCGTCGGTGCCTGCTTCCTCTCGACGAGTGCCACCAGCGTCTGTGCGGCTGCGGTTCCCCAGGAGACGACGTTCTGCCGCACCGTCGTCAGCGGAGGGACGACGTAGGGGGCGAGGGGTACGTCGTCGAACCCGACGACGGACAGGTCCTCGGGCACCCGGATGCCGCGGTCGGTCGCGGCTGAGATCCCGGCGATGGCCATGAGGTCGTTGCCGTAGAGGATCGCGCTGGGCGGCTGCGGCAGGTCGAGGAGCTCGTGCGTCGCGCGTGCGCCGCCTGCCCCGGTGAAGTCCGCGGTGACCACGGGGCCGATGGGCAGGCCGAGCTCGGCGAGCGTCTCCTGCCAGGCGCGCCGGCGCGCCTCGGTGTGCACGTAGCCCGGTGCCCCCATGACGTGCGCTATCCGGTGGTGGCCGAGGGAGTGCAGGTGATGGACGGCGCGCCGTACGCCGGCGCCGTCGTCCATGCTGATGACGACGTCACCGCCCGCGTCGGCTCCCTCGGGTGCGATGACGACCAGGTCCAGGCCGAGCGCCGCGATCTCGCGCGGCCGGGAGTCACCCACGCGGACGTCGGTGAGAAAGACACCGTCGACCCGCGACTCGCGCGCGAAGCGCTCGTAGGCGGCGCGCTCGGTCTTCTCGTCGGGGACGACGTGCAGGACGAGCGAGTAGTCGCGGGCCGTCAGACCGATCTCCACGCCTGCCATGAACTGGGGGAAGAACGGGTCCGTGCTCAACAGCTCGGGTTCTCGGCGGATCACGAGGCCGACGGCCTGGGTCCGGCTGCGCGACAACGCCCGCGCGCGCGCGCTGGGCTGCCAGCCGAGATCGGCCGCTGCGGCGAGGATCCGTTCCTTGGCGGCCGCGCTCACGCCCGGGCGATCGTTGAACACGAACGACACCGCGCTCTTGGAGACGCCTGCTCGTGCGGCGACGTCGCCGATCGTCACTCGTTTGCGGGGGATCGTTCCCACGGGCGGGTCTGTTCTCGTGCCCGTACCCGTGGTCGGGATCGATTGCTCCGGTGCGTTCACTGGTGCAGCGTAGCGCACGGTTTACTAGATGTTTAGCCCTTGTTGCGAATGGCTGAACCTCAGAGTTCAGCGGGTTTGCGGCGCTGGGACGCCCGGTCTGCCGACGGCTTGACGTTGAGGACTCAAACCGGTTTACTGATGGCGTCAAGGTTGTCGCAGCACGACCGGCACGACCGGCTCGGTACGACGCCGGTGAACGACGAACGGGCGGCGAGCGCTCGGATGAGGAGATGGGCGCAATGATGCGTAAAGCACGGATGACAGCGCTAGCAGCACTCTCGGTAGCGGTCCTGCCGCTCGCCGCCTGCGGGTCGGGTGGGAGCGACGAAGGGACCGGCGACGGTTCGGGAGAGCTGACCAGCGGCCCGATCGACATCTGGTACTCCACGAACGAGCAGGAGATCGCGTGGGGAGACCAGGTCGTCGAGGCCTGGAACACCGACCACCCCGACGAGGAGGTGACCGCGCAGGCGATCCCGGCGGGGAGCTCCTCCGAGGACGTCATCGCGGCCTCGATCACCGCCGGCAACACGCCGTGCCTCGTCTTCAACACCGCGCCCTCCGCCGTCCCTGCCTTCCAGAAGCAGGGCGGTCTCGTCGACCTCTCGACGACGTTCGAGGACGGCGAGGAGTACGTCACGGGTCGTTCCGGTGACGCCGCCGACGGGTTCCGCAGCGCGGACGGCGACCTCTACCAGATCCCCTGGAAGACCAACCCGTTCATGCTCTACTACAACAAGGACGTCTTCGAGAACGCGGGCCTCGACCCCGAGAGCCCGAAGCTCGAGACCTACGACGACGTCCTGGCCGCCGCGAAGGCGATCAAGGACTCCGGTTCCGCCGACTTCGCGATCTACCCCCCGGCCACCGCGGACTACACGAACGTCAACTTTGACTTCTACCCGTTCTTCCTCGCCAACTCCGACGGGACCCAGCTCATCGAGGACGGCAAGTCCACGTTCACGAGCCCCGAGGGCATGGAGACGCTCGAGTTCTGGCAGACCCTCTACGCCGAGGGATACTCGTCCGCCGAGGCCTACAGCGGTGACATGTGGGCGGGCCCGTTCGCCGACGGTGTGGCGGCGATGGGTGTCGCCGGGCCGTGGGGCAAGGCGCAGTTCGACGGCAAGGTCGAGTTCGGCGTCGTGCCGCTCCCGACCGTCGACGGCAAGGCGGCCGACGCGACCTCGACGTTCGCGGACTCGAAGAACATCGGCCTCTACACGGCCTGCGAGAACAAGCAGACCGCCTGGGACTTCGCGAAGTTCGCGACGAACGACGACAACGACCTCGCACTGCTCGAGGGCACCGGCCAGTTCCCCACGCGCACCGACGCGTCCGAGCTCGCCGCGGACTTCCTCGCGGAGAACCCGTTCTTCGAGCCCTTCGCGGCGGCAGTCCCGCTCGCGGTCGACGTGCCGACCGTCGACGGCCTCGCCGAGAAGATGCAGGTCTTCCGCGACGCCTGGAGCGGCACCGTGCAGTCCGGGTCGGGCGACCTGAACTCGACGTTCGACCAGGCCGCTACCACCGTCGACGGCCTGTCGGGCTGACGCAGGACCGACGAGGCGATCCCATGACCACCCTCCGTGACACGGAGTCCCGGTCAGGGGAGCGGGGCGCGCAGGACAGCGCCCCGCTCCCGGGCCGGGGCGCCGGCAAGCCCGCCCCGCGAGGTCGGCGCCTGCAGCGGTTGCTCGGCGAGCACCCGCTCGGGCTCCTCCTCAGCACCCCGTACACCGCGTTCGTCGTCATCGTCTTCCTGATCCCGTTCGGGTTCGGGGTGTGGATGGCGTTCCACGACTTCTTCTTCACGGCGCCCGGGGTCCAGGTCCCGCACCCGTTCGTGGGGCTCGACAACTTCCGCCAGGTCCTCGCGGACCCGGCCGTGCACCAGGCATTCAAGAACCTCCTGATCTTCCTGGTGATCAACGTGCCGCTGACCGTCGCGCTGGCGCTGGTGCTCGCCGTCGGGCTCGACAGCGTCGTGCACTGGAAGGGGTTCTTCCGGGTCTCCTACTACGTCCCCTACGTGACCGCGTCCGTCGCGACGCTCGCCGTGTGGATCTACATGTTCAACGGCAACGGCGTGGTCAACCGGCTCCTCGGCGACCTCGCCCCGGACCCCACCTGGCTCGCGAACAGCGGCCTGATCATGCCGCTCATCGCGGTGTACGTGACGTGGAAGAACCTCGGGTTCTACGTACTCCTCTACCTGGCCGCGCTCCAGGCCGTCCCCAAGGAGCTGCACGAGGCCGCCGAGATGGACGGGGCCGGCGCGTGGCGCAGGTTCCGCAGCGTCACCCTGCCGGCGGTCCGACCGGTCACGTCGCTCGTGATCCTGCTCTCCATCATCATGACCGGCCAGATCTTCACCGAGCCGTACTTGCTCACCGGCGGGGGACCGAACGGCGCCTCCATGACCCCGGCGCTGCTCATGTACCAGAAGGGCATCCAGCAGGGACAGCCAGACATCGCCGCCGCGATCGGCCTGATCCTCGTGCTCGCGGTGATGATCCTGTCCCTCGTCTCCCGCCGTCTCACCGAGAGGAAGGGCTGACATGTCGACCACCACCGACCGCCCCGCCGCGGACGGCACGACCACGCCCGGCCCGACGGCGGCCCGGCCCACGGACCGGCCGCGACGCGGCGTGCTCCCCGCGCTGCGGTTCGCGGTCCTGCTCCTCGGCGCGGTCCTCGCGCTTGTGCCGTTCTACTACATGATCATCGGCGCGCTGCAGAAGGAGCGGGACACCAGCGTCCGCGGCCTCCTGCCGCTCCCCGACAACCTCACGCTCGAGAACTTCGCGGGTGTCAACCAGTCGATCGACCTCGCGCGCTCCCTGCTGAACTCGCTGATCATGACGGCCGGTGTCGTCGGGTGCACGCTCGTGTTCGGGCTCCTCGTCGGCTACGCCCTGGCCGTCCTGTCGTTCCGTGGGCAGGGCCTCGTGTTCGCGCTCGTCCTGCTCGTCCAGGCGATCCCGTTCCAGCTGCTGATGATCCCGCTGTACGTCATGGTCGTGCGCTACTTCAACCTCGCGGACAACTACCTCGGCATGATCCTGCCGTTCGCCGTCAACTCGGTCGCGGTGCTGATCTTCCGGCAGTACTTCCTGCAGATCCCGCGCGACATCTTCGACGCCGCACGGATCGACGGCGCGAGCGAGGTCCGCATCCTGCGCTCGGTCGCCGTGCCGCTCGTCCGGCCGGCGATCCTCACCGCGATGCTCGTGACGTTCATCGGGCCGTGGAACGAGTTCCTCTGGCCGTTCCTCGTCACCAAGGACGCAACAATGCAGCCGCTGGCCGTGAGCCTCGCGAACTTCTCGCAGGCGAACTCCACGTTCCAGGACAACCCCATGGGTGCCGTCCTCGCCGGCGCGTGCGTCCTCGCGATCCCCGCCGTCGTGCTCTTCCTGCTGTTCCAGCGGCATTTCACGTCCGCGAACCTCGGCTCCGCGATCAAGGGCTGACGCCCGCCCCTCCGAACCACCGCAAGGCAAGGTAATGACCCAGGTGAACCAGATCTCCCACGTCTCGACCGTCCCCTACGCACTGCGCAGGCTCGGCACGATCATGACCCCCGAGGCGGGCAACCCGCTCGAGGTCGAGGGCGTGCTCAACCCCGGCACCGCCCGGGGCCCCGACGGCGAGCTCTACCTCTACCCGCGCCTCGTCGCCGCAGGGAACGTCTCGCGCGTCGGCCGCGCCCGCATCGTCGTCGAGGACGGCGTCCCCGTCGGAGTCGAGCGGCTCGGCGTCGTGCTCGCCCCGGACGAGGGCTGGGAGCGCGGACGCCAGAACGCGGGGGTCGAGGACCCTCGGATCACGTTCGTCGAGCCGCTCGGTCTGTACGTCATGACGTACGTCGCGTACGGGCCGCTGGGCCCGAAGCCGGCGCTCGCGGTCTCTCGCGACACGGTCGCGTGGCGACGCCTCGGGCCGATCCGCTTCGCGTACCAGCCGGAGCTGGACACCGACCTCAACCTCTTCCCCAACAAGGACATCGTCTTCTTCCCCGAGGCGGTCCCGGGGCCCGACGGGCGTCCCGCGCTCGCGCTGCTGCACCGGCCCATGTGGGACCTCGACTGGCTGCGTCCGGGTGAGGGCGCGCGTACGCCCGCCGGCATCGACGACCCACGTCCGTCGATCTGGATCGGGTACGTCGACCTCGAAGCGGCGTCGCGCGACCTGTCCGCGCTCACCCATGTGCAGGGGTCGGAGATGGTGGCGGAGCCCGAGATGCCGTTCGAGGAGTCGAAGATCGGTGGTGGCCCGCCGCCGCTGCGGGTGTCCGAGGGCTGGCTGATCCTGCACCACGGCGTCACCGGGGCGAACGCCTCGGGATTCGAGCTCTCCTACGGCGCGCGCTACACGGCCGGGGCGATGATCCTCGACGCGGCGGACCCGCGCCGGGTGATCGCGAGGACGGCCGAGCCGCTGCTCGTCCCCGAGACCGACGACGAGCTCCAGGGCACGCTCGGAAACGTCGTCTTCCCGACGGCGATCGAGGAGATCGACGGGCGCCGCTTCGTGTTCTACGGCATGGCGGACTCGAAGATCGGCGTCGCGGAGCTCGAGCGCCGCGATGACTGACCTCGCACGGAGCACGGACGTCATCGATGCCAGCGCGGTGCTCGACCGTGTCGTTAAGGCGTACGACGTGCGCGGCGTCGTGCCCGACGAGCTCAGTCCCGACGTGGCGCGGGCTCTCGGCGCGGCGTTCGTCGAGGAGGTCGTGCGGCCCGACGCCGCCGGACGTGTGCCGCGGGTCGCCGTCGCCCGCGACATGCGCGACAGCGGCCCCGAGATCGTGGGCGCGTTCGTCGCCGGTGCGACGTCTGCAGGTGCTGACGTGCTCGACGCCGGGCTCTGCTCGACCGACGAGCTGTACCTCGCGACGGCCCTGCACGACGCCGCGGGCGCCATGTTCACCGCGAGCCACAACCCGGCGCGCTACAACGGCGTGAAGATGTGCCTGCCGGGGGCTCGCCCGGTCGGCCAGGGCTCGGGTCTGCGTGCCGTGCGTGACCGGGCCGCGGAGCTGCTCGACGGCGCCGCGGTCCCCGGACCGCGCACCGGGACGGTCGCACGGGTCGACGTCCTGCGCGACTACGCGGCCCGCCTGCGCTCGCTCGTGGACCTCTCGGGCGGACGACACCTGCGCGTCGTCATCGACGCCGGGAACGGCATGGCGGGACTGACGGTCCCCGCGGTGCTCGGCATGGGCGTCGGGCTCGGTGCGCTGCCGCTCGGGATCGTCCCGCTGTACTTCGAGCTTGACGGATCGTTCCCGCACCACGAGGCGAACCCGCTCGACCCCGCGAACACGATCGACCTGCAGGAGGCCGTGGTGCGCCACCGTGCCGACCTGGGGCTCGCGTTCGACGGGGACGCCGACCGCTGCTTCGTCGTCGACGAGCGCGGGCAGCGCGTCGACCCCTCCACGGTGACCGCCCTCGTCGGGCTGCGCGAGGCGGTGCGCGAGCGCGCCGCCGGGCGTGCACCGGTCGTGCTGCACAACGTCATCACGTCGCGGGCCGTCCCTGAGCTCCTCGCGGCACAGGGCGTCCGGACGGTGCGGACGCGGGTGGGCCACTCGTTCGTCAAGGCCGTGATGGCCACTGAGGACGCGGTGTTCGGCGGGGAGCACAGCGGGCACTTCTACTTCCGTGACTTCTACGGAGCGGACTCGGGGATGCTCGCGGCGATGCACGTCCTCGCGGCGCTCGGGGAGCAGGACGGCCCGCTGTCCGCGCTCGTCGCCGACCTCGACCCGTACGTGCGGTCCGGCGAGGTGAACGTGCGCGTCGACGACGTCCCGGCCGCGCAGGAGCGGGCACTGGCGGCGGTGGCGACGCTGACGGCGCCGACCGGGGAGACAGGGCCGGGCCTCGAGGTCGACCGGCTCGACGGACTCACCGTGTCCCGCTGGGACACGCAGGGCACGTCGCCGACGGCCGGCTCCTGGTGGCTCAACCTGCGGTCCTCGAACACGGAGCCCCTGCTGCGGCTCAACGTCGAGGCGACCGACGCCGAGACGATGCGGCGCGTGCGTGACAGCGTCCTGGACGCAGTGGCACCTGAGAGGAGCGCCTGACGTGTACCTGCTCGACAACCCTGTGCGCCGCTACTCGTGGGGCTCGGCGACCCTCGTCCAGCAGCTCCTCGGCCGGCCGGTCGACGGCCGGCCGGTGGCCGAGGTGTGGATGGGCGCCCACCCGGACGACCCGTCGACGGCCGACGGCGGCGGTCGCCGTGTCCCGCTCGACGTGCTCGTCGCGGCCCAGCCGGAGGCGATGCTCGGACGCCGGGTGCTGGACGCGTTCGGACCTCGGTTGCCCTACCTCGCGAAGATCCTCGCGGCCGCGCACGCGCTGTCGATCCAGGTCCACCCCACGTCGGCGCAGGCCGAGGCGGGCTTCGCCGCGGAGCAGGCGCGCGGCGTCGGGCAGGGCGACGCCGCGCGCTCCTACCGCGACCGGTCGCACAAGCCGGAGGTTGTCTACGCCCTCACCCCGTTCGAGCTGCTCAGCGGGCTGCGCGAGCCCGAGCAGTCCGCCAAGCTCGTCGCCGAGCTCGAGGTCCCGGCGCTCGACCCGCTCGTCGCGGTCCTGCGCGGCGAGCCCGCGGAGGTCGCGCACCGCGGGGCCCTCACGTGGCTGCTCGGCCAGCGCGCGAACTCGGCGACCTGGGTCGACGCGGTCGCCGAGAGCGCGCGTGACGGGGTCGGCGCACGGCCCGAGCTCGCCGTCGTGCACGACCTCGCGGCGCGGTTCCCCGGCGACCCGGGCCTGCTGGCGCCGCTCCTGCTCAACCACGAGCGGCTCGAGCCCGGGCAGGCGCTGTACACGGCCCCGGGCACACTGCACGCGTACCTGCGCGGCATGGCGGTCGAGGTCATGGCGGCGTCCGACAACGTCCTGCGCGCGGGCCTGACCAGCAAGCACGTCGACGTCGACCAGGTGCTCACGATCACCGACTTCTCGCCCCGGCTCACCGGGTTCCTGCGTCCGGAACGCGTCGGTCCCGGGGTCGTGGACTTCCGCCCGCCCGTCGCGGACTTCGCCCTGCGCGTGGTCACCGTGCGTGCGGGCGAGGAGCTCGCCGGCCCGGCCGACGGGCCACGCGTCGTCGTCTGCACCGAGGGCGAGGCGCAGGTCTCCGCACACGACGCGCGTCGGCTCCAGCCGGGGGAGGCGGTCTTCGTGCCCGACGTCGAGGGTCCCCTCCTCGTGTCCGGCAACGGCACCGCGGTCGTAGCCACCGCGTGAACCCGTGCGTGCGCAGTCCGACGGCGCACGCATGGGCTGCGCGTCCAGTGCCCACGCGCCGGCCTATCGAACTCGAACAGCGAAGGAGCTGCACATGAGAAGCATCAAGGTACTGACCGCGGCCGCACTGAGCCTCGTGCTCGGCGGCATCGGCCTCGGGGCCGCGCCACCGGCGTCGGCGGCGCCCGGGGAGCAGGACGTCGCCACGATCGTCTCGCGCCTGCAGGAGTACTACCTCGACCAGGGCGACGAGGTGAAGATCGCCAACGGCATCTACCTCGGGCGGGAGTCCGAGGCGCTCGAGTACGCCGCGACGCTGGACGCGGACGGTTCGTGGCCGGACGTCGACTACACGGACCGGACGAGCTCGGCCAACGGCGCCGTGTGGGACGCGTACAAGGCGCTCTACCGGATGCTGGCGATGGCTCAGGCCTACCGCGACCCGTCGGCGGCCGGGTACGAGGACCCTGAGCTCATCAGCGCGCTGGACAGTGCGCTCGCCTACTGGGACGAGGCCGACCCTGGGAACACGAACTGGTGGGAGACGGAGATCGGCGAGTCCATCGCGATGGGCCGGATCTCCATCTTCGTCGGCGACGAGCTCAGCGACGACGCGCTCGACGTGACGCTGGAGCACAACACGGGCAAGCAGGACCCGGTCGGGGCGAACGGCGCGTGGCGGACCACGAACTACCTGTTCGAGGCGCTCGCCACGAAGAACATCGAGAACATCCAGGCCGGTTTCGACACGATGGTCCAGACGGTCAGGGTCGACGACTCCGGCGAGGTCAACGAGGCGGTCCAGCCCGACGCGAGCTTCTGGGCGCACGGCGCTCAGCTCTACAGCGAGGGCTACGGCATGATCCTGTTCACGAACGTGGCGCTCTGGGCGGACGCCGCCCGCGGCACGGGGCTCGCCTTCAGCCGCGACAACCTGGACACGATCGCGTTCTACATCGTCAACGGCACGCGCTGGATGATCCGCGGTGAGGTCGGGATGCTCTACCTCGGCTATCGGCCCGCCAAGACGATCGCGGGTGTGACGAGCCAGAGTTCGGAGTTCATCGAGCCCTTGACCAAGATGGTGCGCACGGACCCGCTCTACGCGAGCGCCTACCAGGGCCTTCTCGACAGCATCTACGGCAAGACCCGGACCAACGGGGTGACGGGGAACAAGTACTTCTGGCGTTCTGAGTTCTCGTCCCAGGTCCGGGACGACTACGGGATCTTCACCCGGCTGAACTCCAGCCGGACCGTCGGCAGCGAGTACCGCTCGACGTTCCGTCCGGAGGTCGGGAACGAAATCGTGTGGGGCTCGGCGGGCGCGACCGCGATCCAGGTCAACAACTGCGAGTACCTCGACCTGTATCCGGCGTTCGACTGGTTCCACTACCCCGGCGTGACCGCTCCGTACGTCAAGGAGCAGACGCGTGGCTCGACGGGTAACGGCGGCAGCTTCACGGGCGGCGTGTCGGACGGCACGTACGGCGCGAGCGTCTACTCCCTCGACCGGGCCGCGACGAAGGGCAGCAAGAGCTACTACTACTTCGACGACGAGATGGTCGCGCTCGGCGCGGGCATCACGTCCGGCTCGGACGCGGCGATCCACACGACCGTGAACCAGGCGGTCGCGAAGGACAACGCCTCCGTGGACGGCGAGCCGGTGCCCGCCGGAACGGACTCCGAGGTCGTCGACTCCCCGTCGTGGGCGTACAACGACGAGGTCGGCTACGTATTCCCGTCCGACCAGCCGGTGCGCGTGTCGAACAAGGCCCAGACGGGTAGCTGGCTCGACGAGGACCCGGTGACGCACGACGCGTTCACGCTGTACTTCGACCACGGGGTGGACCCCGACGACGCGGGCTACGAGTACGTCGTGCTGCCCGGGAAGTCCGCCGACGAGGTCAAGGCCTACGCGGGCGACCCGGCGGTCGAGGTGCTGCGCAACGACGCGACGGTCCAGGCCGTCCGGCACGCGGGTCTCGGCCGCACCATGGCGACCTTCTACCAGGCCGGGACCCTCGACCTGGGCGAGGGGCGCACCCTGGAGGTGAGCCAGCCGAGCATCGTGATGCTGGACGAGTCCGGCGACGTGCCCGTGGTGAGCCTCGCCAACCCGAGTCGGCCGGGCGCCGTCGTGCACGTGACGCTCGACGGGCTTGACGGTTCCGCAGGCGGTGTCTTCGCGCTGGGCTCGGGCGCCAACCTCGGCCGGACCGTGACCGCGGAGCTGGTCCCGGGCAACGAGCACTCGACCCTGAGCGCGAGCGGGTCCGGCGAGGGGAGCGAGGCGGCCCTGGCGGGAGACGGCGACGACGAGACTGCGTGGCATTCCGCGGACGACGGCACCTCCTGGCTGCGCAAAGAGCTCGCTGCGGGCTCGTTCCTGACGGGGGTCACCGTCGCGTGGGGTGACGATCACGCCGCCCGCTACCTGTTGCAGACGTCGGTGGACGGTGAGGAGTGGACCGACCAGCGGCTCGTGCAGGACGGCGGCGGCGGGACGGAGGAGATCGCGCTTGCGCCGACGCAGGCGACGTATGTTCGTCTGCTCATGCTGGACAGCTCGGACGGCAATGGTTACTCCGTCCGTGAGCTGACCACGAGAACGAGCGTGAACGTGGCCCTGGGCAAGGCCGTGACCGCTTCCGGGTCCGTGGACAACGCTGCGGGGAACGTGACCGACGGCAGCATGGGCACCCGATGGAGCGCGAACAACTCCGACAGCTCCTGGGTGCAGGTCGACCTCGGAGCGTCGCAGCCGATCAAGACGGTGCGGCTGTGGTGGGAGGCCTCGTACGCGCTCCAGTACCGGGTCCAGGTGTCCGACGACGGCGCCACCTGGCGCGACGCCTACGCGACGACGGATGCGGGGTCGGACGGTGGGACGGATCTGATCGACCTCGACGAGACCGCCCGGTACGTGCGGGTGCAGACCGTCAAGCGGAGCACGACGCAGTACGGCGTCTCTCTGTGGGAGCTGGAGGTGTTCGGGGACGACGGCATCGCACAGGTACCGCCGGTGCCGGCAGGGCGGGAAAACCTTGCCCTCGACCGTCCGATCACGGCGGACTCGACCTACAACCAGACGGCCGCCCCGAAGAACGCGAACGACGGGAACCCGACCACGAGGTGGTCGTCGGCGCGTGAGAACGCCCCGTACACGACCGAGCGCTGGCTCCAGGTCGACCTCGAGGACGTCCGTTCGGTCAACCAGGCGGTCGTGACGTGGGAGTCCGCGACGTCGAACGACTACCGCGTCGAAGGTTCGGTGGACGGGCAGGACTGGACGGAGCTCGCGCACGTGCAGAAGTCGTCGGGTGAGCTCACGAACACCGTCGACTTCGACGAGGCGCAGGTCCGGTACGTCCGTGTCATCGGTCTCCCGGCCACCAAGTACGGCATCTCGATCTTCGAGCTCGAGCTCTTCGGAGGGTCGAACCTGCGATGCGACGCCGACCAGGCGCCGCTCGAGCGGAACGCCACCGGGGTGCTGAGCGCGTCGATCACGCCGTGGGCCGCCTCCGACGAGGTCGTGGCCACGAGCCTGGACGACGGTGTCGCGAGCGTCGCCGGTGATCCGCGGGTCACCGACGACGGGCAGATCGAGGTGGACCTGTCGACGGGCGAGTCGGGAGCCACATGGCTCCTCCTCACCCACGCGGACGGGAACGAGTTCGTGCGGTGCCTCGTGGTCCTCAGTGTCGACAAGCAGGACCTGGCACAGGTGGTGGAACGCGCTGACGGTCTCGACAGCACGCGCTACTCGCCCGAGAGCTGGCGTCCGCTGATCGCCGCACTCGAGGCGGCGAAGGACGCGCTCCGTTCGAACGACGCCACCCAGACAGTCGTGGACGACCGGGTCGAGGCACTGACCACCGCGCTCGACGGCCTGGTCGAGCAGGGCGGTCCGGAGGTCGCGGTCGAGGCTGAGAGCCGGTGCCTTGCGGGCCGGGTCTACGTCGCGGTGCGCGCGACGAACGCCGGCGATGCGCCGGTCGATGTCACGCTGACGACGGACTTCGGTGAGCGGACGGTCGCCGGCGTGCAGCCGGGGAAGAGCGCGTACCAGTCGTTCTCGTCGCGTGCAGCGAGCATCGACGCGGGCACGGCCTCCGTCAGCGTGACCCTGACCGACGGCGGCGCGACTAGCACCCAGGAGGTCGCCGTCCCGGCGCGGACCTGCTGACCGCTGTCGACGACGCTCGGGTGATGCGCCGGTGGGCGTATCGCCCGAGCGTCGTCTGCACGAAGTTTAGGCGAGCGTTTAGTTCACAAAAATGCGCTCTTGACGCTCCGCGTGCGAACCGGTTTACTGAACCTGTCGAGACTGACAGCGCTGACGGTCGCCGTCGTGACGATGCGGTCGCGGCGCCGCGCACAGGTGACCGGCCTCGTGCGCCCACACCGAGGAGAGGCCTTCGATGTCGAGAGCACTGTCCGCCGCCGCCCACCAGGGCCGCCCCACCCGTTCTGCCGGCGCGCTGGCGCTCGCGCTGTCCCTGCCCCTCGCACTGGCCTTGCCGGGTGCCGCCCACGCGCAGGACACGCCTGCCGGGGGAGCACCGTCGGCGCAGACGGCACCGGCGGAGCACGTCACGAGCGACGACCTGGCCGACTCGGGCGAGTACCAGCAGCACTGGTCCTCGGTCCCCGGGTCGCGGATCGTGCTCAACCCGTTCGACCGCGACGGGGCCGGCACCCAGCTCGACCAGAACGCCGGACCGAACCTGCCGCTCCACGTCGGCTACTACGCCGCCGACGAGGCGCTGCTCAGCCGCGACCTGCTCCAGGTCATGCCGGTGGCAGGGGAGACGCCGACGGACGAGGGGTATGCCCGCGCGCTCGCCGCGTCGTTTGACACCCTCTCCGGCTGGACGACCAAGGACGTGTCGACGAGCCTGACGAACGGTCAGGCGGTCCTGACGCTCGACCAGGGCAAGGCGTGGGGTCACATCGCCAAGCGGATCACGGTGGACGACACCGCGGACGCGCGGTATCTCACGGTTGACGTCGCCGCGCTCACGGGCGGTGCGGGCTGGAACGCGAAGGTCGCCGTCGACGGCGGGGCCGACCTGCCGCAGGTCCGGCCGGACAGCACGGAGACCGGCACGGCCACGTTCGACCTCGCGGCGGCGTACGGGTGGGGCCACGAGCCGCTCGACCTCACGGTGAAGGTGTACGCGACCAACGCGTCGGGGGCTGCGGCCGGGTCCGTGGCGCTGCGTTCCCTGACGCTCGACAACGGAGGAACGAGCCCGGATGACGCCGACGAGGCCGACGCAGGGTTTGTCGACGACTTCGACGACGCGAGTCCGTGGACCACCTCCCGCAACGGCGCGACCCTCCGCTCCGACGGCAGCCAGGGCACGGTCGGCACGGGCGACGTGACGCACGGAGCCGTCGAGCGTACGGTCACCGTCGACCTCGACCGCGACCCGCTGCTCACCGTCGACGTGCCGCAGACGTCGGCCAAGTGGGCGCTCAAGGTCTCCGACGGGGGCAAGGACGTCGACGTCCAGTGGGACACCGACCGGACGGGCGTTCTCACGTACGACCTCGCGGGCCTGACCGGATGGAGCGGCGAGAAGACGTTCACGGTCAAGCTGTTCCACGTCGGGCGGTCGGGCTGGACCGCGTTCGACCGGCTCGCGATCCACGGGACCCCGGGTTGGCTGGAGAGCGCGAGCGACGTCGGGTCCACGTGGCACGCGGCGGCGCTGGACGCGGACGCGTCCTACTCGTCGGGCGCTACCCTGCACACGGCGGACGTCTTCCACGACGAGACGTCGTTCTCGCGCACGATCGACGCGGACGGCACGGACGGCGTCGGAGTGGTCGGCGCCTACGACGGCGATGTCTCCTACGACGCGGACGCGTCGGTGCTGACCGTCCGGAGCGAGCACGAGGTCTACGCAGTCGACCTGCCCGAGGGCACCGACGTCCGGTACGCGGCGAGCCTCGCCGGGCTGGGTGCGACGTCGAGCACCCCGACGGGGACGTCGGGTGCGTGGATCGCGACGGTGCCGTCGGGCCGAACGGTCCTCGGGCTCGGGTTCGCCGTCGACGATGACCTGGTCGACCCCGACCCGGTCGCGGCGGCGGGTGAGCGCGCGGCCGCGGCGACGCAGGATCCCGAGGGTGACCGCGAGACCTGGACCGCCTACTGGGACGAGTACCTGGCGACGGTCCCCGTGCCGGAGGACTTCTCGCTGCAGGGCGTCGACGCGGTCGGCGTCGAGCCGGCGGACGTCGAGCGCTTCTACTACCAGGGCTGGGTCAACATCGAGCAGAACGTCCTGCCGGCGACCCCGGAGACCGGGAACGCGTACGTCCAGATCGGCACGGGAAAGCCGTCCATGTGGATGAAGGGCACGCCGGGCACCAAGAACGTCGCGAGCTGGGACTCGCTGCTCGGGATGCAGGACCTCGTGCACGTCGACCCGGACACGGCGTGGGGTGCGTTCGAAGGCATGATGGCGCTCGTCGACGACGAGGGCGGGCTCGGCGGTGAGTCGTTGCCGTCGCGCAAGGCGCAGACCGCGCTCGTCCTGCAGCAGGTGACCGGGGAGACGGACCGGCTCGAGGGCGTCTACGACGACCTCGCGCGGCACCTGCGCTGGGAGTCGCAGAACCTCGCATGGAAGAACCCGGGCACCACCCCGAGCGAGCACGAGCGTGACGCGGAGTTCGTCGTCTCCCTGCTCGTGGACCTCCAGTACGCCCAGGAGGTCTCGACGATCGTCGACCGGCCCGAGGACGTCGCGGAGTGGCAGGGAATCATCGACGACCTGCTCCCGCAGTACCAGGACTGGTTCTTCGAGGACGACGGCACGACCTACCAGAAGGTCTGGCTCGACGACAGCAAGCAGCCCGATGTCGGTCTGACCCAGTACGTCGCGACCGGGCTGCACGTGCCCGGGCTGGACGACGTCACGGTCGACCGACTTACGGCCCGGTTCGACTCCGAGTACGACCCGGACGAGCAGTTCGCCGGTCTCGCGGCCGAGGCGATCAAGGCGCCCGACGCCCAGCTCATGATCTACGGCCTGCTCGACCAGGGCGACGTGGAGCGTGCCGAGGTGCTGGCGAACTCCATCACGCGGGACATGGTGCGCAGCGGCTGGTTCGCCGAGGTGTACCAGGAGACCGGGGAGGGTCTGGACAGCACCCCGATCGCGCGGGGCGTGCGGCCGTCGCTGTTCGGGATCTCGCAACTCATCGACAACGTGTGGATGGCGAACGGCTACCGGCTCGACCAGGGCCGGCCGTCGTTCCTGCGGATGCCCGGCCGTGAGGGTGGCATCACCGGCCTCACCCACGGCGGCGAGTCGTTCGACGTCGACCTCACCGCGCAGGGCGTGACGCTGTCCGGGGCCGGCTCGCGGGGTTTGTGCACGCAGGTCGACGTCGCCGAGGGGGAGACGGTCCGGTGGGCCGACGCCGCGTGCGACGGCGACCCGCAGGTCGAGGTCCGGGCCGAGGCGCGGTGCCTGGCGGGGACGGCCTACGTCGCCGTCCGGGCCGAGAACGTGGGCGCCGACGACGCGACCGTGCGGCTCGTCACGCCGTACGGCGAGCGCAGCGGCGTCGCAGCTCCGGGCTCGTCGGTCTACCAGTCCTTCTCCGCGCGTGCGGACCACCTCGACGCGGGCGAGGCGGACGTAGTCGTGACGCGTGCGGGGGCACCCTCGGTGACCGTCACCACGGCCTTCGCGGGGACCGACTGCAGCTGATCGGTCCACCCCGGCTGCGGCCGGCCGATCCACCACCGCGCACGACGACGTGAGGAGCGACATGAGCAGGAACCGATCGACCACCGGGTCGCCGGCCAGACGGACCACCGCAGGCCTGGTCGCCGCGACGCTGCTGGCGGCCCCGGCGCTGATGGCGGCGACCGCGTCGTCCGCCGCAGCGGACGAGCCGACCGACGGCGGCGTGACCACCTCGTACCTGGCGGACGACAGCGACGCCCAGCAGCGTTGGCTGTCGGTGCCGGACTCACGGATCGTCCTCAACCCGTTCGACTCCGGCGGGTCGGGGAACGAGCTCGAGCAGACGGCCGGGCCGAGCCTGCCGCTCGACGTGGGCTACTACGCGGACGACAAGGCGATCCACCGGACGGACCTGCTCAGCACCTACGCGACGTCGGGCGAGCGGCCCGACGGCAGCGCGTTCCGGGCCGCGTTGTCGGAACCGTTCGACGGCACCGAGGGCTGGAGCACATCGAGCGTCACGACGACCTCGGCCGACGGCCTGACCACGCTACGGCTCGACGACGGGAAGCAGTGGGGCAGCATCTCGCGCGACGTGACCGTCCAGGACGTCACCGACACCCGTTACCTCACGGTCGACGTCGCGGCCCTCAGCCCTGGTTCCACGTGGAACATCAAGGTGAACACAGGGAGCGGGGACGATCTGCCGGAGCTGCAGGCCGACTCGTCCGCCACCGGATCGGTGACGTTCGACCTCGCGGAGGCCTACGACTGGACGCCGGGCCCGAAGACCTTCCGGGTGAAGCTGTACGCGGTGAACAAGACGGGTCAGCCCGGCGGGATGGCGACGTTCCGCTCGATGTCCCTCGACAACGGGGCCGACCTGCCGTGGGCGGACGAGACCACCGGTGTGGTGGACGACTTCGCGGACCTCACGGGCTGGGCGCGCTCTGCGCACGCGGGCGGCTCGGCCAGCATCACGACCGACGGCACCCAGGGCACCGTGCACATGGGCGACAGCGACTACGGTGCCGTCGAGCGCGAGGTCACGGTCGATCTCGATGCGACCCCGCTGCTGAGCGTGCGGACGGCCGCGACGACCGGAGAGTGGGCGCTGAAGCTCTCGACCGGTTCCGGCGACGACCTGACCGTCCAGCCCGACACGTCGACGACCGGGGTGATGACGTACGACATCCCGGGGACGACCGGATGGACGGGGGAGCGGACCTTCCGCGTCAAACTCTTCCACATCGGGAAGAACGGTGCGTCGACGTTCGACGACCTCGCGTTCCACTCCGGTGACGTGTGGCTGCGCCCAGCCGACGAGTCCGGCAACAGGTGGCAGCCGCAGGCGCTGGAGTCGTCGGGACAGTACGCGGACGGGTCGATCGAGACGGTCGACGCGTTCCACGACGTCGACTCGTTCTCCCGGACCGTCAAGGCGAGCACGGACGGCGCCGCCGTCGCCGGGGCGTACGAGGGCAGCGCGTCCTGGGACGCCGCCGCGAGCCTGCTGACGGTCGAGGGAGAGCACGACACCTACTCGGTGGCGCTGCCCCCCGGCGCCGACGTGCGGTTCGGCGGCTCCGTCGCCGAACTCGGCACGAGCGGCGGCTCGGCGGAGCCGCTCGCGGGCAACGGTGCCTGGACGGCGTCGCTGCCCGGCGGGGAGGCCACGTCCGTCGTCGGCGTGGGCTTTGCCGTGAACGACCCGTCGGTGACCGACGACGCCGCCGCGGCCTCGCGGGACCGAGCCCGGTCGGCTGCGGCGGACCCCGCGGCGGACCGTGAGACGTGGGGGGCGTTCTGGGACGAGTACCTCGCGAAGGTTCCCGTCGTGCAGGACTTCTCGGTGCAGCGCGTGGCCGACGGCGGCGTCACCGCCGACGAGATGCGCCGGTTCTGGTACCGGGCGTGGGTGAGCCTGGAGATGAACGTGCTTCCTGCGACGCCCGAGACGGGCAACGCGTACGCCCAGCTCGGGACGGGCAAGCCGTCGCTGTGGATGAACGGGACGCCGGGCACCAGGAACGTCGCGAGCTGGGACTCGCTGCTGGGCATGCAGCAGCTCGTCTACACGGACCCGGAGAGCGCCTGGGCCTCGTTCGAGGGCATGATGGCGCTCGTCGAGGACGGGCCCGACGCGACCGAGCCGAGCGACGAGGAGTACGGGACGCGCGGCGAGCTGGGCGGCGAGTCGCTGCCGTCCCGCAAGGCGCAGACCGCGTGGATCCTCTACTCCGTCACCGGCGACCGCGACAGGCTCGAGGGCGTCTACGACAAGCTCGCGCTGCACCTGAACTGGGAGCGCTACAACATGCGCTGGGTGCTCGGCGCGAACAACCACTTCGACGAGCGCGACAGCGAGTTCGTCACGTCGCTCGCCTACGACCTCGAGTTCGCGATCAAGATCGCCGACGAGCTCGGGAACGACGAGGACGCCGAGCACTACCGGGCCGTGCGCAGCGAGATCAGCGAGAAGTACTCCGAGTGGTTCTTCCCGGCGGCCGCGGACCAGGACGGCAAGGTCTGGGACACGGTGCAGAAGGTCTACCTCGACGCGTCGCGCGACGACGTCCCGTTCGGTGACGACACGGAGGGGCAGCCGTTCCGCAACGAGGACGGGCAGTGGGTCCGGCCCGGCTGGTCGTTCTACACGTCGACCGCGTTCGTCATGGACGAGCTCGACGACGCGTCGAAGGTCAAGGTGATGGACCGGTTCCTCGACGACTACGACGAGGACGCTCAGCTCGCCGGGCTCGGCGACTTCGCGGTCAAGGCACCGGACCTGCAGCTTATCGCCTACGGGTTGCTCGGCATGGACCCGATCGCGGGCTCCGACGAGGCGGCGCTGCGCGATCGTGCCTCGGTGCTGGTCAATGCGATCAACCGGGACATGGTGCGCTCCGGGTGGTTCGCCGAGGTGTACTACGCGCAGGGGGAGCCGGGCGACTCCGTCGGCGCGCGCGGCGTGCGTCCCTCGCTGTTCGGCATCTCGAATTACATCGACTTCGTGCTGATGGCGAACGGGGTCCGGACAGATGAGGGCGACCCGACGTTCGTCCGGCTCGCCGGCGCGACCGGCGGGGTCAGCGGACTGACCTACGGCGGGCAGCACCTCGACGTCGACCTCGACGGCGGCCAGGTCCGCTTCTCCGGCCCGGCGGCGGACGGCGTCTGCGACGCGATCGACGTCGCCGAGGGCGAGACCGTGACCTGGGCGGACGACTGCGGAGCGACCGCACCCACGGTCGAGCTCGAGGGGCAGGCCCAGGTCCGCTGCCTCGCGGGCACGGCGTACGTCGCGGTGCGCGCACAGAACGTCGGGGAGGAGCCGGTGGACGTGCGGCTCGAGACGCCGTTCGGCTCGAGGACGCTGACCGGCGTGGCGCCGGGGGCGAACGCCTACCAGTCGTTCGCGGCGCGGGCGGCGTCGGCCGACGCCGGGACGGCCACGGTCGTCGGTACCGGCCCGGACGGCACCGAGCGGTCGTGGGACGTCGCGTTCGACGCGACCACGTGCGGCTGACCCACCACCGGCCGACGTACGGCTGACCACCACCGGCCCGGGGCGCTGCGGCGCCCCGGGCCACCTCGACGAGGAGGAACCATGAGGAACAGCAAGCTCTACCGCGGCGTGGCGGCGACGTCGCTCGTCACGCTCGGCGTCAGCATCTTCGTCCTGCCGGCCGCCGCGGACGATGCCGGTCCCGGGCCGACGCCGACCGGTGCGAGCCCGGCGTCCGTCGTCGGGTTCGACGACTTCCCGGCGGCTCCCGAACCGTGGGGCGAGCTGGACTGGCGGCAGCGGGCGCTCGACTACGACGCGTACGCCTACGACTGGACCGACCGCGGTGTCTTCACGACGATCCGCGAGGACACCGACGCGCTCAACATGCCCGAGGGGTCGACGACCTACTCTATGCCGGCGTACTACGGAGACACGCGTACGGTCGACGGGGTGGGTCACCAGGAGGCGGTCACGCTCATCTCGTCCGTCGTGGGTGCGACGCTCGTCGGCGTGGACAAGTCCGACCAGGACGGCCGCGACTACGTCGACATGCTGCGGACCTTCTACCACCCGGACCTCGGGGTCGCGAAGAACACTCCCGGCTCTGACGCGAAGGCGCCCGGTGGCAACAGCATCTGGTACGCGACGACGGCAAATGTCCTGTACTCGATGCTCGCGACCCAGTACCCGGACGCGACGGACATGACGCAGATGCAGCGCTCCATCGCGGACCGCTACTATGACATGCTCGTCGCCCTGGGCGGCGCGGACGCGGACCTCACGATGCAGGACTTCGACTTCGCGACGATGACCAAGGTCACCGGGCGCAACGAGGGCGGCGACGCCGCAGCAGGCACGGCCGCGATACTGCTGTGGGCCTATGACGCGTTCGGGGACGAGAAGTACCTCGACGGCGCGACGTGGGCGATGAGCTACCTGGAGCGCAGCAAGAACCTTTACTACGAGATGCTGCCCATGCTCGCGCCCTACGTCGCCGCGCGGCTCAACGCCGAGGCCGGGACCGACTTCGACGTGAGCAAGTTGTTCGCCACGCTGCGCGCGGGCTCCGACGTCCGTAAGGGCTGGGGGACGATGGAAGGAACGTGGGGCGGCTACGACGTGTCCGGGCTGAGCGGGTCGCGCACCGACCTCGACGGTTACGCGTTCGCGATGAACAGCTTCTCGACGCCGTGGGTCGCCGCGACGGCGCGGTACGACGCGCGCTACGCGGACGCCGTCGGACGCTGGATGCTGCAGGTCTCGAACGCGAGCCGGTTCTTCTACGCCGACCAGATGCCGACGGCCGCCCAGCAGCACGGTGACCGGTTCGTCGACGACCCTGCGCACGTCATCGCGTACGAGGGGATCCGGCACCAGGGCCCCGAGGGGATCATCGCGACGTCGGACACGTACGACCGCGCAGGCAGCTGGGGCATCAACCCGGAGACGACGCAGCTCGGCATGTACGGGTCGAGCTGGGTTGGGTTCCTCGGCGCGACGGTAAGCCCGACGAACGTCGATCACGTCCTGCGCACCGACCTCGACGCGCTGGACATGAACGCGCCGAGCCCCTACCCGACGGCGCTCTACTACAACCCGCTGACCGACGACGCCACGATCGACGTGACGGTCGAGGGCGACGGCCCGCGCGACCTGTACGACTCCGTGACGGGCCGTGTGGTCGTCGCCGGCGCGACGGGGACCGCGCAGGTCACGGTGCCGGCCGGCTCGTCCGTCGTGCTCGTCGAGGCCCCGGCCGGCGCGGAGCAGAGCACCCGCGACGGGACGACGACGCTCGACGGCGTGCCCGTGCGCTACGACACCGAACCGCAGCGCGACCTCGCGACCGGCGCCGACGCGGTCTCCGGTGACGGTGACGCCGCGCTCGCCGTCGACGGCGACCCCTCGACCGCCTGGACCACGGACGGTTCCGCGGACCAGGAGCTCGACGTCGACCTCGGTGCGGTGGGCACCGTGAACGAGCTCGGGCTGTCGTGGTCGGTCGCACCGCACGGCGAGGTGGTCGTCGAGACGTCCGTCGACGGGACCACGTGGGAGGCGGCGGTCGACGGGGGGGAGGCCGCGACGTCGGGCACGGCCACCGTCACGCCCCGGGACGCGCGGTACGTCCGGGTGCGCGTCGCGGCCGGTGACGCCAGCGAGCAGGCGCTCGCGTCCGTGCAGGTGCGCTCGCGCGACCTGGCGCTCGGTGCACCTGTCGAGGTGAGCAGCGAGGCGAACGACGTGAACCTCGCCGGCTACCTCACCGACGACTCGCGCTGGACGCGCTGGGAGTCGAAGGCGAGCGACCCGCAGTCGGCGCAGGTCGACCTGGGGCGGCCGCAGGACCTGGGGTCCGTCGTGCTGCGCTGGGAGGCCGCCGCGGCCAGGGCGTTCGAGGTGCAGGTGTCCGACGACGCGCAGGACTGGTCCACCGTGGCGACCGTGACCGACGGCGCGGGCGGGACGCAGGTGCTCGACCTGCCGGACGGCGCGAGCGGCCGGTACGTCCGCGTGCTCGGGACGCAGCGACTCACGAAGTGGGCGTACTCGATGCACGCGCTCGAGGTCTACGGGCCGCGCGGCGCGGTCGCCGCGGGACCGGCCGTCGACCTGACCGTGGAGGCGCAGGCCCGGTGCCTGGCGGGCAAGGCCTACGTCGCGGTGCGCGCGCAGAACACCGGCGAGACCCCTGCGGACGTGCGCCTCGAGGCGGCGTCCGGGTCACGCACGGTGGACGGCGTCGCACCGGGCGCGAACGCGTACCAGTCGTTCGCCGTGCGTGCGTCGTCGGTCGACGCCGGGACAGTGCGGGTCGTCGGCACGGGGCGGGACGGCACCGAACGCTCCTGGGGCGTCGCCTACGAGGCGATCTCCTGCGGATGAGAGACAGACCCCTCGAGACGTGAGCCTCCGCCCCTGATCCGGCCGGATCAGGGGCGGTCGCTCACTTCTCGGTGGACGGGGACGTGTCGTCGGAGAAGAAGCCGGCGACCGAATCGGCCTCGTCCTGGACGGTCTCGGCCGGAACGAGGTCGGTCGCCTGCTCGGTCAGGGTCGTGACGAGGCCGTCGAGGTACTTCTGCGCGTCGCCGCTGTCGTAGACGGACGCGGACAGGTCCTCGACGGCGGAGTCGTACAGGGAGGAGAAGTCGTCGTCCGCGAGGAAGCGCGTCACGAGCGCGTTCTCCTTGCCGCCGAACCCGCCACCCGCGCCGCCGGCGCCGTCCGGGGGTTCGAAGCCCTCGGGCATCTCGCCGCCCTGCGGCATCTGGGCCCCGTCGGGCGGCTCGAACCCGTCGGGCGGACCCTGGCCGACCGGGGGCTCGTAGCCCTCGGGCGGGGTGCCGCGCGCGCCGCCGTCGCCCTGACCGCCGCCGGGCCTGCCCATGCCGCCGCCTGGCCCGCCCATACCTCCGCCCATGCCGCCCATCCCGCCGTAGGACAGGTTCTGGTCCCAGGCCACGACGGAGAAGAGACCGGACTCCGGGTCGTAGTGGAGGTAGGAGTTGTTGCCCGGTCCGTCGATGTCGTCGGAGTTCTGCACGAGGTCCTGCACCGCCAGGTAGCGCGCGAGCTCGTCGACGTCCAGATAGTCGCCGAGCTTCGCGGCGAAGTCCTCGTCCGAGGAGTTGTTGACGAAGTCGAGAAGCTTCTCGACCGGCGCGTACACCTCGTCATCCGAGGCGCCCGTGCCGTCGTACTTCGCCTCGAACGCGTCCGCGTACTCGGCGAGGTCGTCGCCCCGGTAGCTCCAGTCGCCCTCGCTGTCGGCCTTGTACGTGATCCCGGTGCCGTCGTAGACGTCCTCGTTCCAGAGGTCGTCGTCGGGCAGGTCGAGCACCAGGCGGAGCTGCTCGTCGCTGCCGTTGACGCTGAACCGCGCGTACGACGCCTGCTCGGCCTCCACGTCGGCGAGCGCCAGGACCTGCAGCGCGACGGCCTCGTTCAGCGACGACTCGGTGTTGTTGCCGCGCACCACGAAGTCGGCCCGGCCGTCGTGCTGCTGATCGTCCACGTACTTGTCGAGCCGGATCAGCCACGGCAGCCCCTCAGGGGAGTCGGCCGACGCCGTCCCGTCACGCTCGTCGCGCATCGTCCCGCGCGCAGCGCCGTCGCCTGCTGCATCACCGTCGCCAGTCGCGCCGTCGTTACCGGCCGCACCGTCGTCACCGGCCGTGCTGTCGTCGTCGGCTGCCGCGTCGTCGTCGCCGCCGTCGGTGCCCGGCGCGCCTTGCGCACCGGGTCCGCCGCCCTCGCCGCCGAGGCCGCGCAGGCTGGAGTTGCCCTTGAGCCGCAGGCCGACACCCTTGTAGGTCGACCCGTCGATCGTCACCGTGGCGTGGATCCAGTCCTTGTCGCCGGAGTCCGCGTACGTGTCGAGCATCGCCTGGTAGTCGTCCTCGGAGTACTCGACGTCGATCGAGTGGACCGCCGACGTGTCGAAGAACGCGCTCCCGGCAGACGCCCCGGTCGACGTGCCCTCCTGACCGCCCGGAGAACAGGCCCCGAGCGCGGTCACCAGTGCGAGGCTGAGGACCGCCGACGTCGCGACCAGCCCTCTGCGGCGGGTCGGACGGCCGGTCGCGGAGAACCCGCACGCAGGTCGGCAGGGAAGGGGCGCTGGCGTCATGAGGACAACAGACCAACGGGCGCTGTGCGGGCGCTGTGCGGACGGCGTGGATCACCTGGCTCCGCGGGCGGCGTGGCGGCACACTCCCGGGTGCGGTTCCGCGTCGCCGTGTTCGAATCGTGATCAATTCTGTCCGATCCTGTCGGTGACAGCGGTGTCACACTTCGCCAGAATGAGGTCGATCGGTACGGGCAGTTTGCCCATGCGAAGGTGATTTCACGTCGCGGGTGAAGTATGTTTCACTTCGGTCATGAGGCAGAGAGTTGTGCGTGCACTCGTCTGGGTGCTGCCGGTGCTGATCGTGGCCGGGGGAGCGCTCGGTGCTGCCGGCGACCCCGGCAGCCCGTGGTCGGGCGCCTTGCGGGGTGTGGGCTTCGGCCTGGCCGTCGCGGTGGCGGCGGGGGTCCACCTGGTCGTCCGGTCGTTCGGTGGGCTCGGCGCGGAGGCGGGGTCGCCCGAGGCCGACGCGGACTCCGTCGAGCAGCGCGCGTGGCAGGTCGCGGCGTCGCGCACCTGCGCGGACGCGGTGGGCGTGCTGGCGCTCCTGGCCCTGCTGTGCGCGCTGTCCGACGGCGCGACCGTGCGCTGGCTGCCCGTGGCGGCGCTCGTCGTCGTGCTGGTGGACCTGGCCGTGCGTTTGCGCCTCGCGTGGCGCGCGGAGGTCGGGGCCGGTGCGTAGCCACGTGCAGGAGCTGCGGCGGGGGGGCGGGCTCACGCAGGCGGATCTAGCGGCACGGGTGGGGGTGTCGCGGCGCACGATCATCTCGATCGAGCAAGGGCGGTTCGATCCCAGCCTGCCGCTGGCGTTCCGCCTGGCGCGGGCCTTCGGCACCACGGTGGACGCGCTGTTCGACCCGGGCGACGACGAACCGGGCGACGACAAGACGAGCGACGACGAGACGCGTGGAGGAACGGACTGATGGCAGTGGTGTGGGTGGCGACGGGGCTCGCGGTGCTCGTGTGGGCGATGACCCTCGCGGCGGCGCGCGGCGTGCTGCCGGCGAACGGGCTCGCGGGGATCCGCACGCCCGCGACGCAGCGGAGCGAGGCCGCGTGGGAGGCGGCGCACCGGGCCGCGCTCCCGGTGGTGAGCGTCGCCGCCGTGCTCGTGGTGGCAGCGGGGGTCGTGGTGCTGCTGGCGGGCATGCCCGACGGCGTCACGCCGGAGGCCGCCGGACTGACGCTGCTCGGCGCGCAGGCCGTAGCGGTCGTCGTGGCGGCTGTCGTCGCCGACCGCGCGGCACGGCGCGCCTAGCGCCGGCAGTCGGCAGTCGGCAGCCCGGTCGCCGCTCGTCCGTAGCCCGGGCACGGCCGTCGGCCGCGTGACGGAGGCCACGTGGCGGATGGTCGTTTGCGCACGACTACTCGTGCGAGAGTAGTTCCGTGTCGTCGATCCGCCTGTACATCCTCGGTGCGCTCGCCGAGCACGGGCCCATGCACGGGCACCAGCTCCGCCTGCTCGCCGAGAAGGAGCACGCCACCTCCTGGACCGACATCACCGTCGGGAGCCTGTACGGCGCGCTCAAGCGCCTTGCCCACGACGACCTGATCGTCCAGCTGCGCCACGAGCAGGAGGGTGGCTACCCGACCCGGCAGGTCTGGCAGATCACCGCTGCCGGTCGCAACGCCCTCCGGGCCGAGTGGTCGGACGCCTTCAGCGCCGTCGTCGTACGGCCCGACCCGTTCGACCTGGCGATGGCGCGCCTCGACGCCGACCGGCTCGACGAGATCCCTGCCCTGCTCCGGGAGCGGATCGCCGAGCTAGAGGCCGCGCGAGCGGCCGCCGAGGCGTACCGCGCGGACGCGCTCCCGTACCTGACGGTGGGCGAGAAGTTCGTCCTGACCCATCGGCCGGAGCGCCTGCAGGCCGAGATCGACTGGCACACCGCACTCCTCGAGAACCTCCCCGAGATCGTCGCCGACGAGCTCGCCCGAAAGGACCACCGACCATGACCGACGCCCCCGCCGCACGCCCGGACAGCACCCCGGGCGCGCGCCCCGGCCAGGCACCACCACGCAGCGCCTGGCTCGCGCTCGTCGTGCTGCTCGCCGGGATGTTCATGGCGCTGCTCGACACGACGATCGTCAACGTCGCGCTCCCCACGATCCGCACGAGCCTGGGCTCGTCCGAGGCGACGCTGTCGTGGATCATCTCCGGGTACGCGCTCGCGTTCGCGCTCGCCCTCATCCCGGCCGGTCGCGTCGGCGACCGGGTCGGGCACAAGTGGGTGTTCTTCACCGGCCTCGCCCTGTTCACGGTCGCGAGCGTCGCGTGCGGGCTCGCGCAGAACGACCTCCAGCTCGTCGTAGCCCGCGTGGTCCAGGGGCTCGCTGGCGGCATCTTCGTCCCGGCCGTGTACGCCATGATCCAGCTCCTGTTCACCGGGCCGGTGCGTGGCAAGGCGTTCGCGATCATGGGGTCGGTCATCGGGGTCTCGACGGCGCTCGGACCGATCATCGGCGGCCTGATCATCGAGGCGTTCGGCGACGAGAACGGCTGGCGGCTGGTGTTCCTGGTCAACGTGCCCATCGGCGTCGTGACGCTCGTGGCCGCGGCACGTCTGCTGCCCCGTGCCAAGGAGAGCGGGCAGCGCGCCGGCAACGACTGGGTCGGGCTCCTCCTCCTCGCAGCCGGTCTGGTTGCCCTCCTCGTGCCGCTCATCGAGGGCCAGGACCTGGGCTGGCCGCTGTGGACGTACCTCACCCTCGGGATCGGCGTGCTGCTGCTCGTCGTGTTCGGCGCGTGGGAGGTCCGCGAGGCACGAGCCGAGCGCACGCCGCTGGTGCCGCCGCACCTGTTCTCGCACCCGCAGTTCACGGGCGGCGTCGTCCTCGCGCTGGTCTACTTCGCCTCGTTCACCTCGATCTTCTTCTCGATCTCGCTCCTGTGGCAGGCCGGGCTGGGTCACACCGCGCTCGCGACGGGCCTGGTGTCCGTCCCGTTCGCGATCGGCTCGATCCTCGGCTCCTCGCAGTCCGGTCGGCTGGCCCAGCGCCTCGGTCGGAACGTCCTGGTCATCGGCACGGCGCTCGTCGCGATCGGCCTCGCCTGGGTGTGGCTCGTGCTGGCGAACAGCGACGGGTCGGGCCTGACGGGATGGCAGCTGCTCGTGCCGCTGTTCCTCGCGGGCGTCGGCAACGGCCTGTTCATCGCGCCCAACGCCGGGTTCATCGTCGCGACGGTCGACCGGACCGAGGCCGGCGCCGCGAGCGGCGTCATCAACGTCTCGCAGCGCGTCGGCAGCGCCGTCGGCATCGCCGTGATTGGCTCGGTGCTGTTCGGCACGCTGTCGTTCACGGGCCGCACGCCCGACGCCGTGGCCGCGGGCTTCACCCACAGCGCGGCGGTCGCGATGAGCGTCAGCGCCGCGCTCGCCGTCGTCGCCTTCCTCCTGGTCTTCACCCTGCCGAAGAAGGTCGCCCCCACCCGCGGCTGAGCGATCGCCACGCCCGCGAGATCGACCCGCACGCTCCGAGATCGACCCGCAGAAGGTCGATCTCGGAACCCACGGGTCGATCTCGGCGGAGCGGCGTCAGAGATCCAGCGGGCGCAGGACCAGCGAGATGCCGTGCGCGATCTGCACGTTGCCCTTGTTGAGGTCGAGCTTGCTCTGGACGAGGAGCGGGTTCCAGTCGTTGCGGTCCTGGTCGACGAGGCGCACCAGCGCGTACTTCTTCGAGAGCAAGTCCACGCGGAACGTGCCGCCCTGCGCGGTGGTCAGCACCGCGTCGTCGGACCGCAGCGCGGTGGCCGAGTCGATGGTGGCTCCGGGGGCCACGTGGTAGAGCAGGACCTGCTCGACGGCGTCGACCCCCACCGCGTCCGCGAGCGACGTCAGGACGCCCTCCTCGGTGCGCTGCCATCGGTGCGTCAGGTCGTACGCGAGCAGCTGGAACGCGCGGTCGTTCGGCAGGAACGCCGTGAGCGGGACGGTGCCGTCGGCGAGGACGGCGACCGGGCTGTCCGGCTTCGCCGCGAGGACGGTGGCGATCGCCTGGTCCAGGATGTCGTAGTCGTACCAGCTGCGGTCGAACGTGTCGCCGTCGGCGGCGAGGACGGCTGCCAGGCTGGTGGTGCCCGGCTCGGCGTCGGCGGCGCCGGCAGTCGGCGCGGCGACCAGGGCGCCGGTCGCGCCGAGCAGGGCGACCCCCATGGTGGCGGCGGAGCGCCGGAGAGTGCGTCGGAGGTTCATCGTCGAGTCCCTTCGTGGTGCACACGTGCGGACGGCGCGAGCGCCGTCGGACACCGGGCGGCGTCCACCCTCTCTTCCGTGCGAGCCACCTCCGCGGATGCACCGGACACGCTGCCGGCCCCCGAGCGCCGATCGCGTTGCCCGGGCGTCGGATCTCTCAGGTGGGCCGGGTCACGGTTGCGCGGGTGCTGCCGGGTTGTCGACGAGCGCGGCGACGTACGCTCGGGTCTGGTCGACGTCCTTCGGCCGGTAGAGCCGGATGGCGAAGAAGTACTCCTGGCCCTCCGTGGTCTCGATGACGTTCGGCTTGCCCGTCACCCGCTCGTCCCCGAACCAGACCGTGATGGTGCCGTCGTCGTTGCGCGCGAGCTCGGGCCCGGACAGGCAGGGTCGCTCGACGTCGAGCCAGCCCTTCTCGTCGTACTTGATGACCGAGAAGTAGCCGTTGTGGTCGTCGTCCAGCGACGGGACGGGGAACGTCCACGCATCGTGCCCGGACGCCGTCGTGCGGCCCTGGTAGTACTGCGCGTGCTGCGGAGGCAGACCACCCCAGCCGAGCTCGGACGCCATCACGTGGTGGAACGGCTCGGTGGTCTGCGGCGTCCCGAATCCCTTGGAGAAGTCTGCTTCCGCGGCTCGCGACTCGATCTCCGCGCGCACCGTCTCCAGGCTCTCCTGGTCGTAGTCCACGCCGACGTACGGGTTCGCGGTCGCCGCCGTGATCCGCCGCGCGTCCTGCAGCTCGTGCGCCCGCTCGACGCCACCCGTGGTCGCGGTCCGGCCCAGGATGTACACGTGCGTGCCGCTCGACAGGTCGCTCCGGCGCAGCGTGAGCGTCTCGCCCGGGTAGACGACCCCGACCGTGTAGTGGTTCTCGTCGATGATCTGGTCGATCTGGTACTCCTCCGACCGCGCGACATGGAACGTCGCCTCCTCCGACACGTCCACGACGGCGTACGAGTAGATGAGGTCGACGTTGGACCTGATGATCACCTGGTTCTCCACGTTCACAGGTACCCGGTTGTGGAAGTAGGTGTTGACCGGCGCCTTCTGCAGCTGCTTGCGGAAGTACCCGGCCGTCTCGGCCTGCGGGAAGCTGTCGAACGTGACCTTTACGGGCGCGGGCACGGTGTCTCCTCTCGACGAACGTCGTCCCGCGATCGCGGGCGCCCTCTGGACGCTAGACCGCGGTGCCCCTCAACGCAGCCGGAGTGTCGCGCACTGGCCGCCGTAGCGGCCCGTCCTCGACGGCACCTGGACGCCGCCACCGGTCGGACGAGTCGGCTGAGCGCGGCCTGCGGGCGTCACGGCGTGATGGGTCGCGGTGATCTGAGCAGCGTCGCGGTGACGAGGTCCTGGATCTCGGTGTCGGTGAGGGCGTGGTCGTGCGCGAGCGTGACGAACCGCTGCGCTGCCTCGGCGACGGCGGCACGGTCGAGCGTCGGCGCCGGCGCCGTCACCAGGGTGCCGACGCGCCGCCGGCTGGTGACCAGGCCGGCGGCCTCGAGGTCGCGGTACGTGCGCGCGACGGTGCCGGGCGCGATGCCGAGGTCGTTCGCCAGGGCGCGGACCGTGGGGAGGCGCTGCCCGTCGGCGAGTTCTCCCGCTGTGACCAGCGCGGCGATCTGGGCGCGCAGCTGCTCGTAGTGCGGGGTCGACGAGTCGAGGTCGATCCGGACGGCGATGCTCATGCGCGAGCCGCCGGTGTTGCGGGCTGCTCGATGGGCTGCGGCGCGGGGTCGTGCGCCGGCCAGAACGCGAGAGCGAGCGCGACCACGGCCGTCGCGAGCCCGACGACGAGCAGGACGTTCCCCGCGGCGACGTGACCCGGGCTCACGGGCGGGCCGGCGTAGAGGCCGTTCGCGAGGCCGATCCAGCGCAGCGCGATTCCTGCCATGCCGACGAGTCCGGCGAGAGTCAGCCCGAGCACGAGCTGCACCGACCGCAGCATGCGGCGGGCGACGCGGCGGCGCAGCCACATGTCCCACTCGTCGGAGACGTCCTCGACGGCGGGCCGAGAGGCGACCAGCCGGAGCACCAGGGCGGTGGCGACGACCGCGAGCGTGGTGGTGACCATGATCGGGACGGTCCAGGACCAGCCCGGGAACGGGGTGGTGGGGCGGACGAGGTCGAGGTCGACCGCTCCGGAGAGCCACCGCGGACCGGAGGCCAGCAGGCCGAGGGCCAGGGAGGTGACGACGAGCGCGACCCACCACGCGAGGGTCGTCTGCCGCAGTCGGCCGGGCGCGACGTCCGCCGGGGTCCGCGCGACGAGCCGTGCACGACGCTCGGCGCCACGGGGCCGCGGCCACGTCAGCTCGCCCACGGCGTGGACGGCCAGCAGGCCGAGCAGTGACACGGTCGGGAGCGCCGCCGCGAGGTGCCCCGTGAGCGCGGAGGTACCGGCGGCGTAGTACACCGGGACGAAGCAGATCCCGAAGGCGAGCGGGACCGCAGCGACACCGGCCGTGAGGGCTGAGTGCCGGACCGCCCGTCGTGCGGCCGCGGACGTCTCGACGGCGCGACGGCCGTCCCGCCACAGCGCGACCGCCCCGATCAGCGAGACGACGACGAGTACCGCGACAGCGGTCGCGAGAGACGTCGTCCGGAGTATCGAGCTCACGTCATCTCCTTTGAGTATTGAACATGATCTATGCACTATGGGCCATCCGGGCGTCCTTCGTCAACACTGGGCCTAGACTCGGCGGACGGCGATGGATCCCGCCTGAGCAGGGCTCGTCCTGCTCGAACCGCCGTCCGGCTGATGGTTCCTGTCTCGTCGCACGTCGGCGGGCAGGCCGCTGCCCGCGGAAGGTGGTCCGCCATGGGCTCCAGGCCCGTCCCGCAGCCGGCCCTCGACCGGATGGTGCCGTTCGCGGCGCACCCCGTCGTCGTCGGTGTCCACCCCGACCAGGACCCGCTCGTCGTCCGCACGGCCGCGTCGCTGGCCGGTGCGGTCGGCGCGACGCTGCACCTCGCGTTCGCGGACACGTCCCGGTACGTCGTCGAGGAGCGGGCAGACGGGTCGGTGGTGCATGCGTCGATCGACCCGGACGCCGCCGGCGACGCGTGGCAGGACGCCCACGCCGCGCTCCGGGCGGCGCTCGGCCGGGCTCTCGGTGAGGCCGGTGGCGATGGCGGTGGCCCACCCTGGACGCTGCACTACCTCGCCGGCCGTCCCGACCGGGCGCTGACCCATCTCGCGCGGGCGGTCGACGCCGCGGTGATCGTCGTCGGGACGCGCGCGCCGGGCGCGGGTGCCCGGCTGCGCGAGGTGGTGGAGGGCTCGGTCGCGGTCCACCTCGCCCACCACCAGCACCGGCCGGTGCTCACCGTGCCGCTGTCGGTCGTGGACTGGAAGGAGCTGCGGACGCCGTGGGAGCGCTGAACCCGGCCACGCGCCGTCGGCCGTCGTTGGTCGCGCTCGCGGGTCTCGTCGCGCTCGGTGGCGCGGTCGGTGCGACGGTGCGCGCCCTGCTCGAGCACGTGCTCGCGCCGGTCCCGGGATCCTGGCCGTGGACGACGTTCGCGATCAACGTCGTCGGGTCGTTCGCACTCGGCGCCCTGCTCGAGACGCTCGTGCGGTCGGGCCCGGACTCCGGGTGGCGGCGGGGCGTGCGCCTCGGGTGCGGCACGGGCGTTCTCGGCGGGTTCACGACGTACAGCACGTTCGTCGTCGAGGCCGAGCGCCTGCTCACGGGCGGGCACGCGCCGCTCGGCGTCGCGTACGCGCTGGTGAGCGTCGTCGTGGGGATCGGCGCGGCGTGCGCGGGCATCGCGCTCGCCGCCGCACGGGCCCGACGCCGCCGGGCGGGCGTGCGGCCCGAGGGAGCGGGCGCGTGAGCGGGGCGCTGGACTGGGTCCTGGTCGCGGTGGCAGGGGGCCTCGGGGCGGCGTCGCGCTTCCTCGTCGACACGCTCGTCGCGCGGCACAACCGGCTGTCGACGCCGCTCGGCACGATCGTCGTCAACGTCAGCGCGTGCCTGCTGCTCGGGCTGGTGACGGGGTGGGGATCGAGCCACCCGGGTGGCGACGGGCTCGCCGCGGTGCTCGGTACCGGGTTCCTCGGCGGCTACTCGACGTTCAGCACCGCGAGCGTCGAGGCGGCGCGCCTGCTGCTCGCGGGGCGCGGCCTCGCGGCGGTGCTGCACCCGGCGGGCATGCTCGTCGCCGGGCTCCTCGCGGCGCTCGCTGGGATCGCGCTGGCGTCCTGACGGTCTACCGAGACGCCGGGGGCCGGCTCCGGGCTACGTCTCGCCGACGGCCCAGGCGCCTGCGGCGAGCGGGGTGCGAGCCGCCAGACGCTCACCCGTGTCCTCGATGCGCAGGAGGGTCGTCGCGGACGGCACGACCTTCCCGCTGGCGTACGTGGACAGCCTCGACGCGGACGTCCCGGCCTCGTCGGCGAACTGCGCGGCAGTCACACCGGAGCGGCGCACGGCACGGCGGACGAGCCGAGCGACGCGCAACCGCTCCCCGGACCCCGCGTCGTGCAGGACGTCGCGCAAGAGACTCGCTGCCGCGCTGTCCGGCTCGACGATGGCGAGCGCCTCCTCGAGGTCCCGGGACACCGGGCCGTCCGGCGCGGTCTCGACGGCTCGGGCGATGCGTCGCCAGTGCACGAGGTAGCCGCGCTCGATCGCGGTCGCGAGCCCGTCGACCCCCCAGGTCTCGACAGGGTCGTCGGGGCTCACGTCGATGTTGCGGAATCGGAGTGCCATGTCAGCGCACCGCCCTCGTCATCTCACGTGCGACGTCGTGGCAGACCTCCACCGTGCTCTGCCACGACCACCAGCGCCGGTCCAACGCCTTGTAGGTCGAGAGGCGGCGGGTCACGGAGGCGTCCTTCGGTCGGGGGGCCGCGAGCTGGATCGCGACCTGGGTCGAGACCGGCCCCTCGTCGTGGACCTGGTCGCTGTAGTAGTCGTCGATCCGGGCCAGGACGCGCGCGGCATGCTCGACGCCGGAGTGGACCGACAGCGCGGCGACGTCGAGATAGTCACGGGTCTGGTTGCGCTTGACGATCAGGAAGGCCTTCACACGCAACGTCTCGTCGAACGTCGGGACGGTCAGCACGCGCCCGGACGGGAGTCGGTGGCGTTCCGTCTCCAGCGGTCGGGTCCGGATGAGCTGGCGCACTCCCGCCTCGATGTCCCCGAGCTCTCCGAGGATGATCTTGCCGGCCCTGACCCGGTTGGTGACCCACTCGCCCTCGCGCTCCAGTGCTTCGAGGACGATGTCGAAGCGGTCGCGGAGATCCCCGAGCACATGGTCGTGGTCGACCGAGACGCGGTGTCCGGCGTGCAGAGCAGCGGCGGTTCCGCCGACGAGCACTGCGTCGGGGACGAGTTCCTGAAGCCTCGCCGCCGACTCGAGCAGGTCGTCGAACGGCGGGACGTCCGTGCGGGCGTCGCCGGGCTCCTCCTGCATCTCACGCTCCCCTCGCCAACCAACCGTACCGATGTTCCTTATCTGATGAGATAACCATACTCGAGGATCTGTTTCGCGACCGAGCGATGAGTGCAACCTAGCGGTTGCGATGCAGCGGTACGGGTGCAACTAGCGAGTTGCACTCAAGCCCTTGGCAACCCGTGAGAGGAACGACCATGACCGACACCGACCAGAGCGGCGCCGTCATCGACGCCGAGCAGTTCCAGGTCACGCGCACGCTCCGCATCGAGGCCCCGCCCGCGCGCGTGTGGGCGGCGCTCACGCAGGAGGACCTCATCAGCCAGTGGTTCGGGCAGCGGACCACGCTGCCCGACCTGCGCGTGGGCGGAGAGGGCGTCTTCGGGTTCGACGGGTACGGCGACGTCGGCGTCCGGATCGAGGAGTACGACGAGCCGGCCGTCCTCGCGTTCCGGTGGGGCGCATCCGTGGGCGAGGAGCTGCGGGTCGACAACTCCACCGTCGCCCGGTTCACGCTCGTGCCCGACGGCGCCGCCACCGTCCTGAGCGTCGTCGAGACCGGGTTCGAGCACCTCGCCGACCCGCGCGCCGCCATGGACGACAACCGCCAGGGCTGGACCGCCGAGCTCGACGAGCTCGTCGCGTTCCTCGACTCGGCGACGGTCGCGTGACCGTCGCCATGACAGGGACACCGCCCGCGGCGACGCTCACGCCCGTGTTCTCGGCGCTCGCGGACGACACACGCTGGCAGATCCTCGCCGAGCTCGGCCGCGCCGAGCTCTCGGCCTCCGGCCTGGCGGCGATCCTGCCCGTCAGCCGCCAGGCCATCGCCAAGCACCTCGCGGTGCTGGCGGAGGTCGGCCTCGTCGAACCCGTCCGGGTCGGTCGCGAGGTGCGCTACCGCGCGCTCGGCGCCCGGCTGGCCGAGACCGCGAGGGCGCTCGAGACGATCGGTGCGCAGTGGGACCGTCGCCTGGCGGCGATCAAGCGACTCGCCGAGACGCCGTAGCCGCGCGCCGGTGCCCAGCGCTCACTCGCGTGCGAGCAGCTCGAGCGTGTCGACGACGCGGTTCGAGAAGCCCCACTCGTTGTCGTACCAGGCGACGACCTTGACGTGCCGGCCGTCCACGCGGGTCAGCTCGGCGTCGAAGATCGCCGACGCCGGCTGGCCCGCGATGTCGCTGGAGACCAGCGGCTCGTCGGAGTAGTCGAGGATCCCGCGCAGCCCGCCGTCGGCCGCGGCGCGGTAGGCCGCGAGCACGTCGTCGCGCGAGACCTCGCGGGCCACGGTGGTGTTGAGCTCCACGAGCGAGCCCACGGGTACGGGCACGCGGATCGAGTCGCCGGACAGCCTGCCCGCGAGGCTCGGGAGCACCAGACCGATGGCCTTCGCGGCGCCGGTCGTGGTCGGGGCGATGTTGACGGCGGCTGCCCGGGCCCGGCGCAGGTCCCGGTGCGGGCCGTCCTGCAAGTTCTGCTCCTGGGTGTACGCGTGCACGGTCGTCATGAAGCCGTGCTCGATGCCCGCGAGGTCGTCGAGCACGGCCGCGAGCGGGGCGAGCGCGTTGGTGGTGCACGACGCGTCGGAGACGATCACGTGCCGCGCCGGGTCGTAGGCGTCCGTGTTCACGCCGTAGGCGAGCGTGACGTCGGCGCCCGCGGACGGCGCGCTGACCAGCACGCGTCGGGCGCCGGCGTCGAGATGGCCACGGGCGGCGTCGGCCGAGGTGAACCGGCCGGTGGACTCGAGCACGATGTCGACGCCGAGGTCCGCCCACGGCAGGCCGGCGGGCTCGCGCTCGCCCAGGACCGTGATGCGTCGCCCGTCGACCACGAGGTCGCTTCCGTCGACCTCGACGGGCCGGCCGAGGCGGCCGAGCGCGCTGTCGTAGCGCAGCAGGTGGGCGAGAGCATCGGGGGCGGTGAGGTCGTTGATCGCGACGACGTCGAGGTCGCTGTCGCGCTCGAGCAGGGCGCGCAGGGTGTTGCGGCCGATGCGGCCGAATCCGTTGATGGCGATGCGTGTCATGGAGGGTTCCTTTCGTCGTCATCCATGCTCGACGGCGGCACGACCGGTCGACAGTGGCTCGAGAGCCACTCTGCGCAAGGAAGTCGCCAGACATGACGCCACCGGTCGCAAGGATCTCGCCCCGCCCTGCTCTCGCTCGTGCGATGAGGGCGGTCGGGCGACCCACCACAGTCAGGCCGAGAAGGTGTGCCGATACTCCGTGGGGGACGTCCCGAGGATCCGGTGGAAGTGCAGGCGGAGGTTCGCCGCGGTGCCGAGCCCCACCCGGTGGGCGATGTGCTCCACGCCCAGGTCGCTGCGCTCCAGCAGCTCGCGCGCGAGGTCGACCCGCGCCCGGAGCACCCACTGCATCGGCGTGTACCCGGTCTCCTCGACGAACCGCCGCGAGAACGTCCGTGGGGAGACGCGGGCGTTGCCGGCGAGCACCTCCAGGGTCAGTCGCTCGGCCAGGTGCTCCAGCGCCCACGCTCGCGTCTCGGCGAACAGGTCGCCGAGCGGTTCCGGGACGCTGCGCGGCACGTACTGCGCCTGACCGCCGCTGCGGTACGGCGCGGCGACCAGCCGCCGGGCCACGTGGTTCGAGAGCCCGACGCCGTGGTCGCGCCGCACCAGGTGCAGGCAGAGGTCGATGCCCGACGCCGCGCCCGCCGACGTCAGCACGCCGCCCTCGTCGACGAACAGCACGTTCTCGTCCACCCGCACGAGCGGGTGCTTCTCGCGCAGCGCCCGGGTGTAGTGCCAGTGGGTCGTCGCGCGCCGGCCGTCGAGCAGGCCTGTCGCCGCGAGCGCGAAGGCCCCGGTCGAGATGGCCGCGAGCCGGGCCCCGCGCGCGTGGGCGTCCCGGAGCGCGTCGACGACGACGGCGGGCGGGTCGGCGTCCGCCGGGTTCCGGTACCCCGGGACGAACACGGTGTCCGCGCGCTCGAGCGCGTCCAGCCCCTCGGCCACGTGGTACGACAGGCCGTCGCCGCCCGTCACGAGCCCGGGCGCGGCACCGCAGACCCGCACCTCGTACGGCATGCTCGGCCGGCGGGAGAACACCTGCGCGGGGATCCCGACGTCGAGCGGCTTGGCCCCCTCGAGCACGAGCACGGCGATCTGGTGGTTCGTCCTGCTCGCCCCGGTCACACCAGGATCCTAGGCGCCGGCCACGTCGCTGCTCGGGCTCGCCGACTCCGCGGTCGCTCGGGGTCGCGAGCGGGCCGGAGCAGTGCGAGCGTGCCGTGGTGACGACCGAGACGACGACGCCCCTCTCCCGCTCGGTCGGTGGCCGCCTGCTCTACGTCTTCATCCTCGGCGACGTGCTGGGGGCGGGTGTCTACGCTCTCGTCGGGGAGATGGCCGGGAAGGTGGGAGGCGCGGTCTGGCTCCCGCTGCTCGTCGCCCTCGGGCTCTCGTTGCTCACCGCGGGCTCGTACGCGGAGCTCGTCACGAAGTACCCGGCCGCCGGCGGCGCCGCGGTGTTCGCGGAGCGTGCCTTCAAGGTGCCCGTCGTGTCCTTCCTCGTGGGCTTCTGCATGCTCGCCGCAGGGGTGACGAGCGCCGCCGGGCTGTCGCTCGCCTTCGCCGGTGACTACTTCGGGTCGTTCGTCGACCTCCCGGTCATCCCGGTGGCGCTGACCTTCCTGCTGCTCGTCGCCGCGCTCAACGCCCGGGGCATCCAGGAGTCCTTGCGGGCCAACGTGGCGATGACCGCGATCGAGCTGTCTGGCCTCGTGCTGATCGTCGTGCTCGCGATCATGGTCTTCACGCGCGGGGAGGCCGAGCCCGGGAGAGCGCTCGAGCTCACCGAGGGCACCGCGCCCGCGGTCGCCGTCCTCTCCGCCTCGCTCATCGCGTACTACTCGTTCGTCGGCTTCGAGACCTCCGCCAACCTGGCCGAGGAGGTCAAGGACGTCCGCCGTGTGTATCCGCGCGCGCTGTTCGGGGCTCTGACCACTGCCGGGATCGTCTACGTCGCGGTGGGCGTCGCTGCCGTCGCCGTGACGACCCCGGAACAGCTCGCCGGCTCGACCGGCCCGCTCCTCGAGGTGGTCAGGGTGGCCGACGTCGTGCCGGAGGAGGTCTTCGCCGTGGTGGCCCTCGTCGCGGTGGCCAACGGAGCCCTCCTGACGATGATCATGGCGAGCCGCCTCACGTACGGCATGGCCCGGCAGGGGTTGCTCCCCGCCGGCCTGGCGCGCGTGCTGCCCGGCCGCAGGACCCCGTGGGTCGCCATCATCGCGACGACCGTCGTCGCGATGGCCCTGGTCTTCACGGGTGACCTCGGTGCGCTCGCCGAGACGGTCGTCCTCCTGCTCCTCTTCGTCTTCCTCAGCACGAACATCGCGGTCCTGGTCCTGCGGCGGGACACCGTCGACGAGGGCCACTTCCGCGTCGCGACCGTCGTCCCGGTGCTCGGGGCGGCGAGCTGCGTCCTGCTGCTGACCCAGCAGGCCCAGCAGACCTGGCTCCGAGCGGGGGCGCTGGTGCTCGTCGGAGTCGTGCTCTACCTGGTCACACGCCTCGTCGGCCGCCGGGCCGGTGCTCGCACCGGCGAGGACGGCGACTGACGCCAGGACGAGCTCGGTCCGTCATTCCTGCTGAGTTCCTCCGCCGTGTCGGCGCTCCCGGTGACCGGTCAGGAATCGAGAAGCACGCGCCGCCTGGTCGCTCCTACTGTTCCTCGCATGGACACCACGCACCGCACCGCCATCGACCACGTCACCCTCGAGGTGGCCGACGCCGCCTCCGCGGAGGCCTTCTACGCCGAAGCCTTCGGGCTCGGCGACACCGTCCGCGTCCGGGAGGCGGATGCGCCGACGTCGGGCTTCCGCGGTTTCACGCTGTCGCTCGTGGTCGCGCAGCCGAGCACCGTCGACAGCCTGGTCGGCACGGCGCTCGACGCCGGCGCGACCGTGCTCAAGCCGGTCGCGAAGAGCTTCTGGGGGTACGGCGGCGTCGTCCGCGCGCCGGACGGCGCGATCTGGAAGGTCGCGTCGTCGGCGAAGAAGGACAGCGGCCCCGCCACGCGCGAGGTCGACGACGTCGTGCTGCTGCTCGGCGTGCAGGACGTCCGGGCGTCCAAGCAGTTCTACGCCGACCACGGTCTCGCGGTGGGCAAGAGCTTCGGGAGCAGGTACGTCGAGCTCGACACCCCCGGCTCGGCCCTCCGGCTCGCGCTCTACACGCGCCGCGCGGCCGCGAAGGACGCGGGCGTGGACCCGGACGGCTCCGGCTCGCACCGGCTGGTCGTCCACGGCGACGTCGTCGGCAGCCTCGTCGACCCCGACGGGTTCGAGTGGAGGGCCTCGCCGCGCTGACCCGACCGACGCGACGGGCGCGCCGCGCAGGCCTGGCGTCACGTCGGGCAAGCGTCCGACGGTCACCCGGGTCCGCCGCTCCCGGACAGGGCGACGGCGATCCAGGACGCGAGCTGCGCGTCGTCGGCGATCGCGTCCCGGCGCACGGGGAGCCAGCCGGGCCCCATGTCCCGGCCGGTGCCCATCTCGGCCGCGGCAGCGCCCGGGCGGGCGAGCAGCTCTCGCCCGGTCGTCATGGTGCCTTCTCCGCGGTGAGGTCCCGGCGTGCTGTGCCCGGTCCAGCGTCCTCCGGCGGCGACGGTCCGGCAAGAGCGTGCGCGGGCGGCCCGGACGCGGCAGAGTCGTCCCGTGACGTCCGCACGGTCCGTGCCGTCAGCGCCCTCCGCCCGCGCGCTCAACCGCGCGACGCTCGCGCGCCAGCTCCTGCTCGCGCGCGAGGACGTCACCGTGCCCGAGGCCGTACGGCGCGTCGTCGCGCTGCAGGCCCAGCACGCGCGGTCGCCGTACGTCGCGCTGTGGAACCGGGTGGGGGGCTTCGACCCGGCCGACCTCGACGCGTCGCTCGCGGACCGCACCGTCGTGAAGGGGTCGCTGCTGCGCATCGCCCTGCACCTCGTGCACGCCGGCGACTACGAGACCGTGCACACGGCGATGCAGCCGTCGTTGCGGGGCTCGCGCCTGCACGACCCGCGCTTCGCGGTCAGCGGCATCTCGATCGACGAGGCGCACGCGCTCGTGCCCGAGCTCCTCGCGTTCGCCGGGACCCCGCGCACGGCTGCCGAGCTGGAGCAGTGGGTCGACGCGCGGGTGCCGGAGATCCCGCGGGGCGCGTGGTGGGCGCTGCGCACGTTCGCGCCGCTGCACCACGTCCCCACGGGCGGCCCGTGGTCGTTCGGGACCCGGACCACCTACCGCGCGGCCGGGACCCCTGCGCTCCCGCGCGACGACCCGGCGTTCGACGCCGCCCTCCCCGCGCTCGTCGTGCGGTATCTGGAGGGGTTCGGACCGGCGTCGGTCGCGGACGTCGCCCAGTTCATGCTGGTCCCGCGCGCCCGGGCCCGCGCCGCGGTCGCGGCCCTCGGCGATGCGCTCGACCGCTTCCCCGGACCGGACGGGGCCGAGCTGCTCGACGTCCCGGGCGCGCCACGGCCCGACGAGGACGTCCCGGCGCCGCCCCGGCTCCTGGGCATGTGGGACGAGACGCTGCTCGCCTACGCGGACCGCTCCCGCGTCCTCCCGCCGGACGTCCGACCGCTGGTCACGCGCTCCAACGGCGACGTCCTGCCGAGCGTCCTCGTCGACGGGTACGTCGTCGGGGTGTGGCGACCGGCCGGCGCGGGCATCGAGGTCACGACCTACCGCCCCGTGCCCGACGACGCGTGGCCCGCCCTCGAGGCCGAGGCGCGGTCGCTCGTGGGGTTCCTCGCGGACCGGGACCCCGAGGTGTTCTCCCGGTACGGGCACTGGTGGGCGAAGCTCCCGCCCGGCTCGGTGCGGATGCTCGGCCTGCCGCGCCAGGGGTCGACGCTGCCGTGACGAGCGGCGACGTGCGCGATCGGCAGAAGAGGTCCAAGGTGGGAGGGCCCCGGACGACACCCGACACCTGAGGACCACCGTGGACACCGCGATCACTGAACCCAGCCTTCCCATGTCCCGGCCGTCTGCGTCGAGCGAGACGGTCAAGGTGTGGGAGCTGTCGTCGGTCGACCATCTGTCGAGCCTGCGCGAGGAGCTCGGTGCGGTGCTGGGCGGCGAGAGCTCTCCCGACGGCCGGCTCAGCGAGACGCCGGACAAGCTCGTCCTGATCGCGTCGGAGCTCGCGACCAACGCGTTGCGGCACGGGCGCCCGCCGACCCGGGCACGGCTCGCGAAGGACGAGGGCTACTGGCTCCTGGAGGTCTCGGACCGCGAGCCCGACGCCGTCCCGCTGATCGCCGGAGAGCGGGCGCCGGGGGCCGGTGGGATGGGGCTCCGGCTCGCTCGCAAGCTGTCCCTGGACGTCGGGTGGTACACGGACGGCGACGTCAAGACGGTGTGGGCCACCTTCGCGACGTGACCGACGCCGTCGCGCGGTGACGGCATCGCCGGAGCGTCCCCCTCACCGCTGCGCGAGGGCGCGCACGGTGGCGATGGTGTCCGCCTCGACCGCGGACTTGTCGTCGCGGTAGCGCACGACGCGCGCGAACCGCAGCGCGAGACCGCCGGGGTACCGGGTGGAGCGCTGCAGCCCGTCGAACGCGATCTCGACCACCTGCTCGGGGCGCACGTGCACGACGTACCCGTCGCTCGAGGTCTCCAGCTCGCGGAATCTCCGCGTCTGCCACTCGAGCGTCTCGTCCGTCATCCCCTTGAACGTCTTGCCGAGCATGACGAACCCGCCGTCCGGGTCCCGCGCGCCGAGCCAGATGTTCGACAGCCACCCGCTGCGCCGGCCCGACCCGTGCTCGACGGCGAGCACGACGAGGTCCAGCGTGTGGCGCGGCTTGACCTTGACCCAGCCGGCACCGCGCCGCCCGGCCGCGTACGGCGCGTCCAGCGACTTCACGACGACGCCTTCCTGCCCCTGCTCGACGGCGTCCTCGAAGAAGGTCGTCGCCTGCGCCGTGTCCTCGGTCACCAGACGTGGCACGGCCAGGACCGAGCCCGAGCCCGCGGCGTCGAGCAGGTCGTCGAGCACGGCGAGGCGCTCCCGCAACGGCTCGTCGAGCAGGTCGCGGCCGTCGACGTGCAGGACGTCGAAGAAGAACGGGGTGAGCGCGAGCTGCTCGTCGCCCGTGGCGGCGCGCTCGGTCTCGCGCGTCGCAGAGCGTGCCGCCGTCTCCTGGAAGGGCCGCGGGACGCCGTCCGCGCCGACGACGAGCGCCTCCCCGTCGAGCACGAGCATCCGGGCCGGCAGGGCACGCACCGCGGCGACGATCCCGGGCACGCGCGGGGTGATGTCGTCGAGCGAGCGCGTGAAGACGTGCACCTCGTCCTCGGCCCGGTGCACCTGGATCCTGATGCCGTCGAGCTTGACGTCGACCGCGACCTCGTCCGCGCGTCCGCCGTCACCGCCCGGCGAGCGGAGCTTCTCGAAGGCCCCGGCGACGTCCGGTGCCGAGGCGGCGAGCATCGGCCGCACGGGGCGGCCGACCTCGAGCGTGAAGCCCGCGAGCGAGGCGAGCGCCTCGTCGCGACGGTCCGCCGCGAGCGCGGCACTCGCCACCGGACCCGTCGCGCCCCGCAGCATCACGGCGCGACGCACCGCCTCCGCGGGTACCCCCGCGGCCTCCGCGACGGCGTCGACCACGACCGAGTCCAGAGCGCCCTGCCGCAGCTCGCCCGAGACGAGGCCCGCCAGGAGCTTCTGCTCGGGCGCGGTCGCCGCACCGAACAGCGTGGTGGCAGCTTCCTGGCGCGCCGTCCCCGAGCCGGGACCCGAGAGGTCGGCCATGCGCGCGAACGCCGCGTCGACCGCGACGAGCGTGAGCGACGGCTCCGCCGCCGGAGGCGGCAGCTCGCGCAGCGAGCGCCACCCGAGCCCCGTGCGGCGCTGTCGCAGCTCTCCGGCGAGGTACGCGACGGCGATCTCGACGTCCTCGCCGACCGCACGAGCGGCGCGGCGGAGCAGGTCGGCGATCGCCGCGCGCTTGGCGAGCCGCGAGCGGGTGGCGGCGACGGCGTCGGACGTGGCGGCGACCTCGGCGAGCAGCATGCTCCATCCTGACGCCGACCACCGCGGGCGCGCTCGCGGAGGCGGCCATGGGGCCGACGCCGCGCAGCGGTTGCGGGCCCACGCGTCCGCGCCGACGCTGGGTCTCGGTCCGGAGGTGGGCCGCTCGACCGGCGCCCCCGGAGGAACGTATGCCCGCGCTCCCGCACGCCCATCAGTCTCCTGCCGTCGGGGCGTCCTTGGCGGCCCCGGGCGGTGCCACCCCGGGCGGACCGTTCACCGTCGACGACCTGGACGCCGCGCGCCGGCTCGGCACGGACGTCCCGGCGACGATCGCGTGGGTCGCCGACGTCGCCCCGCGCCTCCCGCTCCCCGGTTCCGGGCACACCGCCGACCTGTGGTCCGCGCTCGCGGCGGTGGCCGCCGTCGACGTGGGTGTCGCACGCACGCTCGAGCCGCACCTCGACGCGCTCGCGATCCTCGCCCAGGCGCCCGGGCCGGTCGGGCTGGACGTCGTCGACGCCGGGGAGGCTGCGACGTGGGGAGTCTTCGCCGCCGAGGGGCCCGGCGCCCGTCTCGAGGCGATCTCGACGGACGGGGACTGGTCGCTGACGGGCACCAAGCCCTGGTGCTCGCTCGCCGCGGACCTCAGCCATGCCCTCGTCACGGCGTGGACCGACGCCGGACGGCGCCTCTTCGCCGTGGACCTGCGCCCGTCGTCGGTGGTCCCGGCCGAGGGGCCGTGGGTGGCCCGAGGCCTCGCGCAGGTCGTCAGCGCGTCCGTCCGGTTCGACGCCGCCCCGGCCGTGCCCGTGGGAGCGGCGGGCTGGTATCTCGAGCGCCCCGGCTTCGCGTGGGGCGGGATCGGTGTCGCCGCGTGCTGGTGGGGCGGCGCCGTCGGGCTCGCGCGCACGCTCTGGGACGCGCTGGGTCGGCGCGAACCGGACCAGCTCGCGCTGGCGCACCTCGGGACGGTCGACGCCGCCCTCTGCGCGGCCCGGGCCGTGCTCGCGGAGGCGGCCGACGCGGTCGACGCCGGTCGTGACGGCGCGGTCGCCGCGCTCGTCGCGCGGCGCGCCAGGTCGGTGGTGGCCGACGCCGTCGAGGAGGTGCAGCGCCGGTGCGCCCACGCGCTCGGGCCGGGTCCGCTGAGCACCGACGAGGAGTTCGCCCGCCGGGTGGCCGACCTCGGTCTGTACGTGCGTCAGCACCACGCCGAGCGGGACCAGGCCGCGCTCGGGCGGGACCTGCTCGCGGCGGGGGAGCGGCCGTGGTGAGCTTCGACCACCGGGATCCGGGGACGTCCGAGGACGCCTGGGTGCGGGCCGGCGTCCTCGACCGGCCGCGGGACCTCGACCTCGACGACGTGGCCGCGCTCGTCGTGGTCGCCGCGCACCCCGACGACGAGTCCCTCGGTGCGGGCGGCCTCGTCCACCGGCTCGCGGCGCGGGGCGTGCCCGTCACGCTCGTCGTCGCGACCGACGGCGAGGGCTCCCACCCCGGGTCGGCGACGTCGTGCGACGAGCTGCGCGTGACGCGGCGGCGCGAGCTCCTCGAGGCCGTCGACGCGCTGGCCGAGGGCTCGCGCGTGTTCCTGCTCGGGCTGCCCGACGGCGGGCTGCGCGAGCACCGGGAGGCGCTGCGGGTCGCCGTCGGGGCCGCCGTCGACATGTCCCGTCCCACGGGGGGTGCCGGCGGCCCCCCTGCCGCCCCGACCGGCCGGGGCGCGGGTCGCACCATGCTGTGCGCGCCGTGGCGCGGCGACGGGCACCGCGACCACCGCATCGCCGGGGAGGTCGTCGCCGAGGTCGCGGCGTCGCGCGGCGCTCGGCTCGTCGAGTACCCGGTGTGGCTCTGGCACTGGGGCGACCCCACCGGACCCGACGTGCCGTGGGAGGCGCTGCGCGCCCTGCGCCTGACCGCCGGCGAGGCCGCGGCGAAGGCGACGGCGGTGGCCGCGTACGCGTCGCAGGTCGGGCCGCTCTCCCCGCGCCCCGGGGACGAGGCCGTCGTCGGGCCCGAGATGCTGCGCCACGCGGCGCGACCGGTGGAGGTGCTCGTCGAGACCGGTGGGACCGAGGAGGTCGACGAGACCCACGACGGTCGCGCCGACGCCGACCGCTCCCTGGGGCGGGACTTCTTCGACCGCTTCTACACGGGGCGCGCAGACCCCTGGGGCTTCGAGTCGCGCTGGTACGAGGAACGCAAGCGCGAGGTGCTCCTCGCCACGCTGCCCAGGCCCCGCTTCCGTGCCGCGCTCGAGATCGGGTGCTCCACAGGCGTCCTCACGGTGGCGATCGAGACGCGCGCCGACCGGGTCGTCGGTGTGGACATCGCCGACGCTCCCCTCGAGATCGCCCGGAGAAGGGTGGGGTCCGGCGTCAAGCTGCTGCGGCTCGACACGCCGGACCAGTGGCCGGAAGGCAGGTTCGACCTCGTCGTGCTCTCCGAGGTCCTGTACTACTACGGGCGCGAGGACCTGGACCGCGCGCTCGACCGGGCGGTCGGGTCCCTCACGGACGACGGGGTCCTCGTCGCGTGCCACTGGCGCCACGAGGTCCCCGAGTACCCGCTCGGTGGCGACGAGGCCCAGGGTCGCGTGGTCGCGCGGCCCGAGCTCGAGGTCGTCGTGCACCACGAGGAGGAAGACTTCGTCCTCGACGTCCTGGCCCGCCGCCCGGCACGCTCGGTCGCGCGCGAGGCGGGGCTGGTATGAGGCGCGGGCGCGCCGTCGTCCCGCCGGTCGACGCGATCCTCGTCGTGGTTCCCGCGCACGACGAGGAGCAGCTGCTTCCTGCGTGCCTCGACTCCGTGCAGCGCGCCGTCGGTGCGTTGCAGGCCGCGCGACCGGGGGCTGCCGTCGTCGCGCTCGTCGTGCTCGACGGCTGCACCGACGGGAGCGCCGACGTGGTCGCGGCCGCGGGCATGGCGGGTCTCGTCACCGACCGTGCCGGCGTCGGTCCCGCGCGACGCGCCGGCGTCGAGGCCGCGGTCGACCTGCTCGGTGGTGCGGGGACCGGCGCGGACCGTACCTGGCTCGCGTGCACCGACGCCGACTCGGTCGTGCCCGACCACTGGCTCACCCGACAGCTCGACCTGGCCGACGCGGGTGCGGACGTCGTCGTCGGCACCGTCCGGCCACGGCTCGACGAGCTCTCGCCCGACCGCGCCGCGGCCTGGCGCGAACGTCACGTCCCAGGCAGTGCGAACGGGCACGTGCACGGCGCCAACCTCGGTGTCCGCCTCGCCACCTACGAGGCGGCGGGAGGCTTCGCGGCCGTGGTCGAGCACGAGGACGTCGGCCTCGTGCACGCCGCGCGGCGGCACGGGGCGCGGGTCGTCGCCGACGCGCGCGCCGAGGTGCTCACGTCGGGCCGTCTGCAGGGCCGGACACCGGGCGGGTATGCCCGGCACCTGCGCGAGGACCTCGTACCGCTCGACCGCTCCGCCTGACGCCGGACCGTGGATCCCGGGGTTCCGCTGATGGAGGTGCCGACGTGGGAGACGACGGTCTCCACCCGTCGTCGGCTCGTATCGCCGTCGTGATGCGCCGGCTGATCTCGCGAAGCTGTCGGACCTGGGCTCGGCTCAACGCGTCGAGGACGAGCCGGTTGACGGTGTCCTCGTGGCCCGGGGCGGCCTCGTCGATCTTCCGCTCGCCGGCCTCGGTCAGCGTGGCGAGGGTGTAGCGCCCGTCGGTCGGGTCCGGTGCGCGCCGGACCCATCCCCGCGCCTCGAGGCGCGCCACCGCGCGCGAGAGGCGGGACAGGGAGCTGTTCGAGTAGCCGGCCAGGGTGCTCATCCGCAGCGTGCGGTCCTGGGCGTCGGCGAGCGCGAACATCACGCCGTACTCGAAGTGCGTCAGTCCGGCGTCGCGCAGCAGCTGGGCGTCGAGAGCGGCCGGGAGCCACTCGAGGACCGTGGCCAGGGCCGACCAGGTCTCCAGGTCGTCGTCGCTGAGGCGTGACATGACAGCAGGCTATCCCGATTGACTTGACGGGGAAAGTCATCCGGCCTTACGGTCACTTGCTCAGGCAAGTCATCCACCGGTCGTCACGACACGTCCGGGACGAGAGGGAAGCATGGATCTGCGCTTGAACGACAAGACCGCCTTCGTCAGCGGCTCCACACGAGGCATCGGCTTCGCCATCGCGCGCGCACTGGTCGACGAGGGTGCGACCGTCGTCATCAACGGGCGGAGCGACGCCGGCGTCCAGCAGGCACTCCTCCGGCTCCGGGCCGAGGTCCCCGGCGCGAGCGTCACCGGGCTCGTCGCCGACTTCTCCGATCCCGCCCAGGTCGAGGAGCTCCTGGGGTCCCTGCCCGACCTCGACATCCTCGTGAACAACGTCGGCCTCTTCGGCCTCGCCCGCTTCGAGGAGATCTCCGACAGCGAGTGGCAGCGCTACCTGGACGTCAACGTCATGAGCGGCGTGCGGCTCTCGCGCCACGTGCTCGGCGGGATGCTCGCCAGGGGGTGGGGCCGGATCATCTTCGTCAGCAGCGAGTCGGGCGTGAACATCCCGGCCGACATGGTCCACTACGGGCTGACGAAGGCCGCGATGCTCGCTCTCGGCAACGGCCTCGCCAAGCTGACGCGCGGCACCGACGTCACCGTGAACACGATCCTCGGCGGACCCACGTACTCCGACGGCGTCGCGGAGACCGTCGCGCAGATCGCCCAGGCTCAGGACGTGACGACCAACGAGATGAAGGCCGCCGTCATCGGCGCCAACCGGACCACTCTGCTCCAACGGTTCATCGAACCGTCCGAGATCGCGAACCTCGCGCTCTACCTGGCCAGCCCGCTCTCGGCCGCGACCAACGGGGCTGCGGTCCGCGCGGACGGAGGTGTGCTGACGGCGACGGTCTAGTCACGAGGACGCGTGAGCGCGGCCGGGCGCAGGCGCTCGAGCAGCGCCGTGAGGTCGTCCACCTGCCGCCGCGCCTGCTCCTCGAGCTCCGCGGCGCGGGCGCGGTCGACGACGGCGTCCCCGGGCAGCTGCTGGAGCGTGCGCCAGCCGCTCAGCTTGCCCGTCACCGCCCCGCGCACGAGCTCGACCTCGAGGAGCGCCGACAAGGGCGACTGCCGGACGACCCGACCGTTCGGCGTGAGCCGCCCGACCCGTTCGGCGACCGCCGCGAGCACCACCTTGTACCGGCTCACGTGGAACCCCAGGTCCTTCGTCGTGGTGATCAGGAACTCGCGCTCCGTGTCCAGCTGGTCGACCATCGGGCCGACGACGTCGCCGACCGGCGTTCCCTCGTACGCCCGCGCCATGCGCCGGACCCGGCTCAGGCCGACCGTCGCGCCTGCGACGTGGTCGTCGAGGTAGGTCGCGAGGAGCTTGCGGTCGGTCTGCCGCGTCGCGGTCATCGCGCCGCCCCGGACCACGGGTCGAGCACGACCTTGATGCAGCCGTCCTCCTTGCGCTGGAAGGTGCGGTAGGCCTCGGGCGCCTCCTCGAGCGGGACGCGGTGCGTGCGCAGGTCGAGCGCGCCCAGCGGGTCGGCGGCGTCCTGGACGAGCGGCAGGAGGTCGTCGGTCCAGCGCCGCACGTTGGCCTGCCCCATGCGCAGCGTCAGCTGCTTGTCGAAGAGCTGCATCATCGGCAGCGGGTCCTTCGCGCCGCCGTAGACGCCGGAGATCGACACCGTGCCGCCGCGCCGCACGACGTCGAACGCCGTGTACAGGGCGGCGAGGCGGTCCGCGCCGGCCTTCTCGGTGAGCGGCGCGGCGACGGCGTCGGGCAGCATGCCCACGACCTTCTGCGTCGCCTCCGCGACGGGCGACCCGTGCGCCTCCATCCCGACGGCGTCGATCACGGAGTCCGGGCCACGGCCGTCGGTCAGGTCGCGCAGGGCGGATGCGAGGTCGTCGACCGTCGCCGGGTCGACGGTCTGCACGCCGTGCCGCTGCGCCATCGCGCGACGCTCGGTCACGGGGTCGACGCCGACGACGAGCCCTGCCCCGCGGTGGCGGGCGACCCGGGCGGCCATCTGCCCGACCGGGCCGAGCCCGAGCACGACGACGCTCCCGCCCTCGGGCACGTGCGCGTACTCGACGGCCTGCCACGCGGTGGGGAGCACGTCGGAGAGGTAGAGGTACCGCTCGTCGGGGGTGCCGTCGTCGGGCACGACCAGCGGTCCGTACTGGGCCTGCGGCACGCGCAGGTACTGGGCCTGGCCGCCCGGCACCTGGCCGTAGAGCTTGGTGTACCCGAAGAGCGCGGCGCCCTTGTCCTGCGCGTGCACCTGCGTGGTCTCGCACTGCGACTGCAGTCCGCGCGTGCACGTCCAGCACCGCCCGCACGAGATGTTGAACGGCACGACGACGCGGTCACCGACCCTCAGGTCGCCCGTCGCCGACCCGACCTCCTCGACGACGCCCATGGCCTCGTGGCCCAGGACGTCGCCGGCGTCGATGAACATGCCCAGCACCCCGTACAGGTGCAGGTCGGAGCCGCAGATCGCCGTCGACGTCACGCGCACGACGGCGTCGGTCGGTTCCTCGATCCGGGGGTCGGGGACGTCCTCGACGCTCACGTCCTCGCGTCCCTGCCAGGTCAGTGCTCGCATTGCTCCACTCCTCGTCGCCGGTGCCTCGCACGCCGGCGAGTCTCTGCACCGACGTCGTCAGTGAAGCATCAGCCCCCAGCGCTCACACCCCGGGTGCGGTCCCGGCCCTGCCGGGGCGGGTGGACTGCCCGTGCCGTAACCTTCCGGCGTGACGTCTCCTGGTCCGGACGCCGCGGGCCGGGACGTGGGAGCCGCGGGGTCGCGCCGTCGACGCCGGTTCCCCCTCTGGGCGGTCGCGGCGCTCGTCGTCGTGGCGCTGCCCGCGACCGGCCTCCTCCCGGCGGGCGACGCGCGGGACCTCGTCTCCCGCACCGGCCCGGTCCTCGTGTTCCTCCTCGCGATCACGGTCGTGGCGGAGCTGTGCGCGGGCGCCGGGCTGTTCGACGTCGTGGCGGGGCGGGCCGCGAGCGCGGCCCGGGGCCGGCGGCTGGTGCTGTGGGCGCTCGTGGTGGTCATGGCGACGGCGAGCACGGTGGTCCTGTCGCTCGACTCGACCGCCGTCCTCGTCACGCCCGTGGTGCTCGCCCTCGCGCGGCGGACGGAGTCACGTCCGCTGCCGCTCGCCCTGACGGTCCTCGCGCTCGCGAACACGGCCTCGCTGCTGCTGCCCGTCTCCAACCTCACGAACCTGCTCGCCGCGTCGCGGTTCGGCACCGGGTACGTCGGCGTCATGTGGCTGCCGGCGCTCGCGGTGCTCGTCGTGACGGTCGTCGTGCTGCTGGTCCTGCACGGGCGGTCGTTCGTCGGTCGCTTCGAGCCCACGGCACACGGCCCGACGCCGCCCGACCGCGTGCTGCTCGTCGTGACGGGAGTCGTGGTGGCGCTGCTCGCGATCGCGTTCGCGGCGGAGCTGCCCGTCGCCCTCGCCGCGCTCGCCGGGGTCCTCGTGCTCGGTCTCGCCACGTGGTGGCGCAAGGTGCCGCTCCTGGTGCCGGTGCGCGAGATGGTCCCGTGGCGCTCCGCGCTCGTCGTCGCGGCGCTGTTCGTCGTCGTGGAGACGTGGCACGCGCACGGCCTGGGCGGCATCCTCGACGCGGTCGCCGGGGACGGGACGGGCGGCGGAGACCTGGCTCAGCTCGCCGCCACGGGAGTCCTCGCCGCCAACGCGGTGAACAACCTGCCCGCGTACCTCGCGCTCGCCCCGACGGCGGGGGAGGACGTCGACCGGCTCGCGACCCTGCTCGTCGCCGTGAACGCCGGACCGCTCGTCACACCGTGGGCGTCGCTCGCGACCGTGCTGTGGTGGCAGCAGTACCGCCGGCACACGTTCGGCAGCGGAGCGCCGCCCGTGTGGCCGGTCCTGCGACAGGGTCTGCTGCTCGCGCCGCTCGTCGTCGCGGCGGGGGTCGCGATGATCATGCTGCGCTGATAGCGCGGGACGGTGCGAGGATCGCGTCTCGGGCCGACGATCGGACGGTGGGACGGCGAGGAGGACCGGTGCGGGCACGCGCACGGCGGGTGATCGGGGCGACGCAGTCGCAGTGGGTGCGGCACCCGAGGTGGTCCCTCGCCGTCAAGGGCGCGGTCGCCGCGGCCCTCGCCTGGTTCGCCGGCGTGCTCGCGCCCGAGCCGTTCTCCGACTACCCGTACTACGCCCCGCTCGGCGCGGTCGTCGCGACGACCAGCACGCTCGCCCGCTCGGTGCGGGAGTCGTTCCAGGCGCTCGCAGCGCTCCTCGTCGGGGCGGTGATCGCCCGAGGGGTCGACCTCCTGCTGGCGCCGAGCGCGCTGTCCGTCGCGCTCGCCGTCGGCCTCGCGCTGCTGTGCGCCGGCTGGAGCCGGCTCGGCGACATGGGGACGTGGGCGGTCACCTCGGCGCTGTTCGTGCTCATCATCGGGAACACCGACAAGTTCGGCTTCGTCGGGGCCTACGCAGGACTCATCGTGCTCGGGGCGCTCATCGGTGTCGGCATCAACCTCCTCGCGCCGCCGCTGCCGCTCACCCCGTCCGAGGACGCGCTCGACCGGCTGCGGGACACGCTCGTCGACCAGGTCGGGGCGCTCGCGGTCGGGCTGTCCGGGGAGCGGCCGGCCTCGCAGGACGAGTGGGACGAGCGGCGTCGTGCGCTCGAGCCCACGCTCGGGCAGGCGCGGGAGTCCGTCGCGCGGATGCGGGAGGCGGCTCGCGGGAACCTCAGGCTGCGACGGCACCGCGACTGGGCGACGTCGCAGGTGCGCCGCGCCGGCGAGCTGGAGACGTCCGCCGACGTCGTCGGCATCCTCGTCCGGCTCCTCGTCGAGTGGGAGGGGGACGGCCGCGACGGCCTCGCGCTCGGACCCCGTCTGCGTCCCGCTGCTGCCCGGGCGCTGGAGAGCTACGGTGCGGCGCTGAGCACCGTCGACATCGAGCCTGCCGACGGCGACGCGCTCGCGGACCTGGACCGGTCCGTCGGGGACCTGCGCCGTGAGCTGCGGGACGCTCGCCGGAACGGGGACGAGGACTACTTCGTCGCGGGCGCGCTCGTGCTCGCGCTCCGCCGCGGAGCGGCGACCCTCGCCGCGAGCTGAGCCCCCCGGGACCTGCTCGGCGTGCTGCGATGCACGACGTCGAGCGCGTCGATCCCGTCCACCCCTTGACGCCCGGGAGATCCCTCTCGTAACGTCTGCACTGTTGTAGCGCAAGAAGTTGACAGTCTCGCAGCACAAAGCAGTGCCTCTGCTGCAACTCTCGCACCTACCCGACCCACCTGAGACGTTCCGCGCCACCAGCACGGCCGCGGCCCGTCGTCGGGCATCGACGCCCGCGGGTGGACGACCCCGCCGTCCGGCGGGAGAACGAGGACGTTCATGAGAACCCCGTGGAAGCACGCGACCGTGGCCGGGGCCACGCTCGCGCTCGTCGTACCCCTCGGCGCGGTGGCCACCGCCCACGCCGCACCCGCCCCCACCGCGGTCGTCGCCGCGGCGGCGGCACCGGCCAACCTCGCGCTGCACCGGCCGATCGCGGCGTCGTCCGTCACCCAGACCTACGTGGCGGGCAACGCGAACGACGGCGACGCGAGCTCGTACTGGGAGGGCGCGGGCGGGCAGTACCCGTCCGACCTGACCGTCGACCTCGACGGCGACGCCGACCTGACCAAGGTCGTGGTCAAGCTGCCGCCGCCTGCCGTCTGGTCGACCCGGACCCAGACCTTCTCGGTGCTCGGCCGGATCGACGGCGCGAGCACGTTCAGCACGCTCAAGGCGTCGGCGACGTACACGTTCAACCCGTCGACGGGCAACGTGGTCGAGATCCCCGTGACCGCCGAGGCCTCCGACGTGCGCGTCGTCTTCACGGCCAACTCGGGCGCCGCCAACGGGCAGGTGTCCGAGCTCGAGGTGTGGGGGACCCCGGGCGACGACCCCACCGACCCCACCGACCCGACCGACCCGACCGACCCCACCGGCACCAACTACGCGAAGAACCGGCCCGCCGTCGCGTCGTCGACCGAGTGGACGTACGCCGCCGCGAACGCGGTGGACGGGCAGACCGGCACGTACTGGGAGGGCGCGGGCGGGCAGTACCCGTCGACGCTCGACGTGTTGCTCGCCTCGCAGACCCAGCTCAGCCGCGTCACCGTGCGCGTCAACCCCGACGCCGCGTGGGGTGCGCGCACCCAGACGTTCTCCGTGTGGGGACGGTCGGGCACGGGCGCGTGGCAGGAGCTCAAGGCGTCCGCGGCCTACGCGTTCGCGCCGTCGAGCGGCAACACGCGCAGCGTCGACGTCACGGGCAGCGTCACCGACGTCCGCCTGCGGTTCACGGGCAACACCGGCGCGGGCAACGGCCAGGTCGCCGAGCTCGAGGTCTACGGCGCGCCCGCGCCCAACCCGAACCTCACGGTCGGTGCCGTGACCGCGAGCCCGGCTGCGCCCACGGAGAAGACCCCCGTGACCCTCACGGCCACGGTGCGGAACACGGGCGACCGGGCGTCGTCCGCCACGACGCTGGACGCGACGCTCGGTGGGACGAAGGTCGGCTCGGCAGCGGTGCCGGCGATCCAGCCTGGCGCGAGCGCCCAGGTCCAGGTCGCGGCGGGGACGCGCGGAGCCGGCGAGTACACGGTCGGCGCCGTCGTCGACCCGGCGAACACCGTCGTCGAGCAGGACGAGTCCGACAACGCGCACGTCAGCGCGACGAAGCTCGTCGTGAGCGAGGCCGCCGGCCCCGACCTCCAGGTCCTCGGCGTCGCACCGACGCCCGGCAACCCGGCCGTCGGTGCGAAGGTCTCGTTCTCGGTGCAGGTGAAGAACCGCGGCTCCGAGGCGGTGCCGGCAGGGTCGGTCACGCGCGTCGTCGTGGGCTCCACCACGCTGAACGGCACGACGCCGGCCGTGGCGGCCGGTGCGACCGTCACCGTCACGCCGAGCGGGACGTGGACCGCGACCAACGGCGGGGCCACGGTCACGGCGATGGCGGACGCGACCGGCGTCGTCGCCGAGACGAACGAGGGCAACAACACCACGACGCAGTCGATCGTCGTCGGGCGCGGCGCGGCCTCGCCGTACACGACGTATGAGGCGGAGGACGGCCGGTACACCGGCACGCTGCTCCAGACGGACGCGGTGCGGACGTTCGGGCACACGAACTTCGGCACCGAGTCGTCGGGCCGCAAGTCCGTGCGCCTCGACTCGACCGGCCAGCACGTCGAGCTCACCTCGACCGTGGCGACCAACTCGATCGTCGTGCGCAACGCGATCCCCGACGCCCCCGGCGGCGGCGGCCAGGAGAAGACGATCAGCCTCTACGCGGACGGCCAGTTCGTGCAGAAGCTCACGCTCTCCTCGAAGCACTCGTGGCTGTACGGGAACGTCGACGGGCCCGAGGCGCTGAGCAACACGCCGAGCGGCGACGCGCGTCGCGTGTTCGACGAGTCGCACGCGCTCCTGCCGAGGTCGTTCCCCGCGGGCACCGTCTTCACGCTCCAGCGCGACGCCGGTGACGACGCCGCGTACTACGTCATCGACCTGGTCGAGCTCGAGCAGGTCGCGCCGCCCACGTCGAAGCCGGCCGGCTGCACGTCGATCACCGAGTACGGCGCGGTGCCGAACGACGGGCTCGAGGACACCGCCGCCATCCAGGCCGCGGTGACCGCGAACCAGGAGGGCGACATCGACTGCGTGTGGATCCCGGCGGGGCAGTGGCGCCAGGAGAAGAAGATCCTCACCGACGACCCGCTGAACCGCGGCATGCACAACCAGGTGGGCATCAGCCATGTCACGATCCGCGGCGCGGGCATGTGGCACTCGCAGCTCTACAGCCTCATCCAGCCCCAGGACGCCCCGGGCATGATCAACCACCCGCACGAGGGCAACTTCGGGTTCGACATCGACGACAACGTCCAGATCTCCGACATCGCGATCTTCGGCTCCGGCCGGATCCGCGGTGACAACGGCCAGCAGGAGGGCGGCGTCGGGCTCAACGGGCGTTTCGGCAAGGACACGAAGATCACCAACGTGTGGATCGAGCACGCGAACGTCGGCGTGTGGGTCGGGCGCGACTACACCAACATCCCCGAGCTCTGGGGGCCCGGTGACGGCGTCGAGTTCTCCGGCATGCGCATCCGCAACACCTACGCGGACGGCATCAACTTCAGCAACGGGACCCGCAACTCGCTCGTCTTCAACTCGTCGTTCCGCAACACGGGCGACGACGCGCTCGCCGTCTGGGCGAACCCGTACGTCAAGGACCGGAACGTCGACATCGGGCACAGCAACGCGTTCCGCAACAACACGGTCCAGCTCCCGTGGCGTGCCAACGGCATCGCGATCTACGGCGGCTACGACAACTCGATCGAGAACAACCTGATCTCCGACACCATGAACTACCCCGGCATCATGCTGGCGACCGACCACGACCCCCTGCCGTTCTCGGGGACGACGCTCATCGCCAACAACGGTCTGTACCGGACCGGCGGGGCGTTCTGGAACGAGGACCAGGAGTTCGGCGCGATCACGATCTTCCCGCAGACGCACGACATCGTCGGCGTCACCATCCGCGACACGGACATCGTCGACTCGACCTACGACGGCATCCAGTTCAAGAACGGCGGCGGCAACATGCCCGACGTCAAGATCACGAACGTCCGGATCGAGAAGTCCAACAACGGCTCCGGCATCCTCGCGATGGGCGGCGCCCGCGGCAACGCGATCCTGACGAACGTGACGATCACGAACTCGGCCGAGGGCGACGTAGAAAAGGAGCCAGGCTCCCAGTTCACGTTCTCGTCCGAGTAGCACCCACCCGCCGAGCACGACCTGAGGGTCGCCAACCACCCGTTGGCGACCCTCAGGTCGTTCTCGCGGGCGGAGCGCCTCCGTCGTCGCTGAGCGATTCCGGGCTTGTTGTCGGGTTCGGGTTCGGGAACGTGCGGCGCGCGAGGAGGACCACGCCCAGCGCGCCGGCGACGAGCGCCGCCCCGACGAACGGCACGACGCCGAGCCCTACCCCGGCGAGGACCGCCCCGCCCAGCGCGGCACCGCCCCCGATGCCGATGTTCGCCGTGGTGTTGACGAGCGCGCCGGTCATGTCCGGCGAGGCGCCGTGGGTGCGGATCGCCGAGGTCTGCAGGACCGAGGGCGCCGCGCCGAACCCGGTGCTCCACACGGCCGCGGCGACCAGCACCCCGACGATGCCGGGGAACGTCAGCCCGACGACGAGCATGCCGGCGCCGATCGTCGCGAGCGCGACGACGGCGGTGCGGCGCTGGTGCGAGTCCAGCCGGGCGGCTGCGTACGCCGTCCCGACGAGCCCGAGCGCGCCGAGCACGAGCAGCACCGGTCCGAGCGTCGACGCCCCCAGCCCGGCCGCGAGCAGCAGCACCGACACGTACGTGTACACCGTGTACTGACCCAGGAACGTCAGCCCGTTCACGGTGACCGCGAGGGCGAGCGCCGTGCGCCGGGTCGACCGGGCGGCGTCCGCGGGCGGCGCCCCGCCCCCGGGGACCGGTGGGAGCACGACCGCGATCATCGCCGTCGCGAGGGCGCACACACCCGCGAGCACGAGGAACGCCGTGCGCCAGTCGGTGGCGGTCCCGAGCGCCGTCGACAACGGCACGCCCAGCACGAACCCCGCGGTCCCGCCCGCGGTGACCAGCGCGAGCGCCCGTCCGGTCAGGTAGGGGCGCACCAGGCGCGACGCGTACCCGATGCTCACCGAGAAGAACACCGCGTGCGCCACCCCGCCCAGGGACCGCGCCGCCGCGACGACCGCGAACGTCGGCGCGAACGCGACGAGCACGTTGCTCGCCGTGTAGATCACGAGCGTGGTCAGGAGCAGCCCCTTGCGCGGCAGCCGACGCGTCCCGAGCGTCAGCGGCACGGCGAGCACCGCCACCATGAACGCGTAGGCGGTGACGAGCAGGCCCGCGACGGACTCGGTGACACCGAGGTCGTCGCTGATCAGCGGGAGGAGCCCGACGGGCACCATCTCGGTGGTGATGGCGACGAACGTCGCGACGACGAGCGCCCCGATCCCACCCGCGGCCCCGCGGATCGTGGCGGCCCGTGCATCGGCAGCACGGCCCGCGCCGACCGCGCCCCCCGCATCCGCCGGGTCCGCCCGGTCGGCCGTCACGCGGCGTGCCGGTCGAGCAGCTCGACGAGCCGGTCCAACGCCCGCGGCGCCTCGCGCAGCACGGAGATGTGCCCGCCCTGCGGGTCGAGCCACAGCTCGGCGCCCGGTACGTGCGCGGCGACCCAGCGCCCGTGCGTCGCCGGCACCACGGTGTCGCGGCCGCCGTGCAGGACCAGGGTGGGGACACCGACGTCGGGCACGGCGAACCCCCACGGGCGGACGTAGGCGAGGTCGTCGTCCGTCGCCGGGGCGGGACCGGCCGCGACCGCGGGCCCGACGACCGCGTCGAACCACGACCACTCCCCGTGCAGGGCGTCCAGGTCGCCGGGGGTGAACTCCATGTCGTCCTGCCAGTCCGACGCCGCGAGCGCCTCCTTCTCCGCGCGACCTGCCACGGCCGCGCGCAGGGACGTCACGCCCGACGGCGCCATGCCGGCGAACCAGTCGAAGCCCTCGGCGGTGGCCGTGACGTACGGCGCGAGGCACCCGCCGACGATCGCGCCCGTCACCCGCTCGCCCAGCAGCGCCGCGCACGCGAGCGCGTGCGGCCCGCCGCCGGAGTGCCCCATGACCGCGACCTGATCGACGGCCAGCGCGTCGAGGACCGCGGCGACGTCGTCCGCGGCGGACCCGACGGAGCGGTCCGGGTGGGGCGTCGACCCGCCGTACCCCGGCCGGTCGTAGGCGACCCACCGGATCCCGAGCCTGTCCGCGACGTCGAACAGCGGGGCGGGCGGCAGGCCGATGTTCGGCGTCCCGTGGTGCCAGACGACGGTCACCGCCTCGGTCCCCGGCGACCGGCCCTGCGGGGGCCGGTCGTACGCGTGCAGCACGCGCCCGTCCGCGGTCGTCACGTCGCGCTCGGTCACGTCGGTCATGGCCTCTCCTCGTCCGGTGGCAGGGTGGACCGGACGGACCGGCCGCACTCATCGTGCCGCAGTCCGAGCGTGGACCGGGTGGCGACCGCCGGACCCTGGGTCCGCGCCGGCCGCGCACCCGGCGGCTCACGCCTTGCGCTGAGCGGTGGAGCGCGCCTCGTTCGCCTGGTGCGCCGCCTTCGGATCGAGCTCGTCCGCCTTCGCGTGCACACCCTCCTCGACGGCCCGACCCAGCGCGTCGTCCACCGAGCGCCAGTACGCGAACGCACGCTCGAGCACCGGCCGGCTGACCCCGTTGAGCAGGTGGCCGACGATGTTCTCCACCAGCCGCGCCCGCGCCGCGTCGTCCATCACGTCGCGCACCAGCGTCCCGGCCTGCACGAAGTCGTCGTCCTGCTCGTGCGGCACGTACGCGGCGCGCACCATCTCGCCGTCGGACTCCCAGCCACGCTCGGCGTCGAGCGCGCCGCCGTCGGCGTACGGACCGCCGTACGAGTTCGGCGCGTAGACCGGGTCGCCCGGGTTCTCGTGCCGACCCGCGCCGTCCTTGAGATAGGACCGGACCGGGACGTGCGGGCGGTTGACCGGCACCTCGGTGTAGTTGACGCCGAGCCGTGCGCGGTGGGCGTCGGCGTAGGAGAACATGCGCCCGAGCAGCATCTTGTCCGGGCTGACGCCGATCCCCGGGACGAGGTTGCTCGGGGAGAACGCCGCCTCCTCGATCTGGGTGAAGTAGTTGCTCGGGTTGCGGTCGAGCGTCATGCGGCCGACCTCGATCAGCGGGTAGTCGCCGTGCGGCCACACCTTCGTGAGGTCGAACGCGTTGAACCGGTAGGTCTTCGCGTCCTCGTACGGCATCACCTGCATGTAGAGCGTCCAGCTGGGAGGGTCGCCCGCCGCGATGTGCTCCCACAGATCGCGGACGTGGTAGTCCGTGTCCATCGAGGTCATCTGGTCACCCTCGTCCTGCGTGAAGAACTCGATGCCCTGGTCGGTGTGGAAGTGGTACTTCACCCAGAACCGTTCGCCCGACGCGTTGACCCACTGGTAGGCGTGGCTGGAGTAGCCGTTCATGTGCCGCCACGAGCGCGGGATGCCGCGGTCACCCATCAGCCAGGTCACCTGGTGGGCGGACTCGGGGGAGAGGGTCCAGAAGTCCCACTGCATGTCGTGGTCGCGCAGGTTGTTGTCGGCACGGCGCTTCTGGGACCGGATGAAGGCCTGGAACTTCATCGGGTCCCGGACGAAGAAGACGGGGGTGTTGTTGCCGACCATGTCGTAGTTGCCCTCGTCGGTGTAGAAGCGCAGGGCGAAGCCGCGCGGGTCGCGCCACGTGTCGGGGCTGCCGAGCTCACCGGCGACCGTGGAGAACCGGGCGAGCATCTCGGTCGTGCGGCCCGGCTGGAACATGTCGGCCCGGGTGTAGGCGCTGACGTCGTGGGTGACCTCGAAGCGGCCGAACGCGCCGCCGCCCTTCGCGTGCGGCTGGCGTTCCGGCACCTTCTCCCGGTTGAACCCGGCCATCTGCTCGATCAGGTGATGGTCGTGCAGCACGATCGGGCCGCTCGGGGAGACGGTGAGGGAGTGCTCGTCGCTGGCGGCAGGAGCGCCGTTGGTGGAGGTGGACCGTGGGTCGCTGCTCATGGGTGGTGACCCCTCGCTCGAAGAGACGTGCGGACCCGTCCAACGTAGGAGCGTGCCCGGGAGCTCGCGAGACGGGAGCGCGGTCGAGCAGCAGGGCGGCCGTGGGAGGCTGGGCGGGTGCGTGCGGAACCGGTGACCGAGGCCGTCCTCGTCGAACGGGTCGTCGACCTCGTGCTCGGATCGCGCGCCTCCCGGTCCGCCCGGGACCCTGCCCGCGGCGTCGTCCGCGTGCTCGTCGACGGCCACCCGACGACGCACCCCGAGGCGCTCGCGGACGCGCTGGTCGCACCCCTGCGCGCGGCCGGACGGCCGGCCGCGCGAATCCGCGTCGCGGACTTCTGGCGCCCTGCGTCGCTCCGGCTGGAGCGTGGGCGCGAGGACCCGGACGCCCTCCTCGACGACCGGATCGACGTCTCGGGCCTGAACCGTGAGGTGCTCGACGCCGTCGGGCCGGGCGGGTCCGGGCGCTACCTGCCGAGCCTGCGCGACCCCGTCACCGACCGCGCCACCCGCGCCGGCTACGTCGAGGCGGAGCCGGGTCTGGTCGTCGTGCTCGCCGGGTCGCTCGCCCTGGGCCGAGGGCTCGCGACCGACCTGGCCGTGCACCTCGCCGTCCGGCCCGCGACGCTCGAGCGCCGCACCGCGCCCGACGACGCGTGGTCCCTCGCCGCGTACGCGCGCTACGAGCAGGAGACGCGCCCGCAGGAGGTGGCGGACGTCGTCGTGCGGGTCGACGACGCCCGCCGCCCCGCGATGGTGGTGCGCTGACGGGCTGCTGACACGGACGCGGCCCCGGGGCGGGCGGCGGCTCAGCGGGGCAGGTGCTGCTCCACGAGCTCGACGACGGCCGGGTCGTCGGGCAGCGTGCGGGGCCGGAACCGGTGCACCTCGCCACCGGGCAGCACGAGGAACTTCTCGAAGTTCCACGTGACACGACCGGCCTTGCCGTCCGCGTCGGGCGTCTTCTTCAGCTCGGTGTACAGCGGGTGGGCGTGCCGGCCGTTGACGCGCACACGGTCCACGACGGGGAACGTCACGCCGTAGGTCGTGGAGCAGAACTCCTGGACCGCCTCGTTGCTGCCCAGCTCCTGCAGGAACTGGTTGCTCGGGAACCCGACGACCTGGAACCCGCGCTCGCCGTACAGCTTCTGCATCGACTCGAGCGTCGCGTACTGGGGTGCGAGGCCGCACCGGGACGCGACGTTGACGACCATCACGACGTCGTCGCGGTGCTCCCCGAGCGTGTGCGTGGAACCGTCCATCGCCTGGAACGGGATGTCGTAGAGACCCATCTGCGCATCCTGCCACGCCCTCCTGACCTCACTTCTCGGCGGCGGCGGGGGGTTACGGTGCGAGCATGCGGATCGACGGCACGGTGGCGCTGGTGACGGGTGGGGCGTCCGGGCTGGGCCGTGCGACGGCGCAGGACCTCGTCGCGGCCGGTGCGCGCGTCGTGGTCGCCGACCTGGCGTCCTCCGACGGCGCAGCGGTCGCGGACGCGCTGGGGGACTCGGCGCGGTTCGTCCCCACGGACGTCACGGTGCCCGACGACGTCGCTCGCGCCCTCGACGTCGCCGACGACCTGGGTGGGGCGCGGGTCGTGGTGAGCTGCGCCGGGATCGTGCTCGCGCAACGGGTGGTCGGCAAGCGCGGTGTGCACCCGCTCGACGCGTTCCGGCGCGTCGTCGACGTCAACCTCGTCGGGACGTTCGACGTCGTGAGCCGCGCCGTCGAACGCATGCTCGCGCTCGACCCGCTGCCCGACGCCGACGACGCCGACGACTCCGCCGACTCCGCCGGCCCCGGCGCGCCGGACGCGCCGGACGCGCCGGACGGGCCGGGGGAGGAGCGGGGCGTCGTGGTCCAGACCGCGTCGGTCGCGGCGTACGACGGGCAGGTCGGCCAGGCGGCGTACGCGGCGTCGAAGGGCGGTGTCGCCGCACTGACGCTGCCGCTCGCGCGCGACCTCGCCCAGCACCGCATCCGCGTCATGACCATCGCGCCGGGGATCTTCCGTACCCCGATGATGGCGTCCCTGCCCGCGGCGGCACAGGAGTCCCTCGCCGCCCAGGTGCCGCACCCGAGCCGCCTCGGTCGCCCGGACGAGTACGCGCGGCTCGTGCGCGCGATCGTCGAGAACCCGATGCTCAACGGCGAGGTGATCCGTCTCGACGGCGCCGTGCGCATGGCGCCACGCTGATCGGGTGGTCCACCATCCGAGGCACGTCCGGGTCGCGGCGCGGAGCCTGGCACCATGGAGGCCCCGCCACGCACGAAGAGGACGACCGAGAGCCCATGACCGCCCCGTACGACCCCTCGCAGGCTCCGCCGCCCCCACCCGTCGACGACACGTACGTCCCGGCCCCGTACGGGGGGCCGCAGGGTCCGCAGGGCCAGTACACGCAGCAGCCGACGTACGGCACCGGGCAGCCGAGCTACGGCGCGCCGGTGCCGACGGAGGGCACGCCGGGCGGCACGGGCCGCCCGCGCAACCGGGACGGCCTCGTCGTCGGGGCCGTGGCCGGAGGGTCTCTGGTCTTCGCCGCGCTGGGACTCGTGCTCACGTACTCGATCTGGGGTCCGCCGTCGTACCCGGACCCCGTGGTCGCGGCACCCGCGCCGGTCGAGTCCACGGAGCCGAGCGAGGACCCGGCGGAGGGTGAGGCGGGCCCGGAGGACGAGCCCACGCTCGGCTCGGACACCGTCAACGCGCCGCTGGACGACACGTACCGCGCGAGCGACGAGATGGACGCCGAGAAGGGCCCGGACCTCGCGCCGATGTCGTGGGACTACTACGGCGACAACGACTGGGTGGTCAACGACTACGACCTGAGCCTGACGGCGCGGCACGACTTCGACTGCGCCGACATGCCCGCGATCCCCGCGCTGACCGAGGGCGTCGGTGACGCGTGCGAGCAGGGCTTCGAGGTGCGCATCGTCTCCGGCGAGGGGCAGGCGAACGCGATCGACCTGGTCGTCGTGGACGTGGGCTCCGAGGACGAGGCCGACGAGATCGCCGCCGCCTTCGAGGCTGACGTCGCGTCCGACGGCCCGCTCGCAGACACGTCCGGTGCCGCCGACGAGGAGCTCCGGGCGCCTGCGCCCCCCGGCTACGAGGACGCCTACGCGGGTCTCGACAAGGGGTACGCGGGGGGCAACCTCATCAGCACGGGCGAGGTCGTCGTCCTGATCCGCCCGGCCGACCTCGTCGCGACGAAGTCGCCGGAGTTCTCCGACCTCGTGCGTGCCGCCGCGCTGGTCGTGACCGACCACGAGGTGGCCAAGCTGTTCTAGCGGTCCGCCCGTGCGAGGGCGTCGGAGCCCTGACGGTCAGAGCACGACGCTGCCCGCGACGACGGTCACGCTGTCACCGCCGACCCAGACCGTCCCGGTGCCGTCGCGCTCGACGTGCACCCGGCCGGCGCGGCCCAGCGCAGCACCCTGGGCGGCCAGGTACCGACCGGGCAGGCGCCCGTCGGCGGTGAGCCACTGCCCGACGACGGCCTGCAGGCTGCCCGTGACGGGGTCCTCCGGGATGCCCATCCCGAGGGCGAACCCGCGCACCTCGACGGCCGCGCCGTCGGGACCGGTACCGTCGGGACCTGTGCCGGCGGGGTAGAGCCCGGCGACCCCGACGGACAGGTCGGGGTGCGTGGCGCGCAGCGTCGCGAAGTCGGGCGCGAGCCCGGCGACCCGCTCGGCCGAGTCGAGCAGCAGGACGCGCCAGCCCGGTCCGTTGTCGAGGAACCGGTGGTCGAGGACGGCGCTGCCCGGGACGCGCAGCGCGGAGACGATCGCGGCGAGCTCGCCGTCGTCCAGCGGCTCGTCGCTCCGCAGCGCCGGCGCCGCGAACGCGAGGCGTGGGCCGCCGTCGGCGTCGCGGCGGACCGTCACGGGCCCGACGCCGCACTCCTGCACGACGACGTCGTGAGCCGCGGGTCGACCGCCGGACTCGAGCCAGGCGTGGCACGAGCCGAGGGTCGGGTGCCCGGCGAACGGCAGCTCACCGGTGGGGGTGAAAATTCGGAGGCGGTAGTCGGCGCCGTCGGCAGCGCCCTGCCGTGTCGGGGGCAGGACGAAGGTGGTCTCGGAGAGGTTCGTCCAGCGGGCGAACGCGGCCATCTGCGCGTCGTCGAGGCCTTCGGCCGCCAGGACGACGGCGACCGCGTTGCCGCAGGTGGGGGTGGTCGTGAAGACGTCCACCTGCGCGAAGGGTCGCGACTCCTCCTGCGCTCCGGGCAGGCCGTGTCGCGCTCGGGTGTCCCTGGTCATGGGGACAGCGTAGAGAGCGGCCCGATCAGTCGCCGAGCATTCAACTTATGCCGAATCGTGATCAAAAGATGTCGACAACGAGCCGAAGGGGCCTGTACGCTGCCAGCGTTGTCAGTCGACGGGGACTGTTGCGGGTGGTCCGATGACGAGCCCGCGTCGTATCTCGTGGACTGGATGGCCCATCCAGCAAGAGGAGCGACGATGCTCGTTCGCACGACCCCCCCGACCGCGCGCCGGTCACGAACCCGCCGCGGTGTCGCGGCCCTGACCGGAGGTGCGTTGCTCGCTGCCGCGTGGGTCGTCCCCGCGACGGCGGCCGACCTCCCCGAGCAGGAGCCCGGCGTCACGCTGCGGACGTTCCAGCTCGCCCAGGACCCGGGTGCCGTCTGCACCCTGAGGTCCGGGCAGACCCCGAACGTCGACAAGCTCATGCCGACGATCGACTGGAACTCACCCGACGACTTCGGTGCGTCGGACACCTTCATCTCCCAGGTCACCGCGAACCTCCATGTCGAGACCGAGGGTCAGTACACGTTCCGTGTGACCAACGACGACGGCGCGCTGGTCTACATCGACGAGCAGCTCGTCATCGAGAACGACGGTCCCAACGACTCGACGTCGGTCGAGGGGAGCGCGACGCTCACCGCCGGCGTGCACCCGCTGCGCATCGACTACTACGAGGGCGCGTACTCGGAGCGGCTGACGCTCGAGTGGAAGGCGCCGGGGAGCTCGGCGTTCGAGGTGGTCCCCGAGTCCGTGCTGAGCACCGAGGCGGGCGTCGTGCGCGTGACCGCGCCCGGCTACAAGTACTGCGAGGGCGCGACCGACACCGCCGGCGACGGCCTCCGTCTCGACACGGTGAACCCGAACTACGAGCTCGTCGACCTGCGTCCCGAGGGCTTCGAGCCCAAGGTGTCCGGCCTGGCGTTCACCCCGGACGAGCAGCTCGCCGTCGTGACCACGGGCGAGGTCAGCTCCGGTGGATGGCAGCCCGACCCGACGTCCGGTGAGGTCTTCTTCCTCGACGGTGTCGTCGACGCCACCGGCCCCGAGGACGTCACCGCGACCAAGGTCGCGGACGAGCTCCTCAACCCCATGGGCATCGAGGTCATCGAGGACTCGATCTTCGTCTCGGAGCGGTACCAGCTCACGCAGCTCACCGACCCCGACGGCGACGGCTTCTACGACGTCCACACGAAGATCGCGGAGTGGCCCGACGGCGGCAACTTCCACGAGTTCGCGTTCGGCCTCGTCCACGACGAGGACTACTTCTACGTGAACCTGTCCGTCGCGATCGACAACGGTGGCGCGACGACCAGCCCGCAGCCCGGCGAGAACCGCGGCACGTCGATCAAGATCGACCGCGAGACCGGCGAGGTCACGTACGTCGCGGGTGGCCTGCGCACGCCGAACGGTATCGGCTTCGGCCCCGACGGCGACCTGTTCGGCACGGACAACCAGGGCGCCTGGCTCCCCGCGAACAAGCTCGTGCACATCGAGCAGGACAAGTTCTTCAACCACTACACGAACCCGGCGGGGATGTTCGACGACAACCCCGTGAGCCAGCCGGCGCTGTGGCTCCCGCACAACGAGATCGCCAACTCCCCGGGCAACCCGATCCTCGTCGAGGACGGCGAGTTCGCCGGGCAGATGCTCTTCGGCGACGTCACCTACGGCGGGATCCAGCGCGGGTTCCTCGAGAAGGTCGACGGCGAGTACCAGGGCGCGGCCTTCCGTCACTCGGCGGGCATCGAGGTCGGCAGCAACCGCATCCTCTACGGCCCGGACGGCTCGCTGTACGTCGGCGGCACCGGCGAGGGCGGCAACTGGGGCGAGTCCGGCAAGCTGCGCTACGGGCTGCAGAAGATGGTCCCGGTGAACGAGGACTCCTTCGACATGAAGGAGATGCGGATCGTCGAGGGCGGCTTCGAGATCGAGTACACGGACCCCGTCTCCGACGAGGTGGCGGCGAACCTGGCCGACGCCTACCAGCTCAAGCAGTGGACCTACGTCCCGACGCAGCAGTACGGCGGCCCCAAGGTCGACGAGCAGCCGCTCTTCGTCTCCGACGCCCAGCTGTCGGACGACCGCACGACCGTCACGCTGCAGGTCGACGGCGTCAAGCCGGGCTACGTCGTGCACCTGCGCTCCCCGCGGCCGTTCGCGTCCGCCGACGGCGCCGAGCTGATCAGCACCGAGGCGTGGTACACGGCGAACTCGGTCCCGGGCTACGTCGCACCCGCCGACCGCGGCTGGTACGAGGCGGAGGAGGCTCGGCCGCTCGGAGGCTCCAACCTCGGCAGCGACCACAGCAACTACTCCGGTTCCGGCTTCGCCGCCGGGATGCAGAACGTCGGCTCCGGCCGCACGTTCTCGGTCACGGTCGACGAGGCGGGGACCTACCCCGTCAACGTGCGGTACGCCAACGGCATCCACCCGTACAACGAGCTGCGTGCCAAGAACGTGTCGCTCCACGTGAACGACGAGGACCTCGGCCAGTGGGAGTTCCCGACGACCGGTGACTGGAAGAACTGGGGCACCGCCACCCGTGACCTCGAGCTCCAGGCCGGCGTGAACACCATCACGATCGCCTACGAGGAAGGCGACCAGGGCAACATCAACATGGACGTCCTCTCCATCGGCGAGAACCCGGACATCTGCACGCCGGCCGACGTCGAGGAGGGCTACACCGGCCTGTTCGACGGCACGCTCGCGAGCCTCGACGACGGGTGGCGCATGGCCGGTCCGGGTGGCTTCGGTCGCCAGGACGACTGCTCGATCCGCGGTGAGGGCGGCATGGGCCTGCTCTGGTACCAGGAGGAGCTCGGCGACAGCTACAGCCTCAAGCTCGACTGGAAGCTCGTGAAGGACGACAACGGCGGCGTGTTCGTCGGGTTCCCGGACCCGGGGAACGACCCGTGGGTCGCGGTCAACGAGGGCTACGAGATCCAGGTCGACGCCACGGACGCCGACGACCGCACGACCGGTGCGGTCTACACCTTCCAGGGCGCCGACCTCGACGCCGTGGACGAGGCGCTCAACCCCGTCGGGCAGTGGAACGCGTACGACATCCGTGTCGAGGGAGACCGCATCCGCATCTACCTCAACGACACGCTCGTCAACGACTTCACGAGCACCGACCCGGCACGTCTGGTGAACAGCTTCGTGGGGATCCAGAACCACGGCGGCGGCGAGGCGGTCTCGTACCGCAACATCCGCGCCAAGGCCCTCACCGACGAGCCGGCGGAGCTGGCCGTGAGCACCACGGTCCAGGCCCGCTGCCTGGCAGGCAAGGCGTACGTCGCGGTCCGCGCGACGAACGACGACACCGTGCCCGCCGACATCACGCTCTCCACGCCGTTCGGCGAGAAGACCGTGGCGGACGTCCAGCCGGGCAAGTCGGCCTACCAGTCGTTCGCGGTTCGCGCGGCGTCGCTGGAGGCCGGCAGCGCCCAGGTGTCGGCGTCGGGTGACGAGCGGACCTTCGAGGCCGACGTCGCGTACGACGCGGTGTCCTGCGGCTGACGCAGCACATCACGCCTCGGGGGCGGCCGCCGCGTGCGGCCGTCCCCGGGGCGGCCCGGCCGGAGCGTGGTCCGACGGCGCTCCGGCCGGGACGTATCCTTCCGGCGTCCCCCGAACACTCGGGGGGCGCCGGATCTCGCCGTGGAGGACCTTCGATGCTCGCCCGTGCGCTCGACCGCCTCGGCCGTCTCACCGCCCGACGTCGCGTCGTCGTCCTCGTGGCGTGGGCGCTGCTCGTCGCGCTCGGGGTCGTCCTCGGCGGGGCGGTCTTCGACCGGACCCAGGACGTCGACGGCGCACCCGCCGGCACCGCGTCCGCGCTCGCCGCCGAGCGCCTGGACGAGCTCTCCCCCGAGGGCGAGGTCGTCATCGCGGTCCTCGGCGGCCGGGACTACTTCTCCGCGTCGCTCATCGACCAGGCCAGCGGCGTCATGGCCGAGATCCGCGAGATCCCGGGAGTCGTCGAGGTCACCGACGCGTACACCGCCGGCGGACTCATCGCTGACGACGGGCAGGGCTCGTTCGTGGCCGTCGAGCTCGACCAGGAGCTGGACGACGACGCGGCGCTCGCCGTCGCCCAGGAGGTCTCCGACGCCCTGCACACGATCGACACCCCCGAGGTTCTCGTCGGGGGCGCGCTCCTCGCCCAGGAGGCGTTCGTCGACCAGGCCGTGACCGACGCCGCCAGGGGCGAGAGCGTGGCGCTCGTCGTGCTGCTCGTGCTGCTCGTCGTCGTGCTCGGCGGCCTCCGTGCGGGTGCGCTCCCGGTGCTGTCCGCGCTCGCCACCATCGCGGCGGCACTCCTCCTCCTGAGCGGCCTCACCTCCGCGGTACCGGTGAACGAGTTCGCCGTGAACGTCGTGACGATCCTCGGGCTCGGGCTCGCCGTGGACTACAGCCTCCTCGTGCTCGCGCGGTTCCGGGAGGAGCGGGAACGGACCCCCGACGAGTCGATCGAGACCGTCATGGGTCGCACGGTCGACGGCGCGGGCCGCGCCGTGCTCACCTCCGGGCTCGCGGTCGGGATCTCGCTCGGCGGGCTCTTCCTGCTCGGCGACCCGCTGCTGTCCGGCATGGCGGTCGGCGGCGTCGTCGTCGTGCTCGTCGCGACGATCGCCGGGCTGACCCTCGTCCCCGCGCTCGTCGCCGTCGGGCACCGTCATGTGCCCGCGCCCGGCGCGCGCACCTGGGTGCGGCGCTGGACCCGGCGCCCCGGGACGGGCCTGCTCGGCCGGCTCGCGCGCGTCGCGCAACGGCGAGCGGTGCTCGTCACGCTCGGAGCGTGCGCGCTGCTCGTCGCGCTCGCCGTCCCCCTCGGGTCGTTGACGCTCGGGGACTCCGAGGTGCGGTCGCTGCCCGCGACGTCGGAGGCGCGGCTCGCGAGCGAGGCCGCGACGTCGCGGTTCTCGGATCTCGGGGTGGAACCGGTGACCGTGCTCGTCGACGCGCCGGTGCAGGACCAGGCCGTGCAGGACTACCTCGACGAGGTCGCCGCGCTGCCGGGCGTCACGGACGCGATGCAGGACGTCGACCTGCCGCCCGAGGTGACGGCCGTCGACCTGACGCCGCCCGGCGACGCCACCGGCGCCGACGCGCAGCAGCTCGTCCGCGACGTGCGCTCCGTCGACACCCGCGGTCTGTCCGTCCTCGTCGGCGGGCCGGCGGCCGAGCTGGTCGACACCCAGGAGCACATGGTGGAGCGTGCTCCGCTCGCGCTCGGCGCCGTCGTGCTCGCCACCTTCGTGCTGCTGTTCCTGCTGACCGGGTCCGTCGTCGTACCGGTCAAGGCGCTCGTGCTCAACCTGCTGACGCTCGCCGCCACGCTCGGCGTGCTGGTCGTCGTCTTCCAGCACGGGGCGGGTGCGGGCCTGCTCGGGTTCGAGCCGTGGGGGGCGCTCGACGTCACGACGCCACTGCTCCTGGGCATGCTCGTGTTCGGGCTGTCGATGGACTACGAGGTGTTCCTGCTCTCGCGCATGGCCGAGGAGTGGCGGCGTCGCGACCGGGCCGAGGACGCGCGCGTCGCGAACGACCGCGCCGTCCTGCGCGGGATCACCTCCTCCGGCCCCGTCGTCACGCTGGCGGCCGTGGCGATCGGTATCGTCTTCCTCGGGTTCGCGGCGGGCGAGCTCGTCGCGATGAAGGAGGTGGGCATCGGCCTGGCCGTCGCGGTCCTCCTCGACGTGACCGTCGTGCGGGGCCTGCTCCTGCCGTCGACGATGACCCTGCTCGGCCGCTGGAACTGGTGGCCCGGGACCACGCGGGACCGAGCGCGGGACCGCGAGCACCCCGTGGCCGTCGAGCCGGAGCTCGTCCCGCCGAGGTAGGACCCGGAGCCCTACCTCGGCGTGTGATCAGCCCTCGCGGAGCACCTCGGCGACGAACTTCGCGGAGCGTTCCCGCAGGCCGTCGACCCGCATCTCGACGATGACGTCGCGCATGGTCGGGTCGTCGCCCATCTCGGTGCGCGTCGGGGTCCGGCGGACGTTCGCGGAGCACCGGAAGTGCGTGCACACGAGCGTGCCGACGGTGTCGCCACGACGGCCGGACGCGCCGGCCCGTCGCGCGACGTAGAGCGAGACGTCCTCGGTCACGACGAGGTCCTCGCACCACGCGCACACGGCCCGGCGGCGCATCCCACCGGTCTTCGCGTCGGTCGATCGCAGCAGGACGCCGCGGGGCTCGCCGTCGACCTCGACGACCGCGTACGCGAGCAGCGGCGCCTTGCGGTCACGCCACCCGAGGTAGTCGAGACGGTCCCAGTCGAGGGAGTCGAGGTCGGGGAGAGCGGCCTGGGCGGCCTCGCGCTTGGAGGCGTTCACGAAGGACGCGCGGATCTGCTTCTCGGTCAGGGGATTCATGGTTCAGGCTTCCGGTTCGGTCGGGCTGCCGCCGGCACGCCACGGGGCTCAGGGTCCCGGCGCGTTCGAGCCCGCCCGACGAGACGGGCGTGGTGACGCGCTCCCGGGACGAGGAGCGGGGTGGCGAGGTGCCGTCGTGGACCGTCCGGGACGGTCCAGCACGACGGTGCGGCGGCGAGGGCGTCGAGATGCCCGCACCTCAGGGTCGACCGGCCGGGGACGCGAGGTCCCGCGCGGTCAGCGTGAAGCGGTGCGGGCCGGGAGGTCGCCCGAGCAGGCCGCCACGGCCACCTCGCACCCTGCGATGACGCCCTGCATCCGCTCGCTCCTCGTCGTCCTCGTCGCACGGGCCGGACCGACTGCCGCGCACCGTCGATCATGCGCCCTGACGAGCGCCTCGGTCAACGTCGTGCGCCGGACCTGCGACGGACCCTCACCGTTCCTGCCGAGCCGCCAGGCGCACGAGGACGACGCGGTGGCCGTCCGGGTCCAGGACGTGGGCGAACCGGTCCCCGTCGTCCGGGTCGGTGTCCGGCCCGGCGACCGGATCCACGCCCACGCCGGCGAGCCGCGCGAGCGTCGCGTCGAGGTCGTCCACGTACAGCACGAGCGACGGGAAGCCGGGGCGCCGGGCGGACGCCGCGCCGTCGGGGAGCGGGACGAGCCACAGACCCGGGTCGGTCACCTCTCCCGGCCCCACGTGCAGGAGGGGGAACCCGTCGCTCTCGCCGCTGAACAGCGTGCGGAACCCGAGGCCCTGGGTCCAGAACGCCGCGCTCGTGTCGAGGTCGCGCACCATGAGGACGGTGCGTCCGATCGTCGTCGTCATGGCGACGAGCCTAGCGACGGCGCACGCCCCGCCCACCGGCCGGGACGCGGACGCCCTGGAGCGTTGCGGGGACTAGCCTGTACTAGCCTGGACCGTCCAGACGTCGAAGGAGCCTGACATGAGCACGAGCACCGACCAGTCCCCCGGTCTCGCGACCGGGACCGAGGGGCGCGACATCCCCGGCCACGCGGGCGCGTTCGCACGGTTCGTCGTCTCGTTCGTGCTGTTCGTCGGCGGTCTGGTGCTCATGGGTGCGGGGCTGTCCGGTGTCGACGCCGGGGTGTGGCTGTTCTGCGGCGGGCTCGCGGCCGCGACGCTCGCGTTCGCGATCCCCATGTCGGTCACGGGCAAGACCGAGCGCTGACCGTCACGGCGGAGCCGCGGCAACGCGGCCCGAAGACGCGGAGCGCGGGGTGGCTCGGGGTGCGGACCCCGGACCACCCCGCGCTGCTCTGTCGTCCTAGCTCGCGAGGGTCGCGCGCACCGTCCGTGCCGCCGCCACCAGGTGCTCGAGCGACGGCGTCGTCTCGTCGTACCCACGCGTCTTGAGACCGCAGTCCGGGTTGACCCACACGAGCGCGGGGTCGATCGCCTTCACCGCGAGCTCGAGCAGCTCGGTGACCTCCTCGGTCGACGGCACACGCGGGCTGTGGATGTCGTACACGCCCGGTCCGATGCCGCGCGCGTAGCCGGCGTCCGCCAGCTCCGGCACGATCTCCATGCGGGAGCGCGCCGCCTCGACCGACGTCACGTCGGCGTCGAGGCCGTCGATCGCGCCGATGACCTCGCCGAACTCCGAGTAGCACAGGTGCGTGTGGATCTGCGTCGCGGCCTCGACCCCGGAGGTCGCGAGGCGGAACGACCCGACCGACCAGTCGAGGTACGCCGGCTGGTCGGCACGGCGCAGCGGCAGCAGCTCGCGCAGCGCCGGCTCGTCGACCTGCACGATCGCGATCCCGGCCGCCTCGAGGTCCGCGATCTCGTCGCGCAGCGCGAGACCGACCTGGTTCGCCGTGTCGCCGAGCGGCTGGTCGTCGCGCACGAACGACCACGCGAGGATCGTCACCGGGCCCGTGAGCATGCCCTTGACGGGCTTCTCGGTGAGCGACGCCGTGTAGGCGGACCACTCGACGGTCATCGGCTCCGGCCGCGTGACGTCGCCCCACAGGATCGGCGGGCGCACGCAGCGCGACCCGTACGACTGCACCCACCCGTTCGCGGTGACGGCGAACCCGTCGAGGTGCTCCGCGAAGTACTGCACCATGTCGTTGCGCTCCGGCTCGCCGTGCACCAGCACGTCGAGGCCGATCTCCTCCTGGAGCGCGACGACGCGCGCGATCTCCCCGCGCATCGCCGTGGTGTAGTCCGCGTCGGGCAGCGTGCCCCTGGTCCACTGCGCGCGGGCGCGGCGGATCTCGGGGGTCTGGGGGAACGAGCCGATCGTCGTCGTGGGCAGGGGCGGCAGGTTCAGTCGCGCCTGCTGGGCGGCGGCACGCTCGGCGGAGGAGCCGCGGGCGAAGTCCGCGTCGGTCAGGGCGGCGGCACGCTCGCGCACCGTCGGCTCGACGACGCCGGCCGCGGTCGCGCGCGACGCGACGGCAGCGCTCGACACCGCCAGGGCGTCCGCGACCGTGTCCCGACCCGCCGTGAGCGCGCGGGCGAGCGTCGCGACCTCGCCGACCTTCTGGTCGGCGAACGCGAGCCACTCGCGCAGCCGCGGGTCGAGGACGGTACCGGGCGTCTCGGCGCCGCCGAACACCTCGTCCTCGACGTCGTGCGGCACGTGGAGCAGCGACGTCGACGTCCCGACCGCCAGCGCGCCGGCGCCGAGGGCACGGACGGTCTCGACCGTGCCGAGCTTCGCGACGAGGTCCGCACGCCACACGTTGTGGCCGTCGACCACACCGGCGACGAGCGTCTTGGTCGCCAGGCCGGGCACCGTCCCGTCGGGGGCCGAGCCCGTGGGCACCGCACCCTTGACGAGGTCGACGGCGATCGCGTCGACGTCGGTGCCCGCGAGGAGCGCGAGCCCGTCGCGCGCGGCGCCGTCGTCGAGCGGCGCGGCCTGCAGCCCGCCGAACGGCGCGGCGACGAGCACGGCGGGGCGCGCGGCGGCGGGGTCCGTCGCACCCACGGACAGGTCGGTCGCGAGCGTGCGGTACGCGCTCGTCACGGCGGCGGCGAGCTCGGCGAACGGCACGTCGACCGAGTCGGTGACCAGCACCGGCTCGTCGAGCTGGACCCACGGTGCGCCCGCGGCGGCGAGCGCGCGCAGCAGGTCGGCGTAGGCGGCGACCACGTCGTCCAGGCGGTCGAGCGGCGAGTAGCCCGCGGGGGCGTCGTCCGCGGCCTTGGACAGCGCCAGGAACGTCACGGGCCCGACGACGACGGGCCGGGTCACGACGCCCGCCTCCTTCGCCTCGACGAACTCGCGCACGACGCGGTCGTCGACGAGCCGGACCGGGGTGTCGGGGCCGATCTCGGGGACGAGGTAGTGGTAGTTCGTGTCGAACCACTTCGTCATCTCGAGCGGTGCCCGCGAGTCCTGGCCGCCGGCTCCGCGCGCGACGGTGAAGTAGCCCGCGAGGTCGAGACGGCCGTCGGCTCCCGTCAGCGACGCGAACCGGGACGGGACCGCGCCGAGGGACGTCGCGACGTCGAGCACCTGGTCGTAGAACGAGAACGAGCCGGGCACGGACGCGTCGTCCGCGTCGAGGCCGAGCGAGACGAGGCGGCGGAGCGTCGCGAGCCGCAGCTCGCGCGCCGTGGTGTCCAGCTCGTCGGCCGTGGACCGCCCGGCCCAGAAGGACTCGACGGCCTTCTTGAGCTCGCGGCGGCGCCCGATGCGCGGGTAGCCGAGGACGGTGCCGGCGGGGAAGGGCACCGGGAGGTGGGCAGGGGAGGGTAGGGACGTGGCGGACATGAGTGACCTCTGGTGTCTGATCAGGCCGGGACGCCGCCGGTGGCGGCCCCGGTCGTCGTGGGCAGGGAGGTGCTGCTGACCCACGGCCCGCTGGCCAGGTCGGGGACGGAGTCCCCACCGCCGAGGTGAACACCCTCGAGCAGGTCGATCGCGGCTTCGTACTTGTTGAACGTGTAGATGTGCAGTCCCGGCGCCCCGGCGTCGAGGACCTGCTGCGCGAGCGCGACGCCGTGCCGGGTGCCGAGCGCGTGGCGGCGCTCCGGGTCGGGCTCGGCCTCGAGCGCCTCGACGAGCGCGCGGGGTGCCGGGACGCCGGTGAGCGTCTCGACGCGCAGGAGGCGCGCCGGGTCGGTCATGGGGATGAGGCCCGCGAGGATCGGGATCGTGACGCCCGCGGCCCGGGCCTCGGCGACGAAGTCGACGTACGACGACGCCTCGTAGAACAGCTGGGTGATCGCGAAGTCGGCGCCCGCCCGCTGCTTCTCCAGGAGGCGGTGCACCTCCTGGGTGCGGGTCGTGCCGGCATCGCGGTTGCCGTCGGGGAACGTCGCGACCGCGATGGTCAACGGGCGAGCGGCCCCGCGCAGCGCGAGCGAGGGGTTGGCCGCGCAGCGCGCCGCCTCGACCTCGCGGAGCAGCGCGACGAGCTCGATGCTCGACCCCACGCCGTCCTCCGCGGGGGACCAGTCGGGATCGTCCTTGGGCGGGTCCCCCCGGAGCGCGAGGAAGCTGCGGACCCCGGCGTCGAGGAAGTCGGCGACGACGTCCTCCACGACCTCCCGCGACGCGCCCACGCACGTGAGGTGCGCGATCGCGTGCACGGGCGTGCCCTGCAGGAGCCTGCCGATGACGGTCAGCGCCGTCTCACGGTCGTTGCCCGCCGCGCCGTACGTGACGGACAGGAAGTCCGGCTGGACCGCGACGAGCTGCCGTGCCGTCTCCCAGAACTTCGGTGCGGCCTGCGGCCGGCGCGGGGGCATGACCTCGAAGGACACCGTGGGCCGTTGCTGCCCGACGGCGTCCGCCACGCTCACGGCGCGACCTCGGCCGGGCGCGGGGACAGCCGAGCTGACCCGCCCCGGTGTGCGCGTGTGAAGAATGCCTCTGCGACCATGCGTCACTCCATCGTCCCTGGCGTTAGCACCTTTGTCCTCGGGAGGCTTCCGTCGGCGGGTTGCTGCGGTGTCGTCGAGCCAGGACTCTCGACCGCTCTGGATGGTTCCCGTCGATCGTAGAGGCCATCCGTCACGCGGTCGAGAGCGACCGTCTGGTGAGACGATGTGACGTGCGGCCGCACCACGTCGCCACCCCTCCGTCGCGCCCCGGGACGGACCTACAGGAGGACGATCACGGTCACCACGACGGCGATCAGCCCGAGCACGAGCGTGCCGGCTCCGACGAGGAGCGCGAACGCCACGCGGTGGGCCTGCCACCAGGGCACGAGGCGGGGGTCGTACGCGCGGAGCTGGACGGGCGTGATCGGCACGTGGACGGGGGTCAGCGGCACGCCACGGTGCGCGAGGTCGAGCGCGATCGTCGTGAGCTGGTCCCGGTCCCAGGCCTGCCCCACGAGGTGGACCAGGCGCCGCCCTGTCCGCCCCACCGCGACGAGATGGTAGGTCGTCAGGGCGATCCCGCCGAGGGACATCTGGTCGATCGTCACGACGCGCTCCACGTCGGCGACCGTGAAGCGCCGCGTGCGCATCCAGCGCACGGTGTACGTCCCGTCGCCGAGCACGACGCGCGCGTTGCGGACCACGTGCCGCACCCAGGGGTAGGACGCCGCGACGAGGACGAGGGTGAGTGCGACGAACGCGAGCGTGAGCACGACGTTCCTCCCCGAGAGCAGCAGCGGGACCTGAGCGGCCAGCAGCACGGGTACGAGGGTCGCCACGGTCGTCATGTTGGCGCGGACGACTCGGCGCTGGGCGTCCTCGGTCATCCGGAGCTCGATCACGCCGGGAATGCTCGCACACCGCGGGTGATCCATGGCACGTCGCGCGATCCGACGAGACGCGAACCGGCGGGCGGGGACGCCCCGCTCGTCGCCGGGCGCCGCCACGAGCCGGGCGATACTGTCGTGGACGTCCCACCGGTGGAGGTCCGTCCGTTGCAGTCCTGGTCCCACGCTCCCCGGCGCTCGTCCGCGCCGCGCGCGGGCGCCGCCGTGCTCGTGCTCCTCCTGCTCACCGTGCTGGGTCTCGCGGGAGCGCGGACGGCGTCGGCCCAGGTCGACACGGGGACGCTGTCGCTCTTCAAGCGCATCGAGAACCTCGACACGGGCTCCTCGGAGGGTCGGCGCGAGCTGTGGACGATGCACGCGCGGAACGTCGCGACGGGTGACGTGATCGAGGGCGACGGCCTCAACGGCGTCCAGTCGATGACGGTCCCGGCCGGGACCTACCGGATCTGGGAGACGGGCGGCGTCGGCGGCTACCGGTTCCAGGACTGGAACTGTGGCGGCGAGGACATCATGGACCCGACGCCGCAGGTCGTTGTCCCGGCGGGCGGCACGGTCACCTGCACGGTGGACAACGAGGCGATCTATCCGACGCTGACGCTCGTCAAGGACGTCCGGGGCGGCACGGCCTCGCCCGAGGACTGGACCTTGCGGGCGCAGGGGCCGTCGTCGGTCGCCGGCGCGTCCGGGTCCGACGCCGTGACGAACCAGGAGGTCCGCATCGGGCAGTACACGCTGTCCGAGGAGGGCGGACCCGACGGCTACCGTGACGAGGGATGGGTGTGCGACGGTGCCGACGTCGTGGACGGGGTCGTGGCGCTCGACCTCGCCAGCACCGTGACGTGCACGGTGACGAACGTGGCCCCGGTGACGCCGACCGTGCCCACGCTCACGCTCGTCAAGGAGGTCGTCGGCGGGCCGTCGTCCGCCGGGGACTGGACGCTCACGGCGTCGGGCCCGCAGTCGCTGACGGGCGTCACCGGCGCCGGCTCCGTCACCGCGGTCGAGGTCGAGCCCGGCGCGTACGCCCTCACGGAGGACGGCCCGCCCGGGTACGACGCCGCGTGGTCCTGCACCGGCGCGGCCGCGGGTGACGGGTCGGCCGGGGAGATCGTCGTCGCGGAGAGCGAGGACGTCGTGTGCACCGCGACCAACACGTGGGCGGGCGCCACGCTGACCCTGACGAAGGAGCTCGTCGGCGAACGGTTCGCCGAGCCGGACGACTGGACGCTCACGGCGACCGGGGCGGACACCGTGGTGAGCGGCCCGTCGGGATCCGACGAGGTCACCGGCGCCTTCGTCCCCGCCGGCGCCTACACGCTGAGCGAGGCCGGCTGGCGCGGCTTCGAGGCGGGCGCGTGGGAGTGCGCCGGAGCGACGGTGAGCGACGACGTGGTGGCCGTTCCCGAGGGCGCGGACGTCTCGTGCACGATCACGAACACCGCGCTCCCGTCCCTGCTGACGCTCGTCAAGGAGGTCGACGGCGGCCCCGCCGCTCCCGCGGACTGGACCCTGTCCGCGACCGGACCGCAGCCGGACGGGAGCGAGGGCACGATCTCCGGCCCGTCCGGCAGCGTGGAGGTGACGCAGGTCGACGTCGGCGACGGGCTGCACGTCCTGGCCGAGTCCGACGGGCCCGCCGGGTACGAGAGCGCCGGGTGGTCCTGCGAGGGAGGCCTGCTGCAGGCGGGCGCGACCGTCCTGGTCGGCCCCGACGAGGACGTCCGCTGCACGGTCACCAACACGTACGTCGACGCGTCGCTCACGCTCGTCAAGGTCGTCGTCGGGAGCTCCGCGGACCCGGCCGGGTGGACGCTGTCGGCCACCGACGCCGGCGGCGACGTCGTCGTCGAGGGCGCGGCCGGCAGCGACGACGTCACCGCCGCCCAGGTGGCGCCGGGCACCTACGAGCTCGCGGAGACCGGCGGGTACGACGGGTTCGTCTCCGAGGGGTGGAGCTGCGACGCGGGGACGCTCGACGGCAGGACCCTCTCTCTCGGGGCGGGGGACGAGGCGACGTGCGTCCTGACGAACCGTGCGGACCTCCCGCACCTCACCCTGGTCAAGGAGCTCGACGACCGCGGGTTCACGGGTGACGCCGAGCCGACCGACTGGACGCTGACGGCTCAGGGGCAGGGCGTCTCGCTCGCCGGGGCGACCGGTAGCCGGGCCGTCTCGCACGTCGCCGTCGCCCCCGGGCGGTACGCGCTGGGGGAGAGCGGCGGTCCGGACGGCTGGACCGCGATGAGGTGGTCGTGCGACGACGCGCGCGTGGTCCAGTCCGGCGCGGGCGGCGCGGTGTCGAGCGTCGTCGTCGAGACCGGCGACGACGTGACGTGCACGGTGACCAACCACTGGCTCGCGGGCAGCCTGACCCTGCACAAGCAGGTCGTGGACGACGTCGCCCCCGTCGACGACTGGGAGCTCACCGCCGCGGGGCCGACGCCGGTCTCGGGCTTCGACGGCAGCACCGACGTGACGGCCGTCCCGGTCGCGGAAGGGACCTACGAGCTGTCCGAGTCCGGCAGCGACTGGGACTACGAGCAGGGCGAGTGGGTGTGCGACGGCGGCGATCTCGTGGACGCCCAGACCGTCCAGGTCGACGACGGCGCGGACGTGAGCTGCACGATCTCCAACACCGTGCTCGACCCGCCCACACCGACGCCCACGCCCACCCCGACGCCCACGCCCACGACGGACCCGACCGACGGGCCGACGACGGACCCGGCGCCGGACGGGCCGACGGCCGCACCGACGTCGGGCAGCGGCGACGAGCCCGGCGACATGGCCGCCACGGGGGCCGACGTCGGGGTGCTCCTCGCGCTCGCGGCGCTCGCCGTGGCGGCAGGCGCGATCCTGCTCGCGACGCGCCGACGGCGCGGCTGACGCGTTCCGCGCGCACCGCGGGTCGGCGAGGGCTACTGTCCTGCCGTGACCGACGACGAGGCAGGGCAGGCCGGGAAGGAACCGGAGGAGGAGGGGCGCACCCTCCGGGAGACGATCACCGTCATCCTGCTCGGCCTGACCGCCATCCTGACGGCGTGGAGCGGGTTCGAGGCCAGCAAGTGGGGCGGCGAGATGTCCATCGCCTTCTCGCGCGCCTCGACGCAGCGCATCGTGGCGTCCACCGAGGCGACGAACGCGCAGGCTGCGCGCGCGATCGACCTGCAGGTGTTCGGCCTCTACCTGGAGGGTGTGGCCGACGACAACGACCTGCTCGCGGACTTCGCCGAGGAGCGGTTCACGCCGCACTTCGCGGTCGCGTTCGACGAGTGGTACGCGTCGGAACCGCTGAAGAACCCCGACGCCGCGCCCAGCCCGTTCGCGCTCGAGTCGTACGTCCCCCCGGGGCAGGTCGAGTCGGCCGAGGCCGACGAGCGCGCCGACGCGTACTTCGTGCGGGCGCTCGCCAACAACCAGCGCGGGGACAACTACACGATCCTGACCGTGCTGTTCGCGCTCGTGCTGTTCTTCGGGGCGTTCGCCAACCGGTTCCGGACCGAGCGGATCTCCTGGGCGATGGTCGGCGGCGCCGCCGTGCTCATGGTCGTCGGCGTCGGGTTCCTGCTGAGCTTCCCCAAGATCATCTGACGGTCTCCGGCAACCGTCAGCACGACGTCAGGTCGTCCGCGCCGCGGTGCACGGGGCGCACCGGTAGCGTCGGGAGCGCCCGACCCGAGGAGCTCCCGTGCCACGCCACCCGACCGCCGCCCGGCGCGCGCCCGACTGGTTGCTGCCGGTCGGGGCGGTCGTCCTCGTCGGGGCCGGCGTGCTGCTCCTGGTCTCGTGGGCGCAGGAGATCCGGGGCCGCGACGGCGTCGTTCTCCTGACCGGCGCGGAGCCGTTCGTCGGGCACTGGGACCTCCGCGTCGGGATGGGCACCGTGGTCGCGGCGGGGGTCGTCGCGGTCGTCGCGGCGTTCGGCCCGCGCCTGGCCACCACGCTGCGCTGGGGCGCGCTGCTCGCCGCCGCCGGCGGGACGGCGCTCGCGTTCACGGTCGCGCTCGGCGCCGCGACGTCCTGGGCCGGGCTGACCGACCCGGTGCGCAGCCGGCACGAGTACCTGCCCGTCGTGCCCGACGCCGCGGCCGACCCCGCCGGTTTCGTCGCCGCGTTCACGGCGCAGGTGGGGGACTACCCCATCCACGTGCGCGGCCACCCGCCGGGGTTCGTCGTCCTCCTCGCCGGGATGGACCGGGTGGGCCTGGGCGGCGCGGGCTGGGCCGCGGCCCTGATGATCGTCGCGGGGACGAGCGCCGTCGTGGCCGTCGCCGTGACGCTGCGCCGGCTCGGCGGCGACGCGGGGGAGACGACGGCGCGGCGCGCCCTGCCCGCCGTCGTCCTCGCGCCCGCGGCCCTGTGGGTCGCGACCACCGCCGACGCGTTCTTCGCCGGGGTCCTCGCGTGGGGGGTGGCGGCGCTCGCGGTGGCGTCGACGACGTCGCGAGCGTGGGTGCGGTGGGTCGCGGCGGTGGGCGCGGGGGTGCTGCTCGGCGCGTGCCCGTTCCTGTCCTACGGACTGCTGCACATGGGCGTGCTGGCGCTCGTGGTGCCCTGGGCGACGCGGCGGTGGACGCCGACGCTCGTGGCGGGGGCCGTCGTCGTGCTCACGGTGCTGGCCTGGGGCGCGGCGGGGTTCTGGCTGTGGGACGGGCTGGCGGCCACGCACGGCGAGTGGGGCGACGGGTCGGGCACGGGGCGGCCGTACCTCTACTTCCTGGTGGCCGACGTCGTCCTGCTGGGAGTGCTCGTCGGCCCGGCCGGGACGGGCGGACTGACGCGGGTCGCGCGGCTGGACCGGACCTCGCGCGCGCTCGTGCTCGTGGCGGTCGCGTCCGCGCTGCTCGGTGCGCTGAGCGGGTTCGAGCGTGGCGAGGTCGAGCGGATCTGGCTGCCGCTGGCCTGCTGGGTCGCGCCCGCGGCCGCGGCGCTCGTCGACGCCCCGCGACGAGTGGCTGGGTGGCGGTGGTGGATAGCAGCGCAGGGCCTGGCCACCCTGGTCATAGGAGTGGTCGTCCGCTCCCCGTGGTGACCCTCCCGGCCCGCGCCGAGAACAACACCACCCCCCGTCGAGCACGATCTGAGGGTCGCTATCGGTGGGATAACGACCCTCAGATCGTGCTCGGCGGGGGGGTGGGTGGGGTGGGGGCGTGGGTGAGGCGGCGGAGCGCCGTGAGGACGTCGGCGTCGTCGTGGGGCTCCGTGTCGAGGGCTCGGTGGATGGTCATGCCCTCGATGAACGCGTCGAGCAGGCGCGCCGTGGTCGGGTCGAAGTGGCGTTCCAGGGTGCGGCGGCTGCGGCGCATCCACGGGTGGGTCACGGCGCGGAAGGCGGGCTCGCGCGCGGCGATCGTGTACAGCTCGTGGGTGAGGACGAGGTCGCGCTGGTTCTCGAAGACGTCGTGCGTGATGAGTCGCGCGACGGCCTGCACCGCCTCCTCCGGGGTGGTCGCCGGGTCCACCCGGCGCGAGAACTTCGCCGACGCGCCGACGGCGAAGCGTTCGAACGCTGCCAGCAGCAGCTCGTCCATGCCGGTGAAGTGGTAGGTCATGGACCCGAGCGGGACGTCCGCCGCGGCCGCGACGCGGCGGTGCGACGTGCCCGCGACACCATGCTCCGCGATCACCTCGACGCAGGCGTCGATGATGCGGTCGCGGCGTTCGGGATCGTGGCGGCGGGGCACGGTCAGACGTTCTCGCGGACGGCCCGGGCCGGGTTGTCGACCGCCACGACGTCCATCGGCAGGTCGCGCGTCACGGCGGCGCGGTAGGGCTCGCCGGCAACGTGGTCGGTGGTCACGCGCGGGCCTCCTCGGGCTGCGGGGTGTCCGACGGGGCCGGAGCGACGGGCGCACGACGCGGCGCGAGCACGCCGGACAGGGCGAGGACGAGGATCCCGGCGAGCGGGAGCACGAGCAGGCCCACGCGCAGGCTCGTCGCGTCCGCGACCAGCCCGACGACGGGCGGCGACGCGAGGAACCCGAGCCGCATGAGCCACGAGACGAGCGTCAGCCCGGTGCCGGGGCGCAGACCGGGCAGCTCGTCGGCCTGCTGCATCGCGGCGGGTACGAGGGTCGCGGTGCCGAAGCCGGCGACGGCGAACCCGGCGATCGTGCCCGGAACGGAGGGGAACGCGAGCGCCAGCCCCATGCCGCCCGCGATCAGCAGGCCGCCGATCCGTGCGACGGTGCGCTGCCCCAGCGCGTCGACCATGCGGTCCCCGACCAGGCGTCCGGCGAACTGGGCCAGCATGAACGCGACGAACCCGAACGCGGCGAGCTCGGCGGACGCCCCGAGCGACTCGCCCGACAGGTACACCGCCGCCCACGTGTTGCCCGCGTCCTCGACGAGCGTGCCGCCGATCGCGATGACCACGAGCGCGACGAGCGTGGCGACGGTCCGGCCCGAGACGCGAGGCGCGGAGGGTCGGGCAGGGCGGACGGTGGCGTCGCGACCACCAGCCGTGGTGACGCCCTCCGGACCGGCGGGGGCGACGTCGTCGGGCACGGCGTCCGGGCCGCGCAGGCACCAGCGCCCGGCGAACAGCGCGACGCCGGAGAAGACGACGCCGCTGATCGCCAGGTGGACGCCGAGCGGGAGGTCGAGCGCGATGGCCGCGGTCGCGAGCAGACCGCCCGTGACCATGCCGATGGACCACACGGCGTGGAACGAGTTGATGATCGAACGGCCGTAGCGGCGCTGGACGCGCAGGCCGTGGGCGTTCTGCGCGACGTCGGTGAACGAGTCCATCGCGCCGGCGAGGAACAGCGCGCCGACCAGGAGCCCGAGGGAGGGCGACAGGCCGGCGAGGAGGAAGCTCGCGCTCGTGAGGATCGTCCCGGCGACCGCCACGGGCCCGGACCCGAACCGGCGCAGCAGGGGAGCGGCGGCCAGGCCCGCGGTGATCGCGCCCGCGGGGAACGCGGCGACCGCGAGGCCGTACGTCGCGTTGCTCAGGTCGAGCGCGGCCTTGATCTCCGGGTAGCGCGGGATGAGGTTGGCGAACAACGCCCCGTTGGTGAGGAACAGCAGCGCGACCGCGGCACGCGCGCGGCGGTCGACGAGCGCGGGACGCGCCGCGGTCGGGAGGATCATGCGTACGATCGTACACAACGACCGCCCGCTGCGAGAACGGTCCTCCGTCGCGAGGTCGTCAGGCACACGTCAGGCGCGCGGCGCGGGCGCGAACCTAGGCTCGAGGGGTGACCGCCGCCCGCACGCCACCGCGCCGCCTGCCGGGCGTGCCGCGCGCTGAGGACTTCCGCTCCCCGGTGCACGACCCACGGGTCGTCGCGCGGGTCGGGGCGCTGCTCGGTGGCGCGATCGTCGTCCTGTTCGTCACCGGCCTGCTCTCGCACCTGAGCCAGAACCCCGTGCCCTGGCTGCCGTTCGGGCCGTCGCCGTCGTGGGGGTACCGGCTGAGCCAGGGTGTTCATGTCACCGTCGGGTTCGCCTGCGTGCCGCTCCTGCTCGCGAAGCTCTACGCGGCCTACCCGCGGCTGTTCGAGCGGCCCGCGCTGCGCGGTCCGCTCCACGCCCTCGAGCGCGGGTCGGTGGCCGTGCTCGTCGCCGCGACGACGTTCCAGATCGTCACCGGCGTGCTCAACGTGTTCCAGGTGTACCCGTGGAAGTTCAGCTTCCTGTGGGTGCACTACGCGGCGGCGTGGGTGGTCGTCGGGTCGGTCGTGGTCCACGTCGGGGTGAAGCTCCCGGTCATCGTCCCCGCGCTGCGGTCGTCGGTCGCCGAACTGCGCGCGGAGGAGTCCGGCGGCGGCCCCCGGCCACCTTCCGTCGTCCCACCCGCCGTCGTCCCGCCCGCCGGTGTCGCGGCCGACCAGGGTCAGGAGGAAGACCCGGCGCAGGCGGCGACGTCGCGGCGCGGGTTCCTCGCCGCGGTGGCGGTGACGACGCTCGGCGTCGTCGCGCTCACCGTCGGCCAGACCGTGCGTCCGCTCGCCCCGTTCGCGGTCCTCGCGCCCCGTGACCCGCGCGTCGGGCCGCAGGGCCTGCCCGTCAACAAGACCGCCCGCTCGGCCGGGGTCGCCGACACCGCGACCGACCCCGCGTGGCGGCTCGTCCTCACCGGGCCCGGCGGGACGCGCGAGCTCTCGCGCGACGACCTGCTCGCGATGGACGCCGTCACCGCGGTCGTCCCCATCGCGTGCGTCGAGGGCTGGAGCGCCACCGCGACGTGGGACGGCGTGCGGGTGCGCGACCTCGTCGCCCTCGTCGGCGGGACGGCCGACGACGACGTGCAGGTCGACAGCCTCCAGCAGGGTGGCTCGTACGCGAGCTCGCTGCTGCCCGGCGCGTACGTCGCGGCGGAGGACACGCTGCTCGCGCTGCGTCTCGCGGGCGAGGACCTCGACCTCGACCACGGCTACCCGGCGCGTCTCGTCGCGCCGAACCGCCCGGGCGTGCTCCAGACCAAGTGGGTCGCGAGGATGACGGTGCTGCGCCCGGGGGGTGCCGCGTGAGCGCCGGCGTGCGCTGGTCGCGCCGCGTGCTCCTCGTCGGCGGTGCGGCCCTGATCGGGTTCGGCCTGTGGACCGCGTGGTCGACGGTCCCGAGCAGCCAGTGGCCGTCCGCGCTGGTGTGGCTGGCGGGAGGAGTCGTCGTGCACGACGCCGTGCTCGCCCCTCTCGCGGTCGCCGTCGGCGCGTGGGTGCTGCCCCGCGTCCCGCCCGTGTGGCGGGGCCCGCTGCGGGGTGGCCTGCTGGCCGCGGGAACGCTGGGGGTGCTCGCGATCGCCCTGGTCGCGGGCGCGGCGGATCGTCGCAACCCGTCCGTCGTCCCGCAGGACCCGCTCGCCGCGATCGCTGCTGCGGCGATCGCGGTGGTGATCGGCGCCGTCGTCGGGGCGTTCCTCGCGGGCGCGAGGCCCCGCGGGGGAGACCCCGACGCGGACCGCGCGACGTCGGTCAGTCGCGCCAGGCGGTCAGCAGGTCCTCGGCGCTGAAGGCGAGGTCTGCGCCGGAAGGGAGCGGCATGGCCGCGTCCTGCCGGACCAGACCCTCGTCGAACGTATGAGTCATGGCGCGTTTGATACATCCGGTGACGGTGAACTCCCGTGGGGTGCCGATGCAGGCCGGCAGCGGAGGCCCGTCAGTGTGGGGGCGAAGGCCCGCCCGTTCACGTTGAGGCTCGACGGCGCGCGCCGCGCGAAGCTGGACGAGGTCGCGCGGGAGCGGCACACCACTCCCTCACAGCTCGTGCGTGACCTCATCGACGCGCTCTGAGGTGCCGTCGGCAGGGCTGGTGCCTCTCAGCCTCGCGCCGCACGCCTGAGCACGACGACGGTCCGCCCGCTCGCGGCCCACTCCTCGGTCGCGTCGAGCCCGGCCTCGGCGGCGACGACGCGCAGCGCGTGCGCGCCCAGCCGCGCCCAGGGCATCGGTCGGCTCAGGCGGCCGTCGGCCGCACGCAGCACGACGGGCGTGACGTCGTGCGCGTCGGGGTCCGGGTCGGTCTCGACGAGCACGGCGCCGTGGGGCCGCACGAGCTCGCGGCAGCGGGTCAGGAGCGCGACCGGGTCGCCGCCGATCCCGATGTTGCCGTCCGCGAGGAGGACCGTGCCCCAGCGGCCCTCGCCGGGCAGCGCCGCCTCGACCGCGCGCCGCAGGGCGACGGCCCCGCGGTCGCGCGCCTGGCGCACGGCCGCGCGGGAGACGTCGATGCCGAGGCACGGGACGCCGCGCCGCGACAGCTCTGCGGCCAGCCGGCCGGGGCCGCAGCCGACGTCGAGCACCGGGGCCTCGCACCGCGCGAGCAGCACCTCGTCCGACGGCGTGGCCGGCGCGGCCCAGGTGCGGACGTCGAGCGGGCGGGCGCCGGTCTCGCCCAGCGCGACGACGGACTCGCCGCCGAGGGCGGCGTCGAAGAGCACGACCGGGTGGACCCGGCGCGGCGTCCGGGAGATGGCCTCCGTCATCGCGCCGCCACCTCCGAGCGCTCCGTGACCTCGCGCCACCTCCGCGCGAACCGTGTCCCGGGCGCCGCGGCGGCGACGGCTCGCGCGTCGTCCGGTTCGTCGACGTCGCGCAGCGTCGGCAGCAACCCCACGGACAGCCCGCACGAGCGCAGCCGGTCGAGCTGCGCGGCGCCGGTCGTCGGCTCGGACATCGGCACCCCGACGAACAGGTCCGGGTCGGGCGCGCGCAGCCCGACCGCCCAGAACCCGCCGTCCTCCGCCATCCCGAGCACCGCGTCGTGACCGTCCAGGTCGACGGCGGCGAGCTGCGGCGCGAGCTGCGGCGTGTCCATCCCGACGAGCAGCACCGGTCCGGGGTGGGCCGCGAACGTGTCGTCGAACGCTCCCGCGAGCCGCCGGTCGAGCCCGCCGGCGACCTGCGGGTACACCACGAAGCCGGGCGGCACCCACGAGCCGGGCTCGCCGTCCAGCACGAGCACGTGGTCCCCGGGCAGCGCCGCGACGGCGTCGAGCGTGTCGCCGAGCGCCGCGGCCGCGACGTCGGCCGCCTGCTCCGGCGTGAGGAGGCTGGTCAGGCGCGTCTTGGACCGCCCGGGCGCGGGCGCCTTGGCGAGCACGACGACGGTGCGCGGCGGCTCGACCGGCCGCGCGGGCCGGGCAGGAGCCCCGGTCATGCCGCGAGCACCTTCGACATGTCGCGCACGGCGCGCCACGCGCCGAGCGGCGTCCCGGTGACCTTGGAGCGCCCCAGCCGGTGCCGGTAGGGCACGTCGACCTCGCGCACGCGCCACCCGGCGTCCGCGGCGGCGACGAGCATCTCGAGCGGGTAGCCGGAGCGGCGGTCGGTGAGACGGAGCCCGAGCAGGGCCTCGCGGCGCGCGGCCCGCATGGGTCCGAGGTCGTGCACGCCGAGGCCGGTGCGGCGTCGGGCCCGGCGCGCCAGCTCGCGGTTGGCGAGCCGCAGGTGCCAGGGCCAGGCGCCGGCGTCGGGCAGCCGACGGCCCAGGACCAGGTCGGCCTCCCCGGCCACGACCGGCCCGACGACGCGCGGCAGGTCCGCGGGGTCGAGGCTCGCGTCGGCGTCGCAGAAGGCGACGACGTCCGCCGTGGCGGCCTCCAGGCCGGCGTGGCACGCGGACCCGAAGCCCCGGACGGGAGCCTGGACGACCAGGGCGCCGTGGTCTCGGGCGACCTCGACGGAGTCGTCGGTGGAGCCGTTGTCCACGACGACCGCGCGGACGCCTGCGGGCAGGCGCGGCAGCAGCCACGCGAGGCCCGGGGCCTCGTCGAGGCACGGGAGCACGACGTCGACGGTCACTCTCCGACGGTACGGGCGGTCCCCGTGTCGCGCCCCTGATGAGGGCTGACGATCGCCTGACGGTCGGCCGCGGCGGACCGGGACCGCGCCGTTCCGGCAGGGCGCGGTGCCGCCGCGGCGCTACTGTGCAGAGATGACCACTGCCGAGGCCGACGAGCGCCGTGCGCCCGCGCCGGGCGTGACGTCGCGCGTCCTCGTCGTCGACGACGACACGCTGACGGCCACCAGCGTCTCCGCGCACGTCACGGCCGCCGGGCACGCCGCACGCGCCGCGACGGACGCGACCGAGGGCGAGCGGCTGTGGCGCACCTGGGAGCCGGACGCCGTCGTGCTCGACGTGCGGCTGCCGGGGCGCTCCGGGCTGGACCTGCTCGCGCGGCGTCGGGCCGACGGGGACGGGACGCCGGTGCTGCTGCTGTCCGGCCTCGGGTCGGTCGACGACCGGATCGGCGGTCTCGAGGTCGGCGCCGACGACTACGTGGTCAAGCCGTTCGACGCGCGCGAGCTCGTGCTGCGCGTCGAGGCGCTGCTGCGCCGCGGGCCAGGACTGGTGGAGAACGCGCCGACGCGCGTCGTCGTGGGCGACCTCGTCGTGGACGGCGGCGAGCGTACCGCGACCTACCGCGGTCAGACCGTGGCGCTGACGCCGCGCGAGTTCGCGCTGCTCGACTTCCTCGCGCGGTACCCGGGCCGTTCGTTCGGCCGCGCCGAGCTGCTGCGGCGCGTGTGGGGCTGGAGCTTCGGCGACGACTCGACCGTCATGGTGCACGTGCGCCGGCTGCGCGCGAAGCTCGAGGACGACCCGGCCGACCCCGTGCTGATCGTCAACGTCCGCGGTGCCGGGTACACCCTGATGGAGGTGGCGGCGCGATGACCGACGTCGGGTTCATGCTGCTGGTCACCGCCGCGTGCGCGGTGGTGGTGGGGTTCCTCGGAGCGTGGGCGGTGCGTCGGGCCGGGCGGGTGTCGCTCGTGCTCGCGCTCGTCCTGGCCGCGCTCGTCCCGTTCGCCGCCGTCGTGGTCGCGCTGACGGTGAACGTGTCCGCGATGTTCCTGTCCGAGCACGACGCCGGGGTGGTGCGGCTCGTCCTGATCGCGTCCTCGGTGCTCGCGGTCGTGATCGCGCTCGTCCTCGGGCGGACCGTGGCCGACGACGCGCGGCAGGTCCGCGAGCTCGCCCGCCGGCTCGGGGACGACGCCGGCGGGGCGGCAGCGACGTCGGGTGACGGGTCGCCGGCGTCCACCCCGAGCGCGGCGCCGGCGACCGCGGAGCTCGCCTACGTCGTCGCCGAGCTCGAGCAGACGCAGCGACGCCTGGACGCGGCCCGCGAGAGCGAGCGCGCCGCGCAGGCGGCGCGGCGCGAGGTCGTCGCGTTCGTCAGCCACGACCTGCGCTCGCCGCTCGCCGGTGTCCGCGCCGCCGCCGAGGGTCTGCAGGACGGCGTGTTCGCCGACCCGCGCCCGGCGCTCGACGGCATCGTGGCCGCGACCGAGCGCATGGCTCACATGATCGAGGACCTCGCCGAGCTGGCCCGGGACGACCGGCCCCGGGCACGTCCCGCCGCCCAGGAGGTCGACGTCGCCGTGGTGCTCGAGCGCGTCGCCGCGCACGCCCGCCCGCTCGCGGGCTCGGTGGGCGTCGAGCTGCGGGTCGAGGTGGGCGCGGACGTCCGCGTGCCCGGGGATCCCGGGGAGATCGAGCGGGTCCTGGACAACCTGGTCGCGAACGCCGTGCGGGCGAGCGGGCACGAGGCGCGGGGCGCCCGTGGAGCTGTCTCGGGGCACGGCGGGCCCGCCGGCGTCGTGACCGTGGAGGCGAGGATCGTGGACGGGGCGGCGCGCGTCGTCGTGCACGACACGTGCGGGGGCATCCCGGCCGACGCGCTGCCGCACCTGGCGACGGCCGGTTACCAGGTCGCGGACGGGCCGGCGGGGTCCGCCGGGCTCGGGCTCGCGTTCGTCGACCGTGTGGTGGACCAGCACGGCGGGAGCCTCGACGTCGCGTCCTCCGACGACGGGTGCCGCGTCGAGGTGCGCCTGCCGGCGACGGGTCGTGCGTGACGCGTCCGCCCGGGAGGCGCGCAGCACGAACGAGGACCGGTCCGGCACGCACTGGCGACGGGGTGCGCCCGAGGCATAGCGTCGGGTTCCATGGCACTCCAGCTCGTCCAGGTGAACATCAAGGCCGGCGACGAGGCGACGCTCGGCCGGTTCTGGGCCGCCGCGCTCGGCTGGGACATGTCCAGCGAAGGACCCGGCGTGGTGAACCTCGTGCCCGCCGGCCTCGACTGGCCGGACCCCGCGGCCGTGTGCGTCGACCTCGTCGTCGTCCCGGACCCCGAGACCGTGCGGTACCGCACGCACCTCGATCTCGCGACGACCTCTGCGGCCCACCAGGCGGAGCTGGTCGCGCGGCTGGTCGAGCTCGGCGCGACGCGCGCCGACGTGGGTCAGGGCGACGTGCCGTGGCAGGTCCTGGCGGATCCGGAGGGCAACGTGTTCTGCGTGCTCGAGCCCCGGGCGGTCTACCAGGACACCGGTCCGATCGCCGCGGTCGTCGTCCAGTGCGCGGACCCGCGGGCCATGGCCCGGTTCTGGGGCGAGGCCGCGGGCTGGACCGTGCACGAGATCTCCGACGACCTCGCGAGGCTGCGGTCGGCCGAGGGCGTCGGGCCGTACCTGGAGCTCGTCCGCACGCCCGGCCCGACGACGGCGCAGAGCCGCATGCACATCGACCTGCTGCCCTACCCGGGCGACGACCAGGCGGCGGAGGTCGCGCGCCTGCGGGCCATGGGGGCCACGGACACCGACGTCGGCCAGGGCGACGTGCCCTGGATCTGCCTCGCCGACCCGGAGAACAACGACTTCTGCGTCCTCCACAGACCCTGACCCCCCCGCCGAACACGACCTGAAGGTCGTTCTGACGCTCTTCGCGACCCCCAGGTCGTGCTCGACGGGGGGTTAGCGCGTGACCAGGTTTGCCAGGCCTTCGGGCGCCCGGATGTGGGCGTGCCAGCTCAGGACGCTTGCGGCCCTGGCGCTCGACGCCGTGACGTGGCGGACGTCGCCTCCGCGCCACTCGCCCGTGACCACCGGCTCCGGGGCGTCGAGGAGCGCGGCGACGCGGCGCGCGACGTCCCCGATCGTCGTCACCTCGCCGGAGCCGACGTTGAAGGGCTCGACCCGGCCGGGGCCCTGCGGCTGCTCGGCGGCGGCGAGGACGGCGCGCGCGACGTCGTCCACGTGCACGAGGTCGCGGCGCTGGCCGCCGTCCTCGAACACGCGCGGCGCGCGGCCGTGCTCGGCCTCGGAGCGGAAGATCGAGACGACTCCCGCGTACGGGGTGTCGCGCGGCATGCCCGGGCCGTAGACGTTGTGGAACCGCAGCGCGGTCGCGGTCGCCCCCGTCGCGCGGGTCCACGCGGCGAGGACGTGCTCGCCGTGCACCTTCGTCGCGGCGTAGACGTTGCGCGGGTCGAACGGCGCGTCCTCGGCGACCAGGCCGGGCGTCAGGACGCTGCCGCACACCGGGCAGCGCGGGTCGAACACGCCGGCCGCGAGGTCGGCCTCGTCCCGCGGCGGCGCCGGCTGGGTCCCGTGCTCCGCGCAGGAGTAGGCGCCCTCGCCGTAGACGACCATCGAGCTCGCGAACACGACGTGGGGGACCGCCTCCTGCGTGGCCGCTGCCCGCAGCAGGACCGCGGTCCCCAGGTCGTTCGACGACACGTAGTCGTCCACGTCGTCGATCCCGACGCCGAGACCGACCTTCGCGGCCAGGTGCACGACGACGTCCCGCCCGTCCAGCGCCTCGCCGACCACGTCCGGGTCCCGCACGTCGCCGCGGACGACCGGGACGCCGTCCGGCAGCGTGGGTGGCGGCCGGTCCCCGTGGACGTCCGCCCGCAGCGAGTCGAGGACGCGGACGTCGTGGCCGGCGGCGGCGAGGGTGCGGACGGCGGCGGACCCGATGAAGCCCGCCCCGCCCGTGACGAGGATGCGCATCGTGCCAGCATCCCCGCCCGCGCCGGACCGTGCAGCCTCGCACCGGCTGACGGTCGCCTGACGGCCGGGACCACGACACCGGACCCGCCCGTCAGGTGCGTCAGGCGCGGCGCTCGCGGCGGTAGAGCCTGCGGGACCAGACGTAGCCCGCGACCCCGATCGCCACGCACCAGGCGACCGCCTGTGCCGCGACGCTGCCCTCGAGGCCGGCGCCGCCGGCGAGCAGGCCCCGGGTCGTCTCGATGATCGGGGTGAAGGGCTGGTGCTCGGCGAACCAGCGCACCGCGCCGGGCATGGTCTCGACGGGGACGAAGCCGCTGCCGAGGAACGGCAGCAGGAGCAGCAGCATGGGTGCGTTGCTCGCCGTCTCGACGCTGCGCGAGCTCAGGCCCATCGCGACGCACAGCCAGTTGAGAGCGAGCCCGAGCAGGACGAACAGGCCGACGAGGGCGAGCCAGTCGAGCGCGTCGGCGTCGGGCCGGTAGCCCATCGCGACCGCGGCACCGAGCACGAGGACGAGGGCGGCGAGCGCCTGCACCACGAACCCGAGCACCTGCCCGGACAGCACGGAGCCTGGCGCGATCGCCATGGTCTTGAACCGGGCCATGATCCCGGTCGTGGCGTCCATCGCGGCGCTGGTCGCGACCGACGTCGCGCCGCCGACCATGGTGATCACGAGCAGCGTCGGCGTGATGTAGTCGAGGTAGGCGGCGCGTCCCTCCGCGCCGGTTGTGACGCCGGGGGCGACACCGGCGCCGAAGGCTCCGCCGAAGACGTAGACGAACAGCACGAGCATGACCAGCGGCCCGGCGACGAGGAACACGGTCAGGCCCGGGTAGCGCACGGCGCGCAGCAGGCTGCGCCGCAGCATGATCAGGACGTCGGCGACCGGGCGTGGACGCGCGGTCGGCGGAGCGACGGGGGCGGTGGCGACGGTGGTCATCGGACGTTCTCCTTGTCGTTCACGGACGAGGGCGCGGGGTCGGTGGGCTCGAGCTCGGTGGACGGCTCGGTCAGGGCCAGGAACACGTCGTCGAGCGAGCCGGTGTCGTGCACCGCCTTGAGCTCGGCCGGGGTGCCCTCGGCCACGATGCGGCCGTCGTTCAGCACGGCGACCGAGTCGGCGAGCTGGTCGGCCTCCTCGAGGTACTGGGTGGTGAGCAGGATCGTGGTGCCCGCGGTCACGAGCGACCGGACCTCGTCCCACAGGGTGCGACGGCTGCGGGGGTCGAGCCCCGTCGTGGGCTCGTCGAGGAAGACGACGGACGGGGCGCCGACGAGCGTCATCGCGAGGTCGAGCTTGCGCCGCATGCCGCCCGAGTACGTCGCCACGGTCCTGCCGGCGGCCTCGGTGAGGCCGAAGCGTTCCAGCAGCTCGGCGCAGCGGCGTCGGCCGCGGGCCCGGCCGAGGTGGTGCAGGTCGGCCATGAGGTGCATGTTCTCGAGGCCGGTGAGCAGGTCGTCGACGGCGGTGATCTGACCCGTGACGCCGATCGAGGCACGGACGGCACCGGGCTCGCGGGCGATGTCGTGGCCGGCGACGCGGACGGTGCCGGCGTCCGCCCGCAGCAGGGTCGACAGCACGCCGACGGCGGTGGTCTTGCCGGCCCCGTTGGGGCCGAGCAGTGCGGTCACGGTGCCCGCGGGGACGGCGAGGTCGATCCCGTCGAGCACGAGCTGGGTGCCGGCCTTCGAGCGGTAGGACTTGCGCAGCCCCCGGACGTCGATGGCGAGGTTCTCGTCCATGGTCTCTTCTCCTGGGTGTGGTGGGTCTCAGGGGCGACGGACGACGATGTCGCCGTAGCCGGTGGTGGCACGCACCTCGGCGGTGGCCTCGTCCTCGACGGGGCCCGCCGTGGGGGTCAGGCGGTTGCGGACGGAGCCGTGCTCCGACGCGACGTCCAGATGGGCGGCGACCCCCTCGGGCACGCCGATCTCGATGCTCCCGAACGACGTGGTGAGCGACACGCTGCCGGACTCGAGGTCGTTCACCTGGATCCCCGCGTGGGCGGAGCGGGCGACGACGGCACCGCGGACCCGACCGAGCGCGATGTCCCCGTGCGCCCCGACGACCTCGAGGGAACCGGTGACCGAGCCGACGGTGGTGGTGCCGTTGCTCGCCCGGATCGTGCCGTCGCCGGCGATCTCGCCGACCCGCACGCTGCCCGCGCCGACCTTGATGTCCGTGGTCCCGAGCGCCCGGCCGACGACCGCGGAGCCGGCCGAGACCTTGAGGGTGAGCCGGTCCACGTCGTCGAGCCGGGCGTCGCCCGCGGACAGCGTCATGTCGACGACGCCGAGCGCGCCCTCGGCGAGGAGCGCGCCGGCCTTGCCCCGGACGTCCGAGCCCGCGGGCAGCTCGACGGTGACGTTCGCGGTGCCGGCGGCGAACGGGAGGACGAACTGCTTCCAGGAGCCCGGGTAGGTGATCGTGACGGCGTCGCCGTCGCGCTCGACGCGGACGTCCTGGGCGGCCCGGACGCTGCCGGACTTCGTGGGGTCGGTGGGCAGGACGGTGACCACGACGTCCTCGCGCTCCCCGGCGACGACGTGCACGTTCGCGAACGGCACCTCGACGACGACCGGGACGGGGTGGGTGGTGGGGAAGGTGGGCATGGCAAGGCTCCCTCGATGGCGGGTTCGATCGGGTGGTGTCGCTGTGAGTCGCGGTGGTGTCAGCCGGCGGTGCCGGCGGAGGGCGGAGGGCTGGTCAGCGCACCCAGCCGGTGATGCGGTTCCCTGAGCGCTGTGCGGGCCGGTCCTGTGCCGCGGGCCGACCGGTGGCCTGCTCGAGCGCGGCGGAGACGCTGCGCACGAGCCAGGTGTTGACGGAGACGCCGTCGCGGGCGGCGGCCACCTCGACCTGCGACTTGAGGTGGTCGGGCAGGCGCAGGGTGGTGCGGGTCGTGGCCGCCGAGACCGCGTCGGCGTCCGCGTCCGCGACCTGCGACGGCGCGGTTTCCGGGGACGGCACGGAGCCTGCTCTCGGCGCGGGCAGGTCCCCTTGGTCGGCGGGCACCGCGGGTGCGGTGACGACGAACTCCGGCGACCCGCCGCGCAGGCGGACGTCCACGGAGCCGGGCGCGAGCTCGGCCGAGATCTCCCCGGCCGCGTCCGAGAGGGCGTCGAGGAGGACGAGCCGCGCGGCGGCGTCCAGGGGTGCGGTCAGGCGGCCGGCGAGGTCGCGTGCCTCGTCGCCGCCCGCGGCGGCAGCGGTGGCGAGCTGCCGGTGCAGCTCGTCGACGTATCGGGTGATCTCCATGACGCCACTATGACACCACTATGACGTCATGGCAAGAGGGTTGGTGTCACCTCGTGTTTCGGCACGCACGCGCGGGGAGCAGACCTGCCCGGGGCTCGCCGAGCCCGAGCATCGCGACCGCGACCTCGCCGGCGGCTGCGTCGGGGATCGCCGTCGCGGCCTCGAGCACGAGCAGCGTCGCACCGGGGATCTCGCGTGCGAGGGCTCGGCCGTTGCCGACCGGGAAGAACGGGTCGCGGGCGCCGTGCACCACCAGCGTGGGGACCGCGAGGTCGGTGAGCCGCTCGCGCCAGCGCGGCGTGCAGTCGAGCGCGGCGAAGATCGTGCCCAGCTGGTTGGCCATCTGCACCGCGGGCCCCGTGCCGGGGGTGCGGTCCCACGTGCGCCCGGCACGCTCCTGCGCGGCGGCAGGGTCGTTGCCGAGGATCTCCGCTCCTGCGGCGGCGAACTCCGCCACCGCGGCGCGGTCGGACCAGTCGGGCTTCGAGCGGGAGAACAGCCGACGCATGGTCGCGGCGTCATGATCGGGCAGGTCGTCGTCGGCCGGCCCCGGAGCGACGGGTCGCGTCCCGACGAGAGTCAGGGCGGAGAACGCTGCCGGGTGGTCGAGGGCCGCGACCTGGGCGACCATCCCGCCGACGCCGATCCCGGCCAGGTGCGCCGGCCGGTCGTCGAGCGCGCGGGCGAGCGCCGCTGCATCGGCGGCAAGGTCTCGCAGCGTGTACTGCGGAGCGGCGGGATCGAGGGTGGTGGAGGCGCCGGCGTCGCGCAGGTCGTACCGCACGACGTGGCGACCGCCGCCGGCGAGCGCGGCGCACAGCGCGTCGGGCCAGGAGAGCATGGTCGTCCCGCCTGCGAGCAGCACGAGCGGTGCTGTGTCGTCGCCGAAGTGCTCGACCCCGAGCGTCACCCCGCCGACCTCGACCGTCGTCGTCACGTCCATGAGGCTCCGTCCGTCGTGGGCAGCAGGCCGCCCGGGTTCGGGACAGCCTTCGACACCGTTGACGATCCCCGCCGCGGGAACTCATCGCGGCACGTGCACCCGACCGCCGGCGGCTGACGGTCGCCTGACGGTCCGGCCGCCACGCATCCCGGCCGGGCGACGTCGGGCCCGGAACGGCTAGCGTGACGGTCGTGACCGACACGACTGAGCCCGTGGGGATCCTCGGCGGATCCGGCCTGTACCGACTCCTCGACGCCCCGGAGCCCGTGGCGGTGGCGACGCCGTTCGGCGACCCGTCCGACCCGCCCAGCCGCGGCACCTTCGCCGGTCGGCCGGTGGTGTTCCTGCCCCGCCACGGAGCCGACCACCGATTCCCGCCGCATCGCGTCAACTACCGCGCGAACCTGTGGGCGCTGCGGTCCCTGGGGGTGCGGCAGGTCGTCGCGGCGTCGGCCGTGGGCGGGCTGAGGCCGGAGCTGACGGCGGGGACCGTCGTCGTGCCGGACCAGGTGGTGGACCGCACGTGGGGCCGCGAGCACACGGTGTACGACGGCGAGGGGCCGGTCGTGCACGTGCCGTTCGCCGACCCGTACTGCCCACGAGGGCGCCCCGTCGCGGTCCGTGCCGCGCGGGCGGGGACGCTGCCCGCCGTCGACGGCGGCACGATGGTCGTCATCCAGGGGCCGCGGTTCTCCAGCCGCGCCGAGTCGCGGCGCAACGCGGCGGAGGGCGGGAGCGTCGTCGGGATGACGGGGATGCCCGAGGCGGCGATCGCGCGCGAGCTCGCCCTCTGCTACACGTCGCTCGCGCTCGTCACGGACGCCGACGCAGGGGTCGACGTCGAGTCGTCGGTGACGCACGCGGCCGTGCTCGAGGCGTTCGCGCGCAACGTCGTCGCGCTGACGGCGGTGCTGCACGACGTCGTCGCGGCCCTGCCCGCCGACGACGACTGCCCCTGCCGCCACGTCCTGGACGGCCTGGACCTGCCGGCGTCCGTCGCCGGCCCGTGAGACAGAACCGGGGGTTCTGTCTCACGAGATGCACGGACGGGTGTCGGCAGGCGCTCGTGCGCCGGAGACGCGATGATCGAGGCGAACCGACCGTTGAGGAGCTCCCGTGCCCGTGCCCGACGCCGACCGGATCGTCCGCGCGGGAGCGCGAGCCTGGGCGGTCGTCGGGATCGTCGTGCTGTCCTGCATCGCGTACGCGGCGTTCGCCGCCCTCTCCGGCCTCGTCGTCCCGCTCGTGCTCGCCGCCGTCCTCGGGGTGCTGCTCCACCCGATCGTCGACCGGATGCAGCGGGCCGGCGTCCCGCGCGGTGTCGGGGCGTTCGCGGTGCTCGTCGGCCTCGGCGCGATCCTGGTGGCTGCCGTGTGGCTCACGGTCGTCGGCGTGCTCGACCAGTCGGAGGAGATCGCCGAGCGCGTCTCGACCGGTCTCGCGGAGGTCGACGCGCGCGTCGACGTCGACCTGTCCGCGATCCACGTCTCTCCCGACGCGCTCGCGGACGGCACGTCGAGAGCGATCGGCGGGATCGCCGGGCTGTTCGGCAGCGTGTTCTCGAGCCTGGCCGCGTTCCTCGTGGGGACGGGCATCGCCGTCTTCTTCCTGTACTACGTCCTCGCGGACTGGACGGCGATCGAGACCGCGACGGCGCGGTACACGCGCATCGGCCGGACGGCGGGGGCGGTCGTCCTCGACGAGGCCGCGACGACGCTCGGCCGGTACTTCGGCGCGCTGACCCTCTCGAGCGCGCTCACGGCCGTCGTCATCGGTGCGGCGGCGGTCCTGCTCGACGTGCCGCTCGCCGCCTCGATCGCGCTCGTCACGTTCGTCACGTCCTACGTCCCGTACATCGGCGCGATCTTCTCCGGCGCGTTCGCGGTGCTCATCGCGCTCGGCGCGGAGGGGCCCGGTGCGGCGCTCTGGCTCCTGGCGGTCATCCTGCTCGTCCAGAGCGTGGTGCAGACCCTCGTGCTCACCAAGCTCTCGAGCGACCGCCTGCGGCTGCATCCCATCGTGAACCTCGCGTCGACCATCGTCGGCGCCGCGCTCGCCGGGCTGCTCGGGGCCATGCTGTCCGCACCGGTGACGGTGATGGTCCGTGACGCCGCCGCCCACAGCGCGCCCGGGTCCGAGCAGGACGCGGCGAACGCGCAAGACGACGACGGGGCCTAGGCTCGGGGCATGGAACTGGAAGAACGCCTTGCCGTCTTCATCGACTACGAGAACCTCGCGCTCGGTGCGCGTGAGCACCTGGGCGGGATGGCGTTCGACTTCGGGCCGATCGCCGACGCGCTCGCAGCGCGGGGCCGGGTCGTCGTCCGCCGCGCGTACGCGGACTGGTCGTACTTCGACGAGGACCGCCGCTCCCTGACGCGCCACCAGGTCGAGCTCATCGAGATGCCGCAGCGCATGGGCGCCTCGCGCAAGAACGCGGCCGACATCAAGATGGTCGTCGACGCGATCGAGATGTCGTTCGAGCGCGAGTACATTTCGACCTTCGTCATGTGTACGGGCGACTCCGACTTCTCCCCGCTGGTGCACAAGCTGCGCGAGCTCAACAAGCGCGTCATCGGGGTCGGGGTCGAGAAGTCGACGTCCCGCCTGCTGCCGCCCGCGTGCGACGAGTTCCTCTTCTACGACCGCCTCGAGGGCGTCGACATCCCCGACGAGCCGGCGCCCCGGTCCGTCCGCCCCGGTGTGAGCATCCCCCAGTCGAAGGGCCGACGACGCGGTGGCTCGTCCGCGGGCAGCGCGAGCGAGAGGCCGGCGAGGGCAGCCAAGTCGTCGGGGTCGCGCGAGGACTCGGCGCGCGCCGCCGCGTCGGCGCTCGTCGGCGCCGGCGAGGGCGTGCCGAGCGAGGAGTCGTCGCCCGTCGCCGACGAGGCCGCCGAGGCGGTCATCGGCGGAGCGGTGCCGACGACCGTGCCCGCGGGCGCGTCGCCCGAGCAGGACGGCAGTCACGACGAGAGCGACGACGCGCCGTCGGCCGACGACCTGCCGATGGAGGTCCGGGTCGCCCAGACCCTGGCCGACCTCGCGAAGTCCACCGGCGGTGCAGTCACCGCGTCCGTGCTCAAGCGGACGCTGCTGCGCAAGGACCCGACCTTCAGCGAGGCCGACTACGGGTTCCGGACGTTCGGCGAGTTCGTCCGCTTCCTCGCGGACCGCGGCTTCGTCGAGCTGGCCCAGGGCCCCTCGACCGGGGACCCCGAGGTGTCGCTGCCCGCTCAGGGTGACACCACGTCCGCGTTCGCGCTCCTGCGCACCGTGGTCCAGGACGAGGGCGGGTCCGCGCCGCTCTCGGGCCTGAAGAACGCGATCCGCAAGAACCGGCCCGACTTCAGCGAGAAGGCGCTCGGCTACCGCGGGTTCCTCCAGTTCTGCAAGGCCGCCCAGGCCTCCGGCGCGGTCGACCTCGCGTGGGACGACGACGCCGACGACTACCTCGTCACCGCGGCCTGACACCGGGGGCGGTCAGCCGGTCCACGGCGGGCAAGAGGTTCGTCGTCCGGGGCCGCCGCCTCGCAGCGGACCGGTGATGGTCGTCCTGGCCCGGCCGTGACCGACGCGGCTCAGACCGTGTCGACGATCCCGTCGTTCGGGAGGTCGCGACGCTCGTCGTCCGGGCGTCGCGACTCCCCGCCCCGGCCGTCGCGACCGGCCGCTCCGTCGTCTCCGCGCCGACGGAGCCGGCTCGCGATCATCGGCAGGACGATCACGGACAGCACGCCAGCCCCGACGAGGGCCGCGCCGATGTCGGTCGGCATGGAACCGTCGTCGACGGCGATCTCGGTGAGCGCGACGAGCAGGGGGAGGGTCGTCGTGGAGTAGAGCGCTGCCTGGACGCGCTCGCCGCCGGGCAGCTCGCGCCGGAACCACAGCAGCACGGGGCCGCCGCGGACCACGAGCATCGCGACCAGGAACGCGAGCGGCAGCACAGGGTTGGAGACGATCGAGTCGACGTCCAGCCCCATGCCCGAGCTGACGAAGAACACCGGGATGAACACTCCCCACGCGACGGCGTCGAGCTTCTTCTCGAGCGCGACGACGTCGCCCGGCGCCCAGCGGCGCAGCACCATCCCGCCGACGAACGCGCCCAGCACCGCGTCGAAGCCGAGGGACTGCGCGAGAGCGAGCAGCCCGACCAGCAGGAGGACGGTCAGTCGCAGCGTGCTCTGCCCGGTGCCGTGCTCGGACAGCGACATGAGGAAGCGGCCCCGCAGGCTCGTGAAGCGCTCGGGGATGGCGGCGATCGCCAGCGTGAGCACGGCGAAGACCCCCAGCAGGACCGTCGCCGTCCCCGAGTTCCGCGTCCCGAGCAGGACAGCCATCGCGACGATCGGTCCCAGCTCGCCGATCGCGCCCAGCACGAGGACGGACCGGCCGAGCCGCGAGTCGAGCACGCCGTCGTCCTTGAGGATGGGCAGGACCACGCCGAGAGCGGTCGTCGTCAGCGCGATCGCGCCGGCGGCCAGCAGCTCGGACGGCTGGTGGCCGGGGAGCAGCAGCAGGGCCGCCCCGGCCAGGGCGAACGACGTCACCCACGCCCCGCCCGCGCGCCGCCCGACCTTCTGGCGCAGGAGGTTCGGCTCGAGCTCGTAGCCCGCCAGGAGGAACAGGAAGCCCATGCCGAGGTCGGACAGCAGGGTGACCGAGGCGGGGTCCGACAGCTCCATGAGCTGCGGACCGATCAGGACGCCGCCCAGGAGCAGCAGCACGACCTGCGGCACGCGGGCGTTCACGGGCATGAGCCTCGCGAGGAGCGGTGCGACGAGCGCGACGACGAAGACGGGCACCAGAGCCGCGTAGGGGTTCATCGATGCTTCCTGGGTCGGGGCCCTGTGGGGCACGTCCTGCTGAGAGCGAGCACAAGCATCCCACCTCGCGGGGCGAAGGACCCGGCGGCCCGGTCCTGTTGACGCGGGGCCGGGCGGGTGAATACCGTCGTCGGAGCCGCGGCACGCCGCCGTCGGCCCCTGGATCGGCAGACAGGACCACTGAGCCGGCGCGACGACGCCGGGGGGTGCCGCCGTCTACCAGGAGGCACTCATGACCCGGACCTGGATCCGCAACCCGCTCGGCGTCTTCACCGCGGACGACTCGCCGGACGCACCCGACGCCCGCGGCGGCGTCGTCGTCGAGGACGGCGTGGTCGTCGAGCTCGTCGGCGCGGGCGGTTCGCCCGCGGCGCCGACCGACGAGTCGTTCGACGCGTCGCAGCACGTGCTCACGCCCGGGCTGATCAACACCCACCACCACTTCTACCAGACCCTCACGCGCGCCTGGGGGCCCGTCGCGGACGCCCCGCTGTTCCCGTGGCTGCAGAACCTGTACCCGGTGTGGGCGCGCCTGACCCCGCGGGACCACGAGCTCGCGACGACGGTGGCGCTCGCCGAGCTCCTGCTCTCGGGGTGCACCACGGCCGCCGACCACCACTACGTCTTCCCCGCCGGGCTCGACGACGCGATCGACATCCAGGTCGAGGCCGTGCGCCGGCTCGGGATGCGCGCGACGCTCACGCGCGGGTCCATGACGCTCGGCCAGGACGACGGCGGCCTGCCGCCCCAGTCCGTCGTGCAGAGTCTCGACGTGATCCTCGAGGACTCGCGCCGGCTCGTGGACACGTTCCACGAGCGCGGACCCGGGGCGCAGGTGCAGATCGCGTTCGCGCCGTGCTCGCCGTTCTCGGTGACGACCGACGCGATGCGCGAGAGCGCGGCGCTCGCCGAGGAGCTCGACGTGCGCCTGCACACCCACCTCGCCGAGACGATCGACGAGGAGGACTTCTGCCGCGAGCGCTTCGGGATGCGCACCGTCGACTACCTCGAGTCCGTCGGCTGGCTCACGGACCGCGCGTGGCTGGGCCACGGCATCCACTTCGACGACGAGGAGATCCGCCGCCTCGGGGCCGCGGGGACCGGCGTGGCGCACTGCCCGACGTCGAACATGCGCCTCGCGTCCGGGATCGCCCGGGCCGTGGAGCTCGAGGACGCGGGCGCGCCCGTCGGGCTGGGGGTGGACGGGTCGGCGTCGAACGACGCGTCCACGATGATCCTGGAGGCCCGACAGGCCCTCTACCTGCAGCGGCTCAAGTACGGCGCGGACATCCCGGTCACGCGTGCGCTCGGGTGGGGCACGCGCGGCTCCGCGCGCGTCCTGGGGCGCGACGACGTCGGAGTGCTCGCCGTCGGCAAGCAGGCGGACCTCGCGCTGTGGCGGCTCGACGAGCTGCGGTTCTCCGGGACGCACGACCCGGTCGCAGCGCTGCTGCTGTGCGGTGCGGACCGCGCGGACCGCGTCATGGTGGGCGGGCAGTGGCGCGTGGTCGACGGCGCGATCCCGGACCTGGACCTGCACGCCCTGATCGCGGAGCACTCGACGGCAGCCCACCGCCTCGTCGCGGGCTGACCCTCCTCGCAGACGACCCCTCGCCCCCCACGTCTGTCAGCACCGGGTGACTCTCGGGGCTCACCAGGTGCTGACAGCTCGCTCCGGGCGGTTCGCGTTCCTGCTGGCGGGGAGCGAGTTTCGCCCAGGGACTTGACACACGTCACACTGAGAGTTCGAATAGTGGAAGTGTTCTTCCGCTCAGCGGAAAACAGCGACGAGGAGGTCCGCTATGAACGAACCAGTTGCCACGGCCGGTCCCGTGCCGGGCCGACCGGAGGACGAACGTCTCCGGATCGGCCCCACGTTCGGGTACGGGTTCCAGCACGTCCTGACGATGTACGGGGGCATCATCGCCCCGCCCCTCATCGTGGGCTCGGCCGCAGGGCTCACCCCCGCCGAGATCGGCACGCTGGTCGCCGCGTCGCTGTTCATGGGCGGGCTCGCGACGATCCTGCAGACCCTCGGCATCCCGTTCTTCGGCTCGCAGCTGCCCCTGGTGCAGGGTGTGTCGTTCGCGGGCGTGTCGACGATGATCGCGATCGTCGGTGGTGGCGGCGGCATCCAGAGCGTCTTCGGCGCCGTCATCGTCGCCTCCGCGGTGGGGCTGCTGATCACCCCGTTCTTCGCGCAGATCATCCGGTTCTTCCCGCCCGTGGTCACCGGCGTCGTCATCACCACGATCGGCCTGACGCTGATGCCCGTCGCCGCGAACTGGGCGATGGGCGGCAACGCCGAGGCACCGGGCTACGGCTCGGTCAGCAACATCGGCCTCGCCGGACTGACGTTCCTCATCGTGATCCTGCTGTCGAAGGTCGGGTCCGGCACGGTCTCACGCCTGTCGATCCTGCTCGCCATCGTCATCGGCACGCTGGTCGCTCTCCTGACCGGCCAGGCCGACTTCGCGGGCGTCGGCGAGGGTCCGATCGCCGCGTTCCCGGACTTCCTCGGCTTCGGTGCCCCGACGTTCCAGGTCGCCGCGATCATCTCCATGCTCATCGTCATCCTGGTCACGCTCACCGAGACCACCGCCGACATCATCGCCGTCGGCGAGATCGTCGACACCAAGGTGGACCGCAAGCGCATCGCCGACGGCCTGCGCGCCGACATGGCGTCCTCCGTGGTCTCGCCGTTCTTCGGGTCGTTCACGCAGTCCGCGTTCGCGCAGAACGTCGGCCTCGTCGCGATCACCGGCATCAAGTCCCGGTTCGTCGTCTCGGCCGGCGGAGCGATCCTCGTCGTCCTGGGCCTGCTGCCGGTGCTCGGGCGCGTCGTCGCCGCCGTCCCCACGCCCGTCCTCGGTGGCGCCGGCGTGGTGCTCTTCGGCTCGGTCGCCGCATCCGGGATCCGGACGCTCGCGAAGGTCGACTACTCGAACTCGATGAACCTCATCATCGTCGCGGCGTCGATCTCGTTCGGCATGATCCCCATCGCCAAGCCCGACTTCTACGACCAGTTCCCCGAGTGGTTCGGCGTCATCTTCCACTCCGGCATCAGCTCGGCCGCGCTCATGGCCATCCTGCTGAACATCCTGTTCAACCACATCAAGGTCGGCACGCCGAAGAATCCGTCGGTGTTCGCCGCCGGCACCGACCGGGGGACCAGTGCGGTCGAGGACGACGACCTCGAGGACCTCGAGGACGACGGCGTCCTCAACAAGTCCAACCGGCGCCGTCCGCCCTCGTCGACCGAGGCGACCCCGCCGACGGACCCGGCGGCCCCGTAGGGCCCGCGCCGGGCGGACCGCGCGGCCCAGCGCCGTGCCCGACGACGCCCCGCGCCCTGGCGAGCGACCCTCGCCGGGGGCGGGGCTCCGTCGCGCCTCGATCAGGTTGCGCACCCGTGCAACACAGACGGTGCACAATGAGCCGATGACCTACCGGGTGCTGAAGCTCATCCTGTCGCTGCTGGCGTACGCGCTGCTGCGGCCGCAGGTGACCGGCCGGAACAACGTGCCGCGCAGCGGACCGGTGATCCTGGCGAGCAACCACCTGTCGTTCATCGACTCCCTCCTCATCCCGATCGTCGCTCCGCGCCACGTCACGTTCCTGGCGAAGTCCGAGTACTTCACCGGCCGCGGGATCAAGGGGGGCCTGTCCCGCTGGTTCTTCACCAAGATGGGGCACATCCCCGTGCAGCGCGACGACCCACGCGCCGGCCAGCGCTCGCTCGAGGACGCGCTCGCGGTGCTCAATCAGGGCGGGGTGTTCGGCATCTACCCGGAGGGCACGCGCTCGCGCGACGGGAGGCTCCACAAGGGGCACACCGGGGTCGCGTGGCTCGCGCTCGCCGGGCACGCGCCCGTCGTCCCCGTCGCGGTCCGCGGCACGGACAAGGTGCAGCCGGTGGGCGCGCGGATGCCGCGCATCCACCGCGTCCAGGTGCACTTCGGCGTCGCCATCCAGCCGACGCGCCAGATCACGTCGGGCGCCAAGCCAGCCCAGGCGCGCCGCGAGCTCACGAACGAGGTCATGGAGTCCATCCACCGCCTCAGCGGCCAAGACCTCGCGGCCTAACCGCCCCAAGCCCCGGTCGAACACGACATGAGGGTCGTTCTGGCGTCGGTGACGACCTTCGGATCGTGTTCGACGGCGGGTGACGTCGTGGTCGTCAGTTCAGCGCGCTCAGGCCGAACGCCGTCGCGAAGCCCAGGACCGTCACCAGACCGGTCACCGGGCCGCCGAACTCCGTCGCCTCCGGGATCATCGTGTCGACAAGCATCGTGAGCAGCGCCCCCGCGGCGAACGCCTGCACCACCGCGACCGTTGCACCCGACGCCGAGCCCAGCGCGAGGTAGCCCACGCCCGCCGCGACGGCGGAGACCGCCGTCGTGCCGCCCCACAGGAGCCAGAGCCGGCCGCGCGACGTCCCGGACTTCACCAGGCCCGACGTCGCGGACATCGCCTCCGGCAGGTTCGACAGGAACACCGCGGCGAGCATCGCGACGCTCACGCCGTTCCCGCCGACGAGCGTCGAGCCGAGCACGACCGACTCGGGGATCCCGTCGAGCACCGTCCCGAGCGCGATCGCGCCGCCGGACCCGTTCGACTGCTCGCCCGTCGACCGTTTGCGCCCGTTGCCGCCCATCCGGTCGATCAGCAGGTCCCCGACGAAGAACGTCAGCGCGCCGCCCGCGAGCCCCGCGAGCAGGACCCAGCCGCTCGCGCTGCGCGACGCGTCCTCCACGAGGTCGTACGCGACCGCACTGATCAGCACGCCTGCGCCGAACGCCATGATCAGCCCGATCGCGCGCTTCCCCGGCGGGCGCCACAGCACGACCGCCGCCCCGAGCAGCAACGACGAGCTCGCGAGGAGCCCCCACCAGAACCCGGCCATGGCCCCAGTTGACCAGGGTCTCGCGTGGCGTGCGCGCCGGGGCCACGACCCGGTGCCCGACGCCGTCCCTCCCCCTGGCGGGGGAGGCGCTCGCCGCCCCGGATGGGCAGGATGGGGGCGTGGCGCGCAGGGAGGGACCCGTCGACGACCGGCCCGTGATCGGTCCGCGCACGCGCCGCGTCATCGAGCCGCTGCGCAGCGCGTCGACCGTGCGGGCGGGCGTCTTCCTCGTGATCGGGGGAGTCGTCGCGGGCGCGTACCTCGTCCTCGTCGCGGGGTTCGCGCAGATGTTCGCCTCGCCGCAGACCCCGCGGGTGGCGACCGCGGTGCTCGCCGGGGTGTCCGCGGCGATCGCGTGCACGCCCCCGTTCCTCGCCCCGGTCCGCGCGCTCGAGATCGCCGCGGTCCGCACGTTCCTCGACCTCGACCTCCCGACTCCCGACGGAGCGACGCCACCGAGCTCTGCGACCCGCTGGCGGTCCGCGGCCTGGTACGGCCTGCACCTGGTGCTCGGCGCACTGGTGCTGCTCGTCGTGCTGCTCGCGGTGCCCGTGGCGATACAGCTCGCGCTGTCGGCGCTGGGCCTGGAGCCGATCCTGCTCACGGACTGGCGACCGTGGGACCTCGTGCCCGCCTGGGCCGGGGTGTGGGCCCTGGCGCTCGTCGCCGTCGCGCTGCTGCTCGTCCTCCCGTACGTCGCGGCGGGGGCTCGGGCGCTGCTGCGCCAGGCGGCGTGGCCGCTGCTCGGGCCCGACCAGTCCGAGCGGATCGCCGAGCTCGAGGCCGCCGCCGACCGGGCGGCGGAGCAGGGCCGGCTCGCACGCGACCTGCACGACTCCGTCGGGCACGCCCTGACGGTCACCACGCTCCAGGCGGCCGCGGCGTCGCGCCTCCTTGCGACCGACCCGGACGCGGCCCGGCGCGCGCTCACCGCGATCGAGGAGACCGGGCGCACCGCGATGGCGGACCTCGACCACGTCCTCGGGCTGCTGCGGACGGGTTCGGCCGGCCCGGACCGTCGTCCCGCCCGCACCCTCGCCGACGTGGACGCGCTGCTCGACGACGCTCGCCTCGCCGGGGCCGTGGTGCGGCGCACGGGTCCCGGCGCGGGCCAGGACCTGCCCCGGGCGACGTCGCTCGAGGCCTACCGCGTCGTCCAGGAGGCGCTGACGAACGCGCTGCGCCACGCCCCCGGCGCCCCGGTGGACGTCGAGGTGGGGACGGCGGTCGACCCGCGGGGAGCGCTGCGGGTCGAGATCCGCAACCCCGTCGGGTCGGAGGCTGCTCGCCCGGTGGGAGGTGGGAGAGGGATCGCCGGCATGGCCGAGCGGGTGCGCCTGCTGCGCGGTGACTTCTCCGCCGGGCCCGTCGTGCCTGTCGAGGTCGCCGGGCCGGGATCGGAGCCCGACGCCGGTACCTGGGTCGTGCGCGCGACGTTCCCCCTCGGAGCGGCCAGCGGGACCGGTGGGGGAGGTGCCGGCCGATGACCCGCACCGAGCGGATCCGTATCGTGCTCGTCGACGACGAGCCCTTGGTCCGGACGGGACTGCGCGCGATCCTGGAGGCCGAGCCGGACCTCGACGTGGTCGGCGAGGCCGGCGACGGCGTCGAGGTCCCGGGCCTCGTCGAGGCCGCGCGGCCCGACGTCGTGCTCATGGACGTGCGCATGCCGCGCGTCGACGGGATCGCGGCGACCTCGGCGCTCCTCGCGCGCGACCCCGCGCCGCGCGTCCTGGTCGTCACGACGTTCGAGAACGACGACCACGTGCTCGACGCCCTGCGCGCCGGAGCGCACGGGTTCCTCCTCAAGCGCGCTCGCCCCGAGGAGTTCGTGCAGGCGGTCCGCGTCGTCGCACGTGGCGAGTCGCTGCTCTTCCCCGACGCGGTGCGCCGCCTCGCGACCGCGCGCCCGCCCGCGGGGGACGAGCTGCGCGCCGCGCGGCTCACCGAGCGCGAGGGCGAGGTGCTGCGGCTCATGGCGACCGGTCTGTCGAACGCGGAGATCGCCGGCCGGTTGTACCTGGGCGTCGAGACAGTCCGCACGCACGTGGGCAACGTGCTCGCCAAGCTGGGGGTGCGGGACCGCACGCAGGCCGTGGTCCACGCCTACGAGTCGGGATTCGTCCGCACCGGCTGACTCGTGGTCGGCCCCGACGTTCGCGCATCGCCGACCGGTGCGAGGATCGACGGATGGACTTCTCCGTGCTCACGCGTCCCACCCGCACGTCCGTCCCCGCCACGATCACGCGCGTCGCGCTGGGCCTCGCGCTCGTCGGTGCAGGGATCAGCCACCTCACCGTCGCGCGGGAGGAGTTCCAGGCGCAGGTGCCGGGCTGGTTCCCGATCGACGAGGACGTGACGGTCCTGGCGTCCGGGGCGGTCGAGATCGCGCTCGGCAGCTCCCTCGTCGTGCTCTCGCGGTGGAAGGTGGCCGTGGGTCTGGTCGCCGCCGCATTCTTCGTCGTCATCTTCCCCGGCAACGTCGGGCAGTGGTTGGAGGGCACCGACGGGTTCGGCCTCGACACGGACGCGAAGCGGTTCGGGCGGCTGTTCTTCCAGCCCGTGCTCGTGGCGCTGGCGCTGTGGTCGACGGGCGCGTTCCGGGCCGTGCGCGAGTCCCTCACGCGCGACTGACGTTCACCCGCCCGGGGGAGGAGCGTCACCGGGGCGGGTGATCCGTGCGGCGTCCTGCAGGACGAGCGTCGAGGTATGAGCACACGACACCCCGCACCCCCGTCCGCTCCTCCGTCCGTTCCTCCCCCCGCAGCCCGGGTGGTGACCGTCGGGAGCACGGCCGGGCACCAGCACGCCCGACGCCCCCGCGGTCGATGGATCGGACCGGTCGCCGCGCTGTGGTGGGGAGCCGGCGCCGCGATCGCGCTCGTCGTCACCCTGTCCGGCGGCGTGCTGCCCGTCGGTGACGCGAGCGACTCCGGCTTCGGCGCCCTCACCGTCGTTCCTGCGAGCGCCCTCTCCCCATGGATCGCCGTCCTCGCGCTCGTCGGGGCGGCCCTGGCGGTGTGGACCTGGCGCGGCGGGCGTGCACGGCCGGTCCCGAGGGCGGTGCGCACCGCGACCGTCGCGGCCGTCGCCGTGGTCGCGGTCGGCGCCTCCGCCCTCGCCGACGCCGCGATCCTCGCCCGGCTCGGCTACCTGCCGGTCACGCTGATCATGGCGCCGTTCGACCCGGTCATGCGGGCGGCGTTCGTCGACTTCGTGAACCCGGCCGTCGTGCTGCAGCTCGCGAGCCTCGGCGGGGCCGGTCTGCTCGCGGCGTCGGCGGTCCGGTTCGCGCGGCGCGGCGTCGGGGCGTGCGAGTCGTGCGGGCGTCGGCTCGCCGGGGCCGACCCGACCTGGACGACGCCGGTCGCGGCCGCCCGGTGGGGGCGTGCCGCCGCGCTCGTGGCCGCCGCGATCCCGGCCTTCTACGCCGTCACCCGCATCGCGTGGGCGCTGGGCATCCCGCTCGGCTTCTCGCCGGAGAACGTCGAGGAGCTGGCGGGGAGCGACGGTCTGGTGGCCGCGCTCGGACTCGGCACCTTCGCCGTCGTCGGCGCCGTCCTCACGCTCGGGCTGTTCCAGCGCTGGGGTGAGGTCTTCCCGCGGTGGATCGTCGGGCTCGCCGGGCGCCGCGTCCCCGTGAAGCTGGCCGTCGTGCCCGCGACGGTGGTCGCGATCGCCGTCCTGCCGGCCGGGCTGTCCATGATCCTGGTCGGCCTCAGCGGCGACAGCCCCATCGAGCTCACCGCCGACCAGTGGGGCGCCGTCGGCCCGACGCTGCTGTGGCCCCTCTGGTCGCTGACCCTGGCCGCGGCCACCTACGCCTACTGGCTACGCCGCCGCGAACCATGCACGACACGCCCCGACGCCTGAACCCGTCGTCTGATCCCGTCGCCGACCACGACCTGAGGGTCGCTATCGGTCGGGTAGCGACCCTCAGGTCGTGTTCGACGGCGGGGGGGGGGTTACGACTGCGGCTCCTGTGGGCCGTCCTTGCCTGCGGTCAGGTCGCCGCAGCTCGTCTCCTGGGCGGTCGTGACGACCGCGTCGTCCGCGGCGGCACCCTCGGCGACGGTCTCCTCGTCCCCGTTGGTCGCGGTCTGCGCGTCCGTGTCCAGGTCGACGAAGGTCCGCGACACGGTGAACGTGTCGCCGTCGTCGCCGGGTACCGCGTTCAGCCCGGCCAGGCGCAGCTCGCCCGACACCTCCGTGCAGCCCACCCCGGTGCCGAAGCCCGTGAAGCCCTTGTCGAACGTGTAGGGGTCGCCCTGCTCGTTCTGGGTCGGAGTCAGCGCGCAGCCGGCCGCTGAGAGCAGCAGCACCTCGCGTCCCGTGTCGACCAGCGCGACGGGCGCCGTCCCGTCCCCGGCCGCGACGACGTTCACGACGGCGCTCGCGACCTGCGGGCTCGCGGAGTCGATCGGGGTGGAGAACGTCGCGCCCGACGCCGTCGTGATGCCGAACGCGCGGTCCGCGCCCGGTGTGATCCACGCCGTGTCCGCCTGGCCGTCGCCGTCCACGTCGACGATCTCGTGCGACCCCGCGCCGTCGGGCACGCCGTCGCCGGTCGCCGCGCAGCCCTCGGCAGCAGGCTCGGACGTCGTCTCCTCGTCCGTGGGCTCGCCGGAGGGAGACGCGGTCTCCGTCGGCTCCTCGGTCGCCGTGCCCGACGTCGCCGTGCCCGACGTCGGCGATGCGGGTTCCGCGTCGCCCGGCCGGTTGACCAGCCACACCACGAGCGCCACCACGAGGACCGCGGCGATCGTCAGCACGACCCACGGCCAGGTGCGGCGCGAGGTCTCGCCCCGGCCGTCGGGGGTGGGGTCGGGTGGGGATGCGGTGGGCGTGGTCATTCCCTCAGGCAATCATTGACACGCGGTCCTTGTCATCCCGGACGGAGGCAATGCCCTGCTATGACCCGGCCGTCGGGTTCCCCGGTGCGTGCACGCCGCGTGCCTGCCCGTACGCGACAGTCAGGGACTGTGCCCACCAGCCGTCCACGCCCTGCTTCTCGATCAGCCACGCCGCGACCCGTTCCTGGGACCACGTCGACGCGCCGTGCGCGTCGAGCAGGGTGAACCAGCTCTCGCGCGGTTGACCGGTCGCGACGGCGACCGCGTCGTCGCCGAGCGCGTCGGCGTGGTGACCGTCGGTGCTCATGGGTCCAGGGTCGCATCGCGACCCGGCCCGCGCAGCAGATGTCAGGATCCGTCGCTGGTGTCAGTACCGGTAGGGGCGCAGCGCGGTCGCGAGGGACCGGGCGAGCGCGGCACCGTCACCACCCCGCGCGGTGGGGACGTCGGCCACGACCCGCGCGACGGTGCGCGCGTCGTCGCCCGGTGCGGGCAGCGGCGAGCCGTGGGACAGGACCTGCTGCGCCGGTGTCAGGGTGCGGATCGCGACCGCCGCGACGTGCCGGCGGTGCAGGCGGGCCGCTCGCGCATAGATCTCCGGGTCGTGCTGGCCGTCGTCCCCGACGAGAAGCCAGTCCACGTCGGGGAGCTCGTGGACCAGTCGGTCGAGGGAGTCGTTCTTGTGCGCGGGGCCGCTGCGGAACCAGCCCGTGTTCGTCGGACCCCAGTCGGTGAGCAGCAGCGGCCCGGGCGGGAACCCCTCGCGCTGGAGGAAGCGCCGCAGGTTCGCGGCCGTGTTCCACGCGCCCGTGGACAGGTACACGAACGGCGTCCCGGGATTCGCCGCGGCGATCCCCTGGTAGAGCCGCGCCATGCCCGGCACGGCCACGCGGGCGCTCGAGTGCCGGACGAACGTGTTCCACGCCGCGAGCAGCGGGCGCGGGACAGCGGTCACCATCGCCGTGTCGTCGATGTCGGAGACGACGCCGAGCCGTCGCCCGTCCGCCACGACCCGCACGCGGCCGGTCGCGACGGAACCTGCCGCCGAGCGGAAGGTCACGTCGTGCCACCCGGGCGGGAGCGAGACGTCGACCATCATGTCGAGGTAGCCGCCGCGGTCGGACACGACGTCGAGGGCGAGGTCACCGATGTGGACCCGCACCTCCTCGCGCGAGGCGGGCGCGGTGAAGAAGTAGCGCCAGCCCCGGCGGTCGGCGGTAGTCGCCGGGTCGTACGCGGGGTTCGCGAGCAGGACCCGCCCGAGCACGCGCACGCGGCGCTCGCTGCCGTACCCGGTGAACGGCTCGACGCGCGGGCGCCAGCCGCGGCTCTTCTGGAACCGGGAGAGGACGTCGCGCCAGCGGTCCTCGATCCGGGCCGCCCGGTGGGGGCGCCGGGTGGGTGTGCTCGTGGTCGGCGGCATGGTCGGTGCGGCGTCTCCGGTCGTCGTGGTCGGGGAACTCACCCTGTCACAGGCGTCCGACGCTCGCGGGGTGCGGGAGGTGTGGCCGCGTCCTAGCGTGGCGGGGTGGGAGACGACGACGGCACCGCGGACCTGCCCGGCCGTGCGACGCCCGCCGGTGTGAGCGACGCGACGGTGGACGCGCTCGGTGCGCTGAGCGAGGCGCTCGAGACGACCGAGCGGGCGCGCGGGCACCTGTACACGTTCCACCAGCTCACCGGCGAGGCCGACCTCGCGCTCGGGGACGCGGTGGCGAAGCTGCGCACGGCGGGGCACGACGACGTCGCCGACCGGATCGCCGAGGACCTGGTCGGGCGCAACGTCGTCCCCGGGCACTGGACGTTCCAGCTCGTCGAGGAGTACGACGACGGCTACTGGTCGACCTTTCGCGAGCATGAGCGACGCGCTCGCGAAGAGCTCGCGGGCGGCGTCCGGCACCTGTTCGAGGCCCGCATGAAGCAGGACCGTCGCACGCACGGCAGACCGGGCCACGAGGCGACGCCGGTCCGGACCGACTGACGAGCGGGCGACCGCAGGTGCGAGGGTGCGCCCGTCGCCGGTGCACGACGGCGCGGCCGGGCTCGTCGGCGGGGCGGCGGACCGATGAGTCCGCGCTCGTACTCCGGTCCCAGGGGGAGGACCGACGAGAGGACCGCGCGTGACCACCGCTGCTGACGACCGCACCCCGACCGACCGACCGGCGCCCGACGGACCCGAGGGGACGCTTCTCCCCGGCTACAGCTCGCCCGGGGCGCGACCGGTGCCCTGGGAGACCGTCCGTCGCGTGCTCGAGCGCGCGGAGATCTCGTGGATCTCGACCGTGCGCCCGGACGGACGTCCGCACGTCACCCCGCTCATGACGGTCGTCGCGGACGGGTGCGTGCACGTCACGACCGGCCCCGAGGAGCGCAAGGCGCGCAACCTCGCCGAGAACCCGCGCGTCGTGCTGACCACGGGCACGAACGTGTACGTCGACGCGCTCGACGTCGTCGTGGAGGGTGCCGCGGTGCGGGTCACGGACGACGCGACGCTGCACCGGCTCGCCGAGCGGTGGCGGTGCAAGTACGGCGACGAGTGGACGTTCACGGTGCAGGACGGGACGTTCCGGCACGGCGACGGCGGGGAGGCGCTCGTCTTCGCCGTGTGGCCGGAAGTCGTCTTCGCGTACGAGCGGACCGCCGAGCACGCGGCGATGCGGTGGCGTCTCGACCCGACCGGGTAGCCAGCGCCGTCGTGTCCGAAGCCTCTCGGGAGCTCGTCGTCGGCCCTCCGCGAGTCGGTCTGACAGGCTGCGGCCTTCAGGATGATCGCGCCGCACGCCCGGGATGCTGACCGTCGTCGTGCGGTCCGGCCGGATGGCGAGCTCGGCGTTCACCGTCCGCCGAAGCGCTTGCGTGCCTCCCTCGATCGCGACCATCTCTCGCCCGTGCAGCTTCTCGACGACGCGGGGCGCCGCGTGGTCGGAGATGAGGACGTCGACGACGTCTGGGTCGCCGGTCACCAGGTCGACGGTTGCCGTGCCGCGTACGAACCGGTGGGCAGTGCTCTCGCGCGGATCGATCGAGGTGAGCATCGTGTAGCCGAGGTGCTCGAGCGCCCTGGCTGTCTTCCCGGCTATCCCGCGCGTCGTCTCCACGTGCAGGACGATGTCGACGTCGTTGGTCGGGCGTATGACGTCGAGACCGTGGGTGATCGTGTGAAGCTGGGTCATGAGCCCACCGACGAGCGTCCACGAGGAGTGGGGGAGCGCGAGCTCGATCTCTGCGACGGTGGGCCACGGCGTGCCCCAGCCGCCAGATGGCGTCGGCACCTGGATCGACGGCCGGTCAGCCATGCAGGGCCTCCAGCGCGGCAGCGAGAGCGCCCAGTCCCGTCTGGCGTTCGCGGACGTCGAGAGACTCGGCCAGGTCGAGCGCGGCAAGCACGTCTGCTCCTGCGGCGAGCTCGCTGACGACCTCGATCGGGAAGGTCGTCGCGCGCAGCGTGAACTGCCCGGAGTCGTCGCGCACGAGTGCGAATCGCCGGGTCAGTTCAGGAAGCGCCTCGTCGTTGACGTAGCCGTCGACGTCAGCGGATGGCGTGAGCCCGAGCCGCGTCGACGTGGCTCCCGTATCGACGATCTCGGCACGAAGTCGCGTGACGGCCGATGGGTGTCCGGCGTACCTCGCGGTCGCGGCGCGGGCGCGCGTCTGCGCGACGACCGCGTCCGCGCTGGCCTCTCGGAGCCGGCCCTTGAGCCGTGACCGTTGGGACTGCCCCATCCACGCCGCCGCCGCCCCGGAAAGAAGCGCGACGGCACCCCACGCGGTCGGCATCGACCACGGGCGGCTGCGCGACCGTCCGTGCAGCACCACGAACCGATCGACCGAGCTCGGGTCGATCAGACCGCGCGCAGGGCTCGTGAGCTTGCCGTGCGCGACGAGATTCTCGACCTGGCGGACGGACACACCAAGCTCTCGCGCCGCATCGTGGACACCGACCACCAACATGACAAATAGTTTCGCTGTAGCGAAGTAGTTCGTCAATAGCCGATCTCCTAGCCCGAGAGCGTCCCGGAGACCATGAGGTCGGCGCGGGGCCGGGTGGCCTGCACGACCAGCGCGTTGCGGCCGTCCACGTCGGTGGCCCAGGCGGTCGCGGCCTCGACGGTGCGGCCGTGCCGGGTGTGCCGGTCGACGAGGCGGCGCTCGCGTTCGTCGTCGGTGGCGGCGCAGAACCACGCCTCGTCGAGCAGGTCGCTCACGCGACCCCACGGTTCGTCGGGCACGAGGAGGTAGTTGCCCTCTACGACGACGACGCGGTGCTCGGGCCTGACCGCGATCTCGCCGGCGACGGGTTCGTCCACCTCGCGATGGAACGACGGCGCGTACACCGCGTGGTCGTCCTCGGCGCGCACGCGGGCGAGCAGGGCCACGAACCCCCAGCCGTCGAACGTGTCGAGCGCACCCTTGCGGTCGCGGCGGCCGAGCGCGTCGAGCGTCGCGTTCGCAAGGTGGAAACCGTCCATGGGCAGGTGCACGGCCTCGTCGCCGAGCCTCTCCACGAGCCGGAGCGCGAGCGTCGTCTTGCCCGCCCCCGGGCTGCCCGTGATCCCGACGACGACCCGCCGACCTCGCGACCGTTCCTGCAGCCCCCGCACGCGCCGGGCGAGCGCCTCCAGGTCCGCGACCGGGACGTCGTCGTGCGGTCCGGCTCGCGAGACGTTCGTTCCTCCGATGTCCACGGGACCAGTGTCGGTCACCGGGCACCTTCGCGACCGACGCCGGACCGGGAGGCCCCCGGTCCGGCGTCGGGAACGGTCAGTCGCGCGTGATGGTGAACGTCGACGTCGGGTTCTCGATGTCCCGGAAGTTGCCCGAGAACGTGAGGTTGTGGAACGTCGCCGAGCCGACGGCCGGGCCCTGGCCCGCCTCTGGCATCGGGTTCGCCCAGATGCCGTAGCCGGACCGCGAGTCGTACTGGTCACCGCTCTTCTTGGCGCCCGTGATGGAGACGTTGGTGAAGACGGTGTCCTGGAAGGAGTTCTGCGGCTGGGACCCGACGTAGTTCGTCTGGAACATGATCCCGGAGTACGTCGGGTCGATGATGTCGAGATTGTTCACGCGGATCCCCGAGAACGACTTCGACGCGGAGAACATCCACACCGCCGGGAACACCTGCGCGCCCCAGAAGTGGCCGCCGGACCGCACGACGGTGAGCCCGTCGAACGTCGTGACCCCCGGCCCGAAGCCCTCCATCGGGTACCCGAAGTCGAGCGAGCTGATGGTGACGCCCGAGTAGACGAGGGTGTCGGCGATGTAGATGTTCCGGAAGGTGTTGTTCTGGCCGCCGTAGACCGCGAGCCCGGCCGCGCGCCAGGTGTTGGTCGACGTCAGGTTCTCGAACACGTTCCCCTGCTGCCCGCTGCCGCCGCTGTCGGTGGCCGCGAAGAGGGCGAACGAGTCGTCGCCGGTGCCGCGTGCCTGGTTGTTGTGCACGTGGTTGTCCGCGCTGCCGTTGGTCATGTTGATCGCGTCGGCGAACGTGTTGCGGATGCGCGAGTTCTTGACCTCCGAGTCGTCCATGTTCGACGCCCAGAACATGCAGATCATGTGCTCGACCCAGATGTTGTCGATCGTCATGTTCTTCACGTTGGCGAAGTCGAAGACCTTGCCCGGTCCGTCGATGCGCGACGTGTAGTTGCCGAAGTAGGCGAAGTCACGGAACGACGAGCCGTTGGCCGTGCCCTCGGCCCGGAAGCCGACGTCGGTGTTCTCCTGGCTCTGCGGCGCGAAGAACCGCGTGAACCACGGGCCCGCGCCGACGACGTCGACCGCCTTGCCGTACACCTGGAACTTGCTCGACGTCTGGTAGTCGCCGGCGGGCAGGTAGACACCCTTGAGCGTCCCGGTCGAGTCCATGCGGACCTTGTCGAGCGCGGCCTGGACGTCCTGGTGCGTGAACCCGGCGGGCTGGGTGTACTGCGCGGGGTTCGGGTTGGCCTTCTGCGTCGCGAGCTCGAGGTCGACGAAGTCGATCGCGTACTGGCTGGTGCTGCTCGCGGTCTTCTGGAGCCGGATCGTCGACCCCGCCGGGACCGTGGTGCCGAGGAGCACGCTCGCCTCGTCGTAGATGTGTCGCGGGCCGCCCGCGCCTGGCTGGTTGCCGGGGTTGGTCTCGTTGCCGTAGAGCCACGCGTAGCGCGAGCTGAGGTCGATGTTCTTGAGGAACTGCCCGTCGACGTAGATGGCGAGGGTCGCGTCCGTGCCCCCGCCGCCCTGCGAGTCGGGGATGGAGAAGCGCGTGACCAGCGAGTTCGAGGCGGCCTTGGTCGTCCACTCGACGTACGCGCCCGTGGTGTTCAGCGTGACGGCCCTGCGGCCGGACGCCTCGCCCGCGAGGTCGCCGACGACGCGGTTCGGCGCGAGCACGCTCGCGCCACCGCCCGTGACGCCGTCCTCGGCCTCGTACGTGTCGAACGGCATGTTGGCGCCGCGACCCACGAACAGCGGCCGGGTGGCGGTGTTGTTCGCCTGCTTGGCCGCGACCTCGGTCGAGTCCGGCGCGGCGACGATCTTCACGTCGTAGCTGCCGTTCGCGGCCGTCCAGGTCCCGAGGTTCACGCTCGCGCTCGTCCCGCCCGCGGCGATCGCCCCGGACACGGAACCGGTGAACGTCTTCACGACGGCGCCGGTGCCCTTGTTCGTCAGGGTGGCCGTGAGTCCGTGGGTGCCCGACGACGTCGCGACGTTGCCCTGGTTGGCGATCGTCGCGGAGACGGTGACGGTGTTCCCCGCGGCCGGCGTGCTCGGCGACCAGGCGACGGTCGGCACGAGGTCCGAGCTCGGGACCGCCGTGACGACGACGGGCGTCGGGTTCGCGTAGGAGTTGTTGCCCTCGTTCTGCTCGGCGACGCTGCCGCCGGCGTCGGCCTTCGCGCCGACCGCGTAGGAGCCCGCAGGACGGGCGCCGACGTCGGCCGTGACGGTCGCCTGGGCGCCCGCGGCGAGCGTGCCGACCGCCTTCGTGGCGACGGTCTGGCCGTTCAGCGTGAACGCGACGTCGGCCGCGGCGGAAGCCTGCGTGCCGATGTTCTTCACCACCGCGGACAGCGTGATCGCCTGCGACTCCAGCGGCGACGCCGGGGTCGCGGTGACGCTCGTGACGACGAGGTCCGGGTTCGGGGCGGCCGTGCCGAAGACCTGCAGCTCGGCGACCTGGCCGTTGCCCGACCCGGTGTTGCCCGTGAAGCGCAGGCGCACGTCCTTCGCGGTACCGGAGACGGGGACGGTCACCGTGTTCCCGGTGGAGGGGGAGAACTGGTAGCCGGCGGACGCCTTGAGCGTCTGCCAGGCGGCGGTCGTGCTCGCGCGCCCCTGCACCTCGAACGTCTGGGTGCGGTTGCCCCACACGCTCGCCGGCGGCAGCTTGACCACGACGTTCGTCAGCTGCGTCGCCGCGTCGAGCGAGACGGCGAGGGTGCTCGGGTACTGCCCGCCCGCGCCCTCCCAATAGGTCGAGGTGCTGTCGTCGTTCGCGTTCTTCGCGACGAACTGCCACTCGGTCGACGACGCCTCGATCGCCTTGCCCAGCGCGAGGTTCGCGCCCGTGGGCGGGTCGCCAGGATCGCCCGGGTCGCCGGGGTCACCCGGGTCGGTGGTCCCGGCGGTGCCGCGGACCTCGAGCTCGGAGAGCTGCCCCGCGGGCCAGCCGGAGTTCGCGGTGATCGCGACGCGGACGTAGCGCGCGCTCGTGTCCGTGACGTCGACGGTGACGGTGTTCTGCCCGGACGGCTCGAACGTGTACGCCTGCGACGCCTTGAGCGTCGTGAAGCTCGACCCGTCCGTGCTGCCCTGGACGCTGAGCGTCTGGCTGCGCGTCTCCCAGCCGGTCGGCAGCCTGAGGACGACGTCCTCGACCGTCGCGGCGGTGCCGAGGTCGACCTGGGCCCACTGCGGGAAGCTGTTGTTGGTCGACTCCCAGTAGGTGCCCTGGTTGCCGTCGGTGAGGTTGCCGGAGAGGTAGGGGGAGTTGTTGCTGCTCGCTGCGGTCGCCTTGCCCGTCGAGAGGACGGTGGGGGCGGCCGACGCGGTGGTCGTCAGGCCGAGCGGGACGAGCAGGGCGGTGGCCGTGGCCGTCGCCGCGAGGAGGCGTAGTCGGCGCGTCCCTGACCTGCTCAGGGGGCTCGGCGTGCTGGGTCGACTTCTCATGGGTGTCCTCGATCTCCCGTCGTCGTCGACGGGGGTAGGGCCACGCCAGGGCGACCCCGCACCGGGCCGGATGCCCGGTTCGTCGGCCGGCCCGCTGGCGCACGTCCGGCCGTGGCCGGATGGCTGGGGTCAGTACCTTCGAGAATTGCGGACCCGCTGTGCCGCACCGCGCAGAGGGAAGTTGACTTCTTGCGTCAACATGCAAGAACGCTACTGGCGGCGCGCTGGGGCGTCAAGAGATGTCTGAGACCCGCACTGGGCTCGCGTGCGAGGTACTACTTCGGGGGTGGCGTACAGGCGCAGCCGACGGGCGAGCCGCCGCAGTAGCGGACTCTGGACCTCAGTCGACCTCAGTCGACTGCGGGGCCGAAGCGCTCCGTCTTGACGCACGCCGGGTCGTGGCCCAGGGCGACGAGCGTCCGCGACACCGCCTCGACGAACCCCGTCGGCCCGCAGACGAAGCACGCGGGCTCGATGTCGGCCGGCCAGCCCCAGGCGCCCAGCTCGGCGAGCGTGAGGCGTCCTGGCGCTCGGCGCGCGTCGAGCGGAGCGGCGCGCGTGAACGCGACGTTCGCCTCCAGCCCGTCCTCCGCGCGGCGCGCGAGCTCGTCGACGTAGAGCCGGTCCTCCGGCCGGCGGACGGAGTACACGAGCCGGAACGGCGTACGGTCGCCCGCGTCGCGGCGCGTCCGGAGCATCGAGACCAGGGGCACGACGCCGGAGCCGCCGGCCGCGAGGAGGACGGGCCGTCCGGCGTCGTGCACGGGTGACCAGACGAACCAGCCGCCGACCGGCCCGCGCACCTCGATCGCGTCCCCGACGGCGAACGCGTCCGTGAGATAGCCCGACACCTCGCCCCCGGGCACGCGCTGCACGGTGATCTCGACCCGGACGGAGGGTGCGGTGCCGCTCGCCGCGCTCGCGATCGAGTAGCTGCGCTCGGCGGTGTAGCCGTCGGGCGCGGTGAGGCGCAGGTCGAGGTGCTGGCCGGCGAGGTGGCCGGGCCAGTCGGGCACGTCGAGGACGAGCGTGCGCGCGGTCCGGCTCTCGGCCCGCGCGTCGACGAGCGTCGCGACCCGCCAGCCCGACGGCATCGCGTACCGGGCACCGAGGCGGGGCCCGGCGTCCGTCCCTGTGCCGGGAACCGTGGCCTCAGTCACCCTGGTACCTCTGCTCCCGCCACGGGTCCCCGAGGTCGTGGTAGCCGAGCCGCTCCCAGAATCCCTGCTCGTCCATCGGCAGGAGCGTGATGCGGTTGACCCACTTCGCGGACTTCCAGAAGTACAGCCCGGGGACGAGCAGCCGCGCCGGGCCGCCGTGCACCGGGTGGAGCGGCGCGCCGTCGAACGTGTGCACGACCCACGCCTTGCCACCCAGCAGCTCGGCGACCGGGACGTTCGTCGTGTACCCGCCGTAGGAGCCGATCATGGCGAAGTCGGCGGTCGACTCCACGTCGGCGAGCAGGGTGTCGAGCGAGACACCGCGCCACGTCGTGCCGAACTTGGACCAGCGGGTCACGCAGTGGATGTCGACGGTCGGCTCGTCCTGCGGGAGCGCCATGAGGTCGGGCCACGTCCACGACCGCGTGTCGCCGGACTCGGTGACGACGTCGAGCCGCCACGTGTTCGTGTCGACCCGCGGGGTGGGGCCGGCGGAGAGGACCGGGAAGCCGGCCTCGACGTACTGCCCGGGCGGCAGGGCGACGCCCTGCGGCCGTGGTCGGCCCTGGAAGCCGGGGGTGAGCGTGCTCATGGCTCACCGTAGGCCCGTGCGCGACGTCGCGTCACCCGTTTCAGGGTTTCCCCGACACCGAGGGGCGGAGTGGCGACTTTAGTACGCGAGCGCCTACCATAATCTCCAAAGGAGGTGGTCTTTGATGGATGCTTCTCGCCCTCTCTCGGTCGTGACCCCCACTCTGGACGGGGACGTCCTTGCGCGTCTCGCCGTCGTGGAGCGTGCGTTCACCCCGGGGCAGCTGCAGGCGATGATCGGGCACGCTTCCGTGTCCGGCGTGCGCAAGGTCCTCAACCGCCTGGCCGACCAGGGCATCGTCGACGCGCGACCCGTCAGCAAGGTCGCGATCACCTACTCCCTCAACCGCGACCACGTGGCGGCGGAAGCCATCATCTCCCTGGCGAACGCGCGCGACACGCTCTACGCCCGGATGCGCGGACTGATCGAGCAGTGGACGGTGCCGCCCACGTACGCGTGCGTGTTCGGTTCGTGGGCTCGGGGTCAGGCGACCATCGACTCCGACATCGACGTCTTCCTCGCCCGACCCGAGCGCGCCGAGATCGACACCTGGGACGGCGATGTCGCAGCGCTGGAGCATGCCACGACACGCTGGACCGGGAACGACGCGCGCGCTCTGGTCCTCACTGAGAGCGTGATCCACGACGCGCCCCGGGATCCGGTCCTGGTCTCGGTCGCGACGGAGGGTCGTGATCTCTACGGAGACAGCGGATGGCTCCGTCAGATCGTCAGGAAGGGCGCAGGGCGATGACAGGTCGAACGACCCCGTGCGATCGTGCGACTCGGCGTGGGCGTCTCGACAAGGCGCGTCAGTTCGCCGAGGTCGCGCATCAGACCCAGATCCTTGCCGACGGTGTGCCGGGCGAGGTGGCCGACGCATTCGTGACCCTTGCGGTCCACGCCGGCATCGCCGCAAGCGACGTCATCTGCTGTGTGCGTCTCGGTGAACATGCCCGGGGCGAGAGCCACAGCGCGGCGACGGCCCTTCTCGCCACGGCTGACCGCGATGTGGCCAAGCACCTTAGCACCCTGCTGCAGATGAAGACCACGGCTGGCTACTCGGCTGTCCCGGCGTCCGCACAGGACATGCTCCGAGCTGCGCGAGCGATGGACGCGCGAGCTGAGGAGATCGCCGGCTGAAGCCAGCGCGCTCGAGCGCCTGACGCCCCCGCTGCCCGGCACGTCATCGTCCGCCGGTAGCAGGGGTTGCGACAAGGCGCACGACGGCGTCACGCAGCCAGGCGCGGTAGGCGTCGTCGGACCATCCCGCGCCGGTGACGAAGTGGGTGCGGCCCTCCGGGGCGAACACGTACGACAGTGTCTCGGCCGCGTCGTCGCGCGAGGTGCGGAGCGCGAACCCGTGCGCGACGAGCAGGTCGACGCTCGCGCGGACGGTGTCGCGACGTCGCTCGAGCAGCGCGTCGAGCTCGGTGGCGACCTGGTCATCGCCCTGGGCCGCCGCGGTGAAGGCTGGCCACAGACCGCCGACCCGCGCGTTGGCGGACGCGACGAGCGCGACCATCCCGTCGAGAAAGGCGTCCGGGTCGGTCCGGGCGACGACGTCGCGACCCTCGGGTCCCTCGGCGAGCGACTGCGGGCCCTCTGCGCCGCCGAACGTCAGCTCGAACGCGGCGAGCAGCAGCGCGCGCTTGGGTCCGTGGGTCTTGACGGTCTCGAGCGAGACACCCGCCCGCTCGGCGACGCGCGCGAGAGTCGTGCGGTCGTAGCCGTGCTCGGAGAGCTCCGCCGCGGCGGCCCGCACCACGCGCTCCCGCGTGAGCGCGGCCTGCTCGGCGCGCAGGTCGGACGAGTATGCACGAGGAACCACTATTGACTACCCCTTCAGTGTGATGAATACTTCTCACGGTTGCTCGATCTTCTCATACGACCGGACGGCCCGGACGGCCCGGTCCGAGCCCCACAGGCCTCTCTCCACCCGTAGCGTTTCCCACGAAAGGCACGTCCGATGGCTTCCGTCCTCCTGTGCTCGACCCCCGTCCACGCCCACGTCACCCCGCTGCTCGCCGTCACGCGCAGCCTCGTCGAGCGTGGCCACGACGTCCGCTTCCTCACCGGAGCGCGGTTCGCCGACGCCGTCACGGCCGCCGGGGCGCAGCACCTGCCGCTGCCCGCCGAGGCGGACTTCGACGACCGCGACCTCGCCGGGCACTTTCCCGGGCGAGAGGGCCGGACCGGCCTCGACGCCATCCGGTACGACATGCTCCAGATCTTCGTCGGGCCCGGGCTCGCCCAGCACCGCGCCGTGCTCGCCGCCCTCGCCGAGAGGCCGACCGACGTCGTGCTCGTCGAGCCCCTGTTCCTCGGCGCGACGGCACTCGCGGCCACGCCCGCCGAGCGTCGACCGTCCCTCGTCGCGCTGGGCATCTTCCCTCTCGGCCTGACGAGCGCGCACACCGCACCGTTCGGGCTGGGCGTGCTCCCGGCGTCGGGCCGGCTCGGGGTCGTGCGCAACCGGGTGCTGCAGCGCATGGTCGCGCGCACGCTCGCCCCGGCCCAGGAGGCCGCCGACGGCCTCGTACGGGCCGCGGGCGAGCGGCCGCTCGACGGGTTCTTCCTCAGCTGGCCCGCCCACGCGGACGCGATCGCCCAGCTCACCGTCGAGGAGTTCGAGTACCCCCGCCCCGACGTGACCACGCCCGTGCGCTTCGTCGGCCCGCCCTCGGCGTCCGGCGGCGCGGGCGGCCCGGCGCTGCCCGCGTGGTGGGGCGACCTCGACGGGTCGCGCCCCGTCGTCCACGTCACCCAGGGGACGGTCGCCAACGAGGACCTGGGCCAGCTCATCCTGCCGACGATCCGGGCCCTGGCGGACGAGGACGTCCTCGTCGTCGCGGCGACGGGCGGACGGCCGGTCGAGGCGCTCGGTACCCTGCCTGCCAACGCGCGCGCCGCCGAGTACCTGCCGTACGACGCGCTCCTCCCGCTCACCTCCGCGTACGCCACGAACGGCGGGTACGGCGGCGTGCACCACGCGCTGCGCCACGGCGTGCCGATCGTCGTCGCGGGCAAGACCGAGGACAAGGCCGAGGTCGCCGCGCGCGTCGCGTGGTCGGGGGCGGGCGTGCGGCTGAGGACGAACCAGCCCCGACCGGCCCAGGTGCGGCGCGCGGTCCGGCGCGTGCTCGACGACGCGGCGTACGCGGCGGCGAGCGCGCGGATCGGCGAGCGCATCGCCGCGTCGCCCGGGACGGACGGCGTCGTCGACGTCGTCGAGCAGCTCACGCACGTGGGGGGCGCGCGCGTCGATGGTCGCTGACGGGCCCCGACTCAGGCGCCCGCCTCGAGGACCCGCACGCCGCGGCCGTCCCCTCGACGTGCAGCGCAGACTGCTCGGACCTCACCGCGGCTGTGCAGGGGCCAGATCGTCGTCCGACCACAGGGCCGCTGAGGCGTGTCCCAGCAGCAGCTTGGGGTAGTAGGCCCAGGCGAACCACGGCGCACGACGCGACGGGCCCAGCGCGCAGTCCAGTGCGAGTCCCCCGGCGGTGAGGGCCACCCCCAGGGCGCGTCGCCGGGCGGGGTAGCGGCGGATCACGACGGTCGAGGTCATCAGGTACGCGTACTGTGCCGCCGCCCATCCTGCGGGGTGGACGCGGCTCCCCGGCGACTTCGCGTCCAGCCACGCGACCGCGGCCGGGTGCACGTGGAGCGCAGCGAACGAGACGTGCGCACCGAATCCCTGCCCCGGGCGCTCGTACCAGCGCGCGCACGCCCGCGTGTTGTTGACGTAGACGCCGCCGGCGAGGTCGACGGCCAGCAGGCATGCGACGCCCACGCGTGCGGGACTCGCGTCGCGTGCCCGCGCCACGAGCGCCGCCGCCACTGCACCCACCGCCGTGGTCGCCGCCGTCAGCACGCCGTTCACCGGTGTGGCCTCCGGGCCGACGAACTCTGCCCAGGCGCGGCGCAGTGCTGCGCCCGTCCCTGTCGTCCCCGCCCTGTCGAGGCGTTGTCCGGGTCGTGTCAGGTGGTGGCCCGTCATGCGACTCACACTCACCCAGGACAGCGGATCCAGCAAGCGGTCCGCGGCGGCGCCATCCCTCCAGGTATCGGCGAAGTCGCCATCACATGACGCGGACTCCGTCCGTTCGGAGGGCTGTCACACGTGCCGCGCGGGCGGTGTCTCCATGTCGACGGACACGATCGACCACTGGAGGAGACATGACCGGCAGCGCACGAGTCCCCGCGATCGAGGTCACCGGCATCTACGGGAGCCTGGTGAGGACGATGAGCCGACGGATGCTGGGACAGGTCCCGGACTCGCTCGGGGTGATGTGGAACAACCGCCCCGTGTTCAAGGACCTGATGACGATGGGCCGCAAGGCCGAGAAGTGGGACGCGCTCGACCCGAGCCTCGCGACGTTCGCGCACATGGCGACCGCCGCCACGGTCGGGTGCGGGTTCTGCCTGGACCTGCAGTACTTCCTCGCGCACGACAAGGGCCTCGACGAGGCGAAGGCGCGCGAGGTGCCACGGTGGCGCGAGTCGGACGCGTTCACGCCGACCGAACGGCGCGTCATGGAGTACGCCGAGGCGATGTGCCAGACCCCGCCCACGGTCTCGGACGAGCTGTCCGACGCGCTGCTCGCCGACCTGGGGCCGGCTGCCCTCGTGGAGCTGGCGGCCAAGGTCGGGTTCATGAACGCCACGGCGCGTGCCAACGTGGCGCTCGGCATCCGCTCGCAGGAGCTCGCGGCGTCGTGCGGGCTCGCACCGCTCGCCGCACCCGCCTCACGGGCAGGCGGACGCGGGGCCGAGGTCGGTGACAGGGTGGGCGCATGAGCGACGACCCCTTCGTCACCCACCGCCGCCTGCTCTTCACCGTCGCCTACGAGATGCTCGGCTCCGCCGCCGACGCCGAGGACGTGGTGCAGGAGTCCTGGCTGCGGTGGGCCGGCGTCGACCAGGACGACGTGCGCGACCCGCGCTCCTACCTCGTGCGGGTCGTCACCCGCCAGGCGCTCAACCGGATGCGGACGCAGTCGCGGCGACGCGAGGACTACGTGGGGGAGTGGCTGCCCGAGCCTCTGCTGACCAGCCCCGACGTGGCCGACGACGTCGAGCTCGCCGAGTCCGTGTCGCTCGCGATGCTCACCGTGCTCGAGACCTTGCGCCCCGCCGAGCGCGCCGTGTTCGTGCTGCGCGAGGTCTTCGACGTGCCGTACGAGGAGATCGCGCAGGCGGTGGACCGATCGCCGGCCGCGGTGCGGCAGATCGCGCACCGCGCGCGCGAGCACGTCGCGGCCCGGCGCCCGCGGGTCGACGTGGACCGGGCCGAGCAGCGGCGGGTCGTCGACCGGTTCCTCGCCGCCCTCTCCACGGGTGACGTCCAAGGGCTGATGGACGTCCTCGCGCCGGACGTCGTCCTCGTGTCCGACGGCGGCGGCGTCGTGCAGGCGGCACGGCACCCCATCGTCGGCGCGGACCGGATCGCGCGGTACCTGGTGGGCGGCATCGGCAAGGCGCGCGGCGTGATCTCGGCGACCTCGGCACCGCTCAACGGTGCCCCCGGCATCCGGGTCGAGGTGGACGGGGTGCTCGCGACGGCCGTGTGCGTCGTCGTCGTGGACGGGCGGATCACGCAGCTCTTCGGCATCGCCAACCCCGCGAAGCTTGCCCACGTCGACGAGGAGGCGCGGCTCGCACGGTAGGAGCCGAGGTTCGCCGGTTCGGTCGTCACGCCGTCGGCGGAGGTCCGAGGGCGGGGACCAGGAGGAGCTCCTCCGACTCCGGGTCGACCCAGCGCTGGTAGCCCGGCCCGGTCTGCGCCGTCTCGAACCGCACCGCGATGCGGCCGTCGTCGCGCACGCGCACGACCCAGCCGCGGCCGTCCTTCGCGGTCTCCACGTCCAGGCCGGGCGCGACGTTCTCGACCGTCGCACGCACGGGACCTGGCACGGTCGGGATCACGGGCGTCTCGGGAGCCGCACCGTCGGGGGCGGCCTCGACAGCATCGACGGCGACGCCCGGTCCGTCGGGCCCGACGACGGCGGCGTCGTCCTCGAAGGACAGCATGAGCTGGGCGTGCTCGGAGAGCGCGTGGAACGAGACGCCGAGGAGCCGGACCGGCTCGGTGACGTCCGCGAGATCCAGTGCGCGGCGCGCGGCCGCACGCAGCGCGGCCGAGTCGGTGGTCGGCCGGGGCAGGGTGACGGAGCGCGTGACGGTCGTGAACGACGACGTCCGCACCTTCACGACGACCGTGCGCGCGGCGACGCCGTGCCGGTCGAGCCGGCGCAGCGCCCCGTCCGCCACGGTCTCCAGCGCCGCCGCGATCGCCGTGCGCCCGTGCAGGTCGTGGTCGAACGTGTGCTCCGCCCCGGCGGACTTGCGCTCGCGGACCAGGTTCACGGGACGGTCGTCCCACCCGCGCGCGATGCGGTAGAGGTTCGTCCCGGCGGCCTCGCCCGCGACGTCGACCAGCGTGTCGATCGGCTGCCGCCGCAGGTCCTCGACGGTCCGGACACCGAGCTGCTCCAGCCGCGACGCGGACACCGGTCCGACGCCCCACAGCGCGCGCACGGGGTGCGCCAGCAGGAAGGCGTCCTCGTCCGTCGGGTCGACGACGCGCACACCGCCCGGCTTCGCCGCCTCCGACGCGAGCTTGGCCACGAGCTTCGAGCGCCCGAGCCCGAGCGAGACCGACAGCCCGCTCAGCTCGCGCGCCCGCTCCCGGACCCGCCGCGCGACGGTCTCCAGCGCGTCGCTGTCCCCGTCGAGGTGGTCGAGGTCGGCGAACGCCTCGTCGATGCTGATCGGCTCGACGAGGTCCGTGACCTCGCGCAGCGCCGCCATGATCTGTCGCGAGTACGCCGCGTACGCGTCGAACCGCGGGACGAGCACGATCGCCGTCGGGCACAGCCGACGGGCCAGCTCCATCGACATCGCGGACCGCGCGCCGTCGCGCCGCGCCTCGTACGACGCGGTCGCGACGACGCCGCGCGGACCGACCCCGCCGACCAGCACCGGGCGCCCGCGCAGCGACGGGCGCTGGTGCTGCTCGACGCTCGCGAAGAACGCGTCGGCGTCGAGGTGCGCCATCGTCGCCCGCTCGCGCATGGCGGGCGCGCGAGGTTCAGGGACGACCGGCACGGCACCAGTCTCCCGGTCCGCACCGACAACCGCCGATGCGGACCGCGGGCGTCAGAGCTCGGCCACGCGCTCCACCGCGGGGGCGACGGCGTCGCGCACCCACGCGGCGAGCGGGGTCGCCGGCGGCCGCAGGATCACGGTGTCCACGCCGAGGCCGGCGAGCGGGCGGACCTTCTCGACGAACGCGTCGACGTCCCCGGTCAGCAGGTCGTCACCGGCGTGCAGCACGGTCACACGGATCTCGGCGGGGTCGCGCCCGACGTCCTCGCAGTGCCCGCGCAGCACCTCGAGCTTGTGCGTGAGCTCGTCCGGCGACGTCGCGAAGAGGTTGCACGCGTCGGCGTACTGCGCGACGAGCCGCAGCGTCTTGCGCTCGCCCGACCCTCCGACCATGATCTCCGGCCTGCTCAGCGGCAGCGGCGAGCACAGCGTCTCGGCGAGCTGGTAGTGGGTGCCCTCGTACGGGCCGTTCTCGGCCGGGTCGTACATCTGACGCGCGATCTGCAGCGTCTCCTCGAGCCGCTCGAACCGCTCCTTGAGCGGCGGGAACGGGACGCCGAAAGCCGCGTGCTCGCGGTCGTACCAGGCAGCGCCGATCCCGAACGTCGCGCGGCCGCCCGACAGCACGTCGAGCGTCGCGACGGTCTTCGCCAGCAGCCCGGGATACCTGTATGTCACGCCCGTGACGAGGACGCCGAGCTGCACCGTCTCCGTGCGCCCGGCGAGATAGCCGAGCGTCGTGTAGGCCTCCAGCATCGGGTCCGACGCCGGGAAGCCGGCCCGTTCCATCTGGAACCAGTGGTCCATCACCGAGAGCCAGCCGAGCCCCGCCTCCTCCGCGGCGGACGCCGTGTCACCGAGCTCGCGCCGAAGGGCGGCAGGCTCGACCGAGTCGAATCGCATGAGATGTGCACCGAGTCGCATGCCGTGCATGCTCCACCTTCGAGCGCGCTCGAAGTCAAGGCCGGAGGCTCGGGGAGTCCGCGCGTTCCGGTGGTCGTGGCACGGAGTCCTCCACGAAGCGAGGCCGGCACGCGAACCAGCCGGCGATCACCCCAGGGACGGTCGTCGCGGCGAGCACCACGAGCGGGAGCGTCCAGGATCCCGTCGCCTCACGCAGGAGACCCAGCCCGATCGGCCCGAAGCACGCCAGCCCGTAACCGATCCCCTGGACGAAGCCGGACACCGCCGAGGCGGACTGCGGCGTCCGGGTCCGACGGTTGATGAGGGTCATGCAGAGCGGAAAGGTGCTGACGCCGATGCCCAGCAGGCACACCCAGAGCAACGTGCCGTCGAGCGGAGACAGGAGGAGGCCGAGGTACCCGGCCACCAGGGCGACCGCGCACACGACGACCACGACGAACGGGTTCGCCAGTCGCGTGGCCAGGTGCGGTACGACGAGCGCCGCGACCATTCCCCAGGCCGAGTACAGGGCGACCATGGAACCGCCCAGGGCTGCGCTGCCTCCTGCGTCGGTGAGCACGGTCGGTACCCAGGTGATGATCCCGTAGTTGGACATCGACAGCATCGCGAACAGGATCACCAGGCCCCAGACGGTCGACGACCGGCTGATCCTCGGGCGCGCGTCGAGAACCGTCGCGGTGGCGGGCGCGTGGTGGTCGGCGGGCAGCCTGAGCGCGAGGACGAGCCAGACCACGGCGGCCACGGCAGCCGGTCCCGCCCAGATGCCGATCGAGACCCGCCAGGTCGTCGCCTCTGCGACCGGGACCGCCAGGAGCGGGGCGACGAACTGACCCGTCTGCATCAGGATGAGGTAGAGCGAGGTCCACAGGGCGAGCCGGTCGGCGAACCACGCCTTCACCAGGGGGACGATCACGACGTTCGCGGCCCCGATCCCTGCCAGTGCCAGCACGGTCGACAGCACCAGCACGAGCGTCGTCGGGGAGAGCGCGCGGATCACGAGGGACAGGGCGGTGAGGCTGAGCGCCACGGTGGCCGTGCGCTCGAGCCCGAACCGTCTCGTCACCACCGGGGCGAGGAAGCCGAAGATGCCGAACGATGCTGCGGGCACGGTACCGAGCAGGCCCGCCACCGCCACCCCGAATCCGAGGTCCGCCCCGATGATCTCCAGGAGCGGAGTAAATCCCGTCACCGCTGTCCGCAGGTTCACGGCGGTCAGTGCGATGGCCAGGCCCGCCCACAGGATCAGGTGCCCGCGACGCGCCGGCGTGCGCGTGGAAGAGAATGTCGTCACGTTAAACTCCACCGAGATGTCAACGGATGATCGGATCATGGGATGAATCTCGAGGAGTCTGGCACACGGCCGCCGATGCGTCGAGTAGGCCTCATCGATCAGGCGGCGGCGCGCTTTCGGGACGAGGTGGTCTCCGGCCGCTGGCCCGTCGGTGAGAAGATCCCGACGGAGGGCGCACTGGTGGCAGAGTTCGGAATCGGTCGGAACACGGCCCGCGAGGCGCTGCAGTCGCTGGTGCACTCAGGTCTGCTGCGTCGCGAGCAGGGGCGGGGAACCTTCGTCATCTCCAGCTCCGAGCTCACCGGCACCCTGGAGCGCCAGCTTGCCGGCGGCAGCCGACGCCACTACCTGGAGCTGCGCCTCGCACTCGACAGCACCGCAGCCTCGCTCGCCGCACAGCACCGCTCGGACGCCGACGTCGAGCTGCTGCGCGAGCTCCGCGACCGTCGCGAGGCAAGCTGGTCGACCGACGATCCCGACGCGCGAGCGAGCGCGGACCTCGCGCTGCACCGCGCCGTCGTGGCGGCGACGCACAACCCCCTGTACGTCACGCTGTACTCCAGCATGCTGGACGTCTTCGCCGTCCACATGCGCGACGAGGAGAGCGAGGACGAGGACTCGGTGCACCGCTCCCACCACCAGCTGGTCGACGCGATCGCCGCGGGCGACGCCGACCGTGCCGCAGCGACGGTGGCCGAGATCTTCGGCCCTTTCATGCGCTGACCCCCGTCTGCTGCGCTGCGGGGCGGCTCAGACGGTCCCGCCGCACCGTTCGTCGGGGGCCGGCCACGAACGACCTCGCGGCACGCATCACGATGCGAGCACGACGGGGCAGGTCGCGAGGTGGTCGTCGACGAGCCCGCACGCCTGCATCGCGGCGTACGCGGTGGTGGGACCGATGAACGGGAAGCCGAGCGTCTTCAGCGTCTTCGCGAGGGCGACCGACTCTGCAGTCTGCGCCGGGACGTCCCGCCGGCTGCGTGGTCGCTGTGCCCGCTCCTCCGGGGCGAACGACCACACGAGCTCGTCGAGCGTGCGGCCGTCTGCGTGCAGCGCGAGCACGGCGTGCGCGTTGGCGATCGTGGCCTCGATCTTCTGCCGGTTGCGGACGATCCGCGCGTCCGCGAGGAGGCGCGCGACGTCGTCGTCCCCGAACCCTGCGACCACCTCCGGGTCGAAGCCCGCGAACGCCTCGCGGAACGCGGGGCGCTTGCGCAGCCACCGTCAGGTGCCGCTGGCCGCTCTCGTCGACCCCGCCGCGCAGCAACGACTCCCCGCGGTGCAGCACGGTCACGCGGATCTCGGCGGGGTCGCGCCCGACGTCCTCGCAGTGCCCGCGCAGTACCTCGAGCTTGTGCGTGAGCTCGTCCGGCGACGTCGCGAAGAGGTTGCACGCGTCGGCGTACTGCGCGACGAGCCGCAGCGTCTTGCGCTCGCCCGACCCTCCGACCATGATCTCCGGCGTGCTCAGCGGCAGCGGCGAGCACAGCGTCTCCGCGAGCTCGTGTAGGCCTCCAGCATCGGGTCCGACGCCGGGAAGCCGGCCCGTTCCATCTGGAACCAGTGGTCCATCACGGAGAGCCGGCCGAGCCCCGCTTCCTCCGCGGCGGACGCCGTGTCACCGGGCTCGCGCCGAAGCGCCGAGGGCTCGACCGAGCCGAATCGCATGAGATGTGCACCGAGTCGCGTGCCGTGCATGCTCCACCTTCGAGAGCGCTCGAGATCAAGAGTGTCGAACCAGTTCGACGCGGATATCACCGATCGCTGCCCTCTCGACATCCGCGAGGTCTTGCATCGCAACGAACTCGCGCGCTACTGTCGAACCGGTTCGCACAGAGGAGGCACAGTGGCCACCATCGGAGATGTCGCCCGGATCGCGGGAGTCTCACGCAGCACGGCGTCGTACGCGCTCTCGGGCAAGAGGGCGATCTCGGCCGACGTGCGTCGCCGCGTCGAGGACGCGGTGTCCTCGCTCGGGTATACGCCGAACGCGGGAGCGAGGGCGCTCGCGACGACGCGCACGATGGTCATCGGTCTGCTCGCGCAGTTCCTGCCCGACGAGTTCGCACCCGCGATGCTCCAGTACATGCTCGGGGTCTCGGACACCGCACGCGAGCACGGCTACGACATCCTGCTCGCCACGGACGCCGACGGCACCCGAGCGCTGCGCCGCATGACGGACTCGCGGATGGTCGACGGCGTCGTGCTGCTCAACGTGGCGGAGCACGACGAGCGCCTGCCCATCCTGCGCAGCGCCTCCCAGCCCGGGGCCCTGGTCGGGCTGCCCGCCGACTGCACCGGCGTCGACGTCTTCGATCTCGACTTCGAGGAGGCAGGCCGCCTCATGGTGGACCACCTCCACCGTCTCGGGCACCGCGAGGTCCTGCTCGTCTCGCAGCCGGAGCACGTCGTCGAACGTGGCGGCGCGTACGTCTGGCGCCTGCAGAACGCCGCGCTCGAGGCGGCGCGCGCCCGGGGGATGAGGCTGTACGCCACGTACGGGTCCTCGAGCCAGCCCGACGTCGGGCGCGACCTGCGTGGCCTGCTCGACGCCCACCCCGACGCCACCGGTCTCTTGGTCAACAACGAGGCCGCCGCCGCGGCGCTCCCCACCGTCCTGCACGAGCGCGGCCTGTCCGCTCCGCAGGACCTCTCCGTCGTCGGGCGCTACTCGGACGAGTTCGCCCGCACGTTCTCCCTGCCGTTCACCTCGGTGGAGTCCGCACCCGACCGGCTCGGTCGCATGGCCGTGCGCCAGCTCGTGCGCCGCATCGAGGGAGAGGTGGGACCCGACGAGCCGCACGTAGTGCGTTTCGTCTCGCCCGAGCTGGTCGACCGGGGCAGCACGGGGGCGCCTCCTCGCCGGGGCGACGCCTGACCAGACCAGCACCGAACAGCGGGACCACCACCGGAGCGCGGACCCGCACGCCAGGTCGCCGACGCCGTCGGCCGGCCATCGTTCAAGGAGGAACCACTGATGCAGAACACGAGGCGCAAGCCCGCCGCCCTCGCGACGACCGCCGTCCTCACCACCGTCACGCTGGCGCTCGTGGGGGCCTGCTCGTCGGGGGGGTCGGACGACACCGCGTCGAGCGGCGGCGACGCGACGTACACCTGGTGGGACCCGTACCCCCAGCACGACGGCTCGTCGGACTGGGAGAAGCGTGTCCAGCAGTGCGGCGACGACGCCGGCGTCACGATCGAGCGCACGGCCTACGACACGACTGCGCTCACGAACCAGGCGCTGCTGTCCGCCCAGGAGGGCACGTCTCCCGACGTCATCCTGATCGACAACCCGGCCGTCTCGACTCTCGCAGACACGGGGATGCTGTCGACCAACGAGGAGCTCGGACTCGACACCTCGGACGTCGACGAGAACCTGCTCGCGGCGGGCGTCGTGGACGGCGGCGAGTACGGCATCCCGATCGGTGCCAACACGCTCGCGCTCTACTACAACACGGAGATCCTCGACGAGGCCGGCGTGGACCCGGCGTCGATCACCGACTGGGACTCGCTCACGGCCGCCCTGGAGGCGGTGACCGGTGCCGGGCACCAGGGCATCACCTTCGCGGGCATCGGCACGGAGGAGGGCTCCTTCCAGTTCCTCCCGTGGTTCTGGGGCGCGGGCGCCGACCTGACGCAGCTCGACTCGCCCGAGGCCGTCGAGGCGCTCGAGCTGTGGACAGGCTGGCTCGACGAGGGCTACGCGCCCAACTCCGTCATCCAGAACTCGCAGAACACCGTCTGGGAGGAGTTCCTCACGGGCGACTTCGCGTTCGCCGAGAACGGGACGTGGCAAGTCAACAGCGCCGCCGAGGCGGACTTCGAGACCGGTGTCGTCCAGCTGCCCGCGATGGACGGCGGCGTCGCGCCTGCCCCGACCGGTGGCGAGTTCATCGTCGCGCCCGTCCAGTCCGACGAGGCGCGTTACGACGTGACCCGCCAGATCGTCGAGTGCATGACGACGCCCGAGGGCTTCGTCGAGACCGCGAACACGTTCGCGTACTACGTCCCGCCGACGGAGGCCGGGCAGGGGCAGCTCCTCGAGGAGCAGCCGGACCTCGAGACCTGGGTCGAGGCCGTGCGCAGCGCGAAGGGCCGCACGAGCGACAACCTCGGCACCGACTACCCGATGATCTCCGAGGCGCTGTGGACCGCGGTCCAGAACGCGTTGTCCGGCGCGGCGACCCCGCAGGAGGCGCTCGAGACCGCTCAGGCCGACGCCGAGGCCGCGATGAGCTGACACCACGCGCGCAGCGCGTGATGTGAGCGATCACAACACCCGATCGAAGGACGACTCATGACCACCCTCCCGACCTCCGTCGGGACGAGCGAGAGCACCCTCGGTGCGGCGGGCACGACGCCCGCCGCGCCGAGGGGGCGCCGCCGCCGACGGGGACCGAACGCCAGCCAGTGGACCGCTGCGGCCTTCGCCACCCCGCTCCTCGTCTACCTCGTGCTCTTCTACGCGTACCCGCTATGGCGCAACATCGACCTCAGCGTGCACGACTACAACATCCGGGCGTTCGTCCAGGGCAACGCCGAGTACGTCGGCTTCGAGAACTTCGCCGAGGTCTTCGCCTCGTCGACCTTCCCGACGGCGCTGTGGAACACCGTGGCGTTCACGTTCGTGTCCATCGCGTTCCAGTTCGCCATCGGGTTGGCGCTCGCCGTGTTCTTCCGGTCGAGCTTCCGGCTCTCGAACGTGCTGCGCGCGCTGTTCCTCGTCCCGTGGCTGCTGCCGCTCATCGTGTCGGCCTCCACCTGGGCGTGGATGCTCAGCAGCGAGAACGGCATCATCAACTCGGTCATCGGGGCCTTCGGGATCGGGCAGATCAACTGGCTCACGTCCCCGGACACCGCGCTGATCGCGGTGACGATCGCGAACGTCTGGCTCGGCATCCCGTTCAACCTCGTGATCCTCTACTCGGGGCTGCAGAACATCCCCGGCGAGGTGTACGAGGCGTCGTCGCTCGACGGCGCCGGCGCGTGGCGTCAGTTCCGCAGCATCACGCTGCCGCTGCTGCGCCCGGTCTCCGCGATCACGATCCTGCTCGGGCTGATCTACACGCTCAAGGTCGTCGACGTCATCTGGATCATGACGACGGGCGGGCCCGGCGACGCTTCGACGACGTTCGCCGTGTGGTCCTACCGCGAGGCCTTCGGCACCGGCCAGCCCGACTTCTCGCCCGCCGCCGCCGTAGGCAACATCCTCATCCTCGTGGCCCTCGTCTTCGGGTTCCTGCACCTGCAGCTCCAGCGCCGTCAGGAGGCGTCGTCATGACCTCGACCCGACCCTGGTGGAAGACCGCGCTCGGCGTCCTCTTCACCGCCCTGATGCTGTTCCCCGTCTACTGGATGGTGAACGTCTCCCTCACGCAGACGAAGGACCTGCGGGCCTCCCCGCCGCACTGGTTCCCGTGGGAGCCGACGTTCGAGGGCTACGAGCGCGTTTTCGCGCAGCAGATGCCGGCGCTCGGGACGAGCCTGATCGTCGGGCTGGGCTGCGTCCTGCTGACCATCGTCGTGGCCGCCCCGGCTGGCTACGCCCTCGCGCAGCTCAACCTGCGTGGCGGCAAGACGCTCAACTTCCTGCTGCTCGTCGCGCAGATGATCCCGGCCGTCGTCATGTCGATGGGCTTCTACGCGATCTACGTGCGGCTCGGGCTGCTGAACACCGTCGGCGGCCTCATCGTGGCCGATTCGACGATCGCCGTGCCGTTCGGCGTGCTCCTGTACACGGCCTTCATGTCCGGCATCCCGCGCGAGCTGCTCCAGGCGGCACGCGTCGACGGCGCGGGCCCGTGGCGCACGTTCATCTCCGTCGTCGTGCCGGTGAGCCGGAACTCGACCGTCACGGTCGCGCTGTTCGCGTTCCTGTGGGCCTGGTCGGACTTCATCTTCGCCTCGACGCTCAACCGCAACGGGGACCTCATCCCTATCACGCTCGGCATCTACAACTACATCGGCAACAACACGACGCAGTGGAACGCCATCATGGCGACCGCCGTCGTCGCGTCCGTCCCCGCGGCCGTGCTGCTCGTGCTGGCGCAGCGCTTCGTCGCGGCTGGCGTCACCGCGGGCGCCGTCAAGGACTGACGGCCGGCGGCCGGGTCACCCCGGCGTCGGCCCGTCCCACCCACACCGAAGGACCACCTCGTGACTCACCACGCCACCCTCACCACGTCGCCCGGACCCGGGCGACCCGGTGCGCCCGACGCCGTGCGCGCGCGGCCCGTCGTCCCGGCGACGCCGGGCCGTCGCGGCCTCGGCGTCGGTGAGGTGCGGCTCGCCGACGGCTTCTGGGCGCGGCTCCAGGAGACCAACGCGCGGGCGACCCTGGAGCACTGCCGCACGTGGATGGAGCGGCTCGGCTGGCTCGCGAACTTCGACGTGGTCGCCGCCGGCACGACCGGGGGCGAGCGGCCCGGCTGGCAGTTCTCCGACTCGGAGGTCTACAAGCTGCTCGAGGCGATGGCGTGGGAGCTCGCGCGCACCGGCGACCCCGCGCTCGAGGCGACCTACGACCGGCTCGTCGACCGGGTCGCCGCGGCGCAGGACGAGGACGGGTACCTCAACACGTGCTTCGGCCACGCAGGCCAGGCCGGCCGGTACACCGACCTCGAGAGCGGGCACGAGCTGTACTGCACCGGCCACCTGTTGCAGGCCGCGGTCGCGCGGTTCCGCACGGCCGGCGACGGTCGCCTCGTGGAGGTCGCGCGCCGCGCGGCGGACCAGGCGTGCGCAGAGTTCGGGACCGGGGCGCGCGCGGGGATCTGCGGGCACCCGGAGATCGAGGTGGGCCTGGCCGAGCTGGGTCGCGCGCTCGGCGAGCCGCGCTACACGGAGCAGGCGCGCCTGTTCGTCGAGCGTCGCGGGCACGGGACGCTCGAGCCGATCCGGCTGCTCAGCCCGGCGTACTTCCAGGACGACGTACCCGTCCGCGAGGCGGACGTCTGGAGCGGGCACGCCGTGCGCGCGCTCTACCTCGCGGCGGGCGCCGTGGACGTCGCCGTCGACACGGGCGACGCGGACCTCCTCGGGTCCGTCACGCGCCAGTGGGAGCGCACCGTCGAGCGCCGCACCTATCTCACCGGCGGCATGGGTTCGCGGCACCAGGACGAGGGCTTCGGTGACGACTGGGAGCTGCCGCCCGACCGCGCGTACTGCGAGACGTGCGCGGGCATCGCCTCGACCATGGTGTCCTGGCGCCTCTACCTCGCGACGGGGGACGTGCGCTACGCGGACCTGATGGAGCGTACGTACTACAACGTCGTCGCCACCTCCCCTCGCAGTGACGGCCAGGCGTTCTTCTACGCCAACCCCCTGCACCAGCGCGTGGCCAGGCAGGACGTCGAGCCCGACACGGAGAACCCGCGTGCCGAGGGTGGCGTCCGGGCCCCGTGGTTCGACGTGTCGTGCTGCCCGACGAACGTCGCCCGCACGCTCGCCTCGTGGCACGCCTACGTCGCGTCGGTCGACGGCGACGAGCTCACCCTCCTGCAGTACGCAGCGGGTGAGGTGCGTACAGCGCTGGACGACGGCGGCGAGCTGGCCCTGCGCGTCGAGACGCGGTACCCGGACGACGGCTCGGTGCGCGTCGAGGTGCTCGACGCTCCCGACCGCGACGTGACCCTGCGGCTGCGCGTCCCCGCCTGGGCGGACGGCGCGACGGTCGCCGGTCCCGGTACCGGTCGCGCTGCGCATGCGGCCGCGCCGGGGTGGGTCGAGGTCCGCGAGGTGCTGCGGCGGGGCGATGTCGTCGTGCTCGAGCTGCCCGTGGCGCCGCGGCTCACGTGGCCCGACCCGCGGGTCGACGCCGTGCGCGGCTGCGTCGCGGTTGAGCGGGGCCCGCTCGTGCTGTGCGCCGAGTCGACCGACCTGCCCGCGGGCGCGGCCCTGGAGGACCTGCGCATCGACCCGACGGCCGAGCCCCGGCCGGAGGCGGACGGCGCCGTCGTGCGCGGAACCCTCCTGACGCGCAGGGCGAGCGGGGCGCAGTCGTCCGGCCTGCCGTACTCCGGCGTGGCGCCCGTCCACGAGCCGTTCGAGGAGCTCGAGCTCCCGCTCGTGCCCTACCACCGCTGGGCCGAGCGCGGTCCCTCGACCATGCGGGTGTTCCTCCCGACCCTCTGACCCGTCCGAAGTCCTCGTCGAAGGAGACCAGGTGAGCACCGCGAACCAGCCCGTCCAGCCCGTCCACGTCGACGGCACGCGCGTCGTGTGGCGTGGCGACGGCGAGACGCTCGTCGTCGAGCCCTGGGGACGCGATGCCGTGCGCGTGCGTGCGACCCTCATGGGAGACGTGGTGGACAGCGACCACGCGCTGCTGCCGCTCGACGAGGTCCCGAGCGGGACCGGTGCGGAAGGCGCGGGCGGGGCTGACCCGGCCGTGCGGGTCGAGACGCGAGACGACGGCGCGACTCTCGTCGTCGGCGGACTGCGCGTCGAGCTGCGCGTGACGACGTGGTTCCACGAGCCCACCGGGTACGAACGCTCGCGCTGCGAGCTCGCGTTCTACGACCGCGAAGGTCATCTGCTCCTGCGCGAGCACGACCGCGGCGGTTCGCTCGACCTGCAGGCACGGCGCTTTCGTCCGCGGCTCGGCGGGGACCTCGAGCTCACGGCGTCCTTCGAGTCCGACCCGGACGAGAAGCTGTACGGGATGGGCCAGTACCAGCAGCACGTGCTGGATCTCAAGGGCTCGACGTTCGAGCTCGCGCACCGCAACTCCCAGGCGAGCGTGCCGTTCGTGCTGTCGAGCGCGGGGTACGGGTTCCTGTGGAACGACCCGGCGATCGGGCGCGCGACCTTCGCGCGCAACCGCACCGAGTGGTATGCGGAGACGACGCGCCAGCTGGACTACTGGGTGACCGCGGGTGAGACGCCCGCAGCGATCACGCGCGCGTACGCGGACGCGACAGGCCACGCGCCGATGATGCCCGAGCGTGGGCTCGGCTTCTGGCAGTGCAAGCTGCGCTACTGGAACGCCGACCAGCTCCTCGAGGTGGCGCGCGAGCACCGCCGTCGGGGCCTGCCGCTGGACGTGATCGTCGCCGACTTCTTCCACTGGCCGCGCATGGGTGACTACCGGTTCGAGGACGAGTTCTGGCCGGACCCGGCCGCGACGGTCGACGAGCTGCGCGATCTCGGGGTCGAGCTCATGGTCTCGGTCTGGCCGCAGGTCTCCCTCGAGTCCGAGAACTACTCCCACCTGCGTCGCGAGAACCTCCTGGTGCGCGCCGAGCGCGGTCTCGACGTCCACATGTCGTTCGAGGGCCCGAGCGGGTTCCTCGACGTCACGAACCCGGAGGCGCGGCGCTGGCTGTGGGAGACGTGCCGCCGCAACTACAGCGCGCACGGCATCCGCACGTTCTGGCTCGACGAGGCGGAGCCCGAGTACGGCGTCTACGACTTCGACGCCTACCGCTACCACCTCGGGTCCAACCTGCGCGTGGGGAACCTGTACCCGCAGCTCTTCGCCCGCGCGTTCTGGGACGGGCAACGCGCCGACGGCGAGGAGGAGGTGGTCAACCTCGTACGGTGCGCCTGGGCGGGCAGTCAGCGGTACGGCGCGCTGGTGTGGTCCGGCGACATCAGCTCGACGTTCGACGACATGGCCCGCCAGGTCACGGCCGGCATCCACATGGGCGTCGCGGGGATCCCGTGGTTCACGACGGACATCGGCGGCTTCCACCGCGGTGACGTCGCGGACCCGGCGTTCCACGAGCTGCTCGTGCGGTGGTTCCAGCTCGGCACGTTCAGCCCCGTGATGCGTCTGCACGGCGACCGGCTGCCGTACGAGGACGTGACGGCGGCCGACGGGTCGCGGCGACTGCGCTCCGGCGGACCGAACGAGCTGTGGAGCTTCGGCGACGAGGTGTACCGCGTCCTGGAGCGGTACGTGCACCTGCGGGAGACACTGCGCCCGTACGTCCGCGAGGTCATGCGCGCCGCGCACACCGACGGCCAGCCGGTGATGCGCGGGCTCTTCCACGACTTCCCCGGGGACGCCTTGGCGTGGGACGTGGCCGACCAGTTCCTGCTCGGGGCGGACGTCCTCGTGGCGCCCGTGGTCGAGGCGGGCGCGCGCGAGCGCGACGTCTACCTCCCCGCGGGTGCCCGATGGACGGACGCGGCGACGGGGCAGGTGCACGACGGCGGCCGCACGGTCCGCGCGCACGCGCCGCTCGACGTCGTGCCGGTCTTCCTGCGCGACGGCGCGCTGCCCCACCTGGTCGGGCGCACGACCGGCGCGGTCGCGCCTGGTGCGGCCGGACCCTGATGTGCCTGACGGCGGCGACAGTCCGACGTCGCCGCCGTCGAACCGGTTCGAAGTGATGGGTCGCACGGCCCTGGAGAGGAGGTGAGGCAGCGACAGCGACTCGGCCCCTGCGAGGGGCGGGTAGAAGGACAAACCTGTGGAGGACCGCGACACCGCTGGAAGGTGCCGAGATGCGAAGGGGCATCGGTCCCGCGTGCGCTCCACGCGACAACACGGAGGAAGATCTTGTCACTCAGAAGAAGCTCGACCGCGTCGCGACGCCGACGCGTTACCGCCTCGAGCGCGGCCGCATCGCTGTTGGCCACGCTTGCCCTCGGCGCGGGAGGCGTCGCGCTCACCGCGGCCCCTGCCGCGTCTGCGCCAGGACCGGAGGACACCCTCGTCGTGGAGGCTGACCAGCCGTTCCGCGAAGCCACGAACATGGCCACCGGTTCGCTGTACGGGATCGCCGACGAGGGCGTCCCGTCGGACGACCTCATCGCCCCCATCAAGCCGCACACGTTCGTCCAGATGCCGCCGAACGGACGGCAGCAGCCGACCGGCGACACCGCCAAGGTCTGGCGGACCGCCGACCGGCACGACGCGGGGATCGTCGTGCGCATCGTCGACTACTACCCTGGCTGGCCGTACCAGTTCAGCTGGGAGAACACCGCGGACCGCAAGGCCTGGGAGGACGTCATCCGCGATGTCGTCGCGGACGTGGAGGCATCCGGTGCGACCAACATCGTCGCGTACGCCCCGTGGAACGAGTCCGACCAGACCTGGCTCGAGCAGAACGGGACGTTCGAGGAGCTGTGGGAGTTCAGCTACGACGTGCTGCGTGAGGAGCTCGGACCGGACGTCCCGATCCAGGGCCCCAGCTTCTCCGACAACATCTCCGACATGCGGCAGTTCCTCGAGTTCGCCAAGGAGACGGACACCGTCCCGGACGTCATCGAGTGGCACGAGCTGATCCGCGCCTCGAAGATCAAGGGCGACGTCGAGAACGTCCGTGGACTGCTCGAGGAGCTCGAGCTCGGCGACCTTCCGATCGACATCACGGAGTACGCGTCGCCGCAGGAGGTCGGGCTGCCCGGTCGTCTCGTCGGCTACGTCGCGGAGCTCGAGCGATTCGGCATCACTCGCGCTGAGCTCCCGTTCTGGAACCAGTCCGGAACTCTCGGCGATCTGCTCGTGTCCCGGGGTGGGGCACCGAACGGCGCGTACTGGCTCTACACCTGGTATGCGGACATGGAAGGCCAGATGGTCACCACGACCCCGCCGTCCAACGAGAGCCTGCTCGACGGCGCGGCGTCGGTCAACGACGCGAAGGACGAGGTCAAGATCATCGCAGGCGGCAACAGCGGCCCGACCTCGATCGTCGTCAACGGGCTCGACGAGCTCGCGCTCGGTGACGCGGTGAACGTGAAGCTCGAGACGACACCGTCCTACGGGCGCACCACTCCGACACCGGGGCCCATCACCATCTCCGAGACGACGTACGAGGTCGGGGAGGACGGTGCCGTGACAGTCCCGGTCGTCATGAACCCGAACTACGGCTACCACGTGGTCGTGACCTCGGCGGGCGAGGCGCAGAGCCTGGCTGGCACGTACACGCTCACCAACCGCAACAGCGAGCTCGTGCTCGACACCGCCGACGCCGGAACCACGGCAGGAACCGGGGTCGTACAGGCGGAGGCCGGTGACGGCGAGACCCAGCAGTGGCGTGTCGAAGAGGCCGGGTCCGGTCTCTACACGATCGTGAACGTGGCGAGCGGCCTTGCGCTCGGGGTGCAGGACGCATCGACCGCGAACGGGGCCCGGGCGATCGTCCAGGAGGTGGGCGAGGGCGAGGACCAGCTCTGGCAGCTCGTGCCCGATCCCGAGGGTCGGATGCGGCTCGCCAACTACGGCACCGGTCTCACGCTCGGTATCGACCAGATGAGCACTGCGGTGGGCGCGCCGGTCGTCCAGTGGACTGACGGGGCACCGACGTCCAACTGCAGTGCAGACGGCACCCGGCAACCGGGCAAGATCGGGACGGCGCTCGACTTCTGCAAGACCTCGTCCTACGTGACCCTGCCGAACGGTTCGCTCGGCGACCTCGACGGCGACTGGACGGTCTCCACCTGGGTGAAGCCCGCGTCGCTCGCCACGTGGTCGCGTGTCTTCGACCTGGGGGCGAACTCGACGAAGAGCATGTTCTTCACCGTCAGCGCCGGGAGCGGGCCGCGGTTCGCCATCACCGGTACCGGTGCCGGAGGCGAGCAGACGCTCAGCTACAACGGACAGAACCTCTCGCTGGGACAGTGGAACCACGTCGCGATCACCGTCGCCGGGACGTCGGGGACGATGTATCTGAACGGACAGGCCGTCGCCACCGGGCAGATCACCACGTCGCCGTCCGAGCTGGGAGACACCACCAACCGGAACTATCTCGGGAAGTCCCAGTACGGCAGCGACCCTGCGTTCGACGGCGCGATCGACGACTTCGCACTCTACGGTCGCGCGTTGTCCGCAGAGGAGGTGGCGACCCTCGCCACCGGGGAGCCGGCCGAGGGTGATGTGCTGAACTACACGTTCGACGAGACGGGCGGCCGGACCGTCACCGACTCGTCGGGAAACGGACGTGACGGCACCGTCACGGTGGGTGCCGGCGCCGGCAGCACGACCACGGCGACCGACGAGGAGACGGCGGACCGGTTCTGGAGCCTCACGTCTGTCGAGGCCGACGACGAACTCGCGGTCGACGTCGTCGCGCAGCCGCGCTGCGTCGCCGGCAGGCCGTACCTCGCGGTCCGGGCGACCAACACCGACGAGGTGGCGCTCGACGTCGTCGTCTCCACGGCGCACGGGGAGAAGTCCTTCGGTGCCGTCGAGCCCGGCAAGAGTGCCTACCAGTCGTTCGCGGTGCGTGGCGGCACTGCCGAGGCGGGCGTCGCGACCGTCTCGGTGAGCTCGACCGACGAGCAGGACGGACGGGAGTCGACCGTCGAGGCGGCCTACGAGGCGCCGGCCTGCTAGCCGGAGGTTGAGACGCACGGCGGGCTCCGCACCGACCCGGTGCGGGGCTCGCCGTGTCTGACCGCCCCGACGGGCAGCGGGCGCACGATCACGCCCGCGACCGGCCGTGGCGGCGGTAGCAGGTGCGAGAGAGGGCTGGACCGCGGGGCTGTGGCGCGTGCGAGGTCAGGCTGCGGTCGTGCGCGACCGACTCATGGTGCGAGCACGACGGGGCACGTCGCCAGGTGGTCGTCGACGACCCCGCACGCCTGCATCGCCGCGTAGGCGGTCGTGGGGCCGACGAACCGGAACCCGTCCTTCTTCAACGCCTTCGACAGCGCGAGCGACTCCGTCGTGCGTCCGGGCACGTCCGCCCAGCTGCGCGGGCGTTCGGCGCGCGGCGGAGGCGCGAAGGACCAGAACACCTCGTCGAGCGTGCGTCCTTGCTCGTGCAGTGCGAGGAGGGCCCGCGCGTTCGAGACGGTCGCCTCGATCTTCTGCCGGTTGCGGATGATCCCGGCGTCCGCGAGGAGGCGGGCGACGTCGTCGTCCCCGAAGGTCGCGACCACCTCGGGGTCGAACCCCGCGAACGCCGCACGGAACGCGGGTCGCTTGCGCAGCACCGTGATCCAGGACAGGCCGGACTGGAACCCCTCGAGCGCGATCCGCTCGAACAGGGCCTGGTCGCCGTGGACCGGTACCGCCCACTCGGAGTCGTGGTACTCCTCGTAGAGCGTGTCGCCGTCGCCGAAGCATCGTGCGCCCCGCGGTGGTGCGAGCGGTGCATCTCCGGGCACGGCGAGGGGTGTGGTGGGTGGGGCGGGTGTGGTGGGCTCCGAGCGGGCGTCGGTCATGACGCTACTGTGCCGGACGTCGCCGACACGCGCGCCGCTCGTGAGCCGACCTGTGGAGACGAAGTCCGGAACACGTCCTGTGGAAGCCCAGGAGCGAGGTCCGACCGGACCGAGGGGCGGTGCGGACTGGTCCCCTCAGCGGAACCTCCGAGGAGACACTTCTTCCGCCACGTCGTACCGCTCGCCCCGCTCGGACCATGGCCTCGGGTCGAGGGTCAGGCGCCCTTCGTCCAGCACAGGCAGAACGGGTGGCCGGCGGGGTCGGCGTAGACGTGGAAGGCGTCCGGGGCGTCGGGATCGATCTCTGCCTCGAGCACGCGCGCTCCGAGGGCCACGACCTCGTTGTGGGCCTCTTCCGGGTTCTCGATCCAAAGGTCCAGGTGGATCTGCTGGGGTTCGCCGTCCGGCCACCGCGGCGGGACGTGGTCCGGCGCGAGCTGTACCGCGAGCCGGGCGTGACCGTCCACGGACACGGTGTGCCAGTCGTCGCTCGCATCCACCTCGCCGCCCAGGACGCTCGCCCAGAACGCGCTCTCGGTGGCGATGTCCGCGGCGTCGAGCACGACGACCTGAGACGCGATCCTCATACCGGCACGCTATGCCCGCCTCATCAGGCTCGCAGCGCGTCCACCACGAGGTCGAGCAGGCGCTGGGACTGATCGGTCGTGCTGCGCCAGGATGGGCGCTACGGCGAGCGTTCCCGACCCACCGACCTCCCCGCCGCAGACGCCGATCGTCCTGGCGCGGGAGGAGGACCTACCGCACGCGTGAGGACTGTTCACCTGCGCGCCACCCGCGCGCCGACCACCGGTCCCCCCGGCGTCACGCGGTACGGGGAACCTCGGCCACGACCACCACCCAGGCGTGAGCCGAAGGAGACCGATGTCCCACCCACCCGCGCCCCGGCCTGCTCGCCGGACGCGCCTCGCCGCCCTCGTCGCGACCGGCGCGGCCCTGTCCCTCGGCCTCGCAGCGCTGCCGGCGCTCGCGGCGTCGGGCGCGTCGGCACCGTTGCCGCAGCCCACCGCGGACCAGACGTTCCACCGTCTCTCGACGTACCCGGTCTTCCAGAACCGTCCCGCGGGCGTACCCGCCGCGGACGAGACCGTCGCGGAGATCTCCGCGGTGAGCGAGGACGGACGCACCATGATCCACACCGACGCCCTCGCGCGTCGCATCGGGTTCCTCGACATCTCGGACCCGTCCGCGCCGACGGGCCTGGGGACGCTGAACCTCGCCGAGCTGGGGTCGGAGCACGACGAGCCGACGTCGGTCGCGGTCGTCGGCGGGTACGTGCTGGTGGTCGTGGACACGTCCACGAGCTTCACGGAGCCCAGCGGACGGCTCGACGTCGTCGACCTGGCCACGCGCGAGCGCGTCCGGTCCCTGGACCTCGGCGGCCAGCCCGACTCGGTCGCCGTCACGCCCGACGGCGCGCACGCGGTCGTCGCGATCGAGAACCAGCGCGACGAGGAGACTGCTCCCGCGGGCGGCGAGGAGGGCGACCTGCCCCAGCTCCCCAGCGGCTTCCTGCAGATCCTCGACCTGCCGACCGACGACCCGGCCGACTGGTCCACCCGCGAGGTCCGGTTCGTGAAGAAGAACGGCACGCTCCCGGCCAAGGTCGCCAAGGCGGGCCTCGACACCCCGCAGGACCTCGAGCCCGAGTACGTGGCGATCGATCCGTCGGGCGACAAGGTCGCCGTGTCGATGCAGGAGAACAACGGGATCGCGGTCGTCGACATCGAGACCGGGAAGATCGACCGGGTGTTCTCCGCCGGCACGGCTTCCGTCGCGGGGATCGACACCGCGAAGGACGGCGTGATCGACCAGACCGGCTCGATCACGGACGTCCCGCGCGAGCCCGACGCGATCGGCTGGCTCGACGACGCGCACGTCGCGACCGCGAACGAGGGCGACTGGAAGGGCGGGACGCGCGGCTGGTCGGTCTTCGACGCGACGAAGGGAACGGTTGTGTGGGACTCGGGCGCCGAGCTCGAGCGGCTCGCCGTGCGCACCGGCCTGCACACCGAGGACCGGGCCGGCAAGAAGGGCGTCGAGGCCGAGGGTCTGGCGGTGGCGACGCTCGACGGGGTGCCGTACGCGTTCGTCGGGTCGGAGCGCTCGAACTTCGTCGCGGTCTACGACGTGTCGGACGCGGCCTCGCCGCGGTTCGTCCAGGTCCTCGCGACCACCAACGGCCCGGAGGGACTGCTGCCCGTGCCGGCGCGCGACCTGCTCGTCGTCTCGAGCGAGGAGGACGACGCCGAGGCGGGAGTCCGCTCGGCGGTGACGCTGTTCGGGCTGGGCGAGCAGTGGGCCGACGCCGCGGGCTCGCCGCAGTTCCCGAGCGTGGTCTCCGCGGACGAGACCGACGGCCCGCAGGCCGGCGCGCCGATCGGGTGGAGCGCGCTCGGCGCGCTCAGCGCCGACCCGACCGACGCGCAGCGCCTGTGGACGGCGAACGACGCGGCCTACGACGTCACGCAGCTCTACTCCGTGGACGTGAGCGGCTACGACGACGGGACGCCGGCCGTGATCGACCGGTCGATCACGCTCACCGAGGACCGCGAGCCCGTCGGCATGGACGTCGAGGGTGTCTCGGCCCGCTCCGAGGGCGGCTTCTGGCTCGCGGTCGAGGGCGCGACGGGCGACGAGAACACGCTGGTGCGGGCGTCCGCGGACGGCGAGGTCGAGCAGTCCGTCGCCCTGCCCGACGACGTCGCGGCCGGCCTCGGCAAGTGGGGCCTCGAGGGCGTCGCCGCGCAGGGCACCGGGGACGCCGAGCAGGTGTGGGTGGCGCTGCAGCGCGGCCTGACGAGCGACGCCGGCGGCACCGCGGGCACGGCGCGACTGGGCCGCTACGACGTGGCGACCGGCACGTGGGACTGGTTCGCCTACCCGCTCGAGCAGACTTCGACCGACGGCGACTGGATCGGACTGAGCGAGGTCACCGTCGTCGACGACGACACGCTCGCCGTGATCGAGCGCGACAAGCTGAACGGTCCGGCCGCCGCGGTCAAGCGGGTCTACACCGTCGACGTCCCGGACACCGTCGTGGGTGCTGCGTCCGACCGGTCTGTCGCCCTGACCAAGATGCTCGCCCACGACGTCCTGCCCGACCTGCAGGCCACGAACGGGTGGACGCAGGAGAAGCTCGAGGGCCTGACGATCGCCGGCGACGGGCGGGTCTGGGCCGTGACGGACAACGACGGCGTCGAGGACGCCACGGGTGAGACGGTGCTCCTGAGCCTGGGTGCCGCGTCGGACGTCTTCGGGGGCGCCGGCGGACCGACCGACCCGACGGACCCCACGGATCCGACGGACCCCGGTGATGGCCAGACGCCGGGCGCGGGGGACGACGCGCCGTCGGACCCGCTGCACCCGGTCACGGCGGACGACCTCACGGCCGCGAACCACGGCGGTGTCACGCTCTCGCCGAGCACCGTGCAGCCGGGCGACACGGTCACGGCCACGGCCGAGGGCTTCGCGCCGGGGGAGTGGGTGTCGGCGACGATCTTCTCGACGCCGGTCGAGCTCGGGATGTTCCGGGCCGACGCGGACGGGACGCTCACCGCGACGGTGACGATCCCGGCCGACCTGGCGGCGGGTGAGCACCGGTTCGCGATCGTCGGGCAGGTGGACGGCCGGGTGCTGTGGACCGAGCTCGACGTCCAGGCCGCCGACGCCGACCTGGTGGCGGACGCCGACCCGGACGGCACGGTGACCGTCACGGCACGCCCGGGCGCCCTGGCGACCACGGGCGCGACGGTCGGCACGATCGCCGTCGTCGCGACGCTGCTGCTCGGCGGCGGCACAGCGGCGGTGGTGCTCGCACGCCGCCGCAGGCACACCGCCGCAGCGTCCCACCCCGCAAGCTAGTCCCCTGCGCGAGGTAGGACGCGGCGTCGCGAGGTGAGCTCCCCGAGCTCTACCTCGCGCCGCCGCGTCCTACCTCGCGGGGCGGGTCAGGCGCGGTCGGTCGGGATGACGACCCACAGGATCGCGTAGGCGAGGATCTGGGGGCCCGGCAGGAGGATCGACGCCACGGCGACGACGCGGACGACGGTCGGGTCCCAGCCGAACCGGCGGGCGATCCCGGCGCACACGCCCGCGATCATCCGGCCCTGGCGCGGCCGGGACAGCGTGGACGGGTTGGTTGCGGTTGATGTGCTCATACCTCGACGGTAGTTACCGGCGACGCGCGCGGGTATCGGGGGATCCCCCCAAGCGGCCCTGATCCCCGCGAGCACGAACCCTGACTCAGCGGCCGAGCGCGGCCTTGAACACCCCGAGCGCCTCCGGCGACGCGAGCGCGAGGTGCACGGTGGTGATGCCGTCCCGGCCCTCCGGCGCGGACCAGCCGCGCACGCTCTCGACGGCGATGCGCGCGACGTCGTCCAGCGCCCACCCGTACGCACCGCCGCTGATCGCGGGGAACGCGACCGACGTCGCGCCCACCTGCGCCGCGACGTCGAGCGACGACGTGAAGCACGACGCGAGCAGCGCGGGGTCGGCCTCGCCGCGGTGCCGGTTCGGCCCGACGGTGTGGATCACCCAGCGCGCCACGAGGTCGTGCCCGCCCGTCGCCACCGCCTCGCCGACGGGCAGCCCGTCGGGGAGCGTGGTCCGGCGCAGCTCGCGGCACTCGTCGAGCAGACCCGGTCCCGCGGCGGCGTGGATGGCGCCGTCCACCCCGCCGCCCCCCAGGAGCGAGGAGTTTGCCGCGTTGACGACCGCGTCCACGCGGAGCGTCGTGATGTCGGCGAGCAGAGCGTCGAGTTCCATCCTCCCAGGGTCAGTCCCGGGAGACGACGACGCTCGCCGAGTGCCCTCCGAACCCGAACGCGTTCACCAGGGCGTGCCGGGCCGACGTCGGGCAGGCTGCCCCGTGGATGACGTCGAGGTCGATCTCCGGGTCCAGGGTGTCGAGGTTGAGCGTGGGCGGGACGACGCCGTCGCGCAGGGAGAGCAGCGCCGCCAGCGTCCCGAGCGCACCGGAAGCTCCCAGCAGGTGTCCCGTCGCGCCCTTGGTCGCCGTGACGGGGGGCGGGTCGGGCAGCGCGGCGCGGATCGCCACGGCCTCGTTGACGTCGCCCATGGCGGTCGACGTCGCGTGGGCGTGCACCAGCCCGAGGTCCCCCGGGACGATCCCGGCGGAGCGGACCGCGAGGGCGATGGTGCGGGCCTGGTTCTGCGGGTCGCCCCCGACGATGTCGTACGCGTCCGACGTGACCGCCGCGCCGGCGACGACGCCGTGCACCGTGGCTCCGCGGGCGCGCGCGTGCTCCTCGCTCTCGAGCACGAGCAGGGTCGTGCCCTCGGCCATGACGAACCCGTCCCGGTCCGTGTCGAACGGCCGGGACGCGCGGTCCGGCGCGTCGTTGCGCGTGGACAGGGCGCGTGCCCGCGCGAACGCGGCGATCGAGAACGGCAGCACGCCCGCCTCGACCCCGCCGCACACGACGACGTCGGCGGAGCCGGCGAGGATCAGCTCGCGCCCCGTCGCGATCGCCTCCGCGCCCGCAGCGCACGCGCTGATCGGGGCACGGGCCCCGCCCTTCGCGCCGAGCGCGATCGAGAGCCACGCGGCCGGGCCGTTCGCCATGAGCATCGTGACCGCGTGCGGCGACACGCTCCGGTACCCGTGCTCGTCCAGGGCGCGTGCCTGCTCGAGCGTCGTGGCGATCCCGCTGTTCGCAGAACCGACGACGACGGCGAGCCGGGTCGGGTCGACGTCGGGCGTGCCGGCGTGCTCCCACGCCTCGCGCCCGGCGACGAGCACGAGCTGCTCGGCGCGGCCGGTGCGACGCGCCTCGCGCACCCCCAGCGCCCCGGCGAACGCGTCGTCCACCCGCGCGGCCAGCCGGACCGGGAGGTCGTCCGCCCAGGTCTCACCGATCGCGCGGACCCCGCTCTGCCCGGCAACCAGCGCGGACCACGTCTCCGCCGCCGTACCACCGAGCGGGGTCACCGCCCCGAACCCTGTCACCACTGCCCGTGTCATGGGTACCACCCCCTGGCCCGCGGGCCGCCCGTCGTCGGCGTGAAGTCCTATTCCACTCTGTCTGTCCCCGTTCGTCCTGGTAGAACGTGCGGGCGGGCAGAATCGTTCCGCGCGCCGCGCGGCTCGAGCTCGGGACGGTCGTGGAGCCGGCCTACCAGCCGCCCGGCGTGAGGATCTTGCGGATCCGCTTCTCGCTCACCGGACCGTCGGTGCCGAGCTGCTGGGCGAACAGCGACACCCGCAGCTCCTCGATCAGCCACCGCACGTCTGCGAGCTCGGCCCCTCGTGCCGGGTCGGCGGGCCCGGCCGCGTAGGCCTCCCGTGCGCGGTCGTACACCTGCTCCACGTCGTGGACCCGCCACGCGAGCTCCGCGTCGCGGTTCGGGTTCGACTGCGCCTTCTCCAGCCGGTACGACGCCCCGCGCACGTACCGCGTCAGGTGCGCCAGCCGACCGGGCGGGGTCGCGGACGCGAACCCGTCGTGCACCAGAGCGGCGAGCTGGTCGCGGACGTCCGTCAGGGTGTTGAGCAGCGCGAGGCTGTTCGACGCCCTGATCTCGGCGTCCAGCGTCCGTGCCGCCGACAGCACGGCGACCACGTGCCCGACGACGGCGTGCACCTCGTCCTCCAGGTGCGCCCGGACGAACGCGCGCGCCTGGCCGTACGCGTCGGCGTCGCGGACCGCCGCCGCGTCCGGCTGCGCGCCGAACCTCCCCGTCCCGCCCCTCGTCAGCGCGATCACGGCGGCGAGCTGCAGGTCCGCGACCAGGGCGTCGGTGGTCCGGTACGGTCCCGCGGCGAGCGTGAGCGCCTGCGTGCCCGACCACCGGCTCGTGATCCGGCCGCTCTGCAGCGCGGTCTCCGTGAGAAGGAGGCGGCGCACGCCGCGCGGGTGCTCGCGCGCCTGGACGTTCGCGTCGGCCAGCACGCGCAGCGCGACCGCCGGCCTGCTCCGCGCGTCCTGCTCCTCGACCAGAGCGGGGTAGCCCCGGACGACGACGCCGCCGCCGAGGTCGGTCGAGACGGTGCCGGGGAGCGCGTCGTCGGGCAGCCCGGCCGGCCACGTCGTCAGCTCCGTCTGCTCTGCGACGAGCGCGAGCGGCGCGGCAGCTCCCGACGTGCTCGGCCCCGCCGCGAGGTCGCCCGACGCCGCGGCGGAGCCCGCCGGGGAGGGCGCGGGTGCTGCGGAGAGGCCCCCGGGCTCGCCAGCCGTGCCGCTGGCACGTCGACCGCCGTCCGACGCCGCCAGGCCGAGCTCCTTCGCCGCGACCGGCCCCGCGGCAGCCGCTTCGCGCAGCGCGGCACCGACCGCGCCCTTCACGGCGGAACGGACCGCGGCCTGGTTCTGCGCCGCCAGACGGCGCTGCAGCGCGAGGAGGTCGGTCGACTCGTCGAGGACGACGGCGCTCTCGCGGCGGTCCGAGCCGCGCACGTCCTCGACGCGGAACGTCATGCGGAGGTGCGCGGGGAGGCGGGCCTCCTGCTCGGGGCCCCACGCGTCGTCGGGGACGACGACGTCGCGCACCGCCCGGACGGCGCGCGTGAACGCGACGTGGAAGGGCTCCGCCATGTCGCCCGCACGGGCCATGTCCTCCCAGGTGGGGGTGTTCTCACGGAGCCAGGCGACGACGAGGCGCGCGACGTCGGGCGCGGGGACGAGCTGGACGCGGACGGGCTTGGGCAGCGAGCGGATCGTCGCGGTCGCGAGCTCGTCGAGCAGGCCGGGGACCATCCAGTCGAACCCGGCCGCGGAGACGCGGTTGAGGACGGAGATCGGGATGTGCACGGTGACGCCGTCGGCGTCCGTGCCCGGTCGGAACTGGTAGGTGAGCGGGAGCGTGAGGTCGCCCTGCAGCCACGACTCGGGGAACTGCGACGTGTCGACCTGGGCGGCATCGGGGACGAGCTGCTCGAGCGTGAACGTGAGCAGGTCCGGGTCGTCGCGACGCGCGCCCTTCCACCAGCGGTCGAAGTGCGCGGCGGACACGACGTCGTCGGGAACGCGCTCGTCGTAGAAGGCGAACAGCACGTCGTCGTCGACGACGAGCCCGCGCTGGCGCGAGCGCGCCTCGAGCTCCGCCGCCTCCTCCAGGAGACGGCGGTTCTCCTGGAAGAACCGGTGCGTCGTCGTCCACTCGCCCTGCACGAGCGCGTGCCGCACGAACATCTCGCGGGCCGCCTCCGGGTCGACCTTCGCGTACAGGACCTTGCGGTCCGCGACGATCGGGACCCCGTAGAGGAGCACCTTCTCCGTGGCGATCGCCGCGCCGCGCTTGGTGGACCAGTGCGGGTCGGAGTACGTGCGCTTCGCGAGGTCTCCCGCGAGGGACTCGGCCCACTCGGGCTGGATGCGCGCGACGTCGCGCGCCCACAGGCGGCTCGTCTCCACGAGCTCGCCCGCCATGATCCACGCCGGCGGCTTCTTGCTCAGGGGCGAGCCGGGGAAGATCGCGAACCGTGCCCCGCGCGCACCCGTGTACTCGTTGCGCGCCTGCTTCTGCGCACGCCGCAACGCCTTCGCGCGGGCCTCGCCCTTGAGGTGGGCGACCGACGACGCCTTGACGTCGCCGGTGTCCTGCATGCCGATCTGCGACAGCAGGCCCGCGAGGAGCGACGTGTGGATGGTGTCGGCGTCCCACGTGCGCCGGTGGGCGGCCGGGTCCGTCACGCCGGCCTGGCCCTCCTCGTCCGCGTGGCTCTTCCGGGCGGCTCGCTCGTCGGTCCGGACCTCACCGCGGGCGCGAGGCCGGTAGGACATGTCGATGCCGAGGGGCTTCGACATCTCGCGCAGCTGCGCGACGACGTCCTGCCACTCACGGATGCGCAGGAAGTTGAGGTACTCGGCCTTGCAGAGCCGGCGGAACGCGCTGCTGGACAGCTCGTGCTGCTGCTCGCGGACGTACTCCCAGAGGTTGAGGTAGGTCAGGAAGTCGGAGTGCGGGTCGGTGAAGCGCGCGTGGAGCTGGTCCGCCTGTGCGCGCTGCTCGGCGGGCCGCTCGCGCGGGTCCTGGATCGACATGACCGCGGCGATGATCGCGACATCGCGCGCGACGTCACGCCGCGACCCCTCCCAGATCATGCGGGCGAGCCGCGGATCCATGGGCAGCTGCGCGAGCACGCGCCCGACGTCGGTCAACCGCGTGACCCGGCGCGAACCCCCTGACAGGTCGACGGTCTCCAGGGCGCCGAGCTCCGTGAGGAGCTGGACGCCGTCGCGGACCGCGCGCGTGTCCGGCGGCTCGACGAACGGGAAGCGCGACATCGCGTCCGGCGACTCCACGACGCCGACCGAGATCATCTGCAGCAGCACCGACGCGAGCGACGTGCGCAGGATCTCCGGCTCGGTGAACTCGGGACGCGCGTCGAAGTCGTCCTCGGAGTACAGGCGGATCGCGACGCCGTCGGCCACCCGCCCGGACCGGCCGGAGCGCTGGTTCGCGCTCGCCTGCGAGACCGGCTCGATGGGCAGGCGCTGGACCTTCGTCGCCTTGGAGTACCGCGAGATGCGGGCGGTCCCCGGGTCGACGACGTAGTGGATCCCCGGCACGGTCAGCGACGTCTCGGCGACGTTCGTCGCGAGCACGATGCGCCGCGAGCCGTGCTGCTGGAACACGCGGTGCTGCTCGGCCGACGACAGCCGCGCGTACAGCGGCAGGATCTCGACGCGCTGCGGGTGCTTCGGGTCCCGCACGCGGTCCTTGAGGTGGCCCTCGAGCGCGTCGGCGGCGTCGTGGATCTCGCGCTCGCCCGAGAGGAACACCAGGATGTCGCCGGGGCCCTCGCGCATGAGCTCGTCGCACGCGTCGACGATCCCGGTCACGAGGTCCTTCTCCTCGCCCTTCGCCCTGCCCGTGGCCTTCCCGGCGGTCCTGCCCGGAGTGGTGGACGAGACCGGGTCGGCGTCCGGCGACAGCGGGCGGTACCGGATCTCCACCGGATAGGTGCGCCCGGTCACCTCGACGACGGGCGCGGCGTCGGGCAGGGCCTCGACGACGTAGTCCGGCGCCCCGCCCAGCTCGGCGAGGTGCGCGGGGGAGAAGTGCGCCGCGAAGCGGTCGGAGTCGATCGTCGCGGACGTGATGACGAGCTTCAGGTCCGGGCGGCGCGGCAGCAGCCGCGCCAGGTACCCGAGGAGGAAGTCGATGTTGAGCGACCGCTCGTGCGCCTCGTCGATGACGATCGTGTCGTAGGCCAGGAGCTGCGGGTCGCGCTGGATCTGGGCGAGCAGGATGCCGTCGGTCATGACCTTGACGAGCGTGTCCGCGCTGGACGTGTCGGTGAACCGGACCTGGTACCCCACGACCCCGCCGAGCGGCGTCCCCAGCTCTTCCGCGATGCGCTCCGCGACCGTGCGCGCCGCGATCCGCCGCGGCTGCGTGTGGCCGATCTGCCCGGCCCGCCCGCGACCGAGGTCGAGCAGGATCTTGGGGAGCTGCGTCGTCTTGCCCGACCCGGTCTCGCCCGCGACGACCACGACCTGGTGGTCGCGGATCGCGGCGGCGATGTCGTCGCGCCGCGCGCTGACGGGCAGTTGCTCGGGGTAGGCGATGGGAGGGACCGTGACGGCCTCGCGAGCTCTCGCGGCCCGGTCGAGCTGGGCCCGGCCGACCTGCCGGACGCCCGACGCCGCCCGGTCGCCCTGCGCACGGCCCTTGCGGTTCCCGCGGCGTCGACGGCCCGACGCGCGAGGGGTGCCCTCGGTCGCGCCGCTCCGTGGGGAGGGGCGCGCGTCCGTCTGGTGCGGCTGGGACCGCTGGGGCTCGGTACTCACGACGACCCATTGTCTCAACCGTCGCAACCCGATTTCGCCACCCGGGGCGCGAGGCACGGTCGCGCGCGCGGCCGGTCGCGCGGACCCGGCGGTGTGTCGGTGGGAGGTGAGACGGTCAGGTGGTCGGCGGGCGCTCGCCGGCTCGACGGAGGAGGAGCCATGAGCAGCACGGTCCAGGTCACGTTCGACGCCCGGGACCCGCGGTCCCTGTCGATGTTCTGGAAGGAGGTGCTGGGCTACGTGCACCCCGGCCCGCCGGGCGTGGAGCTGCCCGACGGCGCGGACCCGCTCGCCGCGTGGGACGAGTTCCTCGAGCGCGCCGGCGTGCCGCACGACCAGCGCAACAGCGCGTCGGCGCTCGAGGACCCGGACGGCGTCGGGCCACGGATCTTCTTCCAGCAGGTGCCCGAGGAGAAGGTCGCCAAGAACCGGGTGCATCTCGACGTGCGCACCGCGCCGGACCTGCGCGACGACGCGCGGATGGCCGCCCTCGAGGCCGAGTGCGAGCGCCTCGTCGCGCTCGGCGCCACCCGGCTGCGCCGTCACGAGCCGGAGCCGCCGACGAGCTACGGGTTCATCGTCATGGCCGACCCGGAGGGCAACGAGTTCTGCCTCGACTGACGGCCGACGACTCGCGACCGACGACGGCTCACTCCCCGCGGGACGCGGCCTCGAGACCGGCGACGTCGAGCTTGCCCATGCCCATCATGGCCTGGAACACCCGGCCCGCTGCGGTGCGGTCCGGGTCGGTCATGAGCTCGCCGAGGCGCTTCGGCACGATCTGCCAGCTCAGCCCGTAGCGGTCCTTCAGCCAGCCGCACGGGCCGGGCTCGCCGCCGTCGGCCGTGAGCTTCTCCCAGTAGGTGTCGACCTGCTCCTGGGAGTCGCAGTCCACGATGATCGACGCCGCCTCCGTGTGAGGGAACTGCGGCCCGCCGTTGAGCGACTGGACGCGCAGGCCGTCGATCTCGAAGTCGACGATGAACGCGGTGCCCGGGGTGGCGGGGACTCCGGGGCCCTGCTCCGGCAGGGCCTCGTCGTGCCGGACCACGGACAGGATCCGGGAGTTCGGGAAGATCGAGACGTACAGCTCCGCGGCTTCCTCCGCCTGCGAGTCGTACCAGAGACCGAGGTACGTGCTGCCCATGCTCATGACTGGCTCCTTCGTTCGTCGCCGGGCAGGAGCCCGGCCGTCACGGTGCAGACCTGGTGGGCCGCGCGTTCTCATCGGCGATCCGCGGAGAACGGCAAGACCTCGGGCACGACGTGGTGCCGTGTCGCCTCTCCTCCGTGACGGTCCGGCCGTAGTCTGATGCGCATGACCGGCCAGGAAGGCGTCGGCCCGGCTGGGGCGTCGTCACCCTCCGGCGGCGGGGCCCCGCGGTCCGGGGGGCGTGCGCGTCGCCACCTGACGATCGCCCACGTCCCGGAGATGCTCTACGGCGCGGTCGTGTCCGCCTCGGTTCTCGCGGTCGCGAGCGTGCACGCGCCGCCCGGGGACCGGGTCGTCGTCGTGACGGCGGTGGTGGCGGTCGTGTACTGGTTGGCGCACGTCTACGTCGCCGCCGTCGGGGGCCGCTTCGCCGACCCCGACCACTCGACCGGTTCTCGCGTGCTGCTCGCGCTCCGCGAGAACTGGGCGGTTCTGCTCGGAGCGGTACCCCCGATCGTGGTGACCGCCCTGGCGCGGTTGTTCGGGGCGGACAGCGAGACGTCGGCGTGGATCGCGCTGTGGTTCACCGTCCTCATGCTCACGGCGGTCGGTGGTGCCGCGGCCTGGACGGGCGGGGCACGGCGCTGGGCGCTGGCGGGCGAGATGCTGGTGGCGGGGTGCTTTGGCCTGCTGGTGGTCGCCCTGAAGTACGCCCTCCACTGAGGTGCTACCGCCGCGACGGCACCCCGAGCGTCGCTGGGTCCGCGTCCCGCGGTGAACAGCATGGAAGCGGTGGAGGCTCGCCCGGCCCCTTGCGGATGCAGTCCGGCAGCACGGCTGCAATTCTGGCGCCATGCCTACCGCACCCAAGCCAGTGACAGAGACCATCAAGCAGCAGCAGCAAGCCCTCCTGGAGAGTCTCCCTTTCTCGGACGAGCAAGACTTCGAGGACGCGACGCGCGGGCTCGTCGGCCGTCGGGAGCCCAACGCGATCCACGATGCACAGGGCACCGTCGTCTGGGACAACGACACGTACGACTTCCTGCAGGGCGACGCGCCGGAGACCGCGAACCCGAGCCTGTGGCGCCAGTCCAAGCTCAACGCGGTGCAGGGACTGTTCGAGGTCGTGCCCGGCATCTACCAGGTGCGCGGCTTCGACCTGTCGAACGTGTCGTTCATCGAGGGCGAGACCGGCGTGCTCGTCCTCGACCCGCTGGTCACGGAGGAGACGGCGGCGGCCGCGCTCGCCCTCTACCGCGAGCACCGTGGGGACCGACCTGTCACCGGCGTCCTGTATACGCACCCGCACGTCGACCACTTCGGCGGCGTCCGCGGGATCACGACCCAGGAGGACGTCGACGCCGGTCGTGTGCCGATCATCGCCCCCGCGGAGTTCACGGAGCACGCCGCGTCGGAGAACGTCTACGCGGGGACCGCGATGGCGCGGCGCTCGGCCTACATGTTCGGCGCAGCGCTGGCGCGCGGGCCGCAGGGCGCCCTCGGGACCGGTCTGGCGCAGACGGTCGCGACGGGCAACATCACGCTCATCGCCCCCACCCTGGACATCACCGAGACCGGTCAGGAGGAGACGGTCGACGGGGTCCGGATGGTCTTCCAGATGGCACCTGGCACGGAGGCGCCGGCCGAGTTCCTCGTGTACTTCCCGGACCACAAGGCGCTGTGCTCCGCAGAGGACGCAACGCACACGCTGCACAACCTGCTCACGCTGCGCGGTGCGCTGGTCCGCGACCCGCACGCCTGGTCCAACTACCTCACCGAGACTCTCGACCTGTGGGGCGACGAGGTCGAGTCGGTCTTCGCCTCCCACCACTGGCCGACGTGGGGCAACGAACGTGTGGTGAAGTTCATCTCCGAGCAGCGGGACCTGTACGCCTACCTGCACGACCAGTCGCTGCGACTCATCAACAAGGGCTGGACCGGCATCGAGATCGCCGAAGAGCTCAAGCTCCCGCCCGCACTCGAGAACGCGTGGCACGCACGCGGGTACTACGGGTCCGTGAGCCACAATCTCAAGGCGATCTACCAGCGCTACATGGGCTGGTACGACGGCAACCCCGCCCACCTGTGGCAGCACCCGCCGGTCGAGCAGGGCAAGCGGTACGTCAAGCTCGCGGGCGGCGTCGACGCGATCGTGTCGAGCGCGCGCGAGGCTTTCGAGACGGGCGACTTCCGCTGGGCCGCCGAGGTCCTGAGCCACGCCGTGTTCGCCCAGCCCGACGACGCGGCCGCGCGCGAGCTGCTGGCGGACACGTTCGAGCAACTCGGCTACGGCGCCGAGAACGGCGTGTGGCGCAACATCTACCTCTCCGGCGCGACCGAGCTGCGCGAGGGCACGTTCGGCACGCCGACCGTCTCCGCCGCACCCGACGTCATCTCCGCGCTCACCCCGGAGATGCTGTTCGACGCGATCGCTATCCAGGTCGACGGTCCGCGCGCATGGGACGAGAAGATGACGATCGACATCGTGCTCACGGATGCCGGTGCGCGTTACCGGCTCCGTCTCGCGAACGGTGCCCTGACCTACAGCGCGGCACCGCAGAAGGGCGACGCGGACGCCACGCTCACGACGACGGCGCGGGGGCTCCCGGCGCTCGCCACCGGTGCGCTCGGCGCCGACGGTCTCGCCCAGGCCGGTATCGAGGTCAGCGGCGACGCGTCCGCCCTCAGCCGCCTCGCAGGAATCCTCGACCCGGGCGACCAGGACTTCTCGATCGTCACCCCGTGACCCGCTGAGCCCCGCTGCCGAATCCCGGGTCGCCGCCAGTTCCTGCGCCGGAAGCGGTAGCCCGGGGTTCGGCGCGTGCACGTCCCGCCGGACGTGCGAGCGATGCCGGGCCCCGGCTCGTGTGATGGGATCGAGGGGTGTTCACGCGACCTCGGACCCCGCTCGACCTCGTCCCGCGCCGCGTGCGCGTCCACGCCGTCCGCGAGACGTCCGTCGCGCTGCGGCGCATCACGTTCCGCGACGCGGAGCCCGTGGTGCCCGACGCCGCCGGGCCGGGTCCCGGCGCACCGGCCGGGCTCGCGGGGTTGCGGGCTCCGGGCCCGGAGGACCACGTCACGATCTTCTTCCCCGACCCGGCGACCGGCGTCCTGCACGCTCCGACGCTCTCGCCCGACGGCGGGCTGCAGCGACCCACGGGCGTCGTGTCCATCTCGCGGGACTTCACCGTCCGTGCCGTGCGTGCGGCCGGCGGTGACGACGCCGTCCCGGAGGTCGACGTGGACTGGGTGCTGCACGGCGACGAGGGCCCGGCGTCGGCGTGGGCGGCCCGCGCGCAGGTCGGCGACGAGCTCGTGCTCGCCGGCCCGCGGGGCAGCACGGGGGTGCCGGACGGCATCGGACGTCTCACCCTCGTCGTCGACGAGACCGGGCTGCCCGCTGCGGCGCGCTGGGTCGCGGCCGTGCGGGGCGGACCGGCAGGCAGCCGCGTCCCGGTGACCGCGATCGTCGAGATCGGCGACGACGTGGACGAGGCGTTCGTCGAGGACGAGCTCGAGGACGCCGACGTCGAGATCCTCTACCGCACCGACGGCCCGGGCCAGCTCGTGGAGGCCGTCCGCGCGCTCGGCGCGCCCGCACCCGACGAGTACGTGGTCGCAGTGGGCGAGGCGACCGACCTGGCTGCGGTCCGCCGCCGCCTGCGCCACGTCGTCGGCGCCCGGCCCGACCAGCTCGCGATCTCCGGGTACTGGCGGCGGGGCGTCGTGAACCTCGACCCCGACGCGCCCGTGGACCCGACCGACCCGGACTGAGCCGACCGGCTCGTCCCGAGGAGCCCGGCGCGCGGGTCCCCACGAGGCGTCCGCCCGTGGCGAACCGGGCTGCGCTCCACCGGGCGGCGTACGAGGGTGGGGCCATGACGAGACTCCTGGTCCTCGGCGGTTCCGACTTCGTCGGGCGCGCGGTCGTCGACGACGCGCTCGGGCGCGGCTTCGACGTCACCGTCCTCAACCGCGGTACGCGCGAGGTCCCCGGCGCCGTCACCGCGCTCGTCGGCGACCGCACCGGCGCGTCCGGCCTGGACGCGCTGCGCTCCGACGACGTCGCGCAGCAGTGGGACGTCGTCGTCGACACGTGGTCGTGGGCGCCCGCAGCGGTGCGCGACGCCGCTCGGCTCCTGGCCGGACGCGTCCCCGGCGACAGCCGGTACGTGTACGTGTCGTCGCGCTCGGTGTACGCGCCGTGGCCTCCCCGGGGCGCGGACGAGTCGGCCCCGCTGGTCGACGCGGACCCGGACGAGGAGGACGCGGAGGACTACGCGCGCGCCAAGCGCGGGGCGGAGATCGCCGTCGTCGACGCCCTCGGCGACCGTGCGCTGGTCCTGCGGCCCGGCCTGATCCTCGGCCCGCACGAGAACGTGGGTCGGCTGCCCTGGTGGCTGCGGCGCACCGCCCGCGGTGGCCGCGTCCTCGCGCCGGGTCCGGCCGAGCTCCCGCTCCAGTACGTCGACGCGCGCGACCTCGCCGCGTTCGCCCTCGACGCCGCGCTCGCGGGCGCGTCCGGCGCGGTCGACGTCGTGAGCGCACCCGGCCACGCGACGATGCGCGACGTGCTCGGCACGTGCGTCGCCGTGACCGCCGACGCCGCGGCGGCGGCGGGCAACCCGCCCGCCGAGCTCGTCTGGGCCGAGCCGACGGTGGTCGAGCGGGTCGGGATCGAGCCGTGGACGCAGCTCCCGGTGTGGCTCCCGCCGGGCGAGCTGTACGACGCGCTGCACGGCTCGGACCCCTCGCGCGCGTTCGACCTCGGGCTGCGCACGCGCGACGTGCGCGAGACCGTCCACGACACGTGGGTGTGGCTGCAGGAGCTGGACGCGGCAGGGGAGTCGACGCCGCAGCGCGCGGACCGGCCGGGCGTCGGCCTCCCGGAGGAGCTGGAGCAGGAGGCGCTGGACCTCGCCGCGACCGCCGACTGACGTCGGGGGCGGCGTGTCAGGAGCCCGCGCGGCTCGTCTCGCCGCGCAGCGTGTCGATGTGGCCCTGGAGGCGCATCAGCGACCCCGCGACCTCCTCGCCCGCCTCGCGCGCGCGGTCGGTGACGTACCGCAGCTGCGCCGACGCGGCGTCGAGCGCGACCTGCGCGTCGGCGAGCGCCTCGGCGGCGGTCCCGTCGGCCGCGGCGTCCGGGTCGGCGGCACGGTCGAGGGCGGAACGCGCCTCGCCGGTCGCGGCCTCCACGGACTCGACGGCGTCCTCGACCTCGCTGCGCAGCACGACGTCGAGCGCACGGAGGTGGGTACCGACCCGGTCGACGTCGTCACCGATCGTCTCGGTGCGGACCTGGGCGTCGGCGATGAGCTGCTGGACCTGGGCGGCGTCGGCGGTGGTGCCGAGGGGAAGCATCATGGCGAGCGCGAGGAGGCTCGCGGCGGCGAACCGTGTGGTCCTGGCCCGCGGCGTCGCCGCCTGCAGGGTCGCCCTGCTGCTCGTCCTCGTCGACATGCCCCACAGTCTGCTGGTCGTTCCTGGGAAGAGCCAGGGAACCCGGGGTGAATATCGTCAACGTCCTCCCGCCGAGGACGGCCGGGATGCAGTCCTGGGGCGTGCCGAGCCTCAGGTCGTGCTCGGCGCGGAAGCCGGTGACCGGGCCGGACGGCGCCGGCGGGCGCCGGCGATGCGGGTGGCGACGAGCCCGTGCCGGGGGCTGAACAGGTACGCGAGGGCGAACGCGGCGCCCAGCGCGAGGACGACCGTGCCCCCCGTGGACGTGTCGAGCCAGTAGCTCGCGAAGACCCCGACCGTGCCGCACGCCGCGGCGACGAGCGGCGAGATCCACAGCATCCGCGCGAACCGGTCCGTGAGCAGGTACGCCGTCGCGCCGGGGGTGATGAGCAGCGCGACGACGAGGACGACCCCCACGGCCTGCAGCGCGACCACCACGGTCAGGGCGAGCAGGCCCAGCAGGAGGGCACCGAGCCGGCGCGGGGACAGGCCGATCGCGTGCGCGTGCACGGGGTCGAACGCGAACAGCGTCAGGTCGCGCCGCTTGAGCAGGACGACGCCGAGTGCCACCGCGCCGAGCGCGAGCACCTGGACGAGATCGGTGCGCGAGACGCCGAGCAGGTTGCCGAACAGGATGTGGTTGAGGTCCGTCTGGCTCGGGGTCACGGAGATGAGCACGAGCCCGAGGGCGAACAAGGTGGTGAACACGACCCCGATCGCGGCGTCCTCCTTGACCCGGCTGGTGTCCCGGACGGCGCCGATCAGCGTGACCGCGAGCAGCCCGAACAGCAGCGCCCCGAGCGCGAAAGGTGCTCCGACGACGTACGCGAGCACGACGCCTGGCAGCACGGCGTGGGACACGGCGTCGCCCATGAGCGACCAGCCCACGAGCACGAGCCAGCACGACAGCACCCCGCACACGATCCCGGCGGTGAGGGTCACGGCGAGAGCGGCGCGCATGAACTCGAACGACAGCGGCTCGGCGATCACGTCGAGCGGGCTCACGGCGTGATCTCCAGCCCGAACGCGAGCGCGAGGTTCTCGGGGCGGAGCACCTCGTCGGGCGTCGAGTGCAGCAGGACGCGCTGCTGGAGCAGGACGGCCTCGTCGGCGAGCGCGGGCAGGGCGTGCAGGTCGTGGGTCGAGACGAGGATCGCGGCGCCGTCGGCCGCGAGCTCGCGCAGCAGCGTGCTGATGGTCGCCTCGGAGCGCTTGTCGACGCCCGCGAACGGCTCGTCGAGCAGCAGGATCGTCGCGCCCTGCGCGAGTCCTCGCGCGACGAACGCGCGCTTGCGCTGCCCGCCGGACAGCGCGCCGATCTGGCGGTCGGCGAGGTCGGTGAGCTCGACCCGGTCGAGCGCGTGGTCGACGGCGGCCCGGTCGGCGGGCCGTGCACGCCGCGTCGGTCCCTGGTAGCCGTAGCGGCCCGTCATGACGACGTCGCGCACGCTGAGCGGGAACGCCCAGTCGACGTCCTCGCTCTGCGGGACGTACCCGACGGCCTGGGCGCGTCGGGCGCGGGCGGGGGGTGCGCCGTCGAGCAGGACGGTCCCGCGGTCGGGGCGGACCATGCCCATGACCGCCTTGAAGAGGGTGGACTTGCCGGAGCCGTTCATCCCGACGAGCCCGCACACGCGCCCGTGGCCGAGGACGAGGGTCGCGGCGTCGAGCGCGAGGACGTCGCCGTAGCGGACGGTGAGGTCGCGCACGTCGATCGCCGGGGCGCGGCGGGGGCTCACGTCGTCCCCTCACCGGTCCCGGTCTGCCCGGTCAACCCGGCCACGATCAGGTCGGTGTCGTGACGCAGGAGCTCGAGGTAGGTGGGGACGGGCCCGTCCGGTGCGGACAGCGAGTCGACGTAGAGCGTGCCGCCGAACGTTGTGCCGGTCTCCGCGACGACCTGGCGCATGGCCTTGTCCGAGACGGTGGACTCGCAGAACACCGCCGGCACGTCGTCGTCGCGCACGAGGTCGACGGTCTCGCCGACCTGGCGCGGCGTGGCCTGCTGCTCGGCGTTGACCGCCCACAGGTACTGCTCGGTCAGCCCGGCGTCGCGGGCGAGGTAGGAGAACGCGCCCTCGCAGGTGACGAGCACGCGGTGCTGCGGGGGGAGGGTGTCGAGGGCCGCGGTGAGCTCGTCCTGGACGTCGCGCAGGTCGGCCGCGTAGTCCTGGGCCGCTGCCTGGTAGTCGTCGGCGTGCTCCGGGTCGAGGTCGGCGAGCGCGTCGGCGACGTTGTGGGCGTAGAGCTGGCCGTTCACGGGGGACATCCACGCGTGCGGGTTCGCCTCGCCCTGGTGCTCGGGGGAGGTGTCGTCGCCGAGCGCGATCGTCTCGACGCCGTCGCTCGCGACGACGTGCGGGACGTCCAGCCCGTCGACGAACCGACCGAACCAGGCCTCCAGACCGAGCCCGTTGTCCAGCACGAGGTCGGCCTCGGCCGCACGGCGCAGGTCGCCGGGGGTGGGCTCGTACCCGTGGATCTCCGCGCCGACCTTGGTGATCGACTCGACGCGCACGTGGTCGCCGCCGACGTTGCGGGCGATGTCCGCGAGGACGGTGAACGTGGTGAGGACGACGGGGCGGTCGTCGCCGGGACTGGTCGCCGAGCCCGTACCGGTGTCCGTGGGTGCGGAGCAGGCGGCCAGCGTGACCGCCGCCAGTCCCGCAAGGGCAGCGACGACGCGTCGCGCGCGGGGGGACCGGCGAGAGTTCGGCACACCGAACAATTTAGTCCGGACGACGGCTCAGTTCAACAGCCGGTGTCGCGGGTGCGTCGGTGGTCACCCTTCGGGCGCGTGCACGACGGCGACCGGCCCGGTCGCGTGGTGCAGGACCGACCGGCTGACCGAACCGAGCAGCAACGACCGCACGTCGCCGCGCCCGCGCGACCCGACGACGACCAGCGCCGCGTCGCGTCCCGCCTCGCGCAGCGCGAGGGACGGCTCGCGATCGAGGACGAGCGTCTCGACCGGGACGCCGTCGTCGGCCCCGGTGCGCACGCGCGCGAGCGCGGTCTCCACGGTGCGTGCCGCGGCGGCACGGCCCTCGCGCTCCGCCTGGAGGAAGTACGGGGTGTCCTCGCCCCACATCGAGCCGGCGCCGAGCCGCCACGCGCACACCGCGACGACCTTCTCGCCCGTGCTGGCCGCCTCGTCGAGCGCGAGGCGCAGCGCGACGTCGGCGTGGACCGAGCCGTCGACGCCGACGACGACGTCGCGGCGGCCCGCACCGCCCGCACCCCCGCGGGCCGACGACCGCAAGTCGGGCGGCACGACGACGACGGGCGCGGGCGAGCAGGCCGCGAGGCGGGACGAGACGGAGCCGAAGAACGTCGCGCCGACGGACCCCAGCCCGCGCGTGCCGACGACGACGAGGTCGGCGGACTTCGCGGCGTCGAGGAGGATCTCGGCCGGGGGACCCGACCGCAGCGACGTGCGGACCGTGACGGTCGGGTCCAGGCGTGCGGCGCGGTCGGCCGCGGCGTCGAGAATCGGACCGCCGTGCTGCGTGACCTCGTCGTCGTTCGGGTAGTACGCGCTGCCGAGGAACGGCGAGGAGACGACCGGGACGTAGACGACGTGGACGATCCGCAGGATCGCGCCGCGCCGTGCGGCCTCGTGCACGGACCAGTCCAGGGCCCGTCCGCTCGTCGTGCTGCCGTCGACGCCGACCAGCACCACGGGTCGCCCGTCGTCGCCCATCGGCCGGGCCGGTACGTGCTTGCCGTGCGTGCTGGTCGTGCTGGTCGTGCTGGTCGTGCTGGTCGTGCTGGTCGTGGTGGTCATCGTCCTCGCCCCTCCGTCGTCGTTCGCGGTCTCCTCCTGGATACGCCCGGAGCCGGGGCGGGCGTCACGGTGGGTCGGCCTGCCCACGCGGGCCGGACGTCACCACGGCGCAGGACCGAGGTCCCGTTCCCGGCGAACCGGCCCCGCGGGACCCTCCGGTGCGCCGCGCAGCGGCTACGTTGGGTGCCATGGGTACCGATCACCCGATCCGTGTGTTCCTGCTCGACGACCACGAGGTGGTGCGTCGCGGCGTCACGGCTCTGCTCGAGGCGTCCGGTGACGTGACCGTCGTCGGCGAGGCCGGGACGGCGGCGTCCGCGCTCGTCCGCATCCGCGCGACGCGGCCCGACGTCGCGATCCTCGACGTGCGACTGCCCGACGGCTCGGGCGTCGAGGTGTGCCGCGAGGTGCGTTCGGAGCTGCCCGAGGTCGGGTGCCTCATGCTCACGTCGTACGCCGACGACGAGGCGCTGTTCCAGGCGGTGCTCGCCGGGGCCGCGGGGTACGTGCTCAAGCAGATCCACGGCTCCGACCTCGTGGGCGCGGTCCGCACGGTCGCGGCGGGCGGGTCGCTGCTCGACCCGTCGAGCACCGCGCGCGTGCTCGAGCGCCTGCGCCACGCCGCCGACGAGGAGCCCGACCGCCTCGAAGGGCTCTCCCCGCAGGAGCGCCAGATCGTCGCGCTCATCGGCGAGGGCCTGACGAACCGCGAGATCGGCCGGCGGCTGTTCCTCGCCGAGAAGACGGTGAAGAACTACGTGTCCCACGTCCTCGCGACGCTCGGTCTCCAGCGCCGCACCCAGGTCGCCGTGCTGGCCACCGAGATCCGCCAGGAGGAGTCGGCGCACGGGCGGCCCCCGCGCCCCGGCCACGCCGGATGACGGCGGGGCCGGCAGAGCTCGCGCCCGAGGAGAGCTACGCGCTGCTCGCGACGGTCCCCGTGGGCCGGATCGTCTTCACCGACCGCGCGCTGCCCGCGATCCAGCCTGTCAGCTTCGTGCTCGACGGTCCGGACGTCGTCTTCCGCACGGGGGAGGGGTCCAAGCTCGCGGTCGCGGCCCGCCGCGCCGTCGTCGCGTTCGAGGCGGACAGCTTCGACGCCGAGGCGCGGACCGGCTGGTCCGTCGTGCTGGTGGGCCGCACGTACGAGGTGAGCGACCCCGACGAGCGTGCGCGGCTGCTCGCGCTCCCGCTCGTCACGTTCGTCCCCGGTGAGCGGGACCGCGTGATCAAGGTCGTGCCGCGCATCGTCACCGGGCGCCGCGTCGCGCCCTGAGAACAGGGGCGACCCGCCGCGCTCGTCGGGCCTGCGACCCGTCCGCTACGCGAGCCGCGCCCACCACTCGAGCCGGGTACCGCCGTCGGGCAGCGCCTCGACCTGCGACGCGCCGCCGAGCGCCGCCGCCCGCGAGGCGAGGTTCCGCAGCCCCGAGCGGCGCCCGCCCGCCCGGATGCCCACGCCGTCGTCGGTGACGGTCAGGCGCGCCTCGCGCGCGGTCACCGCCAGGTGCACGACGACGGCCCCCGCCCTCGCGTGGCGCGCGACGTTGGTCAGGGCCTCGCCGAGCACGACCACGAGCTGGTCGGCGACCTCGGCCGGGAGGCTCGGGCCGCCGTCGGCCACACCGGCGCCCGAGCGCTCACCCAGGACCTCGACCGTGACCGCCGGCTCGAAGCCCAGGACGCTCGCGGCCGCCGCTGCCCGTGCACCGAGGCGGTCCTCGATCGACGGCGCGAGCGGGTCAGCGGCGGTGTGCAGCGCGAAGATCGTCGAGCGGATCTGGCGGATCGTCTCGTCGAGGTCCGTCACGGTCTCCTCGATGCGCGTGCGCGCCGTCGGGTCGGTGACGAGCGGCTGCACGCTCATGAGCGACATCGCGGACGCGAAGAGCCGCTGGATGACGACGTCGTGCAGGTCGCGCGCTATCCGGTCCCGGTCCTCGAGCACCCCCACCTGCTTCGCGCGCCCGTACAGCCGAGCGTTCTCGATCGCGACGCCTGCGGCCGCGGCGAGCGCCACGACGGCACCCTCGTCCTGGGCCGTGAACGGCGACCCGTCGTCCTTGTCAGTGAGGTAGAGGTTGCCGAACACGGCGTCCCGCGCGCGCACCGGGACCCCGAGGAACGTACGCATCGGGGGGTGGCCCTCGGGGAAGCCCGCGGAGCGGACGTCGTCCTCGATCTCCGGCACGCGCACGGGTGCAGGGTGGTCGATCAGCTCACCGAGGAGCCCTTCGCCGCGCGGCCAGTGGCTGACCGCGGCGACCGCGTCGTCGTCCATCCCGACGGGCACGAACCGGGCGAGCCGCTCGCTCCCGGACGGGTCCAGCACGCCGAGCGCGCCGTAGCGTGCGCCCGTCAGGTCCATCGCGCCGCGCACGATGCGTGCCAGCACGGCGTCCAGGTCCAGGTCGCCGGTCACGGCCACCACGGCGTCGAGCACGCGCTGCCCGACGGCGGGTGGGAGGTCGCTCGGTGCGCTCACCTCAGGCAGTCTCGCAGACCGCGGACGCCACTGGGCGGCACCGCACGGTCGACCTGCGCGACATGGCGGTGCGCTATTGTTCCCGCACTCCTCGGATCCCGCCACCGGTGGGGACACCGAACCTTCGACGCAGGGGACGGAAGGACGCGCAGTCCATGACGACGACGGACACCGGCAGTGCGCTCGCCGACCTGCGGGCCGCGGTCACGCGCCTGCACCCCGAGGACCCGGCGGAGCTCGTCGCCGTGGCCGACGACCTGTGCGCGCTCGGCAGCGCTGCGGCTGCGGTGCCGTTCTACGAGGCCGCGGTCGAGGCGGGCGTGCCCGGTGCCGTCTACCGGCTGGGGGTCGCGCACTACGACCTGGAGGACCACGAGTCCGCGTTCCGCTGCTTCGAGCTCGCGGGGCTCGCCGGGGACGAGTACGGCGCGTTCATGGCGGCGCAGGTCGCGCACGAGCGGGGTGACCTGCACGCGGCACGGCGCTGGTACGAGCACGCTCAGGGCGTCGACGGCGCGCCCGACCGGCTCGCGCGGGTCCTGGACGACCTCGAGACGCACCACTCGCCCGAACCCGAACCCGAACCCGAACCCGAACCCGAACCCGAACCCGAACCCGAACCCGCGGCCGATCCCGGCGCGGAACCCTGGTCGGAGCCCGAGAGCTGGGAGGACGCCGTCGTGCACGCGCGCTCGGGCGCTCTCGGGCACGACGCCGCCGTCGACCTGCTCGAGAGCTGGGCGAGCGGAGGAGAGGCGCGGGTCGCTCCCGCGCTCGCCGACCTGTACGTGGTGAGCGGTCGGACGCTCGACGCCGAGGACCTGCTCGAGCAGGCGGCGCTGGCCGGCGACGCGGCGTCGGGCACGAGCCTCGGGATCCTGCGCCTGCGTGCCGGGCGGGTGCCCGAGGCGATGGAGCTGTGGCGGGTCGCCGCGCAGGGCGGCGACCCGCAGGCCGTGGAGCTGCTCGAGCGGTTCGGCTGACCGCGTACGAGCACGGGCGGGTGGACGGTCTCCCTGCCGTCCACCCGCCTCTCCGGAGGTCGTCAGACCAGCCAGGTGTTGCGCCGGACGACCGGAAGCCTCCGCCAGGTCTTGCCGAGGCCGATCGCGCTGCCCGCACCGAGGAGCGTGAGGGCGATGATCGTCAGCGCCGACGTGAGGTGGTCGTCGACGACGGGGTTGTTCTCCAGCGGCAGCTCCGCGAGGTACATGAGCACGAGCAGCGCCGGCCCGGCGACCGCGGCGATCCGCATGGCGATCCCGAGCATCAGGGCGAGGCCGATGCCGAGCAGGCCCGCCATGAACAGCCAGTCCGCCCAGGCGGCGCCGGCGATGCCGGTGAACAGACCGGCGAAGGGGCCGTCGACGTGGCTGAGGAAGCCCGTCGTGGGGCTGCCACCGTGGATCCAGGCGCCCTCGCTCGGGGTGGCGAACCCGAGGCCGAACGTCTTGTCGAGGAAGGCCCACAGGAACGTGAACCCGAGCATCATGCGCAGCACGCCGAGCACGACCTGCGTGGGCCGGTTCGCGCGCTCCGTGAGGCCTGCGGTCTCCGGCCGCGTGTCGCCCGCGTCCGGGAGCGGGGTCGGTGCCTGCCGCTCGGTCGTGTGTGCCATGGTGGTCCCCTCTCGTCGACCCGGACCCTTGTGCCCGGGCTGCTGACTTCAGGAAACACCTGTGGAGAAGGTGTGCGATCCGGGCGAACGTCGCCGGTCGTCGGGACCTAGGTCCCGATCCCGGGTGTGGCTCAGCCGACCGAGTCGTCCAGGTCGGAGCGCAGGTCGTCGACCTGGGCCTGCAGGTCGTCCAGACCGTCCCGGACGGCGTCGTCCGCGTCGGACAGCGACGACCGGGCGGCGTCCAGGGCGGCGGACGCCTCGTCGAGCCGGTCCTGCGCGTCGGCGAGCCGCTGCTCGGCCTCGGCGCGGGTGTCGTCGGTCGCCGTCGCGACGTCGTCGGTCGCGGCCTGCGCCTCGTCCGCGGCCTCCTGCGCGCCGTCGACGGCCTCCTGCGTGCGGGTCCGGGCGTCACCGGACAGCGTGGAGATCTCGTCTCCGAGCTCTCCCACGTCCTGGCCGATCTCCTCGACCTGGGAGCGTGCGTCGTCGAGGAACCGGGTGACGTCGTCGCCGGTGAGGGTGAACTCTGGCACGTCCACGGTGCCGTCCTCCGCGCATCCCGAGAGCGTCAGTGCGGCGGCGACGGCGATGCCCGTCAGACCCGCGCGTGCCATTGACCTGCGGTGACGTCGAGATGAACTCATGACGCCATTCTGCCGTCCCCTCGTGAGGACGAGGTGAGGGCCTCGCGGACGCGGTGTACGGTAGTCGACGAGGCACCGCAGGACCGTGAAGGCGCGGCGCCGGGTGGCACGGTGCGCCCGGCAGGCGATCGAACCGGTCGACGAGTCATGTCTCGCGAAGGGTCCGACGGAGTACGGGAGCGATCAGTTGAGCACGTCGACGGGCAGCGACAGCGCCGGACATCGTGTCCAGGCGCCTGCCGACGCGGCCACGCCTGCTCACGATCCCGCGTTCGACGAGGTCGTCGCCCCTGCCGACCGGGCGGCGCGTCGCAGTCGCCGGCGGACGCTCCTCAACATCGCGGTGGCCTCCACGCTCACGCTGTCCGTCGGGGCAGCGATGGGCGGCAGCGCCCACCCGCGCGGAGCCTCGTTCTTCACTGCCGCGCCCGTCTCCGCCACGGCCCAGCCCGCGTCGCTCCTGAGCAGCCTCGGCCCGGGCCTCGACGAGGACCAGCAGATCGACGGCGCGATCCAGGTCCTCGCCGCCGCCGACTCGCTCGACACCGCCCTGCGCACCGCGGCGGTCGAGGAGGCTCGTGCAGAGCTCGGCACGCTCCTCGCGACGTACCTCGCGCAGCAGGACGCCGCGCAGCGCGTCCCCGTCCAGGTCGTCCCGGCTCCCGAGGTGGCGATCGACGACGGTCTGACCGACCCACAGCTGCCGCTCGCTCCCGAGCCGCTCACGCCTCTCGACCCGCTCGGCGGCACCCCGTTCGCGCCTCTCGACGGCTCCCCCTTCACCGCCCTCGACGACGACGCCGGCCAGGACGACGCGGACCCGCAGGACGTCGCGTCGGACGAGAAGGTCACACAGACCTCGCACGAGCTCGTCGCAGACCCGGGCGCGCGCACCGCGCCGACGGCCTCGCCGACCGCGACCCCCTCGGCCCCGCCCACCGCGACCCCCTCGGCCCCGCCCACCGCCGACCCGACGGCTCCGGAGACCGTGGCGCCCACGGCGCCGCCCAGCACGGCACCGACGCCCGGCGCGGGGCCCGGCCCCGCGACGTCGGGCAGCACCGGCCCGCGGTCCGGCGCGGACGGCCCGGACGGGACGGGAGACGGCGCGCAGGACCGCACGCTGCCGGAGGACGGCGTCCCGGCGCCGGACGGCGTCGCGCCCGACGAGCTCGACGACGCCCTCGACCCGCACGCGCCGGCGGGCGAGCCCGGAGGTGCGGACGCCGAGGACGCCGAGGACGGTGTCACGCTCGGGGAGGTCCTGCTCTCCGCGACCCGCCTCGCGAACCTCATCGACCCGGCATCGGTCTCGGTGCCCGTGGGCGTCGTCCCCGCGCCCGGCGCCGGCGACGAGTACTCCGGTCCCCGTGACCCGGACCTCGCGGACCAGCTGGCGGAGGTCGTCGCGAAGTATGCCGACTCGACCGCCGACTACGACAACGGCCTGATCCCGCCCGAGGCGCTGTGCGACCTCTCGTTCGCCGCCGGCCAGTCGCTGCGGTGCGACGCCGCCGAGCAGCTCGAGGCGCTCGCCGCCGAGTTCGAGAAGGAGTTCGGTTATCCGCTGCGGATCACCGACTCCTACCGCAGCCTCGAGGACCAGGTGAGCCTCAAGGTCATCAAGCCGTACCTCGCCGCTGTCCCGGGCACGTCGCAGCACGGGTGGGGCCTGGCGATCGACGTCGGCGGGACCGTGCCGTCCGGGACGTCCGGCGAGTACGTGTGGATGCGTCAGCACGCCCCCGACTACGGGTGGGACAACCCGACGTGGGCGCGGCCGGGCGGCATGAAGCCCGAGCCGTGGCACTTCGAGTTCTTCGGCGGTGGGCCCATGCCCGACCGCTACACGCCCGTGCAGGGCGGCACGCCGGCGCCGGACCCGAGGCCCGGAGTGCCGGGCACCCCGGTCACGCCGAAGCCGGCTCCCACGCCGAGCCCGAAGCCCACCCCGACGGACCCGAAGCCCACCCCGACGGACCCGTCGACGCCGAAGCCGGAGATGGTGAGCGTCCCCGGCGGGCTCAAGGGCACCGACGTCGCGGCAGCGAAGGCGAAGCTCACGAAGCTCGGTCTCACGGTGGAGACCTCGAAGAAGAAGTCGGACGCGAAGGCAGGCACCGTCCTGAGCGTGAGCGCGTCCGGCAAGGTCAAGGTCGGCAGCACGGTCACGCTCGTCGTCTCGTCCGGACCGGGTACCAAGCCGACGGACCCGCCGACCGACCCGACGAACCCGCCGACCGATCCGACGGACCCGCCCACGGACCCCACGGACCCGCCGACCGATCCGACGGACCCGCCGACCGACCCCACGGACCCGCCGACGGAGGAACCGACGGACCCGCCGACGGAGGAGCCGACGGAGGAGCCGACCGAGGAGCCGACGGAGCAGCCGACGGCGGCGCCCACCACGAAGCCCACGCCGTCACCCACCGCGGATGCCGAGGACGGCGAGTCCTGAAAACCGCGTGACGCCGTCGTGAGCCGGCGCGTACAGTTCGTCGCGATGTGAACCTCACCTGCCCCGACCGGTTCGTCCCTTCGAGCCCGTGGTCGCGGCGACCTTGCTCCCGGTGCTCGTGTGCCCGGACACGCGTCCTGCCACGCCCGGGCACCTGGCAGGTGATCGCATGACCCCCGTACTCCGTGCCTCCGGCATCGCCGTCTCCTACGGCGGCCGACCCGTGCTCCGTGGCGTCGACCTCTCCGTCGATCCGGGGCACCGCACCGGCCTCGTCGGCGAGAACGGGGTCGGCAAGTCCACGCTCCTGCGCGTCCTCGCGGGCGCGCACCGGCCCGACGAGGGAACGGTCTCGCGGCCCCCAGGCCTCGGGTTCCTCCACCAGGAGCTCGATCATCCGACGTCGGCGACCGTCGAGCGCGTGGTCGCCGACGCGCTGGCCGACGTGCGCGCTCTCGAGCGCGAGCTCGAGACCGCCGCTGCCGCCCTCGCCGACGGGTCCGCACCCCAGCACGAGGGGCCGGGACCGCAGCCCGCCGAGGAGGCTCGGGCGGACCGGTACGGCGCCGCGCTCGCCCGCGCCGAGGCGGCCGACGTGTGGGACGCGGACGCACGGGCCGCGCGGACCCTCGCCGGTCTCGGGCTCGACCCCCAGGCCCTCGCGGGGCGGACGGTCGGGACGCTGTCCGGGGGGCAGCGCACGCGCCTGGGCCTCGCGGCGCTCCTCATCCGCCGGCCGGGTGCGCTGCTGCTCGACGAGCCCACGAACCATCTCGACGACGACGCCGCGGAGTACCTCGCGGCCGCGCTGCGGGCGCTGCCGGGCGCCGTCGTCCTCGCGAGCCACGACCGCGTGTTCCTCGACGAGGTCTGCACCGAGATCCTCGACCTCGATCCCACGGCCGAACCGGCGCGCGCAGGGACGTCGGCGGGCTGGGCAGCGACCCCGTACACGACGTACGGAGGGACCTACGGCGACTATCTCGAGGCCAAGCGCGTCGAGCGCGCGCGCTGGGAGCAGCGGTTCGCGACCGAGCAGGACGAGCTGACCAGGCTGCGACGGTCCGTCGCGGTGACCGCGCGCGACGTGGCGAAGGACCGCGAGCGCGGCAACCAGGCGAAGATCCTGTACGACATGTCGGGCGAGCGCGTGCAGTCGCAGGTGGCGCGGCGCGTGCGCAACGCCCAGCAGCGGCTCGACGACCTCGAGCGCGACCAGGTCGGCAGACCGCCCGCGCCGCTGCGGTTCGCGCCGCCGCCGGGACGCTCGACGCACGGGGAGGGAGAGCTGGTCGCGTGGGCCAGTGACGTCGTCGTGCACCGGGGCGCGCCCGCGCAGGCGGGGGAGCGACCGGAGCGGCTCGACCTGGCGGCCTCGGGCGCGGCGTCGATCGAGATCGCGCGCGGCACCAGGCTGCTCGTCACGGGCGCCAACGGCGCCGGCAAGTCGACCCTCCTGCACGTCCTCGCGGGCGATCTGGCACCGGACGCGGGGGTGGCGGGGCGTGCGCGGGGCGTGCGCGTCGGGCTGCTCGAGCAGGACGTGCACCTGTCCGACGACGCCCGCACGCCCCGCGAGCTCCTGGCCCTCGCGCAGGGGGTGGACCCGCAGGACGCGCGCGACGCGCAGGTGGACGCCCACGGCCTGGTCGCGCCGCGGGACCTCGGCCGGCCGCTGGGAGACCTGTCGGTGGGGCAGCGCCGGCGCGTCGTGGTCGCCATGCTGGTCGTCCAGGCACCGGACGTGCTGCTGCTCGACGAGCCGACGAACCACGTGTCCCTCACGCTCGCGGACGAGCTCATGGACGCGGTCGCGGACTGGCCCGGTGCGGTCGTCGTCGCGTCGCACGACCGCTGGCTCCGCCGCCGCTGGAAGGGCGCCACTACCCACCTCGCCTGACCGACGCGACTGCCCTGAGAGCTGTCAGCGCCGAGTGGGTCCAGGGCTCGGCGAGTGCTGACAGGTGGGTAGCGTGGGGGTGTGGACAACTCGTGGAAGCAGGTCGTGGCCGCGCTCGCCGATGCCGGTCGGCAGCGGGTGTTCGCGCGCGTCGTCCTCGACGGGGTCGTGGAGGCGGACCTCTCGGCGGACGACCGTCGTCGGCTCGCGCCGCTGCTCGCGGCCGGGATCGTGGTGCCCGACGCCGCAGGCTCCCTCCGCGCCGCTCCCGAGCGGTTCGCCGCGCTCCTGGCCGCCGACGCCGCGCCGCCCGAGACGGGACCGGAGCGGTTCCTGGTGGGCGGGCGGCTGCTGCGCAGCCCGCGGCGGCTGAGCGACCGGCAGCTCGTCGTGCGCTACCTCGCGGCGCAGGTGCTGCCGCTCGAGGAGCCGGTCACCGAGCTCACGCTGACGAAGCGGCTCGCGCGACGGTCGGCGGACCCGGTGGCGCTGCGGCGGGCGATGGTCGACGGGGGCCTCGTGCACCGCACGCGCGACGGGGCGGAGTACTGGCGCACCGTCGTCACGGAGTTCGACGACGTGTAGCGGCCACGGCGACCGGCCCACCGCGCGGGCCGGCGCGTCTCACGTGCGCGGTACCCAGCGGGCGCCGAGCTCGGCGTGCGTCGGTGCCCGCTCGGGGAGCGGGCCGGGGGGCTCGCTCGCGGCACGCAGCCCGGCGAGGTGCAGCTCGACGTAGCGCCGTCGGAGCGCGGCGACGCGCTCGGGGTCGCCGAGCCGGATGGCGGCGAGCTGCTCGTAGACCATCGGCAGGTCCGTGTCGACGACGTCGGCGCGGACCACCCCCGCGTCCTGCGCGCGCCGCAGGATGCGTTCCGCGTGCACCCCCGCCTCGTCCGCGAGCGCGGCGTGCTCGGGGGTCGGCGTGAAGCGCCCCGCCAGGTGCACGCTGAGGGAGTGCACGTCGGCGGCGACGACGCCGCGCAGGAACGTCTCGAAGGACGTCCAGGGGTCGTCGACCTCGAGCGCGGACCGCGCGACCTCGACGAACCCGCGCAGACCCTCCAGGCACAGGGTGGCGAGCAGCTCCTCCTTGCTCGGGTACCGCCGGTACAGCGCGCTGATGCCGACGCCGGCGGCCTGCGCGACGGCGGCGACGGGCGCGTCGGGGTCGGCGACGAACACCTCGCGCGCCGCCGTCAGGATGGCCGTGTCGTTGCGCGCGGCCTGGGCACGGCGCCCGCTGAGGGGCGGTCCGGCGCTCTCGTGCGGCATGCGTCCTCCCCGGTCGTCCAGCGGTCCGCAGCAGCGGTAGGTCCGTCCTCAGCATACCTCTTGAACGGAACGGTTCGTTCCGTTAGAGTGGGGTCAGAACGGAACGATAGATTCCGTTCCAACTGAACTCTTCCCGCGCCGCGTCCCCACCTCGGAGGAACCATGACCACCTGCACCGAGCCCACCGCCGTGATCGACCGTGCCCACGCCGCGCTCCGGGGCGTCGTCGCCACCCTCTCCGCCCGCGACCTGCACCTCCCCACGCCGTGCGACGGCTGGAGCGTCGCGCACGTCCTGCAGCACGCCGCGGGCGACCAGCTCGCCTACGCCGCGGCGATCACGGGCGAGGGCGGTCCCACCGACGACCCGTTCGCTCCGACGGGGGCGCTGGACACCACCCCGGTCGCGCTCGTCGAGCCGGCGCTCGTGGCGTCCGCCGCGGCATTCGCGCTCGTCGACCCCGCCGGTGAGGCGAGCACACCGCTCCCGATCGGCCCGTCGCCCGCGCTCACCGCGGCGGCCGCAGCCGGGCTCGACGCCGCCGTCCACGCGTGGGACGTCGCCGTCGCGACCGGGCAGGACTCGCCGCTCGACGACGACCTCGCGGCGTTCCTGCTCGGGGTCGCGCCGACGTTCGTCGAGCCCGTGCGGCCCTACGGCGTGTACGCCGCAGCGCTCGACGCTCCCGAGGATGCCGTCGACACGGTCCCGAGCCCTGCCGACGAGCTGCTGCGCTTCCTCGGCCGCGACCCGCGCTGGGCGCCCGCGGGCTGAGCCGCGCGTCCCTTGCACCGTCCCACCGTCCCACCGTCCCACCGACCCACCGTCCTACCGATCGAGGAGCGAACCGTGAACGACACCCTGACCCCCACCCGGATCGAGATCCCGCAGGCCGACCTGGACGACGCGCGCGAGCGTCTCGCGCGCACGCGCTTCACCGACGCGCTCGACCCCGACGACGGGTACGGCACGTCCGTCGCGTCCGTGCGCGAGCTCGTGCGGTACTGGCTCGAGGACTTCGACTGGCGCGCGCTGGAGGCCCGGCTCAACACCTACCCGCAGGTCGAGACGACGATCGACGGCCAGCGCGTGCACGCGTTCCACGTGCGCTCGGGCCGGCCCGACGCGGTCGGGCTGGTCCTCACGCACGGCTGGCCGGGGTCGGTCCTCGAGTACCTCGACCTGGTCGAGCCGCTGACCGCGGCGGGCTACGACGTCGTCGTCCCGTCGATCCCGGGGTTCGGCTTCTCCGGCCCGACGACGGCGGCCGGGTGGGACGTCCAGCGCGTCGCTCGCGCGTGGGTCGAGCTGATGGGACGTCTCGGGTACGGCCGGTACGGCGCGGTCGGGAACGACGCGGGATCGATGATCTCGCCCGAGGTCGGGCGGCTCGACCCGGAGCACGTCGTCGGCGTGCACGTCGCCCAGCTCTACTCGTTCCCGTCCGGCGACCCGGCCGAGCTGGTCGACCTCGACGACGACGAGCAGGCCGCGCTGGCCCACCTCGGGTGGTTCTGGGACACCCTGGGCGGGTTCAACGTGCTGCAGTCCCAGCAGCCGCAGACGCTCGCGCACGCGCTCGCCGACTCGCCCGCGGGGCTGCTGGGCTGGAACTCGCAGCTCATGGGCGACGTCGACGTGGAGTTCGTGGTCGCGAACGCCGCCGTGTACTGGTTCACGCGCACCCAGGGCTCCGCGCTGCGCATGTACCGGGAGAACGCGCTCGCGCAGCAGCGGTCACGGTCCGCCGGGGGCGCCGACGCCGCGGCGGCGCGTCCGACGACCGCGCCGACCGCGCTCGCCCAGGCGAAGGGCGACTTCGCGTCGATCCGTCGGTTCGCCGAGCGCGACCACGCCGACATCCGGCAGTGGACGACCTACGAGCGCGGCGGCCACTACGCCGCCCACCTCGAGCCGGCGCAGACCGCGGCCGACGTCGTGCGCTTCCTCGACGCCCTCTGACCCGTCGGCGGTGCCCTGGTCCCGTCCGCGGGGACCGGGGCACCGCCGTGCGGCTAGGGTCGGTGCCATGGGCAGCGAACGCGCCGAGGCGGCGCTGGAGGCGGCAGGCATCGACTTCACGGTCACGCGGCACGGGCAAGTGGCCTCGCTCGAGGAGGCCGCGGCGGCACGCGGCGTCGACCCGTCGCGCGTCCTCAAGACGCTCGTGGTGCGGCGCGGCGACGACGACTACCTGTTCGTCCTCGTCCCCGGCGACCGGCAGATCTCGTGGCCCAAGCTCCGCGCGCTGCTCGGGGTGTCCCGGTTGTCGATGCCGGACAAGGACGTCGCGCGCGACGTCACCGGGTACGAGCGGGGCACCATCACGCCGTTCGGCGCGACCACCTCGTGGCCCGTGGTCGCCGACTCCCGCATCGCGGCCGACCCCGAGCGATCGGTCTCGATCGGCGCAGGTGCGCACGGGGTCGCCGCGACGGTCGGCGCAGCCGCGCTCGTCGCGACCCTGGAAGCGCTGGTCGCGGACGTCACGGAACCGCTCGAGCCCCGCACCGGCTGAGCCTGTCGGCGGTCGGCGGGAGACGGACCGGCGGGCCGGTCGTGCAGGTTGTGTGGACGTCCCCGCGTGGGCCCCGCAGGGGTGGTGTCCGTGGGCGGTGCGCGGCAAACTGGTGCGTCGGCAGTGGGGGCAACGAGTCGAGAGACGGTGGAGCGGGACGGCATGGACACAGTCAGCCAGACCGACGATGCGAGCGGGATCGCGTACGCGCCGAGCGCGGACGGGCCGGTCGTCACGATGTGGGGCGAGATCGACGCCTCGCTGCGCGACCGCGCGAGCGAGGCGATGGGGTACGTCCTCGACACCGCGGGCGGCGTCGTGGTCGACGTCGCGGACGTGACCTTCATCGACTCGTCGGGGATCGCCTTCATCATCCAGCTCTACATGCTCGGCGAGGAGGAGGCGCGTCATGTCGTCCTGCGCGACCCCTCGGCGAACATGCTCGAGCTGCTCGAGGTAATCGGCATGGCCGGGCGGATCCCGGTGGTGCGCACGACGCCCACGGGCCAGGTGCCCTCGATCGTCGCCGGCTGACCGACGCTCCCGTGCGGGTCGAGCGGCTGCGCCGGCGCTGGGACCGCGAGGCACGGTCCTACGACCGCACGATGGCTGCCGCGGAGCGGCGGATGTTCCCCGACGTGCGGCCCCGGCTGTGCGCGCTCGCGTACGGGGACACGCTCGAGGTCGCCGTCGGTACCGGGCTCAACCTGCCGCACTACCCGGCAGGCGTCCGCGCGGGTCGGCTCACGGGCATCGAGTGGAGCCCGGGGATGCTCGACGTCGCGCGCCGCCGAGCCCTCGACCTCGGTGTGGACGCGGACCTGCGCGCGGGCGACGCCCAGGCGCTCGACCTCCCGGACGCGTCGTACGACACCGTCGTGTGCACGTTCTCGCTGTGTGCGATCACGGACCACGAGGCGGCGCTCGCGGAGATGGTCCGCGTCCTGCGTCCGGGCGGGCTGCTCCTGCTCGCCGACCACGTCGAGTCGACGGCCTGGCCGATCCGGGTCGCCCAGGCCGCTGCGGAGATCGTGAGCGTCCCGCTCCAGGGAGAGCACTTCCGGCGACGTCCCATGGTGTGGGTCGAGGAGAACGACCTGCTGGTGGAGCAGCACGAGCGTTCGCGCCGAGGCGTCATCGAGTGGGTCGTGGCGCGGCCGCGGAACGAGGAGCGCTCGACCGAACGGGCTCGCTAGTCCGGGTGCTCGGCTCGTTCCTGCAGGGTGCGGGCGCGGAAGAGGACGGCGTCGAGCATGTCCGGCGTGAGGCGACCCGTGAACGTGTTCTGCTGGCTGACGTGGAAGCAGCCCAGGACGGTCAGCGCCTGCGTGGCGGCGCCCGTGGCGGCTGCCCGACGCCGCAGGGTGACCTCTGCGCCGTGGGCGAACCTCGGGCGGGGGCGGGGCACGTCCCACCCCTGCTCGCCGAGCGTGGTCAGCAGCGCCTGCCACCCGAACCCGCCGAGCACGACGGCGACACGCACCGTCTCGTCCAGCAGCTCGAGCTCGCGCGCGAGGTACGGTCCGCAGCGGCGCCGTTCCTCCGGCAGCGGCTTGTTGTCCGGCGGGGCGCAGCGCACGGGTGCGGTGACGCGGATCCCGGTCAGCTCCAGGCCGTCGTCGGCCCGCACGGACGCGGCCTGGTTCGCCAGACCGGTGCGGTGCATCGCCGCGAACAGGAAGTCGCCGGAGCGGTCGCCGGTGAACATCCGGCCGGTCCGGTTCGCCCCGTGCGCGGCAGGCGCGAGCCCGACGACGACGATCCCCGCCCGCTCGTCCCCGAACCCCGGCACGGGCCGCGCCCAGTACTCGTCGTCCGCGAACGACGCACGCTTGACGTCCCCGACATGCTCACGCCACGCGACGAGCCGAGGACAGGCCCGGCACCCGACCAGGTGCGCGTCGAGCGCGGCGAGCGTCGCGGCGTCGTGCACCGCCCCCGGATACCCCGAGCTCTCGGTGTCGCTTCCCACCTCCTCATCCTCGCCGACCACGGCTCAGGTGTCGTTCTCGAGCCCTTCGCGACCCGGATGAGAGATGTCACGCCCGACGCCGGCGCCCCGGTGCCACGATGGAGGGATGACACTCGTCGGCTACCTGCTCTGCGCGCTCGCGGGCGCGCTCGCGATGAACGGCCTGCTGCACGTCGTCAAGGGCGGCACCGGGCGACGGCACACGGTCCCGTGGGCCCCCGTGGCGTCCGCCCCGGTCAACGTCCTGTGGGGCGCTGCGAACTGGCTGCTGGCGATCTGGGTCGGCGTCTGGGCCGCGACGTTCCACCCGTGGCTCCCGCTGGCGCTCACGTGGGGGCTCGTGCTCGGGACGGCGTTCGTCACGTTCCTCGCGGCCCAGTGGCAGGCGGACCCGGTCGCGCGTGGCGAGATCGACTCCTGACGCCGGGGCGCGTCGTCGTCAGGCGTCGCACTCCGCCACGACGGCGGCGGGCGGCGGGGCGCTCGACGGACCGCGGCGCCGTGCGGCGTCGGGCTCGGGTGCGGTGACCGACGAGGGCGGGACGGACGAGGCCACCGCCGGCGAGGGGTCGGCCAGCGAACGTCGCACGCCGAGCAGGACCACCCCGGCGACGGTGATCACGCCGAACATCACGGCCGCCATCGTGACCGCAGGGGACCCGCCGAGCAGACCCGTGACCGGGGCGATGACCGCGCCGACGCCGAACTGCGCGGCCCCGATGAGAGCGGCGGCGCTGCCCGCGCGGTGCGCGTTGCGGTCGAGCGCGATCGCGGGGACCGCGGGCATGACGAACCCTGCGGTGCCGAGCGTGAGCACGATCAGCGGGATCAGGACGACGAGCCCGCCACCGGCGGCCGCCGCGACGAGCAGCGCGCCGGACAGGACGAATCCCGCGGCGACGGCTCCCTGCAGGATCCGCTCGGGCGCGACGCGCCCGACGAGCGCGCCGTTGATCTGCGAACCTGCCGTCACGGACACCGCTCCCGCGCCGAACACGATCGCGTACTGCTGGGCGGACATGCCGAACGTCTCCTGGAACACGAAGGTCGACGCGGAGATGTAGGTGAACATCGCGGCCATGTAGAACCCGGCGATGAGCGCGAGCCCGACGAAGGAGCGATCGGTGAGCAGGGAGCCGTACGAGCGCAGCGCCGCGGACGTGCCGCCGGTCCGCCGGCGGTCGCTCGGGAGGGACTCGCGCAGCCGCAGCAGCACGACGACGAACAGCACCGCCCCGACGACCGCGAGCGCGACGAACATCGACCGCCACGTCCACAGGTGCAGGAACTGTGCGCCGATGGTGGGCGCGAGGATGGGCGCCACCCCGACGACGAGCATGAGCCGCGCGATGACCTTGCCGACGCGGAACCCGTCGAACAGGTCGCGCACGATCGCCATCGAGAGCACCATGCCGGCGGCGGCGGACAGCCCCTGGACGAACCGCAGCGTCGCGAGCACGCCGACGGAGCCGGCGAGGACGATCCCGACGGACGCCGCGACATACACCGCGAGCGAGACCAGCAGCGGCGCGCGGCGGCCGATCGCGTCCGAGACGGACCCGACGAGGAGCTGGCCCAGCGCGAGGCCCGCGAGCGTCGCGGTGAGGGTGAGCTGCACGCGCGACTCGGTGGTGCCGAGCTCGTCGACGATCTGGGGGAAGGCCGACAGGTACAGGTCGATCGTCAGCGGCCCGACGGCGGTGAGCGCGGACAGCAGGAGCACGAGACCGGCCGGGATGCGGCCTTCGCGCCCGAGCGCGCGTGCGGTCGCCGCGCGGGGCGCGGCGGGTGCGTCAGACGTCGCCGACGCGGGTGGCGTGGAGGGCATGTGTGCGGCAACCGTGCACCGGGTCCGTGTGTTCCCGAGGGGACTCAGACCTGTGCGTCGCGCCAGGCCACCCACTCCGCCGTCAGGCTCAGGTCGTAGTCCGGTCCGTCGGTGTCGGTCGTGAACAGCGTGGCCCCGGCCGCGACGAGCTGCTCGGCGACCTCGTGCGGCGGGCGGGACACGGCGACGGACCGCTCGACCAGCCGGCCGGTGTCCCGCCCGACGGCCGTACCGTGCTCGTCGAGGATCGCGCTCTTGCGGGCCAGGGTCTCCGCGCCGCCGAACGAGTGCCACACGTCCGCGTGCTCGGCGACGATCCGCAGGGTCTTCTTCTCGCCGCCCCCGCCGATCATGACGGGGATCTCCCGCGACGGAGCCGGGCTCTTCGAGGCCCAGCGGGCCCGGATGCGGGGCATGGCGTCCGCCAGGTCGGCGATGCGCGAGCCGGCGGTGCCGAACTCGTAGCCGTACTCGGTGTAGTCGCGCTCGAACCAGCCCGCACCGATCCCGAGGATCAGGCGTCCGCCGGAGATGTGGTCGACCGTGTGCGCCATGTCGGCGAGCAGGTCGGGGTTGCGGTAGCCGTTGCAGGTGACGAGGGCGCCGATCTCGACGCGGCTCGTCTGCTCCGCCCACGCCGCGAGCATGGTCCAGCACTCGAAGTGCTTGCCGGCCGGATCGCCGGTCAACGGGAAGAAGTGGTCCCAGTTGAAGATCACGTCGACGCCGAGGTCCTCCGCGCGCAGCACGGCGTCGCGGATCTGGGCGTAGTCGGCGTGCTGCGGCTGGATCTGGACGCCGATGCGGAACGGTCGCTGCGGAGAGGTCATGCGGCGCAATCTACGCCGCGGACGATCGCGGGCGGCCCTAGGGTGGGCGCATGAAGCGCCTGGTGGGTTGGCTCGTGGTCGTCGTCGTGATCGTGGGCGGTGCCGTGGTCGCGGACCGTGTCGTGGTGGGCGTCGTCGAGCGGAACGCGGTGTCGACGTTCGAGCAGGAGGCCGACGACGTCTCCGGCGCACAGGTCGACATCACCGGCTTCCCGTTCCTCACGCAGGTCGTCCGGGGGGACCTCGACCACGTGACGGGCTCCGCCGACACCGCGTCGTTCGCCGGGTACACCGTGTCCGACCTGCAGGTCGACGCCCGCGGCGTCAGCACGTCCGAGCCGCACACCGTCGCGTCGGGCACGGCGTCCGGCGTCATCGCGGAGTCGTCGCTCCAGGAGGCGGTCCGCGAGCAGTCCGGCATGGACCTGACGGTCACGGCGGACGGTGACGTGCTCGCGCTCGGCACCGAGATCCTCGGTGCCGAGGTCACCATCGACGTCACCCCGCGCGTGGCCGGGCCAGACGCTCTCGCGGTCGACGTCGAGGCCGTCCGGACCGGCCTGGGCGTCGTCTCCGTGGAGGACCTCCCGGCCGGCATCGCGGACGCTCTGACCGACCTGCAGGTCACGCTCGACCTGCCCGACGGCGTCGCGCTCGACTCCGTGGCAGTGGCCGAGGGCGGGGTGCGGGTCGGTGTGACGGGCAGCGACTTCGTCGTCGACGATCTCGTCGCGTCGTGAGCCGGTCGTGAGCCGGTGGTGAGACCGCCGCAGCGCCGACCTGAGCCGGGCACCCCCGCCGTCGACGGATCCCACGTGCTCGCGGCCCGGCTGGCCGCCCACCACCTGCGGGCACCGGCGCTCGGGGACGTGCCGGGCGCCGTCGGGCACCTGGTCGCGGTGCAGGGCCAGGAGCTCCAGCCGGCGCTCTGGGGCCTGACCCGCCGGCTCGACCCGGGCGCGCGCCCGGGGGCAGCGGGCGCGCGCGCCGCGTGCGACGACGGTGCCGTGCTGCGCACGCACGTCCTGCGACCCACGTGGCACCTCGTCCGGCCGGACGACGCGCGCTGGCTCCTCGAGCTCAGCGCGCCCCGCGTGCACCGGACCAACGGCACGATGTACCGGCAGCAGGGCACCGAGGGGCACGTGCGCGAGACCGAGATCGTGCTCGACGCCGTCCGGGGCGGGCCGCGGGCCCGGCGCGAGCTCGCAGACGTCCTGGCCGCGCACGGGCGGCCGCTCACCGGGCTCGCCCTCGGGTACCTGCTCATGCGCGCGGAGCTCGACCGCCTCCTCGTCAGCGGCCCGGCCAGGGGCAAGCAGCAGACGTACGCCGCGTTCGACGACCGCGTGCCCGCCGGCTACGGGCCGCTCGGCGGGTCGTTCGACCGGGACGCGGCGCTCGTCGAGCTCGTGCGCCGCTACCTCGCGGGCCGCGCGTACGCGACGGTGAAGGACGTGGCGCAGTGGTCCGGGTTCACCCTCACGGACGTGCGGCACGCGCTCGACCTGCTGGGCGAGCAGGTCGTCGCCGTCCCCGGCACGGGTGCGCTCGACGGGCTCGTGCTGTGGCGGCTCGCGGACGCGGGGGAGCGGGTGCTCGAGCCCCACCTCACGCCCGGCACGCCCGGCACGGCGGACCCCGACCGCCCCGCCGTCGATCTTCTGCAGTGCTACGACGAGCTGCTGATGTCCTACGGCGAGAGCCGCGGTGTGGCGGTGGAGCCCGGGGTCGACCTGAGCGATCGCCTCGGCTCGTTCATCCACGCGATCGCGGTCGACGGCCGGGCCGCCGCGCGGTGGCGCTGGGTCACAGGTCCCCGCGACGTGGCGGTCGAGACCCAGTGGCGCCGGGACCCGTCCGCACCCGAGCTGCGGGCGCTCGCCGCGCAGGCCGCGGAGGTCGCGGCCCACTGGGGTCTCGCCCTCCGCGTGCCCGACGGCGCACACTGGGTCCCATGACCACCGTCGCCACCCACCCGGGCCTGACCATCGCGGAGGCTGCCGCGGCGTCGGGCCTGAGCGTCCACACGCTGCGCTACTACGAGCGCGACGGGCTGATGCTGGACCCGGTGGACCGCGCGCCGTCGGGCCACCGCCGCTACACCGAGGGTGACCTCGGGTGGATCGCGCTCGTGAACCGGCTGCGCGCGACCGGGATGCCGGTCCGCGAGGTGCGCGCGTACGCGGACCTCGTGCGCGCGGGCGACGGGAACGAGGCGCAGCGCCTCGAGCTGCTGCGGGCGCACCACGAGCGCGTGCTCGTCGAGATGGAGTCGGTGCGCGCGCACCTCGTCGCGATCGAGCGCAAGATCGACGTCTACGAGGGCCGGGCCGCGAGCTGCGTCGAGCCGTGATCCCCGCTTGACCTCGAGTGCGCTCGAGGTCGGAGAGTAGGACCCATGGCGACAGACACCACGCTCCCCACCCGCACGCTCGGCAGCTCCGCGAACGGCACCGCGCTGGACGTCGGTGCGGTCGGGCTCGGCTGCATGGGCATGTCCGCGTACTACGGCACGTCGAGCGGCGACGGCGCTCCCACGGACGACGAGTCCGTCGCGACGATCCACCGCGCGCTCGACCTCGGCGTCACCCTGCTCGACACCGCCGAGGTCTACGGCCCGCACACCAACGAGGAGCTCGTGGGCCGGGCGCTGCGCACGTCCGGGGTCGACCGCGACCGGGTGGTCGTCGCGACCAAGTTCGGCTTCCGGTTCGCCCCCGACGGTTCACGAGGCCTCGACTCGAGCCCCGCGAACGTGCGACGCGCGCTCGACGGGAGCCTGCGGCGCCTGGGCCTCGACCACGTCGACCTCCTCTACCAGCACCGGGTCGACCCGGCCGTGCCGATCGAGGAGACCGTCGGCGCGATGGCCGAGCTCGTCCAGGCGGGCAAGGTCCGCCACCTCGGGCTCTCGGAGGCGAGCGCGGACACGGTCCGGCGCGCGCACGCCGTGCACCCGATCACCGCGCTGCAGACCGAGTACTCGCTGTGGACGCGTGACGTCGAGGCCGACATCCTGCCGGCCCTGCGCGAGCTGGGTATCGGCCTGGTCCCGTACTCGCCCCTCGGGCGCGGGTTCCTCACGGGGACCATCCGCTCCGCGGAGGGTCTCGCGCCCGACGACTTCCGGCGCAGCAACCCTCGGTTCGTCGGGGCAGCCCTCGAGGCGAACCTGGCGCTCGTCGACCAGGTGCGCGCGCTCGCGGCGTCCAAGGGCGTGACCGCGGGCCAGCTCGCGCTCGCCTGGATCCTGGCGCAGGGCGACGACGTCGTCCCGATCCCCGGGACGAAGCGCGTGGCCCGCGTCGAGGAGAACACGGCCGCGGCCGGCGTCGGGCTGGACGCCGAGGATCTCGCGGCGCTCGCGGCCGCGATCCCCACGAGCGCCGTGACCGGGGACCGCTACGAGGACATGACCCCGCTGGGTCGCTGACCGGGAGCGACACGTCGCCGGCTCGGTGGGGTGGTGGCAGGGTGGTGGCGTGACCATGCGACCTGATGCTGCGACCGTGAACTGGGCGCGCAACCTGACGTACTCGTCGTCCGACGTCGTGCACCCGCGGACGCCCGGCGAGCTGCAGGCGCTCGCCGCCCGGGGCGGACGGGTCAAGGGGCTCGGCTCTCGGCACTCCTTCGGCGACGTCGCGGACACCACCGGCACGCACGTGTCGCTCGACGCCTTCGACGACGGCCGTCCGCCCGTCGAGGTCGACGCCGCGACCGGCGTCGTGTCCATCGCCGCGGGGCGGCGGTACGGCGACGTCACCCGCTCCGTGCAGGCCGCCGGCCGGGCGCTCGCGAACCTCGCGTCGCTCCCGCACATCTCCGTCGCCGGTTCCGTCGCGACCGCCACGCACGGCTCGGGGGACGACGTCGGGTCGCTCGCGAGCGCCGTCGTCGGGCTCGAGCTCGTGACCGGCGACGGCGAGGTCCGCGCGCTGCGGCGGGGCGACCCCGACTTCCCCGGCGCGGTCGTCGCGCTCGGCGCGCTCGGGGTCGTGACGCGCCTCGAGCTCGAGACCGTCCCGACGTTCGACGTCCGCCAGGACCTGCACGTCGGCCTCTCGTGGGACGCGATCACGGCACACCTCGACGAGATCACCGGCTCCGCGTACTCGGTCAGCCTTTTCACGGACTGGGGGCCCGACGGCGCGCAGCAGGTCTGGCGCAAGTCGCGGCTCGCCCCGGGCGCGGCCGGCGAGGCACCGCCCGCGGACTTCTTCGGCGCGCGGCTCGCCAGCACGCCGCTGCACATGCTCGACGGTGTCGACCCCGCCCACTGCACGCCCCAGCTCGGCGAGGCGGGACCGTGGAACGAGCGTCTCGCGCACTTCCGGCTCGAGTTCACGCCGAGCAACGGTGCGGAGCTGCAGACCGAGTACCTCGTCCCGCGTGCGAACGTGCTCGACGCGATCGAGGCGCTGCGCCCGCTCGGGCCGCGCATCGGCCCGTTGCTGCAGGTCAGCGAGATCCGCACGGTCGCGACCGACCGCGAACCCCTGTGGCTGAGCCCGTTCGACGGCCCCACGGTCGCCCTGCACTTCACGTGGAGCCCCCTGCCCGACGACGTCGGGCAGCTCCTGCCCCACCTCGAGTCCGCTCTCGCCCCGCTGGGCGCGCGCCCGCACTGGGGCAAGCTGTCCCACGCGGTCACCGACCGTGCCGCGCTGCGTGCGGTCGCCGCGCGCTACCCGCGGTTCGACGACTTCCGGGCGCTCGCGGAGAGGTACGACCCGGCGGGCCGGTTCCGGGGCGGGTTCGTCGAGCGGCTGCTGTCGCTCTGAGGCCCCGGCTCGCGCACGGCCCCGCTCGTCAGTAGCGTCTGATCCGGACGAAGGCCCCGGTGCCGTGGCGCCCCGACAGGCGTGCGGTGGGGTCCCCGCTGGATCCGGAGGCACGCGTGGCAGAGACGACAGGCACGACGGGCGGTGCTGCCGCCCCGGAGAAGCCCCGCGAGGAGTGGACCGGTCAGGTCGGGTTCATCATCGCGGCCATCGGCTCGGCCGTCGGCCTGGGCAACATCTGGCGGTTCCCCGGCGTGGCGTACGAGAACGGCGGGGGAGCGTTCCTCATCCCGTACCTCGTGGCGCTGCTGACCGCGGGCATCCCGATCCTGTTCCTCGACTACGCGATCGGGCACCGTTTCCGCGGGTCGGCTCCGACGGCGTTCCGCCGCCTGCGCACGTGGCTGGAGACGCTCGGCTGGTTCCAGGTGATGATCTGCTTCGTCATCGCGGTGTACTACGCCGCGGTGATCGCGTGGTCGCTGAGCTTCTTCGTGTTCTCGTTCGACCTGGGCTGGGGCGACGACCCGGCCGCGTTCTTCACCGGCGACTACCTCCAGGTCTCCGAGCCCGGCATCTCGCTCGACTTCGTCCCCGGCGTGCTGATCCCGCTCGCGATCGTCTGGGTCCTGACGATCGTCGTGCTCGCGGGCGGCGTCGCCAAGGGCGTGCAGCGCGCGAACATGGTGTTCCTGCCGCTGCTCGTCATCGCGTTCCTCGTGCTCGTGGTCCGCTCGCTGTTCCTGCAGGGCGCGACGGACGGGCTGAACGCGCTGTTCACCCCGAACTGGGAGGCGCTCGGCGACGCGAACGTCTGGATCGCGGCGTACAGCCAGATCTTCTTCTCCCTGTCGATCGCGTTCGGGATCATGATCACGTACGCGTCGTACCGCAAGCGTCGCGCGAACCTCACCAGCCCGGGCCTCGTCGTCGCGTTCGCGAACTCGTCGTTCGAGATCCTCGCGGGCATCGGGGTGTTCTCGACCCTCGGGTTCCTCGCCCACCAGGAGGGGGTGCAGATCGGCGAGCTCGAGAACATCTCCGGGCCCACGCTGACGTTCATCACGTTCCCGGCGATCATCTCGGAGATGCCGGGCGGCGTGTTCTTCGGCGCCCTGTTCTTCGGGTCCCTCGCGATGGCCGGCTTCACGTCGCTGCTGTCGATCACGCAGGTGATCTCTGCCGGCTTCCAGGAGAAGTTCGGCTGGTCGCCACGGCAGGCCGCGCTGCGCGTCGGCCTCGTGACCGCGATCGTCTCCGTGCTGCTGTTCTCCACGGCGGACGGGCTCAACGCGCTCGACACCGCCGACCAGTGGGTCAACAACATCGGGGTCGTCGCGTCCGCCGTCCTCACGTGCGTGCTCGTGCTGTGGGTGCTGCGCCGCGGGCGTGAGCTCCAGTACCACCTGAACGCGGTCTCGACGTTCCGCGTCGGCGCGTGGTGGCAGGTGTTCCTCGCCGTCCTCGCGCCGATCGTCCTGGGCTACATGCTGATCTCGCGGATCGTCACGCTGATCACGGACGGCTACGGGGAGTACCCGAGCGGGTACACCGACCTGGTCGGTTGGGGCACGGTGGTCGTGCTGGTCGTCGGTGCGATCGTCCTGACCGTGCTGCGTTGGCGCCGCAGCCCGGACACCTTCACGCCGTGGCCCCCCTACCCGCCGGGCGCGACGACCGCCCGCACCGAGTCGCCGGAGGTGGCCCGATGAGCGCGTCCGCGGTCTTCCTGATGCTCCTCGCGATGGTCGTCGTGTGGGGCGGGCTGATCCTCAGCGTCCTCGCGGTGCGCGCGCACCCCGAGCGGACCGACTTCCCGCCGGGCGGCGAGGACGACCTCCGCGAGGACGACGCGCCGCTCGAGCACGACACCTGACCCCGGTACGGCCTCCGGTTTGGTGTGCGGGGCGACGCTCCCGCACACTCATGGCGGTGCCGCGCACCGCCGGGTCCTCCGTTCCCCGTACGTCCCCCGTAATTCCCGTCCAGGGGGCGACGTAACACGACGGTGACGATCGGTGCATACGCTGCCCCTGCCTGGCCCACTTCCCGATCGGAGAACCCCGTGCGTACCACCCTGCGCAACACCCCCCTGTCCGGCCTCGTCGTGCTGACCGCCGCGAGCGCCCTCCTCCTCACGGCCTGCACCGACGCGTCCCAGACCGGGACCGACGGCAGCAGCGACGGCGGCTCCGACACCGAGTCGGCCGCGCCGAACTTCGACCCGTCGTCGATCGAGGTCGACGACGCAGCGGCGGCCCTGCTGCCCGAGGACGTGGCGTCCGCCGGTGTGCTCACGGTCGGCTCCAACACCGAGTACGCGCCCGCGGAGTTCATCGGCGACGACGGCCAGACCCCGGTCGGCTTCGACATCGACACCATCAAGGCCGTGGGCGCGACCCTCGGGCTCGAGGTCGAGATCCAGTCCGCCGACTTCCCGGCGATCATCCCGGCGCTCGGCACCAAGTTCGACGCCGGGATCTCCTCCTTCACCATCACGGAGGAGCGCATGGAGCAGTCGAACATGATCTCGTTCCTCAACGCCGGCTCGGCGTACGCGGTCGCGTCCGGCAACCCGGACGACATCGACCCCGAGAGCATGTGCGGCGTCACCGTGGCCGTCCAGACGGGGACGATCCAGGACGAGGACATCGCCGTGCAGAGCGACGAGTGCGAGGCGGCGGGCGAGGACCCGGTCGACATCCTGCAGTACGACTCGCAGGCCGACGCCACGACGAACCTCGTCGGCGGCAAGGCCCAGGTCATGTACGCCGACTCGCCGGTCGCGGGCTACGCGATCGAGCAGACCGGCGGGCAGATCGAGCAGCTCGGCGACGTGTTCGACAGCGCACCGCAGGGGATCGTCGTCGCGAAGGAGGACACCGAGCTCGCGGACGCCATCCAGGCCGCGCTGCAGTCGATGATGGACGACGGCACGCTCGCCGAGGTCCTCGGGGGCTGGGGCAGCGCCGACGCCGCGCTGGACACCGCCGAGGTCAACCCGTCGGTCTCCTGACCCGTACAGCCGCGGGCGCGACCGCGCCCGCGGCTGCACACTTGTCGTCAGCGGGCGCGCCGGAGCGTCCGCACCTGCCGCTCGGCGACCCGAGCCCAGAACCGAGGTGGACCCATGGCTCAGCCCGGACCGACCGCCGTCGACCGCTCGCCCGACGACGCGTCGGGCGACCCCGTCCCCGACCGCATCCACGCCCGGCCCGTCCCGCGCCCCGGCCGCTGGATCTCCGCGGCGGTGCTGCTCGTCCTCGCGGCGATGGCCGTCAACGGGCTCGTGACGAACGAGAAGTTCCGCTGGGACGTCGTCTGGCTGTACCTGCGTGACGTCAACGTCGTCCGGGGCGTCGGGTGGACGCTCGTCCTGACGTTCGGCTCGATGGTGATCGCGATCGTCCTCGCCGTGCTGCTCGCGGTCATGCGCCGCTCGGACAACCCGGTGATGACGGCCGTGAGCTGGTTCTACATCTGGTTCTTCCGCGGGACGCCCATCTACACGCAGCTCGTGTTCTGGGGTCTGCTCGGCGTGCTCTACCCCCGGCTCAGCCTCGGCGTCCCGTTCGGCCCGGAGTTCTTCACGTTCCGCACCCAGGACGTCATCACGGCGTTCTGGGCCGCCATGCTGGGGCTGGCTCTCAACGAGGCCGCCTACCTCGCGGAGATCGTGCGTGCCGGGCTCGGCTCGGTCGACCGGGGGCAGGCCGAGGCGGCGCGCGCGCTCGGCATGAAGGACGGCAAGATCCTCACCCGGGTCGTCCTGCCGCAGGCGATGCGCGTCATCGTCCCGCCCACGGGGAACGAGACGATCTCCATGCTCAAGACGACGTCGCTCGTGCTCGCGGTGCCGTTCACCCTCGACCTCACGTTCGCGACGAACGCGATCGGCAACCGCACGTTCCTGCCGATCCCGCTGCTCATGGTGGCGGCCATCTGGTACCTGCTCATCACGAGCGTCCTCATGGTCGGCCAGTACTACATCGAGCGCTACTACGGCCGCGGGTTCGGTGACAGCACACCGGCCCGACGCCGCGGCGGAGGTCCCGGCGGTCGGCGCGGGGGACGGGGTAAGCCGAGCAAGCAGGCCCTCATCGCCGCGTCCCGGACCACCAAGGACGACCCCTTCCTGGAGGTGACCCCGTGAGCGCGACGACCGACGCGCCGTCGGGCCCGACGACCGACGCGACCCCCATGGTGCAGGTCGACGGCCTGCACAAGATGTTCGGCGACCTGCACGTCCTGCGGGGTGTCGACCTCGAGGTGCCGCGCGGCTCGGTGTGCGTGGTGCTCGGCCCGTCGGGCTCGGGCAAGTCGACCCTGCTGCGCTGCGTGAACGAGCTCGAGGAGATCACCGGCGGGCGCGTCCACGTCGACGGCGAGCTCATGGGCTACCGCGAGGTCACCAGGAACGGGCGGACGCGGCTGAACCGGCTGCACCCCAAGGTGGTCGCGCGTCAGCGGGCCCGCATCGGCATGGTGTTCCAGCGGTTCAACCTGTTCCCGCACATGACGGCGCTCGAGAACGTCATGGAGGCGCCGGTCCAGGTGCGCGGCCTGCGCAGGTCCGCGGCGCGCGCCCGGGCGACGGAGCTGCTCGAGCGCGTCGGCCTCTCGGACCGCGCCGGCCACTACCCGGCCCAGCTCTCGGGCGGTCAGCAGCAGCGCGTGGCGATCGCGCGGGCGCTGGCCATGGATCCGGAGCTCATGCTGTTCGACGAGCCGACGTCGGCGCTCGACCCGGAGCTCGTGGGCGAGGTCCTGGCGGTCATGCGCGACCTGGCACGGTCCGGCATGACCATGATGGTCGTGACCCACGAGATCGGGTTCGCGCGCGAGGTCGCCGACACGGTCGTGTTCATGGACGAGGGCGTCATCGTCGAGCGGGGGACCCCCGAGCAGGTGCTCGGGAACCCGCAGCACGAGCGCACGAAGGGCTTCCTCGCGCACGTCCTGTGAGCCGCAGGATCAGTGCGCGCGGCGCCTCGGCAGGACGGGGACCTCGGTCGACGGCACGATCCTCGGCTCGAGCCCCAGCGCCCGGTCGTTCGCGCCGCGACCACCGGGTCGGGTCGGTCCGCGCAGCGCGTGGCTGAGGTGGATCAGCGGGAGCGACTGCTCGTGCTCGATCAGGAGGGCGTCGAAGATCGGCGTCTCGGTGGCGCCGTCGATGGTCGTGGAAGTCACCCCTCCACGGTGAGCCCCTCACGCGCCCCCCGCGACCGGAACAGGTGAGACGTTGGTGAAGAATCCGGGCCGAGAACGACCCGAGGGTCGTTATCCGGCGGATAACGACCCTCAGATCATGTTCGACGGCGCGTGGTGGGGTTCTGTGGGTGGTGGTCAGCGGGTGTTCTTGATCGTGATGTCGATCAGCTTCTCGGTCGTCTGGCCGTCGATCGCGACCGTGTCGATCTTGAGCTGGTACCTGCCGTCCGGGTAGTCCCGCGTGTCGAGCTTCAGCGTCGGCTTCTTGCCGGCCTGGGTGCTGCCGGGGGCCTTGGTGTTGTCGGTGATCCAGCGACCGTCCTGGTTCAGCTCGATGTACGTGTACTTCGGCGTGACGTCGGTCGTGACCTTGACGGTCACGTTCCGGCGCAGCTCGGCGCCGTCCATGACGTTGACGTTGCGGATCTGCGGGGCCGCGGGCGACGGCGCGTCGGGGTCGAGGCGCAGCGTGTCGCGGATCGTGAAGAACGTGTCCGTCTGGTCGGTGAGGCCGGCGACGTTCGCCGCACCCGGGCCGTAGGCCGCGATGCGCAGCTGCGATCCGGTGTGCTGCTGCGACGCGCCCTCCTCGGCCGTGCCGTACGCGACGGTCATCGGCTGGTCGTCGGCCGTCAGGAGCGTGCGCGTGAGGCCCGGCGTGGTCGAGCCCGCCGAGACGATCTGGCTCGAGTGCGCGTGGTCCGCCGTCACGATGACGAGCGTGTCGCCGTGCTCCTTCGCGTAGTCGAGGGCGACCTGCGTGGCCTCGTCCAGGTCGACGGTCTCGCCGATCTGGCCGCAGGGGTTGGCGGCGTGGTCCTGCTTGTCGATGCTGGCACCCTCGACCTGGAGGAAGAAGCCCTCCTTCGAGCGCGGGTCGTCGAGCAGGTCGATTGCCGTGCTCGTCATGTCGCGCAGCGACGGCTGCGAGGTGGGACGGTCCGGGTTCTCGGTGCACTCCACGGCAGGCTCGGCGCCGCCGTCCTGCGTCGCGAGCGGGCCGACCCAGCGCACCGGCATGTTGCCGTCGGCGAAGAGGCCGAGGAGCGGCTGCTCCTGGTTCGCGTCCGTCGCGGCGGCGAGCTCGTCGGCGGTGCGCACGACCTGGTAGCCGCGCTGCTCCGCCTGCTCGAGCAGCGTCTTGCCGGCCCACGGGCCGACCGCCGGGGTCTCGGCGAAGGTCGTCGCGCCGCCACCGAGCGTCACGTCGGGGCGCGCGTCGAGCAGCTGCTCGGTGATGGAGCCCAGCCCGCCGTTCTCGAGCGCGTCGGTCGGGCACGACGTCAGGGTGGCGGCCGGCCCGTAGCACTTGCGGCCGGTCACGTGCGCGACCTGCACCGCCGGGGTCGCGTCCTGGAGCTCCGACGTCGAGACGTTGCCGGTGCGCAGGCCGTTCGCCTTGGCGATCTCGAGCAGCGAGCGCTCGGTCCCGCCGTCGAGGTCCACGGAGATCGCCCCGTTGTAGGTCTTGGTGCCGGTGGCCCAGCCCGTGCCCGACGCCGCGGAGTCCGTCACGTAGTCGGGCTCGCCGTTGCTCGGGTCGAGCGCGTAGGTGGTGTACTGCCCGGTGACGGGCAGGGCGTCGATGCCCGGCAGCTCGCCCGCGGCGCCGTACGCGTAGTTGCGCGCGACGGTGATCTCGGAGTCGCCCATGCCGTCGCCGATCAGCAGGATGACGTTCTTCGCCGTGCCGCGCGTCAGCTCGGCCCTGAGCTCCTTGGTCCGGTCGCCGCCGGGCTCGCGCTGGGCGGCGCCGTGCTCGGTCAGGTCGGCCGTCGTCGCGGCGTAGCTCATCCCGGCGCCCAGGACGAGCGTCCCGACGAGGGCGGTGGAGGTCATGAGACGCCGTGCAGGTCGTCGCATCGCGGTGTTCTCCTCGAGTCGTGTCGGTGCGGCACGTGCCGCACCGGCAGTCGACCAGCCGGTGGTGTCGCGCGGATGGCCCGGACGTGTCCGCGCGGCGAACGTTCCCAGCGGTGGCACGACGCCGTGCCGCGGCGTTCAATGGAGCGTCACCGTGCGTCCGGGACCTGCTCGGGAGGACCGATGTCCCTCGCCCCGATCGTCCACGAGCTGCGCCTCGCGTGCCCGATCTCGGTCGCCTTCCAGACCTACGCGCAGCGCATCGGGGAATGGTGGCCGCGGCAGGTCACGATCGACCCGGAGTCGTTCGGCGGGCTCACCGTCGAGCCCGGCCCGGGCGGTCGGATCGTCGCGTCGCACGGCGCGGTCGAGCACGAGTGGGGCCGGGTCACGGTGTGGGAGCCCGCGGTGCGGCTCGCGCACACGTTCACGCTCGGGCAGCCGCTCGGCCGTGCGTCGTTGGTACGACTGGAGCTGTGGGAGCACGGCGGCGGGAGCGCGCTGCGGCTCGAGCACGGCGGCTGGGCACCCGGCTCCGAGCGGGTGCGCGCACGCTTCGCAGCCTGGCCGCAGTTCCTCAGCGGGTTCGCGCTGCTCGCCGAGCACCCCGGGCCGGAGAAGTAGCCGAGCGGGCACCGGGCCCGGCCACGCTCAGCCGTTCCAGTCCCACCACGCGCCGTCGTCCTGCCCGCCGCCCTGGCCCTCCTGCCCGCCGCCCTGGCCGTCCTGCCCGCCGTCCTCGGCGTTCCTCTCCCGCTCGTCCCGCTGCTGGTTCCAGAGGTCCTGGTCCCGCTGCTGCTGCGCCGCGCGCTCGTCGAGGTCGTCGGACCGGGTCTGCGCCTCGTTCTCGGCCTGCTCCACCGACTGCTCGCGGGCCTCGAGCTCGCCGTTCGCCGCGTCCAGGTCGTCCTGCTGCGCCTCGAGGTCGGCGCGTTCCGACTCGAGCTGCTCCCGCTCCGCGGCGACCTCCTCCTGGACACGTTCGGCGTCGGCCGTCGCCTCCTGGGCGTCGCCCTGAGCGGTCAGGGTGAGCCCGATACCGACGAGGAGCCCGGTCGCGACGCCCGCGAGGCCGGACGCCGCCGGGACGATCCAGCGGCGTGCCCGTCCCGGCTCGTGCGCGTCGTCGTCCGCGCCCGGCAGGGACAACGGACCGACCTGCTGCGCGGGGGCGGTCGCCGCGACCGTCCCGGACGTGCGCTGCGCACCCACGAGGGCGGGCAGCACCATCGTCGAGCCGACGACGGGGTGCGGGTCCCGGCCCGCGGCGTCGGGCACGGTGGTCGCGGTGACGGGGTGCTCCTGCCGCAGCGACCTGCGTGTCGGCATCGGTGCGGGTGGCACGGCGTCGTCCACCCAGAAGACCCAGCCGGCCGGCGCGGCCGGCCACGAGGGGTCGGGGTGCCAGTCGTCCGTCGGGGTGAACCCTGCGGGTGTGCGCCACCCCGGCGGGGGGACGAACCGCAACGTCATGAGACCTCCTCCGGGGCGCCCGCGGGCGCGTCGACGGGAACACTATGGTGCAGACCCGCCGCCCGGAACAACAGCCCGTGTGCGGGTACGGCCGCGCGAGCCCTACGCTTTCCCCGTGAGTTCCGACTGGTTCGCCCGCGTGACGGCGACGACGAGCACCGGTGCCGTCGCCGCACAGGTCGACTGGGCCGCGACACCGCTCGGCCCGCCCGAGGCATGGCCGCAGGCGCTGCGGACGGCGGTCGAGCTCTGCTTCAGCACCCGGTTCCCCGTCATGATCGCCTGGGGACCGGAGCTCGTCATGATCTACAACGACGGCTACCGCACGATGCTCGGGACCGAGAAGCACCCGGCCGCGATGGGCAGCCCCGCGCGCGAGCTCTGGCAGGAGATCTGGGACGACGTCGGACCGCTCTTCGCCGCGGTCGAGGAGACCGGCACGCCGACCTGGACGGTCGACCAGCCCCTCTACATGGAGCGCTCCGGCTTCCGCGAGGAGACCTACTTCACGTTCTCCTACAGCCCGCTGCACGACGAGGACGGCGTGGTGCGGGGAGTGCTCGACATCGCGACCGAGACGACCGACCAGGTCGTCGACCGTCGTCGGCTCGTGCTGCTCAGCGCGCTCTCCCGCGCGCTGCAGGAGCACGCCGAGGCCCCCGGCGAGATCGCGTCCACGGCGGTCGACGCGTTGCGCGGCAGCGTCGACGTGGTCCAGGCGCAGGTGTGGCTCGTGCACGACGACGCGGGGTTCCTGGCCGCGTCGACCGACTCGCCACGCGGCACGGTCCCCGTACCGCAGCGCGAGGCGGACTCCGAGGTGCGCGCCGCCATCGGGCTCGTCCTGGCGGGTGGCGGGGTGCGCACGGTCGGCTCGACGCTCGTCGCCGCGCTCCCGGGGCCGGGGGCGTCGCGCCCTGTCGGGGCGGTCGTCCTCGCGGGCGGCCCGTACCGCCCGGTCGACGCCGGCCTGTTCGCCTTCCTGCGCCTCGTCGCCGGCACGATCGGGACGTCCGTGTCGGACGCCGTCTCCCGCGAACGGGAGACCCGCGACATGCGGGCGGCGAGCGACGCCCTGCAGCGTGCGATGCTGCCGCCCGAGATGACGTCGCACCGGTGGACCACGCGCTACCGCCCCGCGGACGACCGCTTCACGGTCGGCGGCGACTGGTACGACGTCGTGCCGCTGGGCGACGCGCGCTGGGGCCTGCTCGTGGGCGACTGCGTCGGCCACGGCCTGCACTCGGCGTCCCTCATGGGCCAGCTGAGCAGCGCCGGGCGCGTCCTGCTCCTCGACCACAACGGGCCGGCGGCGGTCCTGACCGGGCTCGACCGGTTCGCGGCAGAGCTGCCCGGGGCCGAGTACGCGACCGTGTTCTGCGCCGTCGTCGACGAGGCCGCGGGCACCCTGACCTACTCCTCGGCCGGGCACCCGCCCGGGCTGGTGGTGCGCGACGGCGAGCCGTACTGGCTCGACGGGGGTCGCGGCGCGCCGTTGACGCTGCGCACGGCCGCAGGACGCACGGAGGCGACGGCCGCGCTGTCCGGGACCGACGTCGTCGTGCTGTACACGGACGGGCTCGTCGAACGGCGCGGCGAGTCGCTGCAGATCGGGCTGCGGCGCCTCGCCGCGACCGCACGCGAGGTGGTCGCCGCGCGCGCCGTCCCGGACGTGGCCGACGCGCTCGTCACCCAGCTGGTGGGGCGCACCGCGTCGGACGACGTCGCGGTCGTCGTCTACGGTGCGAGGTCCGCGGCGGACGTCGGCGGCGACGAGGCGGACGACGCCCTCGCGGAGGACGCGAACGGGCTCGACGTGGGTGGCCGCTGGTAGAACGGCAGCATGTTCCTCCTGGACGACCAGACCGGCCGTGGGCCCGGACGGGAGCCCGGCCGAGCGCCCGGTGCCCGGGCCCGCGTCGTCGTGCACTCCGCGACCGACCTCGTCGTCGCCGCGGGGTGCGAGTACCGCCTCCTGGCCGGCCTCGACGCGAGGCTGGGTCGTGCACCGTCGCGCGAGCCCGTCGCCGACCCGATGCTCGAGCGGGCAGGGTCGCTCGGGGAGCGGCACGAGCAGGTCGTGCTCGCGCAGTACGTGCGCCGGTACGGGCACCACGACCGGACGACGGGCCAGGGCGTGGCCCGGATCGAGGCGCCGCGCCACCTCGGCCGGGAGGAGCTGGTCACCGCGCACGCGCAGACCCTCGCGGCGCTCGAGGGCGGGGCCGACGTCGTGCACCAGGGCGTGCTGTTCGACGGCACCTTCTACGGGCGGGCCGACTTCCTCGTCCGCTCCGACGACGCGGACGCTGCGGCGGGCGGCGACGGGATGGCGGCCTATGCGGTCGTGGAGGCCAGGCTCGCGCGCCGCGCCAAGGTCCCGGCGCTGCTGCAGGCCGCCGCGTACGCGGACCAGCTCGTCGGCGCGGGCGTGCCGGTGGCCGACGAGGTGAGCCTCGTCCTCGGGACCGGTGCCCGCACCACGCACCGCCTCGCCGACCTCCTGCCCGTCTACCGGGACCGGCGCGATCGCCTGCGCACGCTCGTCGACCAGCACGTCGCGCGGGACGCGCCCGCACCGTGGGACCACCCCGGCATCCGCTCGTGCGGGCGGTGCGAGGCGTGCGTCGAGCAGATCGAGGCGCGCCGCGACGTGCTGCTCGTCGGCGGCGTCTACGAGAACCAGCGCACCGCGCTGCGCGCCGGTGGGATCACGACGATCGACGAGCTCGCCACCGCGACCGACCCCCCTCGCGGCATGTCCGGATCGGCGTTCCGCCGCGTGCGCGACCAGGCCGCGCTCCAGCTCGGCACCGGTCCCGTCGACGGGACCGTCACGTGGTCCGGCCCCAGCGGGACGCACCGGCTCTCGTGGCGCATCGACGACGCGACGCCCGTCCACGCGCTGCCCGCTCCGAGTCCCGGTGACCTGTTCTTCGACTTCGAGGGCGACCCGTTGTGGGCAGACGCCGACGGGACCGCGTGGGGCATCGACTACCTGTTCGGGTGGGTCGAACGACCGCCGGAGCAGGACGCGTCCGACGGCGAGCCGCCGTTCCACGCGCTCTGGGCGCACGACCTCGCCGCCGAGCGGGACGCGCTCGTCGCATTCGTCGACCACGTGAACGCGCGGCGCCGGGAGCACCCCGACCTGCACGTCTACCACTACGCGCCCTACGAGAAGACGCACCTGCTGTCCATCGCGGCCCGGCACGGGGTCTACGAGGACGAGGTCGACGACCTGCTGCGCGACGGCGTCCTCGTCGACCTGTACGCCGTCGTGCGGCGGGCGCTGCGGATCTCCGACAGGTCGCGGTCCATCAAGAAGCTCGAGCCGCTCTACATGGGCGACGAGCTGCGCACCGGGGACGTCAAGGACGGGGCGGCCTCGATCGTCGCGTACGCGCAGTACACCGCGCTGCGTGACGCCGGGCGCGACGACGAGGCGGACGAGCTGCTGCGCGGGATCGGGGACTACAACCGGTACGACTGCGTGTCGACGTGGCGGTTGCTCGAGTGGTTGCGGTGGGCGGTGTCTGGTGGGTCGGATCTCCGTGCGGTCGCATCCTCCTTAGACCCCGCTCCGTCCGAGCGTGCCGCTCCCGCTCGGGACGGAAGTGCGGCTGAGCGGGTGCCCTCGGGCGCTGCGGTGCTGGAGGCCGAGATCCGGGACGTCGTGGGGGAAGAGCGGGGGGCGCGGGACGACCGGGCGCAGGCGCTCGCTCTGTACGGGGCGGCTGCCGGGTACTTCGGGCGCGAGGCGAAGCCGTTCTGGCACGAGCACTTCGCGCGGCTCTCGCTGCCCGTCGAGGAGTGGACGGGGCGGCGCAACGCGTTCCGCGTCGAGGAGGCCGCGGTCGTGCGGGAGTGGGAGGTCGAGGACGGGCGGCGGACATGGTCGCGGCGCGTCGAGCTCGTCGGGCGGCTGCCCGAGGGGACGGACCTGCGCGCCGGGGTCGCGCCGTTCCTGCTGTACGACCGGCCGCTGCCGGCGTGCGCACGGACGTCCGAGGACGGGGTGCGGGGGTGGTGCACGGGGGCGCTGATCCTCGAGGCAGGCCGCCGGAGCACCCCCGGCGGCGATCGCGACGTCCTGCTCGTGCGCGAGCAGCTGCCGACCGGCGCGGACCCGTACCCGATGCTGCCGATGGCGCTCACCCCGTCTCCCGGGCCGAGCACCGCGACCCTCGGGGCCGCCGCCGAGGCGGTCGCGCGAGGCGCGCTCGAGTCGTGGTGCGGCACGGGGAGGCTGCCCCGCGACGCGTCCACCGACCTCCTGCGTCGTACGCCGCCGCGACTCCTCGACGGGGACGCGCTGCCGCCCGTCGACGTCGACGACCTCGTCGGCACGATCACCCGGGCGGTCGAACGGCTGGACGACTCGTACCTCGCCGTGCAGGGACCGCCCGGGACGGGCAAGACGTACGTCGGGTCGCACGTCGTCGCACGGCTCGTGGACCAGGGCTGGCGCGTCGGTGTCGTCGCGCAGTCGCACGCGGTCGTGGAGAACATGCTGCGCGCCGTGGTGGAGAAGGCCGGCGTACCGGCCCACCTCGTCGCGAAGAAGCGCGCCGCCGACGGGCCGTCGCGCACGTCGGTGTGCGAGGAGCTCGACGGTGTCCGGCTCGCGGCGTTCGCCGCCGGACCGGGCGCGCGCGTCGTCGGGGGGACCGCGTGGGACTTCGCGTCCGAGCGGATGCCCGACGCCGCGCTCGACCTCCTCGTGGTCGACGAGGCCGGGCAGTTCTCCCTCGCGAGCACCGTCGCCGTCGCGCGGTCCGCGCGGCGGCTGCTGCTGCTCGGTGACCCGCAGCAGCTTCCGCAGGTGAGCCGCGGCATCCACCCCGAGCCCGTCGACCGCTCCGCGCTCGCGTGGCTCGCCGACGAGCACGGCGTCCTGCCCGGCAGGCTCGGCTACTTCCTGCCGCAGACACGCCGGCTGCACCCGCGTCTCGCCGCCGCCATCTCCGGGCTGTCCTACGAGGACCGGCTCGACGCGCACCCGGTCGCGGGAGCCCGCGAGCTCGGCGGGGTGCGTGCGGGCGTCGAGCAGGTGCTCGTCGAGCACACCGGGAACGCGGTCCGCTCGACCGAGGAGGCCGACGAGGTGGTGCGCCAGGTGTCCCGCTTCCTCGGGCGCCCGTGGACGGTGCCCGACGGCGCGCCCGCCACGCGACCGCTCGACCAGGGCGACCTGCTCGTCGTCGCGGCCTACAACGCCCAGGTCTGGGCGGTCCGCAGCGCGCTCGCCGCCGCCGGCTACCCGGACGTCGAGGTCGGGACGGTCGACCGGTTCCAGGGCCGCGAGGCGGTCGTTGTCATCGTCACGCTCGCCGCGTCCTCGGCCCGCGAGGCGTCACGCGGGCTGGGGTTCCTCCTGTCGCGCCGGCGCATCAACGTGGCGATCTCGCGCGCGCAGTGGTCCGCCGTCGTCGTGCGGTCGGCGCACCTGACCGATCACCTGCCGGGCTCGCCCCAGGCGCTCGAGGACCTCGGGGCCTTCCTCGCCCTCGGCGGACCGCAGCGCGACCGGTCCCGGCTCGCGGGTGCCGCGCAGGTCGGCTCCACGTAGCCTCGACCGCCGCCGCAGGCCGGGATTCAGAAGCCGTCGAACCCGCCGAGACCGCCGTCGTCGAACCCGCCGAACCCGCCGTCCGGGGCGCTGCCGCCGTCAGCACCGCCCGCGGCGGCGCCCCCGTCGTCCGGGCCGCCCTCGGCGAGCGGCTGCGACATGTCGCCGAACGTCGGACCGAACAGCATCGAGGCCACGGTGCTGCCGACCACGACGCCGGCGACCGTCCCGAGCATGCTCGTGCCGAACATGGCGCCGAGACCGGGCGCCGTGCCCGGGCCGGCGGGACCGGCGCCGGTGGGCGCGTCCGCGAACGTCCGCTCGAGCGTCCCGGGCCTGCGCACCTCGGCGCGCGTCGCCATGCGGGCGAGGTCCTGCGGCCCGTCGGTCGGGGCTCGCTCCTCCGGGGGGACGGCGTGCGCGAGCTCCGAGAGCACGCTCCGGCGCTGCTCGGGCGTCAGCCGTGCGAACGCCTCGGCGTGCGCCCGCTCGACGGCTTCCGGTGGAGCGGTCCGCAGCAGGTAGCGGTAGCGCTCGATCGCGGCGTCGTCGGCCGAGCCCGGTCCGGGACCGCCCACCGGCGGTGGGGTGCCGTACACCGGGGACCGGTCCTGCGGTTCGCGCCCGAGCAGCCTGTCGAGGAATCCCATGGTGCACCTTCCGGTTCGACGTCGACGGGGGGCGTGCAAGCCCTCCGACCCGTCAACGAGCGTGCCGCACGGGGTGTTCCGTCGGTGGTCGGGGGACGGACCGGTTCCGGACGCACGAGTGCCCCCCGACCCGGAGGTCGGGGGGCACTCGTCAGATCAGGTGACGCAGCCCGTGGGCCGCGACGAGATCAGACCGCGCGGATGTTCTCCGCCTGCGGGCCCTTGGGGCCCTGCGTGACGTCGAACTCGACGCGCTGGTTCTCCTCGAGGGTGCGGAAGCCCTGCGACTGGATCGCGCTGTAGTGCGCGAACACGTCGGCCGAGCCGTCCTCGGGGGCGATGAAGCCGTAGCCCTTCTCGCTGTTGAACCACTTCACGGTTCCGAGAGCCATTGTTACTCCTTGAGTGTCAACCTTCACCCCCCACGGTCGCGGGAGCGTACATCACGGTGTTCGTCGTCAACTCTTGGGTAACAAGGTCCGCCGGGGCTTCACCCGAGGGTGTCACCTCAGCGCGAGGACAAGCGAGGCACTGCAATCTCGCGCACAACGGTACAGGGTCGGCGCCGACTTGACCACGGTGAATTGACAGCTCGTCCGCAGACCAGGAGAAGTTCAGTCGGTCGGTCCGCGAAGGTGCGCGCGCTCGCCTTCCTGGTCGAAGATCGTCAGGACCTCGACGGGACCACCGTGTGCCGCGACGACGTGGGGGACCATCGTCGAGAACTCTGCCGCCTGGCCCTCGTGGACCAGCACCTCGCGCTCGCCCAGCCGGAGCCGGACGGTGCCCGAGAGCACCCAGAACCACTCGTGGCCCGGGTGCACCTGAGGCGCGTCGGGCTCCGGTCGCTCGGGCGTGATCCGCATCTTCGCGACGGTGACGCCCTGGAGCGCTCGTTCCCGCGAGAGCAGCCACGTCGTGACGCCGGGGGAGTGCTCGGGCTCGGGCCGGATGACGACGTCCCCGTCCTCGACCGGCTCGACGAGCTGGTCGAGGGTCGTGCCGAGCGCGCGCGCGATGGGCACCAGCTGGTCGAGGGCGATGCGGCGTCCGCCCGTCTCGATCCTGCTGAGGCTCGACGGGCTGAGGAAGCAGCGCGCGGCGAGCGCATCGAGCGACCAGCCGTGGGACCGGCGCAGCGCTCGGATGCGTTGCCGGACCAACGCGTCCAGATCTTCTTCTTGCGTCATGCGCAAGAGTGTATGTCCACGGCGCAAGGTTCGCCTATCGTGGAGACATGGCACAGCACCCCGCCCACCAGCACACCCACCAGCACGCCCACCAGCACGCCCACGAGCACGGTCACGGGCAGGGCCAACCCGACGACCAGCACATGGCCGACATGCTCGACCTCGACGCGCTCGTCGCCGGACCGCTCCTCGACGAGCTCACCGGCTGGGCGGCCGAGCACGCGCCCGCTACGGTCCGCGACGTGGTCGACCTCGGTGCCGGGACCGGGACGGGCACCCTCGCCCTCGCGCGCCGCTTTCCCGCGGCGCGGATCACGTCCGTGGACGCCGCGCCCGCGATGCTCGACCGGCTCCGCTCCGCGACCGTCGCGCTGGGGGACAGGGTGGTCCCGCTCGAGGCCGACCTCGACCAGGGCTGGCCGGTGGACCTCGCGGCACCCGACCTCGTCTGGTCCGCGCTCGCGCTGCACCACGTCGCCGACCCGGTCCGGCTGCTGGACGAGATCCGCGACCGGCTGGCGCCCGACGGGCTCCTCGTCCTCGTCGAGATGGACGCGCCCCCGACGTACCTGCCGCACGACGTCGGGCACGGTCGTCCGGGCCTCGAGGACCGGCTGCACGACGCGGTCGACACCGGTGGCATGGACCCGCACCCCGACTGGACGGACACGCTCGAGGCCCACGGGTACGACGTCGTCGGGTGCGAGAGCTTCGCCGTCACGACCGCGGACCCCTCGACGCTCGCCAGGCTCGCCCACCTGTTCCTGACGCACGTCAGGTCGCGGACCGCGGACGACCTGGCCGCCGACGACCGCGCGACGCTCGACCTCCTGCTCGGCGACGGGCCGGACTCCGTGCTGCACCGCCGCGACCTCGAGCTCCGCGCGAGCCGCACCGTGTGGGCGGCTCGCCGTGCCTGACGACACCCTCGACACCCCGAGACCCCGACCCGACATCGAGAGGAACATCGTGACCCCATCGTCCACCTCGCACCCCGTGCCCCGTGACGTCGACGTCGTCGTCGTCGGGGGCGGTCCCGCCGGTCTCGGCGCCGCCACCGCGCTCGCCCGCTCGCTGCGGTCCGTCGTGGTGGTCGACGCCGGAGAGCCCCGCAACGCTCCGGCCGCCGGTGCGCACAACGTGCTGGGCCAGGAGGGCAGGCCGCCGCGCGAGATCGTCGCCGCGGGTCGCCGCGAGGCGGAGGGCTACGGCGTCGTGCTCGTCGACGGCACCGCGGTGGACGCGCGCCGCGCGGACGGACGGTTCGAGGTCGACCTGGCCGACGGGACCACCCTCCGGTCGCGTCGGCTGGTGCTCGCGACCGGCCTCGTCGACGAGCTCCCGGACGTCCCCGGCCTGCGCGAGCACTGGGGCCACCGGGTCCTGCACTGCCCGTACTGCCACGGCTACGAGGTGCGGGGGCTGCGGGTCGGCGTCCTCGCCACGTCGCCGGCCGCGCTCCACCAGGTGCTGCTCTTTCGCCAGCTCTCGCAGGACGTGACGCTGTTCCGGCACACCGCGGACGACCTCGACGACGCGGCGTGGGAGCAGCTCGCCGCGCTCGACGTGCAGGTCGTCGAGGGCGAGGTGCGGGAGGTCGTGGGGTCCGACGACGGTCTGACGGTCGTTCTCGACGGCACCCGCAGGTCTGTCGACGCGCTCGTCGTCGCACCGCGCTTCCGCTCGCGGCCCGAGCTCTACACCGCGCTCGGGGGCACGATGTCGGAGCAGCCCTTCGGGGCGCTGATCCCCACCGAACCGGGCGGCCGGACCGCCGTCGACGGCGTGTGGGCGGCCGGCAACGCGTCGAACCTCATGGCGATGGTGTCGGTCTCGAGCGGCGAGGGCGTCGGGGTGGGCGCGCAGGTCAACGCGGACCTCGCGATCGAGGACGCCGAGCGGGCCGTCCGGGAGCGTCGCGCAGTCAGCCGGTGACAGGAGGAGCGGGACCGGCAGAGTGAGCTGTGCCGGCGGCGGGGTCACCCGCATCCAGCAGCGGCAGCTCGACGACCGCCCGCACCCCGCCGAGCGGCGACGCCCCGAGGTGCACGTCCCCGCCCATCTCGCGGGTCAGCTCCCGGGCGATGGCGAGGCCCAGGCCGCTGCCACCGACGTCCCGTTCGCGGGCCTCGTCGAGTCGTACGAAGCGCTCGAACACGGCCTCGCGCATCTCGGGGTCGAGGCCTGCGCCGTCGTCGTCGACCGTGACCCGGCCCTCGCCCACCGTCACGACCGCCCGGCGCGACGCGTGCCGGACGGCGTTGTCGAGCAGGTTGCGCAGCACGCGTCCCAGCGCCGCCGGGTCCCCTGTCGCCGCTCCCGCACCCCCGAGCTCCACCGCCACGTCGCGCCGGTCGGCGACCGGCCGGACCCCGGCCAGCACCGCGGCTGCCACGGGGCCCAGCTCTACCCGGTCGCTCGCGGCCGGGCCCGCCCCCACGCGCGCGAGCACCAGCAGGTCGTCGACCAGCGCCTGCAGCCGCAGCACCTCGGACAGCAGCTCCCCGGCGAGCTCGTCCGGCGTGGTGCTGCCGGGGTGCGCCTGGGCCACCTCGACCGTCGCACGCAGCGCCGCGACGGGTGAACGCAGCTCGTGCGCCGCGTCCGCGACGAACGACCGCTGACGGGCGGCGCCCGTCTCGAGGCGGTCGAGCATGTCGTTGAGCGTGCGGGCCAGCGCACCGATCTCGTCGTCCGCGGCGGGGACCGGCAGCGACCCGGGGCCGCCCGCGCGCGCCACCTGTGCGGCGCCGCGGCGCAGGGCCTCGACGGGCCGTAGCGCGCGACCCAGGATGAACCAGACCACCGCGCCCACGGCGAGGGTGAGCAGCGGGACGACGGCGAGCAGACCCACCCGCAGCGCGCGCACCACGCCCTCGAGCTCGGTCAGCGGGACGCTCGCGACGACGGTGGCGGGAGCACCCCGCAGGGTGGTCGGGTGCACGGCGACGCGCGCCGCGTCGTCGTACCCGCTGGTGGTCGTGGTCATGATCCGGGTCGCGCCCCCGGTGTCCGGGGAGGACGCCGTGAGCTCGTCGCCGCCGAGGAGCGGCAGGGTGCGGCTGGCGTTCGAGGACGACGCGACGACGCCGCCGTCGGCATCCAGGAGCTGGACGATCTCACCGGGCTCGACGACGGGCAGCGTGCTCGGGAGCCGATCTGCCTCCGCGAGCGTCGCGACCGTCGTCGCACGCTCGCGCACCACGGCGTCGAGCGCCGCGACGCGGCTCGCCTGCAGCACCCACGTCAGCGCGACGGCCCCGAGCACGAGGGCCACGGCGACGACCGCCGACGCCAGCGCGGTCAACCGCCACCGCACGGACGTGGTCCGGCGGGCCGGGCGCCGCGGCGACCGGCTCGTCATCCGTTCATCCGGTACCCGGCGCCACGCACGGTCTCCACCACGTCGCGACCGAGCTTGCGGCGCAGGTACCCGACGTAGACCTCGACGACGTTGAGGTCCTCCCGCTCCCCGCCCCACACGTGGTCGAGCAGCTCGATCTTGCCGACGACGCGATCCGCGTTCCGCATCAGGTACTCCAGCAGCGCCACCTCGCGGGTGGTGAGCGCGACCTCCTCACCTGCCCGCGCGACGCGCCGGGACGCGGGGTCGAGCCGCACGTTCCCCACCTCCGCGACGGCCGGCCGGGTCGAGGCGGGGCGACGGACCAGCGCGCGCAGCCGGGCCACGAGCACGACGAACGCGAACGGCTTGGTCAGGTAGTCGTCCGCCCCGACGTCGAGACCGTCCGCGACGTCGTGCGCGCCGTCCTTGGCGCTGAGCATCAGGACCGGCGTCCACACGTCCTGCTCCCGCATCGCGGTCACCACGTCGTAGCCGTTGCGCCGCGGCAGCATGACGTCCAGCACGACCACGTCGTAGTCCACGTCGAGCGCGCGGGCGAGGCCCTCCTCGCCGTCGAGGGCGACGTCCACCGTGAAGCCCTCGGCGGTCAGGCCGCGGCGGAGCGCGGCCACGAGGCCTCGTTCGTCGTCCACCACGAGTACGCGCACCCCGTGAGCATGGCACCTGACGACGTCCGCGTGCCTCGGGCGCTCTCAGGATCCCCTCAGCGCCCGCGTGCGACGGTGGGGGCATGAGCGATGACAACGCACCCGCGGCGACCGGCGCTCCCGCCCGCCGCGTCCACTCGTCCCGTGCCCGGTGGGCGGTCCCCGGCATCGCCGCGGTGGCGGTCGCGGCCGCGTTCGGCACACCAGCGCTGATCGCGACGGCCAGCTCGTCCGACGCCCCCGACGTCACGGCCGCGGAGCTCGTCGCACGCGTCGCCGACGCGGAGCCGCAGGCGCTCTCCGGCACCGCCGTCTACACCGCACGCCTCGGGCTCCCGGAGATCCCGCTGTCCGACGTCAGCGGCGCCGACCCGATCAACCTGCTCGGCGGGTCGTCCACGATGCGGGTCTGGACCGACGGACAGGACCGCTCGCGCGTCGCGCTGCTCGGCGCGACGTCGGAGTACTCCGTCGTCGCGGACGGGCCCGAGGCCTGGACGTACTCGAGCGAGGACGACGCGGTCGTGCACTACACGCTCGACCCCGCCGACCGGGCACGCTACGACGAGCTCGCGCAGGACGCGAGCGCGGGCCGCGCGCCCGACGTGGCGGGCGATCTGCCCACGCCGCAGGAGGCCGCGCAGCAGGTGCTCGACCTCGCCCGGCAGGACGCGACCGTCGCGGTCGGGGCGCCCACCACGGTCGCCGGTCGTGACGCCTACCCGGTCGTCGTGACACCGACGAGCGAGACCACCCTGGTCGCCCGGGTGGTCGTCTCCGTGGACTCCGAGACGTCGACCCCGCTGCGCGTGCAGGTGTGGTCCCGCGACGACGCCGACGTGCCCGCGCTCGAACTGGGCTTCACCGACGTGACCTTCGCCCCGCCGTCGGACACGGCGCTCGAGTTCTCCGCGCCCCCCGGAGCGAGCGAGCGCGACGTCGTCGTCCCCCTGCCCCCCGAGCCGACACCCGAGGAGCTCGCCGACGCGGAGGCGGCCGGCGCCGGGGACGGCGCGCTGCCCCCGGGGACGACCGTCACCGGGACCGGGTGGGACACCGTCGTGGAGACGGCGGGCGTCGACGTCGTCGATCTGCTGGCCGCCGACCCGTCGTCGGTCGCCGACCTGCCGCCCGGCGTCCAGGAGCGTCTCGAGTCGCAGGGCGCGCAGGACCTGTACGAGGAGTTCGTCCCGCAGGACGGCAGCGGTCCGGTGCCGGAGCTCGACGCGTCGACGCTCTACGAGCAGCTCACCACCGAGGTCCCGCAGGGCCGGCTGCTCAGCTCGGCGCTGCTCTCCGTGCTGGTGACGGACGACGGACGAGTCCTCGCCGGCGCCGTGCCGGCCGACGTCCTGATCGACCGGGCCGGGTGAGCGTCCCGCTCGCGGTGCGCACGACGGTCTGACCAAGCGGTTCCGCAGCGGGCAGGTCGCCGTGGACGGGATCGGGCTGGAGGTCCCGCAGGGTGCCGTGTACGGGTTCCTGGGTCCCAACGGCTCCGGCAAGACCACGACGATCCGCATGCTGCTCGGCCTCGTCCGGCCCACGGCGGGAGCGGCGTGGCTGCTCGGGGAACCGATGCCCGACGCCGCACCGCAGGTCCTGCCGCGTGTCGGCGCGCTGGTCGAGGGCCCGGCGTTCCAGCCCTACCTCTCCGGACGCGCCAACCTCGTCCGGCTCGACGCCCACGACGTCACCTCCGACCCGCGCACCCTGCGCCGTCGGGCGGACGACGCGCTCGAGCGGGTCGGGCTCGCGGCCGCCGCCGCCAAGCCCTACCGGCAGTACTCGCTCGGCATGAAGCAGCGCCTCGGCCTCGCCGCGGCGCTGCTGCGCCCGCGGGACCTGCTCGTGCTGGACGAGCCGACCAACGGTCTCGACCCGCAGGGCACGCGCGAGGTCCGCCACCTCGTCCGCGAGCTGGCCGACACGGGCGCGACCGTGCTCCTCTCGTCCCATCTGCTCGCCGAGATCGAGCAGGTGTGCACGCACGTCGGGATCATGAGCCGCGGACGACTGCTCGTGCAAGGTCCGCGCGACGAGCTCGCGGCGGCCGACGGAGTCGAGATCGTCGTGACCGTGCCCGCCGACCAGCTCGCGGCAGCCGCGGGCGTCGTCGCCCGGTCGGGGCTGGGTGACGTGCAGGTCGTGGACGGGCGCGTGCGCGCCCGGTCCGACACCGTGGGCCCGTCGAGCGGCGACGCAGCCCTCGAGGTGCCACCCGGGCGGGTGTCCGCCGCCCTCGTCCACGCGGGCCTCGACCTGCTCGGGTTCGAGGTCCGCCGCCCGACGCTCGAGCAGGTCTTCGTGCAGCTCACCGGGGAGGGATTCGATGTCGCCCGCTGACTCCCACGCGCCGCTGCCCGCGCCCGCGGAGCCCGCGCGCCGCCGCGGCGCCTTCGCCCGCACCGTGCGCGCCGAGCTCCGTCTCGTCCTGGGGAGACGACGGAACGTCGTGCTGCTGATCGGGCTCGCGCTCGTGCCGCTGCTGCTCGGCGTCGTGCTGTACGTGACGCAGAGCGGCGCGTTCGCGGGCCAGGGGCCCGGATTCATCGGCCGGGTGACCGGGAACGGTCTCTTCCTCGTGATCGCGTCGTTGTTCCTGTGCCTGCCGTTCCTGCTGCCGCTGTGCATCGGGATCGCGTCCGGCGACGCGATCGCCGGTGAGGCGTCCGCCGGGACGCTGCGCTACCTGCTGGTCGTGCCCGTCGGGCGTGGGCGACTGCTGGTCTCGAAGGCGATCGGGGCGCTGGTGTTCGCCGCGTGCGCGGTGCTGGCGGTCGCTCTCACCGGGCTCGTCGCCGGGGCAGCGCTCTTCGGCGTCGGAGACGTCACGCTGCTGTCCGGCACCACGGTCTCCGTCGGTGACGGGCTGCTGCGCGTCGCTGCCGTCGTCGTCTACGTCGGACTGTCGATGACCGGCCTGGTAGCCGTCGGGCTCTTCTTCTCCACCCTCACCGAGGTGCCGGTCGGTGCGATGGCCGCGACCGTCGTCGTCGCGATCGTGTCCGGCGTGCTCGACCAGCTCCCGCAGCTCTCCGCGATCCACGGCGGGCTGCTCACCCACCACTGGCTGGACTTCGCCGAGTTCCTGCGGCTGGAGCCGGATCCGGGTGTGCTCGTGCAGGGACTCGCCGTCCAGGCCGCGTGGCTGCTGGTGTTCGGCTCGCTCGCCTGGGCTCGCTTCACGACGGCCGACGTGTCGAGCTGAGGGCGTCGAGCAGGGTGAGCTCGACGCCCGGGACCACGCGGCGCCAGTCGCTCTCCCCGGTCTGCGCCGCGAGCGGTTCGGCCCACTCGCGCAGCACGGGCGCCAGGGCCTCCCAGGCGCGCCGGTTGCCCGCGGCGTAGTCGGTGAGGAGGCGGACGACGTCGTCGGGCGGCAGGGGGTGGGCGAGGGCCTGCACCCGGCGCCGGGTGCCCGCCGAGACGACCGTGCGCGGGTCGGCGAGCACGTTGCGGTACCACTGCGACCGCGGGCCGAGGCCCGCCATGACCACGAACCGGTCCGGTGCCGGCCGGTGGACGACCTCGAGCACCACCGAGCGCAGCCGCCCGCTGACGCGACCGCGGTGCTCGAGCAGCAGGAGCCTGCTCCCGAGGAGGAAGCCGAGGCCCGCGCGGTACAGGCCGATAGGGGCACGGACGAGCCAGCGGGTGTGCAGGACTCTCGACGCGACGCTCATCGCCACACGGTAGCCCGGCGCCCACGAGCCGGTGGCGTTACGGGTCGGTAACAACTCGTGCGGTCCTGAGAAACGTCGCAGCCCTACCTTCGGCGCAACGAGGATCGCGGAAGGCGCCCACCTGCTGGGGTCTCGGCGCCCCGGGGGCCGCGTCGCACGTGCGGATCCCGGCGCGGCCGACACCTTGACCGGGTTTCCACCATCCGTGACCTGTGTCACTATTCAGCACGCCATTCAGTGTTGAGATCGGCGATCGTCCGCAGGAGCGCGACTCCTCCCACGGCGGTCCGGACCACGGAGGTAGGCATGTATCGCACAGCACGTCGGGCGAGCGGGGGTGCGGCGCTGCTCCTCGCGGCGACCCTGGTCCTCGCCGCCTGCGGACCTCAGTCCCAGGGTGGAGACGACAGCACGGAGGAATCGACCTCGGAGGGAGAGTCCGAGTCGGGCGACCTCATGATCGTCCCCTCGGTCCAGATCGACATCGACGGGGCCGAGGTCCCGGCGGCCGAGGCGGGGGAGCCCGTCGACCCGGCGGGCGACGGCAGCGCGGAGTGCGCAGAGGGCACCGCGATCGCGGTGGCCGGTGCGTTCACCGGACCGAACGCCGCGCTCGGCCTCAACATCCAGTACGGCGCCCAGCTCGCCGTCGACGCCTTCAACGAGGCCAACGCGGGCTGCCAGGTCGAGCTCAAGCCGTTCGACACCGAGGGCGACCCGCAGAAGGCGACCCAGGTCGCACCGCAGATCGTCAGCGACGACGCCGTCATCGGCCTCCTCGGCCCGGCGTTCTCGGGTGAGACCGCCGCCACGGGCGACGTGTTCAACCAGGCCGGTCTCCTCTCGCTCACCGCCTCGGCGACCAACCCCGACCTCACCGGCAACGGCTGGACGAACTTCTTCCGCGGTCTCGCGAACGACGCCGTGCAGGGTCCGTCCGTCGCCAAGTACATGACCGAGACGCTGGGCTACACGAGCGTGTGCGTCGTCGCCGACAACTCGGACTACGGCATCGGCCTCGCCGAGCAGATCACGTCCGGGCTGGGCGACGCCGCGAACGCCGACTGCGCCCCCGAGGTCAAGACGGGCGACAAGGACTTCTCCGCGGCCGTCCAGATCATCAGCGGCTCCGAGGCCGACGCGGTGTTCTACTCCGGCTACTACGCGGAGGCCGCGCCGTTCGTCCAGGGTCTGCGCGACGGCGGTGTCGACCTGCCGTTCGTCTCTGCGGACGGCGTCAACGACCCGCAGTTCGTGTCCCAGGCGGGCTCGTCGTCGCAGGGCGCGATCCTCTCCTGCCCGTGCGGTCCGGCGCCCGAGGACTTCGCCGCCACGTACGAGGACGCGAACGGGCAGGCCCCGGGCGTGTACTCGACCGAGGGCTACGACCTGGCGACGATCATGCTCACCGGGATCGCCTCCGGCGTGAGCGACCGCGCCGGTCTGATCGACTACGTGAAGGACTACTCGGGCGAGGGCCTGGCCCGGCAGTACGAGTGGGACGACACCGGCGAGCTCACGTCGGCGCTCATCTGGATCTACGAGGTCGAGTAGCACCCTGACGACGAGCGCCCCGCCGCGCCGCTCCGGCAGACCCGGAGCACCACCTGCGGCGGGGCGCTCGTCGTGGCCACGACCCGACACGATCCTGTACCCACCGCGAGGAGCGTCATGCCCGCTCTTGCCGACGCGCTGCTGACCAGCGCGACCGCCGGACCTCTCGTCCACCAGTCGCTCATCGACTTCAACATCGCCGGCCTCGGCCGCAACTTCTGGGGCCTGACCGTCGAGGGCCTCACGTACGGCGCGATCTACGCGCTCGTCGCCGTCGGCTACACGCTCGTCTACGGCGTGCTGCGGCTCATCAACTTCGCCCACTCCGAGGTCTTCATGCTCGGGATGTTCGGGCAGTACGCGACCCTCATGCTCCTCGGCTTCTCCCCGAGCGGGAACGCGTACGACAAGGGGATCCTCCTCACCGTGCTCTACCTCGGCATCGCGATGCTCGGCGGCATGGCCGTCGCGGGCGGCGCCGCCGTCGGGCTCGAACGCGTGGCGTACCGCCCGCTGCGACGGCGCAACGCACCGTCGCTCGTGTTCCTCATCACCGCGATCGGCATGTCGTTCGTGCTGCAGGAGTTCGTGCACTTCGTCCTGCCGCGGCTCACCGGCGGCACCCTGGGTGGCGTCAACGCGCAGCAGCCGATCCGGCTCGTGCAGCCCGAGGTGCAGTTCAGCATCTTCGGCGCGCCGGTCACGAACGTGACCCTGGTGATCATCGGGTCTGCGCTCGTGCTCGCCGTCGCCGTCGACCTGTTCGTCAACCGGTCCCCGTTCGGGCGCGGGATCCGCGCCGTCGCGCAGGACCCGGTGACCGCGACGCTCATGGGCGTCTCGCGCGAGCGGGTCATCATGCTCACGTTCCTCATCGGCGGGATCCTCGCCGGCGCGGCGGCGCTGCTCTACACGCTCCGCGTGCCGAACGGGATCATCTACTCCGGCGGGTTCGTGCTCGGGATCAAGGCGTTCTCCGCCGCCGTCCTCGGCGGGATCGGCAACCTGCGCGGCGCGCTGCTCGGTGGTCTGCTGCTCGGCGTCATGGAGAACTACGGGCAGGTCGTGTTCGGCACGGAGTGGCGCGACGTCGTCGCGTTCGTCCTGCTGATCGTCGTCCTGATGTTCCGCCCCACGGGCATCCTCGGCGAGTCTCTCGGGAGGGCACGCGCATGAGCACCACGACACCCGCGACGCCCCCGTCCCTGCCGCCCGCCGGGCGTACCGCGACCAAGGACCGCCCGCACGGCGGCGTCGGGGACCGGTTCCGCCTGTGGTGGGACGCTCTCGCACGCCCCACCCAGTGGCTGGTCGGCGTCCCCTTCCTGCTCTTCATGGCGGCCGTGCCGCTGCTGAACATCCCCGTGCTCACCACGCAGGGCACGGACTTCGGCGGCGTGATGGCGCAGTTCGGCATGATCGCGCTCATCGCGATCGGTCTCAACGTCGTCGTCGGCCAGGCGGGGCTGCTCGACCTGGGCTACGTCGGCTTCTACGCGATCGGCGCCTACACGGTCGCGATCCTCACGAGCCCGGACAGCCCGTGGAACCAGACCGGCGACGGCATGTGGCTGTCGCGCGAGTGGGCGTGGCTCGCCGCCCTGCCGGTGGCGGTCGCGATCACCGCGATCTCCGGCCTGATCCTCGGCTCGCCCACCCTGCGCCTGCGCGGGGACTACCTCGCGATCGTCACGCTCGGGTTCGGCGAGATCGTGCGCCTGCTCGCGGACAACCTCGACGAGCTCACGGGCGGCGGCCAGGGCCTGCGCGGCGTGGCGTACCCGCGTGCGGGCGTCACGGAGGACCTGCCGAGCGGCGTCTTCTCGGCCGGCAACGCGAGCGGCGCGGTCAACTCGGGCGTCTGGTGGTACTGGGTCAGTCTCGTGTTCATCGTCGTCACGCTGCTGTTCGTCGGGAACCTCGAGCGGTCCCGTGTCGGGCGCGCGTGGGTCGCGATCCGCGAGGACGAGGACGCCGCCGAGATCATGGGCGTCCCCACGTTCCGCTTCAAGCTGTGGGCGTTCATCATCGGCGCGTCGATCGGCGGTGCGGCGGGCGCGCTCTATGCCGGGCAGGTCCAGTTCGTCATCCCGACGAACTTCAACATCATCAACTCGGTGCTGTTCCTGTGCGCCGTGGTCCTCGGCGGGCAGGGCAACAAGCTCGGCGTCATCCTGGGCGCGTTCATCGTCGTCTACGTGCCGAACTTCTTCCTGGGACGCCAGACGCTGTTCGGCATCCCGATCGACGGTGACGAGATCGCGAGCTACAAGTACCTGTTCTTCGGCATCGCGCTCGTCGTGCTCATGATCTTCCGGCCGCAGGGGATCATCCCGGCCCGTCAGAAGCTCCTGACCTACGGTCGCGAGCTCTACGTCGCGGCCCGCAGGTCGGCCGCGCGCGCGGCGGGCCGGGCTCCGGGGCGCACCGAGGCGGCGGCCACCACGAGCGGCAAGGAGTCCTCATGAGCACCCACGACCCGGGCGGCATCGGCGCGGGCTCCGAGCACGGCGACGAGCACCTCGCGGCGTCCGGTCGCGCGGACTCGGAAGCGGCCGACCACTATCTCCCGGGTGCGGACGTCGACGAACCGGCGCTGATCGACGTCGAGGAGGTCCGGCCCGAGCTCGCGGACCCCCAGCTCGTCGACGCGTTGGTCGCACCCGACCGGGCGGTGCACGCCCGGATGGGCGAGCCGCTCCTGCAGATGCAGGGCGTCACGGTGCGGTTCGGTGGGCTCGTGGCGCTCGACGACGTCACGTTCGACATCCGGCGCGGCGAGATCCTCGGGCTGATCGGCCCGAACGGCGCCGGCAAGACGACGGCGTTCAACGCCATGACCGGCGTCTACCGGCCCACCTCGGGCACGGTGATGTTCGACGGCGCGTCGCTCGGCAAGGCCAAGAGGTTCAGCATCACGCAGCGCGGGATCGCGCGGACCTTCCAGAACATCCGGCTCTTCAACGAGATGACCGCGCTCGAGAACGTCGTCGTCGGCACGGACGCCCGCCACCGGACCTCGGTCCCGGGGGCGCTGTTCCGCACCTCGCGGCACCGGCGCGAGGAACGGGACGCGATCGACCGCGCGATGGCGCTGCTCGAGTTCGTCGGCGTGGGGGGACGAGCCACGGAGAAGGCGCGGAACCTGTCCTACGGCGACCAGCGGCGCCTGGAGATCGCGCGGGCGCTCGCGACCGAGCCCAAGCTGCTGTGCCTGGACGAGCCGGCAGCGGGGTTCAACCCGGCGGAGAAGGAGTCCCTCATGGGACTCATCCGCCACATCCGCGACGACGGGTACACCGTCCTGCTCATCGAGCACGACATGCGCCTCGTGCGGGGCGTGACCGACCGTATCGTCGTGCTGGAGTTCGGCCGCGTGATCGCCGAGGGCACGCCGGACGAGGTCACGAACGACCCGAAGGTGATCGCGGCGTACCTCGGCGTCCCCGACGCGCCCGAGTCCGAGGAGACCACCGATGCCCCTGCTTGAGCTGGTCGACACCACCATCGCCTACGGGCGCATCGAGGCCGTGCACGGCATCTCGATCACGGTCGACGAGGGCGAGCTCGTCACCCTCATCGGCGCGAACGGTGCCGGGAAGACGACCACGATGCGCGCGATCTCCGGCATCCGGCCGGTCAGCAAGGGCGCGATCCTGTTCGACGGGGTCGACATCACCCGGATGAAGGCGCACCTGCGCGTGCTCGAGGGCATCGTGCAGGCTCCGGAGGGACGCGGGATCTTCCCGGGCATGACCGTCATGGAGAACCTCGAGATGGGGGCGTACGCGCGCAAGTTCGCCTCCAAGGCGGAGCACCGGGAGACCGTGGACCGGGTCTTCGACCTGTTCCCCCGGCTCGCGGAGCGGCGCACGCAGACGGGCGGGACCATGTCCGGCGGCGAGCAGCAGATGCTCGCGATCGGTCGCGCACTCATGGCTCGCCCGCGGCTGCTCCTGCTCGACGAGCCGTCGATGGGGCTTGCGCCCATGGTGATCCAGCAGATCTTCCGGATCATCGCGGAGATCAACGCCCAGGGGACCACGGTGCTGCTCGTCGAGCAGAACGCGCAGCAGGCGCTGTCGCGGTCCGACCGCGCGTACGTCCTGGAGACCGGCGAGATCGTGCGCACGGGCGGCGGTCGTGAGCTGCTCGCCGACGCGAGCATCAAGGAGGCCTACCTCGGGGTCGCCTGACCGGACCCGTAGGATCGCCGGGTGCCACTGCGACGCCGCGCGGCCGATCCCGACCGCCACACGTTCGAGCTCGTCGAGGACCTCGACGTGGGGACCGCTCCGGCCGGCGAGGGTTCCGTCGGTGCGACACCGGGCACCACGGATCCACCCGCGGGCCGGCTCGACCCCGCCACCCGACGACGTCGTCGTCGCGTGGTGGTCGCGGGCGCAGCGGCCGCGGCGCTGGTCCTGGCCGGCATGGTGGCGGTCGACGTCGTGTCCTCGCGCGCGGACCGTGCCCGGCTCGCCGACGCGGCGGGCGGGGTCTTCTCCACGGCGCACGAGCCGCGGGTCGCGTGGGAGCGCGACATCGACCTCAGCACGGACTCGTTCTCGTTCGGCACGGGCGCGCTCGTCCTGAGCGAGGGGGACGTCGTCGTCGGGTACGACCTGGAGTCGGGCACCGAGTCGTGGCGCCGCACGTTCGGCGGCCCGACGACGTGCGGGTCCGGGGTGCTCCGGTACTCCTCGGCCCCCGCCGACCCGGAGGGTCGGCTCGTGTGCCTGCCCGGTGCTCCCGTGGTCGGTGCGTCCGGCGACGGGGGCACGGAGGGGTCCTCCGCGGGTGCCGTCACGATCCTCGCGGCCGACGGGTCCCCGATCCACGAGCGCGCGTTCGACGAGGCAGCGGGCCCCGGGGCGACCGGCGGCGACGTCGGCGGTCTTGCCGACGTGCGATGGCTGCGCGCCGTCCCCGGGCCTCGTGGCAGCCTGCTGTGGACCGGCCGTGTCGGGCCCGAGCCGGAGCTGCAGGGCACCGAGGTGCTGTTGGAGGCCGAGGCCTCCGGCGTGGGGGCGCAGGGCGAGCCGGGCGACGCAGTGGTCGCGGTCCAGGACGTCGCGTCGGGAGATCTCCGGTGGCACGAGACGGTCGCGGCCGACCGCGACCCGGAGGACCCGTACTCGTGCGTCTCCTTCGATACCGAGTCCTGGGAGGGCGGTGCGCCCGAGACCGGCAGTCTCGACCTGGACCAGGTGACGGCCTACGGCGGCGTCGGCGTCGTCGTCGTCCAGGGATGCGGCGTGACGGCGACCTTCAGCGAGGACGGGGTGCGGCTGGACGCACCTGACGACCCGATCGACGGGGCCGCGCTCGTCGGTGGTCGCCTCGTACGCGACCCGTCCGGTGGGCCGGCCCTCGGTGGGTGGACCGGACTGCACGGCATGTCCGGCGGTCCGCTGCGATCGGCAGTGCTCGCCGCGGACGGGTCGGTCGACTGGGAGGCGCCCGGCATCCTGCTCCCGCCCGCTGCGACCGACGGGCGCTCCCGGCTCTGGTTCAGCACCACCGACGACGGCCTCGTGGCTCTCGACGAGTCCGGGCGACAGGAGTGGGTGGCGGACGTCGTCGGAATGCCGGACGAGGTCCTCGTCGCGACGAAGGACACGGTGGTGGTCGCCACGATGGCGGGGCTCGCGGGACTGGACGCGCGTTCCGGGACGGAGCGCTGGACCCTCGAGCGCGCAGACGACGAGGACGCGCCGGCACCGCACACCGTGACACAGGCGTTCACCGACGGTCGAGTCGCGCTGCTGCAGGTGGACACCGGCACGGGGGGTCGCCAGGTCGGGGTCGGGCTGGCCGACGGTCGCGTGGTGTGGACCTCCGACGCCTCGGAGCACCAGCTGCTCGCGGTGCAGGGGCATCTCGTGCGACTCGGGGAGCACTCCCTCGCGGTCATGGGCTGAGACGCAGGCTGCCTCCGCACGAGCCGTAGGATCGTCGGGTGCCCCTGCGACGCCGCGCGGCAGACTCCGACCGCCACACGTTCGAGCTCGTCGAGGGCCTCGACGACGCTCTCGACCCGGACGTGGCCGGCGTGGTCGGGAGCGCTCCCGAGGGCGATGCGCGCGTCGCTGCCGAGCGCGGCCAGGACGGTTCCGACTTCCCGGTCGACGGACCGACGGCCGCGACGCTCCGTCGTCGGCGGCGCGTGCTGCTCGCGAGCGTCGCGGCCGTCGCGGTGGTCCTGGGCGGCATGGTGGCGGTGGACGCCGTGACGACGCGCCAGGACGAGGAACGCCTGGTCGAGGCGACGGGTGGGATCGCCTCGGCCGCACAGGAACCGCAGGTCGCGTGGGAGCACGCGATCGACCTCAGCACGGAGAGCCTGACGTTCGGGCCCGGCACCTTCGTCGTGAGCGAGGGGGACGACGTCGTCGGGTACGACCTCGACACCGGGGCCGAGACGTGGCGCCGCACGTTCGACGGCCCGACGACGTGCGGCACGCCCTCGCTCTGGTACGCGGCGACACCCGGTGTGCCGGAGGACGAGCTCGTGTGCGTCCCGGGCACGGCCCAGGTGGTCTACGACGACGACGGCGAGCACCGGCCGATGGCCGTCACGGTCCTCGCCGCCGACGGGTCCGTCGTCGCGGAGCACGAGGTCGACCGGGTCGAGGGCCCGGACCCGACGGGCCGGGAGGCGGCAGCGCTGGACGACGTCCGCTGGCTGCAGGCGGTTCCCGGCCCGGGTGGTGTCCTGCTCTGGACCGGGCGAGCGGGCCCGGAGCCGGCGCTGCAGGGCAGCGAGGTCACGCTCGACGCGGACGCGGCGGGGGTGCAGGTCCGGGGCGAGCCGGGCGACGTCGTGGTCGCGGTGCAGGACGTCGCGTCGGGCGAGGTCCGCTGGCACGCGACGGTGCCGGCACGGCGCCCGGGCGACGACCCGTACGCGTGCGTCCAGCTCGGCGACGCGTCGTGGGAGGGCACGACGCCCGAGACGGGCGTGCTCGACCTGGACCAGGTGTGGTCCTCCACCGGTGCGGGTCTCGTCACGGTGCAGGGTTGCGGCGTGCTGGCGTCGTTCGGCGCCGACGGGGTGCGGCTGGACGACCCGGACGAGCCGGACGACGTGGGCGTCCGCGTCGGGGACCGCTACGTGCGTGATCCGACCGGAGGCGCGTACGGCTCCGGCCAGACAGGCCTCGTCGACGCGTCGGGCGAGCCGGTGCACTCGTCCGTGCTCGCCGCGGACGGGTCCGTCGACTGGGTGGCCCCCGGCCTGCTGGTCCTGCCCGTGGCGACCGACGGGCGGTCGTCCCAGTGGTTCAGCACGCGGACCGACGACGGCGCGCTCGTCGCGCTCGACGGCTCGGGTGCGCAGCAGTGGCACACCTCGACGACGGCTGGCCTGTCGGACCAGGTGCTCGTCGCGACGCGCGACACGGTGCTGGTGCCGACTCCGAAGGGGTTCGCGGGGCTGGACGCGGGGACGGGCCGCGCGCGCTGGACGCTCGAGCCTGCCGACGACGAGGACGCGCCGGCGCCGGGCACGGTGTGGCAGGCGTTCACCGACGGTCGGCTCGCGGTGCTCCAGACGAACGGCGGCACAGACAGCAGGCTCGTCGCGGTCGACCTCGCGGACGGACGGGTCGTCTGGGCGGCCGACGACGTCGGGGACGGCTACTGGGGGCTGCTCGCGGTGCAGGGACGGCTGGTGCGGTACGGGGAGCAGTCGATCGCGCTCGTGCGCTGATCGGGTTGACCGTGCGGTGGGGGAGGGCCATAGGGTCGTCCCGTGCCCCTGCGACGACGCGCGGCGTCGGCTGACCGCCGGACGTTCGAGTTCGTGGACGCGACCGACCACACGTCGGACGCGTTCGACGACGAGCCGCTCGACGCTCCTCCGGCGGGCGCGCGGGCGCACCGGACGCCGCACGGTGACCGCGCTGCCCCCGTCGACGGTCGGGCCGGGACGGACGAGCCCGACCCTGCGGCGCGGGCCGCCTCGCGCCGACACCGGATGCGCGCCGCTCTCGCGGCGGCAGGTGCGCTCGCCGTGGTCCTGGCAGGGATGGCGGCGGTCGACGCGGTCACGTCGCGCAACGACCGCGCGCGGCTCGTGGCGGCAGAGGGCGCGCTCCTCCAGGCCGACGCCGCGCCGCACGTGACCTGGTCGCTGGAGGCGTCGTTTCCCTCGGATCCCGTCTCGTTCGTGTCGGGGGCGGTGGTCGTCTCGGACGGTTCCGACGTCGTCGGGTACGGCCTGGACTCGGGGGAAGAAGCGTGGCGCGCGTCGTTCGACGACCCGACCCTGTGCGGCCCGTCGGCCCGTTGGCCCGCGTCCCGGGTGCGGGTGCAGGAGTCGCTCGTCTGCGTGCCGGGCGGCATCGTCAGGCCGGGTGGCGACGGCGGCGAGCACGAGCCGGCGACGGTGACCCACCTGGGCGCTGACGGGCAGGTCCTGGCGTCGCACGAGGTCGACGTGGACGAGGGTCCCGACCCGTCGTCCACGGAGCTCGGCGACGTGCGGTGGAAGGTCGTGGCCCCCGGCCCGGACGGCGGGCTGCTGTGGGTGGGCCGCGCCGGTCCGGTGCCGGAGGGCCAGGGCGAGGTGGTGGAGATCGACCCGGAGACCGGGAGCCCGGACGTTCTGGGGAACGCACGCGACGCCGTCGCGGTGATGCAGGACGCCGCCACGGGTGCGGTGCGATGGATCGCCACCGTCTCGGCGGAGAGCTCCTCGGACACCGCGTTCTCGTGCGTGCGGTGGGACAGCACGCAGGACGGGGAGCGGCAGGAGGGCACGGCCGACCTCGACCCGCTCTGGGCCTTCACGAACGGCGGGGTCGTCGTCCTCCAGGGGTGCGCCGTCAACGCCTCGCTGAGCGCGAGCACCGGTGCGAGGCTGGACGACCCCGCCCGCGCCGACGACGAGGTCGTGCCCTTCGGTGACCGGTTGCTCCGTGATCCGACCGGTGGGGTGGTCATGGACGGCGCCGCAGGTCAGCTCTACGACGAGTCGGGCGAGCCGATGCGGTCCGTGGTCCTCGCCGACGACGGGTCGGAGGTCTGGGAGGCACCCGGATTCGTGTTCCCCCCGTCGGCGACGGACGGCACCTCCACGTCGTGGTTCGCGAGCGACGAGGGCGAGCTCGTCGCGTTCGACCACGCCGGCGAGCGACGGTGGGTCGGTGAGACGGCCGGACGGTCCGGCAGGGTGCTGGTCGCGACACGAGAGGTCGTCGTCGTCCCGACGAGCAGCGGTCTCGCGGGTCTCGACGCGGTGACCGGGACGGAGCGCTGGACCCTGGAGATCGCGCTCCACGATGTGCAGCAGGCGTTCACCGACGGGCGCACCGCCGTCCTGCGGACGAACGACGGGACGGGGGACCGGCTCGTCGGGATCGACCTGGCGGGCGGCCGGGTCGCGTGGGAGTCGGACGGGGCGGACGGCTACTCGAGTCTCGTCGCGGCCGAGGGGCGGCTCCTCCAGCTCACCGAGCACTCGATCGACAGGCTCGGCTGAGCACGAGCCCTGTGGCCAGGGGCGGTCGAGGCTCTGCCGAGGAACAACCCGGTGCGGGCGTGCGCGACTACGCTGACCAGATGCTCGACGACGTCACCGCATCCTCCCCGCCCGCCTCCCTGCAGCACGGTCCCGTCGCACCCCGCCGACCGACGTCGCGCACGCACCACGGCGAGACCGTCACGGACGACTACGAGTGGCTGCGCGACAAGGAGTCGCCCGAGGTGGTCGCGCACCTCGAGGCGGAGAACGCGCACACCGAGGACCGGCTCGCGCACCTCGCGCCCCTGCGCGAGCGCATCTTCGCCGAGATCAAGGGCCGCACGCAGGAGACCGACCTGTCGGTCCCCGCCCGGATGGGCGGCTTCTGGTACTACTCGCGCACGGTCGAGGGCCGGCAGTACTCGTTGCACGCACGCGCCCCGGTCGACACGTCCCTGGGGAGCGACGCGCGCTCTGCCTGGATCCCGCCCGTGCTGGAGCCCGGCGTGCCCGTCGACCGCGAGCAGGTCCTGCTGGACGGCGAGGTCGAGGCCGCGGGCCACGACTTCTTCTCGCTCGGGTCGTTCGACGTGTCCGCGGACGGCCGGTACCTCGCGTGGGCGGCCGACACCGTGGGCGACGAGCGGTACACGCTGCGGGTCCGTGACCTGACGACCGGGTCGGACCTGGCGGACGTCGTGCCGGGGACGTTCCCGGGAGCGGTCTTCTCCCCGGACGGCCGGTACGTGTTCTACCCGACGGTCGACGACGCGTGGCGCCCTTGGCGCGTGTGGCGCCACGAGGTCGGCACGCCCGCGGAGCAGGACGTCGTGGTCTTCGAGGAGCCGGACGAGCGCTACTGGGTCGGTGTCGGGGTGAGCCGGTCGCAGCGCTACGTGCAGATCGAGCTCGGCTCGAAGATCACGTCCGAGACCTGGCTGATCGACGCGTCCGACCCGACGGCCTCCCCCCGCGTCGTCTGGCCCCGCCGCGAGGGAGTGGAGTACACGACCGAGCACGCGGTGGTCCCCGATACCTGGCTCCCCGGCGAGCATGCGGCTGCGTCCCGTCAGCACGGCCTGACGGGCGACGAGAGCATGGTCGAGGGGGAGCAGGCGCATGGTCGAGATGTGCTGCTCGTGCTGCACAACGAGGGCGCGGAGAACTTCGAGCTCGTCGTGGTCGACGTGGGCGACTCCGCAGTCGGGGCGGAGGGGGCCCTCGTCGTCGTGCCGCACGACCCGGCGGTGCGGCTCGAGGGGGTCGACGCGTTCGCCGACCATCTCGTGCTGTCCTACCGGCGGGACGCGCTCGCGCGCGTCGCGGTGATCGACCTCGCGACGACGGCGCAGGCCGCCGCGGCGCGTCCCGCGGGGCTGCCGACCCCGATCCGCACCGGCGACACGGTCGCGCCGGGCGAGCCGTGGCACGTGCACGAGATCGAGTTCGACGAGCCGCTGTTCACCGCGGGCCTCGGCGCGAACCCGGAGTGGGACCAGCCGACGGTCCGGTTGGGCTGCACGAGCTTCGTCACGCCCGCGACCGTCTACGACTACCGCGTCGCCGCCGACGAGCTGACCCTCCTCAAGCGCCAGCCGGTCCTCGGCGACTACGACCCGGCGCACTACGTGCAGCGCCGCGAGTGGGCGACCGCCGAGGACGGGACGCGGGTCCCGATCTCGCTCGTGTGGCGGCGAGACGCGCTCGGGCTCGACGCGACCGGGACCGGCGCGGACCCGGCGCCGCTCGTGCTGTACGGGTACGGGTCGTACGAGATCAGCATCGACCCGGCGTTCTCGGTCTCCCGTCTGTCGCTGCTGGACCGGGGGGTCGTGTACGCGGTCGCGCACGTCCGCGGCGGCGGCGAGCTCGGTCGCGGCTGGTACGACGACGGCAAGACCCTCACCAAGCGCAACTCGTTCACCGACTTCGTCGCGGTCGCCCACCACCTCGTCGAGACCGGCTGGACGAGCCCGCGGCGCATGGTCGCCCAGGGTGGCTCCGCGGGCGGTCTGCTCATGGGTGCCGTCGCCAACCTCGCGCCGGAGCTGTTCGCGGGCGTGCTGGCCGAGGTCCCGTTCGTCGACGCGCTCACGTCGATCCTCGACCCGTCGCTCCCGCTGACCGTCGTCGAGTGGGACGAGTGGGGCGACCCGCTGCACGACGCGGACGTCTACCGGTACATGGCCTCGTACACGCCGTACGAGAACGTGCCCGACGACGCGTCGCACTACCCGCGCATCCTCGCCGTGACGTCGTTCAACGACACGCGGGTGCTGTACGTGGAACCGGCGAAATGGGTCGCGCGCCTGCGTGCGGCCGGTGCCCCGGCGCTGCTGAAGATCGAGATGAACGCGGGGCACGGCGGGGTCTCCGGCCGCTACGAGGCGTGGAAGGAGGTCGCGTACGAGGACGCCTGGGTGCTCGACGTCCTCGGTCTCGCGGGCCCGGCGGCGGACGACTGAGGCACGCCGGGACGCACGAGCCGGAGCGGTGCGCCGGCGGTCCGCACCGTCACCGTCTGGCCCCAGGACGCGACGAGCCGGTCGTCCTCCATCCCGTCCCCGAACACGACGAGCCGGTCGGACGCGACGGTGAGCTCGACGTCGCGCCCGTCCTCGACGTACCCCTCGGTGAGCCGCGTGCCGGTCGCCGGTGACGGCCACGCCTCGCGCACGAACCAGCCGAGGCGAGCCTCGGTGCGACCGGGTGCGCGGCGCCCGCCGCGGTCGTGCGCGAGCGACGCCCACCAGCCGGTCGCGCCCGTCCCCGTGGCGACGAGCACGCCCGACGACGACTGCCGCTCCTCGCCGTCCTCGCACCGCAGCGTGTAGCGCGCGCTCTGGTGGGTCGGGTGACCGACGAACACCTCGTTCAGCGCGGTGAGGGACTGCCCGTCGTCGAGGTCCGCGCGCACGGTGGTGAGGGCGTCCACCGGCAGGAGGGCGACCCGGTCGGGGGCCGGCCCGGACACGGCGCCGTCGGGCACGGGACGGGCAGGGACACCCAGCCCGCGCAGCACGGCCACCGCGGCATCCACGCCGTGCCGCACGAGCACGCCCGCGTTCACGCCCGGCTCGGGGTCGACGCCGAGGACGGGCTGGCCGTCGAGGTACTTCGCGACGTTGGCGACCAGCCCGTCCTGCCCGACGACCACGACCAGGTCCTCGGGCGCGACGAGGAACCGCGACAGGTCCGACCGCTCGACGTCGGCCCGTGCCCAGTCCGGCGGCAGCGCCGCCACGACCTGCTCACGAACCGCCGTGAGCGCGTCGTGGCGCGACTGGACCTGTGCGAGCGTCCGCCCGCGCGTGCGCAGGAAGAACTCGGCCTGGCCGCGCGTGCCGTGCCGGTCGACGAGCTCGTCCAGCTCGGTCCGCCGGTGCACGACGACGGCGCGTCGCCGCAGCATCGTCAGGCCGCCTTCCCGGTGGGCGCGGTGCCCGGGCCGTCGGGCGCGCCGTCTCCCGCGAGCGCTCCGGTCAGCAGGGCGCCCAGGGTCCCCGTGAGCAGGTCCGGCGTGATGGTCAGGTTCTGCACGGTCGGCAGCGACCGGGCGGCGTCGCGCAGCGCGAGCGCGACCAGGGTGCTCCGGCCGACGTCGCCGTAGACCTCCATGCGGGCCTGCTCGGCCGCTGCCTCCGCCGCCCCGACCGCTCGTACCTGCTCGGCCTGCGCCTCGGTGGCGAGCGTCGCGCGCTCGGCCGAGCCGCGCGCGTCGATCATGCCCGCCGCGGCCTTCTCCCGCGCCGTGCGGCGCGCGTTGGCCCCCTCCTGGGCGACGAGGTGCTCACGCCGCGTCGCGAGCTCGATCTGGCTCGCGAGCTCGTTCTCCGCGATGACGCGCTCGCGCTCCACGGCGAGCGCCCGCCGCTCGTACGTCGCACGGTCGGCCTCGGCCTGGACGTGCTCGCGGGCAGGAGTCTGCAGCGCGCGCTCGACGTCCTTCTCCGGCCGTACGGCGAGCACCTGGACGCCGATGACCGCGATACCGGTCGCGGCGAGGCGCGGGTCGGCGGGCAGGACCTGGGTGAGCAGACCCCGCACGCGCGGGACGCCCGCGGTCATGGCGTCGGCGAGCGACATGGCCGCCACCGTGTCGGCCGCGTGGCTCTGGGCGAGCTGCCCGACGATGCCGGCGACCTGGTCCCGGCCCGCGGTGCTCGTCTCGCCGCTGCGGGCGTCCACCGCGAAGTCGAGGCGCTGCGCGACCGTCACCGGATCGGTGAACCGGTAGGTGACGTTGGCCTGGACGGTGACGTCCTGGTGGTCGGCCGTCACGGCGTGGAAGAAGATCGGCAGCTCCTGGTCGTCGACGGGGACCTCGCTGAGGACGGTCGTCGACGGGCGGAACCAGAACGCCTGCCCGACGCCCTGGTGCGCGACCCGGCCGCGGCGCAGGTGCACCACGTGGCCTGTCGGGCTGCCGAGGAAGTGCCGTGCCCCGGGGTACCTGCGGATGGTGGTCATCGTGGTCTCCGTCCCTTTGTTGTCACACTGACGATAAAGCGATCCGCAGTTATCGTCAAGGTGACACCAGGAAGGTACGGTGGGTTCGTGACGACGAACCGCGAGCCGCGCCCCGGCGACGTCCCGCCCGGTGCCGCGCTGCTGCCCGTGACCGTCGACGTCGTCGCGCTCACCGTGCGCGACGACGCGCTCCACGTCCTGCTCGTCGAGCGCGGCGTCGAGCCCTTCCGCGGTGCGCTCGCGCTGCCGGGCGGGTTCGTCCTGCCCGACGAGCGGCTCGGCGAGGCGGCCCGGCGCGAGCTCGCCGAGGAGACCGGCGTCCGGACGCCGGGACACCTCGAGCAGCTGCGGACCTACGGCCCGCTGGGCCGCGACCCGCGCGGTCCCGTGCTGTCCGTGGCGCACCTGCTGCTCGCCCCCGAGTTCGGCGTCGTGCACGCCGGCTCGGATGCCGGGGGAGCGGCGTGGCACCCCGTCGAGCACCTGCTGCGCGACGCGGCCGGCCACCCGGGTCCGGACGAGCGCACGGGCGCGACGGTCGCCGGGCGGCGGCTCGCGTTCGACCACGAGCGGATCCTCGCCGACGGCGTCGAGCGCGCGCGCGCCAAGCTCGAGTACTCGGCGCTCGCCGCCGCGTTCTGCGCTCCGGAGTTCACGATCGCGGACCTGCGGCGTGTCTACGAGGCGGTGTGGGGCGTGCGCCTCGACCCCCGCAACTTCTCCCGCAAGGCGACGGGCGCGGTCGGGTTCCTGGAGCCGACGGGCGCGACGACGTCGGGCGGGACGGGTCGACCCGCCGCGCTCTACCGCGCCGCCCGTCCCGTGCCAGGTCCTGTGCCCGGCCGTCCCCACGGCCAGGACCCGGACGACGCGCCCGCGAGCGTGCCCGCGGTGCTGGACCCGCCCCTCATGCGCCCCTCGCGGTGAGGCCGCCGGGTCCACGGGGAGAGCTCCCCCTGGACGGTGGCTCCGGCGTCGCTACTCTCCCTGCATGACGACCTACAGCTACTGGCGTTCCGAGGACGGGAACATCCGCGCGCTCAACGATGCGCTCGCGGCGCAGTCGGCTCGGGCACGGGCCCGCGAGGCGTCCCTGAACCGACGGCTGCACTCGCTCGAAGGGAACCTGTCCAACCAGGTCGAGGTCCTGTCGCGGCTGGTCAACGCGCTGATCGAGCTCGGCGAGGTGCGCGACGAGCTCACGCTCTTCACCCCCGCCCGCCGCGCGCGCGACGCCGCCCGTGCTCTGACCCGGGCGGTGCTCGACGGCGCGGGCGACGTCTCGCACCTGCGGCAGTCCCCGGACCTCGCGGACGTGCCGGGATACTGGCTCATGCCCGCCGTCTTCGCGGTCGCGGAGGCGCGCGCCGGACGCCTCGACCGGGAGGCCGCGGACGACGCGGTCGCACGTGACCGCCGGCGCGCGTCGACGTACCTCGTGGCGGTGTGCACCCTCGTCGGGCATCCTGAGCTCGCGGCCCCGTGGGTCTCCGTCGTGCTCGAGGCCCCCGTCCTTCCCGCCTCCGGATGGGGGGGACGCGACCGGCGACGGGACGTCCGCGCGAGGGGACGACGCGCCCGACGAGGTCGCGGTGACCGTCGCCGAGCGCTCGCTGTGGCGGGCGGCCGCGGCCGGGCTCCTCGACCCGGCGGCCCGTGCCGCCGTGGGGTCCGCGGTCGCGGAACGGGTAGGCCTGCTCGACGGCGGCGCGCAGGATCGTCTGCGCGCGAAGCTCCTGGAGACCGCGCCGCGCATCACCGGCAGCGACGGCTCGGGCTGGGGCACCCCCGCGGGCACCGTCGACGAGCTGGGCGTGCTGCGCGCCTGGCACGGCTGGGCGCAGGCCCTCGGCGCGGGTCCGGGCAGCGCCGCACCGGGACCCGTGGGCACGGCGGGGTCGGACTCGGAGAATCCAGGTCCAGGTCCGGGTGCGGCGGACGGGCCGGGTGACGGAGCTGGGATCCCGGTGAGCACCGCGCTGCGGACCGTGGTCGACAGCCTGGCGGACGAGGGCGCGCCCGTCGAGCGCGACCTGCTCGCGCGGGCCGAGGTGCTCAACGACCGCGTCGGGCGCGAGCCCGAGGACGGCGGTCCTTCCTGGGACGCCACGGCGGGGAACCTCGTCGACCTCCTCGTCGACGACGCGCGCGGGGACGACCCGGGTCGTGCCGCCCTCGTCGCGCCGTTGCTCGTGGCGGACCTCCGCGCGGGCGTCCACGCCGGTGCGGGCCGTCTCGTCGACGCCCCGGCACCCGTCCGCACGCTGCGCCTCGCCGGGCACACCGTGACGGTGACCCCGACCGACGACGGCGCGACCACAGCCGGCACCGCTCGCGCGGCCTACCTCGCGCGACCGGTCGACGGCCCGTCGTGGGCCGTCGTCGGGGTCGCCGGCGCCGTCGCTCTGCTGTCCGTGGTCCTGGGCGTCGTCGTCAGCCCGGCGTTCGCCGTGGTCGCCGTCGTCGGCGGTGCCGTCGCGGGCTGGCAGTGGTTCGCCGGGAACCGGCGAGCCGCCGACCAGCGCGCCGACGCGGAGCGCACGGCGCAGGAGTTCGACGCGAAGGTCGCCGACGCGCGCACCGCCGTCAGCACGGAGGCCGCCGCCGCGCAGACGCTGCGCGAGGACGTCGCGACGGTCGTCGCCGAGCTCGACGACGCGTTGGCGGCCGTCGCCGCCTAGATGTTCGAACGAGGGCCTCGAACGCTGGGTGAACGGACGATGAACTCTGGTCGAAGAGTCCACAGGATGGTCGCGCAGGGGGTCCTGGCGACCTCACCATGGACACCGTGACCGAGACGCTCCTCCTCGTGCTCGTCGTCGTGACCGCACTCGCCTTCGACTTCACGAACGGGTTCCACGACACGGGCAACGCGATGGCCACCTCCATCGCCACCCGCGCCCTCAAGCCCAAGACCGCCGTCGCGCTGTCGGCCGTCCTCAACATGGTCGGGGCCTTCCTGTCGCTCGCCGTGGCGGCGACGATCGCGAAGGGCCTGGTGGACGCCAACGTCATCACGCTCGAGGTGATCCTCGCCGGACTCGTCGGCGGCATCACGTGGAACCTGATCACGTGGCTGCTCGGCCTCCCGTCCAGCTCGTCGCACGCGCTCATCGGCGGTGTCGTCGGCTCGGTGCTGGCGGCCGTCGGGACCAGCGGGGTCCTGTGGACCGGTGTGATCGCCAAGGTCCTGCTGCCCGCGCTGTTCGCCCCGGTCGTCGCGATCGGTGTCGCGAGCGTGGGCACGTGGGCGGTCGCGCGCCTCACCCGCGGCGTCCCCGAGGGCACGTCCACGCGTGCGTTCCGCTGGGGCCAGGTCGGCTCCGCGTCGCTCGTCTCGCTCGCGCACGGCACCAACGACGCGCAGAAGTCGATGGGCATCATCCTGCTCGCGCTCATCGCGGCCGGTGCCGTACCCGCCGACTCCGGCGTCCCGTTCTGGGTGATCCTCGCGTGCGCCTCGTTCATGGCGCTCGGCACGTACCTCGGCGGCTGGCGGATCATCCGCACGCTCGGCAAGGGCCTCGTCGAGATCGACACGCGCCAGGGCATGGCCGCCGAGACGTCGTCCGCGGCCGTCATCCTCATGTCCGGCCTCTTCGGCTACTCGCTGTCCACGACGCACGTCGCGACCGGGTCCATCCTCGGCTCCGGCGTCGGCATGCCGGGCGCCACGGTCCGCTGGGGACTCGCCGGCCGCATGCTCGCGGCCTGGGGGCTCACGCTCCCCGCCGCCGGGATCGTCGGCGCCGCGTGCTACGGCCTCCAGCACCTGATCGGCGGAGCGGCCGGCACCGTCGTCGTGTTCGGTGTCCTCGTCGCCACGTCCGCCGCGATCTGGGTCGCCTCGCGCCGCAAGCCGGTCGACGCGAACAACGTGAACGACGAGTGGGACGGCGATCAGGTGGCGGCCGGGACGCTTCCGGAGACCGCGTCCGACGACGCCACGGCCGCCCGTCCCGTGCAGGCCTCCGGCCCCGTCACGGTCTCCGTGCCCTCGGGCGGTGCCCCCGGTGTCCCCGGCACCCACGGCGCTGCCTCCACCGCTCGTCGTCGGCGCCGTCAGCGCGCCGGCGTCTGACCCGATCGCCTCGAAAGGTCCGCCATGCCGTTCATCGAGCTCGACTCGCTGCTCAAGGTGGTCGTCGCCGGCCTCGTCCTCGGTGCCGGGCTGCCCGCGCTCTTCGCGCTGGGCGTCCGGCTCGCGGCCGGGCGCACCGTTCCCGTCGGCGTCGAGGCCGACGGTGCGCGACTCACGACCGACGGTGCGATCGTCCGCGTCGAACGCCCGACGCGCTGGCGTCGCGCCGGCGCGGTCCTGTGCTTCGCCGTCGTGGTGCTCGCCGTAGCGGCCGGCATCACGTTCGTAGCCAGCGGCGGCCACTGACCGAGCACGTCGGCGGACGTGTCGTCGTGTCGCGATGACAGCGGCGCCCGAGGCACGGAGGGGTATCCGTCCGGCCGGGGGCGTCAGGCGGAGTCGCGGACCACGAGGCTCGGTGTGAACATCGCGGTGCCGACGGGAGAGCTCGTGCCGTCCAGGTCCGCGAGCAGCAGGCGCGCCATCTCGCTGGCCATGTCCTCGACCGGCTGGTGGATCGTCGTCAGGGGAGGGTGCGCGCCGCGCGCCACCGTCGAGTCGTCGAACCCGACGATCGCCACGTCCTCCGGGACACGCCGACCGGCCGCCTGGAACGCGGTCGACGCGCCGTCGGCCATGAGGTCGCTCGCCGCGAACACGCCGTCGACCTCGGGCAGCGCTGCGAGCAGCCGGCGAGCGGCCAGCTCCCCGCTCGCCCGGGTGAGGTCGCCCTCGACGACGACCGGGTCGTCCAGCCCGGCCGCGCGCACCGCGTCGAGGAAGCCGGCGAGCCGCTCGCGCGCGAACGGGACGTCGGACGGTCCGGCGACGGACGCGAGCCGCGTGCGGCCGGTACCCAGGAGGTGCTGCGCGGCCAGCCGCCCCCCGGCGGCCTGGTCGAGGTCGACGGTCGGGACGTCGTCGGGCAGGTCCCCGATCCGGGTGGACAGCACGACGGGCAGGGGCAGGGCAGCGAGCCGCGCGGGCAGCGGGTCCGCGTTGCTCGACGAGACGAGCAGGACCCCGTCGACGTGACCCTGGCGGACGTAGCCGACGACCTGGTCGTGCGCGGGGCCGTCCGCCGGGAGGATCGTCAGGTGGATGCCGCGCGGGCGCAGGACCCGCTGCGCGCCCGCGGTCACCCGCCCGATGTACGGGTCGGTGAACAGACGCTCGAGGAACGGGCTGTCGGAGTGCCGCTCCGTGGGCTCGGACACGACGAGCGCGACGGACCCCGTGCGCCGGGTGACGAGCGAGCGCGCCGCGAGGTTGGGCACGTACCCGGTCTCCTCGATCGCGCGCTCGACCGCGGCGACGATCTGCGGGTCCACCGTCGGTACCAGGTTGATCACCCGGGAGACCGTGGCCCGGGAGACACCGGCGACCGCGGCCACCGCCTCGAGCGTGGGCTGGGGACCGTGCGTACGCGGGGCCATGCCCTCAGTTATACCGGTTCGGCCGCGCATCGTCGGCCCCCCGCCGGGACGCCGGAGCCCGACGGCGCGGGAGCAGCCTCCGCGTCGTCGGGCACCGGGTGGGCCGCCCCGGTGGGGCGGGCGACTCAGCGGCGGGTCGTCACTCGTAGACCCGCACGTAGTCCACGAGCATCCGTGCCGGGAACGGCGTGCTCGCGTCGGGCGGTCCGGGCCAGTCGCCCCCGACCGCGAGGTTGAGGATCAGGTAGAAGTCGTGGTCGTAGACCCACGGCCCGCGGGTGGACTCCACGACCTCCTTCGACGCGTAGAACGTGTCGACGCCGTCGAGGGAGAACTGGATGCCGTCGCTGTCCCACTCGGCCGCCCAGACGTGGAAGTCCTCGGTCAGCTTCGCGCCGCTCGGCAGCGTGGCCGGGCCGCCGTGGCCCCCGGCGCCCCAGTACGACGGCGCGTGCAGGGTCGAGTGCGACGTGTACGGGTCGAGGCCGACGTTCTCCATGATGTCGATCTCGCCGTTGTACGGCCACGGACGTCCCTCGAGGAAGTCGGACCCCATCATCCAGAACGCGGGCCAGAAGCCCTGCCCCTCGGGGATCTTGATCCGCGCCTCGAACCGGCCGTACTGCGTGTTGAGCGCGGTCGAGGTGTTCATCCGGTGGGACGTGAACTCACGGCCCTCGACGCTCTCGCGGCGCGCCTCGATGACGAAGTTCCCCTGCCCGTCGTGGAAGCCGTTGCCCGACTCGGTGTACACCTGCTGCTCGCCGTTCTGCGGGAAGCCGGAGTCGATGTGCCACCTCGAGGAGTCCGCGGGGCTGCCGGCGGGGGCGTCGAACTCGTCGTTCCACACGAGCTCGAGGTCGTCGAAGTCGGGGTCCGCCGGATCGGCGGGCGGCGTGGTCGCGGACCCGCCCGTGCCGTACACCTGGAACTCCCACAGCGAGTACCCGTAGGCGCTGCTGCGGTCGTTCATGTGCACGCGCACGTGCCGACCGTCGGCGTCGAGCGGGATGGTCTCCTTGAACCCCGACCCCGTGGTCGTGGAGTAGACGCTGCGCCACGACGAGCCGTCGTCGGACACCTCGACGTCATAGCCCGTCGCGTACGCGGGGTCCCACTGCAGGACGACGCTGCTGACGTGCGCGGGGGCGCCCAGGTCGACGGCGATCCAGCCCTCGTCGACCCAGCCGGTCGCCGGCGACGTCGCCCAGCGCGAGGCAGGGTCGAGGTCGAGCGCCTTGTCCGGGGTGCAGTCCCAGCAGCTCGGGTCCTGCTCCTGCGAGGACGAGGCCGTGCCGGGCCTGCCGTACGACAGCAGCCCGTCCGTCGTCGGGTCGGGGTCGGGGTCGGGGTCCGGGTCGCCGGCACCGTCGCTCCCGAACACCTGCAGCTCCCACAGGGACACGCCCCACTGCGTGGCGCGGCGCGTGGCGGCGAGCCGCACGTAGCGTCCGCTCGTGTCGAGGTCGAGGCTCTCGTCCCCGCCCTCGCCGGTCGTCGTGCTGTACGCGGTCGACCAGGACGACCCGTCGGACGAGACCTCGATCCGGTAGCCGGACGCGTACGCCGTCTCCCAGTCGAGGTCGACGCGGTCGATGTCGTGGACGCTGCCGAGGTCCACCTGGATCCACTGGCCGTCGGCGGCGGTGCTGGACCAGCGGGTGCCGCGGTCGCCGTCGACGGCCGCGGCCGGGCCGCTCCAGCCGAACTCGTCGCCGGACGACGTCGCGGGCCGGTCCTGGGAGAGGGGGTCCTCGGGTGCGGCCACCGCGGCGCCCTGGGACAGCGCGCCGAGCGTGACGAGCGCGGTGGCGGCGGTCGCCGCGGCGAGACGACGACGGGCGGGCCGCGGGTCTCGACGGGTGCCGGTGACCGGGCCTCGTGGTGGGTAGGGGGTACGGGTCTGCATGGGCGTGCTCCTTCGGACGTCGGTGTCACGAGGGCCTCACGGTCGGCGGACGAGCCACGATGCTGTCCGTTTCGTCGCGATAGAGCGCTCTCTCACGACCAGGATGCCTCGTGTGCCGCCGGAGGTCAAGAGTTTCCGGAGTCTTCTTACTAACCGGTGAGTCAGTATTGACACCGAGCCCGTCGAGGACGACGCTGGGGCCGCGGAACGCACCGAGACCCGGCGGCGCCGCAGGTCACGACGTCACTCAGCATGTCCGAGGGGGGACCATGCCGTACGTGTGGATCGTCGCGTCCCTCGTCCTCGCGGGGGTCCTGCTCGTGTCCGTCGCCGGGGCGGTCACCACCCGCGACGCCTGGCGGGGCTTCGTCGCGTCGGCCGCCCACCTGACCGGCCGCGACGAACCGACGGCTCGCCCGCTCGCCCGGCTCGCCGTGACGCTCGAGACGGCCGGGATCGTCGGGCTCCTCGCGCCCGTCCTCGTCCTGGTCCTCGGTCGAGCCGGCCCGGCCGGCACGAGCCGGGTCGCCCCACCCGCCCTGGTCCTCGCGAGCGCGAGCGCCACCGGGGTGGGTGCCCTTCTCGTGGTCTTCACCGTCGTCCTGGCGCGCGCCCGCAGCACGAGCCCGGGCACCGCGTGCCACTGCCTCGGGCCGAGCACGGCGCCCGTCGCGTCCCGCCACCTCGCGCGCAACGTCGTGCTCGTCGGTGTCGCGGTCGTCGCCGGGGTCGTCCCGTGGACCGTCCGGGGCGACCCGCCCGGCGGTTCCACCGCCCCGTCCCCGGACCCGGCGGGAGTCCTCCTGGGGGCGGTCGTCGCGGCCGTCGTCGTGGCGCTCGTCGCGCACCTCGACGACCTGGCCGCGCTGGCCCCCCCGCGGAGCTGAGCTCCGTTCGCCCACCCGTCGCACCCACCCACCATCGAGGTTCCGCATGCCCCTGCTCACCGCCGCGGTCGTCGTCCTGACCGTCCTCGTGCTCGTCGACCTCGCGCTCACGCTCGCCGTGGTCCGCCACCTGCGCGCGGGGGCGCGACCCACCGCCACGCCGGTGCCCGAGCTCGTCGGGACCCGGGTCGGTTCGCCCACCCCGCACTTCACCGCGTCGGGGGAGGACGGCGTCGAGCTCGTCGCGGCCGACCTCGCCGGCACGCCGACGCTCCTCGCGTTCTTCTCGACCACGTGCGAGGCGTGCGTCGAGCACGCACCCGCGCTCGTGGCCGAGGTGCCGCGCCTCGCGGCGGCGGGGATCGTCGTCGTGCCCGTCCTGGTCGGCGACGGCGACCCCCTCGAGCTCGCCCCCGCGCTCCGCCACGCCGGCCCGCTCGTGCGCGAGGAGCACGGGGGCGAGGTCAGCACGGCGTTCGGCGTCCGCGGCACGCCGTCCTACGTCCTGCTCGGGGCCGACACGCGGGTCGCCGCCGCCGGTCTCGTCCTGCAGGACGTCGTGTCGTCCGCAGCGACGGTGCGGTGATGGGCGCACGCACCGGCGCCGCCCGGGGCGCCGGGTGGCGGGGCCGGGTCGGCGCGCTCGTCGTCGCGACCAGGCTGTACCACCGGGCGGCCCCTGCGACCGTGGTCGCGCGGGCCGCGACGATCGCCGCCGCCGGGCTCGTCCCCGTCGCGGCCGCCTGGCTCACCAAGGCGCTCGTGGACGGGCTCGGGACCGGGCTCACCGTGCGCACGACCGTGCTCCTCGCGATCGGGCTCGCGGTGACCGGTGCGCTCGGCGCCGTCCTCGCGCACGTCGCCAGGTACCTCGACCAGGAGATCGCGCGGCGGGTCAGCCTGCACATGCAGGCGACCCTGTTCGGCGCCGTCGTCCGGCCGACCGGGATCGCACAGCTCGAGGACCCCGAGTACCACGACCGGCTGCAGCTGGCGCGGCTCGCGGGGGAGTCCGGCCCCGTGCTGCTCACGGCCGCCCTCGTCTCGGTCGTCCAGTCGCTCGTCACCGTGAGCGCCTTCACCGTGTCGCTCGTCGTCCTGTCGCCGCTCGCGGCCGGTCTCGTCCTGGCCTCGGCGGTCCCGGCACTGGTGGCGCAGCTGCGCCTCGGGCGGCTCCGCAGCTCGACGACCGCGCTCGTCAGCCCCCGGGCCCGTCGCCGGCTGTTCTACGCCACCCTCCTCACCGATCTGCGCACGGCCAAGGAGATCCGGCTCTTCGGCCTGGGGAACCACTTCCGCGACCGCATGCTCGACGAGGTGGGTTCGGTGCACGCCGCCGAACGGAACGTCGACCGCGTCACGGTGCGCACCGAGACCTGGCTCGCGCTCCTCACCGCGTTCGTGGCCGGCGCGGTGCTCGTCATGACGGTGCTCCGCATCGGTGCCGGGGTCGGCACCGTCGGGGACCTCACCCTGCTCGTCGCGGCGCTCGGTGCCGTCCAGGGCTCGGTGGCCGCGATCGTCGGGCAGGTCGCCGTGATCGACGAGGCGCTCGTCCTCATCGGCCGGTACGTCGAGATCGTCGACGACGCGGCGCCGTCGCCTCACGCGCCGGGGTCGGGTCCGGCCGCCGTCGCCGGTCCCGCCGGTCCCGCCGGTCCCGCGAGACCCGGGCCGCCGCCGGTGCCGTCCGCGACCACCGGCATCCGGTTCGAAGGCGTCTGGTTCCGGTACGCCGACGACGCACCCTGGGTCCTGCGGGACCTCGACCTCGACATCCGGCCCGGCTCGTGGGTCGCGCTCGTCGGGGCGAACGGCGCCGGCAAGTCGACCGTGGTCAAGCTCCTGTGCCGGCTCTACGAACCGACGCGCGGCCGGATCACCTGGGACGGGACCGACGTGGCGACGCTCGACCCGGCGGTCCTGCGATCGCGGATCGCGACGGTCTTCCAGGACTTCGTCTGCTATGAGCTCACGGCGCGGGAGAACGTGGCGCTGGGCGACCTCCGTCGTGCCGAGCAGCCCGGTGCCGTCGAGAGCGCGGCGGAGCACGCCGGCGTCGGCGACGTGCTGGCCGCGCTGCCGCGGGGCTACGACACGATGCTCACGCGCGCGTTCGCGGGTCTGCCGGGAGACCCGGTCGACGAGGCCGCGGACGACGACGCCCCCGGCGACCTGCCGGCGCACGAGCCCGCCGGAGTCGTCCTCTCGGGCGGGCAGTGGCAGCGCGTCGCCGTGGCGCGCTCGCTCCTGCGCGAGGACGCCGGGCTGCTCGTGCTCGACGAACCCTCCTCCGGCCTGGACCCCCGTGCGGAGGCGGAGCTGCAGGCGATGCTGCGCGCGGTGGGTCGCGGACGCTCCACGTTGCTCGTCGCCCACCGGCTGAGCACGGTGCGCGACGCGGACCGGATCGTCGTGCTGGACGACGGGACCGTGCTCGAGTCCGGCGACCACGACGCCCTGATGGACCTCGACGGCGAGTACGCCGCGCTGTTCCGGCTCCAGGCCGAGGGCTACCGCGAGCGGGCCACGGCAGGCGGTGCGTCGTGAGCCCGGGGGCCGACAGCCTGGAGATCGACGTCCTCGGTCCGCTCCGGGCCCGTGTCGGGGGCTGCGAGGTGTCGCTCGGCGGGCCTGGCCGCCGCGCCCTGCTCGCCGCGCTCGTGCTGGGCAAGGGGCACGTCGTGTCGACCGGCAGCATCGTCGACACCCTGTGGGACGAGGACCCGCCGGCGAGCGCCGTGACGAAGGTGCAGGGACACGTGTCGGAGCTGCGCAAGGCGCTCGCGGTCGCGGGTCATCCCGATCCCACCGCGGTGCTCGGGACCGTGGCTCCCGGGTACGTGCTCCGGCTCGAGCCCGCGGCGACCGACCTGGCGCGGTTCGAGGCGGACGTGACCGCGGCGCAGGTCGCCCGGCGCGCCGACGACCTCGCGGCGGCCGAGAGGCTGCTCGCCGGTGCGCTCGAGCGGTGGCGCGGGCCTGCGATGGCGGACGTCGGCGCGTCCACCGTGCGCGCGGTCGCCGAGGGTCTCGACGACCGGCGGCTGCGCGTGCTGGAGGACCACGCCGAGGTGGGCCTCGCCCTCGGGCGGTCGCGGGACGTGCTCGACGCGCTCGGCCCGCTCCTGGCGGTGCACCCGTTCCGGGACCGTCTGAACGAGCTGTTCATGGTCGCGCTGATCCGCACGGACCGTCCGTCCGAGGCCATCGCCACCTACCGCCGCTGCCGCGAGGTGTACGGCCGCGAGCTCGGCATCGAGCCGAGCTCGCGGCTGCGCCGCATCGCGGCGTCCATCGGCTACCCGTCGTAGGAGAGGACCGACCAGCATGGTGACCAAGGGATCCACGGCGCGCGCGAGCGCCGGGACCGCACGGGCCGCGACGTCGTCGGGCGACCGGACCGGCTACCCGACGGGTGCGCACGTCCGGCTCGAGGGCGTGCTCAAGTCGTTCCCGCTCGGGCAGCGCGAGCGCCTCGTCGCTGTCGACCACGTCGACCTCGAGCTCGAGCCCGGCAGCCTCACGGCGCTGACCGGCCCGTCGGGGTCGGGCAAGTCGACGCTCCTGCACCTCGTGGGCGCGATCGAGCGGGCCGACTCCGGCTCGGTGCGCGTCGACGGGCACGAGCTCGTCGGCGCCTCGCGCGCGCGCCTCACCCGCTACCGGCGCAGCGTCGGGTTCGTCTTCCAGCGGTTCCACCTCCTCCCGTCGCTCAGCGTCCTCGACAACGTGCTCGTGCCGTTGCTGCCGGAGCGGGCGGAGCGGGCCGGTGCGGTGGAGCGGGCGCGCGAGCTGCTCGACGCCGTCGGGCTGGCCGCACGCGAGGACGCCCTGCCGGCGACGCTCTCGGGCGGGCAGCAGCAGCGCGTCGCGATCGCGCGGGCGCTCGTCGTCCGGCCGCGGCTGCTCGTCGCGGACGAGCCCACCGGCAACCTCGACTCCCGTACCGGGCGCTCCGTCCTGGACCTGCTGCTGGGCCTGCGCGCGACGCACCCCATGACGGTCGTGCTCTCGACGCACGACCCGCTCGTCGCCGCCGCGTGCGAACGCACCGTGCACATCCTCGACGGCCGGACGGTCGCGGCATGAGGCCGGTCCGACGTCGTCCCGCAGCCCCGGTGCGACGCTCCGCCGTCGTCCTCGCGCTCGTGGCGCTCGCCGTGGTCCCGCCCGTCGTGGCGCGGCGTCGCCTCCTGGTCGTCACCGTCTCCGGTGCCAGCATGGGTCCGACCTACGCCCCGGGGACACGGGTGCTCGTCGTGCGGGGCCGACGTGCCTGCCCGGGCGACGTCGTCGTGCTGGACGCCGAGCGGGTCTCGCCGGCACCGCCCGGGATCCCGGCACGACCGGGCGGGCTGGTCGTCAAGCGCGTCGCGGCGGGCCCGGGTCATCCGGTCCCTGCGCAGGTCCACGACGTCGTGCAGGCCGGGCCGGGCGACGTGGTCCCGACGGGCCGGGTCGTCGTCCTCGGGGACGCGCCCGCGGCGAGCGTGGACTCGCGGCTCTGGGGGTACGTCCGCGCCGACGCCGTCGTCGGCCGCGTCGTCACCGTGCTCCGTCGAGGGGCGGTGCAGGAGTGATCTCGCTGGTGACGTCCCAGCTGCGGCACGGTCTCGGGCGGGCCACCGCGACGGTCCTCGCCATCGCCGTCGCGGTCGCGAGCTTCGCCCTCCTCGCCTCGACCGCGGAGGTCTCCCGGCTCGAGGCGTCGGGCACGGTCGAGGCGAACGCTCGGCCGCTGTACGACATCCTCGTCCGGCCCGCCGACACGCCCGACGCGACCACGGACGGCGTCCGCGCCGACGACGTCGCCTCCGCACCCGACGGGATCACGACCGCGCAGTGGGACGAGGTCCGCGCGCTCCCCGGCGTCGACGTCGCGGCACCGCTCGCGACCGTCGGGTACGTGATGCAGCACGTCGCCGTGCCGGTCGACCTCTCGCCCTACCTCGACCCGACGGCGGAGCGCCAGGTCCTGCGCGTGCGTCCGACGGTCGTCTCGGACCGCGGCACGACGACCGTGCCCGACGGCGACACGTACCTCTACGCGACGACCCACTCGTTCGAGCTCGTCCCCGGGCAACCGTGGGAGGCCGGGGTCGTGTACGACCAGGGCGAGGTCCCTGAGGCCCCGAAGATCGTCGAGCACGACGCGGACGGGACGCACGAGGACTGCGTGTGGGGCGACCGGACCGGGCACGACGTCGACAGGTTCGCCCCCCGCGATCGCGAGTCCTTCGCGTGCTGGTCGTCCGCCGCGCCGATCGGCGGGGTGATCGAGGGGATGCCCGACGGCGCGACGGCGTGGGTCGGCGTGACGGTCCCGCTTCTCGTGGCCGCCGTCGACCCGGACCAGGAGGCGGCGCTCGGCGGGCTCGACGCGGCGGTCGTGTCGGGGCAGTACCTCGCCGCGGGTGACGGCTCGACGCCCGGTGAGCTGCCGGTGCTCGCGGCGACACGCGGCGAGCTCGACCAGCAGGTGGAGCTCGCCGTGCAGCGGCTGCCGGCCGACGCGGCGCGGACCGTGCTGTCGTCGCGCACCGTGAGCGGGGCGCTCGACACGTTCGACGGGATCACCCCGGTCCGGGGGACGGACCTCGACCGGCTCGAGATCGACGCCGACGACGTCCACGCGCGTCTGCTCGCGACCCTCGCCGCACCGCCGGGCCCGGGCGGGCCGCCGTGGCTGGACGTGCCGTCGACGGTCGCCGGCCCCGACCCGAGCACCGTCGTGGACGCGGTCCGCACCGTCGGGAGCGCGACGCCCGGCCCGGTCGAGGTCTCCGGGGACGAGTGGGGGACCGCGACCCGTGACGACGCCGGACGGGACCCGGTGCCCGTCACCGCGGCGGACGTCCTGACCCGGCCGGTCGCCCGTCACGCCCCCGAGGACCCGGGCGCGAGCGTCACGCTGCGCGCCGTCGGGACGTTCGATCCCGCCCTGGTCGACGCCGGCCCGGAGCTCGCGACCCTCCCCTTCGAGCCGTCCGCACCGGCGGGTGCGTCCGGGGCCGACGACGCGAGCACCGCCGCGCTCGGCGACCGGCCGCTCCTGCCGGGGTCGGCGATCGGCGGCTGGGTGGCGCAGCGGCCGACGCTCGTGACGTCGCTCGACGCCGTCGGGTCCCTCGCGGGGTACACGCGCAGCGGCGAGCCGCTGCCGGTCGGCACCGCCGCCCCCATCGCCACGCTGCGCGTGCGCGTCGAGGGCGACGTCGGTCTCGACGCACGGTCCCAGGAGCGGGTGCGCGCGGTCGCCGACCGCATCCAGGAGACGACCGGGCTGCACGTCGACCTCCTCGTGGGTTCCTCCACGGCGCAGCTCCCGGCGCAGGTCCCCGCGGGCTCGTTCGGCCGGCCACCGCTCGTCGTCGGCGACGCGTGGCTGCGGTCCGGTGTGGCGACCGCGATCGTCACCGCGGTCGACTCGAAGAGCCTCGTGCTCGCCGTCCTGGTGCTCGTCGCGTGCGCGCTCGCCGTCGGGAACGCGACGAGCTCGGCCGTGCGCGTCCGGTCCACGGAGCTCGCGGTCCTGGCCTGCGTGGGGTGGCCGCGCGGGCGCCTCTTCGGTCTCGTGCTGCTCGAGTCGCTCGTGGTGAGCGCGGTCGCGGGTCTGTGCGGTGCGCTCGTGGCGCTGCTCGGTGCACCGCTGCTGGGTGTCACGCTCGTGCCGTCGTTCGTCGTCCTCGCGGTCCCCGCCGCGATCGCGCTCGGCGCGGTGTCGGCCCTCGCGCCGGCCTGGCGTGCCTCGCGCGCGGACCCGGGCTCGGCGACGCGTGCCCCCGTGTCGCACGTGGGCCGTGCGTGGTCCCCGCGGCGGGTCGCGACGCTCGCCGTCCTGAACGTGGCGCGGGCACCGGGCCGCTCCCTCGTAGGGGCGCTCGCGCTGGCGCTCGGCGTCGGGTCCGTCGGAGTCCTGGCGGCGGTGTCCGTCGCGTTCCGGGGCGCCGTCACCGGGACCGTGCTGGGTGACGCGGTCACCCTGCAGGTGCGGGCAGCGGACTACGTCGCGGCGGGGCTCGTCGCGCTCCTCGGCGCCGTCACCGTCGCGGACGTCCTCTACGTCGCGGTCCGCGAGCGGGCGTCCGAGCTCGCGCTGCTCGGGGCGGTGGGCTGGCGCTCGCGGACCGTGGGGCGGATGGTCCTCGTCGAGGCCGGCGTCGTGGGGGTGCTCGGAGCCCTGGTCGGTGCGGGTGCGGCGCTCGGTGTCGCGGCCGTCCTCGCGGACGACGTGCCGCGCGCCGTCTGGACCGCCGCCTCGGCGGCGGCAGCGGGCGGTGTCGTGCTGGCCCTCGCTGCCGCGTGGTGGCCCGTGCGCTCCCTGCGGAGGCTGCCGGTCGCACGGCTGCTCGCCGCGGAATGAGAACGGCCCCGGACCGTGGAGGTCCGGGGCCGCTCCGCGCTGGCCACGCGCCGGCAAGGTGCCCGCGAGGTGCCCGCGACGGGCCCGCTACGGGAGCATCGTGCGCGGGCTCAGAGCCAGTTGCAGTACGTCGTGTTGATCGGGATGATGCGGCAGCACTTCTCGATCCGCCCGCCGGAGAAGTAGTTGTACCAGCAGTAGTAGTCCTTGGCCTCCGCGCGGGCCGAGGGGAGCAGGGCGCCGAGGAGGCGGTCTCCGAGCACGTTGATGCGCTTCATCGCGTGTCCTTCCATGGGTCGGTTCGTACGCCGGCGGGAGCCGCCGCACGGAAGGAGCGTCGCGGGTCGTCCTCACGGTCCGCTGCCGATGCGCTACTCCTGCGCAGCCGGGCCGAGGCGGTCCTTCGCGGCCAGGACGCGTTCGACGGCGGTGTCCACCTTGGCGGCGAACGCGGGGTCGGTCGTCGCCCGCTCCACGAGCGCGTCCGCCATCTGCGGCACGACGCCCGGGTCGGCCGACGCGAGCACCATGTCCCCGCCCGCCTCGATCGTCAGGATCGCCCGCTGGGCGGGCGTCCACCGCTGGACCTGGGCGGCGGCGGACACGTCGTCGGTGATCACGACGCCGTCGAACCCGAGGTCCTCGCGCAGCATGCCGTCCACCACGACGGGGGAGAAGGCGGCCGGCCGGTCCGCGTCGATCTGCGTGTACACGGCCGTGGACGTCATGACGAACGCCGCTCCCGCGTCGATGCCCGACGCGAACACCGCCACCGACGGGTCGTCGCGCGTCGTCACGTCGTCCGTGACTCCCGCGTCCGTGTCGGTGTTGGCGGTGACCCGCCCGAGCCCCGGGAAGTGCTTGACCGTCACGTCCACCCCGGCGGACTCCATGCCCGCGCTGAACGCGTTCGCGTGGGACGTGACGGAGTCGGGCGTCGACCCGTACTGGCGCCCGTAGTACCCGATCGGCGGGTTCTGCGCCGCGGTGCCCTCGGGCACGAGGTCCATCACCGGGGCGAGGTTGAGGTTCACTCCCGCCGCGGCGAGCTCCGCACCCCACGTCGCGGCGTCGTCCCGCAGGTCGGCGGGGTCGGCGGTGGCCTGGTCCACCGCCGCGGGGATGTCGGAGAACCCCGGGCCGCGCAGCACCTGCACGTTGCCGCCCTCCTGGTCGGTGGCGACGAACATCGGGGCCCCGTGCGTGGTGGTGTCCGCGACGAGCTCGGTGAACGACGCGCTCAGGTCCGCCGTCGGGTCCACCCCCGCCTGGGTGCGGCCCGCGAGGAACACGTTGCCGACGTGCAGCTCGCTGACGGCGTCGTAGCTCACCTGCTGGGGGTCGCCCACGTCGACGCCGACCATGAGGAGCTGACCCACCTTCTGCTCGAGGGTCCAGCCGGCCAGCGGGTCCGCGGGTGGGTCGAGCGGCTCGGGCGGCGTCGTCGTGCCCGACGGCGTGGGGTCGGCCTCGTCCGACGACTGCACGTCGACCGGCCCGGGGGCCGGACGCGTCAGGTACCAGGCGACGCTGCCGACCGCGACGAGTGCCGCCACGACGGCGACGACGATCCACGCGGTCCGGGCGCGACTCGACAATCGGACCACCTCCCGGGCCTACCGTAGCCGCGGTGCCGGGTCAGTCGTGACCGGCGAGCGTTCCCAGCGCCTTCGTCCACAGGGCCTGTGCCCGGGCGGCACGCTCGGCGGTCTCGATGTTCTGCTCCTCGACGCGCACGACCGTGCCGGCGTCGTCCGGCTCGAGCGTGATCCGGATGTCGTGGTAGTTCTCGGGGACGTCGGGCAGGTCCATGCTCGGGGAGAAGTGCGTGAAGTGCAGCAGGCGCGGTCGGTCGACCTCGACCACGGTTCCCCAGTCCGCGAACTCGCGACCCATGTAGTGGCCCTCGAACGTCACCTGGCTCCCCGCCAGGTAGTCGGTCTCGACGTTCATGCCCAGCATCCAGCGCGCTCCCGGGTGGACCATCTGCGCCCACACGACCTGCGGCGGCCGGGCGACGTGGACGCTGCAGGTGGTGCTGTGGCCGGTCGTCGATGTCATGCGAGCTCCTGGGTGGTGCGGCGGCGGTCCTGCGCCGACCGTAGACCGTCGGCGCGCGCCGGGCGAACCCGAGCACGCCCGCCGGGCCGGGCACGCGGCGGCGGGCACGGGTAGGTTCGTCCGCGTGACCCGCCTCGTTCTGCTCCACGGACGCGACAACCAGGGGCTCGACCCCGAGGGGCTGGAGCGGACGTGGCGCACGGTCCTCGCCGCGGGCCTCGCGGGCGTGGGGGAGCCGCGCGGGCTGACCGACGACGACGCGACGTTCGTCTACTACGGCGACACGCTCGCGGCGCTCGCGCGCGGTGGCGGCGCGGCGCCGCCCGTGACGGTCCACGCCCTGCCGGCTGCGGACGTCGTGCCGGGCCACCACCGGGCCACCGACCTGCCCGCCGACGAGCTCGCGTTCCTCGGCGCCGTCGCCGCGGAGGTCCTCGGCGCCCTCGGCCCGGACGACGACCGTGCGCGGGCGCTCGCGGTGGCCGGCGCGACGACCGGCACGACGGCCGACCCGATGGCAGGCGGGGTGGACGTGCAGGAGCTGGGGACCGACCTGCGACCCGGCGGTCTCGACCTCGGCGCGTGGGTCAACGCGCTGCTGGCCGCCCTCGACCACGTCCCCGGTCTGAGCGCGGGCGTCCTCGTGCTGCTCGTGCGCGACGTGTGGGCCTACGTCCACGACGACGACGTGCGGTCCGTGATCGACGACGCGGTGGCCGCGGCGATGCCGACGGACGAGCCGGCCGTCGTCGTCGGGCACTCGTTGGGATCGGTCGTGGCGTACTCGGTCCTGCGCGAGCACGCCGGCGCTGACGCCTGGGACGTGCCGCTGTTCCTCACCCTCGGGTCGCCCCTCGCGATCCGGGCGATCCGCGACGTCCTCGCGGCGCGGGCACCCCTGCGCGTGCCCGCGCCGGTGCGTCGCTGGGTCGCGGCGCGCGACCCCCGCGACGCGCTCGCAGTGCACGACCTGGGCCCGGACGCGTTCCCGCTCGCGCCGGGCTCGTACCCGGTCGAGGACCTCGTCGTGGCGAACGACGCACCGGGCCACCACGCCGCCGCGGTCCTGCTGGACGGCGACCACCCCGCGGGCTACCTGGCGACCCCCGCCGTCGCCCGTGCGCTGGCCGCGGCCCTCCCGCCGGGCTAGGACACCGGTCCGCCGAGAGGGGACGCCGGCGCGGCCGGGGCCTGCGTCGTGGGGGCCGGGTCCGCGGTCGCGAGCTCGGCGCGGACGTCGGCGACGAAGGCGTCCACGTCCGTGGGGGTCGTGTCCCACGCGCACATCCAGCGCACCTCGACGCGGTCCGAGGTCTCGCCCGGCCCCCAGTCGTAGAACCGGTGCCGTGCGCGCAGCGTCGCCGCGACGTCGCGGGGCAGGGTCGCGAACACCGCGTTCACCTGGGTGGGCTGCGTGAACGCGACGCCCGACGCCGCGAGCCCCGACCGGAGCCGGGCCGCCATCGCGTTGGCGTGCCGCGCGTTGCGCAGCCACAGCGGGTCGCCGTCCGCGCCCTCGCCCGTCTCGGCGACCGGCTCGCCGACCGGCTCGCCGACCGGCTCGAACAGCGCGAGGAGCTGCGCGGACACGTAGCGCATCTTCGACGCGAGCTGCATCGTCGCCTTGCGGACGAACTCGACGCCGTCGACCGCGGACGGGTCGAGCACCACGACGGCCTCACCGAGGGCGATGCCGTTCTTGGTCCCGCCGAACGACAGCACGTCCACGCCGGCGTCGGTCGTCAGCGCGCGCAGCGGCACGTCGAGCGCCGCGGCCGCGTTCGCGAGGCGCGACCCGTCGAGGTGCACGCGCAGGCCGCGGGCGTGCGCGGCGGCCGCGACCGCGCGGATCTCGTCCGGTCCGTACACCGTGCCCAGCTCTGTCGACTGCGTGAGCGAGACGACGAGCGGCTGCGCGCGGTGCGGGTCGCCCAGGTCGTCGGCGTAGCGCTCGACCGCGGCAGGGGTGAGCAGGCCGTCCGGTGCCGGGACCGGGAGCACCTTGATCCCGCCGACTCGCTCCGGCGCGCCGTTCTCGTCCGTGTTCAGGTGCGCGTGCTCGCTCGCGACGACCGCGCCCCAGCGCGGCAGCATCGCCATGAGCGCCACCACGTTCGCGCCCGTACCGGTGAGGACGGGGTAGGCGGCGGCGTCGGGCCCGAGCTGCTCGCGGACCACCTCCTGCAGGCGGGCCGTCCACGGGTCCGCCCCGTAGGAGGGCTCGTGGCCGGCGCTCGCGGCGGCGAGCGCGACCAGGACGTCGGGATGGGCGGGCGAGTAGTTGTCCGAGGCGAACGAGGTCACGGGAACAGCGTAGGACTGCGCACGTCCGTGCCGGTCGGGCGAGCGGGCGCCCGGGAGCCTACTGTCGAAGGAACACAGGGAGGTGCCGCATGACCACGATCCCCGATCCGGGAACTGCCCCGGACGAGCCGAACTTCACCGGTCTGCCCGCGGACGAGCGGAGCACGTTCGCCGACCAGAGCGACCCGGCGGACCCGGCCGGCCCGGCCGGACCCACGGAGCCGGGCGCGCCGCTGGAGCCGACGTCGCCGGGCCCCCCGCCCGACCCGTCGACGCCCCGCGAGCCGTCCCCCGCCGAGCCGCGTCCGAGCGACCCGGTCCCGGGCGAGCCCGCCTCGCCCGGCCCGCCGGTCGGCCCCGACGAGCCGACCGGCGAGCGTCGCTGAGCCGTTCCGGCCGCAGAGCGGTCGCAGAGCGGTCTCAGAGCAGACGTCGTGAGGACGGGTCGGTGATCCGCAGCCACCGGTACCCGTAGCCGTCGAGCCGCACCTCGGCCGACCCGTCCCGCGCCGGCTCGACGTCGTCGCCGTCGAGCAGGTCGACGAGCCGTGCGCCGTCGGGCAGGTCGCCGAGGGACAGCGGCACCACCGCGGGCTCGGCGGACAGGTTGTGCAGCGAGACCATCGACGCGTCCTGCCACGTGGTGCGCAGCGCGAGCACCGACGCCTCCGGCTGGTCGAGGACCTGCGCGTCGCCCCAGCCCAGCTCGGGGCACGCGCGGTAGCGGTGCGCGAGCAGGCGGACGAACGACAGCAGCGAGTCCGGGTCGCGGCGCTGGTCGGCGACGTTCACGTGCTCGGGCGCGTACCCCCCGTCGGGCACGGGGCCCGCGAGCCGCCGGGCCGGCGCCGCCGAGAACCCGCCGTTCTTCCCCGCCGACCACTGCATCGGCGTGCGGACGGCCATCCGCCCCGGTGCGTCGAGGTTCTCGCCCATGCCGATCTCCTCGCCGTAGAACAGCACGGGCGTGCCCGGCAGGGAGAACAGCAGCGAGTAGACCATGCGGACGCGGCGAGGGTCGCCGTCGAGCATCGGGGGGAGCCGACGCCGCAGCCCGCGCCCGTAGAGCTGCATGGCCTCGTCGGGCCCGAACGCCGCGAAGACCTCGGCGCGCTCGTCGTCCGACAGCTTGTCGAGGGTCAGCTCGTCGTGGTTGCGCACGAACGTCGCCCACTGGGTGTCGTGCGGGACGGGCGGGCGCTCGCGCAGCGCGGCGGCGACCGGGCCGGCGTCCTGCCGGGCGAGCGCCAGGTACAGCGCCTGCATGCCGTTGAAGTCGAACTGCATGGTGAGCTCGGTGCTGGTGCTCCCGCCCGGGTCGTCGTCGCCGGGGTCGCCGTCGCCGAAGAACCGCGCCTGGTCGAGGTACGGCAGGTTCACCTCGCCCATGAGGATCGCGTCGCCGGACCGGCGGCCGAGGAACGCCCGCAGGGCGCGCAGCATGTCGTGCGGGTCCTCGATCGCGTCGCCGGGGGTCGCCGCCGCGTCCGCGAGCGCGAACGGCACGGCGTCCACGCGGAATCCCGAGACCCCCAACTCGAGCCAGAAGCCGATGGTCTTCGCGATCGCGTCGCGCACCTGCGGGTTCGCGGTGTTGAGGTCCGGCTGGGTGGAGTAGAAGCGGTGGCGGTACCACTCGCCCGTCTTCTCCTCCAGGGTCCAGATCGCGTCCTCCTGGTCGGGGAACACCACCTGGTCCTTCGTGGGCGGCGGCTCGTCGGAGCGCCACACGTAGAAGTCCCGGTACGGGCTGCTCGTCGAGCGGCGGGCCGAACGGAACCACGGGTGCTGGTCCGAGGTGTGGTTGATGACGAGGTCGATGATCACGCGGATGCCGCGGTCGCGGGCCGTGCGCACGAGCTCGACGACGTCGCCCAGGTCGCCCAGGCGCTGGTCGACGCCGAGGAAGTCGGTCACGTCGTAGCCGTCGTCGCGCTCTGCCGTCGGGTAGAACGGCATGAGCCACAGGCACGTGACGCCGAGGTCGGCGAGGTGGTCGAGCCGCTGGAGGAGACCGGGGAAGTCGCCCACGCCGTCGTCGTCCCAGTCCATGTAGGTCTCGACATCCAGGCAGTACACGACCGCGTTCTTCCACCACAGGTCGCCCGTGTCGCGGACGTTCATGCGGGCACCTCGGTCCGCGCGTCCGCCGTGGCCGTGTCGTCGTCCGTGCCGCCGCACGCCTCGCGCAGCGCGGGCAGCAGCGCGTCGCCCGCGGCGTCGAGGAACGCGTCCTGCTCGCGGCCGACGTGGTGGACGTACACCTCGTCGAAGCCGCACGCGGCCAGCTGCGCCACGCGGTCGGCGAGGCGCTGCGCGTCGTGCTCGACCAGGACCGTCCCGCGCACCTCGTCGGGCCGCACGAGCGCGGCGACGGCGTCGAACTGCTCGGGCGTCTCCAGGTGCCAGCTCACGCTCGGCGGCAGGAGGTTGGAGCGCCACTGGTCGTGCGCGACGGCGAACGCCGCCTCGTCGTCCGCGCCCCACGCGACGTGCACCTGCAGCGCCAGCGCTCCGCGCCCGCCCGCGTCGCGGTACTCGCCGACGACGCGGCGCAGCGACTCGACCGGCTGGTTCACCGTGACGAGCCCGTCGGCCCACTCGGCGTGGCGGCGGGCCGTCGCCGGCGTGACCGCCGGCCCGACGAGGCGGGGCGCGACGTCGGGCAGCGACCACACGCGCGCCCGGTCCACGGTGACGTGCCCGCGGTGGGAGACCTCCTCGCCCGCGAGCAGCGCGCGGATGATCTCGACGCACTCGCGCAGCCGGTCGTCGCGGTCCGCCTTGTGCGGCCACGGGTCTCCCGTGACGTGCTCGTTCATCGCCTCGCCCGAGCCGAGCGCGGCCCAGAACCGGCCCGGGAACATCGAGCCGAGCGTCGCGATCGCCTGCGCGGTGATGGCGGGGTGGTAGCGCTGACCGGGCGCGGTGACGACGCCGAACGGGAGGTCCGTCGTGGCGAGCGCGGCGCCGAGCCACGACCACGCGAAGCCGGACTCGCCCTGCCGCTCGCTCCACGGCGCGAGGTGGTCGGAGCACATCGCGGCGTCGAAGCCGACCTCCTGCGCTCGGCGTGCTGCGGCGAGCAGGGGTCCGGGTGGGACCTGCTCGTGGGACGCGTGGAATCCGAGGGTGACCATGGCGATCATCCAACACAGGACCGCCCGACCACGCGCGCGGGGGCGGCGAACGGAGTGGGATGCGTGCAGGCCTCGTGGTCGTGCGGCTCGTGGCGGCCCGGGCCGCAGGGCACGCCCGTACGCTGTGCGCGTGCGCCCACTGACCTGGATCTTCGCCGTCTACCTCGCGGCAGTCCTCGTCGTCACGCTGTGGCCGTCGCCGCAGTCGACCGACGCACCGGGCTGGGCGACGGCGACGCTCGACGTCCTGCAGGGTCTGGGGATTCCGCTGACGCTGCCCGTGCTCGAGGCGTCGGCGAACGTCGTGATGTTCGGGCCGTTCGGTCTGCTGGGCCTCCCGCTGCTGCTGGGGTCCGCCGCCCGGCGGGGCACGCCGGCCCTCGGGGCGTGGCGTGCCGTCGGGCTCGTGACGCTCGCCGGCGCCGCGCTGTCCGCGGTGATCGAGCTGGCGCAGAACCTGCTGCCGGGCCGGGTGCCCACGGTCCAGGACGTCGTGCTGAACACCGCCGGGGCCCTGCTGGGTGCGCTCGTCGTCGCCGGGGCGGTCAGGACGTCGGGACGGGGGACGTCCCCTCGCCGTCGCACGCGTCGGGCGTGACCGGGACGGTGAGGCGCAGCGCCGACGTCTGCTCGGCCGACACCGTGACGACGGCGCCGGCGTCGTCCGTCGCGACCGCCTCGACGGCGCCGCCGTCGACCGCCTCGGCGTCCCCGAGCGCGGAGAACCCGTGCTCGTCGAGGACGGGGTCGAGCGCTGCGGCGACCTCCGCGAGGTCCGCGCCCGACGACGCGAGGTGCTGCGCGGACGTCGCGCGCGGCAGGACGAGCGTGCAGGTGCCGGCCTCGCCGGACAGGTGCGCGTCGTCGTCGGACTCCCAGGCCGCCTCTCCGTCGAGCGCGGCGACGAGCTCGTCCTGGACGGGCGTGTAGGTCTCGAGCGCGACGACCGGGTCGAGGGTCGCCGGTTCGTCGTCGTCGCAGGCCGCGACGGACAGGACGAACGGCACGGCGAGCGGCACGGCGAGGAGCAGGGCGGGGCCGCGGCGGGCGCGGTGTCGGTGCGGCACGTGGTCCCCGGTCGTCGTCGTCGTGGGTGCGAGACCGAACCTAGCAGCCGGCGCCCGTGCGCGGACGGAGACAACTCCCCATGGTCGCCGTCGACCGTGCTCGCTACTCTCGGGACGGCCCGCGGACCGGTCGAGGACGACCGGCCGGGCCCGCCGGACGGCAGGAGACGGGGACGGATGAACGGGATGTACGGCGCCGACGTCGCCGAGCTGCGACGTCTCGCGGCCACGATCTCCGCGGCCGCGGCGCGGCTCCACGAGGCGCGGGCCGCGGTCGACGGCGCGGTCTCGGCGGTGGGCTGGACCGGGCCCGACGGCGAGGGGTTCCGCTCCGTCTGGTCGGGGCAGCACGCGGGGCTGCTGGCCCGGTGCGCCGACCTCCTGACGGACACCGCCACGACCGTGCGCACGAACGCCGACGCGCAGGACCGCACGAGCACCGACTCCACGTCCTCGGGAGGAGGACCCGGCGGACCGGGCGGACCCGGAGGCCCAGGGCACGGCGGCGACCGGGGCGGGGAGGACCTCCCTGGGAACCCGGACGTCGGCGACTACGGGCCGTGGGTGGACGTCCCCGACGACGTGCCGCTCGACGACGAGGCTCTCGACCCGAACCAGATCAACCAGCAGACGCTCGGCGACTGCTGGCTGCTCGCAGGGCTCGGCGCCGTCGCGCTGCACGACCCGCAGTGGATCCGCGACCACATGCGTCGCAACGACGACGGCACCTGGACCGTGACGATGTACAAGGACGGCGAGCCCGTCGAGATCACGGTCGAACCGGAGGTCGCCTCCCAGGGGGCGATGGACCCGGACGGCGACCCGAGCTGGGTGTCGATCTACGAGAAGGCCGCCGCCGAGTACTGGGGCGGCGAGTACGAGGACCTCGACGGCGGCTACTCGAGCGACGCGTTCGAGGCCATCACCGGGGCCGAGGCGTCCAGCACGGGCGAGAGCGACCTCGAGGACCTCCGCGACAGGCTCGCGGACGGCCCCGTCGCCCTCGGGACCGAGGGCGACGACACCTGGTGGCCGTTCGACGACGAGACCGACGACGACCGGATCGTGCCGAACCACGCCTACATCGTCGACCGGGTGGAGGAGCACGACGGCGAGCTCATGGTCCACGTCATCAACCCGTGGGGTCCGGGCGACCACGCACAGGCGGACGGCAGCAACAAGATCGGTGACCTCTGGCTGACCCAGCAGGAGTACGACGAGAACTTCGACTCCGTCTACTCGGTCCCGTCCACACGATAGGAGCACGCATGCACGAGCAGGACGACCGGCAGGACGCCGAGGAGCTGCGCGCCGTGCGCGCGAGCCAGGGGTCCCAGCCGCGGTTCGCCGACGTCAGGGTCGGCATCATGCGCATCGGTGTCCGGGAGGGACGGGCGCTCGTGCAGCTCGCCCTGCGGTCGCCCCGCGGGGAGGACGTCGTCGTCGTGGACGAGGGCGAGGCGATCGACCTGCACGGCGCGGGGCTGCTGCACCTCGACGAGGTCCACGGGGTCGAGGGGAGCACGACCGGCGAGGTGGTCCTCTCGTTCCACCCCGCCGGGCGCGACGTGTCGTGAGCGCTCTGCCCCGGCTCAGCGCGTCAGCGTGGTCTCGCCGCACACGTGGACGGGCATCCCGAGGCCGGCGAAGAGCGCGGCCTTCGCCGTGAGCGCACGGTCCGCCGTCTCCGCGTCGGGCGCGTAGGCGACGTTCAGGTGGTTCGCCTTGTGGCGGGCCATGAACTGGTCGCGGCTCACGCCGTGCAGGACGGCGTGCATGATGGGCCACTCGGGGTTGGTGGCCTGCTTGCGGCGCTGCGTCTCCTCGGCTGGCAGGGAGACGACCGAGGCGCGACCGAGGTCGACCTGCAGGACGCCGTCGGCGATGTAGACGCGGGACCACACGATCTCGCCCGGTCGGCAGACGCCGTTGATGGTCGAGCCGCCTGCCGGGAAGAACACGGGGTCCTGCCGCCAGCCCTCGGCGCCCGCGTAGCCGCCCTCCAGGTGCGAGGCGGGGACCGAGCCGGAGATCTCGAGGACCCAGACGAACTGCCCGTCGTACTCCTCGCCCCAGCGCACGTCGTGCAGCGTGGTGGCGGGGTCGAGCCCCATCGCGGTCCACAGGCGGTTCGTCACGAGGGCGTCGACGGCGACGCCCTCGTCGGCCTCGTTGAAGTGCGGGAACGCCTGCCCGTCCCAGAGCACGCGCTCGCCGTCGCGGGACCGGACCGGCGGGCGCTGCACGTTGTTGAGCAGTCCCTCGGCGAGGTCGGACGCGGGGGAGAGGTCCTTGAGGCCCTGCTGGTACTGGATGCCGACGGCGTCGAGGCCGAAGTCGTCCGCGATGCGCAGCGCCGCGACGTACATCTTGTGCTGCCAGCGCAGCTGCGCGCCGGTGAGCTCGGTCGCGTCGTCCGTCCCGAGGCGGAACGTCATCCCCGCGTCCTCGAGCCACCGCTGCACGTCGTCGGCCTCGGCGTCGCTCACGCGCTGCATCTCCGCCCACAGCGCCGACTGGGACAGCCGCTCCTTGTAGATGCCGAGCCCGTTGAGCAGCTCGTCGTCGAAGATCGCGTTGTACATGCCCATGCAGCCCTCGTCGAAGACGCCGATGATCGCCTTCTCGCGCCGGAGCTGGGCGGCGAGCGCCTCGCCGAGCTGCTGCTCGGGGGACGCGGGCAGCGCGGGGAGCGGGTGGACGTGCGACGCGTCGTGCTCGATCGTGCCCGTGGTGACCCACGAACGGACGGCGTCCTGGAACCAGGAGTCGGTCCCGTCGACGGTCCACACGGTCGAGTAGTCCCGGCCCATCTTCGTCATGCCGGCGTTGAGACCGAGGAGCCCGACGAGGCCGGGCCAGTCGCCCGCGAAGTTCGCCGCGGTCAGGACCGGACCGCGGTGCGTGCGCAGCCCGGCGAGCACGTGGTGGCTGTACTGCCAGACGGCCTCGGCGACGACGAGCGGTGCGTCGGGCGGGATGGTGGCGAAGACGTCGAGACCCATGCGCTGGGAGCTGATGAACCCGTGGCCCGTGGCGGGGTCGACCTCGTTGGCGCGGACCACCTTCCAGCCGTTCGCCGCGAACGCGTCGGTCAGGACGCGTTCGAGCGCGACCTGCGTCGGCCAGCCCGCGACGTTCGCGGACTCGCGCAGGTCGCCGGACGCGATCAGGTAGACGGTGCGCTCGGGTGCCTGCGGCTCGGGCGCGAGCTCGGGGACGGTGTACGCGGCGGTGGACATGTCTGCTCCTTCTCCGGTCGTCAGCACCGCGGTCCGCTCCGGCGAGGGGGTGCTGACAGGTCGTCGGGGGCCGAGGGCGCCCGTCCGGTCAGCGTGGCAGTAATCGATTACAGGTGCAAGCCCGCGGATGTCCCGCCGGGAGGCGCGGCACCGTCCTGGACGACGCGGCGCGGCGCGACGTCCAGGCCGTCGAGGCGTTCCAGCAGCATGCGCGCCGCCGTGGTGCCGAGCCCGCGCGGACTGAGCGGGACGAGCGCGACGTCGTCGGTCCGTGACGTCGCGAACGGCAGGTCGCCCACGATCCCCACGCCGACGGAGGTCCCCCCTGCGGCGCCCGACGCCGCGAGGTCGAGGTGCCGGTCGGCGACGGCGCGCAGCGCCCCCACGCCCACGAGGTTGTTGGTCGCGAGCACCGCGTCCGGCGCGGTCGGGCGCGCGAGCAGCTCCGAGGTCGCGGCGTACCCGCCGTCGACGCGGAAGTTCGCGTGCACGAGCAGGTCGTCGCTCGGCACGAGGCCGGCGTCGTCGAGCGCGAGCCGCCAGCCCGTCGCGCGGTCGACGGCGGTCGTCGTCGCGCGCGGGCCCGTGACGCAGGCGATGCGCCGGAAGCCCCGCTCGACCAGCAGGCCGGCCGCACGCCGGCCCAGGGCGACGTTGTCGAACGTCACCTGGTCGACGGCGTCGGGAACGGCCCGGTCGACCGCGACGACGGCACGACGGCGCGCCAGCAGGCCCGCGAGCGCCGGGCTCGCGGACGCGGCCGCGATGACGACCCCCGCCATGTTCTCGTGCTCCGCGACGGCGAGGTAGCGCGCCTCCTTGGCCGGGTCGTCGTCGGTGTTGCACAGCACGACGGAGAACCCGGCCTCCTGCGCGACGTCCTCGACTCCGCGCGCGACGGCGGTGAAGAACGGGTTCTCGACGTCGGGCAGCACGAGCGCGACGACGTCGCTCGACCGCCGCCGCAGCGAGCGCGCCGTGCGGTCCGGGACGTAGTCGAGCTCGTCGACGGCGGCGCGTACCGCGGCGACGAGCTCGGGTCGGACGCTCTTGCCGTTGAGCACGCGCGAGACGGTGGCGGTGGACACGCCGGCACGGCGGGCGACGTCGACGATGCGGGTCACTGGCGGCCTCCTCGGGGTTCCGGCGGTCGGGGTGCGGGACCAGTGTGGCGCACGCGGGCGGCGGGGCCGCCGATGGCACCGATCGCACCGATGGCGCCGCGGCGGGTCACGGGCTCCCGGGGCCGGCTCGAGGGGGTCTTGCGTCCTGCGGGGTGATGGCCTATGTTGACGGTTAACCGTTAGCAGTAATCGATTACACATGGACGAGGAGGTCCGAGTGAGCATCACCGACGACCAGTGGCGCCGCACGGCGCTCAGCGTCCGACCGACGCCCGCGCTCGGTCAGCACGTGGTCGACCACCTCCGTCGGCTCATCATCACGGGCGAGCTGCGTGCCGGCACCCACCTCGTCGAGGCCCAGCTGTCCGAGACGTTCGACGTGAGCCGAGGACCTGTCCGGGACGCGCTGCGCCAGCTCGAGACCGAGGGCCTCGTCGGGTCCCGCCGGCGCGGGGTCTTCGTCATCGGGCTCGCGCTCGACGACATCGAGGAGCTCTACCTGCTGCGCCGCCTGCTCGAGCTCGAGGCCGTGCGTCTGTGCATGGCCGAGCCCGTGGTCGACTACGTGGCGGCGACCTCGGCGCTGGAGCGGATGGCGGCGTGCGCGCAGCAGCAGGACCCGGAGGCGTTCGCGACCGCGGACCTCGATTTCCACTCGGCGTTCTACTCCGCCTCGGGGCATCGCCGCCTCGAGGCGATCTGGCAGCAGTACCGGCCGACGTTCGCCGGGATGCTGGCCGTGACGAACGCCGAGGACCGCGACCTGGTGCCGACCTACGACGACCACGTCGATCTGCTCCGGGTGATCCGGGCCGGTGAACCGTCCCCGGCCATCGCGCTCCTCGAGGAGCACCTCGACGGGTCGCACCGACGCATGCTCGCGGCCTACTCGCGCTTCGTCGCCGACGCCGACGCCGGCGTCTGACCCGTCCCGCGTCGCGCAGGGCAGCGCGCACGCAGCACCACCAGACGTTCTGCAGTACCGACAAGGGAGTTGACACGACATGACCCGACGTACCACCCGCACGTTCACGGTCGGCGCGGCGCTCGCCGTCTCCGGCCTCGCGCTCGCCGCCTGCTCGGACAGCACCGGATCGGGAGGCGGAGGCGACTCCGCGGACTTCCCGGAGGACGACGTGACGCTGATCGTCCAGGCCGACGCCGGTGGCGGCTCCGACCTCACGTCGCGCGCGCTCGCCACCGAGCTCGAGCCCGTCCTGGGCGTGTCGATCGTGGTCGAGAACCGACCGGGAGCGTCCGGCTCGACGGCGATGCAGTACGTCGCCGGGGAAGAGCCCGACGGCTACACCATCGGCTTCTCACCCGTCGAGATCTCGATGCTCGGGCACGAGGGCTACGACGTGGACCCGGCCGACTACGACTTCCTGGGTCAGATCATGCTCGCCCCGGGCGTGCTGGTCGTCCCCGCCGACAGCCCGTACGACACCCTCGAGGACTTCGTCGAGGCGGGCCAGGACCAGTCCCTCTCGGTCGCGAACTCGGGCGCCGGCTCCATCTGGGAGATCGCGGCGTTCGGGCTCGCGGACGCGACGGGCGCCCAGCTCGACCCCGTGCCCTTCGACGGCGGCGCCCCGGCGCTCGCCGCGGCCGTGGGTGGTCAGGTCGACGCGGCCGTCGCCGGCGCCGGCGAGGTGTCCGCCGCGGTGGACGACGGCCAGGTGAAGGCTCTGGCCGTCTTCCACGACGAGCCGTACCCGGACCTGCCCGACGTCCCGACCGCGGCGGACGCAGGGTACGAGGACCTCGAGTTCGGCGGCTGGGGCGGCATCTACGCGCCGGCCGGTCTGCCGGACGACGTGCGCTCGACGCTCGAGTCCGGCATCGAGGAGGCGGCGACGTCCGAGGGCTTCGAGGACACCGTCACCAAGTCGGGCAACCTCGTCGTCTACAAGTCCGCCGACGAGTTCACCGACTTCGTGAACTCGGAGTACGACCGGTTCGGGACGCTGCTCGGTAACGGCTGATGACCTCCGCACGCAGCGCACACGGCGGTGCCGCCCCGTCCGAGCAGGACGGGGCGGTGCCCCTCGCCGACCCGGAGCCCACCGCGGGCCCCGCGTCCGACGCGACCGCCCGGCCCGATCTCGGGGCAGGCGCGCCCACCGACCCGGACCCCGCACCGCCGGCGCCGCCGTCGCGCCGGCTCGAGGTCGCCTCCGCCCTGGTCTCGCTCGTCCTGCTGGCAGGGCTGGCGTTCCTGGCCCGGCGCATCGAGCTGCGGACCGAGACGGGCGGCATCGACCCGCGCTGGTGGCCCGAGCTGCTCGGCACCGTCGGCGCCGTGCTCGCGGTCGCGCTCCTCGTCGTCGCCCTCGTCCGTCCGTCGGACCGCGGTGATCTCGAGGCGACGACCCGCACCGGCTACGTCCGTCTGGGCGCGTCGGTCGCCCTCACGGTGGGGTACCTCCTGCTCTGGCCGCTCGTCGGCTTCCTGGTCGCCACGCCGATCTACCTGCTCGCCCTGATCCTCCTGTTCGGGGGACGCGGCTGGCGCACGCTGATCGGCTTCCCGGTCCTGACGACCGCCTTCATCTACCTCCTCTTCCACACGCTTCTCGAGGTGCCGCTGTGAACGTCCTCGTCGACGGACTCTCCCCGCTGCTCGACCCGACGGTGCTGGTCTGCCTCCTCGCCGGTCTGCTGGTGGGCACGCTCGTCGGTGCCTTCCCGGGTGTGACGGGCTCGATGGCCGTCGCCCTGGCCTCCGGGTTCACGCTCACGCTCGAGCCGGTGCAGGGCCTGGCGGTGCTGCTGACGATCTACGTCGGTGCCAACTACGGCGACCGCATCCCCTCGATCCTCGTCAACACCCCCGGCACGCCGGCCGCGATCGCGACGACCCTCGACGGCTATCCGCTCGCGAAGCAGGGCAAGGCGGGCCTCGCGCTGGTCGCGTCGTCGTTCGTGACGACGGGCGGCATCCTCGTGTCGATGGCGGTGTTCCTCGTCGCCGCACGACCGATCGCGCAGATCGCGCTCGAGTTCGGGCCCGCGGAGATGTTCGCGCTCGTCGTGTTCGGCCTCACCGTCATGATCTCGATCTCCTCGAAGTCGATCCTCAAGGGCGTCATCGCCGGGATCGTCGGCCTCGCGATCGCGACCGTGGGCCGGGACCCGATCACGGGGGACGAGCGCTTCGTCTACGGGGTCAACGACCTGAACTCGGGCCTGCCGTTCATCGCCGTCATCATCGGCCTGTTCGGGATCGCCGAGCTGTTCGACCAGCTGCTCACGCACCGCGAGCAGTCGGTACGGCCGATCTCGGCGCTCGGCCGGTGGTGGCCGACCCGCGGCGAGCTCAAGCAGATGCGCAAGCCGTTCGCGCTCGGCTCGGTCATCGGGACGGTGGTCGGCGTGGTCCCCGCGGCCGGTGGCGACATCGCGGGACTCATCGGGTGGGACCGTGCCAAGCGGCTGTCCAAGCAGCCGGAGAAGTTCGGCAAGGGATCCCTGGAGGGTCTCGCCGCCGCGGACACGTCGTCGAGCGCGACGCTCGGCGGGTCCCTCACGACGACCATGGCGCTCGGCATCCCGGGCGACTCGGTCATGGCCGTGATGGTCGGCTCGATGGTGATCTGGGGCCTGCAGCCCGGACCGTCGCTCTTCACCGACAACCCCGACCTCGTCGTGACCATCGCGACGATCATGATCCTCGCGACCGTCCTGTCCCTCGGGATCAGCCTCGTGCGCATGCGCGGCATGGTGAGGCTGCTCGACCTCCCGCGGCACTACCTGTGGGCCGGCATCCTCATCTTCTGCGTCGTCGGCACCTACACGACGACCAACAACATGTACACGGTCTGGGTCATGCTCGGGTCCGGGGTCCTCGGCGTCCTCATGAAGCGCACCGGCTTCCCTGCCGGGCCGGTCGTGCTCGGGCTGCTCCTCGGCCCGCTCGCGGAGGCCAACCTGCGCCGGGCGCTGCTCATCGACGGGCCGTCCTCGCTCGTCACGCAGCCGATCTCCGCGGTGCTGCTCGTGCTCGCCCTGATCGGGCTCGGCACGCCCATCATCGCTCGTGCCCGCGCGTCCCGCCGGCAGGGTTCCGGTGAGGCGGAGGCGCGCGAGAAGGAGTCGAGCGGGAGCGTCCGGTGACCGGGACCGCCCTGGCCGTGACCGCGGGGGTCCGACGGTCGTTCGTCGCCGTCGACCACCCGGGCTGGGTCCAGGCGCACGCGTCGAGCGTGCTCGTGGTCGGCGACGAGGTGCTCGTCGCCTGGTTCGCCGGCACCCGGGAGGGCTCGGACGACAACCGCGTCTGGCTCGCGCGCCGTGGCCGCGGCCCGGACGGCCGCGCCTGGCACGAGCCCGAGATCGTGCTGCCGGCGCCCGTCGCGCACTGGAACCCCGTGCTGGCGACCGGGCCGGACGGGGCGGTCCGGCTCTTCGTCCGGCGCGGTCCCCGCATCTCCACGTGGTCGACGTGGGTGTCCCGGTCGGTCGACGCCGGCCGCACGTGGTCCGTCGCCGTGGAGCTCGTCCCGGGCGACGTCGGCGGACGCGGCCCCGTGAAGAACCCGCCGCTCCTGCTGCCCGACGGCGCGTGGCTGGCCCCCGGCTCCACGGAGGCCTGGGGGGAGGACCCCCGATGGTCGCCGTTCGTGGACCGTTCCGTGGACGGTGGTGCGACCTGGCAGGCGGCACCGATCCCGCTCGACCGGTCGCGCCTGCGCGGTGCCGGGGCGATCCAGCCGGCGCTCTGGGAGGGGCGCGACGGCGCGGTGCACGCGCTGCTGCGCAGCACCGAGGGCCACGCGTTGCGGTCCTCGTCGTCCGATGCCGGGCGCACGTGGTCGGTGGCCGAGCCGGTCGACCTGCCCAACAACAACTCGGGGCTCACGGTCGTCGCCCTCGGCGACGGCCGCGTCGCGTGCGTCCACAACCCGGTGTCCGCCGACTGGGGTGCCCGCTGCCCGTTGGTCGTCTCGGTCTCGGAGGACGACGGGGCCACGTGGCGGTACGCCGTCACGGTCGAGGACGGCCGGACGGCGGTCGACGACCGGCCGGGCCTCACGCCGTCGTCCCCGCTCCCGACCGGAGGCGGCTTCGCACCCGCGGACGACGGCGTCATGACCAGCGGCGTCGGCGAGTACTCCTATCCCGCGGCCGCTCTCACGCAGGACGCGCTCCTCGTCACCTACACCTGGCAGCGCCGCGGCATCGTCGAGGCGCACGTGCCGGTCGACCTGCTGCGCGCTCGCTGAACCACCCACCTCCACCCCACCGACACGACCGCACACGACCGCACCCGGCGAGACCCGGGCGCCACTCCGGAAGGACCCTCCATGACCGCACGCATCGTCAGCGCCGTCCCCGTCCCGTTCACCACGGACGGGACGCTGGACCCCGAGACGTTCGAGAAGTCGCTCGTCGCGATCTCCGCCCACGTCGGTGGTGCCCTGGTCGCGGGCACGACCGGGGAGTTCCCCGCGCTCGACGACGCCGAACGCGTCGAGCTGTTCCGCCGCGCCGCGCGCGTGCTCGGCACCGACCGTGTGATCGCGCACCTCGGGCACGGCAGCGCGCACCAGGTCCTGCGGCTCGCCGCCGCGACGGCGGAGCTGGGCATCTCCCGGTTCGCGCTGCTCACGCCGTACTACCTGCCGACGGACGACGACGGCGTCGTCGACTTCTTCCGTGCGCTCACCGAGGCCCACCCGCAGGCGGACGTCTACGCCTACCTCTTCCCGGAGCGGACGGGGTCCGAGGTCTCGCCCGCCGTCCTCGCCCGGGTCCTCGCGCTGCCGGGGATGGTCGGGGTCAAGCTGTCGGGCGGTGCCGCGGCGCGGCTGAGCGAGTACGCGGCCGTGCTGCAGCCCGGCCAGGAGCTCTACTCGGGAGACGACGCGACCTTGCCCGCCGTCCTGGCGGCCGGTGGCACCGGCGTCGTCTCCGGTGTGTCGAGCGCGTTCCCGCAGACCTTCGCCGCGCTCGCGCGCGCTCTCGACGCCGAGGACCCGGCGGCGGATTCCCTGCAGCGCACGGTCCAGGAGATCGTCCCCCTGGTCGGGCCGACCGTTCCGAGGCTGAAGGCCGCGATGGCCGCACGGGACGGTGCGCCCTGGGCGTCGCGCATGTCCTTGCCGGCCGTCGATGCCGCGACGCGCACCCGGATCACGGAGGTGGTCGCCGCCCACCGATGACCCGGAAGGTCCCGAGCCGACGACTCACTCGACGACGAGCAAGGAGTCCGCATGTCTGACCGCACGAGCCGTACGAATCACCGCACCAGCCGCACCTCACTCGCCCTGCTGCTCGCAGGCGTCCTCGCCGCCCCTCTGGCGGCACCCGCATCGGCCGACCCGGCGGGGCGGTCCGGGCACACCGACCTGGCCGGCCCGACGCCGGCAGCACAGGACTCGCCGACACCGGACCTGCCGGAGCCCTCACCGCCGTTGGCGCCCCTCGACTACGACAACCCCGGTCTGACGGTGGACCTGGCCCCCGGCCTGTGGGGCGCGCCGCTGCCGATGGACATCGACGGGGACGGGGTGAACGACCTCCTGGTCAACTCCACGGGCAAGCCCTCGAACGGGCTGTGGTCGTACCGCAACGTCGGTACGAACGAGGAACCGCTGTTCGAGGCGCCGGATCGTCTCAGTGCGGGTCGTGCCGACAGCCACATCTCGTACGTCGACGGTGAGCCGGTCGTGACGACGCCGAACCGGGTCTACCCCGACGTCGCGGAGACCGGCTTCCTCGCCGGAGAGGCGATCGGTTTCGACGGGACCGTGCACGAGCCGGACCTGCCGGACGGGCGGCTGCGCGGCGACCAGTGGTACATGGTCGACTACGACGACGACGGCGCGCTCGACGTCGTCGTCGGCGTCGGCGACTGGAGCGAGTACGGCTGGGACGCCGCCTTCGACGACGAGGGGAACTGGACCAACGGGCCCCTGCACGGGTACGTCTACCTCCTGCGCAATGCCGGCACGACGGACGTCCCGCGCTACGAGGACCCGGTGAAGATCGAGGCCGCCGGGGACGCCGTCGACGTCTACGGGACGCCGAGCCCGGTCGTCGCCGACTTCACCGGTGACGGCGACCTCGACCTCGTCACGGGCGAGTTCCGGGACGAGCCCACGTTCTTCGAGAACGTCGGGACGCGGGCCGACCCGCAGTACGCGGCCGGGAAGCCGGTGCAGCTCACCGACGGCGGCACGCTCGCGCTCGAGCTCGAGATGATCGTGGTCTCGGCGATCGACTGGGACGGCGACGGCGACACCGATCTCGTGATCGGCGAGGAGGACGGTCGCGTGTCGCTCGTCGAGAACACCGGCGACCTGGACGACGGGGCGCCCGTGTTCGAGCCCCCGGTCTACTTCCAGCAGGAGGCGACGCACGTCAAGGTCGGGGCGCTCTCGACGCCGAGCGGCGTCGACTGGAACGGCGACGGCCGCCAGGACCTCCTGGTCGGGGACTCGGCCGGGTTCGTCAGCTACGTCGAGAACCTCGGCGGGGACGACGCGACGCCGAGCTGGGCCGCACCCGTGCGCCTGGAGGCGGACGGCACCGTGATCCACCACCAGGCCGGTCCGAACGGCTCCGTCCAGGGGCCCGCCGAGGAGAAGTGGGGCTACACGTCACCCACCGCGGCCGACTGGAACGGCGACGGACTGCCCGACGTGATCGTCAACGACATCTGGGGCCGCGTCGTCTGGTACGAGAACGTCGGCACGAGGACCGAGCCCGAGCTCGCCGCGGCGCAGCCGGTCACGGTGCAGTGGGACGGTGCGACGCCGAAGCCGGCGTGGAACTGGTGGGACCCGCAGGGCGACGAGCTCGTCGTGCAGTGGCGGACCACACCGGTGGTGCGGGACATCGACGGCGACGGTCTGACCGACCTCGTCATGACCGACCACGAGGGGTACCTCGCGTTCTACGAGCGCGTCGAGACCGACGACGGCCTCGCGCTGAGACCGGGTGAGCGGATCTTCATCGGCGAGGAGGGCTCGTCGGTGTTCGAGGAGGGTCGCGGCGACGCGGTCGACGCACCCGAGGGCCCGATCCGGATGAACCAGAGCGAGGACGGGGCGTCGGGCCGGCGCAAGATCGCGATGGGCGACTGGACCGGCGACGGGCGTACGGACCTCATCATCAACGGCACCAACGCCCAGCTCCTGGAGAACGTCGGCGACGACGACGAGCCCTGGCTCTTCCGCCTCGCCGGGGACATCTCGAACGGGACCCTGGCGGGTCACACCACGTCGCCCGCGCTCGTGAACTGGGACGGTGAGGGGCCCGACGACCTGCTGCTGGGCGCCGAGGACGGCGTGCTCTACCTCCAGCCCTGGAACGGCGGAGATCGTCCGGACGACCGCTGGGGCACCCCGTCCGACGACCCCGCCGACCTCGTCGGCAGCTGGTCGTTCGACGAGGGGGAGGGCCATGTCGCCCAGGACGGCTCCGGCAACGGCAACCACGGCGTCGTCGACGGTGCCACGTGGGTCGAGGGGCACACCGGCACGGGGCTCCGGCTCGACGCCTTCAACGACTACGTGGACCTCAGCCACACCGTCGCCCCGTTCCTCGCGGACGCGCCGGGGATCACCGCGTCGGCGTGGGTGCGTCCGGACTCCTTGGACAGCGGTGCCCAGCGCATCTTCGGGTCTCGGATCGACGGGGGCAGGGCCGGGTTCGAGGTCACGTTCGAGAACGCGAACGCCCGCGCGCGGATCGCGGTGGCCGCACGGAGCGAGAGCGGCGACTCCTACCGCAAGCTCCGGTTCGACACGCCGAGCATCCACGCGGGCGAGTGGCACCAGGTGACCGCCGTCGCCGACTTCGAGAAGGACCTCGTCCGCCTCTACGTCGACGGCGTCGAGGTCTCGGCGTCCTCGGACCCGCAGGCCGTCTTCGGTGCCGACGCCTACGACCTCGGGACCCCGAGCCAGCCCGACACCATCGGGCGCAGCCCCGACGGGTCGAGCTACCTGCGGGGGACCGTCGACGACGTGCAGGTCTACCGCGTCGCACGGGACCAGCGCGACGTGCTGCTCGACCTGGTCGCCGACGAGTCGTCCCGGTGGGTCGCGACCGGCGACCTCCCGCAGGATCTCGGCGACCAGGTGGTGGCGGCCACCGGCGACGCGCGTGCGTCGCTGGCGGCGGGCGACGATGCGGCGGCGCGGGAACGTGTCGCGCAGCTGCGGGACGAGCTCGCCGCGGGTCCCGACGCCGCGGGCGTCACGGCACCCGTCGCTGCGCTCGTCGCGTCGGCGGACGAGTACCTGCTGCGCGCCGACCCGCCGTCGGCGCAGTGCTCGACGGCGGACGGCGAGCCCGTCCCCACGTGGCGCTCGGCGCCTGCCGCCCCGCGCGACGCGAACGAGGTCGCGCAGCAGGGGTTCGCGGACGAGACGATCCGCATGGTCGCCCGGGCCGACGTCGGTGGGTGCGGCGTGCGGGTGCGACTGTCGAACGAGTTCGGCACCGAGCCCGTCACGTTCGACAAGGTGTCGGTCGGCGAGCGGTCCGACGGGCCGCTCGTCGACCAGGACACGCTGGTGCCGGTGACCTTCGACTCCGGGCGGACCATCACCATCCCGCCGGGGGAGGAGGCGGTCTCGGACGTCGTCGACCTCCCGGTCGGCGATCGTGCGGAGCTGGCCGTGTCCGCCTACACGTCCGGCGCGACCGGACCGGCGACCACGCACAACCTCGCGCGTGAGACCGGGTTCGTCGCTCCGGGCGACCACGCCGACGACGCCGGCGGCGACGGGTTCCTGCCCGCGACGACGTCGTGGATGTTCCTCTCGGGGATCGACGTCGTGCGGGCAGACCCGACGCCGACGGTCGTGGCCGTGGGCGACTCGCTCACGGACGGGCTCGGCACGTCCCTCGGGGCGGAGAAGACCTGGCCGGACCAGCTCGGCGACAGGTTCCTCGTCGAGCAGTCGGGAGCCGCGTCGGTGGTCAACCGCGGCATGTCCGCCGGGCGGCTCCTGCGCGACGCCGCCGGCTCGGAGAGCGACCCCGCGTCGCTCCCGGGTGCGATCTCACGGCTGGACCGTGACCTCGACGACGCGTCGACGGCCGTGCTGCTCATCGGGATCAACGACATCATCCAGGGGCAGCAGGGGGAGGACCCGGTGAGCGCGGACGATCTCGTCGCCGGGTACGAGGAGTATGTCGAAGAGGCGCACGCGCGCGGGGTGCGGGTCGTCGGGGCGACGCTCACGCCCTACGGAGGGTCGCGCAACTTCACGGAGGCCGGCGAGGCGGTCCGACAGGAGGCCAACGAGTGGATCCGGTCGAGCGGCGCGTTCGACGCCGTGGTGGACCTGGACGCGGCCGTGCGGGACGCGGACGCACCGCGGCGCATCGACCGCCGCTACGACCTCGGCGAGGGCCTGCACCTCAACGATGCCGGTCACCGGGCGATGAGCGAGGCGTTCGACCTCGACGTGCTCCTCGGCGAGCCCGGCGCGTTGAGCGTCGAGGCGGAGGCACGCTGTCTCGCGGGCACCGCGTACGTCGCCGTGCGCGCCGTCAACGACGGTGACGAGCCGGTCGACGTGGCGCTGCGGACCGAGTTCGGCACGCACGTGGTCGAGTCGGTGGAGCCGGGTGCGTCGGCATACCAGTCGTTCAGCGCTCGGGCGGCGTCCGTCCCGACAGGTACGGTCTCGGCGGTGGTCCCCGGAGGGGAGCCGGTCGAGGTGGAGCTCGCGGCGGTGAGCTGCGACTAGGTCGGTTGCGCGTGGTCGGTCGGGGTCCGACACCACCGGCCACGCGCTCCCGGCGAGGTGTGACTTGACGGACGCATCGCGCGGTGCCAGAGTGTCCAGAAATCGGAAACGTTTCCAGTTGATCGTCGACGACGTCTTGGAAACGTTTCCGAACCGACGACGAGGTGGAGCGACAGTGACGTCATCACGCGCCACGCTGAACCAGGTGGCCGAGCGGGCAGGGGTCTCTCTCGCGTCGACCTCGCGCGCGCTGCACGGAAGCGGAGCAAGTGCCGCGATGGTCGAGCGCGTCCGCGCGGCAGCGACCGAGCTCGGCTACAGCCCGGACGTCATCGGGCGTTCGCTCCGCATGAAGAAGACCTTCCAGGTCGCGTTCGCGGTGGCCGACATCGGCAACCCTGTCTACGTCGAGATGATGGCCGCGATCCACGAGGTGCTGGACCCCCACGGGTACCGGGTCGTCGTCATGACGACGGGGGACACGCCGCGCTCGACGGCCGACCTGGTGCGCAGCCTGAGCAGCGGATTCGTCGACGCGCTCGTCGTGAGCCCGCTGCGGACCGACGACGAGCTGGTTCGAGCGATCCAGGACTCCCCGGTCCCGGTCGTCGTGATCGGCCGCTCGCTCGCGGCGTACGGGATCGACTCGGTCTCGACCGATTCCGCCGGAGGGATCGGCTCCGCCGTGGCCCACCTGCTCGAGACCGGGCGGCGCCGGATCGGGTTCCTCAACGGCCCGCTCGACACCACCCCCGGCGAGGCGCGCCAGCGTGGTTTCGACGACGCCACGGCCGCCGCGTTCGACGGTGACAGGGCCGACGCCGAGGTCGCCGAGGACTTCACGGTGGCCGCCGGCACGGCGGCGGCGCGCACCCTCCTGGCGCGCGTCCCCGCCGACGGGACGCGACTGGACGCGATCGTCGCCGCCAACGACCTGCTCGCGATCGGAGCGATCCGCGCCGTGCGCGAGCTCGGGCTGACCGTGCCGGGCGACGTGGCCGTGACGGGGATGGACGACACCGAGTTCGGGCAGTTCTTCGAGCCCAGCATCACCAGCGTCTCGCTCGGATCGGCACAACGAGGTCGGGTTGCCGCCCAGATCGTCCTGGACCTCATGGACGGTGCCGAACCGGGCGCCGCGCAGTCGCTCGTCGGACCGTCGCTCCGCGTGCGTGAGTCGACCGCCGCGGTCGAGGGAACGGGAGGTGCACGATGACGACACCGACGCTGGCTACGAGCGTGCAGCCGCCGGCACCGAAGAAGGGGAGGAGCCCCATGCCCCGCCTCGGGGGGATGGAGCGGGCCAAGCGCCGCGAGGCGATCGGTCTCGTGATGCCCTCGCTCCTGCCGATCCTCGTGCTGAGCGTCGCGCCCCTCGTGATGGGCGTCGCCCTGGCCTTCACCGACGCGCGCCTCGTGCGGAACCCCGACTACGACTTCGTGGGCGTCGACAACTTCGTGCGGCTCGCCGACAACAGCTTCTTCTGGGACTCGTTCCGCATCGGCATGATCTGGGCGGTCTCCGTGACCCTGCTCCAGCTCGCCGCCGGGATGGGCCTGGCGCTCCTGCTCAACTCGGGCCTGCGACTGCAGGGACTCACGCGTGTCCTCGCCCTCATCCCGTGGGCCATGCCACCCGTCGTCGTGGCGATCATGTGGAAGATGATCTACTCGCCGAACGCGGGGCCGCTGAACGCATTCCTCGGTGCCCTCGGGCTGCCTGACGACACCAACTGGCTCGCGGACTTCTCGACCGCCCTGCCCGCGGTGATCGTCGTCGGCGTCTGGATCGGCATGCCGCAGACCACGGTCACCCTGCTTGCCGGTCTCCAGCAGATCCCGGGCGAGCTGCACGAGGCCGCGGCCATGGACGGCGCCGGCGCGTGGCGACGGTTCCGCGCCGTCACGCTCCCCAGCCTGCGGCCGATCATCACGTCGATCACGTCGCTGAACTTCATCTGGAACTTCAACTCGTTCTCCCTGGTCTACATCCTCACCGAGGGCGGACCGGGCGGTCGGACCATGCTGCCGATGCTCTTCACCTATCTCGAGGCCTTCAAGAACCGCAACATCGGCTACGCCGCCGCGATGGGCGTCGTCCTGGTCGTCGTCGTCGTGCTGCTGCTGACCCTCTACCTGCGCTCGCAGTTCCGCGACGAGAAGAAGGGCTGAACCGATGCGCACACTCGTCCGCCCGGCCCAGTACGCGGCCCTGGCCCTCTACATCGTCTTCCTCGGCTTCCCGCTGCTCTGGCTCATCTCCGCCTCGGTGAAGTCGTCGGCCGAGCTCAACTCGCTCACCGTCAGCCTGATCCCCCAGGCCTGGCACTGGGAGAACTACGCGCAGTCCCTCGCTCGCCAGGGACTCGTGCACTCGGCCTGGAACAGCCTCGTCGTCGCCCTCGCGTCGACCGCGCTGGTCATCCTCATCGCGCTGCCCGCGGCGTACGTCCTGGCCAGGCTCAAGGGCAAGATCCGTGCCGCCGGAGTCGGCTGGATCCTGGTGAGCCAGGTGTTCCCGGTGATCCTGGTCATCCTCCCGCTGTTCCTCATCCTGCGGACCATCGGCCTCACGGACAGCCTCGTCGGGCTCACCCTCGTCCACACGACATACACGCTGCCCTTCGCGCTCTGGATGCTCCAGGGCTACGTCGCGGCGATCCCCCTCGACCTCGAGGAGGCCGGGTCGATGGACGGGGCGACCCGGTTCACCGTGCTCCGCAGGATCGTCGTGCCGCTGCTGGCCCCTGGGGTCGTCGCGACCGCGATGTTCAGCTTCGTCTCCTCGTGGAACGAGTTCTTCTTCGCTCTCGTCCTGCTCCAGTCCCCGGAGAACTACACGTTGCCCATCACCTTGACGATGTTCATCGGCGGTGAGGGCAAGGTCGCCCTGGGGCCTCTCGCGGCAGGTTCCGTCCTGGCCGCCATCCCCAGCATCGTCTTCTTCTCGATCATGCAGAAGAAGCTCACCGGCGGGCTCCTCTCCGGCGCCGTGAAGGGCTGATCGGCGTGGCTCGACCAACCCTCTTCCCCACCACCATCGAAAGGTCAGACCCATGAAGACTCGTGGCGCGTCCATCGCTGCATGCCTCACGATCACCACTCTCCTCGTCGCCTCGTGCGGCGCGGGCAGCGGAGACGACGACGGCCCCGTGACCCTCACGTTCCAGTCGCTGTCGGACCAGCCGGCAGCCATCGAGGCGACCGAGTCGATCGTCGCCGAGTGGAACGAGGACCACCCCGACGTCCAGGTCGAGATCGTCCCCACCGGCTGGGACGGCGTCTACGACAAGCTGATCACCCAGTTCAACGGCGGGGCGGCACCCGACATCGTCCACTACGAGGCGGCGAGCATCGTCCCGTTCGCGGTGGACGGCTACCTCGCCGACCTGTCCGAGTACATGCCCGACGAGAAGAAGGCGGACATCCCCGAGGGCATCCTCGACTCGGTCACCGTCGACGACCAGATCATCGCCTACCCGACCGAGCTGCAGTCCTACATGGTGTTCGCCAACAAGACCCAGCTCGAGGACGCCGGTGTCGAGGTCCCGACCGGGGACACCATGTCCTGGGACGAGCTGCGGGAGATCGCGCAGGCCACCACGACAGGTGGCACGTATGGGCTCGGCTGGGGACTCGCCAGCCCGACGGCCACGTTCATGTCGATGGCACCGGGCTTCGGCGGGACCTACTTCGAGGGCACGGGCGCCGACGCGAGCCTGACGGTCGGGGAGGGCGAGATGGCGCTGCCCGAGCTCGTCAACACGATGGCCTACGAGGACGAGACGATCCTGCCGGTCACGATGACGCAGTCCGGTTCCGAGACCCTCGCGTCGTTCTACGCGGGCGACGTGGCCATGACGGTCCAGGGCTCCTACCAGGCCGCCAACATCGCGAAGGACGCACCGGAAGGCTTCGACTGGGTGGTCCTGCCCCCGCTGGCAGGTCCTGACGGAGCCGAGCAGGCCGCGAACCCTCAGACGCTGTCGGTCAACATCGACTCCGAGCACGTGGAGGAGTCGGCGGAGTTCATCGACTTCTTCACGGACACCGACAACCTCGCCGCGCTGAACGAGGCCGACGCGCTCATCCCGGCCACCACCTCGGCGCAGGAGGAGATGACCGCGTCGCTCGGTGACGAGAACGGCTGGTCGACGATCCTCTCGTCCGGGCAGTACCTCACCTCGGCCCCGTACCTGTTCGTCGACGCGTACGCGCAGTGGAAGGACACGGTGGCCACGCCCGCGTACCAGAAGTTCCTCGCGCAGGAGACAGACGCCGACCAGCTCGCGACCGAGCTGGAGAACGGCTGGGACGAGATCACCAAGTAGCAGCGAACGGTGCGGGGCGGCCGAGGACCACGGCGGCCCCGCACCGGTACCCCGCGGCCCGACGGACGGGTCGCGCCGAGCGGCCCCTGGTGCCGCTCGGAGAACGACAGGAGTGAGAGACGTGACCTGGCTGGACGATCGAGCGGTGGCAGTGATCACCGGTGCTGCAGTGGGGGACGCGCTGGGAGGCGCGACCGAGGGCTGGACGCCCGAGCAGATCGAGGAGCGCCACGGCGGTCGCGTGACCGGCATCGTCGCCCCGTGGTACCCGAACTGGCAGGACGCGCGTCCGATCGCGCCCTACCACAAGGGTGACGGGCACATCACGGACGACACCCTCATGACGCGCGCGCTCGTCGAGGTCTACGCCAAGCGGCGTGAGCACCTCGACGCGTACGCGATGGCGGAGGACCTCGTCCCGCTCATGATCGGCGAGCCGCGCTGGATCCCGGAGCTCGAGTCCACCGCGCTGCTGCTGCAGCGCGTGTTCCTCGCGGAGAAGTGGATCGTCGCGCGCCTGCACTACGGGCACGTCGACCCGCGCGAGGCGGGCGTCGGCAACGTCGTGAACTGCGGTGCCGCGATGTACGTCGCGCCGGTGGGGCTTGCCAACGCGGGTGACCCGCGCGGGGCGTACGCGGAGGCGATCGACCTCACGGGGGCGCACCAGGCGAGCTACGGACGCGAGGCCGCGGGTGTCTTCGCCGCCATGGTGGCGGCGTCCGTCGCACCCGGAGCGACCGTCGACGACGTGGTGGACGCCGCCCTCGACGTCGCCCACGACGGCACCGCCGCTGCGCTGGGTGCCGTGGTCGAGGCGTTCGACGGCTGGACGACCGTGCCCACGACCGACGAGGAAGAGCGGGCTCTCGGACGCCTGATCCGTGAGACGGTCGCGCCGTTCGACTCGGTCGGGCCGGCGTACCGCCAGATGTCGATGGACGCGCGTCGCCCGTCACGCACGAAGTCGATCGAGGAGCTGCCGGCGGCGCTGGGCTTCGTCCTCGGCCATCGCGGCGACTTCCGCGGAGCGGTCCTCGGGGCGGTGAACTATGGACGCGACGCCGACTCGATCGCCGTCATGGCCGGTGCGGTCTGCGCCGGGATCGGCGGTACCGAGGTCGTGCCGGACGCGTGGCTCGACGAGATCGAGACGGCGAGCCGCATGGACGTCCGTGAGACGGGGCGGCTGATGGCCTCCGCTGCCGCGGACATCCTGCGCGACGACCGAGAGCGCGCGGCCGAGCGGCTGCGCTCGCTCGACGTGCTGGGTGGTGCGTCGCTCGACGGCACCTCGTCCGGCGCTCCTGTCGCCGCACGGACCGGGGGTTCGGCGTGAGACTGACCTGGGCCCAGCCCGAGGACCTGCTCGCGCACGAGCTCGTGCAGGCCGCGGCCGAGGGTGTCGACGCCCGCGCGCTCGCCGTCGTGGCCGAGCGCTGGGTCGCGGCCGGCGGCGATCCCGTGCCGGCGGTGAGCGGTGCCGGTCCGGTTCCCGCCACGGCCGAGCTGCGCGCGCTCGCGCGTGAGCTCCTCGACGAGCTCGACCTGCTGCCCGCGGCGGCAGCGCCGGACGAACCCGACGCGTGGGAGGAGATCGTGCGTCTTCTGCCGCCCGAGCCAGATCTGCCCGCCCGGCCGGGCGGCGTCGGGCACGTCCCTGGCGGCGGAGAGGATCGTGCGTACTCCGCTCGTGTGGAGGGCGCCTGGACCGGGCGGGCGGCGGGCTGCCTGCTGGGGAAGCCCGTGGAGAAGATTCCGCGTCAGGGCATCGAGGAGATCCTGCGGGCGACCGGCCGCTGGCCGCTCGACCGCTGGTTCACCGCCGTCGACCTGCCCGCCGACGTCGCGGCACGGTGGCCGTGGAACCGTCGCAGCGCGCCCACTTCGCTCGAGGAGAACATCGACGGGATGCCGGAGGACGACGATCTCAACTACCCGATCCTCGCGCTGGCGCTCCTGGAGCGGCACGGCCGCGGGTTCACGACGGACGACGTGGCGCAGCTCTGGCTCGATGCCATGCCCGCAGGACGTGTCTTCACCGCCGAGCGTGCCGCGTACCGGAACGTCCTCGACGCACGCCCGGTGCCGGAGACCGCCACCTACCGCAACCCGTTCCGCGAGTGGATCGGGGCGCTCATCCGCACCGACGTGCTCGGCTGGGTCTCTCCGGGCGACGTCCGCGGGGCGGCGCGGCTCGCGTGGACGGACGCACGGCTGAGCCACACGCGCAACGGCCTGTACGGGGCCATGTGGGCGGCGGCGCTCGCGTCGGCGGCCACGGTGTGCGACACGGTCGAGGAGGTGCTCGACGCCGCCTCGACCGTCGTGCCGCCACGCAGCAGGCTCGCCGAGGCGATCCGACTCGGGCGTGAAGCTGGTAGCGCCGGCGACACCTCCGAGGCGGGCGTCCGCGTCGGCCTCGACCGGATCCACGCCGCGTACGGCGACCTGCACTGGGTGCACGTGCTGAACAACGCCGCGGTCATCGCCTACGCGCTGACCGCGGGCCGCGGCGGAACCGGTCGCGGCGACTTCGGCGCGAGCGTCTCGATCGCCGTCACCGCCGGCTGGGACACCGACTCGGCGGGAGCGACGGTCGGCGGGGTCGTGGGCGCACTGCAGGGCGTCGACGGCATCGGTGCGCGATGGACGAGCCCTGTCGACGGCCGGATCGCGACGACACTGCCGGGCGGCGAGCAGCAGATCGCCGACCTCACGGCGCGCACGGTCGCGCTGGCCGGCGTGCGGGCCGACGAGGAGGCACAGGGATGAACGAGAACGCGTCAGTCAGCGGTGCCCGTCCGGCCGAGGGCCGAGTGGTCGTCGTCGGGTCGGCGAACGTCGACCTCGTCGTCGACGTGCCGCGCCACCCCGGTGGTGGCGAGACCATCCTCGGGGGCGACCTGCGTCGCTCGCCCGGCGGCAAGGGCGCGAACCAGGCCGTCGGCGCGGCGCGCGCGGGGGGCGCCGAGACGACGTTCGTCGGCGCGGTCGGGCACGACGACTCCGCCGACCTCCTGCTCGCGTCGCTCGAGCGGGGCGGGGTGCGGACCGACCTCGTGGCACGGTCCGCGGCCCCGACCGGCACCGCGCTCATCACGGTCTCGCCCGACGGCGAGAACGCGATCGTCGTGGCGCCCGGGGCGAACTCGGACGTCGCGATCGGCGCGGCGCAGCGCGAGCGCATCGCCGCCGCCGACGCCGTGCTCGCGCAGCTCGAGGTCCCGCTCGACGTCGTCCTCGCCGCGGCGCGGGCACGCACGCGGGGCGTGCCGATGATCCTGAACGCCGCGCCGTCGCGCGACCTGCCGGCCGAGCTGTGGACCGAGATCGACGTGCTCGTCGTCAACGAGCACGAGGCCGCGGACCTCGCTGGCGCGGGTGCGGACGCCGAGATGCTCGCGGGTGCGCTGCTCGCGCGCGTCCCTGCCGTCGTCGTCACGCTGGGCGGCGACGGGTGTCTCGTCGCGGAGCGCGGCACGCAGGACTGCGGGCCGGCTCTCGTACGTGTCCAGCCGGTCCGTGTCGACGCCGTCGACACGACCGGGGCCGGCGACACGTTCTGCGGCGTGCTCGCCGCCGCGCTGTCCCGGGGCGCGACGCTGCCCGACGCCGCACGCCTCGCCTCCGCGGCCGGTGCGCTCGCCGTCACCCGCCCTGGCGCTCAGGACGCCGTGCCGTCCGCGGCGGAGGTCGTCGCACTCTCCGAGGGAAAGGCGCCATGACCTACACGTTCGACCCGCTCGTCCCGCGACCCATCGACCTCCCGACGCAGGTCCCGCTCGACGGGGCGCTCACGTCGGAGCAGCTCGTCGCGCTCGACGAGGCGAAGATCTTCGTCGGCCCGTCCGACCCGGCGGACCGCCCGGCCTGGCGCGAGCGGCTCGCGGCGTGGCGCGACGACGCCCGACGGCGGCACGGGTACGGCGGCGCTGCCTACGAGCGGCCGGAGGCCGCGTGGGCCGCCGCCTGCTCGACCGTGGCGCAGGTGTGGCTGTGGGACGAGCTGCTCTACTCGTTCGACGAGCACCGGTTCACGCCCGAGAAGTTCCTTGCCGACGCGCGCGACCGGTTCGGCGGCCTCGACGCCGTCGTGCTGTGGCACGCGTACCCGGTCATCGGGATCGACGACCGCAACCAGTGGGACTTCTACCGTGACGTCCCCGGGATCGCCGACCTCGTCCGCACGTTCCACGACGCCGGGCTCCACGTCTTCGTCGACTACAACCCGTGGGACGTCGGCACACGGCGCGGCGGCGACGACCTCACCGAGCTCGCCGCGCTCGTGCGCGACCTCGGCGCCGACGGCGTCTTCCTCGACACGCTGAAGAAGGCCGAGCCCGAGCTCGTCGAGCGGCTCGAGGCCGCACGCCCGGGGATCGTCCTCGAGGGCGAGTCCAAGCTGGCGGTCGAGCGCATCGAGGACCACTCGTCGTCGTGGGCGCAGTTCTTCGCCGACTCGCCCGTGCCCGGCGTGCTGCGCGCGCACTGGTACGAGCGCCGCCACATGCAGCACCACGTGCGGCGCTGGCACCGCGACCACTCCGAGGAGCTGCAGTCCGCGTGGCTCAACGGCGTGGGCGTCATGGTGTGGGAGGTCGTGTTCGGCGTCTGGGTCGGGTGGTCGCGACGCGACGCCGCGACCCTGCGACGGCTCGTCACGGTCCAACGGGCCGCGCGACCGCTGCTGCTGGACGGGGAGTGGACGCCGCTCGCCGACGTCTCGCCCGAGGCGGAGACCGCAGGCGTGTACGCGTCACGCTGGGAGCTCGGCGGCGTGACGCTCTGGACGCTCGTCAACCGTGGCGAGCAGGACTACGACGGCCCGCTGCTCCCGCAGACCGAGGCGGCCCGGTCCGGTGACGCCGGTACGGTCCCGGCGCGCGGTGTCGCTGTCCTGCTCCACGTGAACGACGACGTCCCGGAGCCCGTGTGGCTGCCGGGCCTTCGCGACGCGGTGGGCTCGCTCGACGAGCGCGCGCCGCACGACGCCGACGCGCGGTTCCCGCACCGCGTCGCGAGGCGCGTGGTCCCTGCCGTGGGCGCCGTCCCCGCGCAGCCAGCCAGCAGGTCGTCGACGATGCCCCCGAGCGTGGCCGCCGACCTCGAACCCGAGCCCGGCGCCGTCGTCGTGCCCGCCGGGCCGTACGCGCTGACGGTCCGGTACCGCGCGCGGGAGACCGGGATGTACCAGGGCGCGCCCTACGTCGACGAGTGGAAGCCGCTCCCGCCGCGCCTGCACGACGCCAGGACCCTCCAGCGGGACGGCGAGCTCCCGACGCCCGTGGCGGTGGCGGCCTCGGAGGTGTCGAACGCCGAGTTCGCCGCTTTCCTCGACGCGACGGGCTACACGCCCAGGCAGCCCCACCGGTTCCTCTCGCACTGGGTCGACGGGCGCCCGGCCACCGGTACCGAGGACGAGCCGGTGACCTTCGTGGACCTCGACGACGCGCGCGCGTGGTGCGCGTGGCGTGGCGGACGGCTCCCGACCGAGGACGAGTGGCAGCTCGCCGGAGAGTCGGGCGGGCTGCGGCGTCGTTCGCCCGCGGTGTGGAGCTGGACCGAGAGCGAGCACTCCGACGGACGGACGCGGTACGTGATGCTCAAGGGCGGCAGCGACTACCGAGCCGACGGTTCGGACTGGTACGTCGAGGGCGGTCGGCACGCGCCCGACCACTCCGTGAAGCTCCTGCTCCCCGGGCTCGGGCTCGCCCGCGGCGCGACCGTCGGCTTCCGCTGCGCGTGGGACCTGACGGGCAGCGCCCCGTCGTCCACGGGCGGGGAGGTGACGGCATGACCGTCTCCCGCGACCCGTCCGTCGGCGCACTCTCCGGTCTGCGCGTCGTCGACGCCTCGACCCTCTTCGCCGGCCCCATGGCGGCCATGCACCTCGGGGACATGGGCGCCGACGTGGTCAAGGTCGAGCACCCGACCAAGCCGGACCCCTCGCGCACGCACGGCGCGGCGAGGGACGGGACGAACCTGTGGTGGAAGACGCTCGGCCGCAACAAGCGCACCGTCGCGGTGAACCTCGGCAGCGACGGCGGGCGCGAGGTGTTCCTCGGGCTGGTCGAGCACGCCGACGTCGTGATCGAGAACTTCCGGCCAGGGACGCTCGAGCGCTGGGGTCTCGGGTACGACGAGCTCTCGGCCCGCAACCCGCGGCTCGTGCTCGCGCGCGTCAGCGGGTTCGGTCAGCTCGGCCCGTACCGCACCCGTCCCGGCTTCGGCACCCTCGCCGAGGCGATGAGCGGGTTCGCGGCGATGACGGGCGAGCCCGACGGGCCGCCGACGCTCCCACCGTTCGGCCTCGCCGACGGCGTCGCGTCCCTCGCGACCGCGTTCGCCGTCATGGTCGCTCTGTCGACGCGAGAACGGACCGGGCACGGCCAGGTCGTCGACACGGCGATCATCGAGCCGATCCTCGCGATGCTCGGGCCGCAGATCACGCGCTGGGACCAGCTGCGCACGACGCAGCCGCGCACGGGCAACCGGTCGTCGAACAACGCGCCGCGCAACACCTACCGCACGAGCGACGAGCAGTGGGTCGCGGTCTCGACGTCCGCCCAGTCCATCGCCGAACGCGTCATGCGTCTCGTCGGGCGGCCGGACCTGATCGACGAGCCGTGGTTCGCGAGCGGGGTCGAGCGGGCCCGGCACGCCGACGAGCTCGACGCCGTCGTCGGCGGCTGGATCGCGCAGCGCACGCGCGAGGAGGTCGTGGTCGCGTTCGAGGCGGCGCAAGCCGCCGTCGCGCCGATCTACGACGCGCAGGACATCGTCGACGACCCGCAGTTCCGCGCCCTGGGCACCGTCCACGAGATCGACGACCCGGATCTCGGCCCGATGCTCATGCAGGGCCCGCTCTTCCGGCTCTCCGACAACGACGGTGTCATCCGGTTCACCGGCCGTGCCCACGGCGCGGACACCGACGAGGTGCTCGGCGAGCTCGGGTTCACACCCGAGCGCATCGCCGCTCTCCGCGAGGACGGCGCGGTATGAGCGCGACGACCGCGCCGCCGCTCACGCTCCTGTACGTGCCGGGGGACCGGCCGGACCGGGTCGTCAGAGCGCTCGCGTCGGCGGCGGACGCGGTGATCGTCGACCTCGAGGATGCCGTCGCACCCGCGCACAAGGACGAGGCGCGGGCGTCGACGGTCCGGCTGCTCTCCGCTCCGTCCGACCCGGAGGTCGCCGCCGTTCCGCGGGCCGTGCAGGTCCGGGTCAACCACCCAGCCACGCCGTGGCACGCCGCCGACGTCGCGGCGCTCGCCGGGCTGCCCCTCGCCGTCGGGGTGCGCGTACCGAAGGTCGAGTCGGCGGCGGACGTGACGGCGCTCGCCGCCGCGCTGCCGGGTCGCGCGCTGCACCTGCTCCTCGAGTCGGCGCTCGGGATCGAGCGCGCCTTCGAGATCGCCACGGCCTCGTGGCAGGTCGCAGCGATCGGCCTCGGCGAGGCCGACCTGCGCTCCGACCTGCGCGTGGACGACGAGGCCGGCCTGCTGTGGGCCCGCAGCCGCGTCGTCGTCGCGGCCCGGGCCGCGGGGCTGCCGTCACCGGTGATGTCCGCCTACACGAACGTGCGCGACCTCGACGGGCTCGCCGCGTCCTGCCGTGCCGGCCGAGCCCTCGGGTTCTGCGGGCGGACCGCGATCCACCCCGCGCAGCTCGACACCATCGTGGCCGCGTTCGCCCCGACGGACGCCGAGGTCGAGCGGGCGCACGAGGTCGTGGGCCGGATCGAGGACGCCGCGGCGTCCGGGTCAGGGGTCGTCACGCTCGCCGACGGCACGTTCCTCGACGTCGCGATGGTCGAGCACGCACGCGCCGTGCTCGCGCTCGCCCGACGTCGTCAGCCGCCCCCGGACGAGCCCGCCCACCGCCTCTGACCATTGCGCGACAGCCGAAGATTCTCGACGAGGAGAAGCCATGACCGCTGCACGACCCCGACGAATGATCGCTGCGGTGTCCACCACCGCCCTCGTGGCGGGGCTGGGCGTGGCCGGAGCCGCGCTGGCACAGCCTGCGCTCGCCGCCGAGCAGGGGAGCCTGGAGGCGGGGCAGGTCTCCGACTCGGCCGCCGGTCCGATCGACTACACGGTCTACCTCCCGCCCGGCTACGACGACGAGCCGGACCGCGCGTACCCGACCGTCTACCTCCTGCACGGCCGCGGCGACACGCAGGCTGCGTGGCAGCAGGTGAAGGGCGACCTCGACGAGCTCATCGTGGCGGGCGACATCCAGCCGCTCGTCGTCGTCATGCCCGACGCGCCCTGGAACGACCGGGGCAGCTGGTACACCGACTCGCTCTACACCGGGGACGACGCGCCGGGCACGGGGGTGCCGGTCGAGACCGCCTTGACGCAGGACCTCGTGGCGCACGTCGACGCCACGTACCGCACGGTCCCGGACCGGGCGGCGCGAGCCGTCGGCGGTTACTCGATGGGCGGCGCCGGCGCCCTGCGGTTCACGCTCGCGCACCAGGACACGTTCTCGGCCGGGATCGTGCTGAGCCCTGCCGCCTACGTGCCGCAGCCGCCGGCGGACTCGTCGGTCCGCGACCACGGCGCCTACGGCGTCGGCGATGCGCTCTTCGACGCCGACCGCTACACGGAGCTCTCCTACCCGACAGCGCTCGCGGACCTCGACCCCGCTCTGCCCGTGCACCTCTTCATCGTCGTCGGTGACGACGAGTGGGCCAACCCCGACCCGGCGGACGCGACGCACGACATCGACTTCGAGTCCGCCCGGCTCTACAACACCGCACGCCGCGTACCGGGTGTGACGGCGGAGCTGCGGGTCCTCGACGGCGGGCACGACTGGGAGGTGTGGCAGCCGGCGTTCCGCGAGGCGATCGTGGACGTAGCGGGGCGGCTGCGGACCGAGCCGGTCGAGCCGTGGGAGGCCGACCTCGTCGGGTCCGCCGGGGACGACCGGGCCGGTGGCATCGCCGCGCTGCCCGACGGCGGCACCGCCCTCGCGGTGAATCTCGCCGCGGCATGGGAGGGGTACGAGCCCGCGGGGGCGACGGACACCCTGGTCGTGCGGCGGGACGCGGACGGCGACGAGATCTGGCGGCATGCGGTGGCGACCACGGCCGACGACCGCGCGTACGGCGTCGTACCAGGTCCTGACGGAGGCACGATCGCGGCCGGCTACACGCGGGGCGACCTGGACGGTCAGCACGGTGGCACGACGCACGACGACGGGTACGTCGTCGGGCTGACGGCGGACGGTGACCGGGCGTGGACCGTGCAGACGGGCGATCCGGCCGCTGCTGACCGCTTCTACGCCGTCGCGTCGGACGGCGAGGGTGGCGCGTACGTCGCCGGTTACACGAGCGGTGCGATCGGAGACACGCCGAGCGCCGGGGACAAGGACGCCGTCCTGGGCAGGGTGGCGGCCGACGGCACGCTCCGGTGGCTGCGTCAGCTCGGGGGAGCCGGCGAGGACAAGGCGCTGGCGGTCGCCGTCGCGCCGGACGGCGCGGTGTACGTCGGCGGGGTCTCGGGGGCAGGTATGCCCGGCACCGAGCACAGGGGCGCGAACGACGGCTGGGTCGCGCGGTACACCTCGGGCGGCGAGCGGGAGTGGCTACGGGCCCTCGCGACCTCCGAGAGCGACCAGGTGAGCGGCCTCGTCGCGCGCTCCGACGGCTCGGCCGTCGCGATCGGGCACACACGGGGGACGCTCGGCGTCGAGGCGGCCGGGGACAACGACGTCGTCGCGCGGGCGTTCGACCGCGCGGGCGACGTGCTGTGGACGACCCAGACGGGCACCGCGACCGACGACCGCGGCGTCGCGGGCGTCCTCGGCGTCGACGACCAGGTCCTGCTCGTCGGGACCACGTACGGGGCGATGGGCATCGCGCGCGGAGGCGTGGACGTCGTCACGCTCCCGCTCGGCAAGGACGGTTCCGCCGGGGCCGTCACGCAGCTCGGCTCGCGCGAGCGTGACGGCGCCGACGAGTGGGACGACGCGAACCTCTTCGCCGTCGGTGCTTCGCCGTCGGGTGGTGATGGTGCGTCGTTCGCGCTGCTCAGCGGCCTGACCTACGGGTCGCCGGACCTGGCGTCCGGCGCCGGCGCGGGTGACGTGTTCGTGAGCCGGGTGCCGTGGGAGGCCGCACCGGGCGGGCCTGGCGGCGACGGGGAGATCGCGGACCTCGTCACGGTCACCGCGCAGTCGCGGTGCCTGGCCGGGCGGGTCGTCGTCGCCGTGCGGGCGGAGAGCACAGGGACGATCCCCGTCGACCTGATGATCCGGACCGACCTCGGCGAGCACTCGGCACCCGGCGTGCAGCCCGGCGCGAACGCCTATCAGTCGTTCTCCTCCCGGGCGGTCTCGATCCCTGCCGGCGATGTGTCGGTGTCGGTCGCCCGCGCGGGTGGGGCGCCGTCGGGCACGGTGATGGCGAGCTATCCGGAGCGCGAGTGCGGCTGACGGTGCACGGTCTGGTGCCGCCCGGCTACGGCGCGACGTCGCCGTCGACGTAGTACCAGCGCGCGTCCTCGCGGACGAACCGGCTTGTCTCGTGCAGCCGGCCCCGCGAAGACCGGTCCGAGCGCGCGCGGTGGTGCGCGACGAACTCCACCACCCCGGTCGCGTCGAACGGGCCACCGCCCTCGGTGCGCACGACGTCGAGGCGGCGCCACTCGACGTCGTCGTCCAGGTCCAGCCCGGCCGGGCGGGTCGACGGGTGCCACGTCGCGAGCAGGTACCGGTCGTCCCCGACGGCGAAGGCGCTGTACCGCGAGCGCATGAGCGTCTCCGCGGTCGGCGCTCCGGCGCCACCCTCGACGAGCCGGTCGGAGTGGTAGCGGCCGCAGCACGCGCCGTAGGTGTCGCCGGACAGGCACGGGCAGCGCGCGTCGTCGGGCAGCGGGGCCGCGTGGTCGGACATGAGGACGACCCTACGGGCCCAGAACGCCGGGCGAACGGAGAAGCCGAACCCGTGGTCCCTCCCCACGACGACGCGCGCGTGAGGGGGGACCACGGGTCCGGCTACCGGCGGACTCGAGGGGTCAGCAGGTGGTGGCCGGGTAGGCCGCGGTCGAGATGGTCTGGACGCCCTTGCCGTCCACGTTCTTGTAGGCCGTGAGCTTGGCGTCGCCGGCGGCGAGGTCCGCCGAGGACGTCGGGATCGTGTGCTTCACGGTCTTGCCGGCGGGGATCTTCGAGAACTTGTACCCGCCGGCCGGGCTGTCGACGCGCACGTCGACCGAGACCGTGTCCTTGTTGGTGATCGACACCGTGAGCTCGGCCTTGTCGGCCTTGCACGCCGGGGTCGCGGTGCCGGAGAAGAGGACGGCGGTCGCGCCCGGCTCGGCACCCACCGCGGCGGCGGTCGCCGACTGGTCGAAGCTCGGTGAGCCGAACGACGCGAACCAGGTCTTCGCGGTGTCGAGGTCGTCGGTGAACGCACGCGTCAGGAGCAGCAGGAGCCGGGCCTTGATCGCGGTGAGGTCGCCGCCGGCGATGATGCCGTTGCCCGAGCCGTAGGACGACCCGGAGCCGGTCCGTGTGGTCGAGACGAACCACATGCCCTTGTCCCGGATCGCGGCCGAGCGTGCCTGGCTCATCGCGGACGAGATGCCGCCCGCGCCGGTGCCGGCCGTCACGATGCCCTTCACCCCGGCGTCGGCGAACGCCGTGATGGACTCGCCACCCGCCTGCTGGTAGGACGTGACGATCTCGGTGCGCGGCAGGTCGGCCGGGGCGACGTCGGACAGGTCGAACGGCGTGAACCACTCCTCGCCGTCGCACGCCAGGACGCGAGCCGGAGCCCGCCCGAGCGTGATGTTCTCGCCGTCGATCCAGCCCAGGACGCCGTACTCGCGCGTCTGGAACGTGTCGATGCGGTACGAGTTGGTCTTGGTCACCTCGCGCGCGGCCTGGATCTCGTCGTTCAGCATGAGGACGGTGCCGAAGCAGTAGGTCTGCTGGGACGCCGCGATCTTGATCGCGTTGTACAGGTTCGCCGGGGCGTCGGTGCCGAACACGAGGTCGGTGTCGGGCCCGTCGCCCGCGCCCCACGGGCGCATGGAACCGGAGGTCACGACGGGCTTGCGCGACTGCACGGTGAGGTCGAGCCAGTACGCGAACTCCTCCTGGGTGTCGGTACCGGTGGTCACGACGACGGCGTCCGCGGTCTCGAGCTGCTTCTCGACCTCGAGCGTCAAGGCGTGGAACTGGGCGATCGAGTAGCCGGACGACCCGGCGTTGCCGAACTGCACGGCGCTGACGTCGGCGACGTCGTCGAGCTCGGGGCGCAGCGCGTCGAGCATGTCCTCCATGAGGTAGCTGCCCGAGCGGTAGCTGGTGAAGGTCTCGCGCCCGGTGGCCTTGCCGGAGATCGTGCCGCCGGTGCCGACGACCACGACCTTGGGCTTGCCGTCGACCGCGGTGGCGGTCGCGGTGCTGTATCGCGTGGAGGTGATGCCGAGCGGGTTGGTCGCCGTGGCGGCGCCCTGGGCGAGGACCGGCGTCTCGGCGCCGGCGGCGCGGGCGGCGGCCGCGGTGGCACGGGAGTCGGCGACCGCGTAGGCGACGGTGGCCAGGAGGGCCGCGAACAGGAGCGTCGCGGCGACGACGGCCGCGACGACGCGGCCGGACAGGGTCAGTGTGAACGTTCTCAACGTGGGCCTTCCATCGGGGGACGCAAGCCTTCTGACGATAAGAATCAGATGTTGCCTCGCCGTTTCCTGCGGGTAAGAAGTACGGACGTACCCGAACGGGCCGCCGCGACGACACTCCCGCGACCGCCCCGGCGAGGCCGCCGCGGCCTACCATCGGGGGATGAGCAGGTCCGTGCTCGACCACGGCGACCGCGTGCGACCGTGACGACCGCATCTCCGCAGGAAGACGACCTCCGCGAGGCGGCCCTCCGCAGCGCGCACGCGCACGCGTCGGAGTGGCTCGAGTCCCTCCGCACCCGACCGGTGCCGCCGCAGGCGAGCGTCGACGACGTGGTCCTCGCCCTGGGCGCGGCTCTGCCCGACGGTCCGACGCCGGCCGCCGACGTCGTCGACCTCCTCGCGGCCGCGTGCGAGCCGGGCCTGACCGCGATGCCGTCCGGCCGCTTCTACGGCATGGTCATCGGCGGCAGCCATCCCGCGGCGCTCGCGGCGGACTGGCTGACGAGCGCGTGGGACCAGAACTCGGCGTTGCGCACGCTCACCCCCGCGCACACCGCTGCCGAGGACGTGGCGAGCGCGTGGCTGCTCGACCTCCTCGGGCTCCCGCCCACCAGCGCGGTCGGGTTCGTCACCGGCGCGACGACGGCGAACTTCACGGCGCTCGCGGCAGCCCGCGGCGAGGTGCTGCGGCGGGCCGGCTGGGACGTGCGACGCGACGGGCTGACCGGGGCGCCGCGCGTCCGTGTGCTCGTGGGGGCCGAGCGGCACGAGTCGGTGGACCTCGCGCTGTCCTACCTCGGGCTCGGCGCGCCCGAGGTCGTGACCGCCGACGACCAGGGCCGGGTCTCGGCCGGTGCGCTGGAGGCCGCCCTCGACGACACCTCGGGCCCCACGATCGTCGTCCTGCAGGCGGGCAACCTGCACTCGGGGGCGTTCGACCCCTTCGCCGACGCCGTCGAGATCGCGCACCGGCACGGGGCCTGGGTGCACGTCGACGGCGCGTTCGGGCTGTTCGCCGCCGCCTCGCCCACCTACCGTCACCTCGTCGCGGGCTACGAGGGCGCCGACTCGTGGGCGACCGACGCCCACAAGACGCTCAACGTGCCGTACGACTGCGGGCTCGCGATCGTCGCCGACCCGGTCGCGCTGCGAGCAGCGATGGGCATGCACGGCGACTACCTCCCCCAGAGCACCGCGGGCGACCCGTTCGACAAGGTCCCCGAGCTCTCGCGCCGGGGACGCGCGTTCCCGGTGTGGGCGGTCCTGCGCGCGCTCGGGCGCGAGGGCGTGGCAGATCTCGTGGACGGGATGTGCCGGCACGCGGCCACGTTCGCCGACGGGCTGCGGGGGATCGACGGCGTCGAGGTGCTCCACGACGTCGTCCTCACGCAGGTCTGTGCGTCGTTCGGCGACGACGACCGCACGCGCGAGGTGGTGCGTCGCGTGCTCGCCGACGGCACGGCGTGGATGTCCGGCTCCCGCTGGCACGGACGCGCGGTGCTGCGCATCTCCGTGAGCAGCTGGGCGACGACCGACGACGACGTCCGCGCGAGCCTCGCCGTGCTCCGCCGCGCCGCAGCGACGTGACGCACCGAACCGCGCGACCGGCAGCGCCTACCGACGAGCGCCGCGTTCGCGGTCCTGACGCCGGATCGCCCGGCGGATCATGAGCAGTGCGACGCCGAGGCCCGCGAACCCCACGGCGACGATCAGACGGCCGATGTTCCGGCCGTCCTGGGAGTAGCCGGCGCCGAACATCGCCACCACCAGCACGACGGCGCAGACGAAGAAGAACCCCGCGATCCAGGGCGCGCTGGCGACGAGCTGGCGACGGTTCTTGACGAGTCGTTCCTGGTTCTTCGCCTCGCGCGGGTCGACCGGGCCCTGCGGACCGTGCGGCGGTTGCGGGGGATAGGAGCCGCCGAACGTCACGAGAGCGCCTCGCGCAGCGCGGCGAACGCGGCGTCCAGGTCGGGGTACGTGCCCTCCTGCACCGTGAGGCGGCCCTCGGCGTCGGCGGGCTCGGTGGCGATCTTCCACGTGCCGTCGTCGTCGCGGTGGGCGCTCGCGGCGCGCGTGGAGTCCACGGTCGAGACCTTGACACTCGCGGCGACGGCAGCGTTCTCCGCCGAGGCCTCGACTCCCTGCCGGGCGAGCGCGACGCCCGCGTCGACGAGGTCCCGGCCCTCGCCGATCGGGAGCACGTTCCACACGTCGAAACCGCGCGGTGTGATCATCACGCCGCCGATCCCCGTGCCGACGAGGACGGCCGCGTCGGTGCTCGACGGCCGGACGATGCCGATCTCGACCCAGCGGTCACCGCGTGTCAGGGCGCCGGCCACACCGCCGGCGTTCCCCTGGGCGGTGATGATGCCGTCGCTGATCGTCGCGAGGTCACGGACGAGCAGCGACGCGAGACCCGCGCGCCGCGACACCGCGGCGGCGTCGCCGGTGGTGTCGAGCCGCAGGCTCTGGGCGGACCGGGCCGCGGCCGGGCCCTCGCGCAGCGACAGGAGCGCGTGCAGCTCGAACGTGGTCAGGGGGAACGGTGCGGCGGTAGCCAAGGTCACTCCAGATGTGAGGTCGGTGGCGCGGTGCGGGTCAGTCGAACGGGTTCAGACTACGGAGTGGCCCCGTCACGTCGTCGACGAAGTCGGCCGTCGCGTCCACGGCGGAGGAGACGCCGTCGCCGATCGCGCCGCCGACGTCGCCGACGAAGGCGGTCGACGCGTTCCAGGCGTCGCTGACGCCGCCCGCGATCCACTCGGTGGTGTCCATGCCGTCCGGGGTGAGGAGGTTGAGGACGCCCCACGTGCCCGCCGCGACCGCGATGCCGGCGGTGATCCCCCAGCCGACCGGGTTCGAGGCGAGGAAGAGGGCGACGCCGGCGCCGCCGATCCCGGCACCGATCACGCCGTCCGCGATCTGCCAGCCGTCGCCGTCCATGATCCCGGTGATGCCCTCGGCCAGACCCTGCGCCAGACCGAGACCCGCGAACGTCGCGCCGAGGACGCTCACGCCGGTGGCGAACTTCCCACCGAGCCCGGCGATGTCGAGACCCGCGTCCAGCAGCCCGACGGGAATGCCCAGCGCCGTGAGCGTGTCCTCGATCCAGTCGCCGTCGGTCCAGGACCCGTCGTCCTGGTCGCCCGGTGCCCCCGGTCCGCCGGGCCCACCCGGCCCGCCGGGTCCACCCGGCCCGCCGGGTCCGCCCGGTCCGCCCGGTCCGCCGGACCCGCCGTCGCGGCTCGTCCCGTCCTGCTGGTCGGCGTTGAGCCGCAGCGTGTCCGCGGCGGCCGAGACGGTCTGCGCGGCCGCGAGCAGCTGAGGGTGCGCGGTGCCGGTCCACTCGTTCGCGAAGTCCTGCTGGTCGGGTCCCTGCCACCCGCTCTGGGCGACGAGCGAACCGACGTTCGAGCCGATGTCGCGCAACCGGTCGCTCGCGGTCGACATGTCCTTCGCGAGGTCCCGGAGTGCGGCGACGTCCGCGCCCCACAGCTGTTGGCTCACCCTGGCGCCCCTTCGTGCTGGTCCGACGGCACCCGTGCGCCGACCGGGTCAGACTAGTGGGCCGCACGACAGGGCTGCGATGGGGACCTCTCCCCGTCGGCGTCCGACGACCGACGGGGAGAGACCACCGTCCGTCCAGGTCAGTGGCGCGACCTGTCGAGCGTGTAGCGCACGAGGTGACCGTCGGGAGGAGACGTCTCGTCGGGCGGGAGCACGTTCGTCGTCGCGAGCAGACCCTTCGACGTGATCTCCACGTCTCCGGGCAGCGGCACCGTCACGACGGCCTGCGGACCCTTGCGCGCCGGCGTCGACACCTGCCCGCCGAACAGCTCGGCGACGTAGACCGTCCCCCGCACGTCCACCGCGAGACCGGTCGGGCTGAGCAGCCCGGTCGCGACGGTCCGGACCTTGCCCGTGAACGGGCTCACGGTGTGGACGGCGCCGCGGGCGCCGAGGGAGTCGTCCTCCGGCCCACCGGGAAGCGTCGTGACGTAGAGCTGGCCCCAGGGACCGATCTCGACGTCGGTCGGCACCGGCTCGAACCAGTAGTCCTTGCCGACCACGCACTCCGGCAGCCCCTGGCCCGCGGCGATCTCCGCGGTGATGCGCACCGGCTGGGCCGGCAGGACGGCGACGGTGCGGACGGTGCCGCGCCAGTCGACGGACAGGATGGAGTTGGCCGCGGCGTCCGCGACGAACGTGACGCCGACGGCGCTCGTCGTCGCGTAGGGGTGGGACTCGACGATGCCCTGGTACTGGGGACGGAGCTCCTCGGGGAGCTGGTCGAGGCACGACCGGCGGATGTCGCGGAAGCCGTAGGTGACCTTGGCGTCGGGGTTCCGGCGCTCCTCGAAGGCACCCACGTCGGCGATCGTCCGTGGTTCCCCCTGCGGCATGCCGTCGCGGTCCAGGCGGAGCTGCTTGACCGTCTGCGTCGCACCCGTCTCGGCGAAGGTGACGACCCCGTGGTCGTAGCTGACGGCACCGACCTCGGCCCCGTCCTCGGACGCGTACAGCACGGTGGGGGTGCCGTCGGGGGCCACGGACGTGAGCAGCCCCGCGAAGTTCTGGCTGACGAGAGTGGTCCCGCGCGGGCCCTCGGCGAGGCTCAGGGGCGTGACGAGACCGGTGGTGATCGTGGACTCGGCGGGTGGCAGGGGCTTCTTGCCCTCGCGGGCGAGCGCCGGGGTGGCGGCGAGCACGACGGCGGCGGTGGCCGCCGTGCACGCGGAGATGACACGTCTCACGGATGACTCCAGGGTGTGCGCAGGTGTTCGACGACGTCCCGGGCCGGACGCGGTGCGCTCACCGGTTCCTTCCGGTGGCGCGGACTCGGCCGTGGGGCCGCGGGGACGTGCTCCGTCGGCTGAGACGCAGCGTCAGGAGGGAGGCCGCTCGCCGTCCCGCTGATGCGTCGCGGTGCGGGGTCGGCGATCTTCACCCTGCGGTGGCGAACACCACACCGGACGCGCGGAACGGTGGAGCCGTGCGAAGCGTCCTACTCTCGGACGGGGGTGCTCGCGCACCCGCGGACCGACCGCCGCACGACGGTCCGGTGATCTGTCGTCGTACCGGCGCCTCGTGTGCCCGGAGGGAGCACGAGTGTCCGGGAACGCCACCACCAGGTTCGGCGACGTCGCGTTGCTGTCGGTGACCAGCAGGTTGCCGTCCACGGTCACGCCGTCGTCCGACATCCAGCGCCGGCTGGCCCCGACGCTGAAGCGCCTGCGACTGCCCTCGAGCCTGCTGGAACGGGTCGCGGGGGTCGAGGCGCGCCGGAACTGGGGGCCGGGGGAGGACGTGACCTCCGCGACGGTCGAGGCGGCGCGCGACGCGCTGGAGGTCGCCGGCGTCGAGCCGGAGGAGGTGGGCCTGCTCATCAACACCTCGGTGACCCGCCCGCACCTGGAGCCGTCCGTCGCGGTGGCCCTGCACCACGGGCTGGGCCTGCCGAGCTCGGCGGTGAACTTCGACGTCGCCAACGCCTGCCTGGGGTTCATCAACGGGATGACGCTGGCCGCCGGCATGATCGAGTCGGGCCAGGTCCGCTACGCCGTGGTCGTCGACGGCGAGGACGCCGACGACCTGCAGGTCAATACCGTCGAACGCCTCCTGCGCGCGGATGTCGCACGCGAGGACCTCCTGTCCGAGTTCGCCTCGCTGACGCTCGGCTCCGGGTCGGCCGCCGCCGTGCTCGGACCGGCGCAGGCGCACCCGGACGCCCACCGCGTCCTCGGCGGGGTGACCCGCGCGGCGACCCAGCACCACGGACTGTGCCTGGGCAGCCCGGACGGGATGTTCACGGACGCCGAGGCGCTGCTCGAGGGCGGGCTGGAGCTGGTCGTGGACGCCTGGAAGGACGCCGTCCCGGAGTGGGACTGGGGAACCATGGACCGCTACATCACGCACCAGGTCTCGCGGGTGCACACGAACGCGATCGTCGAGGCCGTCGGGCTCGACCGGTCCAAGGTGCCCACGACGTTCCCGCGGCTGGGCAACGTCGGGCCGGCGTCCGTGCCCATCACGCTGGCGCAGGAGGCCGCGTCGCTCGTCGCCGGTGACCGCGTGCTGCTCATGGGCGTCGGCTCCGGCATCAACACGGCCATGCTGGAGCTGGCCTGGTGAGCCTGCGCGCGGCGACGAGCGCCCCGGCCGGCCTGCCCGGCCTCGACCCACGGTTCAGTCACGTGCGCGGCGAGTGGCACTACCTGGACAACGGCCCCGTGCTGGCGGCCCGGGGCGTGCACCCCACCGCCACCGTGCTGGCCGTGCACGGCAACCCGACGTGGTCCTACCTGTGGCGAGACCTCATCGCCGCCGCCACGGACCGCGCGACCGCACCCGCCGCGCCGGGCGAGGTCCACGACGTCTGGCGCGTCGTCGCCGTCGACCAGCTCGAGATGGGGCTGTCCGCCCGCACCGGGCGCCGCCGCACCCTGGCCGAGCGGGTCGCGGACCTCGGCGCGTTCACGGAGGCCCTCGGGCTCGACGGCCCGGTCGTGACCCTCGGGCACGACTGGGGTGGGGTGGTCTCGCTCGGCTGGGCCGTCGACCACGCCGACCGCCTCGCCGGCGTCGCCCTGCTCAACACCGCCGTGCACCAGCCCGACGGCGCCGCGATCCCCGCGCCGCTGCGGCTCGCCCTCGCGCGGGGCGTGCACCGGCTGGGGACCAGCACCACCCCTGCGTTCCTGGAGACGACGCTCGCGATCGCCCACCCGCGGCTGCCCGACGACGTCTCCCGGGCCTACCGGCTGCCCTACCGCAGCGCCGCAGACCGCGCGGGCATCGAGCAGTTCGTCGCCGACATCCCCGTGGACCTCGACCACCCGAGCCGGGCCGAGCTGGACCGGATCGCCGCCGGGGTCGCGCGCCTCGGCGCGCGCGACGTCCCGGCGCTGCTGCTGTGGGGCGCGCGCGACCCGGTGTTCTCCGACCGCTACCTCGACGACCTCGTCTCCCGCCTGCCCGGGGCGCACGTGCACCGCTTCGAGCACGCTGGTCACCTGGTCGCCGAGGACGTCGACTACGCCGGGCCGGTGCTGAGGTGGCTCGAGGACGACGTCCGCCCCGCCGGCCCGGACACCGGCCGCGCCGGGGCGGGCGGCACGGGCGCGCTGGCCGGCTCAGCGACGGTGTCCCGGGACCGGCCGGCGTCGGGCACGAGGACCTTCCGTCCGATCTGGGCGACCCTGGACGAGCGTGGTGCCGACCCGGCGACCGCTCGCGAGCCGGCGGTGCTCGACCTGACCGCCACCGGCCCGGGCCGCGAGGTGAGCTGGGGGGCGCTCGACCATCAGGTGCGGCGCATCGCCGCAGGCCTGCACGAGGTCGGGGTGCGCCGCGGGGACCGCGTGTCCCTCCTCGTGCGGCCCGGCCCCACGCTGACCGCCCTCGTCTACGCGTGCCTGCGCATCGGGGCGGTCGTGGTCGTGGCCGACGCCGGGCTCGGTCTGCGCGGGCTGACCCGCGCCCAGCGGGGCGCGTGGCCGCAGTACCTGATCGGGCAGACGACGGCGCTCGCGGCCGCCCGTGCGGCGGGCTGGCCCGGGGTGCGGATCTCCGCCGAGCCGCTGGACCCGGTGCGGCGCCGCGTATTGGGCGTGGAGCACGAGCTGGTCGACGTCGCGCGTGCCGGCGAGGGCCGGGAGCTGCCGCCCGAGCCGGGTCCTGATGACGCGGCGGCGGTGCTGTTCACGTCGGGCTCGACCGGACCGGCCAAGGGCGTGCTGTACACGCACGGACGCCTGTCCGCACTGTGCGAGGCTCTGGCCGCGCACCTCGACGTCGGGCCCACGACGGGCCTGGTGACCGGGTTCGCGCCGTTCGCGCTGCTCGGCCCGGCGCTCGGCACCCGCTCCGTGACGCCCGACATGGACGTCTCCGCGCCGCGCACGCTCACCGCGCGGGCGGTCGCCGACGCCGTGCGGGCCACCGACGCGCGGCTCGTGTTCCTGTCCCCGGCCGCGATCCTCCATGTTGTCGAGACTGCCGTCGACGCGGATTCCGGGTTGGACGACGCGGACCGGGACGCGCTCGGGCGGGTGGAGACGTTCCTGTCCACCGGCGCGCCGATCAGCGCGGAGCTGCTGGCGGCGGCCCAGTCGATCATGCCGGGTGCCGAGCCGCACACCCCGTACGGGATGACCGAGTGCCTGCTGGTCACCGACGTCACCCTGGCCGGGATCCGCGCGGTCGCGGACGCGCCGGACGCCGGGGTGTGCGTGGGACGGCCCGTCGGCTCGGCGCGGGTGCTGGTCAGCGCGCTGGACGACGACGGCGCGGCCACCGGTGCGCCGTCGGACGAGCCGGGCGTGCTGGGCGAGGTGCTGATCAGCGCCGAGCACCTCAAGGAGAGCTACGACCGGCGCTGGCTGACCGACGTCGCCGCCGAGCGCGACACCCCGCCGGGCCGCTGGCACCGCAGCGGCGACGTCGGGCACCTGGACGCCGACGGGCGGCTGTGGATCGAGGGTCGGCTGGCGCACGTGCTGACGACCGCACGGGGTCCGCTGGCCCCGGTCGGCCCGGAGCAGGCGGTCGAGCGGGTCGACGCCGTGCGGCGCGCGGCCGTGGTCGGCGTCGGGCCCGCGGGGGTGCAGCAGGCGGTCGCGGTCGTGGAGTCGCTGCCCGCCGCGCGGCGCCCGGGTCTGGCGCCGACCGCGCTCGCCGAGGCGGTGCGTGCGGCGGCTGCGGACGTGTCGGTGCCGATCGCGGCGGTGCTCGTGGTCGCCGAGCTGCCCACGGACGTACGGCACAACTCCAAGATCGACCGGGCGCGGTTGGCCTCCTGGGCCGGCCGGGTCCTGGCCGGTGGTCGGGTGGGTGCGCCGTGAGGGTGCTGGTCACGGGCGCCTCGGGGCTGCTCGGCGGCGCGGTCGCGCGGGTGCTGGCCGCTCGGGGCGACCAGGTGCGCACCTTCCAGCGTCGCCCGTCGGGGGTCGCGGGGGTCGAGGACGTCGCCGGGTCGCTGGTCGACCCGCGGGCGGTCGCCGCGGCCGTGACGGGGGCCGACGCCGTCGTGCACCTGGCCGCGAAGGTCTCGCTCACGGGCGACCCGGCCGAGTTCGCCGCGGTGAACGTCGACGGGACCCGGACCCTGCTGGACGCCGCCGAGCGAGCCGGCGTGCGTGCGTTCGTGCAGGTGTCCTCGCCGTCGGTGGCGCACCTCGGCGACTCGCTCGTGGGCGTCGGCGCGGGCCCGGCCGACCCGCGGCGGGCCCGCGGGGAGTACGCGCGGACCAAGGCGGCCGGCGAGCTGCTGGCGCTGGCGCGCGACGGGGGAACGCTGCGGGTGGTGGCGGTGCGCCCGCACGTGGTGTGGGGCCCCGGGGACACCCAGCTCGTCGAGCGCGTCGTGGACCGGGCCGCCCGCGGGAGGCTGCCGCTGCTGGGGCACGGGGCGGCGCTCATCGACACCACCTACGTGGACAACGCCGCCGACGGCATCGTCGCCGCGCTCGACCGGCTGGGCGACCGCACCGACGTGGTGGGCGGCCGCGCCTACGTGCTGACCAACGGCGAGCCGCGCCCCGTGGCCGACCTGCTGACCGGGATCTGCCGGGCCGCCGGTGTCGAGCCGCCGCGGTGGCGCGTGCCCGCCGGGCTGGCCCGGACCGCGGGTGGGATGGTCGAGGCTGCCTGGCGCGTGCGCCCCGGGGCCGACGAACCACCGATGACCCGGTTCCTCGCCGAACAGCTGTCCACCGCCCACTGGTTCGACCAGCGCGAGACCTGGTCCGACCTGGACTGGACCCCGGCGACAACCATCGACGAAGGCCTCCACCACCTCACCACCCACTACGCCACGACCCAACCCACGACCCAACCCACGACCCAGGCGTCGAACACGACCTGAGGGTCGCGAGGCGGCCCGTGACGACCCTCAGGTCGTGTTCGGCGGGTTTGGTGGTCAGCGCAGCGTGAGGTCGAGCCACACCAGGCGGTGGTCGCTGCTCGGGAACGGGTAGACGCCCGTGAGGCGCGACAGCGGGTCGGCCTGCTCGGGCCAGAACACGCCGGTGTCGCGCACGCGCAGGTCGCGCGACGGCAGCACGTAGTCCGCGCGGAGGTTGCCGGGGGCGGTGTCGGCGAAGTCGGCGGTGTCGAGCGCGGGGTCGCCCCGGTGGGTCGTGTTGGCCCCGCCCTGGAGCGCGGCGGCCTCGACCGCGCCGCCGGACGTCGGCGCCGGGTCCTGGATGCGCCGGTTGTCGAGGAGCTGGTCGATCGCGGCCTCGACCGAGTCGCCGTCCAGCGGGTCGGCGTTCTGGTCGCCGAGGACGACGAACGACTCGCTCGGTCGCAGCCCGCCGCGGTGGCCGTCGTCGTCGTAGATGTACCGGGACGTCTTGCCGGGCGTGACGTAGTCGGACCAGAACCGGATCTCGTCGTGGTTGCGGCGCCCGTTGCGGTCCTCGGGACCGTCGAACGTCGGCGGCGTCGGGTGCGAGGCGAGCACGTGCACGGTCTCGCGCCCGACGCGCACCGGCACGTCCCAGTGCGACTTGCTCGACAGCCGCACGACGTCGAGCTCCTCGTCGGTGAACCAGTCCGCGGGCTCGGGCGTCGCCGGGTCGTCCGGCAGGAGCGCGCCCGGCATGTCCTTCCACAGGAAGTCCTGGAACGTGCGGACGCCACGAGTGTCGATCGGGTACCGCGACAGCACGACCATCCCGTACTGGCCCTCGAACGCGCCGAACCCGAACGCGTCGTCCCCGCCGCCGACGGTCCCGTCGTCGTTGAGGTCGAACCCGCTCGGGACACCCGTGTTCGACGGCGCGACGTACGCGTACCGGTACTCGATCGGCGTCGCGCCCGACTGCCCCACCTCGAGGTAGTTGTCGCGGAAGAGGTCGACCGCCTCGCGGCCCGGCACGTAGTCGAACTCGTTGAGGAGCACGACGTCCGGGCGCGTGCGCTGCAGCACCTCGGCGATCGTCGCGGCCTGCGCGTCGTCGGGCGTGGACAGGTCCGCGACGAGCTCGCCCTCGGTCGCGCGGTTGAGGCTCGCGTTGTACGTCGCGACGCGCAGCTCGGTCCCCTTGTCGTGGCCGTGGCCGTGGCCGTTACCGGGATGCCCGACGGCGGCTCCCGCGGTCAGCCCGACCGCGCTCAGCGCGAGGCCGGCGACGAGTGCGGAAGCGACGGTGGTCCGGCGTCTCGTGGTCATGGTCCTCACCCTAGGCGCGCGCTGTGCGACCGGGAAGGGCCGACGGGTGCACGGTGGCCGAACGGCCGGTGACGACGTCCGGGCGGCGCGCGGGTGTGGGTGGTCGGTGGCAGCGTGGCCTCATGGACGAGGACAGGCGCTCCGCGGCCGAGCTGCCGCCACGCACGTACCCGCACGGTGTGCCGTGCTGGGTGGACACCGAGCAGCCCGACGTCGACGCGGCGCTCGCGTTCTACGGCGCGCTCTTCGGCTGGGACTTCGAGGACAGGCTGCCTCCGGGCGCGGGCGGGCGGTACGTCGTCGCGTCGCTCGGCGGGCAGGACGTCGCGGCGATCGCGTCGGGGCAGGGCCCGCCGGAGTGGATCACGTACGTGGCCGTCGACGACGTCGACTCCGCCGCGCGCGGCGTCCCCGACCTGGGTGGCGTGGTCCTGGACGGCCCGACCACGGTCGGCCCGCCGGGGCGCATGGCGGTCGTGCGGGACCCGCAGGGCGCGGCGTTCCGCCTGTGGCAGCCCGGCACCCGGCTCGGGGCGCAGCGCGTCGACATGCCGGGGGCGTGGGTCTTCAGCACCCTGCGCACGCCCGACGTCGAGCAGGCGATGCGGTTCTACGGCCCGCTGCTCGGGTGGGAGGTGTCACCGGACCTCGGCCTGGGCATGGCTCGCGTCCGTGGGTACGGCGACCACCTCCAGCGCACGGTCAACCCGGAGATCGACGAGCTGCAGGTCGACGCACCACCGGGGTTCCGTGACGTGGTGGCGGGCGTCGAGACCGGTCCTGGTGCCGCGCGGCACACCGTGATGTTCGCCGTCGCGGACCGCGACGACGCGGCGCGCGCGGCCGAGCGGGCGGGCGGCACGGTGCTCTCGTCGTCCGACACGCAGTGGACCCGCGATGCCGTGGTCCGCGACCCGCAGGGCGCCGAGCTCACGCTCTCGCAGTACACCCCGCCGGCCTGAGCCGGCCCCGGCGCGCGGACCCGCGGCGACCCGCACGTCGAGGCTCGTGCGCGGTACCGCCGCGGGTCCGGCGTGGTCGTCAGGTCGGGTCAGCGTCCCGCGAGGTGGTCGATCTCCTCGACGAGTCGCTCGACCGTCGCCTCGTCGTCGACGTAGCGCTCGACGAACAGCTCGAGCGTCGACCACCGCTCGTGGTCCACGGCGCCGAGCAGCAGCACGAGCTGGAGCGCGCTGACGTCCTGGGCCGCGATCCGCGAGCGCAGGCCCTCGGCCGTGACGGTCACGACGACGGTGCGCTCGGCCGTCGCCTCGCCGCCCTCGCCGGTCGCCGTCGCGACGACGGTGTGCTCGCCGAGCGCGAGGTCCGCGGCCGGGACGACGGCACCGTTCTCCACCGTCTCGCCGTCGAGGGTGAGGGTCACGTCGTCCGCGTCCGTCGCGGACGCCGCGAGCACGACGGACCCGCCGCGCTCCACCTCGGCACCCTCGGCGGGACTGACCACGGCGACCGTGGGCTCCGGCGCGGGTGCGGGCCCGACGACCTGGCCCTGCGCCTCCTTCCAGCCGATGAACGCGCCCGCGCGGTTGGTGATGATCCCGTCGACGCCCGCCTCGGTCAGTCGCGCCCAGTCCGCGGCGGAGTCGACCGTGTACGGCATGACGGCGATCCCGGCCGCGTTGAGGTCACCGATGACGCTCGGCCGGGTGGCGAGCGCGTTCGCGGACGGGTTGTACATCACGGCGCCGAGGTCCTTCGCCGTGGCGACGGGGTCGGCGTCGAGCGTGCCGCGCAGCAGGCCGCGCGGGATCTGCGGGGCGTGCTCGCGAGCCGCCCGCAGGGCGTCGACGTCGAACGACTGCAGCACGACGCGGTCCTCGAGACCGGCGTCGACGATCATGTCGACGACGCGCTCGACCTCGGCCGAGGTCTCCGGTCCCTTGATCTCGAGCAGCATCGTCGAGGCGCCGGTGTCCATGAGGTCGAGCATGTCGGCGAACGTCGGCAGGGGCTCGGCGGCGAACGCGGGGCTGAACCACGACCCGGCGTCGAGGCCGGTCAGGTACGACGACGGCAGCAGCGCGACGTCGCCCGTGCCGTCCGTCGTGCGGTCGACGGTCTGGTCGTGCGAGACGACGGGGACGCCGTCGGCGGTCGTGTGCACGTCGATCTCGACGTACTCCGCACCCGTGCGCATCGCCGACGCATAGGCGGCGAGCGTGTTCTCGGGTGCGACCGACGAGTAGCCGCGGTGCGCGACCGTGACGGGCAGCTCGCCGTCGTCGCCCACCCAGGACGCGGGCTCGATCTCGGTGACCGTGACGTCGTCGATGCTCACGGTCGCGCCGGCCAGGACGAAGCCGAGGACGCCGTCGTCGGTGCGGTCGATGCGGCCCTCGAGCACGGGCGTCCCGTCGATGCTCGACGTGACGTCGGCCCCCTGGACCTCGACCGAGAGCTGCACGTCGCGGCCCGTGGCCGCGTCCGTGGCCGCGGAACCCGTGTACGGCACGTTCCAGCCGTTCGCGGCGGTGCGCTGGGCGATCTCGACGCCGTTGCCCGCCGTCGTCGTGCTGCGCAGGATCGACTGCCACCACGGGACCGCGCCGTCGGGTGCGACGTCGAGGATCGCGCCGGCCCAGCGGGACGCGTTGTCGACGTCCTCGAACCGCAGCGTGGCGTCGAGCCGGTAGTTCTCGACCGGCTCGCCGAACGTGATCCGCGCGGGCGCGGACCCGTCCGGCGCGTCGCCGACGAGGCGTCCGTCCCGGACGGTCCAGTCGCCGAGGACGGGGTTCCAGCCGGCGGGGAGCTCGCCGTCGTCGAACGTCTCGGCCAGGACGACGTCGCCGGGCTGCGCGGCAGCGGCCGAGGCGGTCGGCACGGTGGCGGCGGCGGTGGTGAGCGCGGTCGCGGTGACCGTCGTGACCAGGGCGCCGACCAGGCCGGCGGCCGTCGCGCGCGTGGTGCGCCGGCGTCGGGGCCGGTGCGGCGGGTGGTGGCGGGGAGCGGTCTTCATCGAGTCCTCCGGTGCGTCGCGGATGGTTGCCCGAGCGACGCTAGGAGGGGCGGGTGTCGTGCACGTGGCGCGGACGCGAACCCCGCCGGTCGGCTCGTGGCCGCGCGGGTGAAGTCCCGCTCGCGGCGTCGGAGCCGGTCCTCGGCCGAGGACTACCGGACCGGCGTGAGTCGAGCCGGTGCCAGGTCGTGGGGCGCCGGAGCGGAGCGGGCGGCCACGGACCCGTGGCCGGCGACGTCGACCCCGGCGGACACGAGGTGCGTGACGCCGTCGCGCACCTCGACCGTCGACACGGACGCGTTGGGCAGCGCCCGCACGCGCGACGGGTCGAGCGTCGCGAGCCACGCGCCCAGGGTGAGGCCGTGCCCGACGACGAGGACGTGGCGGTCGGTCGTCGCGCCGGGGTGCCACGCGTCGTCGTGCGCCGCGAGGACCCGCGCGAACACCTCGCGCACGCGGGACATGAACGCCGCCCCGGGCTCGCCGCCGCCGATCCCCGGGTGCGTGCCCGACAGGACCCGGGGGACGAGCTCGGCCCACGGCTCGACCGCGTCGAGCTGGGACTCCGGGCGTCGTTCGAACGAGCCGAAGGACAGCTCGCGCAGGTCCTTGTCCACCGTGAGCGGCAGGTCGGGGTGGTGTCGCAGGATCTCCATCGCGGTCAGGACCGCGCGCCCCTGCGGGGACGAGTACGCCGCCTCGAAGTCGTGGCGGGCGAGGTGCTGGGCGGTCACCCGCACCCCCGCCCGCCCGGTGCGGGTCAGGGGCGAGTCGCACGAGCCCTGCATGTGGCGTCTGGCGTTGAGGTAGGTCTGGCCGTGTCGCACGAGCGTGATGGTCAGGGTCATCGTCGATGTGCCCTCTCCGGTCGTCCCGGTCCTTCGGTCCCCTCGACGCTAGGGCGGCCCCGTTTCGACGGGGCTACGGTGCGACGACGAACCGATGAACACCGGGCGACGGCCGGCATGCCCGGCGGTGCCATGATGTGGCCATGATCCTCGTCGCGCGCGTCCCCCACGACAGGCTCGTCGACGCCCTGCGCGAGGTGGGTTGCGAGATGGGCCGGATCGGGCCGACCGACGAGCGGGGCTGGACCGCGGCGGACGTCGAGCTCCCGCTCGACCTCACCGTCGACGCCCGGTTCGCCCTCGTGGACCGTCACGTGGCCGGCGGGTGGCTCGCCCTCGTCGAGCACGGGTCCGACGACCTGCCCCTCGACGTCGCCGCCGTCCTCGCCGCCGGCACGGGCGGCCGGACGGCCACGGCGCGGTACGTGCCCGACGACGCCGAACCGGTCACCCACGGCATGCTCGACGAGGACGCGTCGATCCACCTCGCGGACGACCCCGACGACCTGCTCCGGGTCGTGGACTCCCTGGGCTGCCTGCGCGAGCCCGTCGTCCGCGCGGCCGACGGGCTGCGCGCGGTCCACGACCTCGCCGTGCTGCTGCGGACGCTGCCGCGACTGATCGAGGTCCCGCGGCTCGACGCGCCACCGAGCCGGTCGACGACCTACCTCGTGCGCGGGGACGTCGACGTCGTGCGTGCCGCGGCCCGCACGGGTGGCGCGGCGTGGGTGCGGTCCGTCGACGAGCGGTACACGGTCCTGGTCACGGCGGTCTCCGGCGTCGTGCCCGACGACGACGACCGGAGCGGGTTCGTGGACGCCGTCAGGGCGGACTCGCAGGTGCTCGGACGGATCACGTCGGCCCTGCACGCCGACGAAGCCGTGCTGCGTCTCGACCGCAGCGCGCCCGACGCCTGGTCGTGGACGCTCGACACCGGCGTCGACGCGCGTGCGCACCGCTCCTCCCAGTGGGGCAACTGGCACCCCCGGTGGACCTACCTCGACGACGCGGAGGGCAGGTCCGGAGCGCCGCGAGCGTTCGCCGCCGTGTTCGGCCCGCCGCGGGACCCGCGGCGGTTCCAGGAGCTGCTCGACGCCGGCGCCTGGCCGGGCGACCCGGTCGCCGAGCTCCTGCAGCACCTGCAGGTCCCGGCGACGACCGGCGCCGTGGTCGCCGAGGCGGTCGGCGACCCGGACCGGTTCCGGCACGGTGCGCGCCGCCTCGACCCGGTGAGCAAGAGCTCACCGTTGACCGCGCACGAGCGGACCGCGCTCCTGTCACGCGCGTCCCTCGCCGGGGCCGGGCACTGGGCGCGCGAGCTCGTCGTCGGCGCGGTCGCGCTCGTCGCGCTCGTGCTCGGCGTCGGGCTCGCGCTGACCGACGGCGCGATGCTCGGACTCGACGAGACGCCCGGGTTCAGCGGGGTGCTGATCTTCGGCGGCATCGCGCTCGGGGTCGTCGCCCTGCTGCTGGTCACGACGCGCCGCGGGGAGCAGAAGCGGTTCCTGGGCGAGCGCGAGTAGCCGGCGCGGTGGGGGCAGACGCCGGCGGGGTCGCGGCTCTCGGTGGCATCGAGACAGCGGTCGCGGTGGCCCTGGGCTGACGACCGGGGGCGCCACCGCTCCAGGTGCCGCACCATCCCTGACGTGCCATGCTGCGACGAGCGTGCACCGGACCACCGGGGAGGGGCAGTGAGCGCAGCGTCGCCCGAGGTCGAGGAGCTGCCGAAGCGGCGGGTCTACATCATCTTCGCGGGCCTCATGCTCGCGATGCTCCTCGCCGCGCTCGACCAGACCATCGTCGCGACGGCACTGCCCACGATCGTGTCCGACCTCGGCGGCGCGCAGCACCTGTCCTGGGTCGTCACCGCGTACATGCTCGCGTCGACCGCGACCACGGTCCTGTGGGGCAAGCTGGGCGACCTCGTCGGGCGCAAGCCGCTGTTCATCATCTGCATCCTCATCTTCCTCGCCGGCTCGATGCTCGCCGGGACGTCGCAGTCGATGGGCCAGCTCATCGGGTGGCGTGCGGTGCAGGGCATCGGCGGCGGCGGGCTCATGGTGCTGTCGCAGGCGATCATCGGCGACATCGTCTCCCCGCGGGAGAGAGGCCGGTACCAGGGCCTGTTCGGCGCCGTGTTCGGGGTGTCGTCCGTGGCCGGGCCGCTGCTGGGCGGGTTCTTCGTCGACAACCTCGACTGGCGCTGGGTCTTCTACATCAACATCCCGCTCGGCGTCGTCGCGCTGATCACGGTGGTGGCGGTGCTGCCGAGCATCACCACGAGCAAGCACCCCAGCATCGACTACGCCGGCATCATCCTGCTCGGCGCCATCGCGACCGGCATCGTGCTGATCACGAGTCTCGGTGGCACGACGTGGGAGTGGAGCTCCGTCCAGGTCTGGGGTCTCGGCGTCCTCACCGTCGCCGCGCTCGTCGCGTTCGTGCTCGTCGAGCAGCGCGCGGCGGAGCCCGTCCTGCCGTTGCGGCTCTTCGCCAACCGGGTGTTCTCCACCGCCGCGGTCATCGGGTTCGCCGTCGGGTTCGCGATGTTCGGCGCCATCACCTTCCTCCCGCTGTACCTGCAGACCGTCAAGGGCTCGACCCCCACCGAGTCCGGGCTCGAGATGACGCCCATGATGCTCGGGCTGCTCCTGACGTCCATCGGCTCGGGGCAGATCATCTCCCGCACCGGCAGGTACAAGGTGTTCCCCATCACCGGGACCGCGGTGACCGCCGTCGGGCTGTACCTGCTGTCCCTCATGGGTCGCGACACGTCGACCCTGCAGGCCGGGCTGAGCATGTTCGTGTTCGGCCTCGGCCTCGGGATGGTCAACCAGGTGATCGTGCTCGCCGTGCAGAACGCGGTCGAGTACCGCGACCTCGGCACCGCGACGTCGGGCGCGACGTTCTTCCGGACCATCGGCTCGTCCGTCGGGGTCGCGGTGTTCGGGACCATCTTCGCGAACCGGCTCACCGCGAACCTCCTGACCGGAGCGCCCGCCGACGCGCAGGGTGCGTGCGGACCCGAGAGCCTCGCCGCGTCGACCACGGGGCTCGCGCAGTGCCCGCCCGGCGTGCAGGACTGGTTCCTCGACGCCTACGCCGAGTCCCTCCACACGGTCTTCCTGTGGGCCGTTCCTGTCGCCCTCGTCGGCTTCGTGCTCACGTGGTTGCTCCCGGAGACGCAGCTGCGCACGACGTCGCGCGACGCCGGGACGCCCGACGCCGCGGAGGTGGCCGGGCACTCGGCCGGGGAGTCGTTCGCCCTGCCGTCGAGCCGGACGTCGCTCGAGGAGCTGCGGATGATCCTGTGGCGCCGCGTCGGTGCGCGCGACCCGATCGCGGTGTATGAGGCGGTGGCGCCCGACGTCGGGCTGAACGCGGCACAGTGCTGGATGGTCACGCGCGTGTCCCTCAAGCGGGAACGGTCCGTGCAGGTCATGGCCGAACGGGCGGACGTGGGGGACGACCGGGTGCGCGAGGTCGCGCGGTCGCTCGCCGAGCGCGGCCTCGTCGAGATCGACGGCGACCTCGTGCGCGCGACCGAGGCCGGCGACGCCGTCGCCGAGGACATCCGCAGCTCCGAGCGCGAGCGCCTCGCCACGTACGTCGAGGGATGGGACCACGAGCCCGACGTGGACGAGCTCGTGGACCACCTCGCCGCCGACCTGCTCACCGACCCGGTCCACGACCGGCCCTGATCCGCGGCAGGCCCTGATGCACGGCGGGCCCGGACCGATGAGTTCGCGGCGCGCGCGGCGTCGACCTGACATGAGCGCACCCACGCAGAGCACCACCCGCACCCTCGACGTCCCCGGCGCGTCGATCACCTACGACGTGCACCACGCCGGGGCGGTCGGCGGACCGCCGCCGCTGATGATCGTCGGCTCCCCGATGGCCGCGTCGGGCTTCGCCCAGCTCGTCGACCTGCTCGACGACCGGACGGTCGTCACGTACGACCCGCGCGGCACCGAGCGCAGCACCCTCGCGCCGGACGGCGAGGTGTCGGTGCCCGTGCACGCCGACGACGTGCACCGCGTCGCCGTGGACGTCGGTCTCGGGCCGCTCGACGTCCTCGGGTCGAGCGGGGGCGCCGTCGTCGGGCTGTCGTGGATCGAGCAGCACCCGCAGGACCTGCGCACGCTCGTCGCGCACGAGCCCCCGATCACGCCGCTGCTCGAGGACGCCCCGCTGGCGACCGCGGCGCAGGCCGACATCCTCGAGACCTACCGGCGCGACGGGTTCGGGGCGGCGATGGCGAAGTTCATCCAGCTCGTCAGCCACGTCGGCCCGCTCCCTGCCGACTACCTCGACCGGCCCGCGCCCGACCCGGCGATGTTCGGCATGCCGACCACCGACGACGGGTCGCGAGACGACCTGCTCTTCGTCAACATGGAGACCATGCCGGCGTGGGCGCCCGACGGCGGTGCGCTGCGGTCCTCCGGGGTGCGGATCGTGCCCGCGGTCAGCGCGTCGGGCGACGGCACGCTCGCGTGGCGCGGGGGAGCGGGGCTCGCGACGCTGCTCGAGGTGGCGCCCGTGACGTTCCCCGGGGACCACGGCGGCTTCGCCGCGAACGACTGGTCCCCGGACAACGACCCGGCCGCGTTCGCCGCCGCGCTGCGGGAGGTCCTCGCCGCCCGCTGACGTGCGATCATGGCGGCCGTGACGACGACGAACCGGCCGGGCCGGACCAGGTGAGCCGCAGGCGCAGCACGAGGAGGTCCGGACTCGGGACGGTGGTCGTCGTCGTCCTCCTCGCCGCCGCCTTCGTCGCGTGGGACCGGGCCGGGCAGCCCGACGACCTGACCGAGATCACCCAGGGCATCGAGCTGCCCGACGCGTCCGGCCTGCCGGACCTGCCCGGGACCGACGATGCCGAGGCCGGGAGCGCGCTCGCCGCCGTCGGGCAGCTCGAGGTCAAGGGGCGTGCCCCCAGGACGGGCTACGAGCGGGACGAGTTCGGGCCCGCCTGGGCCGACGTCGACCACAACGGGTGCGACACCCGCAACGACGTCTTGCGCCGCGACCTGGTCGACACCACCGCCAAGCCCGACACCCGCGGGTGCGTCGTGGCGACCGGGACGCTCGACGACCCCTACTCCGGCGACACCATCCGGTTCGAGCGGGGGCAGAGCACGTCGTCGATGGTCCAGATCGACCATGTCGTGGCGCTCGCGGACGCGTGGCAGAAGGGCGCCCAGCAGTGGGACGAGGACCTGCGCGCGGCGTTCGCCAACGACCCGCTCAACCTGCTCGCCGTCGACGGGCCCACCAACTCGGCCAAGGGCGCCGGCGACACCGCGACCTGGCTGCCCCCGGACACGGGCTACCGGTGCGAGTACGTGGCGCGGCAGGTCGGCGTCAAGCTCGAGTACGAGCTGTGGGTCACGCGGGCCGAGGCCGACGCGATGGAGAAGGTGCTCGGCAGCTGCCCCGACGAGCCGCTGCCGCTGGCCGACCCGGTGCCGGAGCCCGTCGGCTGACGCCTGCTCGCTGACCCGACGGTCGAATCGGCCGAGGTCTCTGGTTCCGTCGGTCCGGGCGGCGGCACGCCGTCAGCGACCTCCGGGCAGAAGGGCACCGCCAGCAGATGGCTTTTGATGGTTGAAAGCATAACTTCTGCACATCGGTTGACATTACTGGCCACCTGGGATTGCATGGGGTCGTTGCTCCTGGAATCCACCGGGGGCTCGAGGGGCCGGGCGCCGGAGCCGGGCCGCTGGAATGGCGATCGCGCGACGTTGTGCGGGTCGTCCCGCGCACCGAGGCGCCGGGACCGGGTCGGGCACCGCGCCGTTCAGAGGGAGATCCATGACCGAGCAGACCACCGGGCGTCGAGCGACTGCGCTGTCACGTCGAACGCTGCTCACCGGCGCGGCGAGCACCGTCGCGGCTGGTGCGGTGACCGCCGTAGCGCTGGGTGCGGGCGGGACGGTCACCGCCGCCCCCGCCGCCGCGGCCGCCAGGGCGACAGGAGACGTCCGTCGCATCACGATCTACGCCGAGCGGATCGACTCCAAGACCGTGGGCTACGGGCTCGAGCCGGGCACCGCGACCGTCCCGGGCCCGATCCTCGAGATGTGGGAGGGGGAGACGCTCGAGATCACGCTCGTCAACACCACCGACCAGCAGCTGTCGATCCACCCCCACGGCGTCAACTACGACACCAACAGCGACGGCAGCCCGTTCAACGACTCGTTCAACGCACCGGGCGAGACGCGCACCTACGTGTGGTCGACCGTCGCCCCGCGACGCGAGCGAGGCATCTGGATGCCGGGGAGCGCCGGCTACTGGCACTACCACGACCACGCGTGGGGCCCGCACGGCACCCCGGGGATCGCGGCCGGGCTGTACGGCGCGCTCGTCGTCCGGCGGGTCGGGGACGTGCTGCCCGAGAAGCAGTTCACCGTCGTGTTCAACGACATGCAGATCAACAACAAGATGGCGCCCGACACCCCGATGTTCGAGGCGAACCTGGGTGAGCGGGTCGAGTTCATCTGCATCGGGCACGGGAACACGTTCCACACGTTCCACATGCACGCGCACCGGTGGGTCAACAACCGCACCGGTCTGCTGGCAGGCCGCGACGACCCGAGCCAGGTCGTGGACAACCGCGACCTGAACCCGGGCGACTCGTTCGGCTTCCAGGTGGTCGCGGGCCTCGGCGTCGGGCCGGGCGCCTGGATGTACCACTGCCACGTCCAGTTCCACGCCGACGGGGGGATGGCGGGGATCTTCCTCGTCCGCGAGCCCGACGGCAGCATGCCGCCGGGGGCTCAGGAGTCCATCGACCGCTTCCATGAGCACGGGAGCCACGCCGCCGCGCCCACGGCAACCGAGCACGCGGATCACTGACCGCGTCGACCGCGCGACCGGCGTCATCATGCCGGTCGCGTCTCGCTCGGCGCCCGGAGTCCGACCGGGCGCACCGCACCGATGACGAAGGAGTTGGCGAGTGCTAGCCAGACGATCACGATCCCCCCGAACGAGAGAGCGCTCCCGACCGGGGGCGCTCACGACCCTGGCCGTCGGCCTGACGGGCGCCGCGCTCGTCGTCAGCGCGGCCGTGGTCCCTGCGGCCGCCCAGCCGGTCTCCGCGGCGCAGGGTGCCGCGGCGGCACCCCTGGCCGCGGCGGCCAGGACCGCACCCGTGCGCGTCCTGGTCTTCCACGGCGCGCCCGACGACCAGAACGACCCCGTCATCGACGCGACGGCCGCCCTCGCCCAGCTCGGCGCCGAGAACGGGTTCACCGTCGAGGCGTCGTCCGACCCTGAGGTCTTCAGCGCCGCCGGTCTCGGCGAGTACCGCGGCGTGGTGTTCCTGTCGGCCGAGGGCGTGGAGCTCAGCGGCGACCAGGAAGCAGCCCTCAAGGACTACGTGAACGCCGGTGGCGGCTTCCTCGGCGTGCGCGACGCCGCACGTTCCCTGGAGGCCTCGCAGTGGTTCACCGGCCTCGTCGGTGCGCGGATCGCGGGCGCGCAGCCCAACGCCGCCGACGTCGCCGACGTGACGGCCACCGCCGAGAACCCGCCGAACGAGATCGCCGTGAACCTCGTCGACGGCGACCCGGGCACCAAGTGGCTCGCGTTCGAGCCCACGGCGACGATCACGGTGCGGCTCGAGGAGCCGACGGAGCTCGCCCGCTACACCCTCACGTCGGCCAACGACTCCAGCGAGCGCGACCCGAACACGTGGACGCTGCAGGGATCGAACGACGGCGAGTCCTGGGAGGACGTGGACTCGCAGAGCGGGCAGACGTTCTCCCAGCGCTTCCAGCCCAAGGACTACGACGTCGAGTCCGACACGGCGTACGAGTGGTTCCGCCTCGACATCACCAAGAACGGGAGCGGCGGGCTGCTCCAGCTCGCGGAGCTGTCGTTCTTCGACGGTGAGTCGGTCGACCAGCCGGAGCCCGAGATCCCGGTCAGCGAGCGCACGGTCGACCTGATCGACCGCCAGCACCCCGCGACCGCGGACCTCCCCCTGACCTGGGACCGCGAGGACAAGTGGCTCGACTGGGAGGACTCCCCGGCAGGCGAGGTGCACACCGTCGCCCAGGTCGAGCCCGGCGCCGACGCGAGCCCGACGACCAACCCGTTCCAGCCCGTGTCCTGGTGCCGCGACTACGACGGCGGCCGCTCCTTCTACACCGGCATGGGCGGCACCGAGGACAGCTGGTCCGACGACGCGTTCCGCGACCACCTGCTCGGTGCCCTGCAGTGGACGACGGGTGTCGTGCGTGGCGACTGCCAGGCCACGATCGCCTCGAACTACCGCATCGACCGCCTGACCGCACCGAACGCGGCCGGCGAGCTCGACCAGAACGGTGAGCCCCACGGGGTGACGATCGCCGACGACGGCACCGTGTTCTACATCGGCCGCGGCGCCTGCCCGACCGGGCCCATCCCCTCGTGGGACGACCCCGACGTCGGGCTCGGCTGCGGCACCATCCACCAGTGGGACCCCGAGACCGAAGAGGTCACCCTGCTCACCACGCTCGACGTCATGGGCAACCGCGGCAGCGGGAGCGAGCTCGTGAAGAACGAGGAAGGGCTGCTGGGCCTCGTGCCCGACCCGGACTTCGCCGAGAACCACTGGCTGTACGCCTACTGGATGCCGCACGAGTCGATCGACCGTGAGCGCCAGGTCGGCTACCGCACGATCTCCCGGTTCACGTACGACCCGGAGGGCCCGACGATCGACCAGAGCACTCGCGTCGACCTGATGGAGTGGGAGACGCAGATCCACAGCTGCTGCCACGCGGGCGGCGGCATGGCGTTCGACGACGCGGGCAACCTCTACGTCGGCTCGGGCGACAACAACTCGTCCGGCGGGTCGGGCGGCTACTCCGGGAACAACTGGACCGAGGAGTTCGCGGGTCTCAGCTTCCAGGACGCGCGCCGCACGGCGGGCAACACCAACAACCTCAACGGCAAGATCCTGCGGATCCACCCCGAGGACGACGGCACCTACACGATCCCGGACGACAACCTGTTCCCCGTGGGCGAGTACCCGGCGGACAAGACGCGTCCGGAGATCTACGTCATGGGCGTGCGCAACATCTCGCGCCTGCAGATCGACCCCGACACCGACTGGCTCACCGCGGCGTGGGTCGGCCCGGACGCCGGTCAGCCCGACCCCGAGCTCGGCCCGGCCAAGTACGAGACGGCGACGATCATCACGTCCGCCGGCAACCAGGGCTGGCCGTACTGCATGGGCAACAAGCAGCCGTACCGCGACCGGAGCAACGAGGACGCGAGCGTCCTCACCGGCTGGTACGACTGCGACAACCTGAAGAACACCTCGCCGCGCAACACCGGTCTGGTCGACCTGCCGCCGGTGCGCGACAACATGATCTGGTACTCGCCGAGCGGTGGCGGACCGGTCTTCCCCGAGGGCGAGGACGGCATCCCGTCCTACGAGGACGACGAGGCCACGTACACGATCCCGTGGCTGCGTGGTGGCGGCCAGGCCGTCATGTCCGGCCCGACGTACCGGCAGTCCCAGGTCGACCCGGAGTCCGACATCGCATGGCCCTCGTACTGGGAGGGCAAGTGGTTGCTCGGTGACCAGTCGAACTCGAGCAACCGCACCGCGGTGACGGTCGACCCGGACAACGTGGAGGACCAGGGTGCTCCGGCGTTCATGGAGGACCTGCGTCCGATCATCCCGGGCGGCCGCGGCGACGAGCTGCTGCAGAGCTGGATGGACGCGAAGTTCGGTCCGGACGGCGCGCTGTACATGCTCGACTACGCGGGCGGGTTCTTCAGCCTCGACCCGAACCAGAAGCTCATCCGCATCGCCTACGAGGGCGGGGACCCCACCCCGCTGCCCGCGGCGACCGGTGCGAGCATCCAGGGCGACCCGCTGACGATCGCCTTCAACGGCGACCGCTCCGGCGGCGTGTCCTACCGCTGGGACTTCGGTGACGGCACGACCTCCACCGCGGCCAACCCGGAGCACACCTACCCGCGTGTCGGTGACTACGAGGCCACGCTGCAGGTCACGTACGCCGACGGGTCGAAGGCCACGGTCACGACCGACGCGAGCACGACGTGCACGCTGCCGGACGACCGCGACACCGTGTGGTTCCGTGACACCGACTCGGGCGTCGAGAACATCGACCTCGGCGGCTGCACGATCAACGACCTGATCCAGGACGAGCAGGAGTACAACAACCACAACCAGTTCCTGCGTCACGTGCGGTCGGTGGCGAAGGGTCTGCTCGAGGACGGCCGCATCACGCGGTCGGAGCGGCAGAAGCTGGTCGACTGGGCCGCTCGGTCCCAGATCGGTGTCGAGCCCGGTGGGTACCGGACGATCTTCAACGGCACCGAGGACTCGCTGTTCGACTGGACCCAGCTGCCGGGCGGGAAGTTCGTCCTCCAGCCCGACGGGTCGCTGCTGGCGACCGGTGGGCTCGGGATGCTCTGGTACGACGCCGAGGAGCTCGGGGACTTCTCCGTGAAGCTCCTGTACCGCGACGTCGCGGAGGGTGACAAGTTCGCCAACAGCGGCGTGTTCACCAGGTTCCCGGACCCGACGGACCCGGGCGACGCCGAGTGCGCCGACGGCCAGAGCGACCCGGCATGGGTCGCGATCTACTGCGGTCACGAGATCCAGATCTACGACGGACCGTCCGGTGAGCCGCAGAAGACGGGGTCGGTGTACAACTTCGACCCGGTCGAGCTCGGTGCCGGCGGCGAGAAGCCGAAGGGCGAGTGGAACGAGTACGAGATCCGCGTGGTCGGGCAGCACTACACGATGATCCGCAACGGCGTGGTCATCAACGAGTTCGAGAACTCACCCGGCCAGGAGTCCTCGCGGGCGGGCGACCCCCCGACCGACCTGCGCCAGTTCGACAGCGGGTTCATCGGCCTGCAGAACCACAGCGACGCCGATGCGATCGAGTTCCGCGACATCCGGGTCGCCGACCTGTAGGCACCCGGCCGGTCCGGCGGCGCACACCACCCAGGGCCCGGCCCGGGCCCACGACCTGTCCCACCCCCCTGCACATCGACGAGGAGTGCACCCCCATGGATCGACGTACCGCGCGAGCGCGCGGCGGCCGGCGGCTCGCAGCCGCCGTGGTCGCCGGACTCACCGCCGCAACGGTCATGTCCGCCGCCCCGGCGACGGCCGCACCTCAACCCGCGAGCTCCCTGCCCGCGGTCACCGACAGCACATCGGCGGCCGACGCCGCCGTCGCCGCGGAGCAGACGCTCACGTGGACCGCGGGCAACAGCATCGACGACTACCTGACGTTCCCGGCCACGGCCACGGCCGGTGCGGCGACGATCGTGTTCGAGAACAGCATCGCCACAGGCAACACGTTCGGCATGAGCCACACCCTCACGTTCGACACGTCGACGGCCGGCTACAACCACGACGTCACGCTCGACATCCTCTCGAGCCCGTTCGACGCGAGCGGGGGCCTGCACGAGGCCGAGGTCGTGCTCACGCCCGGCACGTACCGCTACTTCTGCGCCATCCCCGGGCACGGCGGGATGTGGGGCGAGCTCGTCGTCACCGGTGAGGGCGGGGGCGGCGACGACACGACCGCGCCGTCGGTCACCGCCACGGTCACGGGCGACCAGGACGAGGACGGCGCGTACGTCGGCGGGGCGACCGTGACCCTCGCCGCCACGGACGACGACTCCGGCGTCGCGGGCGTCGAGTACAACCTGGACGACGCCGGCTGGCAGGCGTACACCGAGCCGTTCGACGTCGAGACGGTCGGTGCGCACACGCTGCAGTACCGCGCGACGGACGAGGCGGGCAACACGTCGGAGCCCGGCACCGCGGAGTTCTCGGTCGTCGAGGGCGGCGGCGAGGAGGACACCACGGCCCCGACCGTCACCCCGATGGTCATGGGCGAGCAGGACGAGGACGGCGCCTACGTCGGCACGGCCAGCTTCATGGTGACCGCGGAGGACGACGGCTCGGGCGTCGCGTCGGTCGAGTACGAGGTCGACGGCCAGTGGCTCCCGTACACGACCCCCGTCGCCTTCACCGAGCCCGGTGAGTACTCCGTCTCGTACCGCGCGACGGACGAGGCAGGCAACGTCTCCGAGGTCGGCACGTCGACCTTCACCGTCGTCGCCGGGGACGGCGAGGACGACACCACGGCCCCGACGGTCACCGCCGAGGTCGCCGGTGAGCGCGACGACGACGGCTCGATCGTCGGCTCCGCCACGGTGACGCTGGAGGCGACGGACGACGCGTCCGGCGTCGAGAGCGTCGAGTACGACCTCGACGGCGCGGGCTGGACCGAGTACACCGAGCCCGTGACGGTCGACGAGGCCGGCGACCACACGGTCGTCTACCGGGCGACCGACGTCGCCGGCAACGTGTCCGAGGAGACGACCACGAGCTTCACGGTCGTCGCCGAGGGCGGCAGCGACACGACCGCCCCGACGGTGGGCACCGAGGTCAGCGGCACGCAGGACGAGGACGGCTCCTACGTGGGCTCCGCGTCGGTCATGGTCACCGCGATGGACGACGGCGGCGTGGCCTCGGTCGAGTACGACCTCGACGGTGCGGGCTGGGCCGACTACACCGAGGCCGTCGTGGTCGACGAGCCCGGCGAGCACACCCTCGCCTACCGGGCGACCGACGAGGCGGGCAACGTCTCCGAGGCCGCGACCATCACGTTCGTGGTCGTCGCGTCCGACACGGGTGACACCGTGGCGCCGGAGGTCGACCACCGCGTCTACGGCCAGGTCAACGACGCCGGTGAGCACACCGGTCCCGCGTTCGTCCGACTGCGCGCGACCGACGACGACTCCGGCATCGCATCCGTCGAGTACCGGATCGACGGCGGAGCCTGGACCCCGTACGCCAAGCAGATCTCGGTGCGCGGCCCGGGCGAGCACACGATCGACTATCGCGCGACCGACGTCGCGGGCAACGTCTCCGCACCGCAGAGCGTCGTCGTCGTCCTCGAGGGCGGCGACTCGGGACCCGAGGGCCCCGAGGTGACCGCGGGTGTGGGTGGCGGGATGAACCGTGACGGCGAGTACGTCGGTCGCGTGACCGTCACCCTGACGGCCGTCGACGAGGAGTCGGGCGTCGACCGCACCGAGTTCCAGGTCGACGACGGCGCGTGGCAGCGGTACGCCGCACCGTTCGTCATCGCGGCGGACGGCGAGCACGTCGTGCGCTACCGCGCGGTCAACGGGGCGGGCACCGTCTCCAAGACCGGTGAGGTGACCTTCACCGTGCTCGAGCTGCGGCGCGACCGCTGCCCGGGCTCGGACGTGCGTCCGACCGTCATCATCGACGGCAACGACAGCGGTGTGGGTAACTTCGACGACGGCGAAGGCTGCACCGTCAACGACCACATCGCCGAGTGGGACTACTACGAGAACCACCTCGAGTTCGTCCGTCACGTGCGTGAGCTGACGCGCGACCTGGTCGACGAGGGTGTTCTTCTCGGTGCGGAGCGGCAGCTGATCATCACGGCCGCCGAGCTGTCCGACATCGCTCGCTGATTCCGTAGCAGTCGCTGATCCAGCGCACGTCGGCACCACGGCCCGGGAGGGCCGTGGTGCCGACCTGTGTGCGGACCTCTACTCGCCGAGCGTGACCAGGACGACGGTCGCATCGTCCTGGTCGAGGTAGGCCGTGGCGGTGAAGCCGGACTCCGCGAACGCGGCGTCCAGGGCCGGGCCGGTCAGGAGCGGGCCGTCGGGCAGCGAGTCCTCGAGATCGCCGACGACGGCGGGGGATCCGGTCGTCTCCTGCGGGTCCGTGTCCGCGACCAGCTGCTGCACGACGGCGGGGTCGAGCTCGACGACCGCGTCGATCCAGTAGGTGGTCGGTCCGGGGACGTCCTCGTCGCCGACCGTTCCCGAGAGCCACGTCGCGCTCACTGGCGTCCCGAGCGCGGAGAAGCGCGTCGTCAGGGGCTCGAGGTCCGTACGGACCTCACCGGTACCGTTCTTCGCAGGGGTCGCGCGGTCGGTCATGGTCGTCTCCGTGGTGCCTCGGGTGCTGGGATCGGACGGGGTCGAGCAGGCGGCGAGCGCCGCGGGGGCGAGCAGGACGAGGACCGCCGCCGTCGTGCGGGCTGTGCGACGCGGCGTCGGGCGCCGTGCTCGTGTCATCGTCCCTCCGGTGCGCCGGTGACGGTGGCCGACCCCGGGTCCCCGAGGGTCCAGGTGATCGTGCGCTCGACCGTACCGGAGCTCTCGAACGGCTGCGCCCAGCCGAGCTCGGTGAAGCGTCCGTTGACGTTGTCCGAGGTGCCCGACGCGATGTCCGACTGGTCCCGGTTGAAGTTGTAGTAGTCCTCGGCGTGGACGGTGACCTGCATCGTCACCTGGTCGCCGTGGACCTCGACGTCGGCGCTGCTCCACTGCTGGTAGGCGCCGATGGTCTTCTGCCAGTTCTCCGTCTGCGGGTACGACGACGTGGGCGACGGGTCCCCGGTGACGGAGAAGTCCGTGTTCCCTGCCGCGATCAGGTCCTCGACTCCTTGCTGCGTGCGTGCGATCTCCGCGTCGACGTTCGCGGTGATCGCCGGGTCGTCGGCGTAGGCGCTCTCGTAGTCGAACGTCATCGGGTCGCCCGAGTTCCCCAGGTAGTGCCGGTAGAACTCGCCGGCGTCCTGCAGCCCGGGGTGGAGCCGCGTGGCCTCGGCCTTGCCCCTCCACTCGATCCAGTCCCGGTAGTCGGAGGGGTCGGCGTCCTCGCTGTCGTAGACGAAGTCCTCGTCCCACTCGATGTCGGGCCTCGTCGGCGGCCCGACGACGTACGGTTCCCCACCCGCTACGCCCGGCTCGTCGCCGGGGTCGCCACTCGGACCTCCGGGTGCTCCCGGGCCCCCGGGGCCGAAGGGGAGCGGACCCATCGGGGGGACGGACATCCCGATCGGCCCGCCGCCGCCACCGCCACCGCTGCCTCCGCCCGGCCCCGGCGTGCCCGGACCGCCGCCGGAACCGCCGCCGGAGTCGGTGCTCGTGCGCTCCTGCTGGTCCGCGTTGCGGCGCAACGCCTGCGCGCCGTCGGACAGCGTCGCCGAGCACGAGCGGAGCAGCGCGACGCACTGCCCGTCCCACGCCCCGCGGAACTCGTCGCCGTCGCGACCGTGCCAGGCCGACGACGAGACGAGCGACGACAGCGACGCGGTCAGAGACGTCATCGTGTCCGCTGCGCGCTGGACGTCCTGTGCGAGAGCGCGCAGCTGCGCGACGTCTGCGCCGTACAGTCCCGGTGCCATGGGTCCCCCTCGTGGTCGGGAGAACCGTAGCGCCGCCGTGCTGCCCTGACCAGGGGAGTACTCCCCACGCCTTGTCCGTACCTGTACATACCGTCAGCGGCCCCGGGTCGGTCTTCGACGTCGGTCACGAGCTCTCGAACAACGGTGCACGCACCGGCTCTTCGGGCGGTACGTCGGGGGCCGCCGGTTCGGGGTCGAACAACCCGACAGCCACACCGGACACATCGCACGACTCCCCACCACGAGGATCACGATCAGCCACCTTCAACCGCCCGTCCTCCCGCACCACCGTCACCCTCCACGTCGACGCGCCCCGGCCGATCTGCCCATGCCGCTCGTCGAACGAGTCGATCGTGTCGAACATCCAGCTCAGGCCCAGGCTCGGCTTGCAGACCTGCACGACACCGCCCCCGTCCTCGAACTCCTCGAGGAGCTCGAGAGGTTCGAACGGGGCGGGACCCGGGTCATACGGTCGCCCTTCTCCGTCCGAGCGATACGCCCGCACCCAGGCAGCGATATGCCCTCGCGTGGCGCTCTCGGTGAGCTGCGCGATGGTGAAGTCTCCGGAGTTCCACGCCATGGTTCTCCCGATCTCGGCGGCGCGGATCGTACGTACCCGCTCGTCGTCCTCCAGCGTCGACGACGGTTCCCTGTCGTCAAGCCAGACCAGTTCCGGCGTCTCCATCACAGTCGGCGACAGATCCGTCGGCTTGGGAGCCGGAGATGGTGTCGTGCACCCCGAGACGAGCCCCATGGTGCACAAGACCAGTGCGACCACGCCTGCTCTGCGCGTGCTCCTCATCCGTCGTTCGGTCTTCCTTCCTGGTCGGTGCGACGCGTCCACGCCTTCTCGCTCACATCGAACGGTTGCGAGCCTGGCTGCGCACCCGAGAGTCGGGCGTACTCGTCGTTGACGGCCTCGGTACACGCGTCCAACCACAAGTCCTCGGTCATCGTGGGTGGCCCGGAAAGGGCGAGCGACGCGGAGAACGGCGAGGAGAGCGTTGACGGGTGTGGCGGCAACGGAACGTCGAGCAGCGCTGCGGCGACGGTCAGGTCGCCGGTCAGCTCGGCCCGGTACCGAGCGTCGATGCCCGCCTTGGTGTCGTCCTCGACGCCGGCGATCCGTTCGTTCGCTCGCGCGTCGACGCTGGTCTGCAGCGTGAGTGCGCTGAGGCCGATCCCCGCCCCCATCGCGATGGCCCACGTCGCCCCCGCCGTAGGGACCCCGCTCGCCAGGATCCCCAGCAACAGCAGCGTCGTCGCGGCGTTCGACGACGCGTCCTGCGCCGCACGGCCCACGACGTCTAGACGTGCCCAGTCCTCGGAGCCCTCGATCCGCTCCACCGCCACGGACATCAGGTTCTGCACCTCGCGCACCTGGTCCGTCACCGGGATACCTGAGACCGACGCGGCGTAGATGGACGCTCCCACAAACTCGCGGTACCCCTGCTGCAGCCGGGCTTGCCCCTCGTCGGTCAACCCGGCCGCCCCGAACATCCTTGTCACGACGTCCGGCTCGAACTGTGCCAACGGCAGCCGATCTTCAGTCCGGGCGAACTCCGGCTTTCCCGATATGACAGCGTCATCGGACGAGGCGGTTGCTTCTCTGTCGGTCCAACGAGTGTGGATCGCGACCCAGTTCGCGTTGATGACGTCTGCGAGCAGCACACACTCTGCCGCGTTCAGCTCCTCCATGCGCCACGTCGGGTTCTCGACCAGTCCAGTCAGTCCGCGCGAAGCCAGTCGGGCCGCGCGCTCCATCGCGACCAGGTCCAGCACGACCTCACCGTCCGACGCGCTCACGCCCCGCACCGATGGGTCCTGGGTCGCGGACAGCAAGGCCAGCGGCCCGTCGAACCCACCCCGGTCACCCCATGCGTACGCGCCGAACCAGTGCTCGACCCGGCCTCCGTGCGGTGCAGCGACGAGCCAGTCCGACGCCGTCTGCGGATACTGCGCCAGCGTGCGCAGGATTGCGTTCGCGGGACTTCGAGAACCTGTGTCATTCAGGACCCGGAGTCCGTGTACCTTACGCTCCGCTTCCAGCACTGCGTGCGGTCCGAGCATGTACCCGTCGGCGACCACGGGCCAACGACGGTCCAGCTCGTCCAACCGGTCCGCGACCGCGACCGCGACCTGCTCGCCCGCGTACGGTGGCCCCTCGAACAACGTCGCGAGCGTCACGATCGCCCATCCCGACGTCCTGGGGTCCTCGCTCGGGTCGATCTTCCCGAACAACCCGTCCGCGAACACCTCAGCCCGCTCGCGTCTCCACCCCGCCGACCCGACGGCGAAACCCGCACGCACTGCGCGCACCAGCTCCAGGTCCTTGCCCTGGACGTCGTCGTACTGGCCGCCGCCGCCGTCCATCAGTCCGAGCGTTCCTCGCCCGCCCAGGGCGATGAAGAACGCCGACATCACCTGCTCCTGCGTTCCGTACTCGTCGAAGAACGCCTGCAGCACCTCGTCGGTAGCCGTCGGTCCCGAGCTCACCTGCCCGGCCAACGCCTGCGCGAGCACCACCGGCGTCATCTTCCGCGGTTCGGACACTCCCGCCGCCGCGAACACCTCCCGCCGTGCGGCCCACCCCGCCGGGACCACCCCCGCCACCGTGTCCCGCAGCCGCGTGTCCAGCGCGCGGCGGCGTTCGGCCAGGCCCTGCACCTGCTCCACGAGCCCCCACAGCTCGTCCTCGAACGCCTCCACCGTCCACAACGGCGCCGGTCCTGTCGCACCCGACCCGGTCCCGCTCTCGACACCCGTCCCCACCCCGGCGAACATGCCCCGCCGCACCGTCATCCATGCCAGGTCCGCCTCGACCGGCACCCCCGCGGCCCGTGCCCGCGACTCCACGTCCTCGATCGACAGGCAGATCGCCGCGTGCTCGGCGACGAGCTCATCCACCCCGGACACGTACGCCGCCACCGCACGCCGCGCGGTGTCTGCGATCTCGTACATCTGCGTGCACCACGCCGACGTGGCCTGCACCCGCTCCGCCCACGCGTCGAACGGCGCACCCGTCCAGACCTCGGCCACCGCCTGCCCGGTCCACGTCAAACCCTGCACCAGCTCGTCCGACCGCTCCATCGCGGTCCCCAGCACCGACTCCGCACGCACCAACCCCGACAGATCGCCCTCCGCCGGGTACCCCTCACGCCACCCCATCGCCCGCCCCCATCCGCCTCGGCCTGCGCCACGAGGCCCCGGCCGTCAGACCCGCCACCTGCGCGATCCGCCGCACCCTAGCAGCGCCTCGACACGCCCTATCGGGCCTTTCCACAGGTTCGGCGGGAGGTGAGGCGGTCGACGCGGGGGGCTGACCGCGCGACAGGTTCCGCAGGTGTCGAGGTTCGGTGGCTACCGGACGACAGTCACCGTAGCGCCGGCATCGCGGCTCGCGGCGAGCAGATCGTCGAGACCGAACGCCTGCACCGGCCCGAGCGCCCCGGTGCCCCGGACGCCGCCCGCGGCGGCGCTCGTCGCGCCCCACGCGAGGAACCGAGCGGTGAGGTCGTAGGGGTCCGGCCCGTCGAGGCGCACGCGGCGCAGGAGCTCGCCCGACGGCGACCGCGCGTCCGCCAGCACGCGTGTGCGCGACGTCGCGCGGGTCGCCGCGTCCGGTCCGCCGGTCGACCCCGACGACCGTGCCCGCGCGAGGTGGCGCAGTCCCGTCCCGATGCCCGGGACACGCAGCGCCGCGGACACGACCGCCGTCGCGACGGGAGCGAGCGGCACCGCCCGGCCCGAGAGCCCGAGGACCACCTCGACGTCCTGCAGTCCGGGCGCGAGACCTGGCAGGGCGAACGGCTCGGTCCCCCCGGACGTGATCCCGCGGACGCGTCGCCCGGGACCCAGCTCGAACGTGACGACGCGCGCGGCCACCCGCTCGCTGCGCAGGCGACCGTCGCGCCACGCGTAGGACGGCTCGAGCACCGTCGCCAGCCCGCTCGCCCGCGTGCCGCCGCTCGTGGTGGCGCCCTGGGGGAAGTAGCCGATGTCCACGCGCGCCGCGGCCGCGCCCTCGTCCTGGAGCGCGACCGCGCCCGCGACGTTGCCCGGCACCCAGTCGTGCCCGAAGGCCGTCAGCAGAGCCGCGCCCGTGCGTTCCGCCCGCGGTCCGAGTTCGTCGAACACGCGCCGGATGAACGCCGGCTCGCCCGTCGAGTCGAGATAGACGGCGCCCGCGTCCACGGCGGTCTCGACCGCCGGCGCGCCGTGACGGACGAAAGGCCCGACCGTCGAGACCAGCACGTCGCCGCGCTCGACCAGCGCGCGCACGGACCGCGGGTCGTCGACGTCGGCCAGCGCGGTCTCGAGCCGGGGCCGCCGGGATCCGCCGGTGTGGTCCGTGTCGTCCGTGCCGTCCGAAATGCCGGTGGCGGCGTCGAGGTCCGCGGCGAGCGCGTCCAGCCGGTCCTGCGAGCGACCGGCGAGAACCGGGCGCGCGCCGAGCGCGACCAGCTCGTGCGCGACGAGCGCGCCGGTGTAGCCCGTCGCCCCGAGCAGGACGATACGGCCGGTCGCGGTCGTGCTGGTCGAGCTCTCGGTCATGCTGTGCAGCCTGTCCTTCTGTCGGGGAGCGCAGGTCCCGCGAGCCTACGAGGGCGGTCCGCAGCTCGCGCGCGGGTGCCCGGCTCCGGTCGGCGTGATGTGCTGGGTTGCATGGCACGCCGACGGCCCGACGACGGACGCCGCCCCGACGAGCCCCGACCCGGCCTGACCGGGATCCTGTGGTGCGTCGGGGTGATCGTCATCGTGCTGGTGGTCTCCATCGCTGCCCGGATGCTCGACGGCGGGGCGTGACCGCGCCCTCGGCTCGATGACCCGGGATGATCGCACCCTCGCTCCGAGATGTCCGGGTCGTCGACCGACAGTAGGTTGAGTCGGTCAACGATGTGATCCCTCAACGACGAGGAGCTGTCATGAAGTCGATCCGCACGGCATCGGTCGTCGCGAGCGCTGTCGTCCTCGCGCTCGTCACCGCGCTCCCCGGCAGCGCCCACGGCGGCCACGGGGGCGGTGGTCACGGACACCATCCGTTCGACCCCGGCACGGTCTCGTTCACCCTCGACGGCACGGTGCTCGACGGCGGCGAGCAGGTCACGTCCGTGACGCTCGACCTCGACCGCCTCCCGGGCATCCGGGCCGCGTCCGTGGACCCCTCCGCGTTCACCGTGCAGGCGGTGGGTCGGTTGCCGGAAGGCGTGGCCACGGGTGGTCCGTCGGACGTCGTGTTCGACGTCGACCGCACCGTGACGGACGTCGAGGTCACCCGAGGCGGCGACGTCCGGCTGTCGCTCGCGGCCGGGGCCGGTGCCGGGACGCTCCAGTACCTCCCCGAGGGCCGCAACGTGCTGCTCGACCTCGACTACACCATCGCGCAGGACGAGCCCATCGAGCTGCGCAACGGCCGCGAGGTGACGGTGGAGCGGTTCCGGCAGGGGGACCTGAGGGACCCCGAGGTCGACGCGTTCGCGCGGGGCACCACCCGCGACGGGCTGAAGTACCGCCTCTACGAGCCGGCACGGACCCGCGGGGACCGGCCGCTCGTCGTCTGGCTGCACGGCAACGGCGAGGGCGGGCTGCCCGGGGTCTACCAGAACGAGGCCCAGCTGCGAGCGAACCGCGGCGCGCTGGGGTTCACCACGCGGGAGGCCCAGCGGATCTTCGGCGGCGCGTACGTCGTCGCACCCCAGGTGCCCGACACCTGGTACAACGCCGACGAAGCCGGCTACCGGGAGCAGCTGCGCACCCTCGTGGCGGAGCTGTCGCGCACGTACGACATCGACCAGAGCCGCATCCACGTCGCCGGTGCGTCCGCCGGCGGGCTCATGTCGATCGAGCTCGTCGCCGCCTACCCGACGACGTTCGCGTCCCTTGTCTCCGTCGCGCCCGCGATCACCCTGTTCCGCGACCCGACCTACCGGACCGACGCCGAGGAGGTCTCCCGGCTCGCCGACACCCCGACGTGGTTCATCCACTCGCGCGACGACGCCACCGTGCCCTACGACCGGTCGAGCGTCTGGGCGCACGACCTGCTCCCCGACTCGCTCATCACGCTCTACGACTCCGTCGAGTGGGACGAGCAGACCTACCCCGGCCACTTCTCGTGGATCTACCTCGCGCAGAACGATCCGATGACGGCGGACGGCACGTCTGTCTGGAGGTGGATGAGCCAACAGATGCGAGAAGGGCCTTGACCCCGTGAGGTTGAATCGCCCCGGGTTCGGCGAAGGCTCTCAATCCAGGAAGGATGAGAGTCATGGCGGCACCGAAGAAGTACAGCGAGGAGTTGCGTGAGCGGGCCACGAGGATGGCGTTGGATGCGATCGCGGTCGAGGGGCAGCGGATGGTCGTGATCCGTCGGATCGCGGCCCAGCTGGACGTGCACCCGGAGGCCCTGCGCACGTGGGTCAAGCGTGCGGAGGTCGACGAGGGCAAGCGGCCGGGCACGACGAGCACGGACGCGGTCAGGATCGCGGAGCTGGAGCGGGAGAACCGTGAGCTGCGGCGGGCGAACCACATGGCGGATTCAAGCGGTCAGCGCAACGGGTCCTGTGAGATGAGGCATCCGTCGATCGCAGGAGGGTCCGCATGCAGGGCAAGCATGGTCATCTCAGTCGCGAGCAAAAGCAGTTGGCGTTGCGGCTTGATGCCAACGGCTGGCGAAGAGTCGACATTGCTCGAGAGATCGGCTGCAGCGCGCCGATGGTCGGCCTCATGGTCCGCACCGGCAGGCACCTGGATGCCACGCCGTTCGGGTGGGAGCCACGCGTCGGGCGTCTGACCATCGAGGAGCGCGAGGAGGTCCTGACTGGTCTCGCTCGCGGCGACTCCTTCACTGCCATCGCGAAGGGGTTGGGCCGGGCAGTGTCGACCATCAGTCGCGAGGTCAAGCGGGGCGGCGGGCGCGAGCGGTACTCAGCGTGGCATGCGCACGCGCACGCGCGTGAGCAGACGCGGCGGCCGAAGTCGTTCAAGCTCGCTGCTGGCCCGCTCTTCGACGAGGTTGCTACAAGGCTGAAGGACCTCTGGTCGCCTCAGGAGATCGCAGCGCGCCTACGGTTGGAGCATCCCGATGCCCCGGAGATGCACGTGAGCTACGAGACGATCTACCAATCGCTGTTCGTGCAGGGCCGAGGCGAGTTGCGCCGCGAGCTCGCACGCTGCTTGCGGTCTGGTCGCTGCGCGCGGAAGGCCCGCGGAACCACCGACGGTCGCGGCCGGATCCCGGGCATGACAATGATCAGCGAACGTCCCGCCGAAGCCGACGACCGCGCGGTCCCTGGCCACTGGGAAGGCGACCTCATCCTCGGCGAGGGAAGCCGGAGCGCCGTCGGCACCCTCGTCGAACGAACCACTCGCCTCACCCTCTTGCTGCACCTGCCAAACGGGAAGAGCGCCGAGCAGGTCGAGACCGCGATGCGAACCGCAATCACCAAGCTGCCGTCATCGCTGGCGCGCACGATCACCTGGGACCAGGGCGCGGAGATGTCGAACCACGCTGTGTTCACGACCGCGACCGGGATCCCGATCTACTTCTGCGATCCCCACTCGCCATGGCAGCGCGGCAGCAACGAGAACACCAACGGCCTGCTGCGCCAGTACCTCCCGAAGGGCTCCGACCTCAGCGTCATCGGCCCCGAGGAGCTCGTCGCAATTCAGGACAGCCTGAACGGCCGGCCGCGGAAGACGCTGGGCTATCTGACACCATCAGAGAAGTTCGCAGAGCTCCTTGCGCCCACCGCTTGAATCTGCCCACCGGCGCGCAGATCGCTCCGAGCACGTACTACGCGACCAGGTCCAGGAAGCCGTCCGCACGGGCGGTGCGGGATTCCGAGCTGGTTCCGGCGATCCGTCAGGTGCACAAGGCGAACCTGGGCGTCTACGGGGCCAGGAAGGTCTGGGGCGAGCTGAACCGGCAGGGCACGCCCGTGGCGCGGTGCACCGTCGAGCGGCTGATGCGGTCTGAAGGGCTGCGCGGCATCCCGAGGGAGAAGACGACCCGCACCACCCATAGCAAGGACGCGGAGACAGCGCGGCCGGCGGACCTCGTCGAGCGGGAGTTCGTCGCCGACGCGCCGAACCGGTTGTGGGTCGCGGACATCACCTACGTGCGCACGCACGCGGGGTGGGTCTACGCGGCGTTCGTGCTGGACGTGTTCTCCCGTTACGTCGTGGGCTGGCAGGTGTCTACGTCGCTGCGCACCGACCTTGCGCTGGACGCCCTGGACATGGGCCTGTGGGCACGCCGCCGGGCCGGGCAGGACGCCTCGGGTCTGACGCACCACTCGGACCGCGAAGTCCAATCTCGAGCGGTCCGCTACACCGAGCGGCTCGCCGAAGCAGAGGCCGTCGCCTCGGTCGGATCCAAGGGCGACTCCTACGACAACGCGATGGCCGAGGCGTTCAACTCGCTGTTCAAGGCCGAGTGCATCCGCAACCCCGTCATGCGCCCGCACGGCGGCTGGAAGTCCGTCACCGACGTCGAGCTCGCAGTGGCCGAGTACATCGACTGGTTCAACCACCGACGCCTGCACGGCGAGCTCGGACTCGTCCCACCGGCCGAGCACGAGCACACGTTCTGGGAGCACGACTACGCTCCAGACACCCCGGTCGAAGTCACGGCCGGAGCCAGATAACCGAGCCTCCGCCGAAGCCGGGGCGATTCAGGTGACACGCTGATTCCGGGTCTGGCCCGGAGGAAGCGAGAAGATCTGGTCGTGGCCAGGACGACGTACTCGGCGGAGTTCCGTCGTGATGCTGTCGAACTGTATCGCTCGACGCTGACTGCCACGGTCGCGGGGATCGCCGGAGACCTGGGGGTCATGAATGCGACGTTGTCGGGTTGGTTCAAGGCGCCGGGGGTGCCGATCCGTGGCCAGTCCTGCCCGCCGACGAGCACCCGGCCGGAGGATGAGACACCCGCGTAAGAACTGGCCCGGCTGCGGGCACGGGTCGCCGAGCTCGAGGGCGAGACGGCCAAGCTGTCGACCGAGCGGGAGATCCTGCGTGCGGCGGCGAAGTATTTCGCTGGGGAGACGAACTGGTGAGCCGCTTCCAGTTCGCCGCCTACCACCGGGACACCTTCGAGGTGAAGCGGCTGTGCCAGGTGATCGGGATCGCCCGGTCCTCGTTCTACAAATGGCTGGCGGCCGCGCCCGCTCGTGCCGCGCGGGCAGCCGACGACGAGGCCCTGGCCAAGCGGATCCGCGCGATACATGACCAGGACCGCGCCTGCGGGGCGCCACGGATCACCGCCGAGTTCAACGACGGCGTCGAGGTTGACCAGCGGGTCAACCACAAGCGTGTGGCACGGGTGATGCGTGAACGCCACATCGTCGGGATCCGGCTGCGGCGGCGGGTGCGCATCACGGTGCCCGATCCTGACGCGCAGGTCATGCCCGACCTTCTCGAACTGGACTTCACGCCACGGAGCAGAACAGCAAGTACGTCGGTGACATTACCTACCTGCCCTGCGGGGACGGGAAGTTTGTCTACCTAGCGACCGTGATCGCCTGCTTCTCGCGGCGCCTGGTCGGCTGGTCGATCGCGGACCAAATGCGCACCGACCTGGTCACCGACGTACTGGAAGCCGCGGCCGCCGCGCGCGGCAAGCTGGACTGGGCGGTCATGCACACCGACCACGGCGGACAACGCGATGACCGAGTCGCTCAACGCGACACTCAAACGCGAGACCTCGCCGGCGCACACGGCTGACCCGACCCGACCACCGTACGCCGGGAAGTCTCCGCGTGGATCACCCGCTACAACACCCGCCGCCGACACCTCGACCTGCGGACACCGCAGCCCCATCGCCTACGAGACCGCCGACTACGCAGCTACGCTGACGCTCGCCGCGTGGAGCCACCCGCGTGTCCACCATCAGGGGTCAGGGCCCTCCTTCCTGGATTGAGAGCCTCCGACCCGAACCCGGGGCAATTCAGTACGGTGAGCCTCGCGGGCTGTGTCGCCGACCAACGGTATGCTCACGCTGGGTCCGTCTGTGCGCGGGCCTGGAGGTCGTCACGGATGCGATTCCTCCCCGCCGCAATCGATGTTGGGAGACAGGATGGCGTTGCCGAAGATCGTCAGCCTGTTCTCCGGCGCCGGGGGTCTCGACCTAGGTTACCGCGATGCGGGCTTCCCTCTGGCGTTCGCCGTGGACAGTTCGGAGTGGGCGATAAAAACTCACAAACGAAACTTCAAGAACACCACCTCGATCGCCGCTGACCTTATTGACCTGAAGCCGGCCGGAGTTCTGGAAAAGCTCGCTGGCGTCCTCACGGATGGAGAACCGATCGGTGTTATTGGCGGCCCCCCTTGCCAGGGGTTCTCGCGTGCCAACCCGGCCGCCCTCGCATCGGACCCGCGAAACAGGCTTCCTATTCTATATCTGGAAATAGTCGCGGAGTTGCAGAAAAGATACGACGTACGTTTTGTCCTCTTTGAGAACGTGCTCGGCATTAAAGACGTTAAGCACGAAACCGCCTTTACAGGCATTCTTGAAAAGTTCAAGCAACTCGGGTTTGTAGAGAGAGTTGATGAGTATTGTGCACTCGACTTCGAGGTCCCACAGAACAGAAATCGGGTCATTATATCCGCTTTCACGTCTGTCGAGGCGGGGAGTGGTTTCTCCCCACAAAAGACGCCTCGCGAGAATCTCGACGTAAGAACCGCTATCGGGGGATTTCCAGAACCGATGTACTTCGCTCGCGGACTGACGGCCGCGGACATCCCGCATCACCCGAACCACTGGACCATGCAGCCCGTTTCAAAGCGGTTTAGCGACCCTGATAAAACGATGACTAGCACACGGAGTTTCCGGCGTCTTAGTTGGGACGACCCGAGCCCTACAGTCGCTTACGGCCATCGCGAGATTCACGTGCACCCGGACGGTCATCGCCGCCTGAGCATCTATGAGGCCATGAGGCTTCAAGGCTTTCCGCCCGAGTTCGTTCTTGAAGGCCCGCTATCGGCTCAGGTGGAGCAGGTTTCGAACGCAGTACCGCCACCGCTTGCGCAAGCTCTCGCCGAGGCCACGATTCGCGCACTAGCAAAAACCGATACGGCATCCAGGGCTGACGATGAACGCGTTGCGTAACCGCGATCAGGAGCTAGCCGATCAGCTCCGCCACGTGACGAGGCAGGCCGATTCGATCGAGTCGGTGCTGACCACCAACGACCGCGTCATCGCGCGTGTGACAGACGGCATTTACCGCCAACCGGGATCGGCGATCAGGGAGTTGATCGCGAACGCATACGACGCCGACGCCACCTGGGTGTCGGTCAAAACTGATGCGCCGAAGTTCAGCCGTATCACCATCGAGGACAACGGCACGGGAATGACACCTGATGCTGTCATTCACCTGCTTCACAACATTGGCGGTAGTGCGAAGCGCACCGAGCAGGGCCAAGACCTTGGAATCGCGTCCGAGGGCGATCCCACAATAAGTCCAGGTGGGCGCAAGTTGATCGGGAAGCTCGGCATCGGAATCTTTTCCGTGTCGCAGCTTACGCACAGCTTCCAGATCATCACGAAGACCGAAGGTGATCCCTACCGCACCGTCGTCCTAGTGAACTTGCAACAGTTTGCAGATGAGCCAGCTGATGGTGACGAAACTGAGTTTAAAGCCGGCACCTATCAAGTATGGCGAGAGCCAACTGACGACGCCGACGCTCAAGGGACAACCATCGTGCTAACGGCGATCAGGCCTCAGACCAGAGACAGCCTGTGCAGTGAGCAGCTTTGGAAGGCCATCGACCACCCGATCAGTGCTGAAGCAGAAGCGAAGTCGCTCTCGACCGTCCCGCTCTTCCACATCGGGCGCCTCGACGACTCCGACCTCCACGTTGAAAACCGCAAGGGCAAGTTGCGCAGCCTGCCCTGGGACGACCAAGATGACCCTGAGGTCGCCTTCAAGAGCATGGTCGACAGCGTCTGGTCCTCCGTCCAAGGCCGAACCACCGTCAAGCTCACGGACATTTTCGATACGTACCTCCAGATGCTCTGGAACCTCGCCCTTGCATTGCCACTCCCGTACGTAGAAGAGAACATCCTAGAAGAGGACGTCGCTGACGACTGGGCGTATTTCTACAAACTCTCGAATAGCGGCAATGGGTCCGCACAGAAGCTGACGAGCGACTCGGGCGCGACTACCGTCCGCGAGCTCGCGGGGTTGTCCCGCCCTGACGACAGGGAGGACGAGTTCCGTGTGCTCTTCGACGGCGTGCAGCTCAGCAGGCCCCTCAAGTTCCGCGGACTGCCTACGACTCAACATGCGCTAAAGAAGCCAATGGTCTTCGTCGGATCGCTGCGTGAAGACTTCAGTGGATTCGATCGTGACGTCAGTGCGGGTCCGCTTGAATTTGAGGCCTACCTGTTCTGGACGCCGAAGGTCGCTCCAACGGAACATCAAGGCGCGCTCGTCCGTATCCACGGCGCCAGTGGCACGCTGTTCGACTCGACATTCTTCAACTACCAGGTCGCGGAGCTAACACGTCTGAGGCAGATCACTTGCGAGATTTTCGTCAAGCAGGGTCTGGAAGCGGCCTTGAATATCGACCGCGAAAGCTTCAATACGGCCCATCCGCATACAGTTCTCCTCACCCGCTGGGTGCACAGTGCTCTGCGACAGCTCGCCACGGCGCAGAAGCGTGAAGCACAGCAGTTGCGTGGCGAAACCCGCGACTCGACAAGGCGCGACACTGAGGACCGGATCACACGAATCATCGAATCCGCGAACGACCTCAGGACAGACGGCGAGGGAGTCGTTCCAAACGTTCGCTTTACGCGACCCGGTGATAGACCGGCACCGAGGTACGAGGGCATCACTCAGTCGTTCGATCTCAACCGGATTCTCGAGGAGATACCCGACGCGCGGGATGCGGCACCCAAGTCTGACAGCCTGCGCAAGCTTGAAGCGATCACGAAGGTGCTCTCGGTGTACGGAGTCCTGGATCAGCTATCGCCAAAGGAGCAGGACAACCTGCTTGGTTCCATTCTCGGAATCCTGGAAGCCGAGAACCTTGGCTGAGGAGACCGCTGCCGGATCGGCAGAAGACGACCTCAGCGCGCTGCTCGGCGAGGGCCCGGTGCCATTCCCCGGAAGAGCTGAACGCGATTTCCAGCCTTGGCACAGGCCCCGGAAGCAGTACGTGCGTTCGTTACAGTGGTCACGAGAGCTGGGCTTCCTTGCCCGAGATCTTGGTCTCGACAGCGAGCTGCGCTACCTCACACTTCCAGGCAACGACCTTCTTGATATCCGACATCTCGCTAAGTCGGTGTGCATGCCACGTGGACTCCGCCTCAGGTACCTCGGATTCAATACCGCGGCCTTCCCGTCCGACGAGGGTCAATCAGGACTCAATTCTGCGCAGTTCTCAATCAACAGACTTGAACATATAGACCCGGAGTCCCAAGTCTTTCCCGGCGACTTCCGGGAGGTTGGAGACACGCGATCAATTCCGTGGCAGCGCGTCCGTAGCGCTGGTCCCTTCCATGCCATCAACCTTGATCTGTGTGGTGGGTTCGCTGGCCGGGAGAAGGCGGAAGGTATCCCGAACTATTTCGCTGCGCTGCAAGCCTTGCTCCAGAATCAGAGAAGTTCAGATCAGGACTTTCTTCTGTTCATTACGACGCGCATGGACGACGACAGCATCGACACAGATGTCAAGGCGTCACTTAACGAGGTCGCGCAGAGCATCCATGACACGTGCGCGGCATACGCCGCTGAGTTTGCATCGGCTTGGGGGCTGGTGGCAGACGGCCAGCCCTTACGGCTGCCTGAGCTGGTCGGCTCCGCCGAGGCATTCATGCTCGGACTGACCCAGTGGATAGTCTCGCAAGGTGTCACCCACGGACTAAAGGCCTCGGTCCGGAACTTCATGACTTACCGCACAGGTTCGGAGAACGGCGACGACGACATCGTGTCGTTGGCGATCCGGTTCAAGCCAAACCCGTTTGTTCAGCCCGACGCTCAAGGGCTGGTCAAGACAGTGGGCGTCGAGTCTTCGGCGGAGAAGAAGGTTTGCGAACAGTCAGCGATCATTCCGAAGCGTGTCAGCAAACGCGTTCTGGTCGATGAAGTACTTGGAACGCAAGCGCAAGAGTTTGAGCGGTGCGTGAACGAGGCAACTGATCTGCTCGCCGCGACAGGGTACGACGCGAGCGCGTACCGTGAATGGGTACTTCAGGATCCGGACCGGTATGCGACGGCGTAAGCGTGCGGCCGCGCAATCACTGCTGGTCTTTTGAGGTCGCTGACCACCAGTACGATATGGTCACCCACGATCGAAGGGTCCTTGAATCGACCCGGGTTCGGCGGAGGCTCTCAATCCAGGAAGGATGAGAGCCAGGGTCTGCCCCCGGTTTGGTTGACACCTGAACTGTGAGGATTCTGTCCTCGCTGGAAGGATGTCCCCGTGGCAAAGCGGCTCATCCGATCTGAGGGTGTAGCCGTGGTCTGAAGCCGCCGGCCTCGAGCAGGGATCGTGCGATGTAGTGGGTCAGGTTGCGGAAGCCGAGGGCGGAGCCGCGCAGGTGCTCGAGCCGGCCGTTG
>NZ_JACYHB010000030.1 GCF_014837295.1 Cellulosimicrobium arenosum
CTTGACCTTGTCGTGATCGGACTTGGGTATGTTGGGCTGCCCCTCGCGCGCGAGGCTGTGCGTGGTGGTCTTGTCGTGCGCGGGTTCGACGTCACGACGTCGCTCGTCGATGCGCTCAACGAGGGTCGTTCGCATGTGGACGACATCTCTGACGGGGATGTTGCCGAGATGCTCGGGGCCGGCTTTCGCGCGACCGGTGATGTCGAGGACATTCGTGGTGCGGCGGCTGTGGTGATCTGCGTGCCCACGCCTCTGGGGCAGGACGGCGGCCCGGATCTGGGTGCTGTGATCGCTGCGACCCGCACCATCGCAGGGGTTCTCGAGCCTGGCATGGTCGTCGTGCTGGAGTCGACGACGTACCCGGGCACGACGGAGGAGGTCCTCAAGCCGATCCTTGAGGAGGGCGGCCTGCGTTGTGGTGAGGACTTCCACCTGGCGTTCTCTCCCGAGCGGATCGATCCGGGCAACGCGACGTACGGGATGAAGAACACCCCGAAGGTCGTGGGCGGACTGACGCCCGAGGCCACGGAGCGTGCGGCGGCGCTGTACTCGCGGTTCGTCGACACGGTGGTCGTGGCGAAGGGTGCGCGCGAGGCCGAGACGGCGAAGCTGCTGGAGAACACCTACCGGCACATCAACATCGCGCTGGTGAACGAGATGGCCCGGTTCTGCCACGAGCTCGGTATCGACCTGTGGGACGTGATCCGGTTGGCCAAGACCAAGCCGTTCGGGTTCCAGGCGTTCTATCCCGGCCCGGGTGTGGGTGGGCACTGCATCCCGATCGACCCGAACTACCTGAGCCACAACGTGCGCTCGCGCCTGGGCTACCCGTTCCGGTTCGTCGAGCTGGCGCAGGAGATCAACGCGACCATGCCGGCGTACGTGGTCCGGCGTGCCCAAGACATCCTCAACGAGGACGCCAAGGCCATGCGTGGTTCGCGGGTGCTGCTGCTGGGCGTGACGTACAAGCCGAACATCGCCGACCAGCGCGAGTCGCCCGCCGTCGCGGTCGCGCGCAACCTGCTCTCCCACGGCGCGGACCTCGTGTTCCACGACCCCCACGTCGAGCAGTGGCACGTCAACGGCGACACCCTCGACCGCGTCGAGGACCTCGACACCGCCATCGCCGAGGCCGACCTGGTCATCCTGGTCCAGAACCACAGTGCCTACGATGTCGACGTGCTGGCCGAGAAGTCGGTGCGCTTCTTCGACACCAAGGGCGCCACGACCCACCCCGACGCCATCCGCCTCTGAC
>NZ_JACYHB010000031.1 GCF_014837295.1 Cellulosimicrobium arenosum
GACCCTCGTTGAGCGCATCGACGAGCGACGTCGTGACGTCGAACCCGCGCACGACAAGACCACCACGCACAGCCTCGCGCGCGAGGGGCAGCCCAACATACCCAAGTCCGATCACGACAAGGTCAAGAGGCATGGAGCCCAGGTCCTTTCAATCTGTGGTCGAACCCGGGAGGGCGAGCCCTCGAACGGGTCCGGGTCACGGGGAGGTGAGGTCGGCCGGGAACCCCGGAGCGGAGCTCCGGTGAACGCCGCATGAACGGCCGGAGGTCGAAGCAAAGGATACCTGCCCCCGACGGTGGCCCGTAGGACCCCGCACCGGGGCGACAACGGGCGTCGAAAGGTTCCTCAAAGCCGCCACCGCGTGACCCCTCGAGTGAACCTTCGCCAGCGCTCTCGAACGGGGCATCACAGTGAGCACACCACGTTTGACGACCCCGCCGCCTGCTCGGCGAAGCCCTGGCCGATGTTTCGCCGTATCTGATGCGGCCGCTGCTCACGTTCGTCGCCGTCGACGCGTTGACGAGGAAGGTCGTGATGCCGGACGTGTGATCAATGCTGTCGTCGTGGTCACCAGGGCGTCAGTGGCGACAGGCCCCGTGAGGTCCTAGGGATGCGCGGATCATCGCGAACCTGCCGACGCGACCTGGCAGCGCTGCAGGACGCACGACGCGGCGAACGTGAGCCCCTGTCCCGAGTGCCTGTGGCGCGCGTGAGGCGATGCTGCACTCCCGGCTACGACCAAACCGGCGCCGCACCGACGCCGCAGAGCATCTTCTCGAACCGGACGCGACCGCGCGTATGGTCGGCCCGGTCCTGGCCGAGCAGACCGACGAACGGGGCCGAAGGGCGCCCGCCACCTCGGCCTCGAAGCCCTCTCCAGATTGCCCATCGAGCTCGGCGGGTGACCTGGCCGAGGTCTCGCGTACATGACGGATCGCCAACGTCGAGCATCCCAGCGCCACCTGGGTCGAGCGTTCCACCGCCGGCTACTGCACTGCAGTGTCGGCTGTGCTCCGCCCACAGTTGAGTCCCTGATAGTGGTGTAGCGCGGTCGTCGGGTTCGTCGGCGTCGTCGTTCGACGCGACGTAGAGCGGCCACCGCGTGATCCTTCGAGTGAACCTTCCACAGCACCCTCGAACGGAGCATC
>NZ_JACYHB010000032.1 GCF_014837295.1 Cellulosimicrobium arenosum
CGCGACCGTGCACCGGTGCTGCGCGGCACGATCGTGGGATTGACGTTGTCCAGCACGACCTCGCGCGAGATCACGACCCGCTCCACGTCATCACGCGACGGCACGTCGAACATCACCTGCTGCAGCACCTCCTCCATGATCGCGCGCAACCCCCGCGCCCCCGTCCCCCGCAACAACGCCTGCTCCGCGATCGCCCCCAACGCGTCCTCGTCGAACTCCAGACCCACCCCGTCGATCTCGAACATCCGCTGATACTGCTTGACCAACGCGTTGCGCGGCTCCGTCAAGATCGCCACCAACGCCGCCCGGTCCAACGGCTCCACCGCCGCGATCACCGGCAACCGCCCGATGAACTCCGGGATCAACCCGAACATGTGCAGATCCTCCGGCCGCACCTGCGAGAACAGGTCCACCCCACCGTCCGACTCCATCGGCGCACCAAAACCCACCCCCCGCTGCCGCGACCGCGCCGCCACGATGTCGTCCAACCCCGCGAACGCACCCGCCACGATGAACAGCACGTTCGAGGTGTCCACCGAGATGAACTCCTGGTGCGGATGCTTACGACCACCCTGCGGCGGCACCGACGCCGCCGTCCCCTCGATGATCTTCAACAACGCCTGCTGCACACCCTCACCCGACACGTCCCGCGTGATCGACGCACTCTCCGCCTTGCGCGCCACCTTGTCGATCTCGTCGATGTAGATGATGCCCGTCTCAGCCTTCTTCACATCGAAGTCCGCCGCCTGCACCAGCTTGAGCAGGATGTTCTCCACATCCTCACCCACGTACCCCGCCTCCGTCAGCGCCGTCGCGTCCGCGATCGCGAACGGCACGTTCAACAACCGCGCCAACGTCTGCGCCAGATACGTCTTGCCCGTCCCCGTCGGACCGATCAGCAGCACGTTCGACTTCGACAGCTCGA
>NZ_JACYHB010000033.1 GCF_014837295.1 Cellulosimicrobium arenosum
GATGCTCCGTTCGAGGGTGCTGTGGAAGGTTCACTCGAAGGATCACGCGGTGGCCGCTCTACGTCGCGTCGAACGACGACGCCGACGAACCCGACGACCGCGCTACACCACTATCAGGGACTCAACTCAAGGACCTGCCGAGGCCGTTCGTTCAGGAGCCTCTCGATGCGTTCGAGCTCGTCGTTACTCGTCGCGTTCATGTTCGTGCGCCGCGGGAGGTACTGGCGCAGGAGGCGGTTAGTGTTCTCGTTGGTGCCGCGCTGCCACGGGCTGCGGGGGTCGCAGAAGTAGACCGGGGCGTCGATGAGCGCGCTGAGGAAGGGGGTCTGCTGCACGGATAGGTGACAGCGGGTCTCAGGCGGCGAGTGCGACCTGAGTGGTCATGATGGCTTCGTACTCGATGGGGGTCAATCGTCCGAGTCGGGCCTGCCGGCGGCGGCGGTGGTAGGTGCGTTCGATCCAGGTGATGATCGCCAGGCGTAGGTCCTCGCGGGTGGTCCAGCGGCGCCGGTTCAGGACGTTCTTCTGTAGCAGGGAGAAGAAGCTCTCCATCGCGGCGTTGTCTCCGGCAGAGGCGACCTGTCCCATCGATCCGACCAGGTCGTGGCGGTCCAGAACCCGGCGGACCTTTCGTGAGCGAAATTGGCTGCCCCTATCCGAGTGCACGATGCACCCGGCCACGTCCCGACGCCGTTGCACCGCGCTGACCAAGTTGAGTCCCTGATAGTGGTGTAGCGCGGTCGTCGGGTTCGTCGGCGTCGTCGTTCGACGCGACGTAGAGCGGCCACCGCGTGATCCTTCGAGTGAACCTTCCACAGCACCCTCGAACGGAGCATC